>NZ_FOEP01000009.1 GCF_900110775.1 Thalassovita taeanensis | reverse complement strand
AAATGGGTTCAAGATACAGGCATCGATTGGCATTACATTGCACCCGGAAAACCTCAACAAAACGGCTTCATCGAAAGCTTCAACGGCAAGCTACGTGATGAATGCCTCAATGAAACGCTGTTCGGCACATTGGCCGAGGCTCGCAAAACGCTCGAAGAATGGCAGGAGGACTACAACTGGCGCAGACCCCATTCAGCCTTAGGCAACCTGACGCCAATGGAATTTTTGCAGAGAAAGGCGATGGACAAGATGGCGGCCTAACGACAAAGATTTAACCCTAAGGACTCCGCGCAGAGCTGGGGGAAGCTTGGGGCTCAGGTCAACTGCCGCCGCTGACTTGTGCGCTTCAGAACCACTGTCCCGGCTCCATCAGCCCCAGGTCCAGCAATTGTCGCGAGTGCCACTCGAACGGGGTCGAGTTGTGCCAGCGGAATGTCTCGATGTCGAAGGTCGAGCCGGGATTGCGCTTCAGCGCCTTCGCGGTGCGGAACGAACAGATGGCCGAGGTCAGGTTGTGGTGCCACGGGCAGGCGTAGGTATTGTATTCTTCATCACTGAAGGTGTGATCTTCGCGCAGCTTCAGCCCCAGCTTCGATTTGAACAGGGAAATCCGGTCGATTTTGCGGCGTTTTGGGGGGATATGCTCTTCGTACCGCCAGCGCAGCCCGCCGAAGAAATCCAGTTGCCGTTCCTTGGGGTGGTTATGATTTTCCACATCATTGCGCGCCAGCGCGTAATAGCCTGAGCGGTCCAGATAGGCCCCGTCCAGCGACACCGCGTTGGGGAACTTCCACAGATCCGCGGCATAGAGATCAATCACATAGCTGAGCATCGCATTGCGGCGTTCCTCGGCATGAAACGCCAGCATTTCCCCCACGGTCCGGGTCTCGCAAAATGGGAAAAACAGGTATTCCGCGTTATAGCAGTAATACATCCAAATGTCCGGCGCAGCTTCGGTCAGTTGGTTTACCGCCGTCTCGACCGCAGCGGGGCTGAGCGTGTCATAGCTGATCCGGTGCACGGTCGTGGCCACATCCTCGGCCAGAACAAAGGCGTCGGGCATGAACGCCAGAACCTGCGTGAACCCGATATTCAAATGGTGGCGCAGCGTGGTGTCGATCTCGACGTCATCTTCGCAAAACACCATTGCGACGGGCCCTTTGGCCAGTGCCGCGCGGCCTTTTGCAAGAAAATCCGTCAGGTCGTTATAGTGCATGCCCGGTCAATGCCTTTCGATTTGCCGCCAAATTCCGCGAAATCGCTGCGCATTGCAAGGTGCCCCGGTTCTGGTATAGGCAAGCACCCTGAAACCGCGGACAGGACTGACCCGATGAGCGACGTCAAAAAACTCTATATCAAGACTTATGGATGTCAGATGAACGTCTATGACAGCGAGCGCATGGCCGAGGCGTTGGGCGGGTCGGGGTATGTCACAACGGACAGTCCCGAAGCGGCAGACATGATTTTGCTGAACACATGTCACATCCGCGAAAAGGCGGCTGAGAAAGTGTATTCCGAACTGGGACGGCTACGCGCGCTCAAGGATGAAAAACCGGATCTGAAGATCGGCGTTGCGGGCTGTGTGGCACAGGCCGAGGGCGCCGAGATCATGCGCAGGCAGCCTTTGGTTGATCTGGTGGTCGGGCCGCAAAGCTATCACCGGCTGCCCGCAATGGAGGCGCGCACCCGTGTCGGGGAAAAGGCGCTGGATACCGATTTCCCCGAGGAAGACAAATTCGAGGCGCTGAAAGCCCGGCCCAAGGCCCGGCGCGCGCCTGCCGCGTTTCTGACGGTGCAGGAGGGCTGCGACAAATTCTGCGCCTTCTGTGTTGTGCCCTATACCCGCGGGGCCGAGGTCAGCCGCCCGGCCGACCGCATCCTGACCGAAGCGCGCGATCTGGTCGAGCGTGGCGTACGCGAGATCACCCTGCTGGGGCAGAACGTGAATGCGTATCACGGGGCAGGCGAGGGCGGCGGCAGCTGGTCGCTGGCGCAGCTGATCTGGGCGCTCAATGACGTTGACGGGCTGGAGCGGATCCGCTTCACCACCAGCCATCCCAATGACATGGGCGATGATCTGATCGAGGCGCATGGCACATGCCCCAAGCTGATGCCCTATCTGCATCTGCCGGTGCAGTCGGGCAGCGACCGGATTTTGAAGCGGATGAACCGCAGCCACACCGCCGAGAGCTATCTAAAGCTGATCGAGCGTATTCGCGCCGCGCGGCCCGACATTTTGCTCTCGGGGGATTTCATCGTTGGTTTCCCCGAAGAGACCGACGCCGATTTCGAGGCGACGATGGATTTGATCCGCGCCGTCAACTACGGGCAGGCCTATAGCTTCAAATATTCCACCCGCCCCGGCACGCCTGCCGCCGAGCGGCCTCAGGTGGCGGATGACGTCGCCACGGACCGGCTGAAACGGCTTCAGGCCCTGATCGCTCAGCAACAGCGCGCGGTTCAGGACAGTATGGTCGGGCGCGAGGTGTCGGTTCTGTTTGAAAAGCCGGGTCGCTTTGACGGTCAGATGATGGGCAAATCGGAATACCTGCATGCGGTGCATGTGGACGATTCCCCGGCCCGTGTCGGCGAGTTGGCGCGGGTCAGGATCGTCTCGAGCGGGACAAATTCACTGGCCGGTCAGATGCTCTGATCCGACCGGCGTTGCGGCGCGGGTGTCGGGTGAAAATTACACGAGGGCAACGATTTGCATGCGGCGCTGGATGAATTGTGGCGATTCTTGGGCATTGTTTCCTATTGAACCGCAATATGTGGTGAAATTTCCTTCACATAGCGTCTAAAACTGCTAAAGTCCTGACATTAATTCGTGCCGGGGCCAGGCCATTCTTCTGCCAGAGAATTTGGCCCCATTGGGGAAACAACGCAAAGGATAGGGCCGTGGCGAAAATGATTTCCAAAACATTTCGTACTGCTTTCGTGTGCGCATTGGTTTCGGCGCTGAGCATTGCAGGGTCGACACAGTCGGCCCTTGCTCAGCAAGCCGGACAGAGCACAGTAATCGGGGAACGTTATGTTCCAACCATCTGGATTGACCCGGATGGATGTGAGCATTGGGTCATGGATGACGGGGCAGAGGGCTATATGTCGCCTCATACCAACCGTCAGGGCATTCCGGTCTGCCACCGTGGCGATGTCTGCGGTGTGATGAACACGGATCAGCTTTTTGCCACCGACAGCTATCGCATCAACGCGTCGGGCCGTCAGCGGCTTCAGCAATTCTTCCAGCAGTCGCAGGCGCGCGCCTATATCATTGCCGGTCATACCGACAGCCGCGCCTCTGATGCCTATAACATGCGCCTGTCCTACAACCGCGCCAATTCGGTGGCCGGTGTCGCCGCCGGTGTCGGGGCCAAAGTGGTCGACGTGCGCGGGTATGGCGAGCGTGTGCCCAAGGCGTCGAACGGAACCGCTGCGGGTATGCAGCAGAACCGCCGCGTCGAAATCATCTGTATCCGCTGATTGCCTGAGGGAGAAACGATATGACATTGGGAAAAACCATTTCCGCCCTCGCCATGATTGGCGCGCTTGCGGGGTGTGAATACGGCGGTCACGGCACCGTCGGCGACGACAAGACCCGCGACCGCGGCACCGACGCCAAACACCTGAGCCAGCTGAAGGCCGGGATCTGGGTCGATCCGAACGGCTGTGACCACTGGATCATTGATGATGGCGTCGAGGGGTACCTGTCGCAGCGGCTTGACCCCTACGGCAAGCCGGTCTGTTCCGGCGTGGCCCCTCCGGGCGTGGCGACCGGGCCGTTCAAAAGCGGCTCACGGATCGCAGATACGCTCTGATTGCCGGGCAAATGCCCGTTCTCCAAGCCGCAGGCCCCGCGCCTGCGGCTTTTTTGTGCTGGATTTGTGACATTTCAACCCTACATCTTGCGCGACTCTTTATTCCTTGCCACCATCACTATGAAACTTTGACCAAGGAGACTTGATTGGCCAGCAGTGTTCTTCCCCCGCCCACCGATCCCGCCACGGCCAGTCAGGCCCTGCTGGAGTTTCCGGATAATCGATTGCTTATCGACCTTTGCGGGGAATATGACCGCAACCTGGCCGCGATCGAACAAAAGCTTTCGGTGCAGATCCTCAGGCGCGGGAACCACCTGTCGATCCATGGCGAAGAAACCGCAGTCAAAGAGGCCGAGACCGTTCTGACCGCGCTCTATGACCGGCTTGAGGCCGGGCGCGAAGTCGAAACCGGCGATATCGACCGCGAGCTGCGCATGGGCGCCTCCGAGAAAGGCACCGGCATTCTGGCGGGCGATCAGCTGGAAATGTTCCGCGCCGGACAGGTCGAAATCAAAACCCGCAAGAAACTGGTCGAACCCCGCACCGAGGCACAGAAAGCCTATGTGCAGAACCTGTTCCAGCACGAAATGGCTTTCGGCATCGGCCCGGCGGGCACCGGTAAAACCTATCTGGCCGTGGCCGTGGGCGTCTCGATGTTCCTGACCGGCGCGGTGGACCGCATCATCCTCAGCCGCCCCGCGGTCGAGGCGGGCGAGCGCTTGGGCTTTCTGCCCGGCGACATGAAGGACAAGGTCGATCCCTTCATGCAGCCGCTGTATGACGCGCTGGATGATTTCCTGCCCGGCAAGCAGACCGCCAAATTGATCGAGGAAAAGCGGATCGAGATCGCACCGCTGGCCTTCATGCGCGGGCGTACCCTGTCCAACGCCTTTGTCGTGCTCGACGAGGCGCAGAACGCCACTTCCATGCAGATGAAAATGTTCCTGACCCGCCTTGGCGAAGGCAGCCGCATGGTCATTACCGGCGACCGGTCGCAGATCGACCTTCCGCGCGGGGTGTCCTCGGGGTTGCATGATGCCGAACGCCTGCTCAAACATATCCCAAAGATCAGCTTCAACTACTTCACGTCCAAGGATGTGGTCCGTCACCCCCTTGTGGCCGCCATCATCGAAGCCTATGAGGCGGGCGACGCCTGATCCTGTTTCTTTCTGAGTGAAATACTCCGGGGGGGTGGGGGCTGGCCCCCACTTTCGGAACCCGCCCGATGCTGACCGACACAATTTTGGAAGACGACCGCTGGCAGGACGCGGCCCTCGAACCGCTGGCCGAGGCCGCGGCCAGCGCGGCGCTGACCCATCTGGGGCTTGATGCCGCGCGGTTCGAAATCAGCCTTATGGGCTGCGACGATGCCCGCATCGCCACGCTGAACGCGGATTTTCGCGGCAAACCCAGCCCGACAAACGTGCTCAGCTGGCCGTCCGAAGATCGCGCCGCCGAAGCCGATGGCGGTACGCCCGGTCTGCCCGAAAACCCGCCCGCCGACGGGCCGCCGGACGAGCTGGGCGATATCGCCATCGCCTTTGAAACCTGCGCGCGCGAAGCCGACGAGGCGGGCAAACCGATGGCGCAGCATGTGACGCATCTGATTGTTCACGCAACCTTGCATCTTCTGGGGTATGACCACGTCCGTGACAAGGATGCCACGCTGATGGAGAAGATTGAGGCGCAGATACTTGGCAAAATGGGTCATCCTGACCCATATATGGATCATTGAGCGGGTTTTCCCCGCGCATTCTGGAAAGGTAAGATGGGCGACAGCACCGACGGGTCTTCTATGGCAGCGCAAAGCGCGCCGGCTGAGGACGACAGTAACAGCACTGCTCCGGCCGGGTTTTTCCGGCGTATCATCGGGGCGCTCAGCCCTTCAGACACAGGCAGTCCCGTTTCAGAGGATCTGACCAGCACCTCTCAGCAGGGGCTGGGCCATGCATTGGATATCCAGTCGCTGGGCCGTGTCCGGGTCGAGGATGTGGCGGTGCCCAAGGCCGATATCATCTCGGTCCCGATCACCATGACCAAGGATGAGCTGGTCGAGGTGTTCCGCGACACCGGGCTCAGCCGCCTGCCAGTGTACAAGGGCACACTGGATACGCCGATGGGCATGGTCCACCTCAAGGATTTCGCGCTGAAGCACGGGTTCACCGGCACCAGCGGCCCACGGTTTTCGCTGAAACAGATGCTGCGCCCGTTGTTGTTTGTGCCGCCCTCGATGTCGATCGGCGTGCTGCTGCAAAAGATGCAGGCCGAGCGTCGGCACATGGCGCTGGTGATCGACGAATACGGCGGCGTTGACGGCTTGGTTACGATCGAGGATCTGATCGAACAGGTCGTGGGCGAGATCGAGGATGAGCACGACACCGACGAGGATCAATACTGGGTGGTCGAAAAGCCGGGCCAGTATCTGGCGCTGGCCAAGACCCCGCTGGACGAGTTCGAAGCCGAGATCAACCGCTCGCTGACCGAAACCGATGCGGTGGACGGCGAAGAGATCGACACGCTGGGCGGTCTGGTCTTCATGCTGTCTGGCCGGGTGCCAGTGCGTGGCGAGGTGGTACAACACCCCGCCGGGCTTGAATTCGAGGTGGTCGATGCCGATCCTCGCCGGATCAAGCGATTGCGCGTGCGTCTGACAGATGCGGGCAGCGATACCAAAGATGCCACGGCCGCCTGACCCGTCTCCGCTGTTGTCATTGGCCCCCCGGCTTGAACGCTGGGCGGCCCGGCGCGCCTTGCGGTTGCGGTTGCTGCTGGCGGTGATGTTTGGCGCCGTGGCGGCGCTGGGGCAGGCGCCGTTCGATCTGTGGCCGGTGGCGCTGATCGGGCTGGCCGGGCTGTTTGGCCTGTTTCACACGGCTGACACTCCGCGCCGCGCTGCATTGATCGGCTGGGCCGGGGGCACGGGATATTTCGCGCTGGCGCTGGTGTGGATCGTCGAGCCGTTCATGGTTGATGCCGTGCGCTTTGGCTGGATGGCGCCGTTTGCCCTGCTGTTTCTGGCGACGGGGCTGGCGCTGTTCTGGGGCGCGGGCTTTGCCCTGGCGCGCGGGATCGGCGGGCGCGCTGGCCGGCAGGCGGCGGCCTGGGTCGGCGCGCTGGCGCTGGCGGAACTGGCGCGCTCCTATGTGTTCACCGGCTTTCCGTGGGCTTTGATCGGTCACATCTGGGTGCCCTCGGCGATGCTGCAATGGGGGGCGGTGCTTGGGCCTTTGGGGCTGACGCTGATCGCGCTGGCGGCAGCGGTCACGATTTGGCGGCTGTTTGGCCCGCGCCCGCGTGTGGCGCTGGTGTCGCTGGTGGTGCTGGCCGCGATGTTTGGCGCGGGCGCGTGGCGCGCGGCCACTGGCCCTGCACCGCGCGGAGTGCCGGTGGTGCGACTGGTACAGCCCAACGCGAAGCAAAGCCAAAAATGGGACCCTGAGGTTATCCCGACGATCTTTCGCCGTCAGATTGAGTATACCGCCGCAGGCGCGGCGCGGCCTGACCTGATTGTCTGGCCCGAAACTGCGGTGCCGGTCTTGCTGGAATACGCCGACACCACGCTTGCCGTGATCGCCGAGGCTGCTGCGGGTGTACCCATGGTGCTGGGCATTCAGCGCGAGGACGGACCGCGCCTGTATAATTCTGCCATTGTTTTAGGCAAAGACGGGCAGGTCAGCGGGCTTTATGACAAGCACCACCTGGTGCCGTTTGGCGAATACATGCCGCTGGGCGATCTGGCCGCGCGGTTCGGCGTGCACGGTCTGGCCGCCGCCGAGGGGCAGGGATATTCCGCAGGCCCCGGTGCGCGGCTGTTTGATCTGGGCGATCTGGGCCTTGCCCTGCCGCTGATCTGCTACGAAGCGGTGTTCGCGCAAGATGTCTCGGCCGCGCCCAAGCGACCGGCGTTTTTGCTGCAAATCACCAATGACGCGTGGTTTGGGCAGTTTTCCGGGCCATATCAGCATCTGGCACAGGCACGGCTGCGCGCGGTCGAACAGGGCCTGCCGATGGTGCGGGTCGCCAATACTGGCGTGTCGGCGATGATCGACGCGCGTGGGCGCGTCACCGCCAGCCTGCCACTGGGGCGGGCGGGCTGGATCGACGCCCCCTTGCCTGCGCCCGGTGCAGTAACCATTTATGCAGACACTGGTGATAGCCCGGCTGCACTGCTCAGCCTTGCGCTGCTGTTGTTTGCCTTCGTCCAAAATGCCGCGATCCGCGCCCGAAAACCCGATTGACCCCGCGAACTTAGCCGCGTAACCACATCTTACCCCCTGCCACAACGGCTTCCTGACGTGGCGGGCAGAACCCACTGGAGCACTTTTCATGTCCCGACAGAACTATATTTTTACCTCCGAGTCCGTCTCGGAAGGCCACCCGGACAAGGTCTGTGACCGGATCTCGGACGCGGTGCTTGATGCGTTCCTGGCCGAAGAACCCGAAGCCCGCGTTGCCTGCGAAACATTTGCAACCACAGATCGCGTTGTGATCGGTGGCGAGGTGGGGCTGTCGGATCAGTCCAAGCTGGCCGAATATATGGGCAAGGTCGACGAGATCACCCGCGCCTGTATCAAGGATATCGGCTACGAGCAGGACAAGTTTCACCACGAAACCGTCGAAATCACCAACCTGCTGCACGAACAATCTGCCCATATCGCACAGGGCGTCGATGCCTCGGCGGACAAGGACGAAGGGGCCGGCGATCAGGGCATCATGTTCGGCTATGCCACCAATGAAACCGACGCGCTGATGCCCGCGCCGATCCTGTATGCCCATGCGATCCTGCGCCGCCTGGCCGAAGCGCGCAAATCCGGCGAAGAGCCGACCCTGCGGCCCGACGCCAAATCGCAGCTTTCGGTGCGCTATGAAAACGGCAAGCCTGTTGGCATCACCTCGATCGTGCTGTCGACGCAGCACGCCGATGAGGATCAGACCAGCGCCCATATCCGCGAGATCGTGGAGCCTTACATTTTTGAGGTCGTGCCAGAGGGCTGGATCACGCCCGACACGCAGTGGTGGGTCAACCCGACCGGCAAATTCGTGATCGGTGGGCCGGATGGCGACGCGGGCCTGACCGGCCGCAAGATCATCGTCGATACCTATGGCGGTGCCGCACCGCATGGTGGCGGCGCATTTTCGGGCAAAGATCCGACCAAGGTGGACCGCTCGGCCGCTTATGCCGCGCGGTATCTGGCGAAGAACGTGGTCGCCGCCGGTCTGGCAGAGCGCTGCACCATTCAGCTCAGCTATGCCATCGGCGTGTCGCACCCGCTATCGATCTATGCCGATACCCATGGCACCGGCGCGGTTGACCCCGCCGCGATCGAGGCCGCGATTCCGCGGTTGATGGACCTGACCCCGCGCGGCATCCGCTCGCATCTGGGCCTGAACCGTCCGATTTATTCGCGCACGGCGGCCTACGGCCATTTTGGCCGCGCGCCCGAAGCGGATGGCGGTTTCAGCTGGGAACGCACCGATCTGGCCGAGGCGATCAAGGCGCTCGTCTGAACGCCGCCCTAACCTTGGCTTTTCCACCTCTGGCCCGCCCCGATTTATATCCGGGCGGGCCGTTCTGTTTCGGCGCGCCCCGCACCCCTGCCGTTGCGCGCAACCAGCGCCTCCCCCATTGATCCGGCCCGGCGCAGCAGGTAGAGACCACGCCCATGACACAGGACACGCACCCCACGGGCGCCCCATGGCGCAATTTTTATGGCCGCTTCAAGGGCAAGACCCTGCGCGACAGCCAGCTTCGCTATCTGGATGAGGATCTTGAGGGGCTGTCGCCCGGCAAGATCAGCTGGGAAGACAACCCCGACCGCACCCCGCTGGACCTGAACGCGCTGTTCGGCGACCGCGATGTCTGGCTGGAGGTTGGATTTGGCGGCGGCGAACATATGGTGCACCAGGCCGCGCAAAATCCAACTGTCGGCATCATCGGCTGCGAGCCGTTTCTGAACGGCGTGGCCATGCTGCTGGGCAAAATCCGCGAGGCGGGCGTGGACAACGTGCGCGTCTATCCCGGCGACGCAAGGCACATCTTCGATGTGCTGCCCGAAGCCAGCATCAGCCGCGCGTTCCTGCTGTACCCTGATCCCTGGCCGAAAAAGCGCCACCACCGCCGCCGGTTCGTGACGCCCGAGCATCTGGAACCGCTGGCCCGTGTGCTGAAACCCGGTGCGATTTTCCGGGTGGCCACCGATATTCCCGACTATGTGCGCCAGACTTTGGTCGAAGTACCCAAAGCCGGGTTCGAGTGGTTGGCCGAGGGGCCGCAGGATTGGCGCCAGCCCTGGGGCGACTGGATTTCCACCCGCTATGAGCAAAAGGCGCTGCGCGAGGACCGGGTGCCGCATTATCTGACGTTCCGGCGGCGGTAAGTCCGGCGCAGTGAGTATTTGGATCAGAAAGAAGCAGTGATGGACCGGGCCAATGGCTTGGGCTATCACGCGGCGAGGTTTTATTGAGGAGATCCCCATGTCTGGCCACGGCACCCCGATTCCGATGACATCCCGCGCCTGCGGCCCGTTGCAGGGTGCGGCGCAAGTGCCGGGCGACAAGTCGATCAGCCACCGCGCGTTGATTCTGGGCGCGCTGTCTGTGGGCGAGACGCGGATCACCGGCCTGCTGGAAGGCGAGGATGTGCTGGACACTGCCAAGGCGATGCGGGCCTTCGGCGCCGAGGTGACGCGCGACGATGACGGAATGTGGCATGTGCACGGCGTCGGCGTGGGTGGCTTTGCCGAGCCGGGCCATGTGATCGATTGCGGCAACTCGGGCACAGGTGTGCGGCTGATCATGGGGGCGATGGCCACCTGTCCGATCAGTGCGACGTTCACCGGCGATGCCAGCCTGAACAGCCGTCCGATGGCACGGGTGACAGATCCGCTGGCGCTGTTTGGCACGCAATCGGTGGGGCGCGCGGGCGGGCGCTTGCCGATGACCATCGTGGGCGCGGCCGATCCGGTGCCGGTGCACTACGTGGTGCCGGTGCCGAGCGCGCAGGTAAAATCGGCGGTATTGCTGGCGGGGCTGAACGCGCCGGGGCAGACGGTGGTGATCGAGAAAGAGGCCACACGCGACCATACCGAGCGGATGCTGGCCGGGTTCGGCGCCGAGATCACCACCGAGGTGACCGACGAGGGCCGTGTCATCTCCCTGACCGGGCGGCCGGAGCTGCGACCGCAGACCATCGTTGTGCCGCGCGATCCGTCTTCGGCGGCTTTTCCTGTGTGTGCCGCGCTGATCGTGCCGGGCTCGGATGTGCTGGTGCCTAATATCGGGCTGAACCCCACCCGCGCGGGACTGTTTGAAACCCTGCGCGAGATGGGCGCCGATCTGACCTATGAGAACCTGCGCGAAGAGGGCGGCGAGCCTGTTGCCGATCTGCGCGCGCGCTATTCCCCGGCGCTGCGTGGCATCGAGGTGCCGCCTGCGCGCGCCGCCAGCATGATCGATGAATATCCGGTGTTGTCGGTGGTCGCGGCCTTTGCGACCGGTGCCACCGTGATGCGCGGCGTCAAGGAGCTGCGGGTAAAGGAAAGCGACCGGATTGCCGCGATGGCGACCGGGCTGCGCCTGAACGGGGTCACGGTCGAGGACGGCCCGGATTGGTGGACTGTCCACGGTCTTGGCCATGGCAATGTGCCGGGCGGGGCGACCTGCGCCAGCCATCTGGACCACCGGATCGCGATGTCCTTCATGGTGCTGGGCATGGCGACACAATCGCCGGTCAGCGTTGATGACGGCAGCCCGATCGCCACGTCTTTCCCGATTTTTGAGCCGCTGATGGCCGGGCTGGGGGCGCAGATCGAAAGGGTCGGAGCGTGATCCGGGCCGCCTATTGGGTCGCTGTGGCCGCAACGCTGGGTGTTTACGCAGTGATGGTGCTGTGGACTTTGCCCGAGATTTCCGCCCAGACCGGGGAATTGCGCCCATTTGATCTGCGCCCGACCGGCTATTCCAGCGCCGAGGCGCGCGCGTTTCTGGCTGCCCTCAGCGACAAGGGGCGCGCGCTGTATCTGGGGCCACAACACTGGCTGGATCTGTTGTACCCGGCCCTGTTGGCGATAACCCTGGCCGGGGCTGTCCGTGCGCTGGTGACGCCCAAGGCATTGCAGATTGCGCTGATCACGAGTGTGATGCTGGGCATGGCCGCGGATTATGTCGAAAACACACTGGTGGCACGGATGCTGAATGAAACCGGGGCGGTGCCCGATGGGTTGATCGCACTGGCCAGCTGCGCCACGGTGGCGAAATCAGTGCTGACAGGCGTGGCGATCCTTGCGGTTTGCGCCGGGCTTTTGCGTGCCGGATGGGCGCGATGGAGAACAACATGACACCTTTCACGATCGCAATCGACGGGCCGGCTGCGGCAGGCAAGGGCACGATTTCCAAGGCTGTGGCGGCGCATTTCGGCTTTGCGCATCTGGATACCGGGCTGCTGTATCGCGCGGTGGGCGCGCGGATGTTGACGGGAACCGAGCCAGTTCAAGCCGCGCAAACCTTGACGGCGGCGGATCTGCAAAGCGATCAGCTGCGCACGCCCGAGGTGGCGCAGGCTGCCAGCAAAGTGGCCGTGATCCCCGAGGTCCGCGCGGCGCTGATCGAATTTCAGCGCGCTTTTGCCCGCCGGGCAGGCGGCGCGGTTCTGGACGGGCGCGATATCGGCACCGTCATCTGTCCCGATGCCGAGGCCAAGCTGTTCGTCACCGCCAGCGCTCAGGTTCGGGCCGAACGGCGGTTTCTTGAATTGCAGGCCAAAGATGACACCACCACCCGCGCGCAGGTGCTGGCCGATGTGATTGAGCGCGATGCCCGCGACAGCGAACGCGCCACCGCGCCATTGAAACCCGCCGCCGATGCGGTCATCATCGACACGTCGGATCTGAGCATCGAGGCCGCCATTCAGGCTGCCATTGCCGCAGTCACCCCCCGGATGGAGCTTCGCACATGACCCTTTGCACGCTGGGCACCAATGGCCCCAAGGTTTCCGCGCTGGGGATCGGCGCCATGTCGTTCTCTGACTTCTATGGCCCCACCGATCAGGATCAGTCGCACGCCATTCTGGACCGCGCGATGGACACTGGTGTGACCCTGATCGACACGTCGAACGTGTACGGCATGGGCAAATCCGAACTGGCGATCGGCAGCTATCTGGCCGCACGCGGGCAGGCGGCGCGCGATCACTTCGTGATCTGCACCAAGGCGGGCATCAGCCGCACCGACGAGGGTAAGCGCGCCTTCGACAATTCCCCCGCGCATCTGGAATCCGAACTGGACAGCAGTCTGAAACGGCTGGGCGTGGACTGCGTCGATCTGTTCTATGTTCACCGCCGCGAGGCCGCGCGCCCGATCGAAGAGGTGACCGAAACGCTGGCCCGCCTTGTCGCCAAGGGCAAAACCCGCAGCATCGGATATTCCGAAATCGCGCCCAGCTCGCTGCGCCGCGCCGCTGCTGTGCATCCCATTGCCGCCGTGCAATCGGAATATTCCCTGTCCACCCGCGCGCCCGAACTGGGGCTGGTGCAGGCCTGTGCGGATCTGGGCACGGCGCTGGTGGCGTTTTCGCCGGTGGGCCGCTCGTTGCTGACCGACATGCCGATCAGCGCCGCCACCGTGGCCGAGCTGCCGTTTCTGTCCGGCAATCCGCGCTTCATGGCGCCGAATTATGCCGCAAATATCGCGCTGACCGCCCCCTTCCGGGCGCTGGCCGCAGATATGGGCGTGCCCGCCGCCGCTTTGGCGATCGCCTGGGTGCTGCATCAGGGGGCGCATGTGCTGCCAATCCCCGGCACCCGCTCGGTGGCGCATTTCAACGAACTGCTGCGCGGCACCACCCTGACGCTGACTGCCGATGATATCGCCCGTATCGAAACCGTTCTGCCGGTCGGCTGGGCGCATGGCGACCGCTACAGCGACGACCAATGGAACGGGCCGGAACGCTTCAGCTAGGCCCTAGTGCAACCGCCCCATCGGCGCGTCATCGGTAAACATCCGCTGCTGCACGCAGAACTTCAGCGCGCTCCAGCACCCCTGCCGGGCGATCTGCTCGGGGGTGGTCGAGGCCGGGCAGAACGGCAGAAACAGGCTGTCGTCAAACCGCGAAACCTGCGGAAATAAAACCTGCCCCGGTCGGGTCAGATGATCCAGCATGTCCAGCTTCACGAAATACAGCTGCCCACACAGGCGCCGCAGGCCGGGCAGGCTGGCGAAAAAGTCGAACACCACATCAACGGTTTCTTCCGCGCCGACGATCAACAACGTCGGCCCGCTGTCACCGCCCGCAATCCGGTACCCGATGTCCAGATCACCCTCGGGCGCGGTCAGTACCTCGACAAACCCGGCGGCCCGGATCGGTTCATTCCCAGTCACAATATGCATTCTTGTTCCTCCTCGAACGAGATGTGCCTATAAAAAAGGGGGCGGATCGCTCCGCCCCAAGTTTACTGATTGGATAATCGGGGGCGGGGATCAGAAGCCGAGAACCAGAGCCACACCCAAAGTGTTTTCGAATTCGTCTGCCGCTTCCGAGTCGTAGTCGGTGCGATAGCTGAAGCGTGTCGACATCACGTCGCTCATCTTGAAGTTCACACCCAGATCGTTCGACGCGATCGTGCCATAGTCGGACCCCAGAACATCGGTGTCGTTGGTCAGCGAAATCGTGTCGGTGAACTTGTGATAGAACCGCGACGAGATGATGCCGCTGCCTTCGGTCATGTCCACACCCGCGGCGGTTTTCACATAACGTACACCGGGGCCAGCCTGAACGCGCCAGGTGGTGGTGGGGGTGTTGATCACACGCACACCGGGGCCGAACCCGATGAAGGCTTCATGCTCGTCGGTCGAAAACGCGTCATACTCGTACCGCGCCAGGCCGAAGGCATAAAACTTCTCGGTGAAATACCGGTTGGCTTCATAGGTGCCGAAGAACTCCTTGTCGGTGGTGGTGCCGCTGGTTTGGCCATATTCCAGCGCAACGCCAACGAAGTGGTTCCAGGCGCCGGTGCCATAGGTCATGCGGCCCGCCATCGAGATTTCGCCGGTATCCGTCGCGCCATCGCTCGACGATGCCGAGAATGCCAGCGATCCGCGCCAGCCCTGCACCACGCCCAACGGGCCAAAACGCTCGGCGTCGTTTGCGTCGTCCAGCTTGTCCTGTGCGTCTTCGGTGATGTCGTCGATACGGTCGTTCAGGTTGTCCAGTCCGGTCAGTGCGGTCTGTGCGACAACCGGCGATGCAATCAGCAGGGCCAATGCAGAGGCCGATGCGAGTTTGGAGATCATTTTCATGGCTCTATCCTATTCTCAGGTGGTTGTGGCTGATCCCCGGTCGGGGGCCAGAAGCAATCACTGCTTGAGACAGGTTTTAGAAGATGCGATCACATAAGAGAAATTGCGTTTATTCGTGCTTGAGCCGAGCATCTCTCATGTCAATGCCCGTTTTCGGCCTCGCCCAGCACCAAAGTCTCGGCGTCGCCGCTCAAATTTGCCAGATCTGACAGGATGTTAGACTGGATCTTGCCCAGCTCGCCGGTGATCGCCGCCAGGCTTGCGCTGGCCGCCGCGCGCACGATCGGGTCCACATCCTCGCGCCAGACCACCCAAATCGGATAGGGAAAGCGTGGCGCGTCGGGCACAAGGTGCAACTCGCCCGCATCAAGATGACGCTGGACATAGCGCGCGGGCAGGTACGCCGCCGCCCGGCGGTTGATCACATAGTCCGCCCCCAGCGCCCCCAATGACATCGTCAGCCCGCTGTTCTTCAGCTCGGGCAGGCTCAGCGCATGGGCGCGCACAAATTCCGGCCCCCAATCAATGAAAACATACCGCCCATCCAGATCCAGCGTCGGCTCGGGCCAACTGGCCACCAGAATCAGCTCTTCCTGCAAAATCTGCTGAACGTCAAACCCCGGTCGCAACTGCGGCGAATAGGTCAGCGCGCATTGGATCACCCCTTCGCTCAGAAACCGGGTCAGCCGGTCCGGCATGCCCAGCTCGGCGCGCAGGCTCAGATCGGGCACCATCGCCTGTATCCGGTCCAGCCAGCGAAACCCCAGCCGCGGCCACAGCGAATACTGCGCCCCGATCGTCAGGGACCGGCTGAATCCATCCGGAATGGCGATCTGCTGGCGCGCCTCTTCCCACAGCTTCACCATGCTCAGCGCATAATGTTCGAACTCACGTCCCGATGGGGTCAACTCTGCCCCGGCTTTGGACCGCGTGAACAATTGCTGCCCCAGCCCGTCCTCCAGCCGCTGCACCCGCAGGCTGACGGCGGATTGGGTCACATACAGCCGCTCTGACGCGGCCACGAATGATCCGGTGGCGGCGACTTCCAGAAAGGTTTTGATCAGCGTGATATCCATCGCGCCACTTTGATCGTCCCGGCGCGCCGCCGCAAGACCATCGGGCTGTCATGGTTCTTGATTATCCTGTCTAACAGCAGTATAGAGCGCCCTGTCGATAAGGCATCATGGCCGTATAATAAAGATATCTGACAGGGTCGGGGCAACCGGCCCTCTTTGTTTTGCGGATGCCCAAGGACCAAACCTCAAGACCGGCGGAGACAACCGCATGGCCAGAAAACAGTAATAAAGGAAATCAGAGACCACATGGCTCAGAACGTATCTATGGAGGATTTCGAAGCCCTCCTGAATGAAAGCTTCGAAATGGACACCCCCGAAGAGGGATCGGTTGTCAAAGGCAAGGTTATCGCGATCGAAGCGGGCCAGGCCATCGTCGATGTCGGCTACAAGATGGAAGGCCGCATTGACCTGAAAGAATTCGCAAACCCCGGTGAAGCCCCCGAAATCGCTGTCGGCGATGTCGTGGAAGTCTTCCTGCGTCAGGTTGAGAACTCCCGCGGCGAAGCCGTCATTTCCCGCGAAATGGCCCGCCGCGAAGAAGCATGGGATCGTCTCGAAAAAGCCTATGCCGACGAAGCCCGCGTCGAAGGCGCGATCTTCGGTCGCGTCAAAGGTGGCTTCACGGTCGATCTGGGCGGCGCTGTTGCGTTCCTGCCCGGCAGCCAGGTTGACGTGCGCCCCGTGCGCGACGCCGGCCCGCTGATGGGTCTGAAGCAGCCGTTCCAAATCCTGAAAATGGACCGTCGTCGTGGCAACATCGTTGTGTCGCGTCGCGCCATTCTGGAAGAATCGCGTGCCGAACAGCGTGCCGAAGTTATCGGTCAGCTGAAAGAAGGCGATGCGGTTGACGGCGTGGTCAAGAACATCACCGAATACGGTGCGTTCGTTGATCTGGGCGGCGTTGACGGGCTTCTGCACGTCACCGACATGGCATGGCGCCGTGTGAACCACCCGTCGGAAATCCTGTCGATCGGCGAGACCGTCAAAGTTCAGGTCATCAAGATCAACAAAGAAACCCACCGCATTTCGCTGGGCATGAAGCAGTTGCAAGACGATCCGTGGGATCTGGTCGCTGCCAAATTCCCGCTGGAATCGGTACACACCGGTCGCGTCACCAACATCACCGACTACGGTGCATTTGTTGAGCTCGAGCCCGGCGTTGAAGGTCTGGTTCACGTCTCCGAGATGTCCTGGACCAAGAAAAACGTCCACCCCGGCAAAATCGTGTCCACCTCGCAAGAGGTTGAGGTCATGGTTCTGGAAATCGACGCCGCCAAGCGTCGCGTTTCCCTGGGTCTCAAGCAGACTCAGCGCAACCCGTGGGAAGTGTTCGCAGAAACCCATCCCGAGGGCACCGAGGTCGAAGGCGAAGTCAAGAACATCACCGAATTCGGTCTGTTCATCGGTCTTCCCGGCGAAATCGACGGCATGGTTCACCTCTCCGACCTGTCGTGGGACGAGCGTGGCGAAGAAGCGATCCAGAACTACCGCAAAGGCGATGTGGTTCAGGCCGTTGTCTCCGAAGTGGACGTCGAGAAAGAGCGTATCTCGCTCTCGATCAAAGCTCTGGGTGGTGACAAGTTCGCCGAAGCCGTTGGCGGCGTGAAGCGTGGTTCGATCATCACGGTTAACGTCACTGCCATCGAAGATGGCGGCGTTGAGGTCGAATACGAAGGCATGAAGTCGTTCATCCGTCGTTCCGATCTGGCCCGTGACCGTGCCGACCAGCGCCCCGAGCGTTTCTCGGTTGGTGACAAGGTTGATGTGCGCGTGACCAACGTCGACGCAAAAACCCGTCGTCTGGGTCTGTCGATCAAAGCCCGCGAAATCGCCGAGGAAAAAGAAGCCGTCGAGCAGTATGGCTCCTCCGCTTCCGGCGCCTCGCTTGGCGACATTCTTGGTGCGGCGCTGAAAGGCGACGAAGACTAAGTCCTGACGCCTGGCGTTTGAAAAATCAGACCCCGCAATCCTCTGGGTTGCGGGGTCTTTTTGTGTCTGCGCCCCGGCCCGGCGCAAATCGACCTGCCGAATCAATGCCTTCGCTGCACTGCGGCACCGCGCGAGAACGCTCAACCTAGGGGCAGTGCCGGAAAAAAGTTAACATTATCCGGTTCTTCTCGCCGTATTCGTGCGGGATTTCGGGTTTTGGAGCATCGTTCCTGTTTCCGAATTTAATCTTTCTTCCTATAGTCACCCAAGGGCACGCGCCGCATGATATGTCTGTACCGGGGGACAATGACGATGATCAGATCGGAACTGATTCAGAAAATCGCTGACGAAAATCCGCATCTGTTTCAGCGGGATGTTGAAAAGATCGTGAATACCATCTTCGATGAGATCACTGATGCCATGGCCCGCGGCGACCGGGTCGAACTGCGCGGTTTCGGCGCGTTCTCCGTCAAGAAGCGCGATGCCAGAGTGGGGCGGAACCCGCGCACTGGCGAATCGGTCGAGGTCGAGGAAAAACACGTTCCCTTCTTCAAGACCGGTAAACTGCTGCGCGACCGTCTCAACGGAAAGTAAACGCTATGCGCTATATTCGCTATGCCTTCCTCGCCTGCCTTGGCGTTGCCTTGGTGTCCGTGGCCCTTGCCAATCGCGGCGTGGTCACGCTGTCGCTGCTGCCCGCAACCCTGGCCGAATTTCTGGGGCTGAACCATCAGATTTCGCTGCCGCTTTTCGTGGTGATCTTTGGCGGCATCGTGACTGGTCTGCTGATCGGGTTCCTGTGGGAATGGATGCGCGAATACAAGCACCGCGCCGAGGCCAGCCGCAAAGCCCGCGAAGTTCACACGCTGGAACGCCAGTTGCGGCGCGAAAAACGCCGCGGCGCCGGTCCCAAGGACGAAGTCCTCGCCCTGCTGGACGAAACTTCCTGAGGCCGCCATGCCCGCCAATATCAAGGTTAAGATCTGCGGGCTGACCCGCCCCGAACATGTGCTGGCCGCCGCCGAAGCAGGCGCGGCCTATGCCGGATTCGTGTTCTTCGCCAAATCACCGCGTCACGTCGGGGTCGATCTGGCTCGCGATCTGGCGCTCGAAGCGCCGGTCGGGCTGGCGAAAGTCGCGCTTGTCGTCAATGCCGACGACGCCACGCTTGACACCATCACCGCCCGCGTCCCGCTTGATATGTTGCAACTGCACGGCCACGAGACGCCCGAACGCGTCGCCCAGATCCGCGCCCGCTATGGCCTGCCGGTGATGAAAGCCGTGGGCATCGCCGATGCCGCCGATCTGGCGCAGATCGACACCTATGGCGCGGTGGCCGATCAGCTGCTGATCGACGCCAAACCGCCAAAAGACGCTGTGCTGCCCGGCGGCAATGGCCTGTCGTTCGACTGGCGTCTGGTGAACCGCAAATACTGGCCGCGTCCGTGGATGCTGGCCGGGGGGCTGACGCCTGAAAACGTGGCCCTGGCGATCCAGATGACCGGGGCGCGTCAGGTTGATGTCTCCTCGGGCGTCGAATCAGCGCCCGGCGTCAAAGACACCACCCTGATCCGCGCCTTTGTCGCCGCCGCCCTGCGCTAGGCGCCCGCAATTATCGCTGGAAAAAACCCGCCCGGCCCCATATGCACGGGGGAACCCAAGACAACCATGATCCAAGGGGGGCAACCCATGGCCAATGACCTTTTCAACAGCTTCATGACCGGACCCGACGAAAAGGGCCGTTTCGGCGATTTCGGCGGGCGGTTCGTGTCGGAAACCCTGATGCCGCTGATCCTTTCGCTCGAAGAGGAATACGAGAAGGCCAAGACCGACGAGGATTTCTGGGCCGAGATGAACGATCTGTGGACCCATTACGTTGGTCGCCCCAGCCCGCTCTACTATGCCAACCGCCTGACCGAACATCTGGGCGGCGCCAAGATCTATCTCAAGCGGGACGAGCTGAACCACACCGGCGCGCATAAGATCAACAACGTGCTGGGTCAGATCATTCTGGCCCGCCGCATGGGCAAGACCCGGATCATCGCCGAAACCGGGGCAGGGCAGCACGGGGTGGCCACCGCCACCGTCTGCGCCAAGTTCGGCCTGAAATGCGTGGTCTACATGGGCGCGCATGATGTTGAACGTCAGGCCCCCAACGTGTTCCGCATGCGGCTTCTGGGCGCCGAAGTGATCGCCGTGACCTCTGGCCGCGGCACGCTGAAGGACGCGATGAACGATGCCCTGCGCGATTGGGTGACCAACGTGCACGATACCTTCTATTGCATCGGCACCGTGGCCGGCCCGCACCCCTATCCGGCGATGGTCCGCGATTTCCAGTCGATCATCGGCAAGGAAGTCCGTGAACAGCTGCAAGAGCAGGAAGGCGAAGGCCGTCTTCCCGACACGCTGATCGCCGCCATCGGCGGTGGCTCGAACGCGATGGGCTTGTTCTTCCCCTTCCTCGATGACCCCTCCGTGAACATCATCGGGGTCGAGGCCGGCGGCAAAGGCGTGAACGCGAAGATGGAGCATTGCGCCTCGCTCACCGGCGGTCGCCCCGGCGTGCTGCACGGCAACCGCACCTATCTGTTGCAGGATGACGACGGCCAGATCCTCGAAGGGTTTTCGATTTCGGCGGGCCTTGATTACCCCGGCATCGGCCCCGAACACAGCTGGCTGCACGAGATCGGCCGCGCGCAATACGTCGCCATCACCGACAAGGAAGCGCTGGAAGCGTTCCAGCTGTCCTGCGCACTCGAGGGAATCATTCCCGCGCTCGAACCCAGCCACGCACTGGCCCATGTGATGAAGATCGCACCGACCCTGCCGGCCGACCATATCATCGTGATGAACATGTGCGGGCGCGGCGACAAAGACATTTTCACCGTCGCCAAACACCTCGGAGTCGAGATCAACACCGGCGGCTAAGCCCCGCCACATAAACTTTTGGCCTATCCGGGCCACAGGCCTCCGGTTCGTCAGAACCGGGGGCTTTTTTGTGTTTTGCGCATGGGGCGGGATTCTCTGAAAACCTCGTAAACCAAAGTTTATGGCCATTTCACATTGGTTTAAGAGGCTGATTTTAAACTGATTATGCATAGAATATCAGCGGTTTGAGTGTTTTCTCCACAGTGTCCAAACGGGGCACATCGAATGGTCGATGGCGGCCCCGTCCAATCAAAAACCGGACTGAACCAAGGAGAAACCACAATGAACCGCTTTCTTACTCTGACCGCCGCCTGCCTTGTTGCCACCGCATCTGTTGCCGCCGCCCAAGGTGGCCCCGATCAGTGGAGCAACGCCGACACCACCCAAGCACAAGTCACCCGCGCCGCCACTCAGGGCTGCGGTCACACCGCAGTTGTTCCGGCCTACGTCTCCGAAGCTTTCGCTGGCCCCGAAGCCGCGACCGACGCGTCGACCCCGGCCACCGTGTTTTGCTCGACCGCGCCGCTGACTGCCGACACCCCCCGCTAAGTCCATGCGTGCCAATGGGAAGGCGGTTCACCGCCTTCCCCAAATACCCGACGTAAAGCCCGCGCGTCGCGAAAAACCCGACGCCCAGACTTGCAGCCCCCTACCGAACGCCCTACCTCAGGGTTTCACTCAGGGAACGCTGCACGTGACCAATTCCAAAAAGCTCATCATCGCCGTGATCATGGCCGTTCAGGTCGCATGCACCGTGTTCTTCGTGTCCGAAATTTTTCTCAAGGAATTCGGCGTGACCACCCGGCTGATTCCGGTGCAGGGCCGCCAGAACGCACAGATCGGCGCGGCGCTTGGCCTGTCTTTGGGCATCGTGATGGGCTGGGTCGCCCTGCGGCGCAGCATTCAGCACACCCAGCAGGTCGAGGAAAAACTCCGCGTCGCCTCGGGTGCGTTCATGGATCTGCTGGAAGAACGCTTTACCCATTGGGGCCTGACCCCGGCCGAGCGTGACGTGGCGCTGTTCGCCATCAAGGGCCTCAGCACGCACGACATTGCCGACCTGCGCAATACCTCCGAAGGCACGGTCAAGGCCCAGTCAAACGCCATCTACCGCAAGGCGGGCGTGTCTGGCCGCCCGCAGCTTCTCAGCCTCTTCATCGAAGACCTGATGAGCGACACCCTGCCGCGCTAGCTCCTAGGCTGGTGGCCATAAAGCTCAAGTATCTCCAGCGGCACAATATCCAGCGCCGCCTGATGCGTTGCCGCCAGATTGACCAGCGGCGCACAGCCCTCGTCATGTGCCTGCAAGAACCGCCCCGCGCACAGGCACCAGTGATCACCGGGCTTCAGGCCGGGAAA
The DNA here is from genome assembly GCF_900110775.1 of Thalassovita taeanensis. Classification (GTDB taxonomy): domain Bacteria; phylum Pseudomonadota; class Alphaproteobacteria; order Rhodobacterales; family Rhodobacteraceae; genus Litorimicrobium; species Litorimicrobium taeanense. The sequence goes on along the minus strand of NZ_FOEP01000009.1, from coordinate 117,681 downwards.
CTGAAACTGCGGATGCGCCGTGCTCAGGTCATTGCCGACATATTTCGAATAGGCCAGAAACTCGGCGGTCATGATCACGCAAACCGTGTGGCTGCCCTGATCCTCCGCGCAGCTGTTGCAATGCCCGTCGCGGAAAAATCCCGTCAGCGGCAGCGCCGAGCAACTCTCAAGAGCGGTGCCCAATACGTTTATTGACGGGTATTTTTCCATTTCGCTCTCCGGCAGGGGCGGGCATAAATCGTGTCGGCATTGTTACTGTAGCGCGCTTTTCACGGCTTGGCACGAACAGGATCGCAACAGCCACAGCGCGCCTACCGTTACCCTAGCCGCCTTGCGCGCAAATCCACACGACCCAGATCAAATTCCGGCCCTCAAGCCAAAGCTGTAACTTTGGGGCCACGCTGCCGCGTTCCGCCGTGTCTTGCGGCACCGCGCGCAGGCTTAACGAAATTTATCCATCAGGCGTTGCAGGGGCGTGGCGTTGGGCGTCTTCGCTGTCTGATCCGCCTTCGGGGCAGGGGGCGTTGTCGCGGCAGGGGCAGGGCGCGCCTGCGCCGTGTCGTCCGCAGCCGCTTTGTCGCTGCCTTTGCCCTTGGCGCCGCTCGGCCCACCGGGGCGTGGCCCGGCATTGCGCGGCGGGGCCACGCGCTGCGCCACCGCATTCAGAAACCGCGGCCCGTCGCCCTCGGCCAGCGCCGCCGCCCCGTCGCTGATCCCGCGCATCATATCGTCCAGCCAGCCTTCCTCGGCCTTGGCAAAGTCCGACAGCACATATCCCGCCACCCGGTCCTTGTGCCCCGGATGCCCGATGCCCAGCCGCACCCGGCCATACGCCTCGCCAATATGCTGATGGATCGAGCGCAGCCCATTGTGCCCCGCATGGCCGCCGCCCTGTTTCAACCGGCACTTGCCGGGGGCCAGATCCAGCTCGTCATGAAACACCGTCACGTCGCCCGGCTCCAGTTTGTAAAACCGCATCGCCTCGCCCACGGCCTGCCCGCTGAGGTTCATGAATGTCTCGGGCTTCAGCAGAACCACGCGTTCGCGCCCCAGCTTCCCCTCGCTGACCTGCCCCTGAAACTTGGCCCGCCACGGCGCAAAGCCATGATCCGCCGCAATCCGGTCCAGCGCCATAAAGCCGATGTTGTGCCGGTTGCCCGCGTATTTCCCGCCAGGATTGCCCAGCCCCACAAAAAGCAGCATCCCGCCCCCCGTTTCCTTGCCTGAGCGCAGACTAAGCCGCCCCGCCCGCCGATACAATCACCCCCCGAAACGACAAAGCGCGACCCCAAGGGGCCGCGCCAGTCACTGTCCCGTAAGGGAATACATCGCTCAGTCTTCGCTGGCTTCTTCTTCTTCAGTGGCTTCCGCCTCTTCGTCGTCCGCAGCCCGCAGGCTCGACGGCGCCGAGATGTTGGCAATCACGAAGTCGCGGTCGATGGTCGCTTTGGCACCGGCCGGCAGCGTCACGTCGGAAATGGTGACAACGTCGCCAACTTCCAGACCGGTCAGGTCCACGGTGATGTGATCGGGAATATCGCCCGCAGTCACTTTCAGCTCGACCTCAGGGCGCATAATCGTCAGAACGCCGCCCTTTTTCAGACCGGGGCAGGCTTCTTCGTTGTCAAAATTGACGTGAATGAACAGGTCAATCTTGGTGGTCCGGCGCAGGCGCATCAGGTCCAGATGGGTCGGCAGGTCTTTGACAACATCGCGCTGCACATCACGGCAGATCACGCGCACATCTTCCTGGCCGTCAACCTTCAGGTTGAACAGGGTCGACTTGAAGCGACCGGCTTTCAGACGCTTCAGCAGCGCGTTGAACGGAATGTTGATCGGCAGCGGATCGACATCGCCGCCAAAAACGATACCAGGTACCATGCCGTCCCGACGAGCCTGACGAGCGGCGCCCTTGCCTGTCCCCGTACGGACTTCGGCGTGAAGATCAGGAATTGCTCCAGCCATAATAATTCTCCAAAGTTAGGGCGGGTATCCTCCAAGGCTGTATACCCGCGTGAAGTCGCGCGTATAGACGACCCTCACCCATTTGAAAAGGCCCATCAGCGGCTTTTTCAACTGTCTGCGGCCATAAAATAAGGCCTTCAGCCGGTTTTCCCGACCTTCGCCACATCATCCTCCAGCGCGCTGTGCAAATGCCCGCCCGCCGCGATGATCCGTTCATACAGCGCAAACTCGCCAGCCCGCGCCGCGCGCAGCTGCGCCTCCATGGCCGGGCTCAACACCGCGTCGGCCGGAGGCGAGACATTTTTCGGTTTGGTCACCACCTCGCGCCCCAGCCGCGCCTCCAGGAACTGCCGGAACACCACGGGTCGCTCATAGGCAAACAGATGCTCCACCCGCAGCGCCCCATTGCCCGAGCTGACAAAGGTCAACTGGCTGCCGACCTTGGCAAATTCCGGCGAGCGATCCGCAATCACAGCCGCCACGAAGTCATCGAAGCTCATCCCCACAAGCGCGCTCTGCTTGCCCCGCGCCGAGGGGCGCAACCGATACCGATACCAGCTCTTCAACTGCTCCACCGGATGCCGGATCACCGCCGCCCGCTCGGGCTCCAGCCCGTGCGCCTCTTTCAGATAGGGGGCAAAATGCCGGTCATATTTGCGCACAGTCATGTGTTTCAGCGCGGCTTTGCCGGAAAAAACAATATCCGCCTTCGACCGCAGCGCCAGATGCAAGGCGGTGGTCCCGGTCTTGGGCACCGCAAACAGAACCAGATTGGCATCGGCAAAAACCAGCATCACGCACCTCGAAAGTTTCGGCCACAGTGACGCCCGCCCGCGCCATTGTCAAAACCCCACGGCGTCAGATCCGCGCGCATGCGCATTTCCAAAATATCCCCGCCGGAGGCCTCAGACGAGGCCCCGCACCCGCGCTCGCTTACTGCCAGCGCCCTTCAAACCCTTCCGGGATCAGCAGAACATCACGCCCCAGCTCGTCAATCGTCCGCCGTCCGCACAGCGCCATCGAGGTGTCCATTTCCTTGTGTAAAATCTCCAGCGCCGTGGTCACACCGCGTTCCCCCATCGCGCCCAGACCATACACAAAGGCCCGCCCGATGAATGTGCCCTTGGCCCCCATCGCAACCGCTTTCAGAATGTCCTGACCGGACCGGATCCCGCTGTCCAGATGCACCTCGATCTGATCGCCCACCGCGTCCAGAATCGCGGGCAGGGCGCGGATCGAACTGATCGCCCCATCCAATTGCCGCCCGCCATGGTTGCTGACCACAATCGCGTCCGCCCCCACTTTCAGCGCCATCTTCGCATCCTCGGCGTCCAGAATCCCCTTCAGGATCACCTTGCCGCCCCATTTTTCCTTGATCTTGGCAATCTTGCCCCAGTCCAGGGTCGGGTCAAACTGCTCTCCGGTCCACGCCATCAAGCTTGACGGATCGGTGATCCCCTTCACGTGGCCGACGATATTGCCAAAGCTGCGCCGCTTGGTGCCCAGCATCTCCAGCCCCCAGCCCCACTTGGTCGCCAGATTGGCCAAGGTTTTTGGCGTCAGCTTGGGCGGGGCCGACAGGCCGTTCTTCAGGTCCTTGTGTCGCTGCCCAAGGATTTGCAGGTCCAGCGTGATCACCAGCGCCGAACATTTCGCCGCCCGCGCCCGCTCGATCAGTCGGTTGACGTAATCCTCGTCCTTCATCGTATAGAGCTGAAACCAGAACGGACGTTCGGTGTTCTCGGCCACATCCTCGATCGAACAGATTGACATGGTCGACAGGGTGAAGGGCACGCCAAACTTCTCGGCTGCCCGCGCGGCCTTGATCTCGCCGTCCGCGCTTTGCATCCCCGTCAGCCCCACCGGTGCCAAGGCCACCGGCATCGCGACGTCCTCGCCGATCATCTGCGTCTTGGTCGACCGGCCCGACATATCCACCGCCACCCGCTGGCGCAGCCGGATCTGGTCGAAATCACTGGTGTTCTCGCGAAACGTCTGCTCGGTCCAGCTGCCACTCTCCGCATAGTCGTAAAACATCCGCGGCACGCGGCGCTCATAGATGCGTTTAAGATCATCAATACAGGTGATTACGGGCATGATATGGCCTTTGGCGGAGATTGGTTAGGTTTTGTTACCAATGCACGCAAATCGACGCAATGAATTTCTGTAAATGCCGCCACCCCACCCGCGACGCCGCCCCTCGCAAGATTTCGCATTCTTAGATTGCGAATGATTTGCAAAAACATCTATGCTGGCCTATACAGATCCAAATGCCCCAACTCCGGGCGCAACCCGAGGCCGTAGATATGACCCGTTTTCAGAATACCCCCATCGTAACAAAGGCAGGTGCCGCATGAGCTTTGTCGACATGAGCCCGGTGATGATGGGCTTCCTCGGTGGCATGATCGCGGCCCTGGCCACCACAGTCGGCGCCATTCCAGTGCTGATCGGCAAACAGGCCAGCCAACGCACCACCGACACCATGCTTGGCTTTGCCGCCGGGGTGATGCTCTCGGCCTCCTACTTCTCGCTGATCCTGCCTGGGATTGCCGTGGCCGAAACCATCTATGGCTCTCTGGTCATCGCGGCGCTGATCGCCGGGGCAGGGATCGCCCTGGGCGCGGGTTTTGTCGCCTTCCTCAACGCGCGTGTTCCGCACGAGCATTTCCAGACCGGCCCCGAAGGCGGTGCCGCCAATGTCCACATGGCGCGGATCTGGTTGTTCGTGCTGGCCATCACCATCCACAACTTCCCTGAGGGCCTGTCCATCGGCGTGGCCTTCGGCGGCGGTGATCAATCCAACGGCCTGTCGGTCATGACCGGGATCTCGCTTCAGGACATCCCCGAAGGGCTGGCGGTTGCGGCCGCTCTGGCCGGGCAGGGCTATGGCCGCTGGAAATCCTTCTTCGTGGCCATGCTGACCGGGCTGGTTGAGCCGATCGGCGGCCTGCTCGGCGCCGCGACCGTCGCAATTTCCGAGGTCGCTCTGCCATGGGGCCTGACCTTCGCCGCCGGCGCCATGCTCTATATCATCAGCCACGAGATCCTGCCCGAAACCCACCGCAACGGCCACCAGAACCGCGCCACGGCGGGCCTGATCTTCGGTCTGATCCTGATGATGGTCCTGGATGTGACGCTTGGGTGATCGGGGCTAAACCGGGCTGATCCATCGGTGCGCCTGCGGCGCGCAGGATCAGCCCTTCGGGCAGTGTGGGGGCGTTGCCCCCGCCGCCCGTTCCGGGCGCCTCCCCCAGAGTGGATGGGTCAGAAAGAAGCTTCCCTTGGTTTCTTTCTGATCCAAATACTCACATGCGGGTCGTTTTTTTTTGGGGGGGGGACGCGGTGTTTGAAGCTTTGGGCATCTTAGGTCCGATGTGCCCCGTCGGCCAGACCTTTGACAAAGGCCAGGACCTCGGCCACGGGCTTGCCTGCGGCAATCTCGTCGACAATGGCCGAGCCGACCACGCAGCCATCCGCGACGCTGGCGATGCTTTGCGCGGCGTCGGGCGTGCGGATGCCGAAGCCCACAATCACCGGCAGATCGGTCTTGGCCTTGATCCGCGCCACTTCCGGTGCCACATCGCCCGCCTCGGCCGCAGCCGACCCGGTGATCCCGGTGATCGAGACATAGTAGACAAAGCCGCTGGTGTTCTGCAGCACCTTCGGCAGGCGCTTGTCATCGGTTGTCGGTGTCGCCAGTCGGATAAAGTTCAACCCCGCCTTCTGCGCGGGGATGCACAGCTCTTCATCTTCTTCGGGGGGCAGGTCAACGACGATCAAGCCGTCAATTCCCGCGGCCTTGGCATCGACCAGAAACTTCTCGACGCCGCGATTATAGATCGGGTTGTAATATCCCATCATCACGATCGGCGTGATGTTGTCGGTCTTGCGAAACTCTGTCGCCATATCCAGCGTCTTTTGCAGGGTTTGCCCAGCCTCAAGCGCCCGCTGTCCGGCCAGCTGAATGGTCGGACCATCCGCCATCGGGTCGGTGAACGGCAGGCCCATTTCGATGATATCCACGCCCGCGCCCGGCAATCCCTTCAGAACGTCCAGCGAAGTCGCATAATCCGGGTCGCCCGCCATCACATAGGCCACAAAGGCTTTCCGGCCCTCAGCGTTCAGGGCGGCAAATTTGGCGTCGATACGAGTCATCGGGTCGTCCTTTATTGTCAGTCATCCTGATGTGCCGCAAAAGGCCGGGGAACTCAATCCTCACCGGTATCGTTGCTTGCGCTTTCCGTCGGCCCACGCCGCAAAACCCTTCAAAACTGTTGCCCTGCCGCGCGCCGGGGAAACGTTTGCCGCGCCGCGTCGTGGCATTTGTCCGGTGCACGCCCGGTGCACAGGGGGTGCACATATTTCATACCCTGCTTTGCGCCTTTGGCAGCAGGGTTAACGCCGCCGCCCTTGCTATGCGCCGCCCCCCGCATTAAGAGCAGCGCGATGGATAAAGGAGGCCGGTGATGGGCTTTAAAATGGGTATTGTCGGGCTGCCGAACGTGGGCAAGTCCACGCTGTTCAACGCGCTGACCAAAACCGCCGCCGCACAGGCCGCCAACTTTCCCTTCTGTACGATCGAACCCAACGTGGGCGAGGTGGCTGTGCCCGATGCCCGGCTGGATAAGCTGGCGGCCATCGCAGGCTCGAAACAGATCATCCCCACCCGGATGACGTTTGTCGATATCGCGGGTCTGGTCAAAGGCGCGTCCAAGGGCGAAGGTCTGGGCAACCAGTTCCTTGCCAATATCCGCGAATGCGATGCCATCGCGCACGTGCTGCGCTGCTTTGACGATGGCGACGTGACCCATGTCGAAGGCCGCGTTGACCCGGTCGAGGATGCCGACACCATTGAAACCGAGCTGATGCTGGCTGACATCGAAAGCATCGAAAAGCGGCTTCAGGGTCTTCAGCGCAAGATCAAGGGCAACGACAAAGAGGCTCAGCAGCAGGACCGCCTGCTGCGCGAGGCCCTGGCCGTGCTGGAACAAGGCCAGCCCGCGCGCGTCGTCAAGGTCGATGAGGATGACGTTAAGGCATGGAAAATGCTGCAACTTCTGACGACAAAGCCGGTGCTATATGTCTGTAACGTTGGCGAGGCTGAGGCCGCAGGCGGTAATGCGCATTCAGCAAAAGTGGCCGAAATGGCCGCCGCGCAGGGCAACTCCCACGTGATCATTTCCGCCCAGATCGAGGAAGAAATTTCGCAGCTCGACGCCGACGAGGCCGAGATGTTCCTGACCGAAATGGGGCTGGACGAGGCCGGTCTGGACCGGCTGATCCGCGCCGGATACGAGCTGCTGCATTTGGAAACCTACTTCACCGTCGGCCCGAAAGAGGCCCGCGCCTGGACCATTCGTCAAGGCACCTCGGCCCCGCAGGCCGCAGGCGTCATTCACGGCGATTTCGAGCGCGGTTTCATCCGGGCCGAAACCATCGCCTTTGACGATTTCGTGGCATTCGGCGGCGAAGCCGGGGCGAAAGAGGCGGGCAAGATGCGCTCTGAAGGGAAAACTTATATCGTCAAAGATGGCGATGTAATGCACTTTTTATTCAACACCTAAGGCTGTTCGCAAGCTGTGAACTGATCAATAATAAGCCGAGAATCCGCGCATATGTTGCTTTTTTGGAGCAGTTTGCGGACATTTCGGCGGAAAATTGAGCATTTCCGCGGGTCGGGCTTTGGTTGCGGTTTTAATTCATCGGCGCATATGCGAGAAGAAAACAGACGCGGAACGCCCCGAGTCATTTGATTCTAGAACCTGGAGAGACATTATGAAAAAGTTTTCGCTCGCCGCAGCCGCCGTTCTGGCACTTGCATCCGCTGTTCCTGCCGTTGCTGACACCAAAGTTTCGGACGATCCCTTCGTTTCGACACAGGGTCTGCTGACCGGTGGCGCAGGCCTCGGCCTCGGCGTTGCAGCCGTTGCCGTCATCGCTATTGCAGCAAGCGGCGATTCCTAAGACCTTCCCCGTTACGGGATCTTAGCGACGAATTCGGAAGGCGCGATCATTTTGGTCGCGCCTTTTCTGTTGCGCCTTCACGGCGAAGACAAGCGGTCGCCGGAGACTGTTCTGGAAACGGAAAGCGCCCCCCAAGATATGGAGGGCGCGTTTAACTTTCTCAATATAAACAGCGTGTTAGTTGCGCAGTATGCTGATCTGAGCGGAGCCGCCAATCGGGCTGAGCCACTGTGTCGAACTCAGAACCATACCTGCATTGCTGACAAGATACCGGTTGGTGAACGACCGGACAGGAGAGGTGCAGGCTTCGGTGACGATCCGTGTCTGCGCGTGGATTTCCCCGGCACTGTAGCCTTCAGAGCCCCCGACGCTGACCTTGCAATCAAAGACCAGTTCGCGGGTGATGTTCTCGCCATCCAGATACCGCATGACCCGCTGGGCCGCCCCGGCCCGGCGCTGCGTGATCAGGTTCAGCGACCCGGATACGGACGAGGACATCAGATCGTTCCCCAACCCCCGCGTCGCAGTCACAACACCCTGCCGCATCACGATCGACTGACGTTGGGCGGTTGCAAAAGTCCGGTAAGGGCCATTCCGCTCAATCTCAACGACAAAGGCGGCACTTTTGTGCTCTCCCAGTTCAACCAGAGCCAGCGGCTTGGGGGTGGACTTGAGCACAGTTCCGACATTGGTCTGAACGCTGGGCGGCGCCTTTTTGTTTTTCCCCGAGAAATCAGGCAGCGTCGACAGAAAAACCTTTTTCATGTCCGCACTGCCAGTGTCGTTTCCGCACCCAGCCAGCACAAGACCCATCGCGACGACGCAGATCGGCAGCTTGAGCAAAGAGGTCAGTTTCATCGCCACACGCGTCCCCATTCTTTTGCCAACTCTGGGCTGTGATAGTCGCGCACCCGCTCGTACAAGCGGTCCCGCACGTTCACCCGCGCACCGCCATCTCGTGTAAGAGACTGGATATTAACTGTATTTGACTTGCGTGACGCTGATCCAATGGCCCACCCGATCGGGATGGTGACGCGGATGCCCTTGTCAAAGGAACCTTCGCCAAAATCATCGAATTCAACGTTGGTAAACGTCGCATAGGCCCCGACGCGCCACCCGTTGGAGAATTCGCGGTCCAGCGTCATGGTGGCACCGACGTCCCCTGCAAGATAGCGGCCCACATCCAACTGGCCGTGGAAGCCATAACCCATATCGTAGTAGGCCGAGACATGCCCGGTGAATGTGTCGTAATCGCGCAGACCAAACTGCTGATCGAAATCACGCTGTTTGACATAGTTCAGCTCGGCGCCCAAAGCTAGGCGGCTATCGACTGGCTTCCAAAGGATCTCGCCAGAGACACCGGCGTACATGCTTTCCAGATAGCCCACGGTCAGGCGGCTATACAGGTTCTGCCCCGGTCGACCGAATGCGCTGAGCGTAAGGTGCTCGATCGCGGGGTCGCCCTCTTTGCTGTATTGGGCATAGTCCGTCCGAACACGCGGCAGCGACGATGGGATCGGGCGGATCACACTGTCGAGGTTGCCGGTCAGCTTCTTGGCAATTGCACCGGACAGAACCCAGTTCGGCGCCAGATTATAGTCGGCCTGAAGGCGCATGCCGAAATCGGCGCGCACGGGATTGTCGGGGTCAAACACGCTGAGCGCCAGATAGGGGCTGAACGACCAGTTCAGCGCCGGATAAAGCCCTTGTTCGGCCTTGGGGGCTAGGCCGTAGGCGTCGCGCACCTCAGTCCGGGCCAGCAGCTCTGATGCGGCAGAATTTTCAAGGTTTTCCAGATCGCTGCGGCTAAAGCTTACTGCGGACATGGCCATACCGTTGACAATCGGCACAATGGTGAAGGTCTCGATCGATCCCGGCAGGATACGGGTCATCGCTCGCGCCGCACGCCCAAGCGCCTGCGGCTCTTCGCCATACCGCCGGTTGCGCAGGCGAAGCGTGGCCGTGGTTGCGGTCAGGGTCATGCCTTCATAAATCAGGTCTTCGCCCTTCAGCGCGTCTTTCATCCGGGTGTGCAGGTTCTGCACGGCAATATCATCGGTTTGCCACCCCAGATCGCGAAGATCCGCGGCGCTGCGCCGGGCCACTGGCAGCGGCGCACTCTCATTCCCGCCGGGAACGCTAGCGATTTTGGGGTTGGTATGGAATGTGATCTGCGCCCCGACCTCCGAACCATAGAGCGAATACAGCGACAGTTGTGTGCCGTTGCGCAGCGTATAATCAATGCCGAAGTTCCACGGCGATTTGCGATCAATAATACCGCTTGCGACCTCTTCGGTATAAGCGTCCGAAGAATATTCCAGCTTCACTGCCAGTTGCTTGGTTGGGGTCCAGGTCAGGCCACCAAAGGCGGCAACATCGCCCCGAAACCAGCGGTCATAGGTCGGAACGCCGCCTTGACCGATCAGCTCGGTCGGGCGCGTCCCGGTGGACCCGAACGAGCCATAGCTGCCCAGCCGTCCCCAGCCCAGGCCGCCGGTCAGCCGCAACTTGGGCAGGATCGCTTTGCTGGCTACGATATACTCGCCGCCATACAGCCCCGTGCCGATGAAGTCTTGCAGGCCGATCGCCACAGCGGGTCTGTTGCCCGTCTCGGTCAGGATCTGATACCGGAGGTCGAAGCTGCGGTCGTAGTAGCTGCTTTTGGTGTACCCAGGTACCGCTAGGTCCTGAATCGCAGAGTAGCGAAAGCTGCCTGTCAGACGCGGCAGAAGCTGGAAAGTCAGCGTCGTGCGCGTCGTTCCGGCAAAGTGTGACAGCGTTGTGGACAGGGTCGCATCAGGGGCCATTTCTGCCGTCGGCATGTCGATCAGGCTCGGGGTGCCATACAATCCGAACTGCGGCAAAGACTGCGGCACCGCCGCGCTTGGAATCAGCGCGCAGAGCGTAAGCCCGACGGTTCCGGCTCTTCTGCGGGCTTGGTCGGATGTTCTGAATGCGCCCATGCTGAAAATGCCCGTGAATGTTGAATATATTGACTTATCGATAAGGGAAATATCTGGGCTTGTCCACGATACACACCCCATGCGCGAAGGATGGCGTTCAGAGGCGTGATTTTTTCCACACAGGCCAGTTCTTGCCGTTTCTTCGTCTCAATACCGCGGCGGATCGGCGTCCGGCTGACCCGCATGCATAGGCCCATTGGTGGAAATGTGGAGGAGGGTCGAGGCAGGTTCCCCGGAATTCACCTGCGGCCGCCAGAACACGCCTTGGCGTTGTGCCACAACCGGTTTAAGTCTAGCGGACAAACGGAAATGGTTCGGCGGAGGGCGAAGTGCAGCAATATCACCAGGCACTTAAGACAATTCTTGAGGATGGAGAGCGCTCTAGCGACAGGACCGGGACGGGCACGATTGCGTGCTTCGGCATGCAAACTCGATACCGCATGGCAGACGGTTTTCCCTTGGTTACAACCAAAAAGCTGCACCTTCGGTCGATCCTGCACGAGCTGCTGTGGTTTTTGTCCGGCGACACGAATATTCGCTATTTGAAGGAAAACGGAGTTTCGATCTGGGATGAGTGGGCCGATGAAAATGGCGATCTCGGCCCGGTCTATGGGCATCAGTGGCGGCGATTTCCGGCCCTCAAGGCCACTGACCAACGGCTTGGCGATAAGCCGCTCTTTCTGGCGCGTAGCGTGGATCAAATTGCCGAACTGATCGAGAATATTCGCACCAACCCCGACAGCCGCCGGTTGATTGTGTCAGCGTGGAACCCCGGTGATGTGCCTGACATGGCGTTGCCGCCGTGCCATACGCTGTGGCAGGTCAGGGTTTTGAACGGAAAGTTGCATTTGCAGCTCTATCAGCGCTCGGCGGATATGTTCTTGGGGGTGCCGTTCAATATCGCCTCCTATGCGCTGCTGCTTTTGATGCTGGCGCATGTAACCGGCTATGAACCCGGCGATTTTGTCCACACCATTGGCGACGCGCACATCTATTCCAACCACATGGAGCAGGTGCAAAAGCAACTTGCACGGACGCCCAAGCCACTGCCGACGTTGCGTTTCAAGCGGGATGTCCGGTCGATTTTCGACTTCACCTATGATGACTTCGAGGTGCTGGGATACGACCCGGACCCGGCCATCCCTGCACCTGTGGCGGTTTGATCATGATTTCCCTGATCGTCGCACGCGCGTTGGATGGCGCGATTGGAAAAGACAACACGATCCCCTGGAAAGCCCCGGAAGACTTGGCTTTTTTCCAACGAGAGACATTGGGCGGCGCCGTCATCATGGGGCGGCATACTTGGGAAAGCCTGCCGTTCAAGCCCTTGAAAGGGCGTTTGAATATTGTGGTATCATCACAAAACAGCAGTGCCGAGGCCACGTTGCGCGATGTCCAATCCGCGATCGACTTTGCATATGCGCAGGGATATCGCCGCATCTATGGTATGGGCGGGTTCGGGATATACAAAGAGCTGCTTCCCAAGGCGGATCGGCTTTTGATTACCGAGGTCGACATCAAGGTCGAAGGGGCTGACACCTTCTTTCCCGATGTGCCAGAAGCCGACTGGCGCCGTATCGGCACATCGCCTTTGCGCGACGCCGACCCCCGCTGCGTTTTGCATGAATATCTCCGGCGTGTGGTCGATTGAGTGTTGTTCTCGCCAACGGTCGCGCGGCCTGTGTTATCGGCGGCAGCGGCCTTGTCTGAGGTGCCTGAATGCCGATCCCGTGCATCTGGCAATAATTCTGGCGCATCATCTCGGGGAAATTAGAAACTCAGCATTTTCGAACATTATCCTTTGACTCGCGGCTGCCGTAATTTACCCTGCGGATATCCAAAAAATTTACTTACAGTCCAGCATGTTCCAGGGGGTCCCCATGAAAAATTTTCACAAGTTCTCAATGCTTTGTCTGATGACGCTGTTACCCGCAGCACCCGCGGTGGCGATGGATGCCAAGATCTATCCCTATGCCAGCAACGTCAACTACTGCCCGGCAGGGTTGCAGCCTGTCCAGATTGATGGTGTCATCTCCTGCGGCACGCCCAATCAGTTGATCAGCTATCAGGCGATCATGGCGCATCCGGTGTCGCGCAAGCGCAGTGCATACCGTCGGGCCAAAGCCTCGCGGATGGTGTGCCCGGTGGGGCAAAAGGGCTGCTACATGCAGTAACATCTTTTGGTGACGGGTACAGGTTATGCCCCGTCACCATTTTCTTCTGTATCAGGGGGAAGGGGCGCAGCGGCCCCCGGTGCTGTCACAAAAGTTTGAGATCAGACGCCATTTCACGCCCGTCGCGCCCTTCCTGAAGGTCGTAACCAACTTTCTGATTGTCGGCCAGCCCGGTCAGCCCCGAGCGCTCTACAGCGGAAATATGCACAAACACATCCTTGCCGCCGGTATCGGGTGCAATGAACCCGTAACCTTTTGTTGTATTGAACCATTTCACGGTGCCGGTGGGCATGTCCGTGTCTCCTTTTTTACCGTTCTTCCCCCCGGGAAATGCGGGGGCCATGTCACGCGGGGCTGTCATGCTCCGGCGTCTGGTTAAGGAGTTCGGAGGGGATGAAGGCCCGGGTAATAGCAAAGATGATTGCATGGGTTTTGTAAAAATCAAGCAAAACAAAGGTGATTTCCCGGGGCCTGCCCGTTAAAGAGGCGGATGCAAATGGACGAGGCACGCAATGAATATTTATGGGCTAAAAAACTGCGATACCTGCCGCAAGGCGCTGAAATTATTAGAAGGAGCGGTGCTTATCGACATTCGCAGCACACCGATGCCTGATGATTTGCGAGCGCGGGCGATGGCGGAATTCGGCGACGACTTGCTTAATACGCGATCAACCACATGGCGCGGATTGGACGCGGCCGCGCGTGCGCGGCCAATGGCAGAGCTGCTTGCCGAGTACCCCGCGCTGATGAAGCGGCCATTGATTGAGGATGCGAAGGGGCGGCTGTATCTGGGTTGGAGCAAGGATATGCAGGGGCGCCTTGGCAGCACCGGCCCGACCGCCTAAATAGGTCCAAACGGAGGGTAAATAATGCGCAATGCGGCTTTGATGCTGGGGGTGATCGGCGGGATCATCGGAATGATCGTCGGTTTTTTCAGCTACGGCTATACTGAGGTGATTGACCGCTATGGCGAGATCGAGGGCTTGGCCCAACAGGTGCGCAATGTTGATCTGATCCGGGGGGCCAGTTTTCTGGCGCCGCTGCTGGCGATTGCCGGCGGGGCGATGGCACGCGTGCGGGCGCTTTGGGGCGGCGGGCTGATGCTGCTTTCGGCGGCGGGGATGTTTTTCGCCTTCGGGTTCAACGTGTTCACCATGTTCCCGATCGGGTTCTGTGGCCTGGGCGGATTGCTGGCTATTGCGGCTGGGCAACCGGACGAGCCGAAAGCACATTTCTAAGCAGGCGGTCCAGCGACAGCGGCCCGGCGCCTTTGAGCACCAGAATGATCAGCAGGATCATCCACAGGGCGCGCTGATCCAGGATCAGCCCGTCCGGCACCCGGTCAAACCAGCGGCCCAGCGTTTGGACATGGGCGATGCCACCATGACCGAACAGGTCGGTTAGCGATTGCACGGTGACAAAGCCGATCATGCCAAGCGCTGCGAGGCGGGTCAGCAGACCCAGCACGATCAGGGCAGGCAGCAGGAACTCGGCCCATGTGCCCGCGAGGGCCACGGCCCAGTGGAACAGCGACAATTGATCGGTGTCGTAAGACGCGGCCTCGAACGCGCGGGGGAAGATTTGCCCATATGCGCCGACCGAGGGGCGAAAAAGCCCTAGCAGGCCATCGCCCAATTTGGTGCTGGCTGAGGACCAGAAATACCCAAGTAAAACAGCGGCAAAGGCAAAGCGGGCCAAGCTGGACAGGAGCCAGTCCGAGCGTCCAAGCCGATCGGTGACGGCATCGTAGGATGTGATGAGACGGGTCATGTGGGGACCTCGGTTGTCAGTGATATGATTGCATTTTGCGCCAGAAGCATGGTCAGCGCGGCGGTCAGGTCGAAATCTGCGTCGGTCCGCAGGGCGATGTCGATCGCGCTGTCCAGCGCCGTATTCGCCAGCAGGGCGGTAATGAAATCGGCAGTGGCGGGCGAGATTATCTGTGCCTGCGGGTCAAATCCCGGGCGGGTGATCAGGACGGTTTCGGGCCGCACAGGCGGCTGTGGGGCATCGTCTGAAAGGGCGCGGGCGCGGATGGAAAAAATGGGCCAGTCGGAACGGACGAGTTGGGTGGCGGGGGCGAGGGGGAGGTGGGTCTGGTTGGGCAGTGTGGCAGGGTCGATGGGCGTGGCGTCGGCGGCGTGGTAGGCGCCGCGCAGCGCGTATTCCAGTCGCGCAACATCGGGCAGATAGCCCAGATGTGCCAGCGGTTCGACCCCGGCAAGGAAGGTAGGGAAATCGGCGCCATAAAGCATCATCAGCGGCGAGGTTGGTGGGTGCGCGCGCAGATAAGTCCCTGAAATTATGCTGAAATTATCGGCGCCCAGCAGGCGGGCGATGGCGGGAAAACCGGCCTCCAACGCTTCGGTCAAAGAGACTGCAACGTTGTTTCGGTACACGGCGAAGCGCTTTGGGGCGGGGCGACCAGCGCCATCGGTCAGGCCCGCAGGCACCGCAACCGAGGCGTCGAGAAGGGCCGCGCGGAAGATGGATTGAGAGGTCATTGGGGCAAATCCTGCGATGCACGCGGCATGCACACCACATGCACATTCGATGCATATGCGGTTTTGGCATCGGCGGGCGCGGAAGGCGTGGGCGCCGGGGCGGCTGCACCTGCGAGGGGGGACGCGAGGGGGGCTGTCATTCGGCCGCACCGGGCAGGCACATCGCGGGCACATCCCGCGCGTAGGCCAGAGCGAATGCGGCGCGGGTGGCCTCGGCGGCGAGGGTGGGCCAATCGGGCACGTCGGTGTCCCATTCGATCAAGGTGGGGCGCGGGCCAGAGCGGGCAAGGGTATAGTCGAGCAGCGCCCAGACCGGATCGACGATGGCAGCGCCGTGGCTGTCGATCAAAAGCGGCGCGCCGTGGTCGTCTTCATCCTCGTCATGGCCGCCAAGATGGATTTCGCCAACCTGTGCCAGCGCGAAGGCGTCGATATAGTCGCGCGGATCATATCCGAGGTTGGTGGCCGAGACGAAGACGTTGTTGACGTCAAGCAGCAGTCCGCAGCCGGTGCGGCGGGCCACTTCGGTCAGGAAGTCGGGTTCGTCATAGGTCGAGGCGGCGAAGGCGAGATAGCTGGAAGGGTTTTCCAGCAGCATCTGACGGTTCAGCGTGGTCTGAACCTGATCAATATGGTCGCAGATCCGGGTCAGGGTGGCGGCGGTATAGGGCAATGGCAGCAGGTCATTGAGAAAGGCACTGTCGTGGCTGGACCAGGCGAGATGCTCGGAAAAGCTGGCGGGGGCGATCCAGTCGCACAGATGGCGCAGGCGGGACAGGTGATCGGTGTCGAGCGGGGCTTCGCCGCCGATGGACAGGCCGACACCGTGCACGGAAATGGCGAAGCGTTCAGACAGGTGGCGCAGCTGCGCCAGCGGGCGGCCACCCGCGCCCATGTAATTCTCGGCGTGGATTTCCAGCCATTCGACCGGCACGGGATTGGCCAGGATGTCGCTGTAGTGTTGTGGCTTGTAGCCGACACCGGGCGCGCAGGGCAGGGGGATCATGTGAATGCTCCGACAAGGAATAGAAAAGGGCGGGAGGTAACCCCCCGCCCAATGCAGTGGGCCTTAGCCCTCCATTGGCAGGTCGCGGTCGAGCGCTTCCATCGAGCCGTGGCGCATCATGCCATCCTTGCCGGCGGGCAGCTCCATAGTCATGCAGGTGCCAGCGTCAACCAGTTTGAAGGCATTGCCCTGATAGTCGACTTTGGAGGTCCCGGCGCAGGTCGTGCCGGGGCCGGCGGCGCAGTCGTTCTCGCCGGCCAGCGAAACGCCATAGCATTTTTCCTGCCCGGCGGCCTGAGCGGCGGTTGTGTGAGCGGCGAGAGCGGCGGCAACGGCACCGGCGACGGCGAGGGTTTTGATGGTATTGGACATGTAATTCTTCCCTTTTCGATGTGAAACTCAGGTCACCATGTGGCGACAGGGAAAAGGTAGAGGCAGGGCGCTGTCACGGGCCACTCACGAGGCTGTGTGTCACGGACGCGTCAGATGCTGTGAGTGATTTGGGCGAATCCACCCACAATATTACGGCCCGCGGCGGGGTTTCCGTCGCGGGCCGTGAAATTTTCTGTCGTTTGTTACAGAAGGTCGGGCGGTGTCGCCTCGTGCGCCAGTTGTGTCACGATCTCGTCCAGAGTGGCGGTTTTGGTTTGCTTTTCGCCAAGGCGGCGCACGGTAACGGTGTTTTCTTCCACCTCGCGCAGGCCGCAGGCCAGAATGACCGGGACTTTGCCGACAGAGTGCTCGCGCACCTTGTAGTTGATTTTCTCGTTGCGCAGGTCGGCCTCGGCGTGGATGCCTTTGGCGCGCAGGGCGGCGACGACCTGATGACAGTAGTCATCGGCGTCCGAGACGATCGAGGCGACGACGACCTGACGCGGCGCCAGCCAGAACGGCAGCTTGCCGGCGTGGCTTTCGATCAGGATGCCGATGAAGCGTTCGAAGCTGCCAAGGGTGGCGCGGTGCAGCATCACGGGGCGGTGTTTCGCGCCGTCTGCCCCGATGTAGTTCGCATCCAGCCGTTCGGGCAGGACGAAATCCACCTGATGGGTGCCGCATTGCCAGTCACGCCCGATGGCATCGGTCAGCACGAATTCAAGTTTCGGGCCATAGAAGGCGCCTTCGCCCGGGTTGAGTTCGGGTTCGATCCCGGCGGCGCGGGTGGCGGTCAGAAGTGCCGCTTCGGCTTTGTCCCAAACCTCGTCCGAGCCGGCGCGCGTGTCGGGGCGGTCGGAGAATTTGACGCGGAAGTTTTCGAACCCGAGGTCTTTGTAGATCTTGCTGAGGAAGTCGATGTAGACGGCGGTTTCGCTTTCGATCTGATCCTCGCGGCAGAAGATGTGGCCATCGTCCTGTGTGAAGCCGCGCACCCGCATGATGCCATGCAGCGCGCCCGAGGGCTCGTAGCGGTTGCACGAGCCGAATTCGGCCATGCGCAACGGCAGGTCGCGATAGGATTTCAGGCCCTGATTGAAGATCTGCACGTGGCAGGGGCAGTTCATCGGTTTCAGCGCGTTGACGGTTTTCTCGCGGGCGTGTTCTTCGTCCACTTCGACGATGAACATGTGTTCCTGGTATTTCTCCCAGTGGCCCGAGGCTTCCCACAGGCGGCGATCAACGACCTGGGGGGTGTTGACCTCGACATAGCCGCCGTTGTTTTGCTGGCGGCGCATATAGTCCTGAAGGGTGGTGTAGATGCGCCAACCGTTGGGGTGCCAGAAGATCTGACCGGGGGCCTCTTCCTGCATGTGGAACAGGTCCATCTCGCGGCCCAGCTTGCGGTGGTCGCGTTTGGCGGCTTCCTCAAGCATGTTGAGGTGGGCCTTGAGGTCATTGCGGTTCTTGAAGGCGACGCCGTAGATGCGTTGCAGCATCGGGCGGGAGCTGTCGCCAAGCCAATAAGCGCCGGCGACGTGCATCAGTTTGAACGCGTCCGCAGGCACCTGACCGGTGGATTGCAGGTGCGGGCCACGGCACAGATCCTGCCAGTCGCCGTGCCAGTACATCCGCAGGTCTTGATCCTCGGGGATGCGGTCGATCAGTTCGAGCTTATAGGGCTCGCCGGTGTCGCGGTAATGCTCAATGGCGCGGGCGCGGTCCCAGACTTCGGTTTTCACCGGCTCGCGGGCGTTGATGATCTCTTTCATCCGCGCCTCGATCCGGCCGAGGTCTTCGGGGGTGAAGGGTTCTTCGCGGTCGAAGTCGTAGAACCAGCCATAGTCGCGCACCGGGCCGATGGTGACTTTGACGTCGGGCCAGATGTCCTGCACGGCGCGGGCCATGATGTGGGCCAGATCGTGGCGGATCAGCTCCAGGGCTGCGGCGTCATCGGCCATGGTGTTGATGGCGATCGAGGCATCCGACGTGATCGGCCATTGCAGATCCCAATGCGCCCCGTCGAGGGTGGCGCTGATGGCTTTTTTCGCCAGAGAAGTGGAGATGTCTGCGGCCACGGCGGCAGCGGTAACGCCAGCCTCGAAGCTGCGTGCATTGCCATCGGGGAAAGTGAGGGTGACTTGTGCCATTTGTGGCCTCCTCGTCAGTTTGGCGCCCACGGAACGCCCGGTTGCGGGTTTATGATTCGGGCCCTTTTTGGTCCGCTCCGCAGGTCAAGTCAAGCGCAGGGCGCGGCAGCTTGGGGGCTTTCGCGCGCGACGGGCTTGGGGCAAGATCGGTGTGAACACAAATCAGGGAGAGAGCAGGATGAGCATGCCGGAGTATCTGGAGACGCCGCAGGGGCGGCGGATCGCCTTTCACCGTGTGGCGGGCACGGGGCAGGGCACGGGGCCGGGTGTGGTGTTTCTTGGCGGGTTCAAATCCGACATGGGCGGCACCAAAGCGGTGTTCCTTGATGATTGGGCGCGCCGGACCGGGCGGGCGTTCCTGCGGTTTGATTATTCCGGGCATGGTGAAAGCTCGGGCGCGTTCGAGGATGGCGCGATTGGCGATTGGGCCGAGGATGCGGCGGCGGCCATTGGCGCGCTGACCGAGGGGCCGCAGGTCTTGGTCGGCTCGTCGATGGGGGGGTGGATGTCACTGCTGATGTGCAAGCGGCTGGTGGGCAAGGTGGCCGGGTTGGTGACCATCGCCGCCGCGCCGGATTTTACCGAGGACAGCATGTGGGCCGCGTTCGATGAAGGCCAGCGCAAGGCGCTGCTGGAGGACGGGCAGGTGGCGCTGCCGTCGGAATATGGCGATCCCTATGTGATCACCCGGCGGCTGATCGAGGAAGGGCGCACTCAGCTGGTGTTGCGCGATCCGTTGGTTTTGCCGTTTCCGGTGCGGTGCTTGCAGGGCACGGCGGACGAGGACGTGGATATGTCGGTGGCGCTGCGGCTGCTGGATCATGCGCAGGGGCCGGACATGCGGCTGACGCTGGTGAAGGGCGCGGATCACCGGTTTTCGGATGACGCCTGTTTGGCGCTGATCGAGACGACACTTGAAGAGGTGCTGTCGCAGATCGGGGCGGTATGATGCGGGTCGTGCGGTGGATTTTCGGCGCGTTGGTGGTTTCGGTGGCCGGGCTGTGGCTGTTTGGGCCTTACGAGCCGGTGGACCTGTCACCGCGTTTCGATGCGGCGGCGCTGGGCAATGATCCTGCGGGCTATCTTGTGCGGGCCGAGGCCGGGGTTGCGGATCTGCGGGCCGGGGCGGCCAAGCGGGTTGTCTGGGCCGTGGCCGAGGGGGTGAAAACGCCGCTGGCGGTGGTCTATCTGCATGGGTTTTCAGCCAGCGCCGAGGAGATCCGCCCGGTGCCGGACAGGGTGGCGCAGGCGCTGGGGGCCAATCTGGTCTACGCCCGGTTCGCCGGGCATGGGCGCAGCGGTGCCGACGCGATGGCGGAGGGATCGGTTGCGGCGTGGATGCGCGACACCTCTGAAGCGCTGGCGGTGGCGCGCGCGGTGGGGGAACGGGTGCTGATCATCGGCACCTCGACCGGGGCGACGCTGGCGGCAGTGGCGGCGACCCAGCCGGATTTGATGCAGGACGTGGTGGGGATGGCGCTGATCTCGCCCAACTTCGGAGTGAACCATGCGGTGGCGCCGTTGCTGACGTTCCCGGCCGCGCGCCATTGGTTGCCGATGATCATGGGGCACCGCCGGGCGTTCGCGCCGCGCAGCGCGGCGCAGGCGGCGCATTGGACGACGGAATACCCTTCGGTGGCGGTGTTTCCGATGGCGGCGCTGGCGGGGTATGCGGCGGGGGCTGACTATGGCGCGGTGACGGTGCCCGCGTTGTTCTATTTCTCGGATGCGGATCAGGTTGTGCAGCCCGCGCAGACGCGGGCCGTGATGGCGCGCTGGGGCGGGCCGGTCAGTGTGGCGCAGCCAGAGCTGGGCGCGGGGGACGATCCGTTGGCGCACGTGATTGCCGGGGCGATCATGTCGCCGGGCAACACTGCGGCGGCGGTGGCGGCGATTTCGGTATGGCAAAGGGGATTATAATGGAACAACGCGTTAGTCTGATCACGCTTGGGGTCGAGGATATGGACCGCGCGGCGGCGTTTTACGAGGCGCTGGGGTGGGGCCGGGTTGAGGCTCAGGAAGGGATCGTGGTGTTCGATCTGATCGGGCAGGCGCTGGCGCTGTATCCGCGCGCGGATCTGGCGCGTGATATGGGGCTGGAGCCATCTGAGCTGGGCACCGGGGGGGCCACATTGGCAAACAATGTGCGCACCAAGGCCGAGGTTTCCGAGGTGGTCGAGCAGGCCCGCGCCGCCGGTGCGCGGGTTCTGAAAGAGCCGCATGACGTATTTTGGGGTGGGCATATCGCCTATTTCGCGGATCTTGACGGCCATGTCTGGGAGGTGGCGCACAACCCGTTTTCGCCGCTGTCCCCCGAGGGCGCATTCCGCTGGAGCGGTTACGCCGAATAGGGCGTTGACTTGATCCGGCGCGGGGCGGAGTGTGACGCAAAGGCCCGGATTTCAGGGCGCGACAGGAGCAGGCGCGATGCAGGAGCCTTTGGTTCTTTTACCCGGGATGATGTGCGACGCGCGGCTGTATGCGCCGCAGCTGGCGGATCTGACCCGCGATACCGCAGTGATGGTCGCCCCGATCACGCAGGGCGAGCGGATCGAGGACATCGCCTTGGAACTGCTGACGCAATTGCCCGCGAAATTCGCGCTGGCGGGGCTGTCGATGGGCGGGATCGTCGCGATGGAGCTGTTGCGGCGCGCGCCCGAGAGAATCACCCGGATCGCGCTGATGGATACCAACCCGTTGGCGGAAACACCGCAGAGTGCTGCGGGATATGAGCCGCTGATCAGTGGTGCGCGGGCCGGGCGGCTGGATGAGGTCATGCGGCAGATGATCCGGCCGGAATATCTGGCGCCGGGGCCTGCGCGGATCGCGGCGCAGAACTGTATTGCCGAGATGGCGCGCGGGCTGGGGCCTGAGGTGTTCGTGCGGCAGGCGCGTGCTTTGCAGCGGCGGCGCGATCAGCAGGCGACGCTGCGTAAGTGCAAATGCCCGGCGCTGGTTCTGTGCGGCGAGCTGGATGGGCTGACCCCGGTGAAACGCCATACCTTCATGGCCGAGCTGATCCCCTATGCCGAGTTGCAGATCATTCCGGACGCGGGGCACCTGCCGGTGCTGGAGCAGCCCGAGGCGGTGAATGCGGCGTTGCGGGCGTGGATGGCGCAGCCGGTGGTGCAGCGCGGATGAGCAAGGGGCTGTCAGAACGCGAAAAGCTGAAGCGGCAGTTGGCCCGTGCGCAGATCTGGAGCCGCAGGCACATTCCTCCGGGGCTCCGGCTGGTGGTCGGGCTGTTGCTGATGCTGGGCGGGGTGTTCGGGTTTCTGCCGGTGATCGGGTTCTGGATGCTGCCGCTGGGGGTGGCGGTGGCCGCGCTGGATGTGGTGCCCTTGTGGCGCGCGATCCGAGACAAGCTGAAATAGAATAGCGCATAAAAAAACGGCGCGGTGGTGGGCACCGCGCCGTTCCCCTCCGCTGCGCTGAACAGGTCAGGCAGCGGCGTTCTTGTTCGCAGGCGTGGCGTTTGCCTTGCCACTGTTGGCGTGGATGAAATCCAGCACCAGCGGCCGGATGTTGTTACGCCAGCTTTTGCCCGCGAAGATACCGTAATGACCCGCGCCTGGCTCGACATGGCTGGCTTTTTTGCTGTCGGGCAGGCCGGTGCACAAATTCAAGGCCGCGATACACTGACCGGGGGCCGAGATATCGTCATTGGCGCCTTCGACGGTCTTCACCGCGACGGTTGTGATCTTGCCGATATCAACGTGTTTACCTTTGATGGTGAACTCGTTCTTGGCGATCTCGCATTTCTTGAAGATCCGGTCGACGGTCGTCAGATAAAATTCAGCCGTCATATCCATCACCGACAGGTATTCATCATAGAATCGGTTGTGGGCATCGTGATCCGACGCTTCGCCTTTGGCGACGCGACCGATCTGATCGGTAAAGGCCTGGCTGTGGCGGTCAGCGTTCATCGAGATGAACGAGGCCAGCTGAAGCAGGCCGGGATAAACCTGACGTCCGACGCCTTTGTATTTGAAGCCGACGCGCTGGATCATGGTTTTTTCGAGCTGCCCCATGGTGACGCGGTTGCCGAAATCGGTCACGTCGGTCGGGGTGGCGTCTGGGTCGATCGGGCCACCGATCAGGGTCAGGCTGCGCGGTTGAGCCTTGGGGTCTTCCTGCGCGAGATAGGCGGTGGCGGCCAGTGTCAGCGGCGCCGGTTGGCACACGGCGATCACATGGGTGTCGGGGCCAAGGTGACGCATGAAATCGACAAGATACAGCGTGTAATCTTCGATATCGAACTTGCCCTCAGACACCGCAATGTCACGCGCGTTATGCCAATCTGTAACATAGAGTTCACAATCGGGCAGTAGGCTGACAACTGTGGAACGTAGCAGCGTAGCATAATGGCCCGACATCGGCGCGACGAGCAGCACCTTGCGGGGCATTTTCTTACGGCCGCTGACATTGAAATGGATCAGGTCGCCGAAGGCGCCATCGACGACGGTTTCGACGTTGACCAGATGATCTCTGCCATCCTCGCAGGTGACTGTGCGGATGCCCCAGTCAGGCTTGACCACCATGCGCTGAAATGTGCGCTCGGTCACTTCGCCCCATGCAGCCATCCATTGCAAAGCAGGGTTTGGCACCATGCTGAAAAGCGGATAGGATGCCAGGGAGAGGGCGGAGGCACCCAACCATTGGTTCGTATTACGGAATGTTTCCATAAAGTCGTAGGTGGCCATGTTACGCATGAGCGTCTCCTTGTGTTCGGGCGGCTCGGTGCAAAGATTCCGCGTGGTCAATTTGTACCTGCAGCGCCACGATAGCAGATAATAATGCTGCATGGCAGCAAGAAAAGGGGGGAATAATAAATATGACAACCAAAGAGGACGTGGTGGGCGAAAGTATGGAACGCCTGAATGCCAATCTTGCGCGGGTCGAAGAGCTCTCGCAACGCCTGATTGCCGCAATGTCGGGGCGCAAAAACGCGCCCAACCCGACGCTGAATGGCCCCGATCAGGAAATGTTTGCCAAGGCGGCTTCGTCCTATTGGAACGAGATGGTGCACAACCCGGCGCGGATATTCGAGACGCAGCTGGAGTTTTGGGGCAAATCCGTCAAACATTTCATTGAAGCGCAGCAGGTTCTGGCGCAGGGCAAATTGCAGGCCCCCGCCGACACCACGCCCGATGACCGCCGGTTTGCCAACCCATTGTGGCGCACCAATCCCTATTTCAACTATATCAAGCAGCAGTATCTGTTGAACGCCGAGGCGATCGAGAAATCCGTGGCCGAGCTGGGCGACATGGCGCCCAAGGAAAAGCGCCAGTTGGAATACTTCTCGAAGCAGATTGTCGATATGCTGGCGCCAACGAATTTTCTGGGCACCAACCCTGATGCGTTGGAAATGGCGCTGAAGACCGATGGCGAATCACTGGTGCGCGGGTTGGAAAACCTTGTGGCGGATGTTGAGGCCAACAATGGCGAAATGCTGGTGCGGCTGGCCGACAGCAACGCGTTCCGGCTGGGCGAGAACATTGCCGCGACGCCCGGGCAGGTGGTTTATCGCAACCGGATGCTGGAGCTGATCCAATACGCGCCGACAACCGACGAGGTCCACGCGACCCCGCTGATCATCTTTCCGCCGTGGATCAACAAATTCTACATCATGGACCTGAAGGCGCAGAACAGTCTGATCAAGTGGATCACGGACCAGGGGTTCACTCTGTTTGTGGTCAGCTGGGTCAACCCCGATGCCAGCTATCGCGATGTCGGGCTGGAAGACTATATCGAGGATGGGTACTTGGCGGCGATCCGCGAGGTCAAGGCGATCACCGGGCAGGCGCAGGTCAATGCGGTCGGATACTGCATTGCGGGGACGACGCTGAGCATGGTCTTGGCGCTGCTCAAGCACCGCGGCGACACCTCGGTCAAATCCGCCACGTTTTTCACCACGCTGACCGATTTCAGCGAGCAGGGAGAGTTCACGCCCTTCCTGCAGGATGATTTCATCGACGGGATCGAAAAAGAGGTCGAAGAGAACGGGGTTCTGCGGTCGTTCATCATGGCGCGCACCTTTTCGTTTCTGCGCTCGAACGACCTTATCTATGGCCCGGCGATCAAGAGCTATATGATGGGCGAGGCGCCGCCCGCCTTTGATCTGCTGTACTGGAATGGGGATGGCACCAACCTGCCGGCCAAAATGGCGGTGCAGTATCTGCGCTTGCTGTGCCAGAAGAACCAGTTTGCCGATGCCGGGATCGAGCTGTTGAACGATCGGCTGCATATCAGCGATGTCGATGTCCCGGTGTGCTTCATCGCCTGCGAGACCGACCATATCGCGGCGTGGACGGACAGTTACCGTGGGGCGCAGCAATTCGGGTCGAAGAACAAGACCTTCATCCTGTCGGAATCCGGCCATGTTGCGGGGGTGATAAACCCACCAACGAAACAGAAGTACGGGCACTATACCAACACGGATCTGACGCTTGATGCCGCTGCCTGGAAGGCGCAGGCGAAGCATCACGCGGGGTCGTGGTGGCCACGCTGGGGGGCGTGGTTGGTGAAGCGGTCCGGCAAGAAAGTTGCCGCTAGGGAACCGGGCGATTCGCACCACCCACCGTTGTGCGCGGCGCCGGGGACCTATGTTAGCTCTGTTGCAAGTCTCTGAGAAACTTAGAGAATAAATAATTCTGCGCCGCAGCATGAAAAAACTTGAAATGCTGCGGCGCAGCGTGCATAATTCATTGTAGGCACAGAAACCGGGGTGGGCTCGGGGATGCAGACAAAGGATTTGTAAGAAATGGCAAATACACAAGATTTTACATCTATCATGAAAGACATGATGGGTTCTTTTCCGGTCGACACCAAAGCAATGGAAGACGCGTTCAAGACGCAGACAGCCTTGGGCGAGAAACTGACCAGCGTTGCGCTTGGCGCTGCTGAGAAGTCCTCGGAAATCTCCAGCAAATGGACCAAGGAAACTCTGGCCAAGCTGACCGAGATGAGCAAAGCCAAGACCGAGCCGGCCGATTACGCCAAGGCCATGACCGATTTTGCATCCGCCACTGCTGAAGTTGCCGCCGAAAACATGGCCGCTTTCGCTGAAGTTGCCAAAAAAGTTCAGATGGACACTGTCGAGCTGCTGATGGCGGCTGGCAAGGACATCTCCGAGGAAGCCTCGGCTGTCGTTCAGAAGGCAACCAAGGACGCGACTGAAGCAGCCAAAAAAGTGGCTGTTAAGTAAGCGAAGAATTCGCCACATCAATCTCCTCCCAGACAGATGTGTTGCGTAGGGCGGGCTTTCAAAGCCCGCCCTTTCTTTTTATTCTGCGGTAACATAAGCTCTTTCAACAGCGCTGCATTATGGGAGGATTGCCCGTGGCCGAGGACAAGAAGCCGCTACTGATCAAACGCTATGCAAGCCGTCGGCTGTATAATACGGAAACCAGCGATTACGTGACGCTGGAAGACATTGCCGGTTTTATTCGCGACGGGCGCGAGGTTCAGATTGTGGATCTCAAATCCGGTGACGATCTGACACGGCAATACCTGCTGCAAATCATTGCTGACCATGAAAGCCGGGGCGACAATGTGTTGCCGGTGAACGTGCTGACAGACCTTGTGCGCACCTATTCCAATCAGGCCGGATCTGTCGTGCCGCAATTTCTGCAAATGTCTTTTGACATGCTGCGCGATGGCCAGTCCAAAATGATGGAAAACATGGGCATTGTGAACCCGATGGCCAAGATGCCGGGTTTCGACGCGATGCAGGCGCAACAAGAAGCGTTCATGAAGGCAATGACCGGAGGCTTGACCAAGTCGTGGAGTGGGCCGGCCCCCGAGGATGACAGTGAAAAAAGCGCCGAAGATGCAGGGCTGGATGCGATAAAAAAGCAGCTGGCTGATTTGCAGGCGAAACTGTCAAAAATGAGCAAGTAACGGCGCAATGGTGGATAGCCCCGGACGGATAACCCTCTGGGGCGTCGAGGTTTTTGTGGCGACGGCGGAAGAGGGGAGCATCTCGGCCGCCGCGCGCAGGCTGGGGGCAAGCCCTTCGGCTGTCAGCCAGCAACTGACCAATCTGGAAGGCGCGGTAGGGGTCACCCTGTTGCACCGCAATGCCCGGCCGGTGGTTCTGACCCCGGCGGGCGAGATTTTTCGCCGTCGTGCGGGCACAATCCTGAACGAAGCCACGCTGGCGCGGGCCGAACTGGCGATGGCGGATATGTCATCGCTGACGCGGTTCCGGTTGGGCATGATCGAGGATCTTGAGGCCGACGTGACGCCGCGCCTGCTGACGGAGTTGGCGGCGGATCTGAAGGGCTGTCAGTTTTTGTTGGAAACCGGGGCCAGTCATTACCTGCATGATTTGTTGGATGCGCGCGCGTTGGATGTGGTCGTGGCTGCCGAAATGGGGGCCGAGGCGGAGTGGATGGAAGTGCATCCGCTGTTGTCCGAGGGCTTTGTGGTGGCGGCGCCCAAAGGCAAGATTGATCCGAACAGTGATATATTGCGGCAGCTGAAAAAGCTGCCTTTGGTGCAATATACGACGCGGCATTATATGGGGCGGCAGGTGGCGTCGCATCTGGCGCGGCAAAATCTGACGATGGCGCATCGGTTCGAGTTGGACAGTTACCACGCGATTCTGGCGTTGGTGGCTCAGGGGGCGGGGTGGACCATTCTGACCCCGCTGGCGCTGATGCGTGCCCGGCGGTTCGCGGCCGAGCTGGATGTATTCGAACTGCCGTTTCAGCCGTTGTCGCGGACAATTTCGCTGATTGCGCGCAAGGGGGTGTTGCAGGATATGCCCGCACAGGTGGCCGAGCGGCTGAAGCCGGTGCTGCAAGAGGTAATTGTGCGCCCGGCGCTGGCAGCGCATCCGTTTACGGCGGACACGCTGCGCATTCTTTAGCGCTCAGGTGCCGTAGGCGCGCAGGTTGCCCATCACGTCCTGCGCGGCTTTGACCAGCGCATCGGCGATCAGATCCAGCTCTGGCAGTTTCAGGCGGGCAGGCAGGCGGGTGTCGCAGGCGCGCATCAGCATGGCACGGGTTTGCGGCAGGTCGGGGGTGTTGCCGAGGAACTGCCAATTCCAGAAGGCGCGGGCGTTGTCGGTACTCAGGCCGAATATCTGAACCTTGATGCCACGGGCGGCGGCGGCATCGGCGAAGGCGCGAGTTTCGTCCTCGTTCATTCCAGTGAGGTTGAACTGAATCGAGTCCGGGGCGCGCTGTTCGGGCTCGAGTTTCTCCGGCACGTCGATCCACGGCGAGAGGTTGAGTTGGGCGGCGACGTGGTTGTGATTGCGGCGACCGTCGGTGATGCGGCGGGGCATTTCGCCAAGCTGCGGACGGATGATGGCGGCCGAAAGGTTACCAAGGCGCAGATTGTAGAGCGGTAGCTGATTTTGCCAGCGGGCAAAGGCGGCGTGCAGGGCCTGCGCGTCTTCGTCGGTGCGGGCCATGTGCTTTTTCCAGTTATGCTCGTAGGCGCCGGACATGATCACGGCCTGGGCCAGAATGTCGGCGTCGTCGGTGATCAGAATGCCGCCCTCGCCCGCGTTCAGGAGCTTGTAGCTTTGGAAGGAAAAGCAGCCGATCTTGCCGATGGTGCCAATGTTGCGGCCATGCCAAGTGGTGCCGAGCGAGTGGGCCGCGTCTTCGATCACGGGGATGTTGCGAGCGTCGCACAGCGCCATGATCGCATCCATGTCAGAGGTGTGGCCACGCATGTGGCTGATGATGACGGCGCTGATGTTGTCGTCGAGTTTGGCTTCGAAGTCTTCGATATTGATGCGGTAATTCTCGGCCACTTCACACAGGACCGGGATGCAGTCGGCGTGCACAATCGAGGAGGGCACGGCGGCGAAGGTGAAGGCGGGGATCAGAACGCGGGCGTCGCGCGGCAGGCCAAGCGCCTTGAGCGACAGGAACAGCGCGGCAGAGCAGGAGGAGACGGCGAGGGCGTACTTGGCGCCCAGCATGTCGGCGAACTCGCGTTCGAGCAACGACACCGGCGCGTTTTCCGGCGCGGTGTAGCGGAAGAGGTCGCCAGAGTGCAGCAGCCGGTCAATCTCGGCGCGGGCGGCGGCGGGAATGGGTTCGGCGTCATAGACATTGGGAGGCAGGGGCATCGCTTCTTCGGCTTTCCTGAAGTATTCTTTCGGGTTTTTTAAACGATAATTGTAAAAATACAAAGACAGTATTTTGGCGCAGGGATGCCCGCCATAGCCACTGTAGCCGGTCAGCGAAATTTGCAGAGTTTGGCAGAGATATTTAGGGCACAGCGATTTTGTGGGTTGGGATGCGGCGGGCCTCAGGTCCGTTGCATGGCGCCCACGCGCTGTCCGCGCGTTAAAAGCGGCTGATCCTGCGTGTCCGGCATCGCATTTGGTCATAAGGCCGGGCAGAGCGGACGATCGCGGACCGCACCCGTGGCGCGAAGGGGGAGAGCCTTCGCGCCGGGTTTTGTTGAGGTGTCGTGAATAGCCTGCGCTTCCGTGCTAGCGGATCATGGTCAGGCGATCCCAGGATGCATACGCCGGGGTCCCCTCGCGGCGGACCTTGCCGGTATAGCCGTATTCGATCATATGAACGATCACGTCTTCACCATGGGACAGCATGACGGCGTAGCTTTCGGTCAGGTCCGCAGCAGAGAGTTCGTTCACCGCACCAAAGTCGGGCCAGCTTGCATGGTTCGTGCCGCGCGGTGCCGAAAGCGGGATGCCGCAGAACGAGCCGGACAGTGGCAAATGGCAATGCCCGTGAAAGATGTGGCGGATCTTGGCCGCATGCGGGCGAATGGTATGAGCCAGACGCGCGGCGTCCAGCTGCATGATCTGGTCGATGGGCTCGATGCCCAGCGGAACGGGATTGTGGTGCATGAACAGCCAAATGGGGCCGTCCACATCGGCAAGCTGACGGTCGAGCCACTCGGCTCTGGCCTCGCAGAAATGGCCGGCGTGGGTTTCGGGGCCCCAGGTGTCAAGCGTAATGGCATGTCCGGTGCTGAGGGGGACGAGCTGCTGAACAAACCCGTTTTCGTCGGCCAGTTCAGGAAATTCCGCCAGCATGGTGGGGCGATCATCATGATTTCCGATACACAGATGCACCGGAATCGGGATCGTCTTCAGGCGGCTGCGCAGGCGCGCATAGTCTTCGGCGTCGCCCCAGTCGGACAGATCGCCGGTGATGAACAGCGCCTCGGCGTCGGGGTGGTTTGTCAGGGCATGGGTCAACGCGGCGTCAAAGTTCGCATTTGGGTCGCGCCCGCCGATGGTCTGACCGGGGGTCGTAAGATGAATGTCTGTGATCTGCAAAAGCTTCATGGCCTGCCTCGTCTGGATTTATGAGTGCTCCCCTCTGGACCAGCCAGAGGGGAGCCAAGGTCGGGCCGGTTAGTGCGGCAACAGGTCCTGAACTTCTTCGCTCAGTTCTTCCTGCAACTCTTCCATGTCGTCGTATTCGCCTGTCACGATGCCTTCGAGAGCATCATAAATGACCTGAGTGATCGCCAGGCCGTTGTTACCGGGATAGGCGATCCACTCGCGCAGAAGACCAGCCTGACGCACGGCGGTTTCCTTGTTCGGGTTGGCGGCATAGAAATCCGCCAGCAGATCGTTGGCGGCCTTGTTCGGCGGCATGTAGCCGGTGGTTTCAGCCACAGCAGCGGCCCCTTCACCGCTGGTGATGAACTTGATGAAGGTCCAGGCCGCGGCAAGCTCTTCCGCATCGTCCGAGGTCGAGGTCATCATGACCGCGTTCCCACCTGCTGGCAGGCCCTTGGGCGCCTGACCGATGCCGGGGAATTCATTGGTCATCAGGGTGAAGTCACCCTTGGAGCGTTCAACCGAACCCACCGAAGACGTCGACCAGAAATACATCGCAACGTCGCCCGCCGAGAACGGCGTAGCCGCTTCGCTGACGCTGAGGTTCTGCATGTCGCAGCCATCGAACATGTCGTTCATCGTGTTCAGCGCAACCAGACCCGCGTCGGAGTCGAGGTTGAAATCGTTGCCAACAAGGATCGGCTCGCCTTGGCTCCACATCAGGGCCTGCACGAACCAGTTGCCGGTAATGTTCCAGCCCCAGAACAGCGGGTTTTCAACTCCGGCTTCTTTCAGCTTGCCACAGGCGGCCACAACCTCATCCCAGGTTTTTGGCAATTGCGCGGCTTCGGTCACGCCGATTTTGCCCATCAGGTCCATGTTGTAATACCCAACGGGCAGGGAAACCGCGAAGGGCAGTCCGTAAACCGCGCCGTTGAACGTGCCCAGATCCAGCATCGCCTGATGATAGCCGTCCTTGGCGAAATCAGCTTCGGTTGCGATGAAAGGTTCGAGTGATTTTGCGATACCTTTGTCAACAAGGATCGCCTGACGGTTCAAGCCCTGAAGGGTGACGTCAGGCAATGTGCCTGCAACCGCTTCGCGCAGAACTGTGTTGGTGCCATCTTCGTACTGCTCGTAGGTCGAGCGGAATTCGACGTTGATGTCGGGGTGCGCCGCGTTGAACGCAGGCATGATTTTTTCAAAGGTCACATCGAAAAGGGCCGAATAGGGATAGCCCACTTCGATGGTGACGTCAGCCGAGCCGCAGGTCGCGCTCAGTGCCAGTACCATAGCGCTTGTTGCGCCCAGTATTGCAGTTGCCGTAGCTTTCATGTTGAAGTTCCTTCGAGTTGCCGTGACGCGGGGTGGTCGCCAAACTGAACCGCGTCTGTTTGTCCCGTATTGGGATTTCGGTGATTGGGTCGCCCTTGTGGGGCGGCCCGCTTATTTCATGCCAGTCAGAGTGATCCCTTCGATGAAGCGGCGCTGCGCCAGCAGGAAACAGATGATCAGCGGCGTCACGATTACGCAGGCTGTTGCCATCATCGGACCAAAGTCATTGCCATCCAGCCCCGCCCGGAATTCGCGCAGCCCCAAGGGTGGCGTGAACAGGCTTTTGTCGCCGGTGATCACGATGCGTGGCCAGAAATAGTCGTTCCAATGGGCCACGACGCTGAAGATCGCAAAGGCCATGAGTGCCGGGATCGCCGTTGGCAGCATGACCTGCCAGATGATGCTGAACTCTGACATCCCGTCCATGCGGGCGGCATCGATCAGGTCGTCCGGGACGGTCATGAAAAACTGCCGCATCAGGAAAATCCCGAAGACTGAAATCGTCCAAGGCACAATCAGCGCGGCATAGCTGTTGGTCAGGCCCAACTTGGCCAGCATGATGAACAACGGCAGCGCAATCGCATGTACCGGGATCAGCAGGCAAAACAGCACCAGCGAGAAGAC
The DNA here is from genome assembly GCF_900110775.1 of Thalassovita taeanensis. GTDB lineage: Bacteria > Pseudomonadota > Alphaproteobacteria > Rhodobacterales > Rhodobacteraceae > Litorimicrobium > Litorimicrobium taeanense. The sequence goes on along the minus strand of NZ_FOEP01000009.1, from coordinate 85,334 downwards.
AGCATCGCGGCCCCAGAACCTGAGCTTGGCCAAGGCATATGCGCAGGGCAATGCCACGACGACCTGGATCAAAAAGATTGCCGCCGTTACCGCCACGCCGTTCAACAGGTACCGCAGCAGTGGCGCCTTTTTGAACGCCGAGCCGAAGTTATACGCCAGCGCCGATTTTGTGCATTCAACGTCTGTGCCGCCTGCTTTCAGGCAAAATGCATCGGTGAAAGGGGTTTGCGTGCCAAACAATCCGCCACTGCCCGACATGATTTCAACAGGGGTTTTCAGCGTATAGCTGACCATCACATAGAACGGCAGCAACACAATCAGCGCGCCCAAGATCAGGACCACGTGTTTGGCCGCCTCGGTCGCAGAAAACTGGAATGTGCTGGTCGGCAGGGTTACGGGCGTATCGGTCATGCGTAATGCACCTTTCGTTCGATCAACCAGCGCTGCACCAAGGTCACGATCAGCACGAAGGCAAGGAAGACCACGGTGATCGCGGTTCCGATCCCCAGCAGGTTTTGTTTGATGGCTTTTTCATAGATCGCGTACATCATCACGTATGTCGACTTTGACGGCCCGCCGCGGGTCAGGGCCTCGACCGTATCGAACACCTGAAACGATCTGATCGTCGTGATCGTGATGACAAAAACATTTGTCGGCCCCAGCATCGGCCAGGTCACAAGCCGGAATTTTTCCCAGGCGCTGAGCGCGCCGTCCATTTCGGCGGCATCATAAAGCGTGCGCGAAACCCCCGTCAGGCCCGCGAGATACAGCACCATATTGAATCCGAAGGCCTGCCAGATCCCGATAAAGGCGATGCTGCCCATGGCATACCGCTTGTCGCCCAGCCACAGCGGAAAGCTATTGGCACAGCCATCGGCATACCACGTCCATGTCTCTAGCATCGTGCCGCAGCCTGCCTCGAGTGCGCGATTGACCACTCCGATCGAGGGGTTGAGTGTGAATTCCCACGCGATTGCCATCGCAAGCAGGGCCGCCATGACAGGCAGGAAAAACACGGTCTTATAGAGGTCGCCGAACCGTTTGACCGAGGTAATCAGCAGCGCCGCCCCAAGGCCAAGCCCGACAGACGCAGGCACCACGATCAACACATAGGTGAGCGAGGCTTTGAACATCTTGATATACGACGATCTTCCGAACAGGTCGGCGTAATTGTCCAGACCGACAAATCCCGCACCGGAATTTCCCAACGAGTAATTCGTCAGGCTGAGGCCAAAGGCGACAAGGATCGGCACGATCAGCAGGGCGAACATCAAAAACAGCGCCGGGCCGATAAACCAAAGATAGGCGCGGCTCATGCCGGGACCTCGTGAGAGCGGGCTAAAGTGGCCGAGCTACGGTTTTCGTGCTTGTCGAAAACCAATACATGCGCCGGATCCATGGCGATATGAATCGCATCGCCCGACCTGATACTGCTGGCTTGTGCCGGGCTGAGGCGCAGAACCACACGGTGCTGCCCATCAGAGACCGCCACATGCACGAACACGTCAGACCCAAGGTTTTCACGATAGGTCTCGGTGCCCGAAAAAACCGCCTGTTGGGGGGACGTCAGGGCAAGATGTTCAGAGCGTATTCCCACCGAGACCGGACCGTGTGTGACGCAAGACACGCCGACCTCTTGGCCAAACACTGTCAGCGTGCCGGTTTTGCCGACCTCACCGGGGAGGATGTTGATTTTCGGCGATCCGATGAATTCCGCAACCTTCAGGTTGGTGGGTTGGCTATAGACCTGATCAGATGTGCCGACCTGCAGCAGGTCACCGCCCATCATCACGGCAATGCGGCTGGACATGGTCAGCGCCTCGGCCTGATCATGCGTGACATAGACAAAAGTGGTGTTCAGCATTTTGTGCAGTGCGCTCAGCTCGGCACGCATATGAACGCGCAAGGCTGCGTCAAGGTTCGAAAGGGGTTCGTCCATCAGGAACGCGACCGGGCGGCGCACCATCGCGCGCCCCAAGGCCACGCGTTGACGCTGGCCGCCGGACAGCTGACCGGGTTTGCGCGACAACAGGTCAGAGATGCGCAGCGTGTTTGCCGTGGCGCTGACCTGATCCATCAGATCACGGCGTTTGCTGCGCGACAGCAGCGGGCCAACCAGAGGAAGGCGTTCCATCCGATCCAGGTCGCGCATTTTCAGGGGCGTCAGCATGTTTTCAGCGACGGTCAAATGCGGGTAGAGAGCGTAGGACTGAAACACCATCGCCAAGTTGCGCAGGCTCGGGCGGGTTTTGGTCACGTCCTTGCCGTCAATTTCAACGGTGCCGGATGTCGGCTCTTCCAGCCCTGACAGAATGCGCAGCAGCGTGGATTTTCCACACCCTGAGGGACCGACAAGGGTTAAAAATTCGCCGGGTTCGATGTCAAGGGACACTCCATTCAGAATGGGAGTGGTCCCAAATGTCTTTGCAATATCGCGCAGTATGATCCGTGCCATGATACCCCCAACCTTGGTCGACAAGGCGAGGGCTAATGCGTGTTCATATCATTTCCATGACGTCATATAAGTGAGATTAATGGGCGCTAGAGTCTGGCCGAGTGTCAGGAAGGTCCCATGCGCCCCAATCCACATCAATTTGCCGTTTTCGCCTATGTGGTCCGCGAGGGCAGTTTTACACGCGCCTCGAACAGGCTTGGGCTTAGCCAGTCGGCTGTCACGCAGCATGTTGCAAAGCTGGAAAAACAGATCGGCGCGCGATTGCTGCATCGCGGACGAGAAGGGGTTGCGCTGACACGCACGGGGCAGGAATTTTATGAGTTGGCGGACCGTCTGGTGACGTTGGATGCGCTCATTCACGAAAAAATCGACGGCCACGCCAGCCTTGAAAAGGGGCATCTGACGGTCATTGCGAATGCGCCGCGTCCTGCGTTGGGGTTGATTGCAAGGTTTCGCAAAGCCTATCCGGCGATACAGGTGCGGTTCACGCTGTTTGACTGGACCGAGGCGATGCGACTGCTGCGGACGCGGCAAGTGGACGTGGCTATTGTTACTGCGCCTGACCGCACCGGAGATTGCTTTCAGCAGCGCATCAGCACCGCTCGCTATATGCTTTACATGCCAAGTGATCACCCGTTGGCGATGAAGGCAGAGGTGTCTTTGCACGATCTGATGACCGAAACATTGCTGATCCCCGAAGAAGGTTCGTTCACCGAGCGGAAAGTCAACGAAGCATTGGACCGAGAGAAAATCGTGCTGCCGCATACCATGCAGACGACAACGTTTCCGGTGATGAAAGAAGCCATTCTGCATGGGGTGGGTTTGGGGATTTTTCTGGAAAACAGCGCCTATCCGAACGAAGGCGTCGTGGACCGGCCGATCACGGAAATGCGCGAGAAATTTGATACCGTCCTCGTGGTTCCAGCCGACAAATCCGATCTGAAGGTCGTGCGCAGCTTTATCGGTATGGTTGACTAGGTCGACGTTTCGGTGATTTCGCGTGCGTGCAGAAGCCGTCGTGCCCGCCGTTCGCGACGCAAGAGTACAGCCATCTCTTGCCCTTCTGCCTCTATACCAAGGTCTTTTTATAGCAATCTGGATCCATGTTCCGGATGTCGGCGCTGATGGCCTCGATCTTGGGACAGATCGCCCGCAGCGCGCGGGTGAGTGTGGTGGTGAGCGAGAGTTTGTCGTCGGGCTTGCGGCCAGCAAGGAGGGAGATTGTCACGTGAATGAAGGATCGCCGCCCGTCGCCAAAAAGGATTGCCTCCGAAGGCAAGAGTCGCACCTTGATGTCCTCGCGCTGCATGATCCCGCTGGACGCGGCGATATCGAGTGTGGTGGAAAGAAGCGCCTGCTTGTCGATCAGTTCTGCCTCTGGCGCGAAGTATTCGATCACGAAATGCGGCACGTCAGAAAATCCCGAAATATTCGTGCTGTTCCCACTCCGTGACGACGCTCAGGTACCGCTTCCATTCGGCGCGTTTGAGTACCGACATATAGTCCGCGAAATCATCGCCGAGGGTTTTGCGGTACAAATCCCCCTGCTCGAACGCCTCGATCGCGGCGATCAGGCTTGGCGGCAGGGCGTGGGCGTCGTTGTCGTAGGGGCTTTCAACCGGCTCGGGCGCGGTGAGCTTCTGTTCCAGACCCGAGAGGCCTGACAGAAGCTGCGATGCGAAATAGAAATACGGGTTGGCGGCGGGTTCGGCGACGCGGTTTTCGACCCGGCTTGCGCCATCGCCGGGCACCATAAGCGCGCGCACCATGGCGCCGCGGTTGTCATAGCCCCATTCAATACGGTCGGGTGCGAGCTGAAATGGCTGATAGCGTTTGTAGCCATTGACCGTGGGGGTTGTCAGAAGGCAGCTTTCAGATGCGTGCTGCAGCAGCCCGGCGATCCATGCGCTTGCCTGCGGTGTCAGATCGCCGACTTCAGATGGGATAAAAAGGTTCTTGCCCGCAGCATTGCAGAGCGACTGATGCAGGTGCCAGCCGCTTGAGGCGCTGTTGTCGACCTTTGGGCGGCACATGAAGGTGGCATGAAGCCCCTCGCGTGCGCAGACCTCTTTGACCATGGTGCGGAACATGATCATGTTGTCGGCGTGGGTCATCGGATCGGCGGGTTCAAATGTGAATTCGAACTGGCTCGGCCCCATTTCGACCTCGGTTGAGCGCACCGGAAGACCAAGCGCCTGAGCGTGGCGGCGCAGTAGGTCCATGATCGGCTCTAGCCGGTCGTAATTGACTTCCGAAAGGTACTGGTAGCCCTGATCAAGAAGGCGCGTTTGCGGCGGGGTGCCGGGCATGCCCGCATGATGATGGGCCAGTTGCTCGTCTTCGCGGTTGAAGACATGGAATTCGACCTCAAGGCCCACCGTCAGCCCGTAGCCAAGCCCGGCAAGCCGGTCGATGGCTTTGCGCAGGACCGGGCGCGGCGCGAAGGGCAGCGCGGTGCCGTCGCGCGCCACCGGATCGCAGAAGATCCAGGCCGAATGAGGGCTCCAGGGCAGGATGCGGAATGTTTCGGGATCGGGAACCAGAACCATGTCACCCGCGCCGGACATGGTCTCCATCACGCCCTTGGTGTGCCCGTCCCAGATCGGAAACACCGTGCGGTTCGACGTGTCCTTGAGCAGCAGGGTCCCCGGCACGTTCATCCCGGAGCGGAAGACAGACGCGAGCGCGCCCACTGTGATCGTCTTGCCCCGCAAAAGCCCGTGCTGATCGGCGAACACCACGCGGATCGTTTCGATATTGCCACCGTCCAGACGGGCCAGCAGATCGGCCGCTTTCGAGAGCGCATCCGGCCCCAGCAGCCCCTCACGGGCCAGCCGCCCGGACGTGATCGTTTCGAGATATGCGGATGTCATGATGAAAGTCCTTCCTGGCAGATACGGTCGGGCCCCAATGCAGGGTCCGACCGCGGGCTTGGATCACAGCTTAGAACGATGCGTTCCAGCTGCAATTGTCGCGGCGGGCGTTGTCCTCTTGGTGGTAGGCCGCATCGATATCGCCATCGGCGGCAATCGCATCGATCGAGATCGGCCCAAAGACTTTGCCGGGATCAATGGTCTGCATCGGCAGGTCATCTTCGCGCCCCTCTTTCAGGGCTGCAATCGCGGCCCTCAGCATGCGGCGATACTTGATGATTGCCACATCGGATTTGCCCAAATGTTCGTCGGTACGGTCCTGAATTGCGCCCATGCTTTCCACCGCCCATTGGTCGTGGACATTGATGTCGAGCCCCATGCCGGTGTAGGTCTGGCTTTCCTGCTCTTCGGGGTTGTAGCCATAGTTGTTCCGTTTGTTCTTGAGCGGGGCGTAGTCGGGAAGGCGGTGTTCCTTGAGACGCTGCTCGCGCATCAGTGTCTTGTCAACCGGCTTGTTGAAGCTGGTAAAGACCGAATACCAATAGCAATTTTCGTCATCGATCGGAACGTGCCACTGGGTGATGGTCATCTCGCGCGACATCGGGATACAGATCGCCTCGGGGAAGATCTGATTGGTGATACGCACATGGACGCAACCGTCTTCCATGTGGCGCAGGGCCGTGATCTTGATCCCGAAATCGGTCTCATCAACAGAGATGTCCGGGCGCGGATAGTCGCGCAGGAGCTTGGTCATCGGGATTTCGGTGTTCGCGGCCTTGTCGCGGAACTGTTTGCCGTAGCTGTCCGCTGGATCTTCGTCCTGAAGGAAGCGGTGCAGGAAGGATGCGTGCGCCGGGTCGATCCCCACCTCCATCCCCTGAAGCCAGTTGCATTCCCACAGGCCCTTGAAGGCAAAGACATGGGTGTCGGGCGCGCGGAAACAGTCGAAGGCCGGGAATTCCGGCGGGTCGCCCGGCCCCATATAGGCCCAGACGATACCAGCGCGTTCTTCAACGGGATAGGACCGGGCCTTGATGCTTTCGTGCATGTGCGAGCCTTCGGGCTCGGCGGGCTGTTCGACGCATTGCCCATCGCGGTTGAAATGCCAGCCGTGGAACGGGCAGCGCAGGCCGTTATCCTCAAGGCGCCCGTAACACATATCAGCCCCACGGTGCGGGCAGTGGCGCTGAATAAGGCCAAGTTTGCCTTCGCTGTCCTGAAAAAGGACAAGGTCCTCGCCCATCAGACGCACCGGCACCACCGGGCGTTTGCTGTTCAGTTCTTCGGCCAAGGCTGCGGGTTGCCAGTAGCGGCGCAGCACATCACCGGCGTCCGTCCCCGGCCCGACCCGCGTCAGGCTGTCGTTTTGGCTTTGACTCATCATGGTGGTTTTCTCCTTCGGTGATATCGAAATTCTGTTTGGGTCAGGCGCCGTCCCGCAGGAGCCTGCCATTCCCGACTGATCTCGGTGGGGTCTGCTTCGCGAAAATCAGGGTGACGGATGCCGTCATGCGGTGCTCCTGTGTGTGTATTCCTGTGTGCTGATACATTTGATATATTATCGCACGCTTGGTGGATAGAGGTTTGGCGCGTGCAGACCGGACAAGCCGGACCACACAGGGGTTTCAGATTAGAGCCGCCCCGTGAGGGCAAGCGAGATCGCCGGAAAGGCGATTAGGATGCCAAGCCGGATCACATCGGTCACGACAAACGGGAGGACCCCGATCATGATCTTGCTGAGCGAGGTATCGCGTGAGGCGCTTTTGACCATAAACAGGTTCATGCCTACTGGCGGGGTGATCAGGCCAAGTTCAACCGTCACCACGGCGATCACCCCAAACCAGATCGGGTCGAACCCGTTGGCGAGGATCACCGGGAAAAAGATCGGCACGGTCAGAAGGATCATCGCAAGGCTTTCCATGAAACAGCCAAGCACCACGTAGAAGACCAGGATGGTGAAAAGCACTTGCCAGGGATCAAAGCCACTTGTGTTCAAGAAATCGACCAGAGCGTTGGAGAGCTGCGAGGTGGAGAGGACAAAACCAAAGACCTCGGCTCCGATCAGGATGAGGAAGATTGAGCCACTGGTGACAATGGTTTCGGTGAAGGCCGCAATCAACTGTTTGCGCGATACACGCCGCTTGAGCGCATAGATCAGCGCCAGAGCCGCGCCGACGCCGCCCGCCTCGGTCGGGGTGAAGAAGTTCCCATAGAGACCGCCCATGACCAGACCGAAGAGGACAAATGAGGGCGCAAACAGGCGTAGAATTTCGAACCGCCCCGTGGGCGCTGCTTTTTCGTCAGAAAGGCTTGCGGCTGCCTGATCGGGCGGCCAGACCTTCGCCATGATCATGATCGTGATGATATAGAGCACATAGGCCAAAATCCCCGGCAGGATGCCTGCAAGGAACATCGTCCCCACCGACTGTTCGGTGATGAGCGCATAGAGCATCAGCGCGATGGACGGCGGGATCAGGATCCCAAGCGTGCCGCCCGCCGCGAGAGAGCCTGTGGCCAGACGTGTGTCATAGCCGTGAGACTTCATCTCGGGATAGGCGACCCGCGTCATCGTCGAGGCCGTCGCAAGTGAGGAGCCGGAAACGGTGGAAAACACCGCGCTTGCGGTGACGCCTGCCGCCGCCAAGCCGCCGGACCAGCCGCGGGTGAGCAGCAGGGCCCCCCGGAACAGATCCGCCGCTACGCCGGAGCGCGAGATTAGGTTTCCCATAAGCAGAAACAGCGGAATGAGGGTAAAGGAGTAGCTGGTCACAGTTTCGAAAGCAGCGGTCTTGAGCACGCTGAGCGCAGGGGCCACGCCGATGATGGCGCCGAAGCCCACAAAGCCGACCGCGATCATCGCAAGACCGATCGGGCTGCCCAGCAGAACAATGATAAACATCACCGCGATCGACGTATATCCAATCATCAATGGGGTCATCAGGACAGCTCCGGGTGGTGGCCATCGGCCGTGAGCGCCTCGCGGAGCGCGATCACGGCGAGGGCGAAACATTCAATGGCATAGAGGCCGTAGATCAGAAACATCGGCAGCCGCAGATCCTGCGTTTGCTCTTGTCGCGCAAAGGTTGCCTGAGCCTCGCCCCAGAACAGCCAGCACAGCACCAGGGCGAAGGCGACGATGCCAACGAACCAAAGCCGGGCGATGGCGATCCTGAGCAGACGCGGAAAGCGACCGACCAAAATGTCGACCGCAATCATGCCCCCGCCCATCGAAGCGGCCAGTGCCGCCAGCGCGATCACCCCCAGAACGTAGGACACCTGTTCGATGGCACCGGGAATCATCAGGTTGATCGCCGTATCGGTGAGGTCAAAGACGATACGGGCCAGCACGTTAAAGCCAACCACGAAGACCATGTAGAGAAGACAGAGCGCCGCGACGCCAAGGCAGGCGGCCTCTATCCATCCAGCCACGCGCCGGATCGCAGAGATGAACATGATGTTTCCAGACAGTTATTCGGCAGATACGGCGGGCTGTCCGGGAACAGCCCGCCGATGACATGCGAGAAGGGTCAGTTCAGCTCGGTTTCGCACTCTGTGACATAGCCCTTCACCGCCGCGTAGGTCGCGGTGCCGGGCAGGCCCTGCTCGTCAAGATATGAGATATAGCTGTCTGTGGCTTTCTGGGCGGCCTCGTCCCAATGGGCGCGTTCCGCATCTTCCAGCCGGATTACCGTGGATTCGGTCTCCAGACGCGCGAGCGTTTCCGCCCCCGCGTCGTCATAGCCTTTGCCCGCGGTGACGGCCCATTTCATGCCGCTGTTGGCGTCGACTGCCGCTTTCGCCTCGGGCGACAGGGCCTCGTATTTTGCCTTGTTCATGGTGGAGACAAAGGCCAGAGCGTAGAAGCCAAAAATCGTGTGATATCCGGTCAATTCGTCAAGACGGAAGCTGTCGACGCTTTCCCACGGCAGCATATATCCGTCGATGGCCCCACGCTGCAGAGCCTCGTAGGTATTCGGGGCGGGCATGCCGACGGGCTCAGCGCCGAGGTTTTTCAAGAGCTCGCCCACCACCTGCGTCGGGCGACGCAGCTTCAGGCCTTTCATATCTTCGAGTGTGTAGACCGGTTTTTTCGACGTGTGCAGATGCCCCGGATCGTGCGTGTGCACGAAGAGAACGTGGGTGTCTTCAAATTCCTTATCAAGCGAACCGGAATCGTAGAGCTTCTGGAAGGCACAGGAGCCGACCTCGCCGGTTTTGAACAGGCCCGGCAGTTCCATCACCTGGCTGAGCGGAAAACGCCCGGCGGTATAGCCCGGCACGGCCCATGCAATGTCTGCAATTCCTGTGACGGCGTTGTCATACCCCGCGACGGCCTTGCCCAGCGTCTGCGCCGGGTAGACCTGAACATCGACGGCGCCACCGGCCTGTTTCTCGACCTCTGCGGCCCAATCTTCGAAAATAACCTTGTTCTGCCAGCTGTTTGCGGACATGAAATGCGCATAGCGCAGTGTTTCTGTAGCATGGGCCGAGGCGGCAACCCCAAGCGCCAGGGCGCTGGTGAGAACGATTGATTTCAGCATGGCTAGCCATTTCTCCGTGTTGGATTCGCTGTGTTTAGAAGACCTGCGTCCCTTGTGGGCTTTGTCAGGTTTGTGCGATAATATACCAATTGGTTCGCTGTCGCGCGAAACTGTCAACATCCGAGCGCAGCTGCGGAGGAATCGCTGAAGGGCAACGCGTTACCCGCGCATTATTTGTGCTATTTTTTTTGGGAACGAACGACAAGGGTGAGAAAACGTGCAGACTGAGATTCCGACCAAAGACATCTCTTTGACCTTCATGAAAGGCATGACGGTTCTTCGAGCCTTCGACGAGAATCACAGTCGACTGACGCTGGCCGAAATCTCGCGGTTGACCGATATCGAGCGCGCCGTGGTGCGCCGTCTCGTGCTGACGCTCGTCTATCTCGGATATGTCCGCAAAGAGGAAAACCGGTATTCGCTGACGCCGCATGTTCTGGTGCTTGGAAGTGGCTTTCTGCGCGGCAATCAATTTGGTCGTCTGGTTCAACCACTGATTGAAATGTGCGCGCGCGAGCTTGGCTATAGCGTTGGTTTGGCGATGCGCGATGGCATTGATGCGGTTTATGTCGCGCAGTCATCGCAGCAAAACGCGCGCTACACTTTTGGCTTCACCGTCGGTAGTCGCTTGCCGCTGTTGAGCACATCCATCGGGCGGATGTTACTTGCCTGGGGGGATGGGGACTGGGCGAAGGGCATGCTTGAGACCGCGCCGATCGAGCAGTTCACGGTGGATACCATCATGGACCGCGCGCGCATCGCGCAGGAGGTGGGCCGGGCGCGCGAGACGGGGGTTTCCATCGTTCATGGTGAGTTCGAAGCCGGGGCAATCGGTATTTCCGTTCCCGTCGGGCTGCTTGGGGTTGCGGAAGCTGCGCTTGGTCTTTCAGAGCCACACACCGAAATTCCGCCGGAGACGCATCAAAAACTGGTGGAGATCCTTCACCGCTATGCCGGGCAAATTTCGGCTGTGCTGAAATAAGGATTTCAACAGGCGGTCAGATGTGAAGCGGGCAGGGCAGCACGGTGCCTGCCATGACTTGAACAGACGTCTGACCGCGCGGTGTGGGGGTTAGTGCACGCGGCCGCAGGGGCAGGGGGCGCCATGTACGGTGCCCCAGCCGTGTTTAACGCGGAAATCCTTCATGAGTTCGAAATATGGGATTGGCGCGCGTTCGGGGGTCGGGGCATCTGGGAAGGTATCATACAGCGTCTGAACCGTGACAATCAGGCGTTCGGGCGCATCCCAATCGGCGTAGTCGCCCAGATCAATGTCATAGGCCGCCGCGAGAAAATCCATGCCCGCATCATATCGCGTGCGGGTTTCGGCCGATACATAGACCAGATAGTCGCGCATCGTTGCCACGTCCTGTTTGTCAGCAATCGGGCCGTGGCCGGGGACCACGACATCGACGTCCAGCTCCAATATCCGCTCGCAGGCGCGAATCCAGTTCGACACGGGCCCCGCCCAAGCGATAGGCGTGCCTTCGTTGAACAGAATATCACCCGTATAAACGACCTTGTCTTCAGGCAGATAGACCAAGGTGTCGCCTGCGGTATGGGCCGGTCCAACCTCGATCAATTGTACGGTTTTGTCGCCAACCATTACGGTGGTTTCGCCGGTGAATACCTCGGTCGGTGGGGTCAGGACGATATTGGCGAAATCGAAGGGGCAAAAACACTCTGCCACAAATTCGCCTGCGCGGCCAAAGGGGCCGGGATTAAGGACCATGTCGTGGAATACCGTTGGCGGCACGTGGTCGAACTCGTTTGCGGTCCCTTGCGAGGCGATGATGCGGGCGTCTTTGACAAGTTGGTTGCCGTAGGTGTGATCGCCATTGGCATGGGTGTTGACCAAGATCCCGATCGAGGCGGCCTGTGGTACGGATTGGCGCATGCCGTCCAGCATGTCACCGGTCAGTTTGAGGTCAAACAACGTGTCGACCAGCATCGAAGCCTCACCATCGGTGATCAGACCGGCGTTGCTCCATCCCCAACCGCCGTTAGGTTGCAGCCAAGCCCAGCACCCGTTGCCGATATCGTGCAAACCCTTGGTGTATTGCCACTCTGCCATTTTGAAACCTCCCGTTTTCAGCGTCAGTTTGGGTCAGACCAGTGCTGTTGCCAACCATGGAAATAGAAATACCAGTAGCAGCACCATGATCATGATTGCCGCAAAGGGGGCCGCGCCCCGAAAGATCTGTCCCAAGGTGACCGTGCTATCTGGCCCCAGCGTCGCCTTGATCACAAACACAGCTATGCCGAATGGTGGGGTCAGCAAGCCGATCTCGACGGCCAGAATACTGAGCACGCCCAGCCAGATCAGATCAACACCAGCGCCGGTTAACACCGGCAGGACGATGGGCAAGGTCAGCAGCATGATTGACGCGGAATCGAGGATGGTGCCCAGGACAACCATGGCCAACAAGAGCAACAAAACCGTGCCATTTGGCCCTATTCCGGCTTCGGCGACGGCTGTGCCAAGCCATGCGGGCATGCCGGACATCGCCAACATCCGCGAATAAAGACTTGCTCCGATGATCAAAATGCAGATTGACGCGGTAATATGCCCGGTTTGCACCAAGACCTGCCAAAAATCACCCCACGACAGGCGGCGCTTGACCAAGGCGATGATCAGGGCCCCCATGGCTCCGGCGGCGCCGGCCTCGGTTGGGGTGAAGACCCCGCCGTAGATCCCGCCCAGAACCAGCGCGACCAAGAGGACGATGGGCGTGATTTTCGAAACCACCTCGATCAGTGTCAAGGTGGGCGGGGTATCGGTGGCGTCTGCCAAGCGGCCGATAAACCCTGGCGTGAAACGCGCCATGAACAGGATACCGACGCAATAAGACGCAGCGAGCAACAAGCCGGGAATAACCCCCGCGATAAACAGCGCGCCGACCGATTGTTCGGTCAGTACGCCGTAAATGATGAACAGCAGGCTTGGCGGGATCAGCATCCCGAGGACCGAGGACCCCGCCACCACGCCGACCGCGAATTTCGGAGTGTAGCCATGTTTGACCATTTCGGGCACGGCAACCTTGGTAAACACGGCGGCGGAAGCGATGGAAATACCGGTGATGGCAGCGAAAATCGCGTTGGCCGCAACCGTCGCAATACCAAGCCCGCCCGCGATTTTGCGAAACACCTGGGCCGCCACTTGAAATGTATCACGGCCAATGCCCGCAACGCTGACCAGCAGGCCCATCAAGACAAAGAGCGGGACCACGCCAAAGAGGTAATCCGAGATTGAATCCTCGAATGCCAGCACCAGCATATTTCCGGCAATGTCGAAGTTGTCGCGTAGCAGCCCGACGCCGATGAACGACAGCAGGGTGAGCGCGATTGCGACATGCATGCCGGAATAGACCAACACGAGCATCAGCAGGATCGACCCGAAGGCGATTTCAATACCGGTCATTTCTGCGCGTGCTTTTTGAACAGGGTGGAGATTTCGGCAAGGGCCACGGCCGTGAATTGCAGCGCAGTCACGAATACCCCAAGGAAAATGATGGCAAATAACGGCCATTGCGGAAGAACAAAAAAGCCCGGATTGCCCATAAAGTGGCGCTCTGGATGCTCCCATGCTTTGATCACGATCGGCAGTATTTTGCTGGCGACAATCGCCATCAGACCGGCACCAATCAGGTTGAAGGCGGCCAGCAAGACCGCGCGCGCCTTTGGGGCCCGATATGCGAGCGCCGCAAGCAGCACATCAGAGCGGGTGAGCGCGCCGGTGCGCAGCGTGTGCGCCAATTGCAGAAAGACGATGCCGACGATCGAGAAGGACACCAATTCGGGCACGCCGGCAATGGGGGCGTCGAACGCAGAGCGCGCCAAAATGTCGGAGTTGATCAGAAACATCAAACCAATGATCCAGACGGTGCCGAGCGCATTCATCCCGCCCACAAGTCGGCCAAATAGTGAAAATACGCCTGTGGATGGCAAGGCGCCGGGGGCTGACGCGTTATCGGTCATCGAAAATCCTCCGGTTGGGGTAATAAAACCGTGTAAAAAGGGGGCCTGCCCGACATGTGCCGGGCAGGAATAAGGGCGCTCTACTCGGCGAGGTAATCGCGCTCGTAGGTAAAGCCGTTTTTCGCGAGATGATCACGATATGCTGTCACAAACGTCGTGGCGGCTTCGCCGCGTGCTTCGGCCGCAGCTTTCCATTCGGCCGTCGGATTTGGCATCTGTGCGATCCACGCCGCGCGATCCGAGGGGACCATTTCAACGACGGTCCCGCCATTTTCCGCGAGCGCTTTTTCGGCGCCGGTATACCGGACGGCCTGTTCGGCGAAATATGCCTCGGTATAAGCTGCGGCTGCGGTCAAAAACGCCTGCTTGGTCTCGTCTGAGAATGTTTCCCACAGCCCGAGCCGTATCCCGAGGCCGCCGACGTACATCGCGCCAAAACGCACGTTGTTCCAATAGGGCGCGACTTCGTAGACTTTTGCCGGAACATGCGCGGTCAGCCACCCGATGTGGCCGTCATAAACGCCGGTTTTGATGTCATTGTAGAAGCTGACATAGCTGCCCTGAACACCGACCGCCCCGGTCGAACGCAGCCAGTTGAGGTTCGGCCCGGCGCCGCCGATTTTCATGCCGTCCAGATCGGCAAGCGTTTCGATCGGCTTGATCGCGGGGATGTTGTAGCCGTCGATCGCAAAGCCTGCTCCGATGTATTTGATCCCGGCGGCGTTTTCCATTTGCGACAGGATGTCGGGATTTTCCCACAGCGCAGTTTCAACGGCTTCGGTGACCAATTTGGGGTCTTCCGGCCCAAATGGCATCGCGTAAGAGACGTTCATCAGCCCCAATTGTGCTGGGTTGAATACGCCACTCATATGGCCGACATCCATGATGCCCTGCTGAAACGATTCCACCTCGGAGCCAACTTTGACCAGCGTACCGGCATAGGCTTGGGTCCATTCGATGGACAGCTCTCCCGTTTTGGCCAGTTCTTCGGTGAGCACCGGAATAAAGGTTTCGCGCACGTGCTTTTCCCAAAGGAAAATCTCGGGGTGCCCTGCGGCGAAGGTCAGCTTTAGCGTGTCTTCGGCAAGCGTGCTGGTCGGCGTGATACCGAATGCGATCACAGCTGCGGCACAGGCCGATTTTGTTAGGTGTTTCATTAGTCCCTCCCTTGCGTCCGTGGTTTCGGTTTTCGATATTCCGTGCGGCTACGGATGGGGCCGCGACAGAATTTAGGTTGATTGAAAAGCCCTCCCGCGTGATGTTTGGGCATCGAATTGAGCGCTGGAGAGGCCCAAATGAAGCTTGTTACGTATATCGATGACTCGGGCCGCGCGCGCGCAGGGGCGCTGATCGCGCAGGGGCAAAGCATCGTGGATCTCGCCGGGCTGGATACCACCGTGAACGGCGCGGCGGACGGGGCGTTTTCCAGCGTCCTGACGATGATCGAAGGAGGCCAGCCCGTGTTGGACAGGGCCTATCGTTTGCTTGAAACCACCCATGACGATTACCTTGTGGCGCGTGATGGGACGGTATTGTTGGCTCCGGTGCAGCCTGTGCCGCAAATGCGCGACTGCCTTTGTTTTGAAAAACATCTGGTGCAGGCGTTTGCTGCTGCCCGACAGGTGCGCGCCAGCACTGCAGATGACCCTGCCGCCGCACTGGCAGAGATGGAGCGCACCGGTGAACTGCGGGTTCCGGCGACGTTTTATGAACAGCCAATTTATTACAAAGCCAATCGGTTTGCTGTGACAGGAACCGATCATGATGTGACGTGGCCGCGCTATTCGCAGTTGATGGATTTCGAACTGGAATTCGGAGTTTACATCAATTCGACCTGTGTGGATGTGCCCAAAGCGCGGGCGCGCGACGTGATCTATGGCTATACGATCCTCAATGATTTCTCGGCCCGCGATGCACAGACCGCTGAGATGGGGGGGCAGCTTGGCCCCGCCAAGGGCAAGGATTTTGATCGCGCGAACCCAATGGGGCCGTGCCTTGTTACGGCTGATGAAATGCCCGATCCCTATGACCTGACGATGATCGCGCGGGTCAATGGCGAGGAATGGGGAAGGGGCAATTCGGGCACGATGCATTGGTCGTTTGAAGACGTGATCGCGCATATTTCGCGGTCCGAAACGCTTTATCCGGGCGAATTCCTGGGTTCGGGGACCGTTGGGAATGGCTGCGGCCTGGAGCACATGCGTTTCTTGAAACATGGCGATACGGTTGAGCTTGAGGTCGAAGGCATCGGCGTTTTGCGCAACCGCGTGCTTGCGCCGCATTTGGTTGGCTGATGCGATCCGAACCATCAGGAAATCTCTCGGTTCAAAGCGTCTGAAATGCGGATCAGATCAGAAGATGTGCGGCGGAAATGCGCAGCGGCAAGTGTGCAGGCGCGCGCAACGTCCCGCTTCAGGACCGCATCCATCAACTCAGTATGTTCTTTTCCGGTATCGCGGTCCCGGGCGGGGTTGCCCGACAAAGAAACACTCCAGTGTCGGTACCGCTCGCTGCGGGCATAGAGCACTTCGCGCAATTCCAACAGGCAGTCGTTGTTGCAACTGGCAACAAGCGCCGCGTGAAACTGAGTGTGCGCTTGGGACCACTTGGGGTTAAGTTGAGGCGAAGGCGACGCGATGCTTTCGGGCGCAAGGTTGAGCTTGTAGTGAGCGGAGACGATGGCGCTTTCCCATTCAATGTCGCCGTGTTCCATCGCGAGTGTCAGGCATTGGGTTTCGATCAGAACGCGGGCGTCGGTCAGATCGTTCAGCTCTTTGCGAGAGATCGGCGCGACAGAAAAGCCACGTTGCGGCAGTGCAATGACCATGCCTTCGGCAACCAGACGCGAAAGCGCCTCTCGCGCGGCGCCGGGGCTGACATCATATTTATCCGTGATCTGCCCAATTTTGATCTTTTGCGACGGCATCAACTGACAGCCGAGGATTTCGCCCCGAACCGCTTGAAAAACTGTGTCTGATTGCGTCGACGCTGTCATGGTCACCCCATTTGATACGCGTTTATTGATCACATAGCCGTTGGGCGAATTCGGCGAAACGGTCAACATAGGCTTGTATAAAGGCGCGGGTGCTTTCGTTTTCGATATGGCCATCGTCGGCAATCAGATCGGGCTGGGAGAAGCTGATATAGGCTTCGCCTGCCATTACATTGGCGCCGATCACCGACAGAATTTGCCGCAGATGCTGCTGCCCCACGGCGGTGCCGATCGCGCCTGGGGATGCGCCGGTCATAGCGACGACCTTGCCGCGCCACGAATTCGCGGCCATCGGGCGCGAGCCGATATCGATCGCGTTCTTCAGAACCGCAGGAAGCGAGCGATTGAATTCAGGCATCACGAAAAAGGCGGCAGGATTGCGGTCAAGCGTGGCTTTGAGGCGCAGCACTTGCTCAGGCGGTGATTTCTCCAGATCCGCGTCGCAAAATGGCAGGTCGTCGATCTTCACACGCTCAAAAACCAACTCTTTTGGGGCCAGACGCTCTATCGCTTTGGCCAGCCGTTCGTTCAATGATCCGGCGCGACTGCTGCCGACAAGCATGGAGACACCAATTGTCATTGTGCTGTTCCTCTACGGTTTTTCGCAGCTTGAATAAAAAAGTCATTTTTGTCAAAAATATTTTTTATTGACATCATATTGGGTCCGCCGCTTTCTATTGGGAAGGATTTGGCGAGAGGAGATTCGTATGAAACTGGCGGTGATTTCGCGACACGGAAACGTCGGATTGGCGGCGATAGATGCTGACGGGAATGCCCGTGCGCTCTTCGAAGGTGATGCGGGGTATTGCGGTGATGTTGACGAAATCATTGCGCGCGGCGCGAGCGCAGTTGAGGCTGCAAAGAGCGCATTGGTCGACGCGCCGCTGGTGCCATCGGGTGATTTCACCTATTTGCCAGTGGTTCAAAATCCGGGAAAAATCATTTGCGTCGGCCTGAATTATTCTGACCACGCAGCCGAAGGTGGGATGGAAGTTCCTGAATTTCCTACGATTTTTGCTCGTTTCGCCAGCGGCCTTGTCGGGCACGGGGCGGATTTATTGATCCCGCCGGAGTCGGATAAGTTCGACTATGAGGGCGAATTGGCCGTCGTGATAGGGACGGGAGGGCGCCGCATTTCAAAAGAGCGCGCGCTGGATCATGTCGCAGGGTATTCGATCTTTAACGATGCTTCGGTTCGTGACTTTCAATTGCGCACGCCGCAATGGACGTTGGGCAAGAATTTCGACCATACGGGGGCGTTTGGTCCGTGCCTGGTAACCCCTGATGACCTGCCCGCCGGGGCCACTGGTCTCAAGATCGAAACACGGTTGAATGGCGAGGTTGTCCAAAGTTCAAACACCGGGAAGTTGATCTTTGATGTGGCGACGCTGATCCATGATTTGAGCATTGCGATGACCCTAAGCGCCGGGGATGTGATCATCACCGGCACACCGGCGGGGGTTGGTGCGGTGCGAACGCCGCCATTGTGGATGAAGCCCGGCGATTTGTGCGAGGTCGAGATCGAAGGGCTGGGTGTTTTGGCGAACCCGGTCCGAGCGGAATAAGCCGATCATCATTTATTGCGCGCCATACGACTTTGGGAGGAGAAGAGAATGGACCCGAATGCAGGGAAGAAGAACCCGGTTTTACATCACATCAATCTGAAAACGCCACGCCTTCAGCAGATGCTGGGGTGGTATGACATCGTAACGGGCATACGGCCGCTTCATCAATTTGAGGGCGGGGCGTGGGCCTCAAATGATGCGGCAAACCACCGTGTTGCGCTCATCACTTCGCCTGAGGTTATTGACGACCCGGACAAAATGATCCGGGCCGGAATGCATCACGTCGCCTTTGAGTACGATACGCTTGACGATCTTCTGATCAACTTCGAGCGGCTTTGGGGCCTAGGGATCAAGCCGCATCTGACGCTCGATCACGGTATGACAACGTCGTTCTATTACGTGGATCCGGATGGCAATAGCGTCGAATTGCAGGCCGATAATTTTGACGATTGGAACAAGTCGAGCGACTTCGTTCGCAACTCTGCCGAGTTCAAGGCCAACCCAATTGGTATGCCTGTTGATCCGGCCAAAATGCTGGCGGATCGCCGTGCAGGCATTGATCCTGCTGGGGTTCGCAAAAAGGCCTATGCGGGCGAATACCCGCCGTCAGAGCCAATGGACCCGCGCCTGCCGTTCCCGATTGAAGGTTAGTGGTCTCTTCCCGCAGGCTAGGGGCGTGGAGGTCCGGTGGAGGCTTGGCGATGGGCCGCGCCTTTGCGACCGGGCGCGATTAAAGGTGCCCCGTGCGGGCGAAATCCTGTGTGGGACGTATGGCGTTTTGATCGCCTGATCCCGAGCGAGGTTTAGCCGGCACGAAGAGGGCTGGCGAACCAGCCTCGGTGAAGGCTGGTTTCGTCGATGGCGAAACCCGGCAAGGTGCCTTGGTTGGCGGGGGAGCGCGATGAGGCGACCTCAAAATCGCGAACCAAGTTGAGCGTATGCCACTGACCACTCAATGTTGAGCGTTCGTGCGGATCCTTGATCCAAGACAAGGCGGAGCCGGAGGCGGATAGTCTATCTTGGTTATATTGTGTCTCGGACAAGGTGATGGCAGGCCCATGGAATCCAAGCATAAATTGAATCTGGGATACGTTATCTTCGTGTTTCTAAGCCTTGCGGCTGTCCAGTTCTGGGTTGCTTATCAGACCGTTGCGACACTGGAATACAGTGAGTTTCTTGCCTATCTGAAACAAAACCAGATCGCCGAAGTGACGGTGACGGAAACCCGGATCGAGGGCACGTTCGTAATGCCGATCGATGGGCGGGACTATTTTGTCACGCAAAGGGTAGAGCCATCCTTCGCGGCGGAGCTTGAGGCATCTGGTGTTAAATTTTCAGGCGGGTCAGATCAGACATGGATGTCGACGCTTCTGTCTTGGATTCTTCCGGTTTTGTTTTTCTTTGGGCTCTGGGCCATCTTTTTCCGAAAGATAGCGGATCGGCAGGGGATGGGTGGCTTGGTGAACATCGGCAAGTCAAAGGCCAAGGTTTATGTGGAACGCGACACCGGTGTCACCTTCGACGATGTCGCCGGGGTGGACGAGGCCAAGGCGGAATTGCAGGAAATCATTTCGTTTCTTGCTGACAAGAACAAATACGGGCGCTTGGGCGCGCGCATACCCAAGGGGGTGCTGCTGGTGGGGCCGCCGGGCACCGGAAAGACCTTGCTTGCGCGCGCTGTCGCGGGCGAGGCGGGGGTGCCGTTCTTCTCGATCTCGGGGTCCGAATTTGTCGAGATGTTTGTGGGGGTCGGGGCCGCGCGGGTACGCGATCTTTTTGATCAGGCCCGCAAGGCTGCCCCCTGTATCATCTTCATTGATGAACTTGATGCGCTTGGGCGGTCGCGTTCGGGCTTGTCGGGCATGGGCGGCGGGGATGAGAAGGAACAGACGCTGAATCAGCTTTTGTCCGAACTTGACGGTTTTGATCCGAGTGTTGGTATTGTGCTGTTGGCGGCGACCAACCGGCCCGAGATTTTGGATGCCGCGCTTCTGCGGTCGGGTCGCTTTGACCGGCAGGTCGTGGTTGATCGGCCCGAACGCAAGGGGCGAGTGGACATCCTCAAAGTGCATACCCGCAAGGTCAAGCTGGCGCGGGATGTAGAGCTGGACAAGATCGCAGGGATCACGACGGGTTTCACCGGGGCCGATCTGGCCAATCTGGTGAATGAGGCCGCGATCATCGCGACGCGGCGCGGTGCCGACAGCGTGTCGGAGGCGGACATGACTGCGGCGGTCGAGCGGATCGTAGCGGGTGCGGAACGCAAGACCCGGCTGCTGAACCCGGCCGAACGCGAACGCGTCGCCTTTCACGAACTGGGCCATGCGCTTGCTGCGGCGTCGCTGGTCAGCACCGATCCGGTGCATAAGGTTTCGATCATTCCGCGCTCCATCGGTGCGTTGGGCTATACCATGCAACGCCCGACCGAGGATCGGTTCCTGATCACGTTCAGCGATCTGAAGGATCGCATGGTGGTTCTTCTGGCGGGCCGCGCATCAGAGGATATCATGTTCGGCGAGATATCGACCGGTGCGTCAGACGATCTGGCCAAGGTTACCGATATCGCCCGTGAATGCGTAACCCGCTTCGGCATGAGCGCCGATCTGGGGCAAGCCGTTCTGGAACGAAAAGAATTGCAATGGCTGGGCGGTCGGCAGTTTGACAGCAGTAGCAAGGATTATTCCGAAGCGACCGCGCGCGAGGTTGATCTGGCCGTGCGCAAGCTGATCGACGAGGCTTATGAGCGAGCGAAAAGCATCCTTAGCGACCGCCGCGTGGATCTGGAAAAGGGCGCCGCACTTCTGTTGGAGAGGGAGACGATCACCCCGGATGATTTCGCGCCGTTGCGGCGGATGGTGCGGAATGGGAGCAAAGGCGATGACGTGGTTGCACCGCACGAAGAAAGCTCCTCCTCCACCTTGCGAGGCGCTGTTCGTGCTGCAACCGAAACGAAAGCGGCGCAATGATGGGATCCAAGGGCATACTTGCCCGCGCGCCCAACGCCGCTGCGGCCCACGGTCGGGTCGTTGCAGTGCGAGGGCCGGTCCTTGATATCGTGTTTGACGGGGCTCTGCCGGGCCTGCGCGAGGCTGTTCTGGTC
Source organism: Thalassovita taeanensis (assembly GCF_900110775.1). Taxonomy (GTDB): domain Bacteria; phylum Pseudomonadota; class Alphaproteobacteria; order Rhodobacterales; family Rhodobacteraceae; genus Litorimicrobium; species Litorimicrobium taeanense. Next base: position 63,830 of record NZ_FOEP01000009.1, on the reverse strand, counting down.
TGGGCGGGCGATGTCCGTATCTTGACCGAAGTTCAGGCTCATTTGGATGAAACGACCATTCGCGCTATCGCGATGCACCCAACGCAGGGCCTGTGGCGCGGTGCGCCAGCCCAGGCGACTGGAAAGCCGATCATGGCACCGGTCGGCGACAGGGTTCTCGGCCGGTTGGTGAACATGATGGGCGAACCTGCCGATAATGGCGCGGCATTTCCGCCAGATACGCCCACCCGTCCGATCCACCGTCCCGCGCTGCCGATGTCCCGTCAGAGCGGTACGACCGAGATATTCGCGACAGGGATCAAGGTCATCGACCTCCTTGCTCCGCTGGCACAGGGAGGCAAGGCGGCGATGTTTGGCGGCGCGGGCGTCGGCAAAACCGTTCTCGTGATGGAGTTGATCCATGCAATGGTGGCTGGCTACGACGGCATCTCGGTCTTTGCGGGTGTCGGCGAGCGCTGTCGCGAAGGTCATGAGATGCTCAATGAGATGAAAGCATCAGGGGTAATTGATCAGACCGTATTGGTTTATGGCCAGATGAATGAGCCGCCGGGGGCGCGCTGGCGGGTTCCGCTGACTGCGATGACCGTTGCCGAGTATTTTCGTGATGAGCAGGCGCGCAACGTGCTTTTGCTCATGGACAACGTTTTTCGGTTCGTTCAGGCGGGGGCAGAAGTTTCCGGGCTTCTTGGACGTAAACCATCGCGGATGGGGTACCAGCCGACGCTGGAAACCGAGGTGGCCGAGTTGCAGGAACGGATTGCGTCGATTGGCAACGCATCGGTCACCGCGATCGAGGCGGTGTACGTTCCGGCGGATGATTTTACCGATCCGGCGGTCGGTGCAATCAGCAGCCACGTTGACAGCATGGTGGTGCTGTCTCGGCAGCTTGCGGCTGAGGGTATTTATCCTGCCATCGACCCGATCGCGACGACGTCGGTGCTGCTTGATCCGTTTATCGTGGGGCAGGAGCATGCAGATGTTGCTGGTCGGGTGCGCGAAGTGATCGAACACTATATCGAATTGAAAGACGTCATCGCCCTTCTGGGGGTCGAGGAATTGGGCACAGACGAACGGCTGTCGGTGGGACGTGCGCGGCGGTTGCAGCGATTCCTGACACAGCCGTTCTTTGTGGCCTCGGCGTTTTCGGGGCTGGAGGGCCGCTCGGTGCCGATTGCCGACACCATCGCGGGCTGCCGTGCGATCCTTGACGGTGAATGCGACGCTTGGGACGAAAGCGCGCTCTATATGGTCGGAAATCTGGATGAAGCGCGCCAGAAACAGGCGGAGATGTCGCAGGTTTCTACGCCCGCCCCCCAGCGGCAGACCGAAAAGGCGGTTGCCCCATGACATCCGCAATGAGGCTAATCATCTCCACGCCGCTTGATGTCATCGTTGATGCCGATGATGTACGCTCGTTGCGCGCTGAAGATGAAAGCGGCGGTTTCGGTGTCCTGCCGGGGCATGTTCCGCTGTTGACTGTGCTGCGTGCGTGTGTGGTTCGCTGGCGCCGGGAGAGCGAAGGCTGGGCGTTCTGCGCCTTGCGTGGCGGCGTTCTGACGGTCGAGAATGGGGCGACTATTCGCATCGCATGCCGACAGGGCATACTCGGGGCGGACTTGTCGACGCTCGAAGGCGGCGTTCACGAGCATCTTGCGCAGGAATCCGAGAAGGCGCGCGCCGCCCGCGTCGAGCACGCGCGCATGCATGTTCGCGCAATAAGGCAGATCATGCTGCATATTTCAGACGGTGGCGATTTGGCTTCGGATGTTAGATTGGACGAGGTTTTCCAATGACCGGGAAACACAAGGACGAGATGCTGAGCGATGCCGCGCGCGATGCCGCCCGTCGGGCGGAACAGCTTGCTGATGACCCAGAGCCGTCGCTTGGCCGCCGATTCGGACAGATCGGCGTGTTGGGCTGGATGATCGTCGTGCCGGTGTTGATTGGCGTCTTTGTGGGCGGCTGGATGGATCGGGGGCTTGGAACCGGCGTCACATTTTCGGCGGCGCTGACTATGGTGGGCGCGGCACTGGGTTTGTGGCTCGCGTTAAGATGGATGCACGAGCAATGATTGACGCCCTCGGGCAGTTCCAGGCACTCTTTCCCGGCGCATGGGTGGTGCTTGCGTTGGCGGCTTTGCCTGTCGGGTATCTGGCGGGTGTAGTGCATTTCCGCACGCTTGACGTGGTCGCGCACCGCCTTGTTTCTGGAGATATGACGGCAGTTTTCTTGCAGGTCGCGCGGCTGGCGGTGCTTGGTGGTCTGCTCTGGGTGTTTGCGATGTTCGGTGCCTCGGCTTTGATTGCAGGGGCTGGCGGCGTGTTGCTGGCACGCGGTCGCGTTCTTGCGCGGTGTAGGAACGCAAAATGACCGATACACCGCTCAGCTTGGATATTGCCTTCACCATCGGGCCCGTGCCGGTGGCAACACTGGTGGTGGTGACCTGGGCCATCATGGGGGTCCTCGTTCTGACCGTTGCGGTTCTGGCGCGCGGGCTCAAGCTGGATGCGGGCCCGGCACAAACGGTGTTGGAGCTGTTGGTGGCCACACTCGACGCTCAGATCGAGGCGACGCTTCAACGCGATCCTGCGCCGTATCGCGTACTTGTAGGCACGCTGTTCTTTTTTATCCTTGCGGCCAACTGGGTGTCGCTGGTTCCGGGCGTCGATCCGCCAACCGCGCATCTTGAAACCGATGCGGCTCTTGCTGCCATCGTGTTTGTTGCCACGATCTTCTATGGCATCAAGTCAAACGGCGTGATCGGATATCTCAAGACATTTGCCGAGCCGACCTGGGTCATGGTCCCACTCAATCTGGTGGAGCAGATCACGCGTACGTTTTCGCTGATGGTGCGTCTGTTCGGAAACGTGATGAGCGGCGCATTTGTTGTGGGGATTGTGCTGTCGCTCGCGGGCCTTCTGGTGCCGATCCCGCTTATGGCGCTGGATCTGCTGACCGGGGCGGTGCAGGCTTATATTTTTGCAGTTCTTTCAACCGTTTTCATCGCCGCAGCGATAGGAGACGAGGCGCGATCCGAAGCGCCCTCTGCCGGTACGATACACATCACGAAGGGAAGCTGAGCTATGGACATGGATTATATCAAATTGGCGAGCATCATCTGCGCAGCACTTGCAGTCTCGTTTGGCGCGATTGGGCCCGCCATCGCCGAGGGACGGGCAGTCGCCGCCGCGATGGATGCGATTTCGCGTCAACCCGAAGCTGCCGGAACCATCTCGCGCACGTTGTTCGTCGGCCTCGCGATGATCGAGACGATGGCGATCTATTGTCTGGTCATTGCCCTTTTGCTGCTTTTTGCCAATCCCTACACTGTCTAAAGGACGGCTTTTGCCATGCAATTCGACTGGTGGACCTTTGGGTTTCAGGTGATCAACGTTACGGTTCTGATGTGGCTGCTCAGCCATTTCATGTTTCGGCCTGTCGCCCGCATTATCGCTGAACGTCAGGCTGAGACGAATAGAATTCTCGCGGCAGCAGAGGCGGCGCAGCAGCAGGCCGCCGAAGCTGAGGCCACCGCAATGGCTGGGCAGCGGAAGAACGCGGCAGAGAGGCTTCAGATCATCGATGCCGCCCGCAGCGAGGCCGAAACTCAGAAGAAGAAGATTTTGGATCAAGCTGAGAAAGCCGCCGCTGACATCGCGGCGAAGGCCTACGATGATGCCGCGCGGCGGGCTGAAGAAGACCGCAACGCACAGTTGGACAAGGCGGCTGAGCTTGCGGTTTCGATCACGCAAAAGCTGCTTGGAAATTTGCCACAGGATGCGCGGATATCGGGGTATCCTGAGCGATTGAAAGAGGCGCTGATATCGCTGGACGCGGAGCAGCGTGAGGCGCTTGGCACCGGTCCTGATCCCTTGCGGTTGGTCGCGCCGCGGATCCTGACCAAGGCTGAGATGGCGGCGGCAACCGAAGCAATCCGCGAGGTGGTCGCGACGGATCAGATGCCCGCCTTCACCCTCGACGAAAGTCTGATCGCCGGGCTTGAGTTGAGCGGTCGGCACGGTGTCATCCACAATTCCCTGAAATACGATCTTGGTCGCATAGCCGAGGCATTGGCGAAAAATGGCAAAATCTGAGACCCCGCCCCCTCGCAATGAGCCCGCGATGGAAACGCTCGCAAGGGTCGTCGACGAGGTCAGACTGGGGCCCGAGGCCGAGTCCCTGGGGCGCGTGACGCAAGTTGCGGACGGGCTGGTGCATGTCTCGGGGTTGGGCGCTGTTCGACTGGGTGAATTGTTGGAGTTCGAGGGGGGCCAGAAAGGGTTCGTGCTGAACCTTGAAACAAAAATTCTTCAGGCCGTTTTGCTCGACCCCAGCGACCGGATCGAGGCGGGCGCGATCGTCAGGCGCACTGGGATGTTGGCCAGCGTGCCGGTCGGAGAAGAGTTGCTGGGGCGTGTCGTTGATCCTCTGGGCCGCTCGCTGGACGGCGGCACGCCCATCGTGGCCAAGGAGAGGCGATTGGTCGAACGTCCGGCCCCTGAGATCATCGACCGCGATTTCGTTAGTGAACCGGTAGAAACCGGCCTTTTGGTCATTGATGCGCTTTTTGCCATCGGCCGGGGGCAGCGCGAACTGATCGTCGGAGAGAGGGCCACAGGAAAGACCGCGATCGCAGTCGATACGATCATCAACCAGAAAGACACGGATATGGTCTGCGTCTATGTCGCAATCGGCCAACGGGCCACTGCGGTACGCCGTGTCATCGAGGCCGTGCGTCAAAAGGGGAATATCGACCGCTGTATCTTTGTGGTGGCGTCGGCCACGGCAGAGCCGGGGTTGCGCTGGCTGGCCCCGTTCGCGGGCACAACGATTGCGGAATATTTCCGTGACCAAGGCGGTCACGCTTTGATCGTGTACGATGATCTGTCCAAACATGCGGCGACCCACCGCGAACTGTCGCTCTTGGCCCGCCAGCCGCCCGGGCGCGAAGCATATCCCGGTGATATTTTCTATCTGCATGCCCGCCTTCTGGAACGCGCGGCAAAGCTGTCGCCGGAAAAGGGCGGCGGCTCGCTTACCGCGCTGCCGATTGCCGAGGTCGAGGCCGGGAATCTATCTGCCTATATCCCGACCAACCTGATTTCGATTTCCGATGGCCAGATTGTGCTTTCGACCCAGCTTTTTGCGGGAAACCAGCGCCCTGCCATTGATGTCGGGCTTAGTGTCAGCCGCGTCGGCGGCAAGGCGCAGCTTGGGGCCCTCAAGGCCGTTGCGGGGCGTGTCCGGCTTGATTATGCGCAGTATCTCGAACTGCGTCTGTTTTCACGCTTCGGTGGGTTTGCGGACGCGGGGATCAAGCGGCGGATTGATCATGGCGACCGGATCAGCGCGCTTTTGCAACAGGCGCGATATACCCCGTTGCGCGCCATCGACCAGATCGGGCTTTTGTCTGCTTTGGATGCAGGGCTTCTGGATGCGATTCCGCTGGATGATATCCCTTCCCTCAAGGTTCGGCTGGCCGCTGCCATTAACAGCGAGCCTGTTCTTGCGCCGGTCAAGGATCGTCCCTCTGCTTTGGACGAGGCGCAGAGCGCAGCCCTGCTTGGTTGCGTTCGGCATGTGATTGACAGCAGCGAACCGCCAGCGGGCAACGATTGATGCGTCGCCCCGAAGACATTAAGGCACGCATCGGCAATATCGAACAGATCGAAGGCGTGGTCGTTGCGATGCGCGCGATGGCTGCAGCGCATGCACAAGAGGCGCGCAAGCACCTCACCGCGATCCGCGAACAGGAACGCACCGTAGCGCGCGCCATGATTGATGCGCTGTCACTGCTTCCCGGAGCGGCGCACCCGACCGGCGAAACACAAGACGGCCTGCACCTGAGGATCGTTGTCGGTGCGGCGCAAGGCTTCAGCGGATCCTACAGTGACCGCATCATTTCTGGCGCGCTAGGCGAAATGGAGGGGGCGGAGGGCGCAAATGGCGGGGCCTCTGACGCCTTCCTTCTGGTCGGACAGCGCTGCATTTCCGAATTTGAGGGCCGCGGAATAGCACCTGTCTGGTCGGAAAACATGGCCTCTCATCCCGGCGAGGTGCCCCAGCTGGCCAGCCAGATTGTCGATGCGGTTTTTGCTCTGATTGACCGCAGCGCGTTCGTGCGGGTCAGTATCATCTACGGCGAACCGGACAAGACGGACCAAAGCTTGACGGTTCGGCACCTTATGCCGTTTGACTTCTCGCGGTTTGAAAAAGCCGCGCGGAGCGATGCCCCGCTGATCACACTGTTGCCCTCGGTTCTGGTGACTCACCTTGTTGAGGAATATGTCTTCACCGAAATCTGCGAAGCATTGATGCTGGGGTTCGCGGCCGAAAATGATGCGCGTATGTCGGCAATGTCACGGGCCCGCACCAATGTTCGGCAAATCCGCGAGGACCTGCGCACGCAATTTACACAGGCGCGGCAGGAGCAAACCACGACGGAAATCATTGAACTGTCGAATGACGACACCTGACGGGCGCGATGGGGCGAGGCCTCGGCCCCTTCGACGAGACGGGATTCTCTGGCCTGCGAGGTGCTAAAGTCGGCTATGGGGGCAACGAGACGGCCGCCTTGCAGGATTATGACCCTGCCGCTGGCCGTGGCCGCGCGCTTGATACCGTTGTTTTGATGTCTGGTTGGCACGCTGCGTCAGCGCAGTGTGTCGGGTGCTCAAATGGCCCCTTGCGGCGGGAGAAACTACCTCAAAGGCCTTGCTGACTTCTTTCATACTGCGTTCGATGCGGCCGCCAGTTTCTCCATAAAATCTATGCTCCATTAAAATATCGTACGTTTCCGCCCATCGCCGCGCGCAAAAAGTTTGGAAATGCTTGCTGTTTTTCCAGTCTTCCTATAAATAATCCGTCGGGACGGTTTATATATGAGCCGATGGAGATTCTTCGTCTTGTTAGAAAAGGGAGTGGCCGGAATGGTAACGGGGAATGAGTTTGATGCTATCGTTATCGGGGCTGGGGCGGGCGGGTGTTGTGCCGCGGCGCGACTGGCGCATTTCGGCAAGAAAACTCTGCTGATTGATGATCACGACTATTTGGGCGGTCGTGCCGGCACCGAGGTCATTGATGGTCACAAAGTCAATATCGGAGCAATTGCTTTGGAATTGGGCGGCGTTTTTGAAGAAACATTTGCCTTGGTCGGTGCTCCGTTGGATGTCCGGGAACCGAAGCCGGCAGCAGTATTTTATTTGGACAAGAAGGTCGTTGACGTTAGCAAAGGCGGTTGGGGGTTCTTGCTTGGCGGCTTGACGAAGCAGGCCTCTAAAGTTCTGGATCAGTTCGCCAAGGCCAAAAGTGGGAGTATGCCCGATGGCGGTCAGTCGACCGACGACTGGTTGCGGAGCTATACAAAGAACCAGACCGTTCACGCCATTTTTCGCAATTTATGTGCGTCGATTTTTGCAACGAACGCAGATGAAATTCCGGCGCGGGCCTTTCTAACCTATTTTACCTCCAAAGGTGCCTTCAAGCGCTTTGGTTTTCATCCGGAGGGAACGATGGGGGCATGGGATGCTCTGGGCGCGTCGGTCATTGCTAATGGCGGCGAAATTTGGTTGAGCACTGCGGCGCAATCCATTGAGGTACAGGGCGGTCGTGCCGTGGCTGTGCATGTCATGCGCGATGGCGTGCCTGTAAGAGTGTCGGCGGACGTCATTGTTTCGAACGCTGGACCAAAGGCGACTGTCGCTTTGGCCGGTGAGGACAATTTCACGGCCGATTATGTGCAGCGTGTTCGCGATGTTCTGCGGCCAGCCGCGAACATCGTTTATAACTTTGCTTCGCGCGAGCCGCTGATGAAAGTCCCAGGTATCATGACATTCGGCAAGACCCGTCGATTGTGCAATATCGCAAACCTGACGGCCACGTGCCCAGAGATCGCCCCGGAGGGGTGGCATCAATATGTTGCTTATGCCGTGCCAATTCCAAGTACCGGGGACTTCGATAGTGACGCAGAAGTCGAAGAAGGCATGATGGATCTGCGAGAGCAATTCCCCGGTTTCGATGAAAAGACCAAGATGCTGTCTGTGCGCGTCATGCGGGATGACTGGCCAGCGCAACGTGCCGCGGCTGGTTTCGACATGGAGCAGGAGACCGGCATCGAGGGGCTGTGGTCCGTGGGCGATGGTGTCAAGATTTACGGCAACGGTGGTACGCAAGCATGCGCTGAAACCGCAAAAGTTGTGGTCGATGGTATTCTCGGCGAGGCGCGCCAACCCGCCTGAGCAACCGCAATATTTTAAAGCAATGGCCCTTCTTTCGAGGGGTGAAGGGAGGATGGGTGAATGTTTGAGTTCGGTGAGCCAAATCGCTTGGAAGACGAATTTCGTATGCTGCGCGAACAGGTGCGTCGCTTTGTTGAAACAGAAATTGTTCCCAATGCAGAACCGTGGGAAGCACAGGGTCATATTCCGCGTGATCTGTTTCTAAAGTTGGGCGAATTGGGCCTGCTGGGTATGCGCCATCCAGAACAATACGGTGGCGGCGGCCTTGGTCCGATGGCGTCGGTCATACTGGGCGAAGAGCTTAGCCGCTCGACCTACGGTGGCGTTGCAACGGCGGTAACCGTTCATAGCGATATGTCGATGAGCCATATTGCGCATCGCGGGACTGAAGAGCAAAAGCGCAGGTTTCTTCCAGATGTATGCAGCGGCAAAAAAGTTGGTTGTGTCTGTATTACCGAACCAGGGGCTGGATCGGATGTTGCTGGACTGACCACCAAGGCTGTGCGCGATGGTGACGATTGGGTCATCAATGGCGGCAAGACGTTTATTACGAATGGCGTTTATGGCGACATCTATATCGTCGCGGCGCGCACTGATCCCGATGCCAAGCCCAGCCGCGGCCTGAGCCTGTTTATTGTCGAAAAGGGCACGCCGGGGTTTGAAGTGATATCCAAGTTCGACAAGCATGGTTGGCGCGCATCAGACACAGCCGAATTAATATTCGAAAACATGCGTGTGCCGCATGACAATTTGCTCGGCGAGGCGGGCAAAGGGTTTCACTATCTGATGAGCACTTTGCAGAATGAGCGCTTGGTCGCTGGGGCGATGGCGGCGGGTCAAATGAGTAAGGCGATTGAACTGACTGCGGACTATTTGCGGACGCGCAAAGCCTTTGGCAAACCGCTTTGGGACCAACCCGTGGTGCGGAACAAGCTGGCATGGTGGGCATCCAAGGCCGCGATGATACGGTCCTATGTCTATACTTGCGCGCAGATGATGGAAGACGGACAGGACACTGTGCGTGAGGTGTCGATGCTCAAAGCCTATGGGTGTGAAGGCTTGCAAGAGGTTCTGCACGGCTGCCTGCAACTGCACGGTGGGATCGGCTATATTACCGGCACTCCGATTGAGCGGATGGTGCGCGATGCGCGTATCTTAACAATCGGAGGCGGAGCGACTGAGCTGATGCTTGAAGAGGTCGCAAAACGCTTGTGAGGCGGCAGGCGGAGTTTCGTTTGGCGGCGCAGTTCTGGTGCCCGCCTGGACGAGCCGAAATACCTGACACCGAACCCACGCTTAGGAGGTGAGAGTGAAAGTTTTAATCGTCTATGCCCACAACGAGCCAAAATCGTTCAGCGCGGCGCTGTTGGAGAGGTCGATCAGATGCTTGACCGAGGCAGGGCATGAAATCCGTGTTTCCGATCTATACGAGATGGGGTTCAACCCTGTTGCCTCCGCTGATGACTTTGAATCGCGCCGTTTTAGTGATGCGCTTCAGTATGATCGCGAACAGAAATTTAGCCATGAGCAGGGCGCATTCGCGCAGGATATTCAAACCGAAATCGACAAGCTGCTTTGGTGCGACACGCTGATTTTGCAGTTTCCGTTGTGGTGGTGGTCTGTCCCGGCGATCATGAAGGGCTGGATCGATCGCGTGCTGGTGAACGGTGTCGCCTATGGCAAAGGCAAAAGAATGAACACCGGTGGGCTGAAAGGGCGCCGTGCGATGCTCAGCCTGACCTCGGGTTGCTATCCTGACATGGTCGCGCCTGATGGGTTGCTCGGGGATCTGAAGATCAGCCTTTGGCACCTTCATAGCGGCACCCTTGCCTACACTGGTTTCGAGGTTCTGGAGCCATTCGTCGCGTGGTCCATTCACTACTCCGATCCTGCAAAGCTGGCAGAGTATCTTGACGAGTATGAGGCCAGGCTGGCGACGATCGCGACGGAGGAGCCGATGTTTTTTCATCCCTTGGAGGACTTCGGCCCAGATTGGCGCATGAAGGGCGAAATCAATCCCAATTCGGTGGGGCATCGACGGGATGGGGAGAAAACACATTAATGCGAATTTAAAACTTGGACCGAACGTCCGGTTTTGTTATTAGAGGCGAACGACTGCGAAGTTTTGACGCAGTCAAAAGGGGGGAGCAACAAGTTGACGACTGATCAACATCATTCCGTGACCGGCGGAGCTGTCAAGTCCACCGCAGTGTTGGACGATAGTGAAAACCTACTTTCAATTCGAAATCTCAAGGTTGTCTACAATAGCTCGATCGAGGCAGTCCGTGATGTATCTCTATCGGTTTCCGCAGGGAAAATCGTGGCGTTACTCGGTGCCAACGGAGCTGGGAAGTCGACAATCCTCAAAGGTGTATCTGGGGTATTGTTTACCGAAGATGGTGAGATCGAAAACGGCAGTATCAACTTCAGGGGCGAAAATATCTCGGAGCTTATGCCCGACCTCATTGTAGGGCGCGGGTTGGTGCAGGTGCCTGAGGGGCGTCGGCTATTCGCTCCGCTGACCGTGCATGAAAACCTTGTGATGGGGGGGCATCTGGTCGGCAGTAAAGTGCTTGCAGAGCGTTTGGAGTTCGTCTTCGAGCTGTTTCCGCGCCTCAAAGAAAAGGCATCACATATCTCTGGATATCTGTCGGGTGGGGAACAGCAGATGGTTGCCGTCGGGCGCGCTTTGATGAGTGACCCAAAGCTGCTGTGTCTGGACGAGCCTTCACTTGGTTTGGCCCCCCAAATCATTGACGAAATTTTCAAGGTGTTGCGCAAGCTGCGTGATGAAAACGGGGCCTCGATCTTGTTGGTTGAGCAAAATGCCCATCGCGCCCTCGAGATCGCCGACTACGCCTACATCATGGAGAACGGTCGGGTCGTGATGGATGGAGCCGCAGATGCGTTGGCTAACAACCGTGATGTGAAAGAGTTTTATCTGGGGCTGGGCGAGGCCAGCGAAGGAAAAAGCATGCGGGATGTGAAGCACTATAAACGTCGCAAGAGGTGGCTGTCATGAGCGCGCTTTTAGAGATCACCAATCTCTCCAAATCCTTTGGTGGAATTAAGGCTGTCAATGATGTCAGCATGACGGTCGAACGTGGCCAGATATGCTCTGTGATCGGTCCGAATGGCGCTGGCAAGACGACCTTGTTCAACATGATCAGTGGTGTCTTGCGGCCAAGTGCTGGAAAAATCATATTTGACGGCCAAGACACCACCAATATGAAGCCGTGGAAATATGCCGCAGCCGGTGTTGGCCGGACATTTCAGAATCTTGCGTTGTTTTCGCAGGGCACCGTGATCGAAAATATTCTGGTCGGACGCCATGTTCATATGAAGTCAAACGCGCTGGATGCGGCCATTTTCTGGGGGCGTGCGCGCCGGGAAGAAATGGCGGCGCGTCAGCGCGCCGAGGAAATCGTCGATTTTCTGGAGATTGAGGAAATCCGCGATATGCCCGTCGGTGGATTGTCATACGGATTGCAAAAGCGCGTCGAGCTTGGCCGCGCCCTGGCCTGCGATCCAAAAATCTTACTTCTGGACGAGATCGTCGCGGGGATGAATCACGAAGAAAGTGAAGACATTGCCCGATTTGTCTTGGACATCCGTGAAGAATTGGGAATCCCGATTTTGATGGTCGAGCACGACATGAAAATCGTGATGGATATTTCTGACTACATCCATGTGATCAACTTTGGCAGCAAAATCGCCAGCGGAACGCCGGATGAGATCAAAGCAAACCCTGACGTCATCAAAGCCTATCTTGGCGAGAGCGAAGGAGCGGCGAAATGATTGCAAAAGAAGTGCTGATGGCTGGTGAAACAACATTGCCCAAGATGTTGCGCCAAAACGCTGCCGAACATGGATCAAAACTTGCACTGAGGGAGAAGAAGTTCGGTCTGTGGCAGGGGGCTGACTGGAACCACTACTACCAAACAGCGCGCCGCGTGGCCTTTGGCCTTTGGGCGCTTGGTCTGACCAAAGAAGACACGATTGCGATCGCCAGTGAGAACACGCCGGAGTGGCTGTATGCGGATCTGGGTGCTCAGATGATTGGGGTGCGGGTGACCGGGATTTATCCCACAAACCCATGGCCGGAATTGCAATATATCGTGAAACACTGCAAGGCCAAGGTCGCAATCACCGGGGATCAGGAACAAACTGACAAGGTGCTGGATGCGTTGAAGTTTGAGGGCGGAATGCCCGATCTGCTCAAGTGTTACTGCGTCGACAACAAGGGAATGCGGGAATATACTGAGGATCACCTTGGCAGCTTTGACGACTTGTTGGCGCTAGGCGATGCTTATCGCGCAGAACATCCCGAAGCTGATGCATGGCTGGATGCCGCCATTACGGAGGGCACGCCTGACGATGTGGCAATCATAGTTTATACCTCGGGCACCACGGGCAAACCCAAGGGAGCGCTTCTGAGCCACCGTGGGATCATCTATGCAACCCACGCCTATGCGGAAATGGTTGGGTTGGAGGGGCTCGACCTCGAGACGGTCAGCTATCTGCCGCTCTGTCACGTCGCCGAACGCTGCTATGGCCCGGTGATGCATCTCGTCATGTCTGGCAAGATCAATTTTGCTGAATCCATCGACACGGTCGCCGCCAATGTCCGTGAAATTGCGCCGTCCTATATGCTGGGCGTGCCGCGCATTTGGGAAAAGCTGCAATCGGGCTTTGTCTTTCGGGTAAACGACAGCGGTAAAATTCGTAAAAAAGCCTATGATTGGGCGATGGCCAAGGGCCGCGTTTTGTCGGATCGACGGATTGCGACCAAAGGGGATGTATCCTTTGGGGACAAGGTCATGTCGAAACTGCTGTATTGGGGCATGTTCCGCAATATGCAGCGGTTTATGGGGCTTCAAAACTCGCGGGTTCGCATGTGCGGTGGTGCGTCCATTTCTCCGGAAACTCTGCGCTTTTTTGATATCATTGGCTTGCCGGTCGGGCAGGGTTATGGCCAGACTGAATCTGCCGGACTTGCTTTTGTGCAAACGGATACAAGCTATTTCAGAACCGGCAGTAGCGGTCGCGCCTTTCCAAATACCGAATGGAAGCTGGGCGAAGACAACGAGATCTTTTTGAGATCTCCGGGCGTCTTTTCTGGTTACCTCTATAACGACGCAGCAACCAAGGACACCGTTTCCGAGGACGGTTGGCTGGCAACTGGTGATATCGTCGAGGTTCTGGAGGGCGACGAGATCGCTATCGTCGATCGAAAGAAATCAATCATTATCACGAGCGGCGGGAAGAATATCGCGCCGTCTGAAATTGAAAATGCGTTGAAGGACAGCCCTTACGTCAAAGAGGCGATAGTCGTCGGCGAAGGCCGAAAGTTCCTCGGTGCAATCATTCAGATCGAATACGACGACGTTGGCCGTTGGGCGCGCGACAATGACATTGCCTATACGACATTTACGTCGCTGGCCAAACTTCCGGAAACGCGAGAGCTGATCCAAGGCATTGTCGATGAAGTGAATGGTCGGTTCGCGAGGGTGGAAAACATACGGCGATTTGCTCTTCTAGAGAAAGAACTGGATCAGGATGATGGCGAGTTGACCGCAACCCAAAAGGTGAGGCGCGCGATTATCGAAACCAAGTTTGAAGCAGAAATTGCGTATATTTACGGGGGGACAAAGGCGTGAATTACTTAATCCAGCTCACCGCGACGGGCATCGCTATCGGTGCCATCTATGGCCTGATCGCGATGGCCTTTGCATTGGTCTATAAATCTACGGGGCTTATCAATTTTGCCCAAGGCGAAGTTGCCATGATGGTGGCTTATTTGACTTGGGCCTTCGCTGGTCAGTTCGGAAGCGGGCTGATTGGGGTCGCTGTGTTTACGATTGTTGCGGGTATGGTTTTGGGGCTTGTCATCGAAAGGCTTCTGATCCGCCCAATGATGGGTGAACCGATCTTTTCCATTGTTCTTGTCACAATTGGTTTGGCAGTGATCCTGCGGTCGCTTGTTCTGCTTATCTGGGATGCGTCGCCACACCCAATGGGAATTGAGGCCGCCAGCGAATTGATACGTATCGGCAATCTGAACATGCGCGCTGGGCAGGTCTTTGTGATTGGCCTTATGGGCGCGCTGTTGGTCGCCTCGTGGGCGTTCTTCCGTTACAGCCGTTATGGGATAGCGATGCGCGCGGTGGCCGATGACGACCGGACTGCGCTTTTGATGGGCGTGAACACTGCACGGGTCCAAGCCGTTGCTTGGGCCGCCTCATCGACAATCGCCGGCATGGCTGGGGTCTGCTTTGCTGCGCTGTACGACATTTCCCCTGATATCTACTCAATCGGCCTTAAAGCCTTTCCTGCTGCTATCTTGGGTGGCTTGGACGCGGTTCTTGGTTCCGCCTTCGGTGGCATCATTGTTGGGCTGATCGAAAATATGACCGGTGGCTATATGTCATCCACCATCAAAGAAATTTCGGGCTTCGTTCTGATCGTTGGCGTCTTGATGATCCGACCTTCGGGCTTGTTCGGTCAACGTGAGATTGAGAGAGTCTAATGCGCAGCGGAAATTTCAAACAAAACGTTGGCGAACTCATTGCGCTGACAGACTCAAAGTCGGTTGCAACGTGGTCATGCCTGTTGATGGTTGCGCTTATCGGCGCGCCGATGGTTCTGGACGCCCATCTATTAGGGCTCGTGACCGTGATCTTGTTCACGCTGGTGGGCGCCTTGGGGCTCAACATCTTGATGGGCTATACTGGTCTGGTTTCGCTGGGGCATGTCGGATTTCTCGTCCTGGGTGCCTATGGATACGCGGTGACGGTGGGTATTCATGGCCTGCACCCGCTCTTGGGGTTCCTGATGGCGGGTATCGTGCCCGCGATCGCGGGGGTCATCGTCGGGGCACCGTCGTTGCGGCTCAAAGGTATCTATCTGGCGATCACGACGATGGCTTTTGCATTCATTATCAATACGGCAATTCTTGAAGCGGACTTTATCACCAACGGATCCAGTGGAATCTTTTTGCCGCGCCCGACAATGTTTGGGATCAGCTTCAAATCTGATGCCGCATTTTACTGGCTGTGCCTGTTTTTTGCCGTAGCTGCGCTTGCCGTCACCCTGAACATTCGGCGTTCGCGGATCGGACGTGCGTTTATGGCCATCAGAGACAATGATATTGCGGCGCAATCAATGGGCATCAACCTGATCGCCTACAAGCTGCTGGCCTTTGTCATGAGCGCCTTTATGACCGGCATCGCGGGGGCTTTGTTTGGCGTTTATCTTAGCTTTGTCACCGTTGAAGGCTTCACTTTCCATCTCACGATCGAGGCTTTGGCCATTTTGGTTGTCGGCGGTTTGGGGTCGGCGCTTGGGGTGGTTCTGGGCACGATTTTGATTGTGCTGCTCCCCGAGATCACAGGCGTCTTGCTCAGCCTGACTGGCGACGCCGCGCAAGAGGTTATGGCGACCAAAGCCTTTGAGGTTCGAAATATCCTCTATGGTGTTATTATAATTGGATTTTTACGCTTTGATCCTACCGGTTTGGTCGGGATTTGGAAGGATGTGCAGCGCACATGGGTGAATTGGCCACTCAAGTATTAAGAGCCAAGGACTGCCGAAGTATCAACGAGGAGGAAACCAAATGAATATTAAGTCTCTGCCAACAACGCTTGGTCTAGTCGCGGGGCTCTTGCTGGGAACAGCAACGGGGGCACTTGCCGAGCAGCAAGGCATCACTGATACCGAAATCCTGATCGGCGAGGTGCTGCCCGTGTCCGGCCCGCCTGCTTTGCTCGGGTTTGCGCACACTCTGGGTGTGAAAGCGGCAGCGGCCGAGATCAATGCCGCAGGTGGCATTAACGGGCGCATGATCCGTATCATCGTCGAAGATGATGGCTATGTTAACTCAAGAACGGTCGAGGGGGTCCGTAAGCTTTTGACCGTGCACAAGGTTTTCGCCCTCACGTCGCTTTCGGGCGCTGCGCAGGGCCTGACGGTGCTTCCACTTGTGCGGGACAGCGGTATTCCTGCGATTTCGCCAATCGGCATCGCAGAAGAGCTTCATACGCCTCTTGTCCCGAATATTTTCGTGGTCGGGAGCACTTATGACGCTGCCTCCGAAGCCATCGTGCGAGAGCTGTCGGCCCTGAACCCAGGAAAATCCTGGGGTATTATCGTTCAGGACGATGAATATGGTTCGCTAACGCATCAAGGCTTTGATCGCGCGCTTGCCGATCTGAAGTTTGACGTTGCCTACGACGACAAATACACCCGGGGTCAGCGCGATTTTTCGTCCGAAATGCTGCGCCTTCAGGCGTCCGGCGCCGAGCTGTTCATGATGGGCGGGATTATCGCCGAAAACGTCGGCATGGCAAAAGAGCTTGAGCGTCTGGGCTATGACATCCCGCTTGGGTCGTCTTTCGTGGGGCGTGTGCCTGCGATCCTGAAGCTGATGGGGGATGCAGGAAGCAATCTCTATGCGACCGATTATGTCGTGCCGGAACAATCCGAAAAAGGCATCGCATTTCTGGAAAAACTTTCCGGGTTTCTGACCGAAGACGAAATGGCAGCGACGAACCGCTATACCTTCACCGGCTACATCGCGGCACGGGCAATGTTCGAAGCGATTTCTCGTTGTGGCGCAGAACCGACCTGGGACTGCACCATCGAAAAACTTGAGGGCCTTACCGATTTCGAAACCGGCATTTCTTCGCCGGTCAGCTTTAGCGCGGACGATCACTTTGCGCGGTTGGAGCTGGGGTTGATGAAGGCCAATGTCGACGTACTGGCATTCGAGCCAGTCAAATAAATCAAATCAAATGCCCCGCCGCGAAATCGGTGGGGCATCTTTTTGACCGTATGGGCCCCGTGAAAAGCGCCCGAATAGGATGACGTTATATGGGCCCGCTGAACGGAATTAAGATCATTGAAATGGCTGGCATTGGGCCGGGACCTTTCTGCGCAATGTTGTTGGCTGACTTGGGGGCGGACGTTGTAAGGCTGGAGCGTCCTCAGAACGGCGCCAGCAAAGAGAGCGCTTACGATGTTCTCTCTCGGGGGCGTCGGTCTGTTTCTGTTGATTTGAAATCCAAAGAAGGCGTGGATACAGCGCTTCAACTGATCTCGAAAGCCGATGCTTTGATCGAGGGATTTCGACCCGGCGTAATGGAGCGTCTAGGTTTGGGGCCTGAGGTGTGTTTAGAGCTCAACCCCGCATTGGTCTTTGGGCGCATGACTGGGTGGGGCCAATTTGGCCCATTGGCCAATGCGGCGGGCCACGACATCAACTATATCTCGCTAACTGGCGCCCTGGCTGCCATCGGGACGGCGGAGTCGGGCCCGGTCGCGCCGTTGAACCTTGTTGGAGATTTCGGCGGTGGGTCGATGTATCTGGCGATCGGGATTCTGAGCGCCATTCTTGAAGCCAAATCGTCGGGGCAGGGCCAAGTTGTTGACGCCGCTATGACCGATGGCGCTGCGCATTTGATGTCTTTGATGTATAGCATGAAAAACGCGGGCCGATGGTCAGATGAGCGGGCTTCAAATCTGTTGGATGGCAGCGCACCGTTCTATGGCACATTCAAATGCGCTGACGAAAGCTGGGTCTCTCTAGGTCCGCTCGAGCCACAGTTTTACAAATTGTTTTTGGAAAAGGTCGGGTTTTCCGATCATCCTACAATGCTTAATCAGATGGACAGAGCAAGCTGGGCGGAAAAAAAGCAACTTCTTGTCGAGCTGTTTCTAACGAAGCCCCGCCAAGACTGGTGTGAGTTGCTGGAAGGGACGGATGTTTGTTTTGCGCCGGTTCTTACCATGGCTGAAGCCCCCGAGCATCCGCACAACAAGGCACGAGAGACCTTTGTAACGGTACATGATGTTGTGCAGCCCGCCCCTGCGCCAAGGTTCAGCCGTACACCGGGGAGCATTGGTCGCCGCCCACCAAACGCGGGCGAGCACAATGATGAGGTCATGTCAGATTGGGGTGTAACGGCCCTATAGGGGGCGTTTCGTCAACTTGGCACCGCGTCTCGGCTCAACTGCTCTCGCAGGTCGGGATGGGCGATTGAGATCATTTTTTCGACCCGCGCAGCCAAGCCAAGGCCGCGCAGATCGGCGACACCGTATTCAGTCACGACAATGCCTGCGTCAGCCCGCGAAACACTGGTAGGACCGCTCAGCTTGGTTACAATTTTGCTGATCAGCTTGCCCGACCTTGTGGTGAGTGCAGCAGGCAAGGCCAAGATGGGCAGCCCACCCTCCGAAGCAGCGGCGCCGCGCAAGAAATCAGTACCGCCACCCACAGCTCCGACATAGCGCCCAGCAGCGACTTCGGCGTTGGCTTGTCCGGTAAGATCAACTTCGATGGCAGAGTTGATCGCTGTGAACTTGTTGAGTTGCGCCAAAGTCCTGATCGCGTGAGTGTATTCTGTCGGCGCCAGTCGAATGGCCGGGTTGTTGTGGCAAAAGGCCCGGGTTCGCGCATCGCCTGTGAGCATACCGCCTATGCTGATGCCTTCATCGCGGCCTTTGCGGGCGTTGGTGATCACGCCGCTTTCGATCAGGCGGGAAAGGCTATCGTTGATCATGCCGGAATGAAGACCCAAATCCCTGTGCCCGGACAATGCATTCAAAATGGCCGTAGGCAGCGTTCCCAAACCGACCTGCAGTGTCGCGCCGTCATCGATCAGGGCTGCGACATGCTCCGCGATGGCCAAGTCGACGGCAGTCGGCGCCGACGGCGAGGTGGCCTCACTCACAGGGGTGGAGCTACGGATCAGAACGTCGATATCTGCGGCGCTGATGGTCCAGTCCGACCGTGTGGCTGGCACTTGGTCGTTGACCTCGGCGATGACCACGCGCGCACGCCCAACAAGGGCGTGAAGATATTCGCAGGCCATTCCAAAACTGAACTCGCCCTCTGTGCCTGTCGGGGCGAGTTGCAAAAGCAATACATCCACGCGCTGCGCAAGCACCTTTGGAAAAAAGGAATACGGGATCGGCAGGATATCAAGGCAATTGGCTGCAATCAGCTTCCTATTGGTGCCCGTGCCACAATAAGATTGAAACTGGATCGTGTCGCACAGCGCCGGATCGGGCGTTTCCGAAAACCCTATTCCGATAAAGGCCTTGATCGGGCCAATGCTATGGCGCTGGTCGATCAAGGTCTTGGTCAGGTTCAGTGGCTCCGCTGCGGCTTGGCCCCAACACAAGGTATCGCCGGGTCTGATATAGTCGCTCAGACGCAACGCACTCAGGTCGAGTTCAACACACATATTGCGATGCCTACGCTGCTTCGAAAATAGCGGCCATTCCCTGGCCGCCACCAACGCACATTGTTTCGAGGCCGTACCGCGCGCCGCGCCGCTGCATTTCGTGAAGCAACGTTGTCATAATGCGCACGCCCGTCGCGCCGATTGGATGACCAAGTGAGATGCCTGAGCCGTTGACATTGACGCGCGGGTCGTCGCCAATATCCCATGCCTGCAAGACAGATAGAACTTGGCACGCGAAGGCTTCATTCACCTCAATCAGATCCATCTGCTCAAGCGTTAGCCCGGTCTTTTTCAAAAGCTTTTGGGTGGCTGGAACTGGCCCAATTCCCATGCGCGCTGGGTCGCATCCCGCAGCGGCCCAGCCAGTCAGGAAGCCGATAGGCTCAAGCCCCAGCTCGGCCAGCTTGTCTTCGGCGACAACGAGGCAAGCGGCGGCGGCATCGTTTTGCTGGCTCGCATTCCCAGCGGTAACACAGCCGCCGGGTGTGAGTGCCCGCAATTTGGCCAATGATTCTGGTGTTGTTTCAGGTCGAATGCCTTCGTCCCGATCCACAATCACCGGATCACCCCGGCGTTGGGGGATCGACAGCGGAGTGACCTCGGCGGTGAATTTTCCGCTGTCCCATGCCGCTGCAGCGCGTGCGTGGCTGCGCGCGGCGAAGGCGTCGGCGGCTTCGCGCGAGATATTATAGTCGGTCGCCAAATTTTCCGCAGTTTCGATCATGCCAGAGATCTTGCCAAAACGCTCTTCAGGTTGCGAGCGCTCGCGCCCACGGTCAAGCCGGTCATGCAGCGTCAAAGAGCCCATCTTTTTGCCCCAGCGCGCACCGGTGGTATAGTGCTCAATGTTGCTCATGCTTTCGATGCCGCCTGCAAGAACTACGTCGCAAGCACCGGTCTGCACCATCATCGCCGCAGTGGCGATAGATTGAAGCCCACCGCCACACCGCCGATCAAGCTGCATCCCCGGAACATCAATTGGCAGCCCGGCGCTCAGCGCGATCCAGCGGCCAACGCAAGGTGTCTCACTGTTGGCATAGGACTGCGCAAATACGACGTCTTCGATCAGGGAGGGATCGATGCCGCTTTTTTCAAAAACAGACTGAGCGATTGCCGCGCCCATATGCTCGACTGCCAAGTCACGAAGCCCCCCGCCAAAGCGCCCGATTGGGCTGCGGGTTGGGGCGACAATTGCGGCGCGTTTCATGGTATTTCTCCTTGATATCGCGCTTAGGCGCGTCTGTTTTGAATCACGTTGCGGGCAATGACAAGCTGTTGAATTTGGCTTGTTCCCTCGTAAATCCGCAATAGGCGAACATCGCGGTAAAGACGTTCTATTGCATAGTCTGCCATATACCCCGCGCCGCCATGAATTTGAAGCGCCCGGTCCGCGACACGGCCTGCCATTTCGGTCGAAAAGTACTTGGAACAGGCGGCTTCCATGATAGCTTTGCCATCGCGGTCATGTTGGGCTGCGGTCGCGTGTGCCAGAGCCCGCGCCGCAGCGATATCTGTCTGACTATCTGCAAGTAGCGCTTGCACCAATTGATGGTCGCAGATCGGAACGCCAAATTGCTTGCGCTCGATCGCATAGTCCGTCGCGATGTCCTGCATCCGTTGCGCAGTGCCCACCGCCATCGCGGATATGTGGATGCGCCCCCGGTCCAGAACCCTCATTGCGGTGCGAAATCCACGATTGAGATTGTCCTCACCGCCGATGATCGCTGAGGCTGGGAGGCGAACATCGCGCAATATTACATCGCAGGTTTTTGTCCCACGCTGCCCAAGTTTACGATCAACAGGCCCCAGCGTGATGCCGGGCGTATCGGCAGGCAAAATAAAGGCACTCACGCCGCTCGCGCCTTTTTGGTCAGGATCGGTTCGCGCCAATAGCGTGAAGACACCGGCGCGGGTGGCGTTGGTGATAAACCGTTTGGTGCCATTGATTACAAAGTCACCACCGTCACGCTTTGCCATGGTTTTAATATGGGCCGCGTCCGAGCCATTGTCTGGTTCTGTAAGTGCAAATGATGCGATCATCTCGCCTGTGGCCAATATCGGCAGATAGGCTTGTTTTTGCTCTTCAGTGCCGTCCATCAAGATGCCTTTTGCACCGATACCGACATTGGTGCCGATCAGGGATCGAAACGACAGCGCCGCATAGCACAGAGCCTCGATCACGCGCGCCTCTTGCAAGGTGGTCAGCCCCAGCCCCCCATATTCTGCCGGGGTACTCAAGCCAAACAACCCAAGCTCTTTCATCTCTTCGATGATCGCAGTCGGAATGTCATCTTCTTCCTCGACTTGTTCTTCGCAAGGAATTAGCCGCTCTTTTGTGAACCGGGTAACTGTTTCGAGCAGTAGTTCGAATGTGTCGTCGTCGATCGTTTGCATCATTGGGCCCTTACATTGATGTCCTGCGCCACCGGGCAGGTCCGGGAATACTCGCCACGGATCTGAGTTGGTGGATGGCGATCGCCAGATCGACCTTCATGGGGCAAAATCTTGGCTATGTTTATAATGAGCATTAGAATGGTGGCAAGGGGGTTCTGCGCGTCCACAACAGTGATGACAGTCCGACGGGATGGGTATTGCAGAGCCATTATCGGTTTGAGCGGCGAGTGAGGAAATGGACGATATTGCTGATTGACGGGTGCCTTTCGCACTAATACTAATATGCATTAGAAATCGGCGGAGATGCTAAGGCGGCGTCTTGCAAAAAAAAATGCCTGTGTCTTGTGGTGATAGATGTTGGTGGTGCTGAATTGGCAAGGCTGCGCTTTCTTCTGCGCAGCAACTGGCCGTTGTCGATATGGAGGCAAGAAGCAAGGCGCTTGCGGGTGAGATATGGCCCAGCTTTCGATGGGTGGGCCGCCAACATGTATGTGTGTGCTGCCATGCAAAATGGCGCTCAGTATTCCCGTCACAGACGTCGCGGTGTGACTGCTCTGCCCAGAGAAAGAGGGGGTGGGCCATCGTCATATTTGTGCTGAAAAGCATGTGGTTAGAACGAAATGTCCCCCACTTTTCATTGCGACGAGAGGGCCGAAATAATAAGATGTTCCGAGAAAAAAGGGCGGAAATTCTACCCTTAGAATTATAGAACTATTCTTTCTCATCAAGGAGTTTGGTTATTGTCAGAAACACGGATTAGCGCCGACGGTGTCGCCACAATTACTTTGGATACGACGGGCTCAGCAAGCAACGCTCTGGGCCTTGATGGCATCGCGCGTTTCATAGCTTCCGGGCGCGAACTGTTGAACGATGAGGCAATTGTCGGTATCATTATTGCGGCGAGCGGGGATAGCTTTGTGGAGCAATTTGACCTGCGCGCCATTCAGGAATTGCGCGGCGTGGCCCCACGCGATGTGGCGGAGTTTTTCGGACCATTGCGCGCTTTTTTGCGTGAATTGGAAACCTCGGGCAAGCCGGTGGTCGCGGCCCTGCCGGGAACGACGTCGGGGGTCGGGCTGGAGATTGCGCTGGCCTGTCACAGACGGATTGCGGCGCAAAATGATAGCGCTGTATTTGGTTTTCCTGAGGTGATCTTTGGCTTGGTGCCGTCATTCGGCGGGACCCAGCGACTGCCCCGGCTTATCGGGATCCAAAGGGCGTTGCCTCTCTTGCTTACCGGCACCGAAGTGAGCGCCGCTGAGGCGCACGAAATGGGCCTGGTCAATCAACTCGTAGCGCCGGATTTGTTGCAAAGTGCCGCGCATGACTGGGTGCTTTCCAGCCTCAATCCCACCGCGCAATCGTGGGACAAGCGCGGTTTCTCCGTCCCCGGGATCGATATCAATAGCGTGTCTGCCCATCGCCTGTTTATGGGGCTATCCGGTAGCGTCCACGCCAGAACGGGTGGGAATTTCCCTGCACCCCATGCGATTTTGTCGTGCGTTTACGAAGGGCTACGCGTGCCATTCGACATTGGGATGAAGGTTGAGCTGGCACAAGTGATCCCTGTCGTTTCTGGCGATGTGGCGCAAAACATGATCCGCACGATACTCCGGTCGTCCCGCGACAACCGCAAGGATATTCAGGTCCACCTTGGTTATGATGGATCTGGGGCAGCCCCCTTGCCTGTTGTGTTGAACCAAGAAGGCGCTTTGTTTGCGGATCGATGCATTCGGGCGTATTTGCGAGAGGGCTGCGCGCTGTTGAAAAATGGCGTGTCGCCGACGCTTATCGAAAATGCGGCGCGGGCTGCTGGTATGTCATTGGGTCCGCTGCTGCTTGCCGACCAAATCGGGCTGCAAGACACCGGCCTGGATGTTGAGCCGTTTCAGAGAATGGTCGTACAAGGCCGCGCGGGTAAAGTCGGCGGGAAAGGGTTTTATGAACACGAAGCGGATCAGGTGCGTTTGTGGAGCGGGCTGCCGGGTCTGTTTGCGCTTGCTTCCCCGCAGCCTGAATTGTCCGAGGTACGGACGCGACTGTTGCATGCGCAGGTACTGGAGGCTCTGCGGTGTTTGGAGGAAGGCGTGATTGCGAGCCCAGCCGAGGCTGATGTGCAATCGATTTTGGGTTGGAATTTCGCCCGCCATACAGGTGGTGTTTATTCGTATTTTGAGAGTATCGGTGATGCAAAGTTCGCCGAAGACTGCCTGGCCTTTCAGGCGAATGATGGTGGGAATTTCGCGCTGCCGAATTTGTTGCTTGAGTTGGCGTAAGCAAATTGGGGGAGGGGCTATTCAGTGCTCGGTACCAAGTGGTTCAGCTTCAGATGAGTCCACTGCCCCCTCCCTCACTGCACAACGATATCCCTTAGGGGGTAGGTCTGATCTGCGATATCGGCTGGTCGGGGCGATTTTCCCGCATCGATCCAGCGCTTTCCCGTCATATAGGCCTTTGGGTCATTCATCGCTTCAACCGCGATCAAGCGGCCTTGCGTGAAATACCAAACTGATTGGGTGTTTGGTTTTTCTCCGGCCCGCACCACAATGTGGTCATAGCCTGAATTTAGGCCGGAAATTTGCAATTTGACATCATATTGATCGGACCAAAACCACGGCTTGGCCACATAGATGTCTTTTGAGCCCAAAAGTACGTCAGCGATGATGTTGCCTTGGTCAATTGCATTTGGAACGCTTTCCAAACGAATTCGCCCGTCCGCATAAGGGAAAGATGCGCAATCGCCCGCTGCAAAAATATGTTGGTCCGACGTCCGGCATAACCCGTCGACCTTGATCCCATTTTCAATCTCGAGTCCGGCCTCGTCGGCCAAAGATGTCACTGGCAGCACGCCGATTCCTGCGATGACAAAATCGACCTCCAGATGGGTTCCGTCACCAAGATCTGCGCCGTTGACGTGATTGGTACCTGTCAACTTGATCAACTGAGTGTTTTCACGAATGTCGACGCCGTGCGCCTTATGCAGCTGACGGAAAAAATCGGCGGTGGCGTCAGAGGCGACGCGTTGCAAAATACGAGGCGCGGCCTCCACAATGGTGGTTTTAACGCCCCTTGACGCCGCGACTGCAGCCGTCTCAAGCCCGATATACCCACCGCCGATGATCAACAGGCGCGCATCCTTTTTGAAAGCGGCTTCCATCGCGTCGATATCTGACAAGGTCCGCATATAGTGAATTCCACTGAGGTAGCCGCCTTGTGCGGCTTCCAATTTCCGTGGCGTGGACCCGGTGGCCAATACCAATGCATCATATTCCAAGCTCTCGCCGTCAAAATGTACGGTCTTGGACTGGAGGGCGATCCGCGTGACACGTGTCCCTAGCACTATATCTATGTCGTTTTCATCAAAAAAAGCCTGCGGGCGCAGATGTAGACGGCTTCGCTCCATCTCACCGGTGAGGTACTTTTTCGACAGGGGCGGGCGCTGATACGGCAAGTCAGCCTCGTCACCAATCATAGTAAGGTGCCCTTTGTAGCCATTGGCGCGTAGGCGTGTTGCCGTTGAAAAGCCTGCCTGGCCGGCGCCGACTATTACGATTTTTTCAATATTCCTGTGTGGTTGTGCCAACGCGAAGCGCCCTTTCGATTGAGTATTTGTCGGCGTGCTTGGGTCTCAACCTTATTCGCACGCGTTCATGTTCACTTGTGGAAAATTAATAAACCGGCTGATCGTATTAAGTAAAGACGAGAACAAAATTTCGTTGCCTACCCAAAAATAGTGGGTCAGCTTCGTTGTCCGACACGGCTGGGCGTAGGTGTCACTCACAAACGAGAGGCTACCGTTCTTGGAGGGCTGTTGTTTGTTGCGGTTTGACCGTGATGAGGGTTGACCGAAATGGCTCTACATTTTATAAGTTGGACGTCTGGTTTATTATTGAAGTTTTTTGCGGTCACGTAATGGTCTGCAAAGACTCAATTTTTTTAAGGAGAGTCGAAATGGATGGTCCAGTGCTTGCTGACAAATGGGATGCATTGATCGAACCCGGCCGCGTTCACGGGTCGCTGTACTATGACACGGCGATCTTTAAGGAAGAAATCGAGAAGATTTGGTTCACCACGTGGGTCTATATCGGTCACGAAAGCGAAGTTCCCAATAACAATGATTTTGTGACAAAGGCGCTCGGCCCGATGCCGGTTTTGATGACTCGCGACCGCAAAGGCGAGGTGCAGCTTCTGTTGAACCGCTGCCCGCATCGCGGAAATGCCGTGTGCGTGTTGGAAAAGGGAAATAAGGCAAGCTTTACTTGCCCATACCATTCTTGGACCTTCTCAAACGACGGCGCCTTGATCGGATATGCCTTTCCTGACGGATACCAAAAGGCCGAAAAGTCAGAGCTGGGTCTGTCAAAAGTCACCCGCGTTGCAAATTATCGTGGTTTCATTTTCGGATCTATGGCTGCCGAGGGGCCAACACTGGAAGAACATCTTGGCGGGGCGATCACTGCGCTGGATCGGCTGTGCGACAATTCCCCGACCGGAGAGGTCGAAATCACTGCGGGATTCCTCCAGCATCGGACCAAGGCCAACTGGAAATTCATTCTGGAAAATGAATGCGACGGCTATCATCCGGCCTTTGTTCACTCGTCTATCTTTTCTGTCGCAGACAGCGGGATTACGGATCTTTATGGTGCGGATGCTGTTGCGGTTACCCGGAGCTTTGGAAATGGTCACACCGAGGTTGATCCGCGCCCAGAGTTTCGCCGCCGCGACAAGCCGTTAAGCTGGTTTAACACCAAGCCCGAGCGTCTGCCCGACTACGTGCAACAGATGAATGAGGCTTACGGCCCTGAAAGGGCACGTGAGATCATGATTGACGGTACGCCGCATATCATGATTTTCCCAAACCTGTTCATCGCTGAAATCCAGATTTTTGTAATTCAGCCGGTTTCCGCAAATGAATCCATTCAGCATGTTACGGCTCTGCAGTTTAAGGGCGCGCCGGATATGAACCGGCGCCTGCGTCAGCAGACCATGGGGTCTGTCGGCCCTGCGGGGTTCCTGCTGGCAGACGACACCGAGATGTACGAGCGCAATCAGCGCGGTCTGGAAATTCGCGATCCAGAATATCTGTATCTCAAGCGCGGTGAGCATCGTGAGCGGCATGACGAAGACGGATACCTGATCGGTCATGCCACCGACGATTTGCCGTCGCGCGAGATTTGGAAACACTACCGCTCTTTGATGGAAGACAAATAAATGACTACGGAACAAGAAGCCATTGCAGGTCCCGAAATCCTCAAGGCATGGATCGGTGCTGATCGCGTATTTGAAAAAAAATTCGATCCAGAGCTCTATCACGAAGTCAGCCAGTTTATCTTCCGCGAAGCCCGTTTGCAGGACATCCACGACTATGACGCATGGGAGGACCTGTGGACGGACGATGCGTTGTACTGGGTGCCTGCCAATGGCACCGACATCGATCCCGAAACACAAATGTCGATGGTCTATGACAATCGCTCACGCATCGCGCTACGGGTCCGGCAGCTCAAAACAGGACGGCGGCATTCGCAAACGCCACCTTCGCAGTTGGCGCGGATCATTTCGAATTTCGAGTTTCTCAAGTCGGCGACCGACGACATCAAAGTTGTATGCAATGCTCAGATATTCGAGACCAATTTGCGGGGCGATACCATGTGGGCTGCCCGCAACGAGTACACATTGCGCCGGGTCGATGGTGCACTGAAGATGGCGTATAAAAAGGTCGTGTTAGTAAACAATAACAAGGCGATCTACACGCTGTCGTTCCTCGTGTAGGGGCCAAGAAAGACACGGAAGCCCAAGTTCTTTTTGGGCGCATTTTACCCGGAATTTGACGCTAGGAAATGATAATATGACAACCGAAGATGCCCGCGAAATGATTATTGGCGACGGCCCGGTTTTGCTGACCTATGGGGAAGGAATCGCGAATATTCAGTTGAACCGACCAGAGTCGGCCAATGGGTTCAACATAGACCTGATGAAGGCGCTGCAAGAGGCGATTATGACGGTTCACGGCGACAAACGGGTGCGGGCGGTGATCCTGTCAGGGAATGGCAAGATTTTTTGCGCTGGAGGCGATGTCAAAGAGTTTCTGTCCAAAGGTGAAGAGCTTCCAAACTTCTTGCGCATGGCCACAGCCTATCTGCAAATTTGCGTGTCTGGGTTGGTTAACCTCGAAGCACCGGTGATTGCCAAAGTCCAGGGCTTTGCAACCGGCGGGGCAGGGCTGGGGCTGATCGGCATCGCTGATCTTGTGATCTGCGGAGACAGCGCCAAGTTCATGGCTGGCGGCACCCGTGTCGGCATGGCACCTGATGCAGGCGCGACGGCGACTTTGACCAAGATGGTTGGGTTCCGGCGGGCAATGGATCTGGTGCTCACAAACCGTTTTGTCGAGGCTCAAGAGGCGGAGCGTATAGGTCTGGTTACCCGTACCGTTCCAGATGAAGATCTTGATGCCGAGGTTTGGAAAATGGCGCGCATGATCGCAGCGGGCGCGCCTCGGGCTCAAGCCGCCACGAAGCGTTTGATGTGGAACGGCATGGGGCGCGGATTCGAGGCGAGCCTGCCCGATGAGGCCCGTGAAGTTTCGGCACTATCAGGTACCAAAGACTCGCTTGAAGGGTTGCAAGCCGTTATCGAGCGCCGCGCGCCCGTATTTACGGGCGAATAGTCGTGACAATGACTGGGCGTTTGCATGAAAAATCCGCCCTCGTGACTGGCGGCGCAAAAGGGATCGGAGCGGCGATCACTCGGCGGTTTGTGCAAGAAGGGGCTGCCGTCACGTTCTGTGATATTGATGCTCAGGCTGGGGCCGATCTCGCTGCCGAAACGGGTGCAGCATTTTTGCGGCTAGACCTGACCGATTTTGAAGCTGTAGCGCAGGAGGTCAGCGCGGCGGGCCCGTTTGATGTTCTGGTGAACAACGCGGGAGTCGATCAGCACGCATTTTTCACCAAAACGACACCGGCGGATTGGCGGCGCCTGATTGCCATAAACTTGGAATCGGTTTTTGCCGTCACTCTGGCCGTTTTGCCCCCCATGCAGGCCGCAGGGTATGGGCGGATCGTCAACATTGGCTCCGAAGCTGGGCGGATGGGATCCAAGGGTGGGGCGGTCTATTCGGCGGCCAAGGGCGGTTTGATTGCTTTCACCAAATCCCTGGCACTGGAAAATGCGAGATTTGCGATAACGGCAAATGTGGTTACCCCAGGGCCTATTCGCACGCCATTGCTTGAGGCAGCAGTCGCGGCAGGTGGCGACAAATTGTTGAAGGGAATGGAGGGTGCGACGTTGCTGAACCGTTTGGGGGAAACAGGCGAAGTCGCCGCAGCTGTTGCATTTCTGGCCTCTTCCGAAGCCGGATATATCACAGGCGAAACACTTGGCGTCTCAGGCGGAATGGCGCTCGGGTCGTCCTAGACCCGGCCGTTGACGCCCCTAGCGAACTGTTGGTTTAGATAGCTCCCAATCTGCTCAACAGACTGGCGCGCCTCTGGAAGTTCAGGGAACACCTGAAAATGGTGGATCATCTCTGGCCAGATCACCAATTCCACCTCGATACCGGCCTTCTTGGCCAAAGGCAAAAATGCGCGGGAGTCGTCCAATATGGTCTCGTGGTCCCCAACGTGGATCAGCATCGGCGGTAGCCCCGTCAAATCCCCGTGAATGGGCGAGGCAAGCGGATCCAAAGGGTTTCCTCCGCGCCCCAAATAGGTTCGTGCCATCAAGAGCAGTTTGTCGCGCTGCGTAAGCGGGTCAACTGCTGCGCGTGAAACAAATGTTTCGCCCTTGGCTTCCATATCCAACCAGGGCGAAAGAAGAACAGCGCAGGCCGGCATCGGCAACCCTTCGGTACGAGATTGCAGCAAAGTGGCGACAGCCAATCCCGCACCAGCAGAATCTCCGGCAAATGCAATCCGGTTCGGCTCGATCCCTTGATCCAGCAACCATCGGTAAACCAAGACGCTATCTTCAACCGCAGATGGAAACTTGTGTTCCGGAGCAAGCCGATAATTAAAGCCCAATACCCGCGCCTGCGACGTCAGTGAAAGGCGCGACATCAAATCCAGATGCGAGGAAATCGACCCGAGTTGATATCCGCCACCATGGAAATACAGAACAACATTGTCGCTGTCCTGCGCCGGAAATAGCCAAGCTGCGTCAATACCAGCTGCGTTGACAGGGTGAGCGGTTGCCACGACATCGGATTGCAGCAGCGTATCAAAGTCGGCACGCATTTGCGCCAACGTCGTTGTCGCCCCCCAACTGTCAAAGGTCTTTGCCAGCCGCTGAAGGACATTGCTCATTAATTTCGCGTCGGTCATGGATAACACTTTTCAAGTTGAGATCGCGCGTTCAGCTTTCGCGAACCTTGGCAAGAAGTCCGCCCAAATAGACGTCAACTGACATTTCTGCATATTCGTCAGGCGTAACTGCGCCTTGGGGGTCATACCAAACATAGGTATAATTGATCATGCCTAGGAACATCATCGTAAGAACCTTCATCTTGTCGCGCGAAATTTGATCGGCATGGCTGACGTCTGCAATCAGATCTTGCACTTTGATCACGATCTCACGTTGCAATGCACGCAATGACGTTTGTTGCTCTGGATCTAACTGATTGATTTCGTTCAAGAGAACGATCTGCTCGTATTTGCCATCTGCGTTTAGCGCCACCATCGCCCGAACCACAGCCCTTAGCCGTTCTTCTGGTTCTGCAGCTTGGTCCGCTGCACGGTTTAAAGTCTCGTACATCGTCGCCACATGCTCTTGGATGATACTGAAAAGTATATCCTCCTTTGAGCTGTAATAGTGGTAAAGCGCACCGCGTGAGGTCTCACAAGCTGTTGCCAGATCCACAATCGTGGTGGTTGCATATCCTTTTTCTGCGAAGAGCTTTGCAGCGGATTTCAAAATCCCTTCACGTATCTCGGGATAGTGTTTGGATTGAGTTCTGGCCAAGGCGACGTTTCCATTTCAGTAGCATTTCCAACAAGTTCGGCACACTACCCGACATCGAACCATTTTGCCATAAGTCGCAATGAATTAATATGCGTGATGACCGTATTTATTTAACCTGAGAAGGTCAATTGTAGCTGTAGGAGGTTCAGGTTCGGGCCGAATCTTTCTTGCTGCGCAGCCTGAACATGATCGGACTTCCAGTGGCCTTGGCCGCACTGAGCTACTCCCCAATGTTTGGACAGGTTTTGGCGTAATTTAAGCTACTCTTTGCTCCTGCTGACCGGTTTGGGTTTCGTTTTTTCTCAGCCAATAGACCACGGCTGGTGGCCCGCCGCCAAGGGCGGAATGGGGGCGCTTGCGGTTGTAAAACTCGATCCATTTCCCGACACTCGCCTTAGCTTCCGATCCTGTCTCCCAGGCATGCAGGTAGACGCATTCGTATTTCAGCGAGCGCTCGAGCCGCTCGACAAAGATGTTATCGAGGAACCGGCCTTTCCCATCCATTGAGAGGCGCACGCCAGATCGCCGCAGCCGGTCGGTCCGGGCGAAGGAGGTGAACTGGCTGCCTTGGTCGGTATTCATGATGTCAGGCGGGCCGAACTTGTGGATCGCTTCGTTCAGGGCGTCGACGCAGAAGTCGGCCTCCAGCGTATTCGAGATACGCCAAGCCAGAACCTTGCGCGTGTGCCAGTCCATGATCGCGACCAGATACAGAAAGCCCCTGCGCATTGGCAGATAGGTGATGTCCGCCGCCCAGACCTGATTGGGCCGAGTCACCCGCAGACCACGCAGGATAGGTCTTGCGCCCCTTCGCCGCCTTGCTGGTGTTGGGCTTCTGATAGATCGGCATCAAGCTCATGAGGCGTATCAGTTGTCTGATCCGCTTCTCGTTCACCGGGTGCCCTTCGTTGCGCAGATGTCAGGTCATCTGCCGGACACCGAAGAACGATGTCTCAAGGAATTGTTCATCAATTTGGCGCATGAGCGCGAGGTTCAGCGCCGTCTCGCCCTTGGGCTGGTAGTAGAACGAGGATCGCGAGATCGACAGCAGTTGGCACTGCCTGCCGATGGGCAGATCCGGATTGGCTGGTTCGATCATCTCCCGCCTCACTTTCCGTTCCACGGCTTGGGCTTTCTGGACAAAAAATCGTTGGCAACAGCCAACTCCCCGATCTTGGCGTGCAGCTCCTTGACCTGCTCCTCGTCAATCTCGGGGGGGGGCTTGCCACCACGCTCGAACACGCCGGATGCACCTTCCAGAAGCGCTTTCTTCCATGTGTGGATCATCGTCGGGTGAACCCCGAAACGGCTCGCCAGCTCGGCCACCGTCTGTTCACCCTTCAGCGCTTCCAGCGTCACTTTTGCCTTGAACTCAGGCGCATGCTGCTTCCGTTTCGACATCTCTGATCTCCTTCTCGTCGAAGATCAGCAGAAAACAAATCGTAGCTTACATCAGTGTCCGATTTTCGGGGGGAGCTCAGTAGCACCTGTATCGATTATCACTTGTCAGCCCCTATGACGCCCCTTTTGCACAGGGCGGCGATCTCATCCGCGGGTAACTTCAGCACCTGGGACAAAACTTCGACAGAGTGTTCGCCCAGCTGTGGCGGCGCGCGCCGGATGGTTGCGGGCGAAGCTGACAAAATCGCGGGGAAACGTACCAATGGCAATTCAGTCCCGGCGGTACTCGGCGTCGGTTCAAGCATCTTGCGGGCGACAACCTGTTGGTCGGCAAAAACCTGATCGACGGTGTTTATCGGGCCCCCTGGGACATCATTTTGCGACATGGCGGCAATGATCGAGTCTTTTGTCCATTTGGCGAATTCCTGCGTCAGCTCGGCTTCCAGCTCATCCCGGTGCTCTTTGCGGCCGGGGCTGGACTGATACCGTGGGTCGGCGCCGATGTCAGGTCGCCCCAGAATATCGCAGAGCGCGATAAACTGTTTCGTATTTCCGACAGCCACCACAATATGGCCGTCGGAAACCGGAAATGTGCGGTATGGGACGATGCTGGGATGCGCGTTGCCCATCGGCTGTGGCACCGGGCCACCCATGAGCCACGTCGCCGATTGATTGGCCAACATGGCAACCGCGCTGTCCAAAAGGGCGCAATCAATGTGCTGGCCCTCGCCGGTCTGGTCCTTGTGGCGCAGGGCGGCTTGGATTGCGATGGCCGCATACATCCCGGTGAAAAGATCCACGGCGGGCAAGCCAACTTTGGTCGGCTCAGCCCCTGGCGTATCTGCGGCTGGGCCGGTCACGCTCATGATGCCGCCCATTGCCTGAATCAGAAAGTCATAGCCGCCACGCGGCGCATAGGGCCCCGTCTGACCAAAACCGGTAACAGAACAATATATGATATTGGGAGCCGCCTTTTTGATCGACACATAGTCCAGCCCGTACTTCGCCAACCCTCCGACCTTGAAGTTCTCGATCAGAACATCGCTTTGAGCGGCCAGCTTGCGGACAATCTCGGCGCCTTCGGGTTTCGCCAAATCAATCGCTATTGATCGCTTGTTTCTGTTGCATGCCAAAAAATATGGAGCAAATGTTGCCTCATCTCCGTCTTGCAAAAACGGTGGCCCCCACGCTCTGGTGTCGTCGCCTGTGGTGGTTTGTTCCACCTTGATGACATCAGCCCCCAGGTCCCCAAGGATTTGAGCGGCCCAAGGAGCGGCCAATACACGGCTTAGGTCGAGCACACGAATACCGGACAGAGGGCCAGAGTTGGCGGTGGCGACGGATGAACTTTGGGATGGCAAGTTTAACTTCTCGATATTGAATTTACGCGCGCTGCAAATTCAGACGCACTAGACGCACGACAAATTTCACCACGCGTATGTGCTGAGGACGTCATGGCGCACCCATGCTGAGAGCGCGCCATGATGTGATGTTAGTTCAGGCCGAAACCTGCGGGCAGCTTGTCATACACTTCGCTTTGAAGCCGGGCGATCATCGCATCACGATCGCCACCAGTTTCGGCAACAATACCGCTCCATTTGGCCATCAGCTCGTTAAGCTTGGCAACTTTGGCTTCTGCATCAGCGATACCGTATTTTGTTTTGGCGGTATCGATAATCGCTGTAACGTCACCGGCGACAAATTGCGCTTTGGTATCGACCATCTCGGCGGACGCGTCGATCATTTCTACGCCGTGCTCGTCCATCAACGCGATCACTTCCTCTTCGGAGTTGAGGTAGTATTCCGTGACATCAACGCTCATCTTCGCAGCCTCGCCAAGAATAAGCGCGCGCTCCTCGTCAGACAGATCGGCCCAGAAATCGCGGTTCATCGTCATCAGAGACAACGAGTGGTATGTGCCCAAATTCAGGTTGTTCACGTATTTTGCTGTGTCCCACAACGCATATGAGCGAAGCGCGCCCGGCGATTGAATTGCGATATCCAGCGCGCCTTTGTCGAGGCCCTCGAACATTTCTGACGACGGAACATTTACCTGGATCCCACCAACAGACTCTGCCCAACGAGACCACAAGCTCCCCGGAACGCGCATTTTCTTGCCCTTCAGGTCAGCGGTCGAACGAATAGGCTCTTTCGAAATGATCGAGTAAGGCGAGGAGGAATAGGTCCCCATATATACGACGTTTGCGGCCTTGTATTCAGCCAGACATTCCGGGCAATGCAGTAGGTTATATTCTGCCGCCGCGGCCATTGCTGTAAGGCTGTTGGGGGTCGAAAGGCCCATATCCGCGACCAGTTGCGCGTTGGGGAATTCGGCCGGGAAGTAGGTCATGGCAAGCATGCCCATATCCGCGACGCCATCGCCGATCCCGGGCAAAGCCGGCTTTGCGCCAAGAAGCGCACCGCCCTCAAAAGCGCTCACTTTAAAGCCTGAAGCCTCGAGCTTTTCGATAAACGGATGATAGCCCGCAGCGCTGACGGGGTGCTTGGGACTGATCCAGTTACTGATCGTAATCTTGGTATCGGCACTTGCTTGGGTCGCGATACCAAGTGCGACTGCCACGGCCGCCGCTGCTGTGAATTTTGTCTTCATATTCTCTCTCCCTTTTTTGGTTTACCAAGCGAATTTCTGCTCGGGTCGTTTATGCGTTTGGTTGCCTAAATGGCCAAAATTCATGGTTCGAGTTGGGAACGATGCCGTCACCCTCCGACGAACGCAGGGAGCCACAGGATGATCTCGGGGAATGCGATCAGTAGTGTGATCACGATGAAATCCATGACGACGAACCAGAAAACGCCCTGAAAAATTTTGTGAATCGGAACGGCGTCTCCGACGATCCCCTTCACGACGAACACGTTCAAACCGACTGGCGGTGTGATAAAACCGATCTCGAGAAACTTTGCCATCAGAACGCCGAACCAGATAAAGTTGATATCCCGCGCCTCGAGCACCGGCAGCAAGATCGGGATCGTCAACAGCATGATGCCAATCGGGTCCAGCAGCATTCCCAGCAGCACCAGAATCGCCGAGATAATCAGGATCACCTGAAGCTGCGAGTATTCGGGTGAGGCGATGAGCTCGGCCACGATCGTCGTCGTGCCCGACAGCGCGAAAAAGCGGGTCAACAACTGCGCGCCAATGGCAATCAGGAAGATCGAGGCAGTTGTGCGCAACGTTTCTGACACGGCCAGTTTGAAAATATTCCAGTGCATTGCGCGCTTTATCAACGCGATCACAAGAGACAGGGCCGCGCCAACTGCGCCCGCTTCGGTTGGCGTGAACAGCCCGCTGAAAAGCCCGCCAAAAACGCCAACAATTAACGCGACCACTGGCCACGTGTCCTTTATCGCGTAAATCCGTTCAAGGAACGTGACGTTCTCAACCACACGCGGGGCCAGGCTGGGGTTCAGCCATGCACGAGTAATGACCATCACCGAGTAGAAGACGGCAGTCATTATGCCAGGAATAAGAGCGCCCATGAACAGCTTGGAGATCGATTCCTCGACGAAGATCCCATAGATGATTAACAGAATTGATGGCGGAATCATCGACCCGATCGTGCCTGCGGCAGCGATTGTGCCGGTTGCCAACCCTTTATCATAGTTGGCCTTTAGCATTTCAGGAACCGCGATACGCCCCATGGCGGCGGTGCAGGCGAGGCTCGACCCAGTCACGGCAGCGAAGAGTGCCGAACCATAGATGCTTGCGACGGATAACCCCCCTGGCAACCATGACAACCACAACCGCGCCATACGAAATAGGCCCGAAGTCAGCCCTGCGTGGAAGCAGAAATAGCCCATCAATAGAAACATCGGAATTGAACTGAGCGTCCAATGCGCAGTGAAATCATACGGGATTTGGGCCAAAATCCCCAACGTCGCGCGTTCGCCCAGAATGGCGTAGATTCCGATAACCGCCACACTGCAAAGCGCAACGCCAATGGGAATTCTTAGAAAGATAAGGGCAAGCAACGCAGCAATGCCGATAAATCCGATGGTCTCGTTCGCTAGTTCCAAGAGTCACACTTTCTCATGGTCAGTTGGGAGGCAGCCCAAAATGCCGCCGATCCAATTTGTGTTGTTTAAATTGCGGTGCCTGCCAGCGGATCATCGTCTCTTGGGCGTGCATTCGGGCCATCGGCGTCATCCAGGTCAGGACGGATAAGATGCAAGGCGGTACGCAGGAGTTTCAGGATCAAAAGCGCGCAAACCAATGCGCAGCCAATTGGGACAAGGAACCGGCTTTGCCAGATGGGAACCGAATACGATCCCATAATGAATTCCCCGACGTGGTATTTCTTGACCGCGACATTCCAAGTGCTCGTGGTAAGAAACCAGAACAGGAACGTCGCAAACAGATAGGCGACCAGATCCAAGCTGCGCTTCATGACACGTGGCAGATGAGTATAGATCAGATCGACCTTGATGTTGCCATCAATCAACTCGACTGCGGCAAGCGGCAGAAACACCACGGCCACCATGTAGTAGTTCGAGACCAACTCCAACGTCATCGGCACGGGTTGGTTGAGCAGGAATTTTCCCACAACATCGACTGTGACTTGGGTCATCATCAAGACAAGGGCAACCCCGGCAAAGAGCATCAGAAACTTACTTATCAAACTGATGGCGTGCAGCGCCAAGCGGTCAAACGCCTCGAACTTCTTAACAATCGTGCTGCCGTCTAAGGTCTCGTTCGTGGTCAATTTTCTATCCCGAATGTGCCGAACAACTGTACAGCATCTTGTTTGTCGCCCTGACCCCACTAGACCGATCTCATCGTCTCTAGAGCATCTAGGCTTATTTTCGTCACCGCATATAAAACTAACTTATCATACTGTAGCAATCTTTTTCCTACCGTTGACCCGGCTTTGCTGCGAAAATCGTCTGTCGATCGCGGCTCTGATTTCTCTGGACAGATTGAGTTGGGCACCGCCTCTGTAGCGCGAATGGCTCGGGGCCATTTTTACCGCTAGGTGCGGTCGCGTGGGGTGGGGTGGGAATCCGAGATGCTTCACAGAGTGAACGGCTTCACCCAAACCTCCAGCGACAGAAAACCTCTTTGCATGGCGTCAGAACGCATGATAACTCTCTCCATAGAGAGATGTATTCTTTAACGAGAATACTCGATGGGGAGAGAAAGAATGACAGCATCGGACCCGAATGCCGTTTGGACGTTCAACGATTTTGAAATCGGCACCTCGCTTGGCACGATTGAAATAGAACTAAGCCAGCACCGGGGCGCGCTGTGGCAGGATGTCTATGGCCCCCGCGAGGCGAACCCCGAAGAAGCGCCCCTGGGGCTTTTGGTGGCCATAATGATGGATGGATATGTGAAGGCAATCCAACCCCGCCCACCCGGCAATATTCATGCGATGCAGTCGCTGAACTTTTCGGGATTCATGCCACAATATGGTGACATGCTGTCTCTTGATTTCAGTATCGGAAGTAAGGAGCTGAAGCGCGAACGACGCTGGGTGGATTTCGATGTGACCGTTCGGGCAGGTGACCGCGTGGCGATGACCGGCAAGATCCGCTCGATCTGGGCCGCATGAGGAGGATACGATGAGCAATACAAGTTATCCAACCGAACTTCCGTCGATGACGCTGCGCACAAGCGCCGCGACGACACAGAGCTATGCCGAGCTGACCGGCGACTTCAACCCGCTGCACCTTGATCCCGCGTTCGCCGCCAAAACACCGTTTGGGCAGCCGATCGCACATGGCACGATGTCGCTCAACCTGCTGATCGAGTCTGTCGCGCGGATCAGCACCCCTGCGCTGACCGTTCAGGATGTTGCAATTAAATTCGTGGCACCAACCCCGGTCGGAGAAGCTTTACGCACTAAGGCCACGCTGACAGATGCTGCGACCGGGCAATATGAGGTCAGCGTCACGCGCAGTGACGGCGTGAACGTGCTGGAAGGGACAATGCGCCTGTCCCGCAAAGAAGCACCGTAGAACATCGTTGCCAGAGCAGGCACAATGGAATCCCAGCATAAAAGGATGACACCGTGAAACCGACCCAAGATACCAGCGCGCCGGACTACGTCAGAACCGAACGCCATGGAGCAACGCTCGTCATCACGCTTTCGGACCCGGCGCGGCGCAACCCGATCAACGCCAAAGTCGCCTCCGGGCTTCAGGATGCCTTTGCGCAGCAAGAATGCGACGAGACCATTCGCGCTGTCGTTCTGACTGGTGATGGTGGGAATTTCAGCTCTGGCGGCGACATCTCGGCGATGGAGGCCACACGCGGCACAAAGCGGCTTCAGTTTACCAATTCCAAGAAAACCACGGGCCAGATCATCGGCGCCTCGGTGCCGGTCATTGCTGCCGTCGAAGGCTGGGCCGCCGGCGCGGGATTTTCCATTGCCATGCTGGCAGACACGGTGATTGCGTCGCGCAAAGCCCGTTTTGTGGCAAGCTTTCCGAAAGTCGGCCTTGTTCCGGATTATGGGCTGCTGGAAACCCTGCCGCAACGCGTCGGCCTGGGGCGCGCGAAGCAGATCCTGCTCTATGCTGACCCGATCGACGCCGAAACCGGATACGCCATTGGAATGGTAGACGAACTTACCGACCCCGGCGCCGCGCTTGAGGCCGCCCTGGCCAAAGCTGACCGCCTGTCGTCAATCGCGCCGCGCGCGATCCGCGGCATCAAGGAATATTACGCTTGCAACATCAATCGCGTTCTCGACTTTGAGCGCATGATGCAGCCCGAGTTGCTTCTGAGCGACGATGCAGCCGAAGGGCGTGCGGCGTTTCGTGAAAAACGACCTCCGTCGTTCACTGACCGCTAAGGGACAAAACCCTGTTGCACCCCTCAGTACAATTCCCTATTCAGAAGACAATTCTACAGTGAGAAATTAAAGCCGTGCAGATGGAAACACAAAAGTTCGTCGGAGCCGTCGAGAATGCAGTAAAGATTCTGCGCTATCTGGCCGGTCGGGGTGTGCCTGATGGTGCTGCCTCGGTCGCCCGCGAAACCGACCTGAACCCGTCGACGACCTTCAACATCCTAAAGACGCTGACCAAGGAAGGGCTGGTTGCCTTCCATCCACAGGACAAGACCTACTCCATCGGGATGGGCGTTCTGGAACTGTCCGTCCCGCTGTTGGGCCGAAGCCCGAACGACCTGATCCGCCCTTTGCTGGCCGAATTGGCGGAAGCGCATCATGCTCTCATCGCGTTCTGGCGTATAAATCCCAACGGGCGCATCGTGCTAAGCGAACGGTTCGCGCCTGAAAACCTCGTGCATGCCGATATGAAGCTCGGCGCACGATTGCCTGCGTTGGCCGGCGCGATCGGGCGGTGTGTGGCGGCACAATCCACCAAGTCCAAATTGGAAATCCGCAAAGCTTTTGATGATCTTCGCTGGCAGAACCCACCCAGCTTTGACGAATACTGGGCTGACGTAGAGACCGCCAAAATTGACGGGTTCGCCTTTGATTTCGGAAACCTTTTTGTCGGGCTGAATATTTCTGCCGCCATCGCATGCGATGCCGAGGGGCAACCGCGATTTGGCCTCAGCGCGATCAGCATCTCGGGTCAAGCCGACGAGGCGGCAATGAAAGCCGCAGCCATCGCGCTGCGTGACACAGCCGGTCGGTTGGAAAAAGACATTCTGGGCAGACTTCCCCGCCCATAAAGCCCAAACGGCCCAGTGCGTGCCGGATAAAAACGAAGAATTAGGAGAAAAGCATGTTGGACGGCAAAGTTATTCTGGTGACAGGCGCAGGCGGTGGCATTGGGCGAGATATCGCGCTGGCGGCAGCGGCAGAAGGCGCTGCTGTTGTGGTGAATGACATCGGTGCAAGCCTGAGTGGCGACACCCTGACAGGCGGCGCAGCACAGGCGGTAGTCGATGAAATCACCGCCATGGGCGGCAAAGCATTGGCCAATACTGACAGCGTAAGCGACCCAGAAGCCGCCCGCAACATGATCGCCGAAACGATGTCTGAATATGGACGACTGGATTCGGTGGTCAACAACGCTGGCATCACCCGCGACGGCTTTTTCCACAAGATGGATGAAAAAGATTTCGACGCTGTGCTGAAGGTCCATCTCTATGGCAGCTTCAACGTCAGCCGCGCCGCTGCAGAGGTCTATAAGGCTCAGCAGTCTGGCTCGTTCATCCATATGACCTCAACCTCCGGGCTGATCGGCAACTTGGCGCAGGCAAACTACTCTGCCGCCAAAATGGGGATTGCGGCGCTTTCCAAATCCATCGCCTTGGATATGCAGCGTTGGGGCGTGCGCTCCAATTGCGTGGCACCTTTCGCCTGGAGCCGGATGACTTCTGCCATCAAGGTCGACAGCGCCGAGCAAGAGGCCCGCGTGGCAAAGCTCAAGGAAATGAAAGCCGCGAAGATTGCGCCGCTGGTGATCTATCTGTCCGGCGACCGCTCCAGTGATGTCACCGGTCAGATTTTCTCGGTCCGCAACAATGAGATATTCCTGATCAGCCAGCCGCGTCCCGTCCGCTCGGTCCACCGCTCTGACGGCTGGTCGGCCGACAGCATCGCCGACCATGCGATTCCCGCCTTGCGTGCCAGCTTTCACGATCTTGACGTGTCGGCGGACGTCTTCTCTTGGGATCCCATCTGACCCGGGTCAACCGAAAGCGAGTATCGCAGATGCCAAAGCGCACAGACAGACTAACTTCGGATATCGGCTGGAGTACACCCGACCAGATCAATGTCCGGGGGATGGATCTGCCAAGCGAGATTCTGGGGCATATGAACCTCGGCGATATGGCCTTCTTGTTGCTGGCCCATCGCCAACCCAGCGCCGAAGAATCCACCGTTTTCAACGCCATCTTGGTTGCGCTGGTCGAGCATGGCATCACCCCCTCAGCGATGGCCGCCCGCATCACCTATATGGGAGCGCCAGAAT
Organism: Thalassovita taeanensis; assembly: GCF_900110775.1. Classification (GTDB taxonomy): domain Bacteria; phylum Pseudomonadota; class Alphaproteobacteria; order Rhodobacterales; family Rhodobacteraceae; genus Litorimicrobium; species Litorimicrobium taeanense. Next base: position 22,684 of record NZ_FOEP01000009.1, on the reverse strand, counting down.
CGCTTCAGGCGGCGGTCGCGGCTGGGCTGTGCGGTTTGGGATCGGTCTTTGTCGGCTCGATGGAGGGCGCGGCAAAGATGCTCTATGATGTACTTCCGCCCGACCAACTGGGCACCGGCGCCGACCTTGAGGTGATCGCTAAGCAGACGGTTGCCGACTTTCGCGCGCGCGCAGCGATTGTGCCGGGGCTGGGGCATCCACTGCACAAACCCGTCGATCCACGCACGCCGCGCCTGTTCGAGATTGCCGCGCAGAACGGAAAATCGGGTGAATATATCGCGCTTATCGAGCTGATCCAGAAAGAGGCAGAAGCCGCCTCGGGCAAGGCACTGCCAATCAATGCCACCGGCGCCATCGGCGCGATATGTTGCGAGTTTGGATTTCCTTGGGAAATCGTCCGTGGCTTTGGGGTCATGGCCCGGTCCATCGGGCTGGTCGGACATATACTTGAGGAATCCACCAACCCCATCGCATTCGAGCTCTGGCAACGCACCGAAGAAGAGATCCTGGAAGCCAGCGGTCCATCTGCACACGGCGCCGCAAAATGACACAAGCCCCGCCAATCGGGCCGCGCCCGCTGGACGACATCCTTGTTGTCAGTATCGAACAGGCCATCGCCGCCCCCTATTGTGCGCGGATGCTGGCCGATCAGGGCGCGCGGGTGATCAAGGTTGAACGCCCCGACGGCGGCGATTTTGCTCGACACTACGATACCCGCGTGAATGGGCTTTCCAGTCATTTTGTGTGGTGCAACCGGTCCAAGGAAAGTCTGGCGCTGGACCTGAAAAACCCCGAAGCGGTTGCTGTCGTGAAGAAGCTGATCGCGCGGGCCGATGTGTTTATCCAGAACCTCGCGCCGGGTGCCGCCAATCGTCTGGGGCTGGACGAAGCGGAATTGCGTGCGAATAACCCGCGCCTTGTAACCTGCTCGATTTCGGGCTTCGGCGAAGACGGACCTTATGGGGACCGAAAGGCCTATGACCTGCTCATTCAGGCCGAAGCAGGGTTTCTGTCGGTAACGGGCACGCCCGACACGCTCACGAAATCTGGAATTTCGGTCGCGGATATTGCCGCCGGGGTCACGGCCTATCATTCTATTCTTGCGGCGCTGCTGAACCGCGCCAGGACCGGCGTCGGCGATCACATCGAGGTCTCTATGCTTGAGGCGATGGCCGAATGGATGGGGTACCCGATGTATTTCGGTTACGATGGCGCTCCACCGCCGCCCCGCGCGGGTGCCGGACATGCCTCGATCTTTCCCTACGGCCCCTTTCCCACACAGGATGGCACAGTTCTATTCGGCATCCAGAACGACCGTGAGTGGGCGTCTTTCTGCCATGAGGTTCTGGAGAACCCAGAGATGGCGGATGACCCCCGATTTCGGGGCAATGAAGGTCGGGCAACGCATCGCGAGGCGATCACCGCTGCGATCAATGCCGCGTTAACCCAGATGACATCGAAAAGCGCGATGGAGCGGCTGAACCGCGCCGCCATCGCCACCGCCGAGGTGCGTACGATCAAAGAATTATGGGCCCACCCACAGCTGAGCGCGCGCGACAGGTGGCAAAACGTTGAAACCAGCGCAGGCGAAGTGCCTGCCCTGACCCCGATCACTGGAAAGGGCTGGTCTCCTGTCATGGAGGCAGTTCCCGGTCTGGGTGATCAAACCGAAGACATTTTCACAGAACTTGGGCTGAGCGCAGAGACCCGCGCCCGACTGGCCCCTTCAAAGGAGACATAGCCTTGCAAACATCCGCCCCCACCGATCACGATGACCTGCGCGATGCGATGCGCGCGCTTTGCGCCGAATTTCCCGCCGAGTACCACCGCAAGCACGGCGCCGAAGAAACCTATCCCGAGGAATTCGTCAATGCGCTGACCAAGGCCGGCTGGATGGCCGCAATGATCCCCGAGGAATATGGCGGGTCGGGGTTGGGGCTTACCGAAGCCTCGGTCATCATGGAAGAAGTCAACCGTGGCGGCGGCAACGCGGGTCACTGCCACGGCCAGATGTACAATATGGGCACGCTGCTGCACCATGGATCGGAAGAACAGAAAAAGCTGTATCTGCCAAAAATTGCCAGCGGCGAACTGCGCCTGCAATCCATGGCCGTGACCGAGCCGACAACAGGCACCGACACGACCAAGCTGAAAACCACGGCTGTGCGCAAGGGCGACAAATATGTGATAAACGGTCAGAAGGTCTGGATCAGCCGTATCCAGCATTCCGACCTGATGATCCTTCTGGCACGCACCACCCCGCTGGCCGACGTGAAGCGCAAATCCGATGGGCTTTCGGTCTTCATCGTCGATCTGAAGCAAGCAATGGGCAACGGCATGACAATCCAGCCGATTTCCAATCTTGTCGGCCATGAAACCAACGAGGTGTTCTTCGACAACCTTGAAATCCCGGCCGAAAACATGATCGGCGAAGAGGGTAAGGGCTTTCGCTGCATCCTGTCGGGGCTGAACGCCGAACGCACGCTGATCGCCGCCGAATGTATTGGCGACGGTTACTGGTTTTTGGAAAAAGCCACGGCCTATGCCGGTGAGCGCATCGTTTTTGATCGGCCCATCGGCCAGAACCAAGGCGTGCAGTTCCCGCTCGCGCGGGCTTATGTGAATGTCGAGGCGGCAAATCTCATGCGCTTCGAGGCATGCCGCCGCTTTGATGCGGGCGTTGACTGTGGAGCGCAGGCAAACATGGCCAAACTGCTGGCGGCGGATGCGTCATGGGAGGCGGCCAATACATGCTTGCAGACCCATGGCGGTTTCGGCTTTGCGCAGGAATATGACATCGAACGCAAGTTCCGCGAGACCCGGTTGTATCAGGTCGCGCCGATCTCGACCAACCTGATCCTGTCCTATGTGGCCGAGCATATCCTCGGCCTGCCCAGATCGTTCTGAGCAAGCAATGACAACGCCCTCTCGCCCCCCGCTCCCGGCATTTTCGTTTCCTCTGTTCGTACCGGGGAACAGACCCGAACGCATCGCCAAGGCGCGCGCCACTGGAACCGACACGATCATTGTCGATCTGGAGGATGCTGTTGCCGAGGCTGGCAAGGTGGCGGCGCGAGGGCAGGTCAGGGCCGCTCTGTCGGAGGCCCATCCGGTGGCAACGTTCCTGCGGATCAACGCCGCCGATACCGTCTGGCATCAAGATGATCTGGCATTGATCTCGGATCTGGCGATTGCCGGCGTGGTCTTGCCAAAGGCAGAAACCGCCGCTGGGCTGGCGCGGGTCCGCGCTGCCCTGCCGTCTGACCAATACCTGATTGCCTTGGTCGAAACCGCAAGAGGGCTGGATAACGTGCGCGACATTGCGCGAAATTCCGACCGAATTGCCTTCGGGTCCATCGATTATTGCGCCGATCTTGGGTGTGAACACAGCCGCGAGGCACTGCTTTTCGCCCGGTCTCAGGTTGTGCTGGCCGCGCGTCTGGCGGATCAGCCAAGCCCGTTGGATGGAGTTACAACCTCTATCAATGATGCGGCGGAAATTCAGGGCGATGCCGCCTATGGCTCTTCGCTGGGTTTCGCTGGGAAATTGCTGATCCACCCGGCCCAGATCACCCCGGCGAAACAAGGCTTCGCACCCAAGCCCGAGGCGCTGGACTGGGCCACGCGTGTGCTGGACAGCAGTCAAGACGGCGCCGCCCGCGTGCTGGATGGCACCATGGTTGACGCCCCCGTCATCATGCGCGCCAGAAACATCATCGCCCGGATGGAGGCCTTGAAATGACACCGCTTGATATCGACCACCTACGCGGCTGGATCGGCAAGACCGAAGCGCATAGCGATGTCATCACCGCCTCGTTGATCGGCCGGTTTCGCGCCACCTTTGGCGACCACCTTTACCCAACTGGCGACACCGCGCCACTTGGGCTGCATTGGTGTCTTGCCCCGATGACCGCACCACCCACTCAAATCGGTGCCGATGGCCACCCCAAGCGCGGTGGCTTCCTGCCGCCGGTGCCCCTGCCGTCGCGGATGTGGGCCGGTGGCGAGGTGCAGTTTCATGCACCACTACGCGATCAAGACCACGTTACACGCCATTCGCGCATCACCGATGTATCCTTGAAAACCGGTAAAAGCGGCGCTTTGGTTTTCGTCACGGTCGAACACGACTGCATGGTTGCCGACACTCTGACGACCCGCGAAATCCAAAACATCGTCTATAAGGACAAAAGCAACGCCCCGCCGCCTGCCGCTGAAACCCACCCAGCACAGCCCGGCGCGATCATCGCTGATCCCGTCATGTTGTTTCGTTACTCCGCGCTTACGTTCAACGGTCATCGCATTCACTATGATCGCGACTATGCGATCCGCGAAGAGGGATATTCCGGGCTTGTCGTTCACGGGCCTCTGCAAGCCACGTTGCTTATGAACGAGGCTGCCAAACTGAAGGGCGGCGCGCCTGCGACATTCAGCTATCGCGGTCTGGCCCCACTGATCGACAGTACACCATTTTACCTAGGCAACGCGATGACAGACGGGCAAAGCCAAGTGTGGTGCGCCAATCACAGCGGTCGCAAATCCATGCAGGCAACCTACAGCTGAGCCACATCACAAACATGCCGCCGTTGCGGCCGAATTTTAAGCCGATAGGACAGACAGAATGGAAATTGGGGCCCTGATCCGACGTGCCGGTGTGAACTTTGGCGACGCACCTTGCATCACCGAGGATGATCGAACGCTGAGCTTCAGGGAGTTCGACCAAGCGACGGATCGCGTCGGAAATGCACTTAGTGCCATTGGGTTGCGCCCGGGGGACCGCGTCGGTGTTCTGTTGCCCAACACGATTGACTGCCTGGTCGCCTATTACGCGCTGGCAAAGGCGGGTCTTGTCCGGGTTCAGTTGAACGCGCGCGAAGCGGTCACGGATCACGAACACAAACTAAGCGAAGGCGGCGCGCGCGCCATCATCCAATCCGGGTTTCCCGATCTGACCGCCGACTTCCAGATCAACCTCGAGCAGCTTCGTGACATGATTTCGACGGGCGATCCATCCCCTTGCCAGATCGAACGCCCGCTCGATGCCCCGCTTCGATTTGCGTTCACCGGCGGCACGACCGGCAAAGCCAAAGCCGTGAACCTGACCACCCGCTGCGAGCTGATGGAGATCAGCGCGTTGCTGACGGACCTTATCCCCGATCTGCGTCAGGGCGATACTTTCCTGCATGCGGCACCGATCTCGCACGCGTCGGGAGCGTTCTTTCTGCCCTGTATTTGCCGCGGCGCGCATTCATTGGTTATGCAGAAATTCAACACATCTGATTTTCTGGATTTGGCCGAGCGTTCCGGCGCCAGCATGACATTTCTGGTTCCGACCATGCTTGCCATGATCATGGAAGATCCCAAAGTTGACAGCTGCAAAGACCAATTTCGCAGAATCGTCTATGGTGCTTCTTCGATCTCCTCCGGGTTGGTGGAGCGGTTGGAGCAGCGGTTTGGCCGCGTTCTGGCGCAGACCTACGGCCAGGCGGAAAACCCGATGGCCATCACCCAACTTGCCCCGGAACACCATGATCGCGTCGGCTCTTGCGGGCGGCCCTATACGATGGTTGACGTCGCGATTTTCGATGAAAATGATCAGCCGTTGCCGCCAAATGAACGCGGCGAGATCGTATGCCGAGGCGTTCAGTTGATGGCTGGGTATTGGAATCGACCCGAAAAAACTGCCGAGGCCATTCGCGATGGCTGGCTGCGGACCGGCGACATTGGCTATATGGACGAAGACGGGTTCTACTATATCGTGGACCGCAAGAATGATATGTTCATCTCGGGCGGTTTCAACATCTATCCCTCCGAGGTTGAGGACGTTCTTTTGCGGTTTCCCGGCGTGGTCGAAGCCGCCGTTGTCGGGCTACCAGACGAGCGGTGGGGCGAGCGGGTTGTCGCCGTGGTGGCCGGGCGCCCCGATCTTGAGGTCGAAGCGATTTTGCTGCACGCACAGACCCACCTGAGCGGATACAAACGCCCGCGCGCGTTGGAGATATGGCCCGAACTTCCCAAAAGCGGTGCAAACAAAATCATGCGGCGCCGGGTCAAAGAAACGCTGATGGAGCGCTGAAGCGCGGCTACACAAGAATTGCACGCCATTCACCTCATGATGACTACGTGCCACCAGTTGGTCTTACATCGGCAGGTCCTGCGCCATACCGCCATGAAAGGCCGCCCAAGCCTCGGCATAGTCTGGTCGGTATCCCACCACGACCCTCGCGCCACTGGACAAGGCGTCGGAAATGACGCCGCGCATACCGGCGCCTTCGGCCTCGGCGCGGCCGAACCTGTTGACGACAACAATATCCGTTCCCTGCGCGATCCGGGCCTGAAGCGCCGCCGCCGCTGCGGTCAGGGCCGCCCAATCAAGGTGGCACCCCCGCGCCCGCGGACCGCGGTTTTCGGAAATCCGGCTTCGGCTGTCATCGCTGAGGTCGACAAGGTTCATTTCCCGGCAATTGCAGTCGCCCTGCGTTGCGCCCCGCAATTGAATATGGCCTTCGATCCGCACGCCCGCATCGCGCAGGGCACGCGCCAACGACCATAGCCCCTGATCAATATCGTGCGTCTTTGGCATCGGAAACCCGACGAGCATAAGCTCCCGTTTCTCCGACAGAAATGTGACCCATTTCGCGGTCAAGTCACGAAACTGACCGTAAGTGGCGGTATCCGAGACTGTGGCGGCATATGGGCCTGTCACAATCTGACTCTGGTACAGTGAGGTTTTCATATCATCTCCGAACCGGCCGTTTCGGGTTGCACCAAGCTTTGCAAAAGCACGTGTGTTTTCCGAATCTCCAATGTCGGGTCCGAAATACGGTGCAGCGCCATATCAAGAACGTCCGGTGAGAAGTTGATCGCCAGACTCAGCGTATCGATCCGTTCCGCATGCAGAAGCTGATCAACGATTTGCGATGCCACGGTCGGACCGGGGGTCTTGAGCAGTCGCGCCAATGCTGCTTTGCGCACAACCAGCGCTGGATCAGCAAGAAACCCTGCGAGCCTTTTCTCATCGGGCACAGACCGTACGACCACAGCACGCACCAACGGGTCTTCGTCGCTCAACAGAGCCTCGAGCGCTTCAGTCGATCCCGTATCATAGGTCGCAATTTTTGCCGCCAGCGAGCGGACAGCGGCCTGCCGGTCCATCATCCCGGTATAGGCCCGACCAAGCGCCGCATCGTATAGCCCGATATTGGCGACGCGGCTCGCAAGTGCGCGGTAGCCTTCCAGCCGCTGCGCATCATCTGCGGATTCTGTGGCGCTTAGAACCGCCGCGTCGATGCGGGCACCGGCAACATCCGCCGCGATCCTAAGGGCAGTGCGCGCAAGATCATCCGCCACCATGTCTGGCCCCTCAACCGCGCGCCGTTTACGACGTTTCGGGGCGGTTTCTTCAGGTGTCTCTTCTGCCGCGTCTGCAGCATCGTCTTTGGGCGATTGCTGGATCCTATTGAATTGGATGACTTCAAGCGTTGACGGAAAATCAGATCTGGCAGGCAGATCCGCAGCATCAACAACATCTCCTTCGGGCGTTATCCGTAAGCGTGGCGAGCCCGCATCATCATCCTTGGCAGCCGAGACATCAGTGCCGATTGGATCGTCTTTGCGAGTGATCACAGCTTTTTCCGGGGCAAGAAGTACACCATCAATTGCAAGCGCGAGCGCGTGCTCCGCAGTCGCGTCGCCGTTCCGGGCAAACGTCGCAAGGTGCGTCAGGGCGACTGCGCGCACCTGCTGCGCCTCATTCCCGAGGAATGAGATCATGCGTTCGGTTGCGACCGTATCGCCAAGACCCGCCAGCGCATCCACTGCTGCAATCCGCGCCTCGAGCGGGCGGTCTGTGTTGCGAACCAGTTCAATCAGAGGCTCGGTCGATTGACCTGCCCCCAACCGCAACCAGAGCTTGGCCGTTGCGGTTGCCAATGCTGCATCCGCAACGGACAACCACGCGGACATATTTGCGACCAACGCGGCCCGAACATCTTCGGCCAGCGGCAGCTTGAGCAATGCAAGCGCCTCGGCCTGAACCGCTTCATCACGATCCGCAAGGCTGGCTGATGCAAGCTCGGGCCGTTCCTCGCCGAACTGCACAAGTGCGGCGCGGCGCACGCTGGCATCCGGATCATTCAGCGCCAAATACGTCGCTCTATCATCGCTGGCGTCAAGCAAAGGCAGGACCAACAGGCGCACGTCCGGCATGTCATCACCCAGCAGAAAATCAAGATGATCCCGCAATGCGTTGGCATCGGCCTGACCCAAAATTTCGAGCGCGCGTTTTCGCGCCAGCCCACCTTCGGTCTTGGCAACTGACAAAAGCCAGACAACGCCTTCGCCACCCATGTCAGCCAACGCGCGGAACGCCGGGATATCAAGGTTCTGGCCAAATTCGTCGTCGCGCGCACTCAGAATATCTTGAATGGCGTCCTCGGCCTTGAGAGCGCCAAGTGCCGCGATTGCGGCTTTTTGCACATCAAGCCAGTCATCCCAGACGCCGATGTCGTCTTCCCACGCGACGTTTTCTTCGTCCCGCGATTCGGTCAGGGCGCGAAGCAGCGGCACAGAGCCGTGATCACCCAAAGCGGCAAGAAGCGGGATCGCCGCCAGTTTTATCTCGCGCACCGGATCGCCGATCAGGGATGCCCGAATGGTCTCTGCGTCTTCGATGCGGGCAAACCGGGCCAGCGCCTCCATTGCGTCACTACGCACATCCGCGTCCTGATCCAGCAATGAATCCAAAAGGGCCACGCGGGCGCGTTCATCATTCGGGGCGCGGGCCGCCAAGGCGCGCACGGCCCCCGTACGCAAAACATCATTGTCCGAGGCCAGATGCGCCAGAAAGGCAGGCACCGGGTCAGGCCGCTCAGCAGAGTTAGTGGAAAGCCGGGTCAGCATGGTGCCGAACCTCCTTGCGCAATCGGTTGTAAAAGAAGTGGCATCCGGCCCAAAGGGGCCAGATGCGGAAGCGCAGATCAGGCGATATCGCGACGCGCAAAGGACATCGAGCGAAACTGCGACTTGTATGGGCTCTCACCCATCTTGCGCACCATGCCGACACCCATCTTGTAGTTGTAGTTGCCGCTAATCCAGTCGACCACGCGCCCTGACAAGGCATTCGCCGGCTGCGAGGTATGCAGGAAGTCCATGTAACCAAGGTTCTCCTTGACCGCAGGGGTCACGATGGCAACGGCAGTGATCGACGCTTTGGTCAGCTCGATATGACCGTTTTTCAACAGCGAATCGAAGTCAAAATCACTGCCCTCGACTCCAACAATCGTGTCGGTCTGCACCGGGATACGATCCGAATAGACCTGCACATAGTCACCGCTTTCGATGCCTCGAGCCTCGGCCACCGAAGGGTGGATCTCGATCCAGTTTTCCGGCCAGCGCTGCACGATATAGGGGCGACGACGGTCGTCATACCCGGATTGCCAGCGCTCGTTGATCCGCCCGGACGAAATCCAGATCTCACCCTCGCGCGGCTTCAGCCATTCCCAATAGGAACTGAACAGATCCCACGGCGCCTTCTGAATGTTGCACTTGCCAGTCTGGGTGTTGAAATGGGTCAGCTTCTTGTTGAACATGTTGCCAGCAGAAGGACCGGTTTCGGGCAGTTTGCGCGTTGTGTCGTGCAAGCGCTTGGTGCCTTCCAGCGAGCCATCCTCAAGCATCAGGACCGGGCCCTGAATGCCGTTGGTGCCAAACTCTCCCAGCTTCTCGTGCAGGGTTTTGCCTTCGCGACGGGCCGCGACCAGAACCATGTTGAAATCCTTACGCGAGCCTCGCGAATGGCGCGCGCCCTCTTCAATGACATCGTTCGAGTTCTTCCAGTCAAACCCTTCGAAACCCATCTTCTTCGACAGCTGCGCGATGATCCACCAATCCGGTTTCGCCTCGCCTGGCGCATCATAGAATTTCGGGTAAAGCCGCAGACGGCGTTCGCCATTGGCGCGGGTGAACGTATCCTCGCCCCAGCCCGAGGCTGGGAAGACGATATCGGCATAGCGCGCACCGATCGGATCAACCAGATAGATATCCTGATCCCAGACCACCGTGCCGCCACTGTCGGCGCGGGCCTTCAGGGTGTCGATGATCTCTTGCTTGTCGAACGACATGACCTGATGCGGGTTGCGCACGGTCTGTTCCTCGAACTTGGCCTGCAAGGATTGGCTGCCGCACATCGCCTGCACCCACGTGGTGCCGATGACATGTGCCAGACGGGTGTGGCCCGCCATAAAATACCGGTCGGTATCCATCGCGCGACGGCGACGACCCGGCAGCTTCTCTGGTGACTTGTTGCGCGGATATCCACCACCACGCAGGCCGCCACGCTGGTGACCACCGGCCCGGCCGATAACCTGACCCGGACGTCCGCCAGCCCCAACTGCAATCCCCAAAGCGGAAATCGCCTGAGTGTTGCCCGTGTTGTTGGACCAATAGAAGCCCTTTTCGATCATGATCGAAGTCTTGGGGCGTGTGCCGTCGGCCTTGGGCTTGGCCATCCATTCAGCAGCAGTATAGATTTTCTGAACATCAATCTGGGCGATCTCGGCAGCTTTTTCAGGCACCGAATAGTCCTGCGCCAACAGCCATTCTTTCCAGTCTTCAAAGCCCTTGGTCTGGAATTTGCCCCAGGTCGTGCGCCATTGCCACGGCGTGTTCCGGGTACCCTGACCAAAGCCTGACGAGCTTTCCCATTTGTTGTTGACCCACTTCTCGATCCACTCGTCATCCTGCCAGCCGTTTTCAACAATCACGCGGGCGATGGCCAACACCACCGGCAAGTCGGTTCCGGGCTGGATATCAAGCACCATGCCACCGTTCTTTTCAGCGAATGCCGTTCCGGTAGAGCGGCGCGGCACCATGAATATCGCCTTTTGACCGTTCTGGATTGCCGGCATGATGTGATCCGTGAACAGGATCGTCTTGGTCTCATAGGGGTCGGTGCCGCACATCATCAGGGTGTCAGCCTCGGCCCAGTCATCATAACTGGGGCCGAAGTTATCGAAACCCGCATCGCGGAATCCGGGGGTCGAAGTCACATCCGACGGCGTGTCGTGGAAGGTGAAATTCGCGGTGTTCACATTGCCCAGAGCATACTTGGTGATGGCATAAGTGTTTTCCATATAGCCATACGAGAATGTCTTGACGCCGTAAGCATTGGTGCCGTGTTTTCTCAGTACGTAGTTGCCAACCTCGGCCGCAATATCCAGCGCGAAATCCCAGGTCACCGGCATCAGCACGCCAAACATGCGCACCATTGGGGATTTGAGACGGTCGCGTGTTGGGGTCTGCGGATTGTAAACCTTCTGCGCAATCGCACCACCACGGATCGACGAGTTGCCCATCGGGTTCACAAACTCGGCGTCTTTGTCAGGGATGATAACCACGTGATGCGGCTCGCCATTGTGCAGCACGATATTGTGCTGATTGGGCGCGATCCACGGGCCCAGCGGGTTGACCGGGAAATCCTCGCCAAAGGCGTTCTGATCGGCCATCGGGCCGCCGTTGTGTCCCCCGCGCACCGGCCAGCGATAGACCTTGTAACCACAAGCGACAATGCAATAGTCGCAGGCAGTCGAGATCACATCAGCATCAACCGGCGGCAGAGGGACAGACTCTTCGGGGACATAATATGGTGTGGACATGGGTGTTCCTCCTTAGCCCTGAAGATTGTCAAAACGGCCGTAAATCAGGCCAAACATGCCGACGGCGTAGACATCATCACCGTCAACTTCGAGAAGCACCTGCGGCAGCGACTGATAGGCTTGCCCCGCGATAAAGATCCCGTGGCGCGTCAGATCAAACGTGGTCAGGTGCAGCGGACAGGGGCCAAGCGCCTTGTCGGCAGCCTGATACGTCCCTTGCAGCGGCCCGCCTTGGTGGGTGCAGGTATAGTTGAAGGCCACGATGTCCTGATCGGGGCCGATCCCACCGCCAGCTTTCTGGCCAAGCTTGACCAGAATTGATTCCGCAAATTGACCCTCGTCCGGGTATTCGAAATCGAATGGCTCGTCTGTTTTCAGATCGCTCAGCTTGGCGATGAATTTGCGCGGATAGGTCGACACCACCGCCGGCGTTTCGGCCTCAGACATACCGGGAATGCCGACCATCACGACGGTGGTGGTCAACCCGCTGGTCAGCAGAAACTGCCGTCGGCTCATCAGGCATTTACGAGTGCCCGCTTTTTGGGCCTCGCCGTTTTCGCCATTGATGGCGGCGACGATTTTCGGATCAAGTTCGCTCATCTCACTGGCTCCTGTTCAATTATTGGCAGCCGCAGGCAGCGGCTGCATTTCGGGAAGATCGGGTTCTTCGATCAGGATTTCGTCGCCGCTCAGGCTTTCGAGGAAGGCCACGATGTCGTCAATTTCGCCGTCATTCAGGCCAAGGGGCTGAACCATCGCGGTCTTGTTGGCGGCAAATTCATTCTCGCCCCCACCGGCGTTGTAGAACTCCACAACATCGCGCAGCGTTTCAAGCATGCCGTTGTGCATGTAGGGGTAGGTGTATTTGGTGTACCGCAAGCTCGGCACGCGGAACTTGCCCTTGTCGGACTTTTCCTTAGTGCGGAAATAGAGACCGGGATCGTCCTTGGTCGAACGATACATCTCTTCGGTCGATCCCTTGCCATAAAGCTCGAACCGGAAGGTGATTTGGGCGATCTCATCATCGTCCCAACCGCTGTAGGGCGGAACGCCAAGGTTATAGTACTTCTCGTTCGACAGCAGCGGGCCGCTGTGACAGCTCACGCAGTTCGCTTTGCCGGTGAACAGGTCCATCCCGCGTTTTTGTTGCTCGGTCAGGGCCGCGTCGTCGCCGTTCATATAGTTGTCGAACGGCGTGTCGGTCTGCACCAGCGTACGCTCATATGCGGCGATCGCATTATAGGCGTGGCGAATATTCGGCCAGTCATCGCCAAAGACATCTGCAAAGGCCTCGCGATATTCCGGCACAAAGGCCAGACGCGCTTCCATCATGTCATCTTCGCCGTTGCCTGCCACGCCACCGCGCGCGGCCGAGCGCGCCTGATGTTCCAGCGAACCGGAAGAACCGGCCCAGAACAACTTGCCGTAATACGCCGAGTTGATGACCGTCTGACTGTTGCGCCAATGCGTCGTGCCTGGATAGCCAAAGCTGATAGGCGCCTGAACGGCCCACCCTGCTTCGGGCAGGTGGCAAGACGAACACGGCATGCTGTAATTACCCGAAAGGATCGGGTCGAAGAACAGTTTTTCACCCAATGCGATTTTTTCCGGGCTCATTGGGTTATCTGCCGGAATAGGCGGCTGACCAAGTGCAGCCAAGCCATCCGGGCGCGCCGTTTCGGCCACAAGAGGCCCGGCTGCCAGCAGCGCAGCACTCAGAATGATTGCGGGAGTTTTTTTCATCGTCCGGCTCCTTAATTCTTTACGTTGCGCCAGTCTTCGATCACCGTGTAATCGAAGTCGTCCTCGCGCCAGACATAGGCGTCGGTGTCAAAGCTCTCGCCCGATAGCGCCTCGAGATAGGCCACCAGATCGGCCTTCTCGCCGTCGCTCAGGCCAAGCGGCTTGAGACTTTCATCCTTGAGGGGGTCGTCCCCGCCACCTGCGTTATAAAAATCAACCACGCCTGCCAGGGTCTCAATGGTGCCGTTGTGCATATAGGGCGCAGTCCACGTCAGTTCGCGCAGGGTTGGCGTCAGAAAGCTGCGCTTGGTTTCGGGGCGGTGGTTGCGGATATAAGCCCCCAGATCTTCGCGCAGGTTCATATAGTTTTCGACACCCATGAACTTGGCATAGGTCACGAAGGCCGAATGGCGCTCTGCATCGGCCCAGATGTCAGGGTTATCCGCGACGCCGATGTTGTGCGGCTGATCGTCGGTATAGCGCGGGCCGACGTGGCAACTGGCGCAATTGCCTTTGCCTTCGAATATCGCCTGACCACGGGTGGCGGCCTCGGACAGGTCGCCAGTATCAACAGGCGCACCGCGCGAGACGATAGTTTTCATGAAATCCATCAGCGCGTTGCGCGCACCGCCATTCGACGGCTCGGACATGCCTGCGGCGGCGAACATCTCGACATATTTGGGATCCTGCTTCATCCGCTCCTGCATGATGCGCATATCCATGTTCATCAGGTAGGTTTCGGTGATCATCTCGCGTGCGACGTCGTTCAGGTTCGTGCCCAAACGGCCATCATGCATCCATGCAGCGCGGTACCCGACGTTGGCCAGAGTCGGAGAGTTGCGAAAGTGTCCGGCCCCGGTATAGGCCTGCGACAGGGCTTCGCCATCGCTGAACCCCTTTTCCGGGTCATGGCAGCTGGCACAGGCCAAGTTCGTATCACCTGACAGGCGAGTGTCATAGAACATGCGCTTGCCCAGTTCGGCACGCGCGGCGTTCACGTCGATCGGCTGAATTGGCACGCTATCCTGCGCCGCCGCCGTTGTGGCCGCCAGCATCGCGCCAACTAGGGTCATTTTTCGGATCATCTTGCGCCTCCAATCTGGCCCCGTGGCAAGATATCCACGATCGACCGCTATGATTTGAAAACACCGCAGGCAGGTTTACGCCCGCAGCGCCTTCCTTGTCGCCCGCCTGATCGCAAAAGGATCAGAGCCGGGCATTCACAGCGATGCTAAGACAGGCCAAAGGCACAAATGTTGCCGTCAGCGTGACAGGGAGTGACAAGATGTGACGAAATGTGACCGCTCAGGTCGGCGCGCCTGCGGGGACCGTCGCCGCATGAGCCTTGGCTGAATCCAGTGCCCACCGGATCTGCCGCGCCAGATCAAGCGGGTCGATAGGCTTGTTTAGAACGATCACAGGCGCCCCCTGGATCGAAATTCCGGATGGGTTGTATCCGGTACATATGATCACCGGGACATCCGCGCGATGATCGCGCACGAGATTGGCAAGGACCTCGCCGTTCATCTCGGGCATCACCATGTCGGTAATTAACAGATCAAAGGCATTGGGGTCGGCGCGCATTTTTTCGAGCGCGATTACCGAAGACGTATAGGCCTCGACCCGGTACCCAAGGCGCATCAACACCCTGCGGAAGGTCGCTGCGATTTCGGGTTGATCATCGACAAGGATCAACCGCTCGTGTCCGCGCGGAATATCTTTGGCCGTGATTTCGGGAACGGCCTCGCTCTGCGACGTTCCGGGCAGGCGAATCGTGAAACACGCACCTTCGCCGGGTGCGCTTTCAACTGAAATCGTCCCGCCCATTTCTTCGACCAACCCTGCCACAACAACAAGACCCAACCCAGATCCTTTGCCAAGCGGCTTGGTGGTAAAGAATGGATCAAACAGATGCTTGCGGGTTTCCAAAGACATGCCCGGCCCATCGTCGCGAATTTCAAGTTGCACCCAACCCTCTGGGCGCGGCTTCTGATCTTCGAGCAAACCTTGACTGAGCTTTGTCACACTGATCGTGATGCTGCCTTCGGCCCCACCGATCGCTTCGGCCGCGTTCCGGCACAGGTTCATCACGATTTGGTGCAGGTGGGTATGGTCGGCCATCACCAGAAATTTCCCGTGTTCATCGGCACAGGTCATATGAATCGTCGGCGGTAACGAAGCCCGCAAAAGGCGCGTCACTTCACGTACGATATCACACAAGTTTATGGCCTGAGGCTTACCGGGTTCGCGCCGCGCAAAGGTCAGCAAACCATGCACAAGGCTTTGCGCCCGCTGTGCCGCAATGTCGATCTGCTCAATTTCCATCGCAATGTCGCTCCCCTCGGGCGCATCCAGTGCTGCCAGATGCGCCGCCCCCACGATGGTTGTCAGCACGTTGTTGAAATCATGCGCGATGCCACCCGCCAGCAGCCCGACCGCCTCCAGCTTCTGCGCGCGCGCCACTTGTTCGCGCGCCTGACGCTTTTCGGTCACGTCTTCACCCAGACCTATGAAGTTTTGCACGGTCCCATCCGGCCCGATCAGTGGCAGAATCTTGGTTTCCACCCAATAGCTTCCGCCATCCTTCTTGCGGTTGCGAAAGACGCCATGCCATTCCTTACCCTGCCCCAGACACTTGCGGATTTCTTCGTACACCTCGGGCTTGGTGTCACCGGTTTGCAGAAACTTCGGCGTTTTCCCCTCGACCTCGGCGCTGGTCCACCCAGTCAACTGCGCAAACCGGCGGTTTGCATACAGTATCCGCCCACGGGTATCGGTGATGAAAATCGTTGATGGGCTTTGCTCAACCGCGCTGGCCAACCGGCCCTCGGATTGTTCCAACTTGCGCCGCCGGACCAATTCATCCGACAGCAGCGACATCGACCCCCGCATATCGCGCAACATCATGATCAGAAGTGCGCCAATCGACAATGCCGCGAAAACCAGCAACCCAATCGAAACGAACCCGATCAGGATCAACGTCTGCCCCTGATCAACCGCGGCGAACATGCGCGACGTGCTGATAGCACGCGAGGTTTGCCAAACAGCCTCAAGATCGACCAGAGCCTGAATCGCCCTGGAATCGTCAACCGCAACCAGCACATCGACCTGCTCCAAGCTCAAACCTCTGGCCACCGCGTCACGCGCCACCGGAAGTTTCGCCGCATATTGGTCGATTATCGCCTGGATCGCCAACAAAGCAGTCCGCTCGTCTTCGCGCGGATTGCCATCCAGATACTGCGCCATGGTGGCGTTGAACTGCTCGATCTGCTCGCCGGTACGCTCGAAATATTCAGGCGCGCCGCGAAGAACATAGTTTTTGAAGTTGTGGATGATCCCACCGTATCCCAGATAGCCCCGGAGAGAGCTGATCCAGACACCTTTTTGGCCGACATCACCGTCATAGTCTGTCCAACTGGCCTCAACCTCGCGAAACTGGCTACGGGTCTGGCCGCCAAGATAAAGACCCAACATCACCGTCAACAACAGCAAGATTAACGCAGCAATGCCGACATTATAGAACCGCGTGGTGGTAATTTCCTGAGAAGTCATGTTTGCTTTCGGGCAGTTGCGGCGAAACGCTTGCGAAACGGTCGGGACGTGCGATGATAGCATCCGATGTGAAGATTGGGAAAGCAGCATGACGCAAACTATTCTGATCGTTGACGACGATATGCAGCTTACGTCGTTTTTGTCCCGGTTTCTGATCAAGCACGGCTTCGCCGCGAAAACAGCGTCGTCAGGTGCGCAAACCCATGCAAGTTTGGCACGCACCGACTTTGATCTGATCGTGTTGGACCTGAACCTTCCAGACGAGGATGGGCTGGAAATTGCACGTAAAATCAGACAGGTTTCGCAGACCCCGATCATTATGTTGACCGCACGAGACGAGGTGTTCGACCGTATTGTCGGGCTTGAACTCGGGGCCGATGATTACCTCACAAAGCCCTATGAGCCACGCGAACTTCTCGCCCGGATCAAGGCCGTATTGCGCCGCGCACCCGCCTTGCGCGATGCTGCGGCCGATCAGGCCTTGATCGCACAAAAAATGACCTTTGCGGGGCTTGAACTGGACATCTCTGAACGCCGCCTGCGCGGTATCGACGATGAACGCGCCATTCCATTGACCGGCGCTGAATACACGCTGCTAAAGGCGCTTGCGGAAAGCGCAGGCACAGTTCTGGCACGCGCCAAGATCATGGATGCGCTCTATGGCAACAGCACAACCGTGACCGACCGGGCAATCGACGCACATGTCGCCCGCCTTCGCCGCAAAATTGACGGGGAAAACGCTGGGACATCGCTTATTCAGGCGGTTCATGGCGAAGGCTATGTTTTTGCAACCGCAGTCGAAACCACCTGACCCGACGACTGTCGTGCGGCTTATTTAAATCCGATAATTCCAAAGACGCTCTCGCTGTTTTGTGCTGTCGCAAAACGATTGCGCGCTCCTGCGCGAGCGCGAGTTTTCAACCCTAAACACCATGCTTTTGGGTTTTAGCGTTGCAATACTGCCGAGTGGAGTCTACGTCTCTATACAGATCGGTAATTTGCATTGAGAATATTCCATGACTGACATCATCATCTACGATGCGCTACGCACCCCGCGCGGCAAAAGAATGGGAAGCCTGGCCCCGATCAGCCCAATTAGACTGGCTGCGGCCCCACTGGCCGCACTGGCAACGCGGTATGACTTTACCGCCGCCCCGGTCGAGGACGTCATAATGGGCTGCGCTGTGCCGGTGGGCGAGCAGGGGGCCGACATCGCAAAAGCCGCCGTTGTCGCCGCCGGATACCCGCAAGAAGTGCCTGCATCACAGGTCAACCGGTTTTGCGGTTCAGGGCTGGATGCGGTCTGTTCGGCCGCCGGGCAAATCGGCAGTGGCCAGCTGGAGCTCGCCATCGGCTCTGGCATTGAACATATGTCGCGGGTTGAAATGGGCTCGGATCGCGGCGCTTGGGCCTCGGACCCGCGTGAAACGCTGATCACCCACTATGCGCCTCAAGGTATCGGCGCTGATCTCATTGCCACGCTCAACGGTATGAGCCGGATTGACGTCGACACCTACGCGGCACAAAGCCAAGCCCGCGCGGCGATCGCGATTTCCGAAGGTCGGTTTGACAAATCTATCATCCCGGTGAGCGATAACGCGGGCCTGATTGCCCTGACCAAGGACGAACACCCCCGCCCGAACACAACCGTCGACACACTGGCAAAGCTTAAACCCGCCTTCGCCGCGCCCGGACAGTCGGGTTTCGATCAACGTGCGATTCTGCGCTATCCTTCGGTCGAATATATCAACCACGTTCATACCGGCGGAAACTCCAGCGGGATCGTCGACGGAGCGGCAGCCGTCTTGCTTGGATCGCCGGATGTCGGTGCACGCATTGGCGCGGAAAAACGCGCGCGGCTGCGCTCTTGGGCGCATATCGGATCAGAGCCAACCATCATGCTGACCGGCCCCGCCGCCGCCACACGGTTGGCCTTGAAGCGTGCCGGGATGACGATTGCCGACGTCGATCTTTTTGAAATCAACGAGGCGTTCTCCTCGGTCGTGCTGTTTGCGATGCAAGAGCTGGCGATCGACCCAGAGCGCGTCAATGTAAATGGCGGGGCAATCGCGCTGGGGCACCCGCTGGGCGCCACGGGCGCGATGTTAATCGGCACCGTTCTGGACGAGCTTGAACGCCAAAATAAAACCATCGGCCTGGTAACGCTCTGCGTTGCTGGCGGCATGGCCAGCGCCGCCGTCATCGAACGCATTTGAAACGCCCATAAACGTCGGCAGCATTTTGGCCGTAGCGCTCCATCGGGAAAGAAGCACGCATAGAACTGCGTCCGACATACTTGCACACCATACTGAAATACTTTGGGAGGGAACCATGACAACAGCGACCAAGGGCCGGACTTCGGCTGCGCTACTAACCGCACTTACACTTTCCTTGGGCCTTGCGTCCGCAGACGCGGCGCAAGCCACAGACCTGACTTATGGCTCGCACCTGCCGATAAATCACAGCATTCTTGTGTCCGGCTTCGATCCCTTCGCCAAAGCCGTGACCGAAGCAACGGGCGGTGGAATCACCTTCACCTCGCAACCCGGATCCTCGGTTGTAAGCGCAAAAACCGTTCTGACCGGTATCGGCGACGAGCTGGTATCCAGCGGCTATCTGGCCGACGCATATGTGGCCGATCAGTTGCCCACCAGCGCCTTTCTCAATGGGCTGGGCATGGAAAGCAAAGGTATTCTCGCGGGTTCTGCGGCCATGACCGAACTACAAATGCTGAACTGCCCCGGCTGTGAAGAAGATCTGGAAAATGCAAATGCCGTTTCAATGGCGGTCAGTACGATTTCGCCTTACCTTATGATGTGTAATGGCGATATCTCCTCGACGGCAGATCTTGTTGGCAAGAAAATCCGTTACTCCAGCTCGTGGGGCATGTTCGCCGCCGAACTGGGCGCGACCCCGGTTTCGATGCCAATTACCGATACCTTCGAGGCGCTGCAGCGTGGCGTTGTTGATTGTGTAATCGGCGCGGAATTCTGGCTGGAATCCTACAGCCTGTGGGACACCTTGACGACCGTCATCGATATGCCGTTGGGCGCCTTCCAAGGTGCTCATCTGGTCGTCTTCAACCAGGACGTCTGGGAAGACATGTCCGCCGACACCCATAAAATCATCTACGACAACATCCCCAACATGACCGTTGGAATCGCCAAACAGATGGTTGAAGAAGCCTCAAGCATTCGGGCACAGGCCGTTGAGCGTGGCTTGAAGTACATCCAACCGGACGATGCATTTGTCGCAGCCTTCGCCCGCACTCAGGTCACCGCCGCAACAAGCGTGATTGAAAAGGCGGAATCCAAGGGCATCGACAACGCGACAGATCTGGCGGCTCAGTTCCGCACGCTGATGGATAAGTGGGCCGCAATTGCCGACGAGACCGGCGACGACTACGCGGCATTTGCCGACAAGATGCGCACGGAAATCTTCGACAAGCGCGCGCCCTGAAACGCCAAGCCTGACAACACAGACATGGTCACCCTAGCGGGGTGGCCATATCAGCAGATTGGAATACCCAATGCGCGCTTTCCACCTCTTTGAAAAATCTGTCTACTCGGTCGCGATTGCCGGATTCTTTGTCGGTGCGCTGTCAATGATCCTGATGATGTTTCACATCGGCGCGGATGTCATCGCGCGGACGGTTTTCAACAGCCCGATTATCGGCACCATCGAAATCGTCTCGGCATGGTATATGGTCGGTGTGATTTTTCCACCGCTCGCGCTGATACAACTTTATGCAGGCCATATCGTGGTAGAGCTGTTCACACAGTCCGCCTCGGCCCGGGCCAAGGCGTTTCTCGAAACTGCGGTGGGCGCTGTCGCCATTATCTTTCTCACCGGCTGGACCAACGCCGCAATCAAACTGGCGCTTCGCAAAACCGCGCAGAATGAAACGCTGGACGTAGTGTTTTTCGAAGTACTGACTTGGCCGACACGATGGATTTTGGCGCTGAGCCTTCTCACGCTGACGCTGGCATTCTTGGTGACGACATTTCGCGCCGGACACCTGCTTCTGACAGGCCGCCCCCTTTCCGAACCGATCTCCCGCTTCGGCTTTCCGCAAGACGAGATCGAAGCCATCACCTCCACCACTGAAACGGGGCGCTGAGCATGGATCCTTTTACTTCGACCGCGATTGCTGTCGCGGCTCTCTTCTTTCTGCTGGCGGTACGGATGCCGATTGCGCTGGCGCTGGCGCTGCTGTCCTGCATCGGTATCGCTATCTTGCGCAGCCCGCGCGCGGCCTGGTCGTCGATGGCCAGCATCCCGTATGACTTTGCCGCCCACTGGTCGCTCAGCGCGATCCCGATGTTTCTGCTGATGGGCGCATTGGCACATCGGGGCGGGCTGACCAGCACGTTGTTTGAGGCTGCCAAAATATGGCTCAGCCGCCTGCCCGGCGGACTGGCCGTCGCCACCAATGTCGCAACCGCGATGTTTGCATCCGCCTCTGGCTCCAGCATCGCAACAACCGCCGCGATGTCGCGTCTAGCCGCACCAGAAATGCTGCGCGCAGGTTACAGCCCGTCATTGGCCACTTCAGTGATCGCCGCGTCGGGCACGATTGGCGCGCTGATCCCGCCGTCAATCGCCTTCGTCATCTATGGCTGGTACACCGAGCAGCCGATCGGCGAATTGCTGATCGCGGGCATCATTCCCGGCCTGCTGACGGCGTTGTGTTATATCGCCATCATTATTGGCCGCGTTCTGCTGAACCCCGAAATCGCGCCGCGCGTCGATACGCGATATTCGTGGCGGGAAAAATTCGCTGTTCTGGGAAAAATCTGGCCGGTTCCACTGCTTATCCTGACGGTTATTGGCAGCATTTTCACCGGCTTTGCCACCGCGACGGAATCCGCCGCACTCGGCTCGATTGCAACGCTTCTGCTCTGCTTGCTGCGCGGCACTCTCAACTTTTCAGTGATCCGCGACTCCTTGCTGGATGCGCTCAAAAGTTCGGCCACCATCTTTTTCATCGCCCTCGGCGCGGCACTGTTCACCAAATTCATCGCTATCACCGGCCTTCCGGCCGAAGTCGGCACCCTGATCGTCGAGCTTGATCCCGATCCTCTCGTGATCATCCTGATCATGATCGGCATGTATCTGGTGCTGGGCATGTTCTTGGACCCGATCGGCATCATGCTGATCACGCTGCCGATCCTGCTACCGGTGTTTACCGCACTGGATATGAACCTGATCTGGGTTGGTGTTTTGGTTGTCAAGATGATCGAGATCGGGCTGCTAACCCCGCCCGTTGGTCTGAATGTTTTCGTTGTCAAAAGCGTGCTTGGGGATCAGATCGCACTGATGGACATCTTCAAAGGCGTCACATGGTTCTTGCTGGCCGAGGTCGTGATCATGGCACTGCTGATCACCTTCCCAGAACTAAGTGTCAATCGCAGAGTAAAAAGGTGCCAGATCGCGGCGTAAAACTGGTCCACTGAGTTATCGTTTGTCGTGCGCTTTGGCGCGAGTGCTTGTCATATAGCTAACGCGTGCCAAAGCGCATGTTGGCCCTTGGACCAATATTGTTCTGATCTGGATTGGGCTTTAATTATTGTTGTTTGTTGCGGCTGTGTTTGAGCCTGTAGCTTTCGCCGTTCATCTCGAGAATGTGGACGTGATGGGTCAAGCGATCCAGCAGTGCGCCTGTCAGCCGCTCGGAGCCAAAGACCTCGGTCCACTCCTCGAAGGGCAGGTTCGAGGTAATGATGATGGACCCGCGT
>NZ_FOEP01000002.1 GCF_900110775.1 Thalassovita taeanensis | reverse complement strand
AGGAGTTCGATCCTCCTAGGCTCCACCAAACTTCCGCATAAGAACACATCTTCAAGCAGTCATGTGACTGTTTGAACGTCTGTTCTGCAGACGTGGTCGATACTTTCCTTGAAAGTTCGACTTATTGACATCGTATAGAGAGATACAATCAACACTGTTTGGTGTTCCCGAGTAAGGGAAACACCTCAGTTTGGTGCCGAGCCTTCGGGTGAGGCAAGCTTGTGACCGCGTCTGTTTCCTCGGACGCCCATGAGTATGCCGGACTGAAACGAACAGAGTTGTCCAAGTCAAGTACACTAACCAGGTTCAATTCGCACGGATTGAACCAAGAAGTTCGATCGCTAGACGATCGAGCGGGATAGTATGCTTTTGATCCGGGATAGAGTGCCGACCTTACCAGAGCGGCACGCGCTTGGCGCAAGCCTTGCTCTTTCTGGATCAAATCAAGCGCGAGAAGGGCGTTTGGTGGATGCCTTGGCAGTAAGAGGCGATGAAAGACGTGATACTCTGCGATAAGCCATGGGGAGCTGAGAATAAGCTTTGATCCATGGATTTCTGAATGGGGCAACCCACCTGATATTCTGTTATTGTTACCCGCAAGGGTGATCAATAATGGGGTAAAACAGGTACTTATAGACTGAATACATAGGTTTATAAGAGCAAACCCGGGGAACTGAAACATCTAAGTACCCGGAGGAAAGGAAATCAATTGATACTCCCCTAGTAGCGGCGAGCGAACGGGGACCAGCCGAGCCTTGAGAGTGACCAGAATGCGTTGGAAAACGCGACCATAGTGGGTGACAGTCCCGTATGGGTAGCTCGATAGGACGTATTAAGTAGGGCGGAACACGTGAAATTCTGTCTGAAGATCGGAGGACCACCTTCGAAGGCTAAGTACTCCTTACTGACCGATAGCGAACCAGTACCGTGAGGGAAAGGTGAAAAGCACCCCGACGAGGGGAGTGAAACAGTACCTGAAACCGAACGCCTACAATCAGTCGGAGCTTGACTGGACTCTAATGACAATCGTGATTGTCTGTTGTACGCCCCCTAGGGAAACCTAGGAGAGTGGAATGGACGGAACATTTGCAGTGCTATTTCTGTTGGCTGGTCTGACAGATATGAGCGTGAACTATTGTGGAGATGGATGCCTTGCTGAGCGTGATGTTCAGAAGAGGTTCTCGATCTCTGCTGGCGATGTTCAGTTCCAGGACAACAGTATCGCAAGTGAGGTTTACGCCCGCTACGAGCTTGCTCGCAGCTATGGGCCGTTCCAACCCACTTTCGGTGTGTCCGTAACCGACGAAGGCTCTGCCTGGGTCGGGTTCGGAGCAACATACACGGGTAAATTTGCGCGGGATCGCGGCTATGTACAGCTGCACCTGATGCCGGGGCTTTATGCCCGTGGCAGTGGCCCTGATCTGGGCTTTCCGATCGAGTTTCGATCGGGGGCAGAGATCGGCTATGAAGCGCGAAACGGGATACGTGTCGGGATATCCTACGACCATCGGTCGAATGCGGATATCAAGAGCGTGAACCCCGGTCTTGAAACCATTCAACTGCGCGTCAGCGTGCCGTTGAATTAGGTTGTCATTAGTGTCCAGTCTTGTGACGGCGTACCTTTTGTATAATGGGTCATCGACTTGGTCTCACGAGCAAGCTTAAGCCGATAGGTGTAGGCGTAGCGAAAGCGAGTCTTAATAGGGCGAATGAGTTCGTGGGATCAGACCCGAAACCGAGTGATCTAGGCATGGCCAGGTTGAAGGTTAGGTAACACTAACTGGAGGACCGAACCCACATCCGTTGAAAAGGATCGGGATGAGCTGTGCCTAGGGGTGAAAGGCCAATCAAACTCGGAGATAGCTGGTTCTCTGCGAAATCTATTTAGGTAGAGCGTCATCCGAATACCCCGGGGGGTAGAGCACTGGATGGGTAATGGGGCCTTACCGGCTTACTGATCCTAACCAAACTCCGAATACCCGGGAGTACTAGATGGCAGACACACGGCGAATGCTAACGTCCGTCGTGAAGAGGGAAACAACCCTGACCTACAGCTAAGGCCCCCAATTCATGGCTAAGTGGGAAAGCAGGTGGGACGACCAAAACAACCAGGAGGTTGGCTTAGAAGCAGCCATCCTTTAAAGATAGCGTAACAGCTCACTGGTCTAAATAAGTTGTCCTGCGGCGAAGATGTAACGGGGCTCAAGCCATGAGCCGAAGCTTAGGATGCCGTAAGGCATGGTAGCAGAGCGTAGTGTGACATAGTATCTATCCTCTTTAGCCTTCTTCGGAAGGTCATGGAGGACATGATGCTTTCTGTGAAGCCGGCCTGTGAGGGATCCGGTGGAGAGATCACTAGTGAGAATGATGACATGAGTAGCGACAAACAGGGTGAGAGACCCTGTCGCCGAAAGTCCAAGGGTTCCTGCTTAAAGCTAATCTGAGCAGGGTAAGCCGACCCCTAAGGCGAGGCCGAAAGGCGTAGTCGATGGGAACCAGGTTAATATTCCTGGGCCAGTAAGAAGTGACGGATCTCGAAGGTAGTTCATCCTTATCGGATTGAATGGGCTGCTTAGAGGTTCCTGGAAATAGCTCTTACATAAGATCGTACCCTAAACCGACACAGGTGGACTGGTAGAGAATACCAAGGCGCTTGAGAGAACTATGTTGAAGGAACTCGGCAAAATACCTCCGTAAGTTCGCGAGAAGGAGGCCCGGTTTCTAGGCAACTAGAGGCTGGGGGCACAAACCAGGGGGTGGCGACTGTTTACTAAAAACACAGGGCTCTGCGAAGTCGCAAGACGACGTATAGGGTCTGACGCCTGCCCGGTGCCGGAAGGTTAAAAGGAGAGGTGAGAGCTTTGAATTGAAGCCCCGGTAAACGGCGGCCGTAACTATAACGGTCCTAAGGTAGCGAAATTCCTTGTCGGGTAAGTTCCGACCTGCACGAATGGCGTAACGACTTCCCCGCTGTCTCCAACATAGACTCAGCGAAATTGAATTGCCTGTCAAGATGCAGGCTTCCCGCGGTTAGACGGAAAGACCCCGTGCACCTTTACTACAGCTTCACACTGGCATCAGGCCAAGCATGTGCAGGATAGGTGGTAGACTTTGAAGCAGGGACGCTAGTCCTTGTGGAGTCATCCTTGAGATACCACCCTTGCTTTGCTTGATGTCTAACCGCGGTCCGTTATCCGGATCCGGGACCCTGTGTGGCGGGTAGTTTGACTGGGGCGGTCGCCTCCTAAAGAGTAACGGAGGCGCGCGAAGGTTGGCTCAGACCGGTCGGAAATCGGTCGTTGAGTGCAATGGCAGAAGCCAGCCTGACTGCGAGACTGACAAGTCGAGCAGAGACGAAAGTCGGTCATAGTGATCCGGTGGTCCCAAGTGGGAGGGCCATCGCTCAACGGATAAAAGGTACGCCGGGGATAACAGGCTGATACTGCCCAAGAGTCCATATCGACGGCAGTGTTTGGCACCTCGATGTCGGCTCATCTCATCCTGGGGCTGGAGCAGGTCCCAAGGGTACGGCTGTTCGCCGTTTAAAGAGGTACGTGAGCTGGGTTTAGAACGTCGTGAGACAGTTCGGTCCCTATCTGCCGTGGGTGTAGGATACTTGAGAGGAGTTGCCCCTAGTACGAGAGGACCGGGGTGAACGATCCACTGGTGTACCAGTTGTTCCGCCAGGAGCAGTGCTGGGTAGCTATGATCGGACAGGATAACCGCTGAAGGCATCTAAGCGGGAAGCCCCCCTCAAAACAAGGTATCCCTGAGGGCCGAGGTAGACCACCTCGTCGATAGGCCGGAGATGTAAGTGCAGTAATGCATTCAGTTGACCGGTACTAATTGCCCGATAGGCTTGATTTGATCCAGTAACAGCAAGACTGATACTGAATTGATCAGAAGCATACATCACATAAATAAATGTACACGACTTGGACAACGTGGTTCTTTCTCGGTTTGGTGGTCATAGCGCGAGCAAAACACCCGATCCCATCCCGAACTCGGCCGTTAAGTGCCGTCGCGCCAATGGTACTGCGTCTTAAGACGTGGGAGAGTAGGTCACCGCCAAACCTAGTAAGAACCACAAAACGTATCTCTCTACGATGCGCCCCATACCAAAAAATAAGGGGCACCAAATTGGCGCGGGATGGAGCAGCCCGGTAGCTCGTCAGGCTCATAACCTGAAGGTCGTAGGTTCAAATCCTACTCCCGCAACCAACTTCAGCGAACTTTCGCTAATATCCAAGCCCGCCTCTCCGGCGGACTTTTTTGTGTTCAGCATCTCCAATAGCTTACCCCGCAACTCAAGCGCGTGATGCTTCGCCTCCGCGTCCCAGGTCACCACAACAGTATCAATGATTTGGTGGAGTTCTTCGCAGGCACGTCCAGAGACGCCCTCGTCCGATAGGGTGCCCACCAGATCATCAATATGCGCGCGGTAAAGGGCAGGGAGGTCCTGAGGCAAGAAGATGGGCTCGGGGGCTGCGGCGTCTCGTTTGGCCCGTGCTTGGGTCAGTTCAGCATCCACCTTGTTGAGCTGCGCGATGATAGGGGCAGAATAGTCCCCATCCTCAACCGCCTTCATCAGGTTTGCGTGCCGGGTCTCCAGCTGACGCACAGCCTGGCTATGGAGCCGGAGCAAATCATCGCGTTCTTTCTCTTCACCTTTCTTGCGCGCCAGAAACTTCTCCCGAAACTCTGCATAGGCCTGATCCTGCATCAAACCGACCTTTAGCCCAGACAGGATCGAGAGCGCGGCGTCTTCTTCTTTCAATCCGCGCATCCCGGTGCAGATGGCGTCGCCTTTCTCTTTGGCGTTGGCGCAGTAGTATCGCCGCGTCTTGCCGCTGCCTGCCACGGTGAGGTTGCCGCCACACTGACCGCAGGACAACAGGCCTGACAGCAGGTACTTACGCCGACGCATCCCTTGAGCCACGGAGAGGCCGTTGGGGTCGCTTGCGTTTTGTTTGGTGCGTAGCCGTTGTTGGGCTGTCTGGCGCGCCTTTGCCGCCTCCCAGACGGATTGCTCGACAATCCGGAGATCCGGGGCCTCGAACGTGATCCAATCTTCGGGCGGGTTCAGCCGCGAGACACGTTTGCCGGTCTCGGGGTGTTTGGAATAGCGCAGCCGATTCCACACGCGCCGTCCAATGTAGAGTTCGTTGTTCAGGATGCCGGTACCGCGTTCACGATTGCCGTTGATGGTGGTCTGACGCCAGTGGCCGGAACTGTTGCCCTTGCCGCGCGGGGCAGGGATCCCGTCGGCATTGAGATCGGTCGCGATCTGGATCGGCGATTTCCCGGTGGCGTATTCCGTGAATATCCGTTCCACCACCAGCGCTTCATCGGCGTTGATGTCCTGCTCGCCCTTGATAACATCTCCCGCCGTCGTGCGGCGCGCGCAATAGCCATAGGACAGGCCGCCTGCGCTTTTGCCGGCCTCGATTTTACCGATCAGGCCCCGCCGGGTTCTGTAGGAGAGTTCTTCGAGAAAGATCTGGGCGAATGTGCCCAGGATACCAATGTCAAAAATGCCCAGTTTGCCACGATGCAACTGGTGCAGCTCACAGTCAGCGTGGCGGGCTTCTTTGTAAAACGCCATCAAAAACTCAAGGTCCCGCGCCAAGCGGTCGAGATGTTCAAACAGGACGATATCGAACTGCCCGGCTTTTACGGCGGCGAGTAGTGCTTCATAGCCTGGCCGACCCTTGGTGGCCCCGCTGAGGGCGGTATCTTGAAACACCTGGGTTACGGTCCATCCCTCACGCTCTGCGTGCTTGCGGCATTCGCGTTCCTGATCCTCGGCAGACTTTGGGTTCTGCATATCTGTGGAGAAGCGGGCGTAAATCGCAACGCGGGGCGTATCGGTCATTTATGGTCTCCTTGTGCCGTGAGGCTGCCGCATGATCTCGTGAAAGACAAATCCAATTTGACCGAAACGGAAACTGCGCTGCCATAATCCGGACAAAATCACCGCTATCATAAAGATCACTGCGTTCGGTGTTTCTTCCTTCGTTCCGCCCTCCAGGGTGGCCCGCTTGGCGGCGACTTCGGCAATCAGGTCGATCAGATTTGTGAGGGTCATTCGCTTCTCCTTCGGTTGTGGACACACAAGAACCAACAACACGACGAGAACGGTGGCCTGCTACGGTTGGTCGTTTACGCCCGCACAGAGAGGATCTGTGCGGGCATCTCTGTTTGGACGGCGCGCCGACATCTGTAGCAGCAGAAGGTTCGCCAGCGCGCCTGACGCGGGGTGTCTAAGCCCGCGTGTCTCTGTAAATCAAAGGCTCTGACGCAACGCGCCCAGAGCCTCCTGCGCGTGCATCAGGTCATGCACGGCTTGCAAGGTCTCGTAGAGCTCGAAGAACATGATCATCGCGCGGCCCAGCTCATCCGCGCGCTCGGTCGTTTGCGTCTCTTGCCAGCAGGCAGGCGCTGAAACGTTGCACTCATCATAGTCGCGGTGCTGGTGCACGGTCGTGCCCTTGTCGATCTCCCGGGTGAGGAAATCCATCTGCACGTCCAGTTCCTCCAGGATCTCTGGTTTGAAGATCTGGCGGGCCTCAATCAGCTTGATCAGCCGCTCAAAGCCGACCCGCTCCAGCGGTTGAATGTTGTGCAACACGTCCATCCGGATCGCAGTGATGCAGTCGCGGGATTTGGCGAAGGCTGCCGCGGCGATGGCTTCGATATTGTCATATGTGATGGGCAGAAGTTGATGGGTCATACGAGACCTCCTTTGCGTTTGGGGGTGTTGGCTGCGCGAGATGCGCGGTTCCGCTCCAGGAAACCGCGCTCTTCGCGTTGCCAGCGCGCCTGTTCCTCCCGACGCTCCCGCCGGGCCTCGGCCTTGATGTCTGCCTCGGCCTGCAGACGGGCCCGGACGTCATTCATGCGGTCCACCAGTGGCGCATCAAGGCGGCCAATCAGGGTGCCGCGCTCCTCGCCGCCCTCAAACCCGGGGTGGTTGATGCTGACGATGACACGGCGCGAGCAGACAAACCGGGACGGACGATCCAGCCCCGCCGCGTGGCAGGAGGCGGTGTGCCCGACGCGGACCTCGTATCCTGTGTTGGCTTTGGTGCGAGCCGAGGTGCCGTAGGCGAGTTCGACAAACTTGATGCCGTTCAGCTCGAAGACATCAAGCACCAGGCAGGGACGCCGCTTGGGCTGCTCTGCCGGACCTTCGGCGTCCTCGTTGGTCGGAAAGGCAAACAGAACAACGTCACCGCGCTCGACGAGGTCTTTCCAGTCGAAGTCCGGCACGAAGGTTTGGGGGGAGTAATACATCTGGGGTCTCCATTGATGTGATTGAAAATCGACACCAGCTTTGGAAACCTGAAAGGCCTCCCGTTTTGCTGCGCGTCACAAAAAACGCGCAGCAAAACGGGAGGCTAAAAAACAGGGAGAGCGGCGAGAGGGAAACCCTCTCGTCAAAATTTGGCACGCGACGGGGAGGTGGGCGGGAAGCGGTAGTTCGCTGCGGTCGGATCCAAGGTATGCTTCGCCAGTGAATACTGTGTCGCTTTTCGTTTGACAATATATCCGAGCGGGAGCGTGCGCTGAGAAATTAAATGAATTTTCGCCAAACACGAAACCCAACTGGTGAGCATTTCTTTCAAACCGGCTGCTTTGCTTCGCAAAAATATCTTGATCACAAACTTCTGACTTGAAGCCAGAGCATTTCAAATAGATGACTATGGCATGAGTGGTGTTTTGCATAAGTGCGGTCTTGGGGCCGGGTGGCATGGGGCGAGGGTATTGCTCTTCGTGTCTGTGCTGCTGATGAACGCAATCCTGCCAAGCCTGGTTGCGGCAGCGCAGAATACGACAGCCCCGCATCAGATGACGTCAGAACAGATGGATCATGCAACTATGGGGCATGCGGTTTCGGTGCCCTCGCAAGGCTCCCTGCCGGACCATGAAGACCATGGCACTTCCTTGCACTGCATGTCTTCTGTGTGCTGCTATCATGAGGCGTCGGTGCTTTTCGCGCTTGTAGCTTCCGATGCCTATCTGACCAACAGGCAGGCCATGGATCGTGGCAGCCATCTGCCCTCATTCCTGCGCTCGACCAAAGATCGCCCCCCTCAACAGATTTGATTGATTTCGGGTGCGTGTCCTCAGTTTGGGGGCCGCACATCTGTAATTTATCAAAGGCGGTTTCCTTAGCAGGGCCGCGGTCGAGGTGTGACCATGCGTGGACGGTATTCAGCCCTGAGTGTTCTTGCGCTCGCTGCTGGTTTGGCAGGTGGTGTATTTCTTGAACGGCTTTACTTGAACCCTTCTGAAACGGCGGGGGCCGTGGACGGCGAAATTCTCTATTGGGTTGCTCCGATGGATTCGAATTTCAGGCAACCGGGACCGGGAAAATCGCCAATGGGGATGGATCTGATCCCGGTCATGGCAGGTCAGGAGCCGTCTGGTGATCCTGCCGAGGTCATTTTGTCCAACGCCGAGATCAATGCGATCGGCGTGCGCACTGCAGTTGCGCAGTCAACCGAGATCGCCCGCAATATCCAGACGGTGGGGTTCGTACGTTACGATGACCATCTGACCAGCCATGTTCACACCCGTGTTGATGGCTGGATCGAAAAGCTGAATGTGCGCGCTTTGGGGGATCCGGTGCACAAGGGCGATGTGCTGTTCGAGATGTTCTCGCAAATCATCGGTTCCTCTTCCGGCGATCTGATCCGGGCCATTCAGGACGGGGATCGCCGCATTGTCGACGCGGCCCGCGGGAAACTGCGCAGCCTTGGCATGTCTGATGAGCAGATTGCACGGGTCGAAGCCAGCAAAGAGATTGCGCGCAACATCGAAGTGCGTGCCCCGCAAGACGGCGTCGTCGTGTCGATTGAGGCGGCTGAGGGGATGTTTTTGCAACCCGGCGTCCGGGCGGTTTCAGTGACCGATACGAACGCTGTGTGGTTGATCGTCGATGTCTTCGAACGGGATATCGCGCGTCTGACCGACGATATGCAGGCCGTCGCCCAGTTTGAACACCTCAGCGGCCGGAGCTTTGAGGGCAAGATCGACTATATCTATCCCGAGCTTGACGCAAAGACGCGCACGCTGCCTGTGCGCCTGCGGTTTGATAACTCGGACGGGCTGCTGCGCCCCAATATGTTCGGGAATGTCACGTTGACGCCACGCCAGTCGCAGATGGCGCTGACCGTCCCAACCGAGGCGATCATTCGCACAGGGTCGGCAGAGCGCGTTATTCTGAAAACCGGCGAAGGCACGTTCAAGCCGCGTCTGATCACCACCGGCCTGCGCGACAATTTTAACGAGGGCGGCAGGACCGAAGTTATTCAAGGCCTCGCCCCCGGAGAAGAAGTCGTCGCGTCTGCGCAATTCCTGATCGACAGCGAAAGCGCGCTGAGTGCGGGATTGATGCGCATGGCCCCGACTGACGCGGAACCTGCGCGCGGTACAGGCAAGTTGATCGCACTTGATGCTGATACGCGGCTGGCGACAATCCGGCACAGCGCGCTTGAGGCGCTGGACTGGCCTGCCATGACCTCGCGGTTTGCGGTGCGGTCGGACGTTATGCTTGATCAGCTGGCCATCGGTCAGGAGGTCGCGTTTCAGGCGGCCCGTGGTGCCGATGGATTGCTGAGCTTGACCGCGCTTGGCAGCGATGATGGCATTGCCGCGACCGGCAAGGGCCGTGTTCTGGGGGTCACGGGGGATGGCAAGCTGACGATGGCCCATGACCCGATACCGGCCTTGGGTTGGCCTGCGATGCAGATGGACATGAAGGTTGCGGGGATCGACGCCGCCGAAGTGCCGCTTGACCAAGCTGTCGAATTTGATCTGTCCAAGGACGAAAATGGGGTGTTCACCATCGTCGGGCTGCGCGTTGAAGGCATGACCGAAACGATGCAGATGTCCGCCCCCGCAGAACCGGAGGCCAAAGCCGAACCGGCAGTAGAGCCGATTGTGGTTTCCGGCACGGTGGATGCCTTTGACCCGACCAAAAGCATGGCAACGATCACCCATGGCCCCATGATCCAGATCGGAATGCCGGGCATGACCATGGATTTTGCCGTGGACCCGACACTTGATGCCGATACGCTTGTAATGGGCCAAGAGATGACCCTGACCTTTGCCCGCCCCGATGGCATGACCATGATCCTCTCTGCCGCCGAAAAGGTGACCCCACCGACCGAGGTGATGGGAACGATCAACTCGGTCGATCCGACCAGCGGGATGGCAAACATTACGCACGGTCCGATGATGGATATTGGTATGCCCGGCATGACGATGGACTTTGCCGTTGATCCGTCTGTCGATATGGCAACCGTGCCGATGGGTCAGGACATCAACCTGCTTCTCAAGCGCAATCCCGATTTTTCGATGACGCTGGTGGGCTTTGCCAAAGCGTCAGAGGCCACACAATGATTGCGGCTCTCATCCGGGCGTCCATCGCGAACCGAGTGATCGTCATCGCCTTGGCGCTGATGATGACGGTGGCGGGGATTTGGGCGATCCGCTCAACGCCGGTCGATGCGATCCCTGATCTGTCCGATGTGCAGGTGATCGTGCGCACCTCTTATGCCGGTCAGGCCCCGCAGGTGGTCGAGGACCAGATCACCTATCCCATCACGACCGCGATGCTGGCGGTGCCGGGGGCCAGCGACGTGCGCGGGTTTTCCTTCTTTGGCGACAGCTATGTCTATGTCGTGTTCGAAGACGGCACCGATCTGTATTGGGCACGTACGCGGGTGCTGGAATATCTGGGCCAGATCACCGCCAACCTGCCCGAAGGTGTCGCACCCCAGCTTGGGCCGGATGCCACCGGTGTGGGCTGGATTTACCAATACGCCCTGATCGACCGCAGCGGCGGGCATGATCTGGCAGAGTTACGAACCCTTCAGGACTGGTTTTTGAAATACGAATTGCAGACCGTCGATGGCGTGTCCGAGGTGGCCACCATCGGCGGCATGGTCAAGCAATATCAGGTCGTCGTCGACCCAAACAAGCTGCGCGCCTACGACATACCACTGGCAAAGGTGCGCGATGCCATTCAGGGCGCAAACCGCGAAACCGGCGGCAGCGTGATTGAGATGGGAGAGGCCGAATTCATGGTCCGCTCCACCGGCTATGTGGACGAATTGGCCGACATCGCCAAAGCACCGTTGATGGTAAACGACCGCGGTGCCGCACTGACGTTGGGCGATGTTGCC
This sequence comes from Thalassovita taeanensis, assembly GCF_900110775.1. Classification (GTDB taxonomy): domain Bacteria; phylum Pseudomonadota; class Alphaproteobacteria; order Rhodobacterales; family Rhodobacteraceae; genus Litorimicrobium; species Litorimicrobium taeanense. The sequence continues at coordinate 472,488 of NZ_FOEP01000002.1, read as the reverse complement.
GACATCCGGCTTGGGCCGGAAATGCGCCGTGGCGTGGGTGAATTTGAAGGCGAAGGCGACGCCGTCGGCGGTGTGGTGATCCTGCGGTGGGGCGGCAACGCGCTGACCACAATCAAGGCTGTTGAAGCACGGATAGAAAGCTTGCGCGACAGCCTGCCCGAGGGCGTCGAGATTGTGACAACCTATAACCGCGCAGGCGTGATCGAGCGCGCGATTGAAAACCTGCAACACAAGCTGACCGAGGAATTCATCGTCGTAGTACTGGTCTGTGCCGCGTTCCTGCTGCATCTGCGGTCGTCACTGGTGATCCTGCTGTCACTGCCGTTGGGCATCTTTGCGGCGTTTATCATCATGAAGCTGCAAGGCGTGAACGCCAATATCATGTCGTTGGGCGGTATCGCCATTGCCATCGGTGCCATGGTCGATGCGGCCATCGTAATGATTGAGGCAATGCACCGGAGGCTTGAGACCGAGAAGCTGACCAACAAGAATCGTTGGCGCATCGTAACCGAATGTTGCGAGGAAGTGGGCCCGGCGCTGTTTTTCTCGCTCGCCATCATCGCGGTCAGTTTCCTGCCCGTTTTCGTGCTGGAAAGTCAGGAAGGCCGGTTGTTCAAACCGCTTGCCTTCACCAAAACCTATGCCATGGCCGCCGCTGCGATCCTGTCGATCACGCTGGTGCCGGTGCTGATGGGGTATTTCGTGCGGGGGCGTATCATCCCTGAGCGCAAGAACCCGTTGAACCGCTTGGTGATCTGGATTTACCGCCCCTTTCTGGATGCCGCCGTTGCATGGCCGTGGGCCACAACGCTTTTGGCAGGGCTTCTGGTGGCGTCGATGTGGTGGCCGTTGCAGCGCATCGGGACCGAATTCATGCCCGAACTGAACGAGGGTGATTTCCTCTATATGCCGTCGCTTTACCCCGGTGTGTCCATCGGCAAGGCCCGCGAGGTACTGCAACAAACCGACCGTCTGATTGCCACAGTGCCCGAGGTGCAGACCGTTCATGGCAAGCTGGGCCGCGCTGACACGGCGACCGATCCGGCCCCGCTGACCATGATTGAGACAACAATCCAGCTGAAACCCAAAGCGGACTGGCGTGCAGGCATGACGATGGACAAGATCCGCGCCGAGCTGGACCGCGTCGTGCAGATCCCCGGCGTGACCAACGTGTGGATCCAGCCAATCAAGAACCGGATCGACATGCTGGCCACGGGCATCAAGACCCCGGTGGGTGTCAAGATTTCCGGTGCAGACCTGGGCGTGATCGAAAAGATCGGCATCGAGGTTGAACGCATCGCGTCGCAGATCGACGGCACCACCTCGGCCTATGCAGAGCGCCCCATCGGCGGGCGGTTTATCGAGATCAACCCCAACCGGGATGCGGCCGCGCGCTATATGATGAGCGTGCGTGACATTCAGGACGTGGTCCAGACCGCGATCGGGGGCATGCAGGTTTCGGAATCTGTCGAAGGGTTGGAACGCTTTCCGATTAACCTGCGCTATCCGCAAAACTGGCGCGACAGCCCTGAACGGTTGCGCGATCTGCCTGTGGTGACGCCCTCGGGCGCGCATGTCCCCTTGGGCGCATTGGCCGACATCAGCGTGGTTGACGGCCCCGGCATGATCCGCTCCGAAAACGCGCGGCGCACGGGGTTTGTGTTCATCGACATCGCGGGCCGTGATCTGGGCGGCTATGTCGAAGAGGCCCGCGCTGCTGTGGCCGCCGGTGTCAGCTTGCCAGCAGGCTATTCGATCAACTGGTCGGGCCAGTATGAATATATCCAGCGCATGCAGGAAAGGCTGAAGCTGGTGGCCCCGGCAACTTTGCTGATCATCACGCTGATGCTGTTCATGGCCTTCAACCGCGTGATCGAGGTCGGCATCATTCTGGCGGCTTTGCCCGTCGCACTGGCGGGCGGCGTGTGGTTTTTGTGGTATCTAAGCTTTGATATCTCGGTCGCTGTTTTGGTGGGGTTTATCGCCCTGGCCGGTGTCGCAGTTGAAACCGCAATCGTCATGCTGCTGTACCTGAACCTGTCTTGGGAGAAACGCCGCAAGCGCGCCGCTGCCGAAGCCCGCAAGATGACCCCACTCGACGTCGAAGAGGTCGTTTTCGAGGGGGCACTGCTGCGCGTGCGGCCCAAGGTGATGACCGTTGCCACGATCTTTGCTGGGTTGATTCCGATCATGTACGGCACCGGCACCGGGTCCGAAATCATGCAGCGCATTGCCGCCCCGATGCTGGGCGGCATGGCAACCGCCACCGTGCTTACGCTTTTTGTCATTCCGTCGATCTTCGTGATCTGGAAGCGGCTGTCCCTGAAACGGGTCAACCGCAGCTTGTTGCAGCCGACCGATGTGTCGGCAGCAACCCAACCGGCCGAATAAACCCAACCTGAAAGGACGGCTTATGAAAATTCTATCTCTCTCAATATGCTTGCTCACACTCGCCGCGCCAATGGCGATGGCGCAAACAAACCATTCCACGATGGACCATTCCAACATGGTGATGAGCGATGAAAAAATGGAAGGCGCGGTTCACACCAAAGCCGTGGTCAATTCCATCGGGGACGGCACCGTAAATGTAAGCCACGAACCTATTCCCGAAATCGGCTGGCCTGCAATGACGATGGACATGCCTCTGACCGCCGACGCCGTTGTCGACGGGGTCGCGGAAGGCGATGAAATCGTTCTGATGCTGATCAAAGGCGACGATGGCATGTATGTCGTCAGCGCCATGATGCCGGAATAAAAACGCCCCGCTGGCCGGAAGATCCGCTTCGGCCAGCGACCCTTTGATAAAACCAGGAGTTCAACATGCGCGTAACGCTCGCCCTGATTATTACGGCCGTCGTCGCCCTTGGGGCTGCGTGGTTGCTGTGGCCCGCACCGTCCGAGTCCGTGACTGATACCACACCGGGGGCACCGATCGTAGCGGTCAGCCTACCGTCGTCATTCACCGACCAAGAACAAATGGGCCAAACCGCATTCGCCGCCAATTGCGCGGCTTGCCACGGTGAAAACGGTTCGGGACGTACCGAAATGGGCCCGCCGCTTATTCACAAGATCTATGAGCCAAGCCATCATGCCGACATATCCTTTGAACGGGCGGTCGAATACGGTGTTCAATCGCATCATTGGACTTTCGGCAACATGGCCACCGTTGACGGGCTGACAAAAGCAGACATCGGCGGCATCATCGCCTATGTTCGCGCCGTGCAACGTGCCAATGGCATCAACTGACGCCCAAGAAGGAATACCATGATGACATACGTCACACGATTTGCAGCGGCTCTTATTGCCTCTCTGACGCTGGCCGCTGGACCGGCTGCCGCGCACTCCAAGGAGGAGGCGACCGTGCCAGCGGATGGTGCCGTTCTGGCGACATCGCCTGAAACGATCACGATGAATTTCGATATGCCCTTGCGCGTGACCCTCATCTCCTTGCGGGATGATGTAGGCGCAGATCACGCGTTGATACGGACCGACAACATGCAGCCGGTTAGCGATTTCAGCGCAACCCCGCCGACGCTTGCGGCTGGAAAATACACCGTTGAATGGCGCGGTCTGGCGGAAGACGGGCATCCGATGCAGGGTCAGTTCAGCTTTTACATTACCGAGTAGTCAGGGGTGCTGGACGCCTTAGCCAAGGCAGATGCGTTGACTTGGATCGCGATTGTGGTCAAGGCGCTGGTCTATGCCATGTCGCTGTCGGCGGCTGGCGGTATCCTGTCTGCCGTGGCACTGCGATCTTTGCCCAGGGGCGAACGCGCGTGGTTGATCCGCTTGGCGGTGATCTGTGCCGTGGCGGCGGCCTTGCTGTCGCTTGCGCGGCTGCCGCTGAGGGCCAGCTTCCTGATGGGAGGCACGTGGCAGGGAGCGTTTGACCCGATGATCTTGCCTATGGTCGCGCAAAGCCCGTTGGGCATGAGCATCGCGGTCAGACTGGTTGGCTTGGCGCTGGTGCCTGCAATCCTGATCCCAGGACGTATCGGGCCCGCCCTCGCGACGACGGGTGCCCTGATCATCGCCATGTCCTTCACCTTTCGCGGTCATGCGCTGGCTGACCCGCGGGTGATCCTCGGTTTGCTGCTGGCGGTCCATCTTGTCGCGATTGCCTTTTGGATCGGTGCATTTGCTCCGCTCTATCGCCTTGCTGGACAGGATGGCCTGGCGGCGGGCAAAGTTGCGCATGATTTCGGGCAGCTTGCCCTTTGGGGTGTCGGTGCCTTGGCTGTGTCGGGCAGTATCACGCTTTGGCTGCTGACCAAGGACCTGATTGCCGCCCTTGGGACCGCCTATGGCCAGATGTTCGCGCTAAAACTGGCCGCTTTCACCGCCCTGATTGGCTTGGCTGCCTTCAACAAATTGCGCCTGACGCCCGCCCTTTTGCGGCAGGATCCGGATGCGGCGCAAAGGCTGCGCCGGTCCATCGTGCTTGAGGTTGCCTTGGTGGCGCTGATCCTGCTGACCACCGCGACGCTGACAACCATCAGCGCGCCTTTGATGGTTGAAGTCCGGTAGCACATCAACGCCCCGAAAGGTTTTGGAGCTATGGGCGATAAGTCAGATCGTTCTTGCCAGCATCCAGATCGCCATGCCGATGATCATCAGGTTTTCTGTCAACGAGACGAACCCCAAAGGCACCTTGCTGCCACCCCCAACGCAGGCACCTTTCGATTCGCGTTTACCACATATTTTCCCCAAGACCGGAAATCCTTCACCATTGCAGACGTTCTTCCGAACCGCGTATAATGACCGCTCCCAGCCCTTTCACGACATTCAATTGAGTGCCCGGCGTACTAGGTAGATCATGCAGCAAGGGCGGATAGCAGACCTTCGCTGCGCGTGGCATGAATGTCCGGTCAGGAACTGAACAGTGTGTCACTTCGGCGCGTGGTTTCGCGAAGCCGACACCAGAACATATTCAAGTACATGATCATTCGGGACCGACGCATGCCGCCTGGGCGATGAGATCACAGATACGGTCCGCGTCGCCGAGTTCATGCGCCAACAAGAGGGCGATTTTGGCCAGGAACAGATCCCGCTTGTCGTCTGTCAGAGAGTCCAGTGCCGTGGCCAGAGCGTCATAGACGCGCTCGATGTCGATCGGTGTCATGCCAAGTCTCCGCAGTTTCGGGCAAGGGTCGCCATGACTTGCGTCGCCGTCGTCTTGGTCCAGCGGGCTGCGACATGCATGTCGGGGCGAATGAGGTAGGCGCCATCTGCACCAAGCTGCAGGGCCACATCGGCCGCCGATCCCGTGGGGATCACGATAATCGTCATTTCGTCGTGCGAGACGGCCTCGGCCATGGCCGTGTTGCAGGTGACGAGCGTGAAGCCGCTGCCAAGTAGATCGGTCAGATATCCGTCATGGACGCGCACTTCCGGTAACACCGCGCCGGGTACGGGGCCACCGTCAAACCCCACATCATCCGCATCGGTGATCGGGCTGTCGGCATAGGTATAAGGCGTCATCTGCCGCGGGTTGGCAAGCTGTCCGGCAAAGGGATGGCTCAGCGCGAGGCTCAGCGCTGCGTCTCTCATAAGCTGCCAGCCGGGCGTCGGCGGCGTCATGAAGCGCGCCGATTTCGAGGCATTGGCAAAGACATCCAGCGTCGCACCGCGGCGCTCCGGTGAATAGCTATAGAGCAATGCGTCTTGCGCTCGGCCATCCAGCACCCGCGCGAGTTTCCATGCGATGTTCTGCGCATCCGCCAAACCGTTGTTCAACCCGCGCACCCCGAAGATCGGCACGATATGGGCGCTGTCCCCGATGAAAAAGACCCGCCCATCGCGGTAGTCGTCCAGCGCCAGCGTATTGGCGGAGTAAATGCTCCACCACTCAAGATCCCATGCGCCATCATAGCCCAAATCGTCCAGAACCGCCTGCACCGAAGCGCGCACGCTGCTCTCAGTGATGGCCGCTTCTGCATCTTCACCATCGCGCAGCTGATAATCGATCCGCCAGATGTCGTCGGGCTGCTTGTGAACCAGTACCGTCCCACCCCGTCGGCAATCCGGATCGAAAAGCGCCCGGCGGATCGTCGGGTAATCATGCGCCATCTGCACATCGGCGATGACATAGCGGCCTTCATAGTTCTCGCCCTTCAGCCGCAGCCCGCGCATCTTGCGGATATCGCTGCGCGCGCCATCAGCGGCCAGAACCCAGTCGGCGGTCATCTCGTAGGCGCTCTGTGGATCGCGGACCGTCAGGCGCACGCCGTGGTCCCGATCTTCGATGCCCTCGACGGCGCTTTGCCAACGAATCTCGATCAGCGGTTCCCGCGCGATGGCGTCCCAGAGGAATTGCTCGATGTACTGTTGCTGGATGTTGTACATCGGGCGGTATTTCTCGTCCGGCCCATCCGGCATGTCGAATTCAAGGATCTGCTGTCCCCGGTAAAAGCTGCGTCCCGTCGTCCAGCCGAGCGCCTTGTCAAGAAAAGGCGCCACGACGCCGAGTCGTTCGAGAATGTAAAAGCTCGATCGTGAGACACAGATCGCGCGGCTGCCGTCGTTGAATGTCGATTTTGCATCGAGGAGCACCGATGCGATCCCCTCTCGTGCCAGCGCCAAGGCTGCCGTCATGCCCACCGGTCCCGCGCCGACGATGGCCACGCGCACGCGCTCCCCAAGACGCTCGCGGCTTTCCGGAGCTTTGAATTGCGGATAGTCGAAATACAGCGATTGCGTCTCTGCGCGGCCGTGCGGTCTCATTTGGGTGTCCTCCCTCGAATGAGACGGGAGATAGCAGGTCGGCCGCGACTCTGTCTGTCCCCTGCCTAGGGGGACATGCTACTGTCTGCGCATGTCACCGGATGCACTCAAGATCGATGCCTGCCTTGCTGCCCTGGGGGCAGAGACCTTTCCGCGGGCCTACGTCGATTTTGTAGAGACCCTGGGCATCGACCAGATCATGGTTTTTGCCATCGAAGACGCGGGGGCGCGGTGTCTGCTGTCGTTCCATTACGCCAATGCAGCCCTCGCCGGGCAACTGGCCTCGGCATATCTCGACGGGTGTTTTCTCCGCGATCCACTTCTGCCCGATCTGCGAGAGGCTTCGCCAAACTGCATCGAAGTGCGCACATTGGAAGAGATTACCGAAGCAATGGACCATGACTACCGTGAGAGGTTCTTCGATGCGCCGGGGTTGACGGCAAAGTCCACGGTACTGGCCGTGGGTGAACGGCTTCGGCTGTTCGTCAGCCTCTATTGCGCCGACCCACGCAGTCCCGATGCCGGGCTCTCCCGCCTTGCCGGACGGCTGGCCCTGATGCATTTCGAGCGCGCGGAGGGCACCGGTATCCCCGCCGCCCTTGCCATTCTCAGCCGACGCGAGCAGGCCGTCTGCGTTGGTATCCTCTCGGGGCAAAAGGCCGAAGTGATCGCCGCGGACCTCGGCGTCGCGCCCTCCAGCGTGGTGACCTACCGCAAGAGGGCCTACGCAAAGCTCGGTATCGCATCACGTGCGGGCCTCTTCGCGATCTGTTCTGGATAACCGCTCCAAAGGCCCCTCAATCAGTGAACCAAACATAGCAGTATAAAACCCATCATAGTGTTGAACTGAGCACGAATGGCTGGTCTGGGGAAGCTGCAGCGCAGCGTCTAACGAACTGGGAAACGGCGGCTTTGGGCCGTGATTGACGGCCGCACCTATTGGATCAGCGAAATGCTGCGCGTTAGAGAAAGTCAACTTCGAGACCAAAATGATAGATGCTGCACACGCAATGAATGGTCGGGCCGTCGCATCAGCGGAGGATCTGCCCCGCTCCTCATTTTACTATTTGTGCATGAGGGCCTAAAAGCAACAAATCGTCTGGCGAGTGACGTCCATCAACCTAAAATGAAGGCGTTCCCATGGCCACCAAAACGAAGCTGCACCCCCGCAATCAACACTCAGAAGGCTACGATTTCGGGCGTTTGGTGGCGCAGACACCTGAGCTTGAGGCCTTCACGATCCGTAGCCCAGTCGGTCAGACGACGATTGACTTTCAAGACGTGAGGGCCGTCCGTATGCTTAATCGGGCGTTGCTAAAAACGCATTACGATATTGAGTTTTGGGATATTCCCGCCGGTTATTTGTGCCCACCAATTCCCGGCCGCGTCGACTACATCCACTATCTCGCGGACTTGCTTGCTGGCAGCAATAACCAAGAAGTACCGCGAGGGCGTCATATCAAGGCGTTGGACATCGGCACTGGTGCGAGCTTGGTGTACCCGCTTACGGGCCAGAGCGAATACGGCTGGCACTTCACTGGCGTCGATATCGACATGGGCGCGATCAAATCGGCACGGCAAATTTGTGAATTCAACAAGTTGGCAATTACCCTTAGGCGACAAAGCAAACCTGAGAATATCTTTCGCGGTGTGATCCAGCCCAACGATGCTTTTCACGTAACCATGTGCAATCCACCTTTCCATGGGTCTATCGAAAAAGCGAATAAGGGTACCCAACGTAAGTGGGCGAACCTTGGCAAAGGGCGTTCAACAAAACTCAACTTTGGTGGTCAAAATACTGAACTTTGGTGTCCTGGTGGTGAGATAAAGTTTATCGCTCGCATGGTTGGACAGAGTATGGAGTTCGCCGACCAGTGCCTGTGGTTTACCTCGTTGGTGTCGAAAAAAGATAACCTCCAGCCCCTCATCCGAATTCTAGGAAAAGCTAGGGTTGCTGATTATAAAGTCGTTGAAATGGCACAGGGACAAAAAACTAGTCGATTTATTGCCTGGACTTACATGAAGAAAAACCAGCGCCCCTCGTTTGCGAAGAATGCTCGGACATAGGGGCCTTTTGTCGAAGTTCTGTAGTGCAGACAATGTCTGCTTAGGTGAAGCTGCATCGCAGCGAACTCGAACACTGCGGACGGCGGCTTTGGGCCGTTCAGGCCCATTGCACCAATCCGAAACATCGACTTTGCAAAGGTCGCAAACTGCGCATAGCTGCCCTCGGTGCGCGGCGCAGCGAGTGTCAGCAATCCGCCCCCAACCAACCGGCGCTTGATGAGCCTATGGCGCTCCGTCTCTGAAGCGACTTCTTTCACCTGCAACCTTCGACGCGTCCAAATTTTGGTCCCGAAAACCGCATAACCATTTTTTCGTCTCCACCCCCAAGGAGATCAAAAAATAGATGGTTCACATTTTGAAACCCGCTATCCGGTTGTTCTGCGTTTTGAGGGTATCGGGCCTGAACACCTCGCAGGCTATGAGAAACACCGCAAGCGGGTCGGCGGTGACATCGGCCACATTCTTGAACATCCGCCAGCGCCAAATCGTTTGCTGATTGGATCTGAGGACTGGGCTGCCAATGCTTTGGCAGAGATCGCAGCTATTAAGGCGCAGAACTTTGCGGCAGAACTGGAAGCCCTGGAGCAGCGCAAGCGAAAAAAGGCATCCAGAAACGCTTGGCAGAAGGACCACATAACCCCTGGCGGCCAACGCGGCACGGGCCGATGCGCGAGGTGATCTTGACGGTCAACAAGGCGTGGTTCGAGGCCGACCCCGCGGCTGTGTTCGGCGAAGGCGTCGAGCACAATCAACGGATCGAAGATTTTGAACGGCTGTCCATCGCTTGGCTGAAGGATGTTTTGTCGATGGATGTCATCCACGCCCGCGCTGACCTTGATGAAGAGGCTTACCACCCGTTCCCGCAGAATCGCTTGGAACCTTAGAGGCGCGCAGTTTTTGCTGCTACATTTTGCACCATGATCAGGTATGAATTCTCATTTCATCCACAAGTTATTGCGGTTATCCCCAAAATTTAGCTTTACAGACGGAGCTGTGCGCAGCACCATATCTAGTAAGGACGAGGGAAACAGCCCCCGCCCGTAGAGCAGGCATCTAGCGCTTGGGGCGCTGCCAAGCCCCCTTCGCTACGGCATAAAAGAGGTGGTACCATGGCATTGTCCGAGCAGTTCTTGCAGGAAGACCTTCACCCCATCGACATCGTTGAATATATCGCCGAGCATCACGACTGGGAGTTCGACAGGGTCGCAGACGACCAGATTGCAATGGCAGTTGAAGCGCAATGGCGCACCTATTCGATCACGCTGGCATGGTCGGCGTATGATGAGACTTTGCGGCTGATCTGCACCTTTGAGATGGAGCCGCCTGAAGAGCGGTTGCCCGCTTTGTATGAAACGCTGAACGCGGTGAATGATCAGTGCTGGGCCGGGGCGTTCACCTATTGGGCCGAGCAGAAAATGATGGTGTATCGCTATGGTCTGGTACTGGCGGGTGGCCAGGTGGCCAGCCCCGAGCAGATTGACACGATGATCAATGCCGCCGTGATGAGCGCCGAGCGGTACTATCCGGCGCTGCAACTGGTGGTCTGGGGCAACCGGACGCCGAAAGATGCGATTCAGGTCGCCATTGCAGAGGCCTACGGGCGCGCGTAACACTTCCCCCCGAACCACGGACGACAGGCGAGGGGGGATTTCCCATGGATATGAACGATGTGGCCAAGGCCGGGCTGGTATTGCTGGGCTGTGGCAAGATGGGGTCAGCCATGCTGGAGGGCTGGTTGGCGCAGGGTTTGCCTGCAACGTCGGTTTGGGTGTTGGACCCGCATCCGACTGACTGGTTGACGTCGACGGGGGTGCACATCAACGCCGCACTGCCCGCTGCCCCGGCCATCGTTCTGGTGGCCGTCAAACCGCAAATGATGGGCGAGGCCTTGCCAGTGCTGGCGGCGATGGGCAATGGCGCGACGGTGTTCGTGTCGGTCGCGGCAGGCACGCCGATTGCACATTTCGAAGCCGTGTTGGGCGCGGATACGCCGATCATTCGGGCGATGCCCAACACCCCCGCCGCCATTGGGTGCGGGATCACTGCGATTGTCGGCAATGAACATACATCCGCCGCGGCGATGGATCTGGCCGAGGCGCTGTTGCGTGCGGTCGGACAAGTGGTTCGGCTGGACAGCGAGGACCAGATCGACGCAGTCACGGGTGTGTCGGGGTCCGGTCCCGCCTATGTCTTTCATTTGATCGAAACCTTGGCGGCGGCGGGCGAGGCGCAGGGTTTGCCTGCGGCGTTGTCGATGCAATTGGCCAAGGCTACTGTGGCTGGCGCAGGCGCGCTGGCAGAAGCTGCGAGCGAAAGCCCGAGCCAGTTGCGGATCAATGTGACCAGCCCCAACGGCACGACGCAGGCAGCGCTTGAGGTCTTGATGGATGAAGCGCGGGGCTTTCCCGATCTGCTGCCCCGCGCGGTGGCGGCGGCGACGAACCGATCGAAGGAATTGGCACGTGGATAATATCAATTTTGACGACTTCCTGAAGGTCGACGTCCGGGTTGGGCGCGTAATCAAGGCCGAGGCCTATCCCGAGGCGCGGGTGCCTGCGATCAAGCTGTGGATCGATTTCGGGGATGAGATCGGCGAGAAGAAGACCTCGGCTCAGATCACGGCGCATTACACGCCCGAGGCGCTGATTGGCAAAGAGGTGATGGCCGTGGTGAATTTCCCGCCGCGCCAGATTGGCAAATTCATGTCCGAGGTTCTGGTGCTGGGCGTGCCGGACCCTAAGGGAGGCGTTGTTCTGTTGTCGCCAGACCAGGATGTGCCTGTCGGCGGGAGGATGCACTGATGGCGCGCACGGGGCCGCCGCGGGTACTGATCAGTCGCCCGTTGCCAGAACGGGTTATCGCGCGTGCGCAGGACCTGTTCGAGCTTGAGGTGCGCGAGAGCAATGCGCCGATGACGGGGGCCGAAATGCGCTCGGCTCTAGCGCTGTATGATGGGGTGATGCCGACGCTGGGCGACATGTTCAGTGCGGCGATTTTTGCCGAGTTCGGGCGGCCGCGATGTCGGATATTGGCGAATTTCGGCGTCGGATACAATCATATCGACGTGGAGTCGGCCAAGGCGCACGGGGTGCAGGTCAGCAACACACCCGGCGCGGTGACCGATGCGACCGCCGACACGGCAATGGCGCTGATCCTGATGAGCGCGCGGCGCGCGGCGGAGGGCGAACGGCTGGTGCGGTCGGGGGCATGGCAGGGTTGGAACCCGACGCAGATGCTGGGCCTGCATGTGACGGGCAAGACGGTGGGGATCGTCGGCATGGGCCGGATCGGCCAGGCGATTGCGAGGCGGTGCCATTTCGGGTTCGGGATGCAGGTGTTGTTCTACAACCGCTCGCCCAAGCAGGTGGATTTTCCCGCACAGCAGGTTTCGTTGACCGAGCTGACGGGACAGGCGGATATTGTGGTGGTGGCGGTGCCCGGTGGCGCCGAGACGTATCACCTAATCGGCGCCGAGGTTTTTGCAGCAATGCAGAGCCATGCGCATTTCATCAATATTGCCCGCGGTGACGTGGTGGATGAAGCGGCGTTGATTGCGGCGCTGCAAGGCGGAGAGATCGGCGGCGCGGGGCTGGATGTATACGAGCATGAGCCGCAGGTACCAGAGGCGCTGCGCAAGCTGGAGCACGTGGTGCTGTTGCCGCATCTTGGCACGGCAGCGCTGGAGGTGCGCGAGGCGATGGGGATGATGGTTCTGGACAACCTCGAGGCGTTTTTCGACGGAAAACCGCTGCCCAATCCGGTTTGAACGGACACCCTGACCTTTGGGTGGGGTTGACCTGAGGGCCCCCTTTGGATGATCTGGGGTACGAAATTTTTCAGGGGGGATATCATGTATCAACCAGTCATCAGCGGGACAGGTGTGTTCACCCCGTCCGAAGTTATCACCAATGACGAACTGGTCGTGGCGTTCAACGCCTATGCCGACCGGATGAATGCCGAAAATGCCCAAGCGATTGCGGCGGGCGAGATGACGGCGATGGAGCATTCCTCGTCCGATTTTATCTTCAAAGCTTCGGGTATCGAGCAGCGTTATGTGCTTGAAAAAGAGGGCATTCTGGACTCGACCCGGATGTATCCGCGGTTTCGGCAGCGCAGCGACGACGAACCGGGGCTGATGACTGAGATAGCGCTGAAAGCCTGCGCTACGGCGCTGGAGCAGGCCGGGCGCACAGGGACGGACGTGGATCTGGTGATCTGCGCGGCCTCGAACATGGAGCGTGCCTATCCGGCGGTGGCGATCGAGATCCAGCAGGGGCTGGGTGCGGGGGGCTTTGGATTTGATATGAATGTGGCCTGTTCTTCGGCCACTTTTGGCATTCAGGCGGCGGCGGATATGGTGCGGGCGGGCTCGGTCCGCTGTGCGATCGTGGTCAACCCTGAGATAACGTCGGGTCATCTGGAATGGCGTGACCGCGATTGCCATTTCATCTTCGGCGATGTGGCAACAGCCACGGTGATCGAGCGGGCCGAGGATGCCAAGGGCGATCATTTCGTGATCCGCTCGACCCGTTGCGCCACGCAGTTTTCCAACAACATTCGCAACAACAACGGATTCTTGCGCCGCAACCGACCCGACGGCATGGCCGACCGGCGCGATATGCAGTTCATGCAGAACGGCCGCAAGGTGTTCAAGGAAGTGGTGCCGATGGTGTCTGCCCATATCCTGAACCATCTGGAGCAGGAGGGCGTGGCGCCCGAGCAATTGCGCCGGATGTGGCTGCATCAGGCCAACAAGGCGATGAACGATTTCATCGGCAAGAAGGTACTGGGGCGCGAACCGACGCGGGATGAGCAGCCAAATATTTTGCAAGACTACGCCAATACTTCGTCCGCCGGGTCGATCATCGCCTTTTCCAAGCATTCGGCCGATATGCAGCCGGGTGATATTGGGCTGATCTGTTCCTTTGGCGCAGGGTATTCCGTGGGCTCGGTTGTGGTGGAGCGCGCGTAATCGTTTTGCGTGTGAGTGTTTCGGGCAAGTCCACGCGCCACGTGCGGCAGGGATTTCATCGTGCCTGAAATACACTCCAAGGGTGGAGCCGCAGAAAACCTTGCTGTTTTAGCTGGCAGCACTGTCGCCGGTGGCTTCGCGCCAGTGGCGGCGGCACAGCGATACATAGGTTTCATTGCCGCCGATCTGCACCTGCGCGCCTTCGCGCAGGGCGTGGCCGTCGGCATCCATCCGCACCACCATCGTCGCCTTCTTGCCGCAGTGGCAGATTGTCCGGACCTCGCGCATTTCGTCGGCGATGGCTAGCAGGGCCGCCGAGCCGGGAAATAGCTGCGCCCGGAAATCGACGCGCAGACCGTAGCACATCACGGGAATGCCCAGATCATCAACCACGCGGGCCAGTTGCCAGACCTGATCGTTTTCCAGAAACTGCGCCTCGTCGATAAAGATACAGGCCAGCGGCCCTTGTTCCAGCCGCGTGGCGATTTTGGAAAACAGATCATCGCCCGGCGCGAAGGTATCTGCCTCGCTGCCGATCCCGATGCGCGATGCCACCCGACCTTCGCCAGCGCGGCGGTCGAATTGCGCGGTCAGCAGATAGGTCTCCATCCCGCGCTCACGATAATTATGTGAGGCTTGCAGTAGCAGGGTCGATTTGCCCGCGTTCATGGTAGAGTAATTAAAGTAAAGCTTGGCCATATTTGCGATTTACCGTTGCCAGAGGGGGATTTGCAAGACGACATGACCGGTTTCGGGCATTGCTGCTATGTTTCGCTCCGGGCAGGAAATTGCCTTGAAAGGTGCCGCAACGTCCGCTGCGCGAAAGCTGTCGGAATGGTTTATAAATGACAATTGTGTTCCAACAGGTTATGGAAATTTGAAGCGCAATTCTCCTCGCATCACGGGCGAGGTTATGGGGAGTAGTTGATGGCGGGCATTGCTGGCTATTTGAAAAAGCATACAGAGGCATTGGTCAAGGATGTCGGGATTGAGGCAGCCTGTCGTCTGACGGGAAAATCCAAGGCCACTCTGGGGCGGTATTATTCTGATAGCCCGGAACATGCAGACAGGTTCATTCCGGTTGATGCGGTGGCAATGCTTGAGGAGGCGGCTTCTTATCCGCATGTGACCAGCGCCCTGGCTGACATGAAAGGCATTGCGCTGTCCTATGACGAGAGGCGGCCCAATTCCGAAAAGGGTGGGGTGAACTCTGATGTCATCGCTTTGAGCCAGCGGTTTGCGATGTTGATGGCAGAATACAACCAGTCGATCGAGGATGGCATAATCACCATCAACGAGGCCAAGCGGTTGTTGAAAGAAACGCTGGCGCTGCAGCATGTGCTGATCGAGATGAAACTACACCTTGAAGAAGAATCCGGGTGATCTGATGCTCCCTCCCCAAAAGGATCAAAGGCGGACTCTCTTGGGGGCGGAATGCTATACGCCGAAGCTTTTGCAAGAGTTTCTGGCGGACATTGAGGATTGCACGCGGTCGGTTCAGGTTTGGGATCGGTTGGTTGTTCTGGGGCGGCAGTTGGATCTGCCTTCGATCGATTTCATCACTGCCAGCAGTTATTCCGATTGGAAGAAAACGCTATTTGTCCGGACCTCCTATGATTCATCGTGGCTGAATGAAGCCAACCGTGACCCTGAGGTCAGCAAGTGGTCCTATTTCCGCAGCCATGCGATGCACCATCTGACGCCGATCCTGATTGGGTTGGAATTTGTCGAGGAATACATGCATCTGCCCGCGCGCCGCGTTGAGGTGTTACGCTTGGCGGCGCAGCATGGGATACGGTCGGGGTTTTCGGTGCCATTGCGTGTGCATGCACCGCCGCAGGCCGGGTTGATCACCTTTTCCGGCAATCACGCGCGCAAAGAGATGCTGGCCATCGTCAAAGCCCATGGCTGGACGCTGAATGTCGCCGCCTTGGCGGCACATCAGCGTTACATGACCCATTTCGCGGCCGAGTTTTTCGAGCGCAACAAGATCACCAACAAACAGCGCGCATTGCTGGAAAAGGTCGGGCTAGGGTTGCAGGACAAGCAGATCGCGGTGGATCTGGGTGTTTCAGTGTCCGCCCTGCGGCAACGAATGCATAAGCTGATGCTCAAGACCGGGCTGAGCAATCGGGCCGAGGTCGCGGCGCTCGCGATGAGCACGGGGCTGCTACCTGACCCTCAGCACGGGATCGACCCGGACGCGGCCAATCTTCTGGTACAGATGGGGGTTTCGGGCGACGCTACCGATATCCCGCCTTCAGTCTACATTGAGCCGTAAATAATAAGAGGCCCTCCAGTAGGAGGGCCTCAGACTGCTAAAATGACTTATGAAAAGAATACCCTCGCCGAATGGGACAAGGCGGGGCCGATTTCCATCATCACCGCTAAGGAAGAATAATACCTGCCCATTCCATGGGGATTGGTCCGAACCGGCGACCTTCCTTATACGCTAAAGGATAGGGCGATTCGTCCTGCTGTGTCGTTGGGGAAGTGGTCTGAATAGGCGTTAACGACCTGTTAATAATTGCAGGCGACACCGATTAACCTGTATTTTCTTACAGGGCGTGCCGGAATTTGCATAATATTCAGCTATTTATGTGCGGTGAACTGGCGAAGTCGGTCTCCGCCAGTTGGCGCAGTGCCCTCCTTTTCAACAGGAGGGCACCATTTGTTAGCCCTGAAGAGCCATCACCGTGACATCGCCCTCTTCGCGGGCCTTCATCGCCAGAGCAGCGGCATGGGCCCCTGCTGCGGTCGTGAAATAAGGGATTTTATCATACAACGCGACCGAGCGAATTTCGCGGCTGTCATCGACGGCTTGTGCGCCTTCGGTGGTATTCATCACCAGCGCGATCTGGCCGTCTTTCAGCAGGTCCACAATGTTCGGGCGACCCTCATAGACTTTGTTCACCACTTCGCATGCCGCGCCGTTTTCCTTCAGCCAACTGGCGGTGCCGCGGGTGGCGACGATGCCAAAGCCGAGGGCGATCAGGATCGTGGCGGCTTCGATGATCTGCGGGGTTTTGTCGGCATCCTTGATCGAGATGAAGACTTTGCCCTCGCGCGGCAGATCGGTGCCCGCACCCAGCTGTGCCTTGAGGAAGGCCAGCGGGAAGGACACGTCCCAGCCCATGACCTCGCCGGTGGAGCGCATTTCCGGCCCCAGAATGGTATCGACGCCGGGGAAGCGGGCGAAGGGCAGCACGGCCTCTTTCACGCTGAACCAGGGCATATTCGGATCGGCCAAGGTCAACGGGTCGGCCATCGGCAGCGTGCCAGGCTTGGCATCCTTGGGGTATTCGCCGCGTAACGGGAAGTTCGACATCGGTTCCCCCGCCATCAGGCGCGCAGCGATTGACGCAATCGCGCTGTCGGTGGCTTTGGCAACGAATGGGACGGTGCGCGACGCACGCGGGTTCACCTCGATCAGGTAAACCTCGCCATCCTTCACGGCGAATTGCACGTTCATCAGGCCAACGACCCCAAGCGCCAGCGCCAGTGCGACAGTCTGTTCCTTGACGGTGTCGATGATGTCTTGCGGCAGCGAATAGGGCGGCAGCGAACAGGCGCTATCGCCCGAGTGCACGCCAGCCTCTTCGATATGCTGCATCAGGCCCGCGACATGCACGGTTGTACCATCGCAGAGCGCATCAACATCCATTTCCACCGCGCCCGACAGGTAGCTGTCGAGCAGCACCGGGCTGTCGCCCGAAACCACAACCGCCTCTTTGATATAGCGTTCAAGCTGGGCCATATCCCGGACGATTTCCATCGCGCGGCCACCCAGAACATAGGAGGGGCGGATCACCAGCGGAAAGCCGATATCTTCGGCAATCGCCAGCGCCTGTGCGTCGGTCGAGGCGATGCCGTTGTGCGGCTGTTTCAACCCAAGGCGCTGAACCAGCTGCTGGAACCGCTCGCGGTCTTCGGCCAGATCAATCGCGTCGGGCGTGGTGCCAAGGATCGGAATGCCCTCTTCAAACAGCGCATTTGCCAGCTTCAGTGGGGTCTGGCCGCCGAATTGCACGATTACACCGTGCAGGGTGCCGTTATCCTGTTCCACGCGCAGAATTTCCATCACGTGTTCAAAGGTCAACGGTTCGAAATACAGCCGGTCCGAGGTGTCGTAATCGGTGGACACGGTTTCGGGGTTGCAGTTGATCATGATGGTTTCATAGCCGACATCCGACAGCGCAAAGCAGGCGTGACAGCAGCAATAGTCGAACTCGATCCCCTGACCGATGCGGTTGGGGCCGCCGCCAAGGATGACAACCTTTTTGCGGTCGCTCGGACGCGCCTCGCACTCGACCTCGCCCATCACCGGGGCTTCATAGGTGGAATACATATAGGGGGTCTGTGCCTCAAACTCGGCGGCGCAGGTGTCGATGCGCTTGAACACAGCCTTGACCCCAAGGTTTTGGCGTGCGCGGCGCACGTTCGCCTCGGTGCGGCCGGTCAGGTTCGCCAGCCGGGCATCGGTGAAGCCCATCATTTTCAGGTGGCGCAGGCCGGTTTCGGTGACTGGCAAACCCTCCTTGCGGATCTCGTCTTCGGCCTCGACGATTTCGCGGATGCGGGCCAGGAACCATGGATCAAACATAGTGACGGCGTGAATGTCATCATCGGTCAGGCCGTGGCGCATGGCTTGTGCGATTGTGCGCATCCGATCAGGGGTTTGACGGCTGATGGCCTTGATCACGGCGGATTTTTCCGGGGCGCCTTCAATCTCGACCTCGTCAAAGCCGGTCAGACCTGATTCCATCGAGGCCAGCGCCTTTTGCAGCGACTCGTGGATCGTGCGCCCAATCGCCATCGCCTCGCCCACCGATTTCATCGCGGTCGACAGAACCGGTTCGGAACCCGCGAACTTTTCGAAGGCGAATTTGGGGATTTTGGTGACGACATAGTCGATGGTCGGCTCAAAACTTGCCGGGGTCACCTTGGTGATGTCATTGTCCAGCTCGTCCAGCGTATAGCCGATGGCAAGTTTTGCGGCAATCTTGGCGATGGGAAAGCCGGTCGCCTTCGAGGCCAGCGCCGAAGAGCGCGATACGCGGGGGTTCATTTCGATCACAACCATGCGGCCATCGGCGGGATTGATCGCCCACTGCACGTTCGACCCGCCGGTCTCGACCCCAATCTCGCGCAGAACGGCGATGCTGCCGTTGCGCATGATTTGATATTCCTTGTCGGTCAGAGTCAGCGCCGGCGCGACAGTGATGCTGTCTCCGGTGTGAACGCCCATCGGGTCGACGTTTTCGATCGAGCAGACGATGATGGCGTTGTCAGCCTTGTCGCGCACAACCTCCATCTCGAATTCCTTCCAGCCGAGTAGGGATTCATCGACCAGGATCTGGCTCATCGGCGAGGCTTCGAGGCCGGAGCGGCAGAAATGCTCATAGTCATCGCGGTTGTAAGCCACACCACCGCCGGTGCCGCCAAGCGTGAAGGCCGGTCGGATGATGGCGGGCAGGCCGATATCTTCGAGCGCATTCAGTGCCTCGGCGACGCCAGCCTTGATGTCGAACTTTCCGTTGGGCAGCTTGGGTGAGGTAACGATGGTGGCCTTGGGGTTTTCCAGCCCGATCCGATCCATCGCTTCGCGGAACAGCTTGCGGTCTTCGGCCATTTCGATGGCCTCGCGGTTGGCGCCGATCAGCTCGACCCCGAATTTGTCGAGCACGCCCATGTCGGCCAGCGCCAGCGAGGTGTTCAGCCCGGTCTGACCGCCCATTGTGGGCAGCAACGCATCGGGGCGCTCTTTCTCGATAATCTTGGCGACGACCTCCGGGGTGATCGGTTCGATAAAAGTGGCGTCCGCTAGCCCCGGATCGGTCATGATCGTCGCCGGGTTCGAGTTGACGAGGATCACGCGGTAACCTTCCTCGCGCAGAGCCTTGCAGGCCTGCGCTCCAGAATAATCGAACTCGCAAGCTTGCCCGATCACAATAGGGCCCGCTCCGATGATCATGATGGAGGAGATATCGGTTCTTTTGGGCATCGGGGACCTCATTTTTTTCTGCGGGCAGCAACAGGCAAGAGGGCGACTCCACCCTTGCGCAAATTGTCGTGGGTTATAGACAACGCGGCCCCGTGCGCAAGCCCTCCTTGGCTTTGTGATCGGTCAAACATCAAATGCCTGCACAAGCTGCAAATCTGGGGGCCTCCGGCGGGAGTATTACGGTCAGAAAGAAGCATTGGGCAGCACAATTTCAGAGCGGTCGTTCCCAGAGGCGCTGTTAACCTTAATGCGGGCCTACCAGCTTGGCGGTGCTGAGTCTGGTTTCTTTCTGATGAAAATACTCAATGTGCTATGGGCGCGTTGCGCGCAACATTGAAATTCGGGCGCAGAGAGGCGGTTTTGCGGCCTGACCTTGACTTTCGTGCCCCGGCAAGGTGTATCGGCGCGAACGTCTTATTCTGCCCTTTGAAGGGAGCATCTCATGCACGCATATCGCAGCCATACCTGCGCCGATCTGAACAAGAACCATGTGGGGCAGACTGTGCGTTTGTCTGGTTGGGTCCACCGGGTGCGCGACCACGGCGGCATTCTGTTCATCGATCTGCGCGACCATTATGGTGTCACGCAGGTGCTGTGCGATCCGGATAGCGCGGCCTTTGCTGATGTGGAAAAGCTGCGCAGCGAATGGTGCGTTCGGATTGATGGCGAGGTGAAAGCGCGTGCGGACGACCTGATAAACCCCAAGCTTCCGACGGGCGAGGTCGAGGTGTTCGTGCGCGAGATCGAAGTGCTGGGCGCGGCGAAAGAGCTGCCGCTGATGGTGTTCGGTGATCAGGAATACCCCGAGGAAACCCGGTTGCGCTATCGCTATCTGGATCTGCGCCGCGAGGCGATGCAAGAGAACATGAAGTTGCGGTCCGATGTTGTCGCTTCGATGCGGCGGCGGATGTGGGACAAGGGGTTCCGCGAGTATCAGACGCCGATCATCACGGCCTCCAGCCCCGAGGGCGCGCGCGACTTTCTGGTGCCCTCGCGTTTGCATCCGGGCAAGTTCTATGCGCTGCCGCAGGCGCCGCAGCAGTTCAAACAGCTGATCATGGTGTCGGGGTATGATAAGTATTTCCAGATCGCGCCGTGCTTCCGCGACGAAGACCCGCGCGCCGACCGCAGCCCGACCGATTTCTATCAGCTTGACCTTGAGATGTCGTTTGTCACCCAGCAGGACGTGTTCGACACGATCCAGCCGGTGATTGGCGGGATTTTCGAAGAGTTCGGCAAGGGCCGCGAGGTCGATCAGACCTGGGAGCAGATTTCCTATAAGGATGCGGCGCTGTGGTACGGCACCGACAAGCCCGACCTGCGTAACCCGATCAAGATGCAGGTTGTGTCCGAGCATTTTGCGGGGTCCGGCTTTGCGATCTTCGCCAAGTTGCTGGAGCAAGAGGGCACCGAGATCCGCGCCATTCCGGCGCCAACGGGCGGTAGCCGCAAATTCTGTGACCGGATGAATGCGTTCGCACAGAAAGAGGGCCTGCCGGGGATGGGCTATATCTTCTGGCGCGAAAAAACGGCGGATTCCGTTGCGCAAGAGCTGGGTATTCCGGTCAAGGAAGCGCAGCAGAAGCTGAAATCCGGCGAAGTCGAAGGCGGCATGGAAGCGGCTGGCCCGCTGGCCAAAAATATCGGGCCAGAGCGGACCGAGGCGATTCGCCAGCAGCTGGGCCTTGGGCTTGGCGATGCAGCGTTCTTCCTGGGCGGCAAACCCAAGGCGTTTGAATCCGTTGCGGGCCGCGCCCGCACCGTGATCGGCGAAGAGCTGGGCCTGACGGATAAGGATCGGTTTGCCTTTGCTTGGATCGTGGATTTCCCGATCTACGAGCGCGACGAGGAAACCGGCAAGATCGATTTCGAACATAACCCCTTCTCGATGCCGCAGGGCGGGATGGAGGCGCTGATGGGCGATCCGATGGAGGTGCGCGGGTTCCAGTATGATCTGGCGTGCAACGGCTATGAATTGGTCAGCGGTGCGATCCGGAACCACAAGCCCGAGATCATGTTCAAGGCATTCGAGATCGCAGGCTATCCGGCCTCGGAAGTGGAAAAGCGCTTTGGCGGCATGGTGAACGCATTCCAATATGGCGCACCGCCACACGGTGGCTGTGCCGCCGGAATCGACCGGATCGTCATGTTGCTGGCCGATCAGGCCAACATTCGCGAGGTGATCATGTTCCCGATGAATCAACGTGCCGAAGACCTGATGATGGATGCCCCCAGCGCGCCTGCCAGCGAGCAGTTGATGGAGCTGCATTTGCGGGTGATCCCGCAGGACTGAAGCCTGCTTGCACCATAGCGAAATATTAAGGGTGGCCTTCCGGGCCGCCCTTTTTTGATGCGCTCATGACCGGTTCGGCGATAAAGCGCGTATCCACGCCGATGTGATGGTGGCGGCAGATGAAACCTCGCTGAGATTGCGATAATCTGGCGATGCATCGTTCCATACATCAGGAGGCCGGAATGGGATTCGATCCACATCTCGCGGAAATCCGGTTCGGGTCTGGGCTGTCACCGGCGATTGAACCGGCACAATCCGTTGCGCATATGCTTGATCTGCTTCAGGGCCCTGACAAGGCTGCAGAGCGTTTCCCCATCGAACCGTTTTCAGAATTCCGCGCCCGGATGATGCGAGCGCAGGACTATATGAAGCTCCGGCGCGAGATGCGAGGATCGCCCGAGGCCAAGCAGGTGAAAAAGGCGCTTCAAGTGGAAAAGAAGGTTGCCCGGCAGGCGCAAAAGCGCTGGCTGGCAATGCAGTTGATGCGGCGCAGCTGGACCGAGGATGCGCTGCGGGAGCGGCTGATGGGGTTTTGGGCGGATCACTTCACGGCGCAGGGTAAGGCGGGCGTGCTGAAACGCGGTGGTGCGCCGTATGTCGAGGAAAGCATCCGCCCACACCTGACCGGGAGTTTTGCCGATCTTCTGATTGCTGTGACAACCAGCCCGGTGATGCTGCACTATCTGGATCAGGAATTCTCGGTCGGGCCGAACAGCGAAAAGGCGGAACGGCGTGGGTCCAAGGCTGGGCTGAATGAAAATCTGGCGCGTGAGGTGTTGGAGCTGCATACGCTGGGCGTGGATGGCCCCTATGATCAGACGGATGTGCGGCAATTGGCCGAGCTGTTTACCGGGCTGACATTTTCGGCGCGAAATGGAACGGTGTTTCGCAAGGATTTCACAGAGCCGGGGGCGGAAACCGTGATGGGGGTCAGCTATGGCGGGGACAAGCCGCGGCTGGCAGACGTGCATGCGGCGCTGCGCGATCTGGCGCACCATCCGGCCACCGCGCGGCATATTGCGGGCAAGTTGGCGGTGCATTTTCTGTCTGACGCGCCCGACCCGGCGCTGGTCGATCAGTTGGAAGCGCGGTTCCGAGAGACCGACGGCGATCTATTGCAGGTCTACACAGCGCTTCTGGAACATCCGTCAGCGTGGCAGCCTGCGTTGCAGAACGTGAAATTGCCGTTCGAATTCATGGCCAGCGCGCTGCGCGCCTTGGCTGTGCCACCCGAGATGATAGGGGCAATTTCTGACCCCGATCAACAGGAAAAATGGCTGACGCAGATGTTCGTGGCCCCGCTGCGGGTGATGGGGCAACCTTGGGAATCGCCGCTTGGCCCGGATGGTTGGCCCGAAGAAGACAGTGCGTGGATGACGCCTCAGGGGTTGGCGGCGCGGATAAGCTGGGCGCTGATAGCGCCGGGGAAACTGTTGCCCGAGCTGCCGGACCCGCGCAGTTTTGTGACTGTTGCACTGGGTCCTGACGCGCCAGATGCGGTGCAATTCGCAGCCAAGGCGGCCGAAAGCCGCCACGAAGGGATTGCGTTGATCCTCAGCGCACCCGCATTTCAACGCAAATAGAGAGGCTGACCCATGGCACCATCCCCCCTGTCTCGCCGCAGCTTTCTGACCCGCTCAATCGCGTTGGGGTGCTCGGCCGCCGCCAGCCCACTGCTGACGCCGCTAAGCTTTGCCTCGGCGCCATGGGATAACCGGCTGGTGGTGATCATCCTGCGCGGCGCAATGGACGGGTTGGATGTGGTACAGCCCTACGGGGATCCGGCCTTGGCGGCGCTGCGGCCCAATCTGGGCTTTGGCGAGGCGGCAGGCGCGCCGGATCTTGATGGGTTCTTTTCACTGCATCCCGCGCTGTCAGACCTTATGCCGCTGTGGCGCGCGCAGGAGCTGGGTTTCATTCATGCAGTTTCGACGCCTTACCGCGATAAGCGCAGCCATTTTGACGGGCAGGATCTGCTGGAGGCTGGTACCACAGGCATCGGGATGGCCGCCGGGCGGGATGGTTGGCTGAACCGGATGTTGCAAACCGTACCGGGAATCGAGGCCGAGACCGCTTTTTCGATCGGGCACGAGAACATGCTGTTGCTGAAGGGGGCCGCCCCAGTTGCGAACTGGTCGCCGGATGTGGATCTGTCGCTAAGCCCGCAAGGGCAGCGGTTGGCAGAGATGGTTATGCATGACGATCCACTGTTTCGCGATGCACTGGCCGAGGCGATCCTGCTGACAGGCGGGGAGGGGGCAGACATGATGATGGGGCAGACAGGCAAAACCCGCCCCGCAGGCACGCGGCTGATTGCTGAATTTGCGGCGCAGCGACTGCGTGCGCAGACCCGGATCGCGGCCTTTTCGATTGGTGGCTGGGATACGCACAAGGGGCAGGCGACAAGCCTGCCACGCGCTTTGGGCGGATTGTCAGAAGCGATCCTGACGCTGCGCAAAAAGCTGGGGCCGGTCTGGAACAAAACAGCGGTGGTCGCGATGACAGAATTTGGCCGCACCGTGCGCGAAAATGGTACCCGAGGTACGGATCACGGAACCGGCGGTGCGATGCTGTTGGCCGGCGGAGCGATCCGCGGTGGCAAGGTGTATGGCGACTGGCCGGGCCTGAGCGAAACGCAGCTGTATGAGCGGCGCGATCTGATGCCACAGCGGGATGTGCGGGCGTACGCTGGTTGGGTGATGCGTGGGCTGTTCGGGTTGGACAAGGCCGTGCTGGAAAACGCGGTGTTCCCGGGGATGCAATTAGAGACCGCGCCGGGCTTTCTGCTGTGAGTTAGCGGAATCGTTAGGTTTTGGGCGAATGCCTCTTTCGGAAGGGGGCGAATTGCGGCTAGCGTTGACCGAACACGACGGAGGAGAGCCGATGCCCGGATCAAGACCCCTCGGGCCGCTTTTGCCCGATTGGCGCGAACCACCCCGACCAGATGGTCAGGTGCTTGAAGGGCGCTATGCCCGGTTGGAAAAGCTGGATGCCGAGCGCCATGCAGGGGTGCTGTTCGGGGCGTTCGAGAGGCGGGATGAGGTTTGGGATTACCTGCCCTACGGTCCGTTCAGTTCAGCCTCGCAATATCATCGCTGGGTGCGTGAGGTGGCGGGCGGCGACGACCCGCTGTTCTATGCCATCCGCGATCTGGATACCGGGCAGTATGGCGGTGTCGCCAGCTTTCTGCGGATCGCGCCGCAGATGGGCACGATCGAGCTGGGGCATATCAATCTGTCGCCACAGATGCAGGGCAGTCGCGCCGCGACCGAGGCGTTCTGGCTGATGATGCGGTGGGCGTTCGACGCGGGGTATCGCCGGTTCGAATGGAAATGCCATGCACTGAACATGCCGTCGCGCCGTGCGGCGCAGCGGTTGGGGCTGAGCTATGAGGGCGTATTCCGCCAGCATATGATCGTCAAAGGGCGCAACCGCGACAGTGCTTGGTTTGCAGCAACGGATACCGATTGGCCAGCCTTGTCCGAGGCGTTTTCCGTCTGGCTATCGCCCGCGAATTTTGATGCGGATGGGCGCCAGAGAGAGCGACTGACCGACCTGACGCAGCTGGTGCGAGTCTCGTCAGATCCAGCGCTGGGTGGTTGATCCGATCGCGATACTGTCGGTCAACCGCTCTTGCAGCAACCCCGAAATGCGCGCCACGTCCGAACGCGACCCGCGCCCCTGCATCCGCGAAATGCTCAGCGCTTCGCTGGCGGCGACCAAAGGCATGTCCGCAGCGCTGCGGGCAATGCCAGTCAGGAATTGTACGACATAATCCAGCGGGCGGTCTTCGGTGCCGTCACCCAGAAGGTCGGCCACATGCGCCAGATCGTCCTTATAGGCCATCGGATCGGGGCGTATGGTTTCCGAATTGATACTGCGCGGCCCCATCGGTTGCCGGTCACTGGGAAGGCAGGACAGGATCAGTTCTTGAAATGCGGACAGGCTGTGCACGGGTTTGGGCAGAAACCCATCTGCGCCCGCCTGGCTGCAGCTGTCCCCGGCCAAATCGTCGCCGCTGCTGCCCAGAATGACACTGATCCGCGGCACAGAACGGTCCAGCGTGCGGATCAAAGACAGCCCGTCACCATCTGGCAGGCCCAGATCGACGATGATCACCGAGGGTCGATAGACCTGCAAATGCCGTTCGGCCGAGCGCAGGCTGTCGGCGCGGCGGATCCGTGCGCCGCTGCGCTGGCACAACAATCGCATCGCGTCGCTGGCAAAGCGGCTGTCTTCTACTACAAGCACAGTCAGGCCCAGCAAAGGCCGTGTCGGCGTCGGGAACCGGGCGGCCTGAAAAAGATCTGCGTCGTCCATTCTGACATCCTCTCGTTGATCTCACGACTCAGCATGACCCAATATTGGCTAATGCTCCGTTAACGCGCCGCGTTCCGGTGCGGCGGCCTGAGCGCTTGCGCAAATCCCGCTGTCGCCGCATAAGGACAGCACCTGTTGACCAAAAGGAGAGCCGTGATGATTGGCCGCCTGAACCATGTTGCCATTGCCGTCCCTGATCTGGAGGCCGCATCTGAACAATATCGCACTGCACTGGGGGCCAAGGTTGGCGCACCGCAGGACGAGCCCGATCACGGAGTGACGGTTGTGTTCATCGAGCTGCCGAACACCAAGATCGAACTGCTTTATCCGCTGGGCGACAACAGCCCGATCACCGCTTTTCTGGAAAAGAACCCCTCGGGCGGGATGCATCACGTTTGCTATGAGGTCGACGATATCATCGCCGCGCGCGATCATCTGAAATCAACAGGGGCGCGGGTTCTGGGCTCGGGAGAGCCCAAGATCGGCGCGCATGGCAAGCCGGTGTTGTTCCTGCACCCCAAAGATTTCAACGGGTGTCTGGTGGAACTGGAGCAGGTCTGATGAGCATCACCTCAGCACTGGTTCTGTTTGCGGTGATCTGGTTTCTGACGTTCTTGATTGCCATCCCGGTCAGGTTGAAGACGCAGGGCGATGTGGGCGACGTGGTGCCGGGCACGCACGCTGGTGCTCCGCATGAACATCAGCTGAAGAAAAAGGCGATCATCACCACGATCGTTACCGTGATATTGTGGGTGATTATCGCGGGGATCATCATGTCCGGGTGGATCACCGTGCGCGATATTGATTTGTTCCACCGGATGGGTCCCGGCTCGTAATCATGTGAAAGATGTGGGTGAACGTGGCGGCTCCGAGGATCGGAATGGCCAGGTTCACCAGCGGCAACG
Source organism: Thalassovita taeanensis (assembly GCF_900110775.1). Classification (GTDB taxonomy): domain Bacteria; phylum Pseudomonadota; class Alphaproteobacteria; order Rhodobacterales; family Rhodobacteraceae; genus Litorimicrobium; species Litorimicrobium taeanense. The sequence goes on along the minus strand of NZ_FOEP01000002.1, from coordinate 445,204 downwards.
ATAGCGGCATCGCCATCAGGACCCCCGCAATCCAGATCGTGAGCGCATGTTTGCGGCGCAACTCGCGCGCCCCGTCGCGGCCGACCCGGCGCATGGCGGCGAGGGTGAAATATTCCCGCCCCAGCAAGAAGCCGTTCAGCCCCCAAAAGATGAACAGCGCCGCAGGGGCAAACAGCGCATAGAGCAGCAGCGCCACCAGGTTTGCCCCGATCAGGACGCCAAGGAAGTTCACGGTATCGCGGGCTGCCTCCCAGAATGGGACGGGGACGGCGGGGGGCAGGTGCGGATAATGCCGATCCTCGACCGCTTGGGCCACGTCATCAAGAAACATCGAGGTGATGGCCGAGGCGACCGGCACCATCAGGAACACCGACAGCGCCAGCATCACGAAAAAGCTGGACCACGACAGCAGGTCCTTTAGCCATGTCACCTCGCCCACCAGCGGGATTGTGGCGGTATCTCCGACGGCCCAGTTCAGAAAACCAAGGAAACCCGCAAAGGTCGCGACCAGAAGTGCGAAGGTCAGGCCGATGCCGATGAGCAGCACCCGGCGGAACCGCCGATCGCCAATTTGCGCCAGCGTTTTCAGAAAGGCGCTGAGGACTATGTCGAAAGCCATGTGGTGATCCTGTCGAGGTCGGGGCGTGGTCGCTCAGGTGGGACCGAGGTTTCGGTGCCGATATGGATGAAGCCCGCGATGCGTTCGTCCTCCGCCAGATGCAGGCCCTGCTGCATGAAGTCGCGGTCATGGCTGGGCCAGCCGCTAAGCCAGTTTGCCCCCCAGCCCGAGGCCAGCGCGGCATTCAGCAGCGCAAGGCAGACCGCGCCAGCAGAATAGGTCAGTTCCAGCGCGGGGACTTTTTCATTCGGGCGCATGATTTCCACCACGGCCACGGCCAGATTGCCGTTGGCGAACTGATCCACGCCTTTGGCTGCACGGTCAGCGTCCAGCCCCAGCGCGGCCGCGCGGGAGGTGGCAAGACCCGCCAGGCGGGTCAGGGCCGGTTTTTCCAGCACGACAAAGCGCCAGGGTTCCAGTTTCCCATGATCCGGGCTGCGGGCAGCGGCGGTCAGGATCGGCATCAATGCGTCGCGATCAGGCACCGGAAGGCCAAGCGTTTTGGCAGGGCGCGAGCGGCGGTTCAGCAGAAAGTCGAGTGCTGCGGGGTTTTTCTGAGGCATTGAGGCATTGGTCCTTGGGTCGGGTGTTATGTCGGAACTGCGGCGCCGCAGGTCAAGCCCGCGAGCCCAGCAATTCCTCGGCCATCTCGGCGATCAATGTGCTGAAAAAGCTGTTCATCCGGGCGTTGGGTTGGCGTATGGCCACGGTTTCGGCCATCGGATCGGCGGCAGCGGTCGCGCTGCCGGACAGCTCTTCAAGGACGGCATGGCCACAGAAGGGCACGTAAGCCTCGGAGTAGCCCCCCTCGTGCACCATCACCAGCTTGCCATCGCACAGATCCGCCGCGGCTTGTTTCACCTGACGGGTCATCAGACGGAAGGTTTCAGCGGTGCACAGCATGCGCGCCAGCGGATCATAGATGCCCGCGTCAAAGCCGCAGGCGATGATAATCACGTCAGGTTTGAACCGCTCCAGAGCTGGCACAACGATGGTGTCCATCGCTTCAAGATATCCATCATGGCCAACGCCGGGTGGCAGCGGGATATTCATGTTATACCCCAGCCCCGCACCGGTGCCGCGATCGGTGATATCACCGGTATCAAGCGGATAGTTGTATTCCTGATGCAGGCTGATGGTCAGCACGTCGTCGCGATCATAGAACACCGCCTCGGTGCCATTGCCGTGATGCACATCCCAGTCGATCACGGCGATCCGGCCCGCCAGCCCCTCGGCCTTGGCGGCCTCGATTGCGATGCCGATGTTGTTGAGCAGGCAGAACCCGTTGGGCCAGTCCGGCAGGCAGTGGTGCCCCGGCGGGCGCGACAGGGCATAGGCATTGTCCAGCTCGCCGCGCAGCACGGCCAGAAGGGCGGCCTTGGCCAGGCCGGCCGACAGGGCGGCAACCTCGAACCCACCAGTAATGAAGGGGGTCCGCAAGCCAAGCTCGCCGCCGCCCGCATCGGAAAGGGTTTTGAACTCTTGCAGAAAATCCTCGGGATGGATGCGCGCCAGATCGGCCCAGCTGGCCTCTGGGGCGTGGCGCATCTCCAGCTCGCGGCTGAGGCCGGTGACGTCCATCAGGTTCTTCAGCCGACGTTTGGTTTCGGGGCTTTCGGGTAAACCGCCCGCCGCCAGTGGTTGGACCAGCCCGCCCAGCGGTAGGGTCAGCGCGTAATTGCCGCCTGCGTGCCAGAAACATCGTTCGTCCCAGAAAAAGCCCGTGCGCATCATAGTCTCCTGCGTTTTGTCCGGGTACTATTTCGAGCCAATGGACGGATGTCCATGCAGCGCCGACAGAGAGTGATGCCTCCGGCGGGGATATTTGGGAAATGTGAATAAGGAGCGGGCATGGCAGAGGAGGAACTGCGCCATTTGGCGGTGCCGGGGGCCGAGATTGCGGTGCGGGTGACACCCAAAGCCGCCCGCAATCGGGTGGTTCTGGCGGATGGGGTTTTACGGGTCTATGTCACGACTGTTCCGGAAGGGGGCAAGGCGAATGCAGCGGTGCAAAAGCTGTTGGCCAAGGCGCTGGGTGTGGCCAAGACGCGGTTGGTTCTGGTGCGCGGGCAGACGGCGCGCGACAAGGTGTTCCGGCTGGAGCGGGACTGATTTGTTGGGGCCGGTGTGCGCCGATCAGGCCTTGGGCGTGGTCGAACCATCAGCAGGCGTTAGGGAATAGATGCCTTCGGGCAGGTTCAGCGCGGCGGCCATATCGCGCACCTGAGCCATGGAAAAGGTGATTTTCTGAAGCTGATCAGTGCGCGGGTCATATTGTTCGACTGTGACACATTCTTCGAACGCGTTTACGGTAATGTCCTCTTGCAAGGGGGACTGCCCCTCGTCCATCAGGGTGACCACGGTCGCGTCGAAGTCGTGCTCAATCGTAAACATACGGTGAGGATACGCTTTGTCGCACAGGGCGCAAGGGGTGAAAATCGTCGAAGCTCTGGCGCTTGTCGTTTGGCCTGCTACATTTACAGAAAAGATGCTGAGGATTGCGATGCGGTGGATTGTCTTGAGTGTGATGCTGGTGCTGGCGGGCTGTGCCGCGCCAATGCCCCAGTCGGCAGTGCAGCCAGCGGGGCGTTCCGTTGTTGCGAGCCCAGAGGAACTGGCGCGGCAATTCGTGCAGGTGGTCGACACCGTTGAGCCGGTGGCCGAACGAGAATGCAGGCAGCGCGCCCCGGCGGCCAATTGTGATTTCCGAATTCTGGTCGATGCACGCGAGGGGCAGCCCGCCAATGCCTATCAGTCGCTGGACGAGGGCGGGCGGCCGGTGATTGTCTTCACGCTTGCGCTGATCTCCGAGGTGGAGAACGCGGACGAGCTTGCCTTTGTCATGGGGCATGAGACTGCACACCATATTTCGGGCCATATCGCCCGCCAGCGTCAGAACGCAGCTGCAGGGGCCGAGATTTTCGCAGGATTGGCCACGCTGACCGGGGCAAACGCCAGCGGCGTTCGCTCGGCTCAGGAATTGGGGGCTGCGGTCGGTGCGCGGAGTTATTCCAAGGAATTCGAGCTGGAAGCTGATGCTTTGGGCACGATTATCACCAAGCGTGCAGGGTACGACCCGGTGCGCGGCGCGGCGTATTTCAGCCGCATCCCTGACCCCGGCAATCGGTTTCTGGGCACGCATCCGCCAAATGCACGGCGGATCGATGTGGTGCGGCGCACCGCGGCATCGCTTTAGGTGCAAGCCAGGTGTTGCAGCTTGAAAATGTCGTTTCGGATCGCGGGTCGCGCTATGCGGTGTCGGGCGGCGCGGTGGAAAGTGCGGCTGAGGTCGAGGCATTTCTGAAGGCGCTTTTGCGCGGCAAGAAGTACGCCAAAGCAACGCACAATACCTGGGCTGTGGTTTTGTCAGACGGCACGCAGATGAAAGGTGACGACGGCGAAAGCGGCGCGGGGAACGTGATTTTGCGGATGCTGGCGCGAGGGGATCACCGGGCAGATCGTTGTGGTGACCCGGTGGTACGGTGGAAAACACCTTGGAGGAGACCGGTTTCGCCATGTTCAGACCTGTGTACGGGCTTGCCTGAAGGCCATGGTTTGACGCAGGTCAAAGACGTGCGGTGACCCTTTGCTAGCCTGTTTGCCAAACGCAAACAGCGCAGTGAGAAAGGCCACAACATGCAAAGCCATGACAAGATACGCAAGCATGCAGACTTGGTGGACCGCATGGCCGGTGCCATGGGGCTGGACCTGGAAGAAGAGGCGATGAGCGGGCGGCTGGATATGGAAGAGCTGACCGACGTGGTGCTGAGTTGCACCAGTTGCAGCGCGTCGGAGGCCTGCAACGATTGGCTGGCAGAGGCGCGCGCAGAGGAGCCCTTGCCGCCGGTGTATTGCCGCAACAGCGCCTTCTTTCGGGTGCTGCGCGCGACATCCCGTTCTGGCGCTTGATCCGTGTCAAGGCCACCAGATGTGTGGCGCGGTATGATTCATAAAGATTGCAAGGAGGGATCGCCGCGATGAAACCTTTGGGCGACATGACCCGCCATTATTGGCTGGCGCAACGGATGGCCAAGACGACTGGAACCGATCTGGTTGCGGCGCAGGAGGTTGGCGCGCTGGATCAGAGTGCTTGGGCCGAGATGGTTCAGACCTGCCGCAGCTGCGATTGGACCGAAGGGTGTGAACGTTGGCTTACCACGCAAGCAGAGACCGCTGATGTGGTCGAGACCTGCCCGAATTGCAACAAATTCAGAGACTTGCAACAAACGCTGGCAAAGGATGAATAAGCATGGGTGTTGTCATTCGCTTGGGCAGTACGGAGCGCCATTTCTGGCTGACACGCTCGGTCGCGCGGACGATGGGGCTGAGCATGAGTGCCGCCATGAAAGAGGGGCGGCTGAGTGCGCAGGGGTATTCCGAGATGATTACGAAATGTCGGCGGTGCGAGTTTGTCGACCAATGTGAACAATGGCTGGCACACCGTGGTGATGGCGCACAAAGCGCGCCCGAGCCTTGCGTCAATGCGGCCATGTACGAGGCGCTGAAACCTTAGTTCAGACGATGGAGAGTTCTATGAGTATATTCGAAAAATTTGCCAGACAGGCCGATGTCATGCAACGCATGGCTGACACGGTTGGCGTTGATTTTGTTGAAAAAGTTCAGGCTGACGAGCGGGTAGCATATCGGTATCGCGAGGCGGTGATGCGGTGCGGGCACTGCGGACAGGCGGCGGCGTGCACCAGCTGGATGGACGCGCATCCCACTGCTGCTGAGACGCCGGATTACTGCCGGAACAAGGATCTTCTGGCAAGCCTGATCTAAGGCCACGCGGCAGAGTTTACCGCGGAAACCGGCGTGCACGTCCTATGCACAAAGCATGCACATACTGTGCATATCGGAGAGCCGTGATGCGGGGCAGAAGCTGTGCCGCCATCGCGTGAGAGACGCGCCGATGCCTGATCAATCGTGTGCTGCGGAGTGGCCTGAAACCCAGCCCTGTGCGGCAAGGCTTGCCGTGAAAACCGGCCTACACATCCCATGCACAACACATGCACATAGGATGCATATCGCGCGGCTGCGGCCTGAGGGATCAGGGCGCCGAGATGCGGACCAGAAGCTGGGCCGCCGCGCGCAGGTCATCGCCTGAAAGCTGCGCCAGTGTCTGATCGGCGGTGGCCTGAATGTCGGCGGCTTGCAGACGGGCGATCACCCCATCGGTATCGGTGCCCAGCATCGGCCCCAAGGTCGAGATCGGCGCGCCGGTCACAAGCTGAATGGCAACCAGATCGGGGCGGGGCTGCTCTTGCCCGGTGAGGGGCAGGAACGACAGCCCAAGCGCCAGCACAAACACCCCCATCACCCCCATGGCCAGCGGCCGCTTGAAGTAGAGGGTGAACGCGCGCCAGTTCAGAATCACGTGCAGGACCACGGCGGCAATCATCCCCAGCCCGATATATTCATGTGCGAATTTGTTCAGCGGGGTTTCGGCATGGAAAAACATCAACGTGCCAGTGGTGCCCATCAGCACAAAGGTGCCGATGGTCAGCGGGGTGGCGATCTTGCGAAGGGTGGACATGGGAAACCTTTCCTTGAGGACAAAACATGGCCTCGCCGACAAGGCGCTGGGCTGCGCCTGCGGGGGATGCCATGAAATATACGCGGGAAAGGCGGGGTTCTGTCGCGGAAAAAAGGGCGTTTTTCGGGTCAGCCAAGTTTGGCGTGGCTTCCGTCGCAGAGCGGTTGTTTGGCGGTGGCCTTGCAGCCGCAGAAAAACACCTTTTTGTCAGCCTCGGCGGTGTATTTGACGGGCGAGAAACCGGTGTCTTTGTGGCTGCCATCGCAAAAGGGTTGCTTGGCGGACAGGCCGCAGGCGCACCAAAAATAGGATTTCCCGGCCTCGACCTCGACGGGGAAGGGGGCGGTCTGGGCGATTTTGGGAAGGTCGGGCATGGCGCTGGCTCCTGTTGGCTGGCTGCTGCGAGCTTGCGGCACGAGGGCCGAGCGCGTCAAGTGGATCCGGGGGGCGACGGGGTATGCGGTGTATTCGGGGTTGGACGTTCCCTTGGCAGATGGGATAGAAATCGTAGAAACCGCAATTCAGCAGGTTTTCAAATCCGACGACGATGCCGAAGGTCTGGCAGGGATCGCGGAGAAGAGGCCGCCGAATTTCAACGATTAGGATCAGTGCCTTGAACGAGCCCGTCACGACCATTTCCATCAGCAAATCCGAGCAAGTTGCGCGGTTGCTGCTGGACCGTATCGTTGAAGCCGATCTGCAACCCGGCAGTATTTTCGGCACCGAGGCTGAGCTGCTGAAGCAAATTCAGGTCAGTCGACCGACGCTGCGCGAAAGCCTGCGCATTCTGGAATCGCACGGGGTGCTGACGCGCCGACCGGGGCCGCGTGGCGGGATCGTCGTAACCCGGCCAAGCGTGGATTTCGTGACCCATTCGCTGTCGGTCTTTTTGCGGCTGAACAACGTGCCGCTGGTTGATATCGTGCGGGCACGGCAGGCGATCGAGCCAAGTCAGGCCCGTCTGGCGGCCAAGCACGGCACCGAGGCCGAGTTTGACGAAATGGATGCCTCGATCGCGCGGATGGCTGAGATTGGCGATGATACAGCGGCGTTCGTGGGCGAAAACCGCGCGTTTCACAGCATCATCGCGCGGGCGGCCGGCAATCAGGTGTTGGAAACGTTTTGGGCGTCGATCAGCGCGCTGGCCAGTGGCGAACAGCACGGTTTGAGCTATTCCGAGAAGAACCGTCGTTACATTGTCGAGGCGCATCGCGAGATTGCGAAGGCCTGTCGGGACCGCGACGAGGTGCTGGCGTCGAAGCTGGCCTCGAGCCACGTGGACGATCTGGATACGCTGATGCAAAGCCGGTTCAAAGGCGGTCTTGATGAGCCGACAAAAATCACGCGGCAGCCGCATACGAAGCTGGGCTGAAGGTGGTTTGGCGCGGCAATCGCGCCAGAGTTATGCGGTCAGCATCTGGTTGGCGCTGTTGAAGTCGCGCCCGGCGTATACTTTCAGGTGGCGCGAGCCGTCGCGGATCGAGCGTGGCTTCAATCCATAGGTTTTGCGAATTGAGTGGCTGAAATGGCTGGAGTCCGGGTAGCCGAGGTCCAGCGCCACTGTGGTCAGGCTGCTGCTGAGGTTGGCGTATGCCAGAAACTGCCGGGCGCGTTTCCACATGCGAAAGCTGCGAAAGGACGCGCCTGTCGAATCCTTGAAAAGGTGCAGGAACCGCGAGGTCGAGAGCTGTATCGCCTCGGCGCAATCGCGCGCGGCAAGCCCGGTGTCGGTCATATCGTTTTCAAACATCGCGAGCACGGTTTCGATGCGGGGGTCGATTCGCTTGGTGCACAGCGCTTGGCCGAAGATCAGCCGGTCGAAATCACTTGCGGACAGGTCGCCGGAGCGGTCGGGGCACGAGAAGAAGTCGCGCGAGGCGATCAGGTTTTCGACAAGCGGGTCGGAGCGCGTGCTGACGGCGTTGACTTTGGTCTGAATGTCGCGAAGGCATTCAGCCGTGATACGCTCGGGTTCGATGCCGAAGGATATGATCGTGCCGCAATCCGACATGATCTGATGGCTGGCGTTCGCGGGCACGGCGATAACTGTGCGTTTCATCCATTCGCCAGAGCCGAATCTGATTTGGAAATGCGTTGTCGGCGCAAGATAGATGCCAAAAGCGCCCAGCGTGCGGGGCTTCATCCCGTCGCCTGAAAGGCCTTGATAGAAAAACCGATCTTTTCCCAAGAACATGGTTCTAGGGTTTTTTTCGCGATTTTTCATTCTGTCCCTCCCAAGACGAACTTCGTGCAAAGAGGCGCCTTCGAGCCTTGCCACGCGAAATTTTAGCGTACCGAAAAGGGCCGCGCGCGTGTGCCTGATGCTGGATCGGTGCCGTCCTTACTGTTTCGTTTAGACTTGGGGGGCGGGTGTGTCAATATATATCGTCTGACGATATTGCGCGGCGACGCTGGGTCCGCTAGGCTTTGGGCAATAATTGAATGCGCGGGTCCGGGGATGTGGGGCGGGCGCCAAAATTTTCGGAGGGCCATCAATGATACCAGAAAAGTCACCCAAGGTTGTCGAGTTGGAAGGCAGGCTTTTGAGCTTCATGGAGGAGCATATCTATCCGAACGAAGCCCGGTTTTACCGCGAATCCGAGGACCTTGGGCCTTGGGCCGTCACGCCGGTGGTCGAAGAACTGAAGGTCAAAGCCAAGGCGGCGGGGCTGTGGAATTTGTTTTTGCCCGCATCCGAACGCGGCGCGGGATTGAGCAATCTGGAATATGCGCCGCTGTGCGAAATCATGGGCCGCACCCATATGGCGCCGGAAGTGTTCAACTGCTCGGCGCCCGATACCGGCAACATGGAAGTGTTGGAGCGCTATGGCTCGGACGCGGATAAAGAGCGCTGGCTGAAACCGTTGCTGAATGGTGAAATCCGGTCGGCGTTTGCGATGACCGAACCGGCGGTTGCCTCGTCTGACGCGCGCAATATCGAAAGCTCGATCCGGCGCGAGGGCGATGAATACGTGATCAACGGCCGCAAATGGTATACGACCGGGGGCACTGACCCGCGCTGCAAGATCATCATTTTCATGGGAAAAACCGACCCTGAGGCGGAGACCTATAAGCAGCAGTCGATGATTCTGGTGCCAATGGACACGCCCGGCATCACAGTTGAACGCGCGCTGCCGGTGTTTGGGTTTTACGGCGTGCCGGACCGCGCGGCAGAGATCTTGTTTGAAAATGTGCGGGTTCCTGCCAGCAATATGTTGCTGGGCGAAGGGCGCGGGTTTGAGATTGCGCAGGGGCGGCTGGGGCCGGGACGGATTCACCATTGCATGCGGTTGATTGGCCTAGCGGAACGGACGCTGGAAAAGATGTGTGCCCGTGCCGAGGACCGCATGGCCTTTGGTAAATTGCTGTCGGAACAGTCGGTATCGCGCGAACGGATTGCGCAATCGCGGATCCTGATTGAACAGTCGCGCCTGCTGACGCTGCGGGCGGCGCATCTGATGGATACGGTCGGCAACAAACAGGCCCGCGCCGAGATTGCGATGATCAAGGTGGCGGTGCCGGACATGGCCTGCAAGGTGATCGACTGGGCGATCCAGATGTTTGGCGGCGGTGGCACCGGCAATGATTTCGGGCTGGCTGCGGCCTATGCCACGGCGCGTTTGCTGCGTCTGGCCGATGGCCCCGACGAGGTGCACCGCGATCAGATTGCGCGGCTGGAATTCAAGCGGCAAGCGGGGCGCAACGATACCGGCGGGGTGCGCAACTGGGCGCCGGCGGTCAGCGCGATGGCCTTGGGCACCGCGCCGCGGGCCTGAGGTGAAAAACCGATGAAATAACCAGATCACGCAAGTCAGCCTTGCGTGATTTTTCTATCCTGTCACACATACCGAGGGAGGAACCGGCATGATCGAATTGTGGCACTGCGCGGATGCGCGGTCATTTCGGGCGCTTTGGGCGCTTGAGGAACTGGGCTTGGAATACGAGCTGAAGATGCTGCAGTTTCCGCCGCGGGTGTTCAAGAAGGACTATTTGGCGGAAAATCCGTTGGGGACGATCCCGCTGTTGGTGGATGGCGACACGCGGATGACCGAATCTGCGGCGATCGCGCATTATCTGGCGATGCGCCACGGGGGCGGAAAATTTACGCCCGCGCCGCAGGATGCGACCTATGGCGCGTACCTCAACTGGCTTCATCATGGCGAGGCGACGCTGACGTTTCCGCAGACGATTTACCTGCGCTATACGTTTCTGGAGCAGGGCGAGCGCCGATCGCCGCAGGTTGCCGAGGATTACAAGAAGTGGTTTCTGGCCCGGTTGCGCCTGCTTGAGCAGACGCTGGGCGATGGGCGGATGTATCTGCTGGGGGATGAATTCTCGATGGCCGATATATCGGTCGGGTATGCGATTTTGCTGGCCCATAGCCTGCATATCGAGGATGAGCTGCCGCCTTTGACGGTGGCGTGGTATGCGCGCCTGACCCAGCGGCCCGCGTTTGTTGCGGCGCAGGCCAAGCAGCGCGAGGCCGCAGCGGCGCAAGGTGTCGAGATCGCAAAATTCTGACGGTGTAGCGTCTGGGCGCAAGCTGCTGGCGGTGGGAGCGTTTATTCCTCTGGCGAGCTGAAAACAACGAGGCCAAATGACCAAAGCGATTATCTGTTGCGCCATCAACGGCGTGCTGACGGACCCCAAGCAGCATAACGTGCCGGTAACGCCCGCCGAAATGGCGGCCGAGGCGCGCCGTGCCTATGATGCGGGGGCGTCGATCATCCATTTCCATCTGCGCCAGCAGGAAGAGGGCAAAGGCCATCTGATGTCGTGGGATGTTGATCTGTCGCGCGAGGTTCAGGCCGCGATCCGCGAGGCCTGCCCCGGTGTGATCCTGAACCACACCACCGGGGTTGTCGGGCCGGATTACAAAAAGGCGTTGGAGTGCGTGGCCGCGACCAAGCCCGAAATGGCCGCGTGCAATGCGGGGTCGCTGAATTACCTCAAGACGCGGGCAAATGGTGGCTGGGCCTGGCCGCCGATGATGTTCGATAACCCGGTTGAAAAGGTGCAGGAGTTTCTGGACGTGATCCTGGCGGCGGGGGCCATCCCCGAGTTTGAATGCTTTGACACCGGGATTGTACGCAGCATCGAGATGTATCGCAGCGCGGGCATGTTCACGGGCGTGCCGCAGATGAATTTTGTGATGGGGGTGGCCTCGGGGATGCCGGTCATGCCGGAGCTGCTGCCGATCTTGGTGGATCTGGCGCCTGACGATGCCCGTTGGCAGGTCACCGCGATTGGCCGAGGAGAGATTTGGCCGACGCATCAGAAGGCCGCCGATCTGGGCGGGATGCTGCGGGTCGGGCTTGAGGATACGTTTTATTTGCCGGGGGGCGAAAAAGTATCGTCGAACGGCCCGCTGATCGAACAGATGGCGATCTGCGCACGCAATGCGGGTCGTGATGTTGCCTCGGCGACCGAGGCCCGCGCGATGTTGGGGCTTTAGGGGCCTGCGCACCGTTGAGTTTTGCTTGGCCCGCCCGACGCGTACCGTTGGGCGGGTCGGGGTGTATTTAGTAAGGAGACCCGCACCATGACAGCCGCGCCGCATTACCCCGCGCTTTTCTCGCCGCTTGATATTGGGGTTACGCGCCTCAAGAACCGGATATTGATGGGGTCGATGCACACCGGGTTGGAAGAGGCCGAGGGCGGATTTGAGCGCATGGCGGAATTTTACGCCGAGCGGGCGCGCGGCGGTGTTGGTCTGATCATCACCGGCGGCATCTTTCCCAACCATGAGGGCGGGCGGGGCAGCAAATTGTCAACCGTGCAAGAGGTGGCGCAGCACCGGGTGGTCACCTCGGCCGTGCATGCAGCGGACCCGGACGTGAAGATCTGCATGCAAATCCTGCATATGGGGGCGCTGGCGGATACGCCCGATCTGGTCGCCCCCTCGGCGGTGAAATCGCGGATCTCGAAGCGGGTGCCACATGCGCTGGACGAGGCGGGCATTCAAAAGCAGCTGGATGACTTTGAGAATTGCGCGCTGAAGGCCAAGGAGGCGGGGTATGACGGGGTCGAAATCATCGGGTCCGCCGGATATTTGCTGAGCGCCTTTCTGGTTGAGAAAACCAACCAGCGGACCGACGCATGGGGCGGCCCGTTCGAGAACCGCATGCGCTTTGTTCTTGAGGTGGTGCGGCGCGTGCGTGCCGCCGTGGGTGATGACTTTGTGCTGATCTTTCGGATTGCGGCGATGGATATGTTGCAAGACGGCATGTCGTGGGACGAGGTTGTGACGCTGGCGAAGGCCGTCGAGGCCGCTGGCGTGACGATCGTCAGTACCCATTTTTGCTGGCACGAATCCTTTGTGCCGACGATCGCAACGATGGTCCCGCGCGCGGCTTTTGCCGTTGTGACGGGGCGTTTGCGCAAGCAGCTGAGCATTCCGGTCATCACCAGCAACCGGATCAACATGCCCGACGTGGCCGAGGATGTGCTGAACTGCGGTGATGCCGATATCATTTCAATGGCGCGTCCGATGCTGGCGGATGCCGATTTCGCGCGCAAAGCGCGTGAAGGCCGCGCGGATGAGATCAACACCTGTATTGCCTGCAATCAGGCCTGCCTTGACCATGCGTTCACCGGGCAGGAAGTCAGCTGTCTTGTGAACCCGCGCGCCTGTCACGAGACGGTCTTGCGGTACGAACCTGCGGCGGTGCCCAAGCGTATTGCCGTGGTCGGGGCGGGGCCTGCGGGGCTGTCATTCGCCGATGTCGCTGCGCAACGCGGTCACAAGGTGACGTTGTTTGACGCGGGCAGCGAGATTGGCGGTCAGTTCAATCTGGCCAAGCGGGTGCCGGGCAAGGAAGAGTTTTATGAAACGCTGCGCTATTTCGCCCGTATGATCGAGCTGCGCGATGTGGATCTGCGCCTGAATACCCGCGTCAGCGCCGAGATGCTGCGCGCGGGTGGCTATGACCAGATCGTGATTGCAACGGGCATTGTGCCGCGCACCCCAGACATTGACGGGATCGGGCACCCGAAGGCGATCAGCTATGTCGATGCGATCACCGGGGCCAAGCCGGTGGGGCAGAAGGTGGCGATCATCGGGGCGGGCGGTATCGGTTTTGACGTGGCCGAGCTGATCACCCATCAGGGCAAAAGCAGCGCACTGGATATTGATCTGTTTGCCAAGGAATGGGGGGTCGATTTTGCCAACCATCCGCGCGGCGGGGTGTCCGGGGTGGAGCCGGTTGTGCCAACGAACGGGCGCGAGGTGGTGTTGTTGCAGCGCAAGGAAAGCCCGGTTGGGGCGGGGCTTGGGCGCACGACCGGGTGGACCCATCGGTTGTCGTTGCAGCGGCGCGGGGTCGAGATGATGAACGGCGTGACCTATCTTGGGCTTGATGACGACGGGCTGAAGATCGCGGTCGGCGGCGCGCCGCGTGTGCTGGATGTGGATACGGTGATCGTCTGTGCGGGGCAAACACCGCTGCGCGGGCTTTTCGATGAACTGGCCGACACGGATGTGCTGGTGTGGCTGATTGGCGGGGCATTCGAGGCGGCCGAGCTTGATGCGAAAAAGGCGATCAATCAGGCGTGTTTTCTGGCGGCTGAGGTCTGACCGCCGCGTGAATGTCGCCACCAGCGGGCAGGGGATCCTGCCCGCGATTGGTGTCGCGATGTTTTGCCGGGCGGGTCAGATGCCCAGTTGGCTGGACGCAAGATTGCGCATGATTTCATCGGTGCCGCCGCCGATCGAAAGCACCTTGGTCTCGCGGTAAATCCTCTCGGATGCCGTGCCCTGCATATAGCCCATGCCGCCCAAAATCTGCACCGCGGCATCGGCACAGAACTGCATGGTGTCGGTTGCGGTGATCTTGGCCATGCTGGTGCGCGCGATGTGCACGTTCAGCGGATCCATCTTGTGGATGTGGCGATAGACGATGTCATAGGTCAGCGTTTTGGCGGCGTCGATTTTCATCGCCATATCCACCAGTTTATGCCGGATCACCTGCTGTTGCGACAGGGGCTTGCCAAAGGCCTGCCGGTCCTGCGCCCAGGCCAGCGCCTCGCGGTAGCAGACCTCGGCAAACGAGTAGGCCTGCGAGGCGATGGTCAGGCGTTCGGCGTTGAAGTTCATCATGGCGTTCTTGAAGCCTTCGCCCTCTTGCCCGATCAGGTTGGTCACCGGGACGCGGCAATTGTCAAAGGTCAGATGCGCGGTGTCAGAGGCCCACCAGCCCATTTTCTTGAGCTGGGTGCGGCCAAGGCCGGGTGTGTCGCCCTCGATCATCAGGAACGAGATGCCGCCGTGGCCCGCCTTCTGCGCGTCGGTGCGCACAGCGACGGTGAAGAAGTCAGCCTGCATCCCGGAGGTGATAAAGGTCTTTTCGCCGTTGACGATGAAGTGATCGCCATCGCGCACGGCGTTGGTGCGCAGGGCGCCCACGTCGGACCCGCCGCCGGGTTCGGTGATCGCCAGCGCCGATATCTTGTCGCCCGCAATGACAGGCATGGCGACGCGGGTTTTCAGGTCGTCGCTGCCGTGGTTGACGATGGGGGGATTGCCGATCGAATGGCTGCCCAGCGAGGCGCATACGCCGCCCGCGCCGCAGCGCGACAGTTCTTCCGAGACAACAATTTGCATGAAGAAATCGCCGTTCGAGCCGCCCAGGTTGGTGGGGCAGATCACGCCTTGCACGCCCATATCGCCGATCTTCTTGAAAATCTCGCGCGGCATTCGGCCTGCGTCCTCCCAGGCGGGGACGTTGGGGGTGATTTCCTTGTCCACAAAAGCCCGCAGCGCATGGCGAAAGGCGGTGTGATCTTCGGAAAAGTAGTGCGTATTCGGCGAAAGTTCGAACATCTGGGCGGCCTTTGTTGGTGGTCGTTGCGCAAGGGTTCCACGTTTTTGCGCGCGTTGGCTTGTCTTAAGGCGCTAGGGCGCAAGAAAACGCGGGGAGCTGGCGGCGGCGTAGCCGAAACACACAAGAAAATGCCGGGGTCACAAGGTAGCATCCGCTCAAGTGTCGGCTGTGGCCGGGCAAAACCTAACGATATGGATGCACAATGGCGAAAATTGAGACACGGGTATCGAACAGTTCCGACGGGTATGTTTCCAATCGCGATGGGATGCTGGGGCTGCTTGAGCAGATCAAGGAGGTCAGCGCGCGGGCGCGGATCGCCTCGGACAGCGCGCGGGAACGGTTTGAGAAGCGGGGGCAGTTGGTGCCGCGCGACCGTCTTGCCCTGCTGCTGGACCCCGATACGCCGTTTATCGAGCTTTCGGCGCTGGCGGGGTACGGGCTGGATCATCCTGATCCGGCCAGGTCGGTGCCCGGCGGCGGTGTGATCGCGGGGATCGGGTATGTGTCGGGGGTGCGCTGCATGGTTAACGCATCCGATTCCGGGATCGCGGCGGGCGCGCTTCAGCCGATGGGGTTGGACAAGCAGTTGCGGGTTCAGGAAATCGCGCTGGAAAACAAGCTGCCGTATATTCAGCTGGTGGAAAGTGCCGGCGCCAACCTGATGGCTTATAAGGTCGAAGACTTCGTGCGCGGTGGCAGCCTGTTTCGCAACCTTGCGCGGTTTTCGGCGGCGGGTCTGCCGGTTGTCACGATCACGCATGGCAGTTCGACCGCTGGAGGGGCCTATCAGACGGGTCTGTCGGATCATATCATCATGGTGCGCGGACGCACGCGCGCGTTTCTTGCCGGGCCGCCGCTGTTGAAGGCCGCCACCGGCGAGGTCGCAACCGAAGAGGATCTGGGCGGGGCCGAGATGCACACCGGCATTTCAGGTCTGGGCGATTATCTGGCCGAAGACGACGCCCACGCCATCGGTCTGGCGCGGGATGTGATGG
Source organism: Thalassovita taeanensis (assembly GCF_900110775.1). Lineage (GTDB taxonomy): Bacteria > Pseudomonadota > Alphaproteobacteria > Rhodobacterales > Rhodobacteraceae > Litorimicrobium > Litorimicrobium taeanense. The sequence continues at coordinate 429,232 of NZ_FOEP01000002.1, read as the reverse complement.
CGAATATTGATTGGGACGGCATGAAGGTGGACGCGCGCGACTATGCGCCGCCCGCCTATGACACCGAGGAACTTCTGGGGGTCATGCCGTTGGATCACAGTCAGCCGGTGGATATGCACGAGATTATCGCGCGTCTGGTGGACGGGTCGGACTTCATTGATTTCGGCGAACGCTATGGCAGTGCCACGATCTGCGGCACGGCCAAGATCAAGGGCTGGCCGATCGGGATCGTCACCAACAACGGGCCGATTGACCCGGCAGGCGCCGCGAAGGCGACGCATTTCATTCAGGCTTGCTGTCAGGCGGGCACGCCGATCCTGTATCTGAACAACACCACCGGGTTCATGGTCGGACGGATTTACGAAGAGGCCGGGATCATCAAGCACGGCTCGAAAATGATTCAGGCGGTGACCAACGCGACGGTGCCGCAGTTCACCATCTATTGCGGGGCGTCGTTCGGGGCGGGGAATTACGGCATGTGCGGGCGCGGGTTTAATCCGCGGTTCTGCTTCTCGTGGCCGAATTCGAAAACGGCGGTGATGGGGGGCGAACAGGCCGCAGGCACGATGGCCATCGTGCAAGAGGCCCGCGCCGCACGCAAAGGCGAGACGGTGGACCAAGAGGCGCTGAATGCGCTGAAGACCAAGATCATCACCAACTTCAACAGCCAGATGAGCGCGTTGCACACCAGTGCGCGTATTCTGGATGACGGTATCATTGATCCGCGCCAGACCCGCGAAATCCTGGCCGAGGTCATGCAGATCAGTCGTGCTGCCGAAGGGCGCACGCCCAACAAGATGCAGTTCGCCGTCGCGCGCCCCTAACCTTTGCCGAGAAGTATTTGACATGAATAAGAGAACACCATTCACAAAGCTTCTGGTCGCCAATCGTGGCGAGATCGCAGTGCGGGTTTTGCGCAGCGCCCGGAACCTTGGGTATCAAACCGTCGCGGTCTATTCCGAACCTGATGCCGATGCCGTGCATGTGGCGATGGCCGATCAGTCGGTCTGCATCGGGTCGGCGGCCCCTGCCGAGTCGTATCTGCGGATCGACCGGATTATTGAAGCGGCCAAGCTGACGGGCGCGGATGCGATCCATCCCGGATATGGCTTTCTGGCCGAAAACCAAGCTTTGCCTGCGGCCTGTGCGGCGGCGGGTATCGTTTTTGTCGGCCCCAGCGCGGAGTCGATTGTTAAAATGGGCGACAAGGCCGGGGCGAAGGCGTTGATGATTGCCGCAGGCGTGCCCTGCGTGCCAGGGTATCAGGGCGACGATCAAAGCCTTACGACATTGCAGGCCGAGGCGGATCGCATCGGGTATCCGTTGATGATCAAGGCCACGGCAGGTGGCGGTGGGCGTGGGATGCGTCTGGTGCAAGGTGCCGCCGGGTTTGCCGATCATCTGAAGTCGGCGAAATCCGAAGCCAAATCGGCCTTTGGCAATGACATCGTTCTGTTGGAGCGCGCGATCATCAATCCGCGCCATGTCGAGATTCAGATCATGGCCGACCGGCACGGCAATGCCATCCATTGCGGCGAACGCGATTGTTCGGTCCAGCGCCGCCACCAAAAGGTGATCGAAGAGGCTCCGTCGCCCGCCGTGTCGCCCGCGTTGCGGGCGCGGATGGGCAAGGCTTCGACCGATGCGGTTCTGGCGATCGGATACGAGGGGGCGGGGACTTTCGAGTATCTGCTGGATGAGAACGGCGATTTCTTCTTCATGGAAATGAACACGCGGCTTCAGGTCGAACACCCGGTGACCGAGGCGATCACCGGTCTTGATCTGGTGGCGCTGCAACTGCGCGTGGCCAGTGGCGAGCTTTTGGGCCTGACGCAGGAGGACGTGCAGTTCAGCGGCCATGCGATCGAGGTGCGGCTGTGTGCCGAGGATCCGGGCAATGATTTCATGCCGCAAAGTGGTCGGTTGAACATGTGGAAGCCCGCCGCGTTTCTGCGTGTCGAACACGGGCTGCGCGACGGGTCGGATATTCCGCCGTTCTATGATTCCATGATCGCCAAGCTGATCGCCTTTGGCGACACCCGCGAGGATGCGCGGCGCAAGCTGATCTCGGGGGTTGAGGCGACGATTGCGCTGGGCGTTCGTACCAATCAGTCATTTCTTGCAAGCTGCCTGAAGCATCCGGTGTTCGGCGCAGGCGGCGCAACAACCGGTTTTATCGAGCAGAACCGCGACGCGCTTTTGCCCGACACCGAAACAGCCGAGCGGCAGGCGGCGATGCTGGTGGCGGCGTTGCTGCGCGCCTCGCCCAGCACGTCGCTGGCGCACGGGTATTCGGCGCCGATCCGTTTGAGCCGTGGCGCGGCGGAACATACCGTCAAGGTGATCGCGCGGGGGCTGGGCGAGTGTCTGGTCGAGTGTGACGGCGAAACGATGGCGCTGACGGTCAGATCGGTCACATCCGGCGTCTACGACTATGTTCTCAACGGGCTGGCGACGCGGGCCGCGCTTTCGCGCGATGGTAACGCGGTGTTTGCGCATATCGACGGGGCGCAGTGGGATTTCATCGACAATTCGCTGACGGCCAAATCCACGGGCGAGGTCGCCGGAAGCGATGGCAAAGTGCGGGCCTCGATGAATGGTGGTGTGGTTTCGGTGGATGTCGTCGTTGGCGATACGGTGACCAGGGGGCAGAAGCTGCTGGTCGTGGAAGCTATGAAGATGGAGCACACCCACGCGTCGGTGGTCAATGGCGTGGTGACGGCGGTTCATGTTGTGGTCGGGGGGCAGGTCACGGCGCACAGTCTGGTGGTCGAGGTCGAACCCGAAGCCATCACGGGGGATGCGGCATGAGCGCCCCGGCTGTTTTGCACGAAAAACGCGGGGCTGCGTTTTGGATCACGCTGAACCGTCCCGAAAAGCGCAATGCGATCAACAACGACGTGATCGCGGGCATCAGTGCCGGGATCAGTGCGGCCATTGCCGATGGTGAGGTGCGCGCGATTGTTCTGACCGGGGCGGGGGACAAAGCCTTTTGCGCGGGCGGGGATCTTGCGCCGGGTGGGGGCTTCAACTTTGACTTTTCGCAACCGCAGACGGCCTATGGCAACTTGATGCGGCAGGCGCAGAATTGCCCGCTACCGATCATCGCGGCGGTAAACGGCGTTTGTGTTGCGGGCGGCATGGGGCTGTTGGTGATGGTCGATATGGCCGTGGCGGCCGAGGGGGCGCGCTTTGGTCTGCCCGAGACGAAAATCGGGCTGTTCCCGATGCAGGTTCTGAGCCTGATGAAAGATCTGGTGCCGATGCGTATCCTGCGCGAGTGGGCGCTGAGCGGCGAGCCGTTCGATGCAGCCGAGGCGAAAGCGGCCGGGCTGCTGAACCATATCGTGCCGCAGGGCGACTTGATCGCCAAGGTCGATGACATGGTGGCCAAACTGGCGAGTTGTTCGCCCACGGCGCAGCGGCGCGGCAAATATGCGATGCGCGCGCTTCAGGGCATGAGCTTTGATCAGGCGATCGCCTTCACCGAAGGTCAGCTTGGCCTGATGACGCTGACAGAGGATGCCAACGAAGGCCTTGCCGCGTTCAATGAAAAACGCAAACCGCAGTTTTCGGGAAACTAGGCCTGCATCGCGCGTTGCAGTTTGACCATTCCGCCGATCCAGCGGTCATAGTCTTTGGTCTTGTTCTGCATATAGCCCAGAACCTGAGGGTGCGGCAGGGCCAGAAATTCCTCGTTTGAAATCGCTGTCAGGGCGCATTGCGCGACCTGTTCGGGCGACAATGCGCCGTCCAGAGATTGCGGGCCGTCGGGGATGTTGCGCAGCATATCAGTGTCGACCCCTTGCGGGCACAAAATGGTGACGCGAATACCGTCATCGCGGTGCGTGATCGCCAGATTTTCGGCAAACCCGACAGCCGCGTGTTTGGTCGTGGCATAGGTCGCACTGCCAACTTGCGACAGCAGCCCGGCCGCCGACAGCGTGTTCAGGAAATACCCGCCGCCGCGCGCCTTCATCCGGGGGATCAGCGCGCGCGCCGCATAGACATGGGCCATGACGTTGACCTGCCACGACAGCGCCCACAGGTCGTTTGACGCTTGGGCGGCATTGGTGAAGTCGGCGTCAAACCCAAGTGCCACGCCCGCGTTCGAGCAGAACAGCCCAATCGGGCCATGCGCCGCCTCGACGGCGTCGATCATGTCGGTGATTTCACGCTCTTGCGAGACATCCACACGGTAGGCGTCGCCATCAATGCGGCGGGCCACGGCTTGCGCGCCGGCAAGGTCAATGTCGGTGACGACAACCTTGCGCGCGCCCGCCTGATGGCAGGCGTCGCACAGCGCCTTGCCAATGCCGTTTGCGCCGCCAGTGACGACGACGACCTGATCGTGAATATCCATCGCTTAAATCCCCGTGATGGTGGTGCCGCCGTCCACGACAATCGTCTGCCCGGTGACGAAAGCCCCGGCTTTTGCGGCCAGAAATACGGCGGCTCCGGCGATTTCATCGGGCTGGCCGATCCGTGCCAGCGGCGTCTTTTCGACATAGGTCTGATAGGATTTGGGATCGTCCCACAGCGCCTTAGCGAAAGCGGTCTTGATCAGGCCGGGGGCGATGCAATTCACCCGAATGTTGCTGCCGCCGAACTCGACCGCGAGGTTGCGGGCCAGCTGCATATCGGCGGCTTTCGAGATGTTATAGGCACCGATGACCGGCGATCCGGCCAGCCCGCCAATCGACGAGACGATGATGATCGCGCCGTCCTTGGCCTTGATCATGTAGGGCGCCACCATCTGAACCAGCCAGTGATTGGCGATCACGTTGTTTTCCAGAATTTTGCGGAACTGATCGTCGTTGATGCCACTCATCGGGCCGAAATAGGGATTACTGGCCGCGTTGCAGACAAGGATATCGACCCGCCCCCATTTTTGAACCGTCCGGGCCACCAGATTTTCCAACGAGGCCTTGTCGGAAATATTGGCCGGGATTGCGATGGCGCGATCTTCGTCGATGTCGGAATTTATCTTTTCCACCGCGGCGGCGCAGCTGTCTGCCTTGCGCGAGGAAATGACCACTTTCGCCCCGGCTTTGGCCATCTGTTCCGCGATGGCCAGACCGATGCCGCGCGACGATCCGGTGATGATTGCGACTTTGTCGCGTAGTGAGAACAGCTGGTTTGAGGTATCGTTATTCATCGCTTTGTTTGCCCTGTTTCTTTTTCGGAGTTCCGACTTCTTCCTCGAAATAGGGCAGTGTGAAGCCCGCTATTTTCTGCACATATTCCCGCGTTGCGGTTTCGGCCCTTTCGCCGTTCCCCGACAGGATTTCCTGCGCCATCATCGAATACCCGGCTTCGCGCTCGGCCTTGGGAACAAGCAGGCGATTGCGAACAAGGTGAACCTGAAGCTTCGGGATGATCGTGTTCAGTTCGGTATTGCCGCTGATCTGCACGACCTTCTGGAAGAACCGATTGCGCAGCCGGATGAATTCGAACCGTTCGTTCCCGTCCTCATAGCCGCAAATTGCCGCGACGCAGTCCAGCAGTTCGTCCTTGGCGCCGGGCTGTTCGATGTTTTCAGCGGCCTGGCGTGCGGCAAGGCCAAGGATGACTTCGGTAATCGCAAAGATATTGGCCGCGTCCCGGCGCGTTAACCGGCGAATATGCGCGCCGCGAAACTGCACATAATTGGCGATGCCATCGGCGGTCAGCTGCTTGATGGTTTCGCGCACGGTGCTGCGGCTGACGCCGTATTCGCGCATCATATCGGGTTCGACCAGGCGCTGCCCCGGAACATAGCGCCCTTCATACAGGCCCCGCACGACATCGCGGACGATGGTATCGGACGTGCATTCGCGGTCGGGGCTGCTGTTCTTCTGAGGGGTGTAGAGTTTGAGTTTCTTGTTCTCTTCAGGCATGTCGTCTTATCCTTCTCGTGAGGCGATGATGCCCCACGCCAGTTCCGAGATGGGGACGGCCTTGGCGCCGACCTCGACCGCGTCGGCATTGGCGGCGGTGCCTGTAATCGCGCGTTTGGCAATGCCCTGGAGGATCGAGGCGAGCCTGAACATGCTGAGGATAACGTAGAACTCCCAGTCATCGGGCCTATCGAAGCCGGTGCGGCGCAGGTAGGTTTCCAGATATTCGGTCTCGTCAGGGATTCCGAGCGTTTTCAGGTCTTCCCCGCCCAGCCCCCGGAACAATTCGGGCGCGAACCGCCAGGTCATCACGTGATAGGCGAAATCCGCAAGCGGGTTGCCGATGGTCGAAAGTTCCCAATCAAGCACAGCAACGATACGCGGTTCTGACGGGTGGATCAGGACGTTGTCCAGCCGATAATCCCCGTGCACGATGCCCGAGATGTTATCTTGGGGCAGGTGTTTGGGCAGCCATTCGATGATCTTGTCCATCGCCGGGTTTTCGATGGTGGCCGAGGCGTGGTATTGCTTGGTCCACCGGGACACCTGCCGTTGCAGATAGTTTTCGCTGCGGCCAAACCCCTCCAGCCCGACCGATTTCGGATCAATGCTGTGGATGGCGGCGATAGTCTGGTTCATCCCGTCGAAAATCGCCGCGCGTTCCGCCTTGGTTTGATCGGGCAGGCGCGGGTCCCAGAAGGTGCGGCCGGGGATCATGTCCATCACGTAAAACATGCTGCCAAGGACCGCTTCATCAAGGCAGAGCGCGTGCACTTTGGGAACCGGAACAGCGGTTTCGGACAGGGCCGACAGGACGCGATATTCGCGGTCAACCGCATGGGCGCTGGGCAGCACCGGACCCGGCGGCTTGCGGCGCAAGACATAGTCGCCCGAGGCGGCGGCGATTTTGAACGTTGGGTTCGATTGCCCGCCTTCAAACTTTGTGATCTGCATCGGGCCTTGAAAACCGGCGACATTCTGCGACAGCCAAACGCGAAGCCGGTCCGTATCCATTTGACCGGACGCGCGCGCCGTATCGGTGTCGCCTTGCATTCCTCACCCCGTTTTGCTTTTTCGTCTGTATGCATAGCATGTTGGCGCGCAATTTAGTCAAGCAAAATCGCCTGACGAAATGTGCGCGGCTTGTTGGCGCGCGCCCAAAAAGAAAAACCGCGCCAGCTTGTGCGGCGCGGTTTTCGAGTGTCACAAAGGGGCGTGAGGGGTTATTTCACAGCGGCGAGCGTCGATCCTTTGGGGAAGGGGCGGCTGTTCTGCACGAACATGTCGATCTGCAACGGGCAGGACGGGTTCACGCGGTATGTGTCGAAATTGCTTACGCCTGCTTCGGCCAGAACTTCGTCGTCCAACACGAAATTGCCGGTAAAGGTCGACGCATCGCGGCAGAATATGGCATAGGCCGCATCGGCCATGATTTCGGGCGTTCTGCTGGAATTCATCAGCGCGCTACCGATGACATTCTGGACGGCAGAGGTTGCCACCGTGGTGCGCGGCCAAAGCGCATTTACCGCAATGCCATCGGCGCGCACCTCTTCTGCCAGACCCAGCACGCACATGCTCATGCCGAACTTGGCCATCGTATAGGCGATATGCGGCGCGAACCATTTTGCATCCATATCCAGGGGCGGCGACAGCATCAGGATATGCGCATTTGCAGACTTGCGAAGATAGGGCAGGGCGGTCTTGGACATCAGATAGGTGCCGCGCGTGTTGACCTGATGCATCAGGTCAAACCGTTTCATCTGCACATCGTCGGTGTTGGCCAGATTGATCGCGCTGGCGTTGTTGACCAGAATATCAATGCCACCAAAATGCTGCGCCGCCTGCGCCACCGCTTTTTCGACGGCTTTATCGTCGCGCACGTCCAGCTGAAGCGGCAGGGCTTTGCCGCCAAGCGCCTCGATTTCGTCGGCAGCGGTGAAAATGGTGCCGGGCAGCGTGGGGTGGGGTTCCATCGTCTTGGCGGCCACGACGATATTGGCACCGTCCCGCGCTGCGCGCTTTGCGATTTCAAGCCCGATGCCACGCGACGCGCCGGTGATGAACAGGGTTTGGTTTTCAAGGGGTGTCTGGGTCATTCTTCGGCTTTCGGTTGGGCATGGCGCGGATCGGGAACGCCCCGACCCGTGCGCATGCTCAGGCGGATTCATCCGCATAAAGGTCGGCGTATTGCTGGCGCATCTCGATCTTGCGCAGCTTCCCGGTGGCGGTTGTTGGAACGCTGTCCACAAAGATCAGCTTTTTCGGCATCTGGAATTTACCAAGATGCACGCTGATCTGCGCGAGAATGGCCTGCTCATCCGGTTCGGCGCCGTCATCAAGAACCACGAACCCGGTAATCGCTTCGCCCCAGCGCGCGTGGGGAATGCCGATCACGATGGCGGCCTTCACCTGCGGACAGGCCAAAAGCTGTTCTTCGATCTGAATGGACGAGACATTTTCGCCGCCGGTCTTGATCATGTCCTTGTTGCGATCAAGGAACAGGAATTCGTTGTCATCGGTGATCATCCCCAAGTCGCCGGTATGGTGCCAGCCATGGGCGCGCGCGGCCGCTGTCGCCTTGGGGTTCTTGTAATAGCCAAGCATCACGTTCGGGCCACGATGGACCAATTCGCCGATTTGGTTGCGCGCAACGAGGCTGCCGTCGTCGCCCATGATGGCCATGTCGTTGACGATGGTCGCCTCGCCCCAGTAGTTGCCAAAGCGGGCAAGCTGCCGGTCGGGCTGCGAGATGGTGGTGATCGGATACATTTCAGTCTGGCCAGAGGTCTGCATGAAGGTCGGGCAGAAGTCGGCGATCAGTTTCTTCAGCAGCGGCGCATCCATCGGCGCCATGGTGTGCAGGCAGAACCGCAGGCTTTCGACAGAATATTTTGCGCGCGACGGGTGGTTGATCATCGCCGCGTACATCATCGGCAGGCCAACACAGATCGTCAGTTGGTTGTCGTGGATCGTCTTCAGCGTCAATTCGGGATCGAACCCGCGCATCAGCCCGACTTTGGCCCCAACCATGATATGCGACAGCATCAGGCAATGCGCGCCGCAGTGAAACAGCGGCAGTTGCAGCGTGACGCCATCGGTCCGGTCCAGCTTCCATTCGACCGCATTGCTCATCATCGCCATGACGATGGATTGGTGGGTGTGCATCGCGCCCTTTGGTTTCGATGTTGTGCCGCTGGTATAGATAATCGCCGCAACATCGTCGCGGTCGATATCAACGTCCGGTTCGGTCGCAGGTTGGTCTTGGGCGGCCGGAAAGTCGGCTTCGGTTTCGACAAGGGGCAGGCCAAGGCTTTTGGCGACCTGGCCAAGATTGGGGTGATCGGCAAATGCCCGATCAACGATGACGCGCGAAACCTCGGCGTGGACCAGTGTGAACTGTACGTCTTCATCGTCCAGCATCAGGTTGATCGGAACCCAGATCAGCCCGGCACGGTGGATTGCGAAGATCGCCACCAGCAATTCGATCGAGTTCGCGCAGATCGTCGAGGTACGCTCGCCGGGTTTGGCCCCTTGCGACAGCAGGTGATTTGCCAGCCGGTTCGCTTGCTGATCCAGCGCGCGGTAGGTGATCGACCGTTCGCCATCGACGGCCGCGATATTGCCCGGCATGCGACTGGCGGATCTTCGCAGCAGATCGCCAACGGCGATTCTGGCGATCTGCTCCGGCCTGCCGATACCCGGATTAAAATTGTGCTGCGCCATTTTCTCCCCCACGACTTTGTTCAGCTGACTGAACGCTATGGCGGGCGGCGCATTTATTCTTGTGCGGACTTGCTATGGCGCCAAATTGAGCTGAAAACGCGGGGGGCTGCCCCCGCAGCGCTAGTGATTGCTGCCGAAAATGCCCATGTATTTCGTCAGGATTTGCAGCATGACCTCGTCTGCGCCGCCGCCAATCGCGGTCAGGCGCGCATCGCGGTAAAGGCGGGAAATCTCGCTTTCGTCGGAATAGCCCATGCCACCCCAGAATTGCAGGCAGCCATCCGGCAATGTCCGCGACAGTTTGCCCGCCATCAGCTTGGCCATGGTCGCGACTTTTGTGGCATCCTGTCCGGCCACGACCATCTCGACACCCTTCCAGTTGAGCGCGTTCAGGGCCTCGACCTCGGTCTGCATTTCCGCCAGCTTGAAGCCGATCCATTGGTTGTCGCTGAGCGACCGGCCAAAGGCCTTGCGCTCTTTGGTGTAGTCAACGGTGATATCAATGGCACGCTGAAAAACCGCAGCCGCGTTCAACGCGCACCAAAGCCGCTCGTACTGGAACTGCTGCATCTGATAGATGAAGCCCTTGTTTTCTTCGCCGATCCGGTTGCGCTGCGGCACCCGCACATCGTCAAAGAAAATCTGAGCGGTATCTGAGGAATTCATCCCGATCTTGGTGATCTTCTTGGTGACCTCGACGCCTTTGGTTTTCATCGGAACGATGATCAGCGATTTGTTCTGATGTATCGGCCCGTCGCCGGTATTGGCCAGAAGGCAGCAGAAATCGGCCTGCGTGCCATTGGTGATCCACAGCTTGGTGCCGTTGATTACGTAATCATCGCCGTCCTTGCGCGCCGTTGTCTTCAGCGCGGCCACGTCGGAGCCGCCCCCCGGTTCGGACACGCCGATACAGCCGACATATTCGCCCGCGATTGCCGGGCGCAGAAACTCTTCGCGTAGCGCGTCGCTGCCGTGCTGAGCCAAGGCGGGGGTGCACATATCGGTCTGAGCCCCGATCGCCATTGGAACGCCGCCCGCCTTGATGGCGGCCAGCGCTTCGGCCATCACTGCGGCGAAGGAGAAATCCAAGCCCATCCCGCCGAATTTTTCCGGCTTGTGAACCCCAAGCAGGCCGCGATCACCCAAGGATTTGAAGACCTCATGCGCCGGAAAAATGCCTGCGGCTTCCCATTCGTCGATATGCGGGTTGATCTCGTCTTCGACCCAGCGCGTGACGGTGCGGCGCAGTTCGTTGTGTTCGTGGGTAAGCAGCATGGGGTCCCCTCATGTTTTCCGGCCATGCGCCATGAGTATTGGCCGAAGGGGTTTTTGGCTTGTGTTTAGTCGCTAACATCATCCGCCCAACGGCAGGCCGCTGGTCGAAGGTATGGCCGCCCACGCGGCACTAAGATGCGGTCATGCCACCGTTGGGTGGCATGACGAGGTTTGGTTCAATCGGCGCGCTTGCCCCACAGGTCGTAATCGCCGGCCTCATCTACTTCGACCCGCACGATATCGCCCACGGACAGCGCTTCGGTTGCCTCGTCAATGAACAGGTTCCCGTCGATCTCTGGCGCGTCGGCCTTGGTGCGGCAGGTGGCGATGCCGTCCTCGTCGATGTCGTCCACGATCACGTCGATCACCTGACCGACTTTCGCTGCCAGCTTGGCCTCGGAAATCGCCTGTGATTTCTGCATGAAACGGTCCCAGCGGTCTTGCTTGATCTCGTCGGGCACATGGTCGGGCAGCGCGTTCGAGCGCGCGCCAGCGACGTTTTCGTATTGGAAGCAACCGACGCGGTCCAACTGGGCCTCGTCCAGCCAGTCCAGCAGGGTCTGAAACTCGGCCTCGGTTTCGCCGGGATAGCCGACGATGAAGGTCGAACGCAGGGTGATGTCAGGGCAGGTGGCGCGCCAGGCGGCGATTTCGTCCAGAGTTTTGGCGGCGGCGGCGGGGCGTGCCATACGTTTGAGCACATCCGGGTGCGCGTGCTGGAACGGAATGTCGAGATAGGGCAGCACGCCGTTTGCCGGGTCCGCCATCAGCGGGATCAGGTCGCGCACATGCGGGTAGGGATAGACATAGTGCAGGCGCACCCAAGCGCCGAGGCTGCCCAGATCACGGGCAAGGTCGGTGATATGGGCGCGGTGGCCCCGGTCGGTCGCGTGTTTGATGTCGAGACCGTAAGCAGAGGTGTCCTGAGAGATCACCAGCAGTTCCTTGACGCCGCTTTCAACAAGCTTTTCAGCCTCGCGCAGGATCGCGTGGGCAGGGCGCGAGGCAAGGCGGCCGCGCATGTCAGGAATGATGCAGAACTTGCACTTGTGGTTACAGCCCTCGGAAATCTTGAGGTAGCTGTAGTGGCGCGGCGTCAGTTTGACACCCGAGGCGGGCAGCAGGTCGATGAAGGGATCGGGATCAGGCGGAACGGCGGTGTGGACGGCATCAAGCACCTGTTCGTATTGGTGCGGGCCGGTGACCGCAAGGATCTTGGGGTGGTGTTCGCGGATATAGTCAGGCTCAGCGCCCAGACAGCCGGTGACGATGACGCGACCGTTTTCTTTCAGCGCTTCGCCGATGGCATCGAGGGATTCAGCCTTGGCGGAATCAAGGAAGCCGCAGGTGTTGACGATCACCGCATCGGCCCCGGAATAATCGGGCGAGATGCCATACCCTTCGGCGCGCAGGCGCGTGAGGATACGTTCGCTGTCGACCAGCGCTTTGGGGCAGCCGAGGCTGACCATGCCGATGGTGGGCTGGCCATGGCGGGGCGTGTCCGTGAGGCGGGCACGCGGGGCGAGGTCGGGGCGAAGATTCGGCGGGTTCTGGGACATGGGCGGGATATAGCGACGACATGGCGCGGTGGGAAGGGTGTTGCTGTTTTGCGGTGTCGGGCCTCCGGCGGGGATATTTGGAAAATGTGAATGGTTGGGGCGCCTTGCGTGTGGCGGGGGAATTTTGGGCGGATTTCGTCTTTGGCGGGGAAGGCGAGTTGAGCGTGGCAGCAAGCGGGCCTAGGGTGATTGCAAGCACAGCGGAGTGAGGGTTTGTGATGCGGTGGATTTTTCGGCTGATCGGGTTTGTGGTGGTGTTGATCGGGGTGGCGGCGGTGTCGCTGCTGCTGTTGCCGGGGGACCGGATTGCGCGGGTGGCGGTGGATCAGATCCGGGCGCAGACCGGGCGCGAGGTGGTTTTATCAGGCGAGACGCAGGTCAGTTATTATCCGGTGCTGGGCGTCAGCACGGGGGCGTTGACGATTGCCAACGCGGCGTGGTCCGGCGCGGGGCCGATGCTGGAGGCGGACAGTTTGAAGGTTGGGGTCGATCTGATGTCGCTGATCCGCGGCGCGGTGAAGATCACCGGGTTGGAGGCCGTGCGCCCCCGGATTTTGCTGGAGCGGGCCAAGGATGGGCGCGTCAACTGGGAGCTGGGCGTGGCTGGGGTGGCGCCCTCGGGGCAACCGGCGGGGGCGGGCAATGCGCTGGCGCTGTCGCTGGATCGCGCGCTGATTTCGAACGGCAGCCTGCGCTATGTTGATCACGAAACCGGGGCGCAAACGCAGGTCAGCGCGGTGGATTTCGATCTGCGCTGGCCGGAGTACCGCGGCGGGGCCGAGTTTTCCGGCAAGCTGAGCTATGGCGCGTCGCCGCTGAGCATTTCGGGCAAGCTGGGGGACTTGGGCGCATTGATTGATGGCGCGCTGAGCACGGTGACGGTGCTGGCCGAGGCGCGTGGCGGCAAGGCGACGTTTGAGGGCCGGATCGGGGCGCAGCCGCAGGCGCAGGGGCGGGTGAGTGCGGAGCTGTCCGATACGGCGGCATTTCTGGCAGCGCTGGGTGTGGGCGGGATCGATCTGCCTGCCGGGTTTGGGCGCAAGGCGGGGCTGACGGCGGATCTGACGCTGACCAGCGCGCTGGGGCTGAGCCTGCGGGATATGGCGGTGGTGCTGGATCAGAACCGCCTGAGTGGTGCTGCGGATGTGGCGCTGGGCGGGGCAAAACCTGTGGTGACCGCGCGGTTGGCCGCCGGGGTTCTGGACCTGTCGGGGCTGACGGACACGGGCGGCACGGCGCCCCCTGCGGCGGGCAGCGGATGGTCGCGCGACAAGATTGATGCAAGCGCACTGGGCGCGTTTGACGGTGAGGTGTCACTGAGCGCCGAGGGCGTGCGCGTGGCCGGGCTGAGCTTTGGTGCGGCGCAGGTGCTGGCGACGGTGGATCGGTCGCGCGCGGTGGTCAACCTGCGCCAGCTTGCGGGGTATCAGGGCACTGTCGCCGGGCAGGTCGTGGCCAACAATCGCAGCGGGCTGAGTGTGGGCGGCAACGTGACCGCCAGCGGTGTTGAGATGAAGGATTTGCTGGGCGATCTGATCGGCGTGCGGCGGTTTACCGGCAAGGCGCAGGGCGATTTGACATTTCTGGCTGTGGGCAATTCGGTCGATGCGATCATGCACAGTCTTGAGGGCAAGGGCGGGGTGTCGATGGGGCGCGGCACCATTGAAGGGATCGACCTGGACAGTTTGATGCGCTCGGGCGTGAACAGTGGCGGGACCACGGTGTTTGACAGTCTGGGGGCGACGTTCACCATGGCGGGCGGGAACCTGACCAACAAGGATCTGCTGCTGAGCCTGCCGTTGATAACGGCCACGGGCGAGGGGCGCGTGGGCTTGGGGGCGCAGGACATTGACTATCTGTTCACGCCCAAGGCGATCACCGCGCGGGATGGCAAAGGGTTGGCTATTCCGGTGCGCATTCGTGGCGGGTGGGGCAACCCAAAGATCTCGGCCGATCTTGAGAAGGCAATCGATCTGAACTTCAAGGAAGAGAAAGAGGCAGCGCAAGAGAAGGTCAAGGCGAAGGTGGCCGAGAAGATCGAGAAAGAGCTGGGCGTAAAGGTCGAAGACGGCGAGAAGGTCGAGGATGCCGTGAAGAAAAAGCTGGAGGATGAGGCGCTGAAGGGGCTGAAGAAGCTGTTTGAATAACGGCTCTTCGCCGGTCCACTGCGCCATCTTTGCGCCTTGCTGCACCGTCTTGCCATCCCGCAGCGCGAGCCCGCGCTACGGTCGTTTTTAACGCATCAGACCGGTGTCAGTTGCATATCCATTCTTCCGGTTTGGATATGCTTGGTCATTGATCCGATCAGGCAGGGACGGTCAGGGACCAGGCCAAAAGCACTGGCACCTGACATCACGATCAGCCCTTTTTCAGAACCTCACGGCCCAGAACTTCGGCGATCTGCACGGCATTCAGCGCGGCCCCCTTGCGAAGGTTATCGCTGACGCACCACAGGTTGATGCCATTCTCAACCGTGCTGTCCTGACGGATACGGCTGATGAAGGTGGCGTAATCGCCCACGCATTCAACCGGCGTCACGTATCCACCGTTTTCGCGCTTGTCGATCACCATCACGCCGGGGGCCTCGCGCAGGATATCGCGCGCCTCGTCCTCATCAAGGAAGTCTTCGAACTCGATGTTGAGCGATTCCGAATGGCCCACGAACACCGGCACCCGCACGCAAGTCGCGGTTACCTTGACCTTGGGATCAAGGATCTTCTTGGTCTCGGCGATCATCTTCCATTCTTCTTTGGTATCGCCGCTGTCCATGAAGACATCGATATGCGGGATCACGTTGAATGCGATCTGCTTGGTGAATTTCTTCGGCGCGACCTCCTGACCTGGCACATACATGCCTTTGGTCTGGTCCCACAGCTCGTCGATGCCTTCTTTGCCGGCACCCGAAACGGACTGATAGGTGCTGACGACCACACGCTTGATCGTTGCCCGATCATGCAGCGGCTTGAGCGCAACAACCATCTGCGCGGTCGAGCAGTTGGGGTTGGCGATGATGTTCTTCTTGGCATAGCCGTGGATCGCCTCGGCGTTTACTTCCGGCACGATCAGGGGCACGTCGGGATCATAGCGATAAAGCGAGCTGTTATCGATCACGATACAGCCAGCCGCCGCCGCCTTGGGCGCATAGATCTTGGTCGCGTCCGAGCCGACGGCAAACAGCGCCATATCCCAGCCGGTGAAATCAAAGGTGTCCAGATCCTTGGTCTTCAGGGTGGTGTCGCCAAACGTGACTTCCGTGCCCAGCGATTTACGGCTGGCCAGCACGGCAACTTCATCCGCCGGAAAGTGGCGCTCGGCCAGAATGTTCAGCATTTCACGACCCACGTTCCCCGTGGCGCCGACAACGACAACCCTATAGCCCATTTCGGACAACTCCTTATTTTCAGGACGCTGCGGTCTTACAGCAGGCCAAGCCCGGTTGAAAGGGGATTCCGTTCAGTCCAGCCGATCGCGGCAAAACACATAGGGCAGCAAACCCGCCACCAACACGGCCGCGAAAAACCCGAATACCACCTGATAGGGGCGCTCGACCGCGCCGCCTTGTGCCGCAACCGCCGTGTGCAACTGCCCGGTGACGACCTGAAACAGCCCCACGCCGCCGATCCCGAAAAGGTTCATCAGCGTCACCCCCCGTCCGGTCAGATGCGGCGGAATAAAGCTGCGCCCATGCGCCATGATCAGCGGGAAACACATCCCGAAAAAGCCGACCGCCG
Organism: Thalassovita taeanensis; assembly: GCF_900110775.1. Taxonomy (GTDB): domain Bacteria; phylum Pseudomonadota; class Alphaproteobacteria; order Rhodobacterales; family Rhodobacteraceae; genus Litorimicrobium; species Litorimicrobium taeanense. The sequence goes on along the minus strand of NZ_FOEP01000002.1, from coordinate 413,065 downwards.
CACATAAGGCCACGGCAGAAATCACGCCATTGTCGGGCCACAGAACAAGCGCAAAGCAGATCAGCGCAACAATCACATTGCCGGTGAAGATCACCCATTTGCGGGTGCGAAACACCCGGTCCAACGGCCCATAGATCAGGGTGCCCGCAACCATCGCCACCCCCATCACCAGTGTCGCGCGCCCAATCGCAGCGGCATCGGCACCGAACACATCCGACAGATACGGCCCGATCCAAAGTCCCCTCAGCCCGGCGGCAGGCGCATAGCTGACAAACATCAACGGGAAGATCAGCCATAACTCGGGCCTGCGCAGCAGCTCCAGAACCGAACCGCTCAGATTCCCCTCCAGCTTCGGCGGGTCCTGCACCGTCAGCCACACGCCCGCCGCCAAAGCAACCGACACGCCCGCCAAACCGCCCAGCGTCGCGCGCCACCCGACCAGATCAACCGCCATTGCCAGCGGCACAGACCCCGCCAGATTTCCAAGCGTGCCAACCCCGATCATCACGGCGCCCAGCGTGGCGAACATCGCGGGCGGATACTCTCTGGCAAATATGTAATAGGATGCCATCAGCACCGGCGCACAGCCCACACCGATCAGCGCCATCGCCAACCCGATTTGCCCCGGCCCCTGCGCCATCGCAAACATCAACGCGCCGCCCCCGCCGCCAATGGCCAGCAACACCGCCGCCACCCGGCGCGGCCCGATCCGGTCCAACGCCCAACCCACCGGGATCTGCATCGCCGCAAAGGTCAAGAACCACAGCCCCGACGCAAAGGCCAAATCCTCCGGCCCCGCCGCGATATCGCGCTCCAAGGCCTGCGTCAGAACCGCAAGAAACGCGCGAAAAAACTGGCTCAGCACATAGGCCGCGCACAGAAATACCAATCCGGCCTTCATATCGCTCCTCCCACAAAGCCTCCCAGCCATTTCCCAAAACCAAAGGGCGCGCAACCCTTGTCGGTTCCGCGCCCTTCTTGTTTCTTTCTGACCCAAATACTCACTACGCCGCGCGGCAAACCTCTGACCGGCCCGTGTGGGCTCAATCGTCCTGCCGCAAACGCCCGACAATACCGGTCGGAAAGAAATAAACGCTCAGGATGAACAGGATCCCCAGCCACATCAGCCAGCGATCCGGGCTCAGCAGGTCAGGCAGCAGCGGCACGCTCTCCACCGCCCCCGAGGCCACCTGCATCAGCTCTTGCAGATAGTTTTGCGCCACCACAAACAGCGTCGCGCCGATGACCGCGCCATACATCGTGCCCATGCCGCCGATCACCACCATCAGCAGAATATCCACCATGATCTCAAAGCTCAGCACGGTGTCCGGCCCGACATAGCGCAGCCAGATCGCGTAAAGCGACCCGGCCAGCGCCGCGATTGCCGCAGAAATGCACGCCGCGCCTGTGCGATAGGCGATCACGCGGTATCCGACCGCCTCGGCCCGGAAATCATTCTCGCGGATGGCTTGCAGCACGCGGCCAAAGGGCGAATTGACGATCCGCAACAGCAACAGAAACAACATCAGCGCGCCAAAGAACACGACATAGTAGTTCAGCAACTTGCCGTTCAGCTTCACACCCAGAAGCTCTCCGCCGAATTTGAACGCCGGGGTCAGCTCGCGCGGGATCTTGTAATTCAGCCCGTCCTCGCCGCCTGTCAGCCCCGACAGCTGGCTCACCAGAACCGCCACGGCACTGGCCACCGCCAGTGTGATCATCGCAAAGAAAATCGCCCGCACCCGCAGACTGAACAGCCCGATCAGGAATGCCGCAAGCGCCGCGACCACGGCTCCGCTCAGGGTGCCGACAATCAGCGCGCCAAATCCGCGCTCCATATGCGAACATGCCAGCGCCACGCCATAGGCGCCGATGCCGAAAAACATCGTATGCGCAAAGCTGACAATCCCGGTGTATCCCAGCACAAGATCATACGAGGCCACCAGCAGGATAAAGATACAGATCCGCGCCGCCGTATCGACCGACCGGATGCCCGGAAACAGGAAGGGCGCGAAGGCCAGACAGATCAGGATCGCCACCAGAATGGCGGTCAGAAGTTTGCTGCGCGGCAGGTCGCCGGAAAGAAGTTTCACAAGCATCTCATTTCGCCTTCACTACCGGGATCATCCCCTGCGGGCGCCACATCAGGATCGCCACCATCAGGCCGATGTTTGAAATCAACGCCGCCTTGGGTTCAAGAAAGGCGATATAGTTCTGCAACAGCCCCACCATCAGCGCGCCGATGAAACAGCCCTCGACGCTGCCCAAGCCGCCAATGATCACGACGATGAAAATCATGATCATCATCTGCTGGCCCATGTGGGCGGTGATCACCTCTTGGTACAGGCCCCACATCACCCCGCCCAGACCGGCCAGCGCCGACCCGGCGACGAACACGCCGACAAACACCAGCCGCAGCCGGTATCCCAGCGCCTCGACCATCTCGCCGTTTTCCACGCCTGCGCGCACGATCAGCCCGATCTTGGTGCTGCGCAGCACATACCGCATCGCCAGAAACAGCGCCAAACCCATGCCCACGGCCACCAGCCGGTATTTTTCCAGCGCGGCCCCGGCAAAGGTCACGGCGCCTTTCAGCGCCTCGGGTCGGGTGATGTAAATCTCCTCGGGGCCCCACAGCACCACGATCAGCTGTTCAACAACGATCAAGCCGCCCATGGTCACCAGGATCTGCTTCAGATGCGCGCCATAGACGGGTTTGACAATCACCCGCTCAAAGGCCCACCCCAGCGCGCCGGTCGCAATCGTCGCCGCGATGACTGCCAGCAACATCGCCAACAGGTTCAGCACCAACGACGGCGCCGCCGTCATCTGCCCCAGCGCCAACAACACGCTGACCCCGACAAATGCCCCGACCGAGATGAACACCCCGTGGCCGAAATTGATCACATCCATCAGGCCGAACACCAATGTCATGCCGCTGGCCATGATAAAGATCATCATCCCCATCGCCAGCCCGCTGACCGTCAGCGTCAGCCAGCTGGACGTCGACGGGATCGCCGCCAGACCAACCAGCATGATGATCGGCACCAGCAGCACCGGCATCCACGGGGCCAGCCTGTCCAGCAGACCCGCCTGCGCCATTGTCGGCACATGTTTCGGTGCAGCACTCATTGATGCGCCTCCATACTTAATCCCATCAGCCGCTCTTGCAGCGCGGCATCACCAGCCAGTTCGGCCATCGCGCCGGACCAGATCACCCGGCCGTCATCCATCACCGCGCAGGTGTCGCCCAACGCCTTGGCAACGCTGAAATTTTGCTCGACCAGCAGAATGCTGGCCCCCTGCGCCTTCAGGTCGCGCAGCGCCCGCGCCATGGTCGAGATGATCGCCGGCGCCAGCCCCTTTGTCGGCTCGTCGATCAGATACAGCCGCCGTTCTTCCACCATCGCACGGGCGATGCTGAGCATCTGTTTCTGCCCGCCACTCAGGTTGCCCGCGTGGTTCTTCCAAAAGGTCTTCAGCGGCGGGAAGGCTTCGAAAATCCAATCCAGACGGGCTTGATCAATCGGGCCGGATACAGCGGCCAGCACCATGTTTTCCTCGACCGTCAGATCAGAGAAAATGCCCATGTTCTCAGGCACGAACCCAACGCCCGTTCGGGCGATCGCGGGCACCGGCAGGGCGGTGATATCCTGTCCATCCAGCATCACCTTGCCAGCGCGGGCGCGCCAATGGCCCATGATCGTGCGCAGCGTTGTGGTCTTGCCCACCCCGTTGCGCCCCAGCAGCATGGTCACACCGCCGCGCGGCACATCCAGATCCACACCTTGCAGAATGTGATACTGGGCGATGTCAGTATACACGCCTTCCAGCCGCAGCATCGGGTCAGACATCTTCCAGCTCCTTGCCCATATAGGCTTCCTGCACCACGTCGCTGGCCATGACCTCGGCCGGATCGCCGTCCGCCGCCAGCGCGCCGTTGTGCAGAACGATGATCCGGTCCGCGAGGGTACGGATCACATCCATCTTGTGTTCCACCAGCAGGATCGTGCGATCCTTCTCGGCTTTCAGTTCGGCAATCAGATCCAGCACCACAGGCGCTTCATCCACGCTCATGCCCGCCGTCGGCTCGTCAAACATATACACCAAAGGATCGAGCGCGATCAGCATCGCCACCTCCAGCTTGCGCTGATTGCCGTGGCTCAGCTCGGATACTTTTTGCTCGCGCAGATCATACAGCCTGACCTTTTCCAGCACGGAAATCGCGCGGTCTGTGACCTCGCTGTGGCTTTCGGCCATCGAAAACAGGTTGAACCCCATCTTTGCCTTCGCCTGAATAACCAGCCGTACATTTTCCAGCACGCTCAGGTTCGGGAACAGATTGGTCAACTGGAATGCGCGCCCGATCCCACGCTCGCAGCGCTGCGAGACCGACATGCGCGTGATGTCGCGCCCGTTCAGCTCGACCTTGCCTTCACTGGCAGGGATCTGACCGGAAATCAGGTTGAAATAGGTCGTCTTGCCCGCCCCGTTCGGCCCGACGATGGCCGTCAATTCGCCGGCGCGGAAACTGCAACTGACATGATCCACGGCCACGTGGCCGCCAAACCGCACGGTCAGATCGTGGGTTTGCAGCAGAACTCTGCTCATCTCGGTATCCTCGGGGTTTTCAAAAAGGGGAAACCCGCCGGGGCGCAGATGCGCGGCCCCGGCGGGTTCCTGTCAGATCACTTGCCGTTGCGGATCGGGATCGGCAGATCGTCGATCGTCAGCTCGCGCACCAGCTCGGGGATGGCCCAGGCCACACCGTCATCAACGCGGATCTTGAAGTGATACATGCTTTGCAGCGCCTGATGGTCCTCGGCGCGGAACACCATCTTGCCCTTGGGCGTGTCCCACTCCATGCCTTCCATCGCGGTGATCAGGTCTTCGGTGTCGGTGCCACCGGCCTTCTTGATCGCCGCAGCCGCGGCCAGACCCGCCGCCATGCCGCCTGCGGTGAAGAAATCCGGCGGGGTGCCGAAGCGCGCCATATGCTCTTTCACCAGCCAGTCGTTGATCTCGTTCTTCGGGCTTTCGTAGTAGTAATAGGTCGCCCCCTCCATGCCGGGGAATTCCTTATACGCCGCCAGCGCCGCCAGAATGTTGCCGCCCGTGGCGATCTCGATGCCGAAACGGCTGGGGTCCATTGCCTGGATCTTGCTCATCGGGTTGCCGCCACCGGCCCAGATCACGAACAGCTTCTTGTCGCCTTCAATGTCTTTCATCGCATTGAAAATACGCTCGGCTGCGGCGGTGAAATCGGTCGTGTCCGTGGGCACGTATTCCTCGGTCACGATCGTCGTGCCCGTGCCCTCCAGTGCCTCTTTGAAGGCAGAGATCCCGTCGCGGCCAAAGGCATAATCCTGTGCCAGCGTGGCGATTTTCACGTCCTTGCCGCCCAGCGCAATGGCGTTTGCCACCGCATCCTGAGAGCTGTTGCGCCCGGTGCGGAAAATATAGCGGTTCCATTCGGACCCAGTGATGCTGTCGGCCACGGCGGGCTCGACGATCAGGATCTTTTCATATTCCTCGGCGACGGGCAGCATCGCCAGCGCCACGCCCGAACTGACCGGCCCAACCGCCAGATCAACCTCGTCGTCACCGTATGCTTCGGCCAGCAGCGCCTTGCCGTTTTCCGGCTTCAGCTGGGTATCCTTTTCGATCACAACGATCTTTTCGCCGTCGATCTCCATGGTGCCGCCGGTGGCGTATTCCAGCCCCAGCATCAGCCCGTCGTGGCTTTGCTTGGCATAGGCCTCATAGGGGCCGGTCTTGCCATAGATATGGGCGATTTTGATATCGGCCATTGCGCCGCTGGCCAGCGCCAACCCTGACGCCAGACCCAAAATAATGGAACGTTTCACGATGATCCTCCCTGATCACTGACTTTGCACTCGTCTTGGTGCGGCCATGCTAGGGTCCGGGCTGTTTCACTGTCAATCAGTAGTAACGCGTATCCAGCCCGGAGAAAATCAACCATACGTAAGCGTATATATCTGACTCAGATACAGCGCCCGCCGTCCACTTCCATCGCCACGCCGGTGATCATGCTGGCCTCGTCCGAGCACAGGAAACACGCGGAGTTTCCCATGTCCTCGGGCGTGGAAAACCGGCCCAGCGGGATGGTGGACAGGAACTTGGCGCGCATCTCGGGCGTGTCCTCGCCCATGAAGCTGGCCAGCAGCGGCGTTTCCCCCGCCACCGGGCACAGCGCGTTGACCCGCACGCCAAACGGCGCCAGTTCGACCGCCATCGCCTTGGTCGCGGTGATCACCCACCCTTTCGAGGCGTTGTACCAGTTCAGCTTGGGCCGTGGGCTCAGCCCTGCGGTCGAGGCGACGTTCAGAATGCTGCCCGTGCCTGCGGCTTTCATCGCGGGCACCAGATGGCGCGCCATCAGATAAATCGACTTGGCATTCACCGCCAGAACCCGGTCAAACTCGTCCTCGTCGACCTCTTCCATCAGCTTGGGCAAATGGGTGATCCCGGCATTGTTGACCAGAATATCCACACCGCCCATCTGCTCCAGCGCGGCTGCGGCCATCGCCTGCACGCTGGCGTTCTGGGACACGTCAACCTGCACCGCGATCCCGCCCACTTCATCGGCCACCGTCCGGGCCAGTTCGATATTCAGATCCGCCACCATCACCCGTGCGCCTTCAGCTGCGAATTTCCGCACGATCCCCGCGCCAAAGCCCGAAGCCCCGCCGGTCACAATCGCTGTTTTGCCCTGCAATCTCATCCTGTTCTCCCTATTTGGTTCCGTGTCGTCCAAAGCGACATCAATTCCTTCACCGCTGCCTGCCGCACAGCGATAAACTGCGGTGCGGCAGTGTCACGGCCGCGGCCATAGCGGGGATCGTCCTGCCCCGTCACCAAAACGGGCTGCGCGCCAAACTGATCGGCGGTCACATCCAGGATCAGACCGCAGCTTTCCACCCAGGCATGGCCTTTCCAGCCCCAAGGGCTGCGAAATCCCTTGTTGCCCTCGGTCGGGCAACCTGCTGCGAACTCGGCCGCATAGCCTTCGTTGCGCAGCACATCGCGCAAGAACAAGCTGGACCGGCCACAGGTCCCCTGACTTTCTGTCACCAGATCGGGCGTGCCTGCGTGCAGGTGCCACATGCGCCACTGTGGCTCCAGAAACGCGCGAACATCCTGCGCAAGGAGTCGCAAATGCGCGTCGGTCATGTGTTCACCCATGCCAGGCGGCGACGGTCTTCAGCGTGGTAAAACCATACAGCGCCTCGAACCCTTTTTCGCGGCCATGCCCGGATTTCCCCATGCCGCCAAACGGCAGTTCAACCCCGCCCCCCGCGCCATAGTTGTTCAGGAACACCTGACCCGACCGGATCGCCTTGGCCAGCCGCATCTGTCGGCCGCCATCGCTGGTCCAAACGCTGGCGACCAGCCCGTAATCGGTGCCATTGGCGATCACCACCGCCTCGGCCTCATCGTCGAATGGGATCACCACCTGCACCGGGCCGAAAACCTCGTCGCGCGCCAGCGTGTGCGCGGCACTTACCCCCGCAAACAGCGTGGGGCAGACATAGTTCCCGCCTTCAGGCGCACCCTGCAATACGCCTTGGCCGACCGTCTCAAGATCAGCGCCCTGCGCCAGAAATCCGCTGACAATCGCCTTCTGCTTGCCCGAGATCAGCGGGCCAACATCCAGATCGTCCATCGCGGGGCCCACCCTGAGCGCACCATAGCGTTCAGCCATCTTCTCGACGACCTGATCGTAAATCCCGCGCTGCACCAGAATGCGGCTTGAGGCCGAACAGGTCTGCCCGGCGTTCTGCACACCGGCATTCACCAGAAATGGCAGCGCCCGGTCCAGATCGGCATCGTCGAACACCAGTTGCGGGCTTTTCCCGCCCAGCTCCAACGTCACCGGCACCACATTCTGCGCCGCTGCCATCTGCACCTGAATGCCGGTGCCCACCGACCCGGTAAAGCTGATGTGATGCACGCCGGGATGCGCGGTCAGCGCCGCTCCGGCCTCGCTGCCCAGCCCCGGCACGACGTTCAGCGCGCCGTCCGGCAATCCCGCCGCCCGCGCCATATCCGCAAAGGCCAGTGCTGTCAGACAGGCATCCTCGGCCGGTTTCAGCACGCAGGCATTGCCCGTCGCCAAAGCCGCACCAACGCTGCGCCCGATGATCTGCATCGGGTAATTCCACGGTACGATATGCCCGGTCACACCGTGCGGTTCGCGTAGGGTATAAACGGTATAGCCTTCCAGATACGGGATCGTCGCGCCGTGCAGTTTGTCCGCCGCTCCGCCGTAAAACTCCAGATACCGCGCCAGCGCCACCGCATCGGCCCGCGCCTGTTTCAGCGGCTTGCCCACGTCCATCGCCTCGATCCGCGCCAGATCGTCGACCCGCTCCAACACCAGCGCTGCCAGCCGGAACAACACCCGTCCGCGCTCGGCCGCAGGCATCCGGCCCCAAGGGCCTTGCCGTGCCGCCTCTGCCGCCGCCACCGCCGCATCAATATCCGCCGCGCCGCCGCGGGCGATCTGGCCGATTACCGCGCCGGTCGACGGGTTTTCCAACGGCAGCGTCTGCCCGCCCACCGGGGCCACCCATTCGCCGCCGATCAGACATTTCGATGGATCAAACCACAGGTTCAATTCCTTGCTCATGCTCCCCTCCCTCAGGCCGCATCCGCGGGCAACACAGGCGCCGCGGCAATCAATTCCTTGGTGTATTCATGCTGCGGCGTGCTAAACACTGCCTCTGTCGGCCCCTGCTCGACGATCTCGCCGGCCTTCATCACCAACACCCGGTCGGTGATCGAACGAACAACGCTCAGGTCATGGCTGATGAACAGATAGCTCAGCCCGAACCGGTCGCTCAGATCCGCCAGCAGATCCAGCACCTGCGCCCGAACCGAGACATCCAGCGCCGACACCGCCTCGTCGAGGATGATCAGCTCGGGCTTGATGATCAACGCCCGCGCAATCGCGATCCGCTGCCGCTGGCCGCCGCTGAACTCGTGGATGTATTTGTGCTGATCGTCCGACCTAAGCCCGACACTTTCCAACGCCTCGGCAATCGCATCAGCGCGCTGCGCGCCCTTCGGGGGATTGTCCAACAAATGAAACGGTTCGCAGATCAGCCGACCGACCTTCCAGCGCGGGTTGAAGCTGCTGTAGGGGTCCTGAAACACCACCTGCATACGCCTGCGTATGTCGCGGTTGGCGTGGTGCCCGGTAAAGACCGGTTTTCCGTCCAGCGCTATTTCGCCGCTCTGCACCTCTTCCAGCCCCAGAATGGCCCGCGTCAGCGTGGATTTCCCACAGCCGCTTTCGCCCACCAACCCAAGGCTCTCGCCGCGCTTGATGTCGAAACTCACGCCCTTCACCGCGCGGAACGTATGGGTCTTGCCCCACCACCCGCTGGCGTGAATGGTATAGTCCCGCACCACCTCGCGCACCTGCAACAGCGGCGCCTCCTGCGGCTCGGCCACACGGTCAGGCACATGGGTCGAGGCCGCAAGAAGCGCCTTGGAATAAGGATGCTGCATCTCGCGGAACAGCGTCTTTGCCGCGCCGCGCTCGACCACCTCGCCGCGCCGCATGATCACGATCTCGTCGGCCATATCCGCCACCACCGCCAAATCATGGCTGATCAGCAGCAATCCCATGCCATCCTCTTGCACCAACCGCTTCAGCAGCTGCAAAATCTGCGCCTGCGTCGTCACGTCCAGCGCCGTCGTCGGCTCGTCCGCGATCAACAGCTTGGGCCGCAGCGCAATCGCCATTGCGATCACCACCCGCTGCCGCTGCCCGCCGCTTAATTCATGCGGATACCGCGTCAGCGGAAACCGATCATTCGGCAGCTCGGCCCGGCGCAGCGCCTCCGCGGCCCGCGTCATCGCCTCGGCCCGGCTGACCCGCTCGTGTATCAGGATCGTTTCGGCCACCTGATCGCCGATTGTGCGGATCGGGTTCAGCGCCGTCATCGGCTCCTGAAATACCATCCCCACCTCGCGCCCGCGCATCTCGCGCAGATGCGCCTCGCTCAGGGTCAAAACCTCATGCCCACCCAGATCAATCCGCCCGGCACATTCGGCCCCATCCGGCAACAGCTGCATCACCGCAAAGGCGGTCATCGACTTGCCCGATCCGCTTTCGCCGATTACGCCCACGATCTGCCCCGCCGAAACCGACAACGAAACGCCCTTCAAAATTGGCGCCCCGTGGATTTCCAGATCCAGCCCCTCGATCACCAACAGGCTCATCCGCGCACCCTCCGCAATCGCGGGTCAAACATGTCGCGCAGCCCGTCACCCATCAGGTTCAACCCCAACACCGTCAGCAGGATCGCGAAGCCCGGAAACAGCGCCATATGCGGCGCAAACGAAATCATCGTCTGGCTGTCCGCCAACATCCGGCCCCAGCTGGCCGTGGGCGGCTGCGCCCCCAGCCCAACGTAACTCAGCCCGGCCTCGGCCAAAATCCCCAGAGAAAACTGAATGGTCCCCTGCACGATCAGCAGATTGGTCACGTTTGGCAGAATATGCTCGAATGAAATCCGGGCAGCGCCCTTGCCTGCCACCCGCGCGGCCAGCACATAATCGCGCGTCCACAGGCTCAGCGCCCCGCTGCGCGTCAGCCGCGCAAACACCGGAACGTTGAAAATCCCGATGGCGATGATCGCGTTCAGCGCCGACGCCCCGAACACCGCCGTGATCATGATCGCAATCAGCAGGCTGGGGAAGGCAAAGATCAGGTCATTGCCGCGCATGATCAGCTCGTCCAGCAGGCTGCCCTTGTGCGCCGCCGCCGTCAGCCCCAGCGGCACACCAAGCCCCATGCCGATGCCAACCGCCACCAACGCCACCGCGATCGAGGTCCGCGCCCCCGCCATGATCATGCTCAGGATATCGCGGCCAAAGTGGTCGGTTCCCAGAAGATGCGCCCCGCTCGGCCCCTTGATCTTGTTGGGGATGTCCAGAACCGTGATGTCATAGGGCACCCAGATCATACTGATCAGCGCCGCCCCGGTAAAAATCGCCGTCAATACCGCCCCAAGGATCAGGTTTCGGTTCCCCATCAGCGCCGCCCCCGCAACCGCGGATCAACAATGGCATAGGCCATGTCCACCGCGAAATTCACCACGATCACCGCAAAGACCAACAGCATCACCACCGACTCCACCACGATCAGATCGCGCGCTGAAATCGACTGGAACACCAGCCGCCCCAGCCCCGGCAGGAAAAACACATTCTCGATGATGATCGCCCCGGCCAGCAGGAACGAAAACTGCAACCCGATGATCGTCAGCACCGGGATCAATGCGTTGCGCAGCGCATGCCGCCACAACGCCTGCCGCTTGCTCAACCCCTTGGCCCGCGCCGTGCGAATGAAATCCTCACTCAGCGTATCCAACAGGCTTGACCGCATCACCCGCGCCAGAATGCTCGCCTGCGGCAAGGCCAGCGCCACGGCGGGCAGGGTTAGCGACTTCATCGCCAGCAAGAACCCCGCGTCCCATCCGACAAATCCCCCGGCGGAAAACCAACGCAGGTTAATCGCGAACACCAGAACCATCAGCATCGCGAACCAGAAATTCGGGATCGCAACGCCCAGCTGCGTCACCCCCATCACCACCACATCCACAACGGATCCTCGCTTCGATGCGGCCCAGATCCCCGCCGGAAACGCAATCACCGTGCTCAGGCACAGCGCAAACAGCGCCAGCGGCAGAGAGATCCACAACCGTTCGCCAATCATCTCGGCCACCGGGGTGCGATATGTGTATGAAATGCCAAAATCGCCGTGCAGCATCCCGCCTGCCCATCCGGCATAGCGTTCAATCAATGACCCGTTCAGGCCCAACTGCTCGCGCAGCGCCGCCAGCGTGTCCTCCTGCGCGTTGATCCCCAGCATATAGGCCGCCGGATCCCCCGGCACGACCTCCAGCGCCAGGAAAATCACGATCGAGGCCACCACCAGGCTCAGCGCCAAAGACAGCAATCGTTTCAGGAAATAGCGCAGCATTCGCCCCTCGGCTCACTTGCGAAGGCACCGCGCCCCCTTGTTTCTTTCTGACGGAAATACTCCCGCCGGAGGCGTCCGCGCTGTCACCCAACGCGAACGCCCATTTTTTCACACCAGATTATTCGGCCCAGTATACCGCCGTCATGTCGGTCGCCTGCGTCGGGGCATCTTTCCACAAGCCCATCACCTTGGCACTTGCCACGGTGGGGAAGGCCAGCTCGAACAGATAGCCGTTGACGTAATCGGCGCTGATGATCTTCTGCCCCAGCTTCAACAAGGCCGAACGCGCCGCCGGATCGGTGGTGGCATTCAGCTCTTCCATCAGCAGCTGGAACGATTTGTTGTCATACTGAAAATAGTAATCCGGCCGCGCATAGATGCCGACATCCATCGGTTCGGTATGGCTGACGATGCTCAGGCCGAAATCCTTGCCCTTGAACACCTGCTCCAACCACTGCGCCCATTCCAGATTGCTGATCTCGGCGTCGATCCCCACCGCGCGCAGCTGTGCCGCGATGATTTCACCACCCCGGCGCGCATAGGACGGCGGCGGCAGCTTCAGCGTGGTCTTGAACCCGTCGGGGAACCCGGCCTCGGCCAGCAGCTTCTTCGACAGCTCCGGATCATAGGCGCTCATCCCGGTCAGATCGACGTAGTCGGGGTTGTGCGGTGCAAAATGCGTGCCGATGGGGGTGCCGTAGCCAAACATTGCCCCGTCGATGATCGCCTGCCGGTCAATCGCATGCGCCAGCGCCTCGCGCACCTTCACATTGTCAAACGGTGGCATCTTGTTGTTGGTGCTCAGGATTGTCTCACCCTCGGTCGAACCGACCAAGACCTGAAACCGCGGATCGGCCTCGAACTGCGGCAGGTTCTCGGGGGCGGGGAAGCCGACAAAGGCATTCACATCCTCGGCCATCACGGCCGCGAACGCCGCTGTCGGGTCGCTGATGAACTTGAACGCCACCTTGTCCAGCTTGGCAGGCGTGCCCCAATAGGCATCGTTCTTCACCAGGTCGATCTTGTCGCCCTGCACCCAGTTGGCGAACTTGAACGCGCCGGTGCCCACAGGGTTGGTTTTGATATTCTCGATGCTCTCGGGTGCAACGATCACTGCATCGCCCCAGGCCAGATTGAACAGAAGGCTGCCGTTCGGCGCGCTCAGCGTGACCTTGACGGTCAACGGGTCCACGACCTCGACGCTCTCAATCCCGGCAAAAAGCGCCTTTTGCGCGTTCACGCTGTCTTCGGCCCGTGCGCGATCCAACGAAAATTTCACATCCTCGGCGTCCATCGTGCTGCCGTCATGGAACAGCACACCGCCATGCAGCTTGAAGGTATAGGCCAAGCCATCGCTGGAAATCTCCCAGCTTTCCGCCAGTCCGGGGTTGACCGCGCCATCAGCGCCGAACCGCGTCAGCCCCTCGAACACGTTCGAATACAGCACCGAGTCAATCGCACCGGCGGCGGCACTCGTCGGGTCCAGATGCGGCGGCTCAAGCTGCATCGCCACCACGATATCGCTTTTGGCCTGCGCCATGCCAACGCTTGCCGCCAGCGCCAGAACGCTGATCAGCCCGGTGCGGATATTGAGAAGTTTCATCGCCTTACTCCCTGTTATCAGGCCGCGTCACCCGGCTTCGCCAGAAGCTCGATCAACGAGCGGCCCATTACTTTCGCGGAATCAAGCATATCATCCACGCCGACATATTCGTCCGGTTTATGCGCCAGATCCAGAATACCCGGCCCATAGGCGATACAATTCTTCAGTTTGCCAATTCTGTCGATGTGCTTCTGATCATATGTGCCCGGGCTGACGACATATTGCGCCTCTTTTCCCATGGTGGCTTCGATCGCCCGCGCCACAACCTGCACCACCGGCGCGCTTTTTTCGGTCATCGTCGGCAGCACCCGGTGCAGCTCTTGCACGTTATACCGGAACGTCTCGCGCCGCCCTTCGACCGTGCGCAACAGGGCCATGACCTCTTCCTGCACGTCGTCGATATTTTCTTCGATCAGGAACCGCCGATCGATGATCATCCGGCAACTATCTGGCACGCAGGGGCTGGGCAGTCCGGTGAAATCCGCGTCCCCCTCGGCCTGACCACCGTGGATCGAATTGATATTCAGCGTCGATTGCTTGGCCCCCTCGGGCACCACCGGCATATCGGTGCGCTTCAGCGCCAGCGCCGGGAACAGGCTGTCCTCCATCTCGGACACGACCGCCCCCATGTGCCGCACCGCGCAATCGCCAAGGAACGGCATTGATCCGTGGGCGATCTCGCCGAATGTCTCGATCTCAGCCCACCACACGCCGCGATGGCCAAGGCAGATCCGGTCCTTGTTCAGTGGCTCGGGGATAATCACATGCTGCACACGTTCGGGCGTGAAATAGCCCTTTTCCGCCAAATAGGCCACGCCGCCGAAACCGCCCGATTCTTCGTCCGCAGTGCCGCTGATCTCGATCGCGCCGGCAAAATCGGGGCAGACCGCCAGAAACGCTTCTGCCGCCACGATGCTGGCCGCCAGCCCGCCCTTCATGTCGCACGCGCCGCGCCCGTAAATCTTGCCGTCTTTCAATACGCCACCGAATGGATCGACGGTCCAGCCAAGCCCGACATCGACCACATCGATATGGCTGTTGAAGTGCACACACTCGCCTGCAACACTGCCTTCGCGCCGCGCCACCATGTTCCAACGTGGGTATTTCTCGCAGTCACCGGGGCTGCCGATGGCGCGCACCAACTCGACCTCAAACCCCGAAGCCCTCAGCCGCTTTTCCAGAAACACGCAGATGTCGCGGTAGTTTTCACCGGGTGGGTTGAGCGTGGGAATACGGATCAGGTCCTGCGTCAGCGCGATCAGGTCATCACGGCGGGCATCGATCTCGTCGCAAAGGCGGTCTGTCACAGACATGGTCAGGCTCCGGCGGGTTGCAATCTTGTATGGAACTATGCTTGTGTTGCGCTACGGTGCCAAGACCGTATGAACACGGTGACAGATGACGAACCTTGATCAGCTTGCTTTTGACAACGCGCCGATGGGCATCGCCCTGACCGAACACCGCGTGATCCAATCGTGCAACGATACCTTCGCGCAGATGTTCGGCTATCCCAAATCCACCCTGATCGGGCAAAGCTTTCGCCTGCTGTACGGCACGGATCAGGAGTTCCATCAGGTGCGCGACATCGGCCTCGAACCGCTGCGCCGCTCGCATCCCTATACGGATGAACGCATCATGCGCCGCGCCGATGGCACCACCTTCTGGTGCCGTTTCCGCGCCCGCACGCTCAGCCCCGATGATCCGCTGGCCCGTATCGTGCTCAGCTTTGCGTTGATCGAAACAACCCCCACCGGCCCCACGCTGACCCCGCGCGAACGCGAGGTGCTGATGTGGCTGTCCCGTGGGCGCACCAGCAAGGAAATCGGTCAGGTGCTGGGCCTGTCACCGCGCACCATCGAAGACGTGCGCGCCCGCCTTCTGCGCAAGTTCAAGGTCAAGAATGTGGCCGTTTTGCTGTCGCGCCTGTCCGGGTTCGGGCAATAGGGCGCTGGCGGCACACCGCGTCGCCAGCCGACCGAACCGTTCATATCCAAGACGGCCGCGCTTGGGGCCTCAGCCCACGGCGGCGCGAATGGCCCGCATGTTTTCGCCATATGGCGCCGGGTTGCTGACCGATCCGCCTTTGAATACCGCCGACCCGGCCACCAGAACATCGGCCCCGGCTGCGGCCACCAAGGGCGCGGTTTCCGGCGTCACACCGCCATCAATCTCGATATGGATCGGACGGTCGCCGATCATGGCGCGCAGCTTGCCGACCTTCTCGACCTGCGAATGGATGAACTTCTGCCCGCCAAAACCGGGGTTCACCGTCATCACGCAGATCAGATCGACCATATCCAGCAGATAGTCGCAGGCCTCGGCAGGGGTGCCGGGGTTCAGCGCCAGCCCGGCCTTGGCCCCGGCGCCGCGGATCGCCTGCATTGTGCGGTGAATATGCGGCGTCGCCTCGACATGGGCGGTGATCACATCGGCTCCGGCCTGCGCGAAGGCGTCGATATACTGATCCACCGGCGAGATCATCAGATGCACATCCATCACTGTCTTGATATGCGGGCGGATCGCGGCGCACAGCGGCGGGCCAAAGGTCAGGTTGGGCACGAAATGCCCGTCCATCACATCCACATGCACCCAGTCGCAACCCTGCGCTTCGATCGCCTGAATTTCAGCGCCGAAATTGGCAAAATCTGCGGACAGGATCGAGGGCGCGATCTTCAGCGAACGGTCAAAGGACATCATCAACTCTCCGAAAAAGGGAACGGGCGCGGCAGCAACCACGCCCGTCCTATAGAACACCCGCGCGCGGGCGAAAACCCCGCCGGGCTTATTCTGACAATTCGTGATGCGCGGCCACGGCGGCCACCTTTTCGGCGCTGCCGAAAATCAGCGGCGTGCGTCCATGCAGCGTGTCAGCCGCCAGATCAAGGATCGGGGTTTCGCCATCGGTGGCCCCGCCCTGCGCCTGCTCGATCACAAACGCAATCGGCGCGCATTCATAGATCATCCGCAGGCGGCCATTCTCGTAACCGGGTCGCCCATCGCGCGGGTACAGGAAAATCCCGCCACGGGTCAGAATGCGGTGCGTTTCCGCAACCAGTGACCCGACCCAGCGCATGTTGAAATCCTTGCCGCGCGGCCCTTCTTTGCCCGCCAGACACTCGTCGATATAGGTGCGCACCGGCTTGGACCAGTGGCGATAGTTCGAGGCGTTGATCGCAAATTCCTTCGAGGTCGCAGGCACGCTCATCGCCTTCTCGACCAGAACGAATTGCTTGGTGTCGGGGTCCAGCACATATTGCTGCGTGCCCGACCCGAAGGTCACCACCAGACAGCAGGAGGGACCATAAAGGATGTATCCCCCCGTCAGTTGCTCGCGCGCCGGGCGCAGGAAACTGGCCTCGGCCTCATCCTTGGCGTCGAACACCGAAAAGATCGTCCCGATCGACACGTTCACGTCGATGTTGGATGACCCGTCCAGCGGGTCAATCGCCAGCGCATACTTCCCCGCAGGGTCCAGCGTCAGCACCGTTTCCTGCTCCTCCGACGCATACCAGCGCACATTCGCCTCGCGCAACGCGCCCTCGAACATCTCGTCGGCCAGCACATCCAGTGCCTTTTGCGCGTCGCCATCGGTGTTTTCGCCCACCTGACTGCCCAAGGATTGCCCAAGCGGGCCCTTGGCGATCACGGCGGCCACGTCAATCGACACGGCGCACAGCGCATTGATCACCGGGTAAAGCTCGGCTGGAATAAGGTCGGGGGAAATCACGCTAGGCTGACTGGGCATATCTCACATCCGTTAGGAGAGGCTGAAAATGGATATATATGCTATTTCAGACCTGAGCAGAAATTTGAATGCCAAAACGCCGTGTTGCGCGTTTACGTCCGCCATTCGCGCGGCAATTGCCACCTATTCCCGCCGTGCGGAATGATATTTCGCCATATTGATCGCGCATTGCCTTTGTGACAGTGTAACCCGCAATAGGGGGAGCATCATGGACAGATTTGGCGGAAAAATTGCCATCGTGACGGGTGCCTCCAGTGGAATCGGCAAAGCCACGGCGCAGCGGCTGGCCGACGAAGGCGCAGCCGTGGCACTGGTCGATATCAATGCCGAGGCGCTGAAACACGCCATTCCCACCAGCGGCGCCAACCACATGACCTTCACCTGCGACGTGTCCGACGAAGATGCGGTCAAAGCCTGCATCGCGCAGGTGCTTGACCGCTATGGCCGCCTCGATGTGATCTGCAACAATGCGGGCGTCACCTGCACCCCGGCACCGATCACAGAAATCGACACCGGCGAGCTGAACCGCGTCTTCGGCGTCAATCTGTTTGCGACGATGTATTTCATCAAACACGGCGCGCCCGCGATGATCGCGCAGGGCAGCGGTGCGATCGTCAATACCGCGTCGGTCGCGGGGATCCGGTCGGGGGCAGGGGGCAATATCTACTCGGCCTCCAAGGCCGGGGTGATCAACCTGACCCAGACAACCGCCTGCGATCTGGGCGGCCACGGCATTCGCGTCAACGCGGTCTGCCCCGGCCTGATCGAAACCGGCATGACCAAGCCGATTTTTGACATGGCCCGCAGCGCCGGCAAAGAGGACCGCCTGGGCGCGCGCGCCGAACTACGCCGCTATGGCCGCCCCGAAGAAATCGCTTCGGTCATCGCCTTTCTGGCCAGCGACGACGCCAGCTTCATGACCGGGCAAGCCCTGCCGGTGGATGGGGGCAACAGCGCATCGCTCAGCTTGCCGGGGATGAAATTTTGACACGCACAAGGCCGCACCCCCATGCTTGACCGCCATAAATCTGTTTGGCCCGAAGGGGTTCCGCATCACCTTGACCTGCCAGAGCAGACCCTGACGCAGAACCTGATCAATGCCGCCGCCCAATATGCTCAGCGGCCCGCCGTGATCTATCATGGCAACACCCTGACCTATGCGCAGCTTTCGCAACAGGTCGACGCGCTGGCCGGCTACCTGCAAAATGTCGCGGGCGTGACGCGCGGCGACCGGG
Source organism: Thalassovita taeanensis (assembly GCF_900110775.1). GTDB lineage: Bacteria > Pseudomonadota > Alphaproteobacteria > Rhodobacterales > Rhodobacteraceae > Litorimicrobium > Litorimicrobium taeanense. Next base: position 394,466 of record NZ_FOEP01000002.1, on the reverse strand, counting down.
TGCTGCTCTATATGCAAAACAGCGCGCATTTCGTGATCGGCTATTATGCCATCCTGCGCGCCGATGCGGTGGTGATCCCCGTCAACCCCATGAGCCGCCACGCCGAGTTGCAGCACTATGCCCGCGACGCAGGGGCCGATGTCATGCTGGCGGGGCAAGAGCTGACCAGCTTTGCCACGCCGCTGGTCGACGAAGGCCTGCTGAACACCATTATTGTCGGCCATTACGGCGAACTCGCCGATCCCGGCTATGACATTCCGTTGCCCGCGCCCATGGACACGCTTGATCCGGCTGCGATTGCAGGCCCCGGCGTTGTGCGCTGGTCCGACGCAGTGGCGCGCGGCGAAAGACCCGCCGCACCGCAGGCCACCCCTGACGACCTTGCCGTGATCCCCTACAGCTCGGGTACGACGGGGCAACCCAAGGGCTGCGTCCACACCCACCGGACGGTGCAGGTGACGCTTGTGGGCAGCTTGGTGTGGAACCCGATGACCGAACACGACATCAGCCTGACCGTGCTGCCGCTGTTCCACGTCACCGGCATGCAGGCCGCGATGAACAGCCCGCTGTATTCCGGCGGATGCCTTGTGATCATGACCCGCTGGAACCGCGTGGTCGCGGCCGAGCTGATAAAACGCTACCACGTCACCCGCTGGCGCTCGATCTCGACCATGGTGATTGATCTGCTCAACGATCCCGATTTCGCCCGCTATGACCTGTCCAGCCTTACCGCCGTCGGCGGCGGCGGCGCCCCCATGCCCGAGGCGATCGCCAAGCGCCTGAAAGGCATGACCGGCCTCGACTATATCGAAGGCTACGGCCTGTCCGAAACCATGGCCGCCCTCCACATGAACCCCCCTGCCGCCGCAAAGCGGCAATGCCTCGGGATTCCGATCTTCGACGTCGACAGCCGCATCCTCGGCGTCTCCGACGGTGCCCAGCTTGGCCCCAACGAAGTGGGCGAGATTGTCACCTCTGCCCCGCAGGTTTTTCTGGGCTACTGGCAGAACGAAGAGGCCACCAAACAGGCCTTCTTTCAGCTCGACGGCAAAACCTTCTTTCGCACCGGCGATCTGGGATATTACGATGAAGACGGCTATTTCTTCATGGTTGACCGGGTCAAGCGCATGATCAACGCCGCAGGCTTCAAGGTCTGGCCCGCCGAGGTCGAAGCCCTGATGCACCGCAACCCGGATATCGCCGAGGTCTGTATCATCGGCACGCCGGACCCACGCCGCGGCGAAACCGTCAAAGCCTATGTCGTGCTGACCGCAGCCGCCCAAAACCGGGTCACGGCGCAGGACATCATCGAGTGGTGCAAAACCGAAATGGCGGCTTATAAATGCCCGCGCGACATCGCCTTTGTCGATGCGCTGCCCAAATCCGCGTCGGGAAAGGTGCTTTGGCGGGCACTGCAGGATCAGGAACGCGCGAACCTCGCACAGGCCGAGGCCGCAGATGGATGATCCCGATACACCGCTTGACCTGTTTCACTGCTATACACTAGGTGCAGCCCATCCCGCGCAGGGGATCGCGCAGCCACTCACAACCAAGTCAGGGACACCCGCGTGAGGAAAAGGACAGCATCGGACACCGGCGAAGAGCCCGCCGAGAACGAACACAGCGGTGACCGCCAGTTCGTGACGGCCCTGCATCGCGGGTTGGATATTCTGCGCGCGTTTCGCCCCGCCGACATCGGCGGTCTGGGCAACCGCGAACTGGCTGAACGCACCGGCCTGCCCAACTCCACCGTCTCGCGGCTGACCTATACCCTGCTGAAGCTGGGGTATCTGGTCTATGACGAAGATACCGGACGCTACCGTATGGGGCTGCCGGTGCTCAGCCTTGGCTATGCCTGCCTTGACGGGATGAAGATCCGCGAAACCGCGCAACCCTACATGCAGCGCCTCGCCGACGATTGCGGCGATGGCGTGCTGGTGGCGCTTGGCGGCCGCGATGACATGTCGATGAGCTATATCGCCTGTGCCCGCTCGACTATGGGCATGGTGTCGCTTCAGCTCAATGTCGGCTCGCGCATTTCGCTGGCCCGGTCCGCCATGGGCCGCGCGTATATCGCGGGCACAACCGAAACCGAACGCGCCCAGATCATGGAGCGGATCCAGGACCGAACCCCACCCGCGGACTGGCCCCGCATGCGCGACGAAATCCTAGACGCCGCCGAGCAGATCCGCACCCAGGGATTTTACGTCAGTATGGGCAAATGGCAGCCCGATGTGCACGCGGTCTCGGTGCCCTATCGCTCGGTGCACGGCCATACGCCGATGCTGGCCTTCAACCTTGGTGGGCCGGGCTATATCCTGCCGCGCGAACGGCTGGTCAACGACCTGGGGCCGAAGCTGGTGCAGATGACGCAAATGATCGCCCGCACCGGCGTCTGACCCCCGCTTGCGTCAGGGCAGCAGAACCAACTTGCCTGTCGCCCCACGGCCCAACACGCGGGTCAGAACCTGCGCCGCATCGGACAACGGATACCGCCCCTCGATCACCGGCTTGATCTTGCCCGCGGCATACCAACCGATCAGCTCGGCCATGTTCTCGGCATAGGTCTTCGGCTCGTACCGGGTGAAGTTGCCCCAGAATACACCGACGACCGAGTATTCCTTGACCAGCGACAGATTGACCGGAAACTTCGGGATTTCACCGCTGGCAAAGCCGATGATCAACAATCGCCCGTTGCGCGCCATCGCGCGTGAACAGGCATCGAATGCCGCCCCGCCGACCACGTCAAAAACCACATCCGCGCCCTTGCCACCGGTCAACCGCTTGATGTCATCCTTCAGCGCGTCATATCCCACTGCCTCATCGGCTCCGGCCTCAAGCGCGAGCGCGCGCTTTGCTTCGGTTGAACACACGGCAATCACCCGCGCGCCCATGATCTTGCCGATTTGAATCGCCGCCACACCTGTCGCGCCCGCAGCCCCCAGAACCACCAGCGTTTCGCCCGCCTTAAGCTGCGCCCGCTGCTTCAGCGCGTGATGCGAGGTGCCATAGGCCACCAGCAAGGCACAGGTATCAGCCGCATCCATATCCGGCCCGATCGGGAAAACGCGCGCCTCGTCGGCCAGCACCTTCTCGGCGTATCCGCCCAGCGTGGTAATCGTTGCCACCCGGTCGCCCGGCTTCAGCGTTTTGACATCAGGCCCGACGCTTTCGATCACGCCCACGGCCTCCATGCCGGGGACAAACGGATGCTCGGGGCGCAGCTGATACAGCCCCTGCACCAGCAACCCGTCGGGATAATTCACTCCCGCAGCCTCGATCTGGATCACGACCTGATCGCCCGTGGCGACCGGATCGGCGACCTCGGTGTATTGCAACTTGTCGAGCGGCGCAAATTCAGTGCAGACAATGGCTTTCATCAAGGCTCCTCCGGTTGAAAACCCAGCCCCTCCTCGGGCCAAATACTGCGCCAGCCTAAACAGCCCTTCAGGCTTCAGCAACCGCCGCCGCCTCTGGTTGCGAAAAATGATGCTGCGGCCAAAACCCGGCGTGAAACCGCTTTGGATTGTGTCGAACGCAGGCTACGCTCCACGATGGGAGAACACACGACCATCAGGGAGGAGACCATGCAAGGCATGATGATGCAGCGCCCGCTGCTGATCAGCGATATTTTGACCTACGCGTCCGAGGCACACCCGGAAGCCGAGATCATTTCGGCCCGGACCGAAGGCGACCTGCACCGCCAGACCTATCCGCAAACCAGCCGCCGTGTGGCGCAGCTTGCGCATGCGCTGACCGCGATGGGGGTGCAGCTGGGCGACCGGATTGCCACGCTGGCGTGGAACGGCCACCGGCACTATGAACTCTATTTCGCGATTTCCGGCATTGGCGCCATCTGCCATACGATCAACCCGCGCCTGTCGGCCGAGCAGTTGATCTATATCGTCAACCACGCCGAAGACCGCGTGATCTTCGTGGACACAACCTTTGTTCCGATCCTCGAAGCGGTGCAGGCACAACTGCCGCAGGATCTGACCTATGTCGTGATGACGGATCGCGCGCACATGCCCGCCAACACCCTCAACGCGCTATGCTATGAAGAGCTGTTGGAGGGCCACCCCGAGCATTTCGACTGGCCCGAGTTCCCCGAAGATACCGCCGCAGGCCTGTGCTATACCTCCGGCACAACCGGCAATCCCAAGGGCGCGCTGTATTCGCACCGCTCAACCGTGTTGCAGGCGCTGATGGTGGTTCTGGCGCAGGGCTCGGCCTTTCCTGATGGCGCAAAGGTGCTGCCGGTCGTGCCGCTGTTCCACGTCAACGCCTGGGGTCTGCCCTATGTTGCGGCGCTGGCGGGTCTGTCGCTGGTGATGCCCGGCGCACATCTGGACGGCCCCAGCCTGTTCACGCTCATGGATGCCGAAAAGGTGTATTCCGCTTGGGGCGTCCCCACCGTCTGGATGGGCCTCCTGGCCGAGATCAAGGCCCAAGGCCGCACACCCGAAGGCTTTTCCGATGTTCTCGTCGGTGGCTCCGCCGCGCCGCGTTCAATGATCGAAACCTTCGAAAACCTCGGCGTCAACGTCGGCCACGCCTGGGGCATGACCGAGATGAGCCCGATCGGCACCCACGGCTCCATGCCCGCCTATGTCCGGCGGATGCCGTTCGAAAAGCGCGTCGATATGAAAGCCAAACAAGGCCGCCGCGTGTTCGGAGTCGAGATGAAGATTGTCGATGACACCGGCACCCGCCTGCCACATGACGGCAAAACCGCGGGCGAGCTGTTCGTGCGCGGCAACACCGTCATCTCCGGCTATTTCAGGAATCCTGATGCCTCGTCCGGTGCGATGGACGCCGAGGGGTGGTTTGGCACCGGGGATATTGCCACCATCGACCCCACCGGCTTTCTGTCGATTCAGGACCGCTCCAAGGACCTGATCAAGTCGGGCGGGGAATGGATCAGCTCGATCGACCTGGAAAACGCCGCCATGTCGCACCCGGCCATCGCCAATTGCGCCGCCATCGCCATGCCGCACCCGAAATGGGATGAACGCCCGGTCCTGATCGCCGTCGCCGCCACCGCAGATCGCCCCACGTTGGAAGAACTGCACGCCCACATGGCCGAACACTTCGCCAAATGGCAGATGCCCGATGATCTGATCTGGATCGAGTCGCTGCCGCTGACCGCAACCGGCAAAACCTCGAAACTAACGCTGCGTCAGAATTTCGAGGGCTATCAGCTCCCGGATCTGCGTTAAAAGTCCGGGCGGCCAACATGGCCGCCCGGCTGTGCCCCCAAAGGCCCGCATATTCGGCACCGCCAAAACCGGCACAGATGTCTTGTTAATCCGTTTGTGAAATCCTATTCTGCACTGCAAAATAATCGTCAGGGGAGGGGCGGCATGCGCGAAGAGACACGCGATCACTGGCTAATCAACGCTCACATGACCCGGACATTCTGCACCGCCGCGCCCCGCGCACCCAAGCAGACCTCCCAATCAAGGAGCCGCCAATGACCACAATCCCCCCCGAAGCGTCCAAGGCCATGGTCGGTCAGGACGTTGGCGTGTCGAAATGGTTCACCATTGATCAGAACATGATCGACACTTTCGCCGACGTGACCTTCGACCACCAATATATCCACGTGGATCCGGCTCGCGCCGCGGCATCGCCTTTCGGCGGCACCATCGCGCACGGCTTTCTGACGCTCTCACTGTTGCCCGCCATGGCCGCCGATGCCGTGCCCGCGATGGAGGGCGTCACGATGGGCGTCAACTATGGCTTCGACAAGCTGCGCTTCATCTCGCCGGTCCGGGTCAATTCCCGCGTCCGGGGCCGTTTTGTTCTGGCCGAGTATAAAGACATCCGCCCCGGCGAGGTGCAGACCAAGCTTGAGGTCACGGTCGAGACCGAGGGACAGGATAAGCCCGCCCTTGCCGGGCTCTGGCTGGCGCGCAGATATTTTGGCGACACCGCAGACTGACCGCCTGCGCCCACAACTGATTCAACCAAAGGAACATAAAATGCGTGACGCTGTCATCGTTTCAACTGCCCGTACTGCAATCGGCAAGGCCTATCGCGGAGCCTTCAATGACACTCAGGCTCAGGCGCTGGCAGGTCATGCCATTCAGAACGCCGTCGCGCGCGCCGGGCTCGAAGGGCACGAGGTCGAAGACGTGGTCTGCGGTGCCGCGCTGCAGCAGGGCTCCACCGGTGGCAACATCGCCCGTCAGGCCGCCATGCGCGCCGGGCTGCCAACCTCTGTGGCCGGACAGTCGATGGACCGGCAATGCGCCAGCGGCATGATGGCAATTGCCACCGCAGCCAAACAGGTGATCTGTGATGGCATGGATATCGCCGTCGGCGCCGGGGTCGAAAGCATCTCGCTGGTGCAGAACGACAAGATGAACCTCTTTCGTGCGCGTGACCCCTGGCTGAAACAGAACCTGCCCGCGCTTTATATGTCGATGCTGGAAACCGCCGAAAACGTGGCCCAGCGGTATGGCGTGACCCGCGAGGAACAGGACGAATATTCGCTCCGCTCGCAGCAACGCACCGCTGCGGCACAAGAGGCTGGCAAATTCGACGACGAAATCGTGCCCATGACCACCTCGATGAAGGTCATGGACAAGGCCACCAAAGAAGTCTCCGACGTCGAGATCACGATCGCCAAGGACGAGGGCAACCGCCCTTCGACCACGCTGGAGGGGCTGCAATCGCTGTCGCCGGTGCACAAGGGCGGGCTGTTTCTGGAACAGGGCAGCTTCATCACCGCAGGCAACGCCAGCCAGCTGTCTGACGGCGCATCCGCAAGTGTCATCATGGAGGCCAAGACCGCCGAAAAACGCGGCCTGACCCCGCTGGGCCGCTATGTCGGCATGGCCGTCGCCGGATGCAACCCCGATGAAATGGGCATCGGCCCGATCTATGCGGTGCCGAAGCTGCTGGAAAAGAACGGCCTGAAGATGGACGATATCGGCCTTTGGGAGTTGAACGAGGCCTTCGCCTGTCAGGTTCTGCAATCGGCCAAGGTTCTGGGCATCCCGCACGAGCTGCTGAACGTCAACGGCGGCGCGATTTCGGTCGGCCACCCCTATGGCATGTCAGGCGCGCGCATGGTCGGGCACGCATTGATCGAAGGCAAACGTCGCGGCGCCAAATATGTCGTCTGCACCATGTGCGTGGGCGGCGGTATGGGCGCGGCGGGCCTGTTCGAGGTGCTCTGACAACCGACTTGGCATCCTGTCTGTATACCGACGCAATACAGACAGGATACCGACGTAATACCGACGTGCATTTTCCCAACGCCAAAGGCCCCGTTTCAATGCCTGAACTTTATGTCGTCCGCCATGCGCAAGCCTCGTTCGGGGCTGCCAACTATGACGTGCTGTCCGATCTTGGGCACAAGCAATCCATCGCGTTGGGCCAAGCATTGGCCGCGCAGGGCGTGCGCCCCGACGCCTTTGTCATCGGCCAGCAACGCCGCCACCGCGAAACCTTCGAAGGCATCGCCAAGGGCATGGGGCTGGATCCGGAAGATGCCGAAATTCACAGTGGTCTCAATGAGTTCGACTTCAAATCACTGCTGAATGCCCGCTTCCGCCACGGCGCGGCACCCAAGAATATGCACACGGATCGGACGGCGCATTTCCGCACTTTGCGCGACACGGTTCTGGCTTGGCAACGCGACGAAATCACTGATCCGCCCGAAACCTGGGCGCAATTCACCGCCCGCGTCGAAGCCGCACGGCAGGCATTGGCCCGGCAAGGCACCAAACAACTGCTCGCCGTCAGCTCTGCCGGCGCCATTGGTCAGCTGGTCGCCTCAACCTTGCAAGCCCCTGATGCTCAACAAATAAAACTGCAACTTCAGATGAAAAACTGCGCTGTGAACCGCTTTGTCTATTCCGACCACAGCTTCTATCTGCATGGCTTCAACGAGACCCCCCATATCAACGCGGCCAATGCCGACGAGATGCTGACCTACAGCTGAGGAGAGAGACATGGCAACGAACCCCGCCGGGCAACTCGACACCGCCGCCGTCGCAAGCTGGCTACAAGATCGGATCGAAGGCTTTGAAGGCCCCATCGAGGCCGAGAAATTCGAGGTCGGGCAGTCAAACCCCACCTTCCGGCTGCGCACCCCCAAACGCACCTATGTCCTGCGCCGCAAGCCTCCGGGCGTTCTGCTGAAGTCGGCTCATGCGGTGGACCGCGAGTTTCGGGTGCAATCCGCGCTCCAGGGCACCGACGTCCCCGTCGCCAAAATGTTCGTGCTGTGCGAGGACGACAGCGTCATCGGGTCGGCCTTCTATGTCATGGAGGAAATCGTCGGTCGCCATTTCGACGACCCACGCCTGCCAGAACTCGCCATCGCCGATCGCCGCCCGATCGTGGACGAGATGAACCGGGTTCTGGCCGCGATCCACTCGGTGGATCTGACCGCCACCGGCCTGTCCGACTATGGTCCCGAGGGCAATTATTACCGTCGTCAGATTGACCGCTGGACCAAGCAATATCGCGCATCGGAAACTCGGTTGATCCCGGAAATGGAAGAGCTGATCAACTGGCTGGACAGCAACATCCCCGAGGAAGACGGGCAGCGCACGCTGGTGCATGGCGATTATCGCATCGACAATATGCTGTTTGCCAAGGACGCCCCGCGGTGTGCCGCCGTGCTGGATTGGGAGCTGTCCACCATCGGACACCCCTATGCCGATCTGGCCGCCGTGATCATGCAGTGGAAAATGCCGCCGGGAGGCGACGGCCGCGGCCTTGCGGGGGTGGATCGCACCGCCGAGGGGCTGATGTCGGATGAGGATTTCATCGCCGCCTATTGCACCCGGCGCGGGCTGGGCGGGATCGACAGGTTCGGCTTCTATCTTGCCTTTACCTTCTTCCGCATGGCCGCCATCATCCAAGGCGTGTTCAAACGCGCGTTGGACGGCAATGCCTCAAACCCCGAACGCGCCCGTATTCTGGGCGGGTACGTGCCGCGTTTCGCACAGAACGGGCTGACTGCGGCCCATAGCGTCTGAGTCAGGGAAAACGCCAAGCATGAACGACAAACAAGCCCCCACCGAGCCGGAACCGGAATTGATCGAGGCATCCTATGCGCTGCAAATTCATCTTGGATTTGAGGTGAAGGGATGGTCAACGGATTATGCCCGGGTCGAGCAGCCGCTGCATCCCTTTTTGATGAACCGAAACGGGATACCGCATGGTGGGATCTATGCCACGCTGTTGGATACGGCGATGGGGTTTGCGGGGTGTTATACTGGTGATCGCGACAATCCGCGCACCTGCCTGACGCTGACGCTGAACGTCAACTATCTTGCGCAGGCCAAGGGCAAGCTGCTGATCACAGAAGCCTTCCGCACAGGTGGCGGGCGCAAGATCTATTTCGCCGAAGGCCTTGTCACCGACGAACTGGGCACGAAAATCGCCTCGGCCACCGGGGCATTCCGATATCGGTCATGACGACCGACGATACCACATAGGAAAAATGGGAGAGCACACAATGGCCGACACAATGAAGCGTATCGTTCTGGCACGCAGACCGCAGGGTGAGCCGGTGGCCGAGGATTTCCGGCTGGAGGACGCCGCCATGCCAAACCCCGGTGAGGGAGAAGTTCTGGTGCGGGTCACTGACATCTCGCTGGACCCGTACATGCGGGGGCGTATGGATGATGCCAAATCCTATGCGAAGCCGGTCGAGATTGACCACACGATGGAAGGCGGCGCGGTTGGCGAAGTGATTGCCTCCAACCATGATCGGTTCAAGCCGGGTGACACGGTTTTTGGCATGTTCGGCTGGGCGAGCCATGGTTGTCTCAGCGGGCGTGAGCTGCGCAAGCTGGATCCGTCGCACGGGCCTGCGACCAATGCGCTGGGTGTTTTGGGGATGCCGGGGTTCACTGGGTGGTTTGGGTTGATGGAATATGGGCGCCCCAAAAAGGGGGAGACGCTGGTGGTTGCGGCGGCGACTGGGCCGGTTGGGTCGATGGTTGGGCAGATGGCAAAACTGCTGGGTCTGCGGGTCGTTGGCGTTGCGGGTGGTGCGGAAAAATGCGCGCTGGCGAAAGAGAAATTCGGCTTTGACGAATGCCTTGATCACCGCGCTTATGCCGATGCCAAAGAAATGCGCGCGGCCTTGGCTGCGGCGTGCCCGGACGGGGTGGATATCTATTTCGAAAACGTCGCGGGCAAGGTGATGGAGGGCGTGATGCCCTTGATGAATGTCGGCGGGCGTATTCCGCTATGTGGTTTGATTTCATGGTATAATGCCGGGGCGCTTGGCGGAAACATGACCGGCGAAAAGGACAATCTGCCCAAGCTGTGGCGGACGATTCTGGTGCAGCGGCTGCATGTGCATGGCTTCATCATTTCTGACCATTTTGACCGCTATGCAGAGTTTCTGGCCGACGCGGGCCCGCGGGTTGCGGCGGGTCAGATCAGCATTCAGGAAGACGTGGCCGAGGGGCTGGAGGCGGCACCGGCGGCGTTTATCAGGATGCTGAGCGGCGGCAATTTCGGCAAGCAGATCGTCAAGGTCGGCTGAGGCCGCGCGGCCGAGATCGACCCGAAAAAACCGGGTCGGTATCGCGTCGGTATTACGTCGGTATTTTGTCGGTGCCCCTGAACCCGCCTGAGGTTGGGACAGAGACCGAAACACAGAGCCTGAAACGCAATCGCGCCCGGTAGGAGACTACCGGGCGCGATTTGTTTTTGCGAAAGATCAGCGATCAGGCGGCGTCGAGCTGTGCCATGATGCGCGACAAGTGGTAATCAGTATCGCCCAGTTGCGGGTCAATCATCACCAGACGCTTGGCGTAATGCGACACCGGGTATTCCCATGTCATCGCAATGCCGCCGTGCATCTGGATCGCTTCTTCGGCGATCAGACGCGCGGCGCGCCCGATCATGTTCTTCGCCATCGAGGCATAGCGCGAGGCCTCGTTTCCGCCCAGCTCAGCCGCTGCTTTGATGGTGATCGAGCGGGCCTGCTCGATCTCGGTCAGCATGTCGACGGCGCGGTGTTGCAGCACCTGGAATTTGCCGATCGGAACGCCGAACTGCTTGCGCTGTTTCAGATAGTCGACGGTGATCGCGTGGGTCACATCCATCGCGCCGACAGCTTCTGCGCACAGGGCGACGATACCGGCGTCGATGGCATCTTGCAGGGCGGCGGTCGCATCGGCCAGCAGCAGGCGCGCGGGGGTATCATCCAGCAGCACCTCGGCGGCACCGCCGCCTTCCATCATCGCATAGCCGGTGATGTTGGCGTCGGTTGCTTTGACCTCGAACAGGGCCAGTTTGCCGTTCAGCTGCGCGGCAACCAGAATGACATCGGCGACATGTCCGCCATAGACCGTGCTTTTGCGGCCCGACAGGGTATAGCCGTCGCCTTTGGCGGCGGCCTGTGCGGCGATCTGGTCCAGTTCATACGGCGCGTCGATTTCGGTGAAACCGACGGCATATTTGGTGGCGCCGGACAGCAGGGCCTCTTGATCCTCGTCAGCGGCGCTGAGCAGGCGGCTGGCCAGCAGCGCGGCCAGAACCGGTTCGGGGTTGAGGGTGCGGCCCATTGCTTCGAACACGACGGAGATGTCGAAGCCGGTGCCGCCAAAGCCGCCTGCGGCCTCGGGGGCTAGGGCGAACAGCGCGCCCAGTTCGGCCAGTTGCTCCCACTTGGCGGGATCATGGAACGGCGCGTCATAGGCCACTTTGTTGCGGTGCTCGACGGGGTATTGGTCAGCCAGAAAGCGGTTCAGCGTGTCCGCCAGCATCCGGCGATCTTCGGTCAGATTGAAATCCATCGGTTACAGCTCCAGCATGGTCTTGGTCAGGATGTTACGCTGGATCTCGTTCGAGCCACCGTAGATCGAGGTTTTGCGGTAGTTGAAATACTGTGCCGCGTTGTGGGCGGAATCCGCCGGGCCGAACATCAGGTTTCCGTCGGTCACATGGCCGGGGAAGGGGGCCGCAGCCGGGCCGAGGGCACGACGGGCGAGGTCCTTGAGTTCCTGATGGATCACGGTGCCCTTGATCTTGAGGATCGAGGTTTCGGGGCCCGGTGCGCCCTGCTGCTGCGCCTTGAACAGCATCCGCAGGTTGGTGATTTTCATCGCCTCGAGGTCAATCTCGGCCTGTGCGACGCGGGCGGCGAAAAGCGGGTCTTGGATCAGGGGTTTGCCGTTGCGACGGACCTTGCGGGCCAGTGCTTTGACTTCTTCAAGTGCCTGCATCGAGAAGCCGACGCCGGCGATGCCGGTACGTTCATGGGTCAGCAGATATTTGGCGATGGTCCAGCCTTTGTTTTCCTGTCCCACGAGGTTGCCGTAAGGCACGCGCACGTCGGTGAAGAAGACCTCGTTCACCTCGTGGCCGCCTTCGATCAGCTTGATCGGGCGCAGTTCAATGCCGGGGGTTTTCATGTCAACGAGGATGAAGCTGATGCCTTCTTGGGCCTTTGCCTCGGGGTTGGTGCGGCACAGGCAGAAGATCCAGTCGGCGTGCTGGCCCAGCGTGGTCCAGGTTTTCTGACCGTTGATGACCCATTCATCGCCGTCACGGACGGCGCGGGTTTTGAGGTTGGCAAGGTCCGACCCGGCGCCGGGTTCGGAATAGCCCTGGCACCACCAATCGGTGCCGTCCAGAATGCGCGGCAGATAGTGGTCTTGCTGTTCTTTGGTGCCGAATTTCTGCAGCACCGGGCCCAGCATCGACAGGCCGAAGGGCAGGATGCGCGGGGCGTAGGCGCGGCAGCATTCCTCTTCGAAGATGTGCTTTTGCACCGGCGACCAGCCCGGCCCGCCGAATTCAACCGGCCAGATCGTGGCCAGCCAGCCGCGGGAATTCAGGATAGCGTGCCATTCCTCCATCATCGCTTTGGTCAGGTCGCCGCCCGACCGCACGGTATCGGAGATATGCTTTGGCATGTTGTCAGCCAGAAAGCTGCGCACTTCGTCCCGAAATGCGATATCCTCGGCAGAGTAGCTCAGGTCCATTGTCAGGCCCCCTTGTTAAGATCAGCAAAAGTTGTTCCGTCAGCCGCCATTTTTTCCAGCAGGGCGGGCGCCTGCCAGTAATTGGCGTCTTCGACGGCATAGGTCTTGATCCGGGTCAGCAGTTCAGCCGCCCCGATCGTATCAGCATAGTGCAGCGGCCCGCCCCGGTGGCGCGGAAAGCCGTAGCCAAAGAGGAACACCATATCCACGTCCACGGGGCGGCGGGCGGTGCCGTCTTCGACCACGCGGGCGGCCTCGCAGATCATCGCGGTCATGTAGCGGTCGATGATGTCCTGATCGGTGAAGGTTCTTGGCGTGATGCCTTTTTCGGCGCGCACGGCGTCGATGATATTGGCGACCTCGGGGTTGGGGATCGGGGCGCCGGCGTTGTAGATGTAGTACCCCTGTCCCGTCTTGCGGCCGAACCAGCCGTGTTCGCAAATGCGGTCGGCGACGTCCCCGGCGTAGCGTTCGTTGGGGTCGCGGGTTTCGGCTTTGCGCTTGCGGGTCATCCAGCCGATGTCCAGTCCGGCCAAATCGCCGACCTTATGCGGGCCCATGGCGAAGCCGAATCCTTCCAGTGCCGCATCCACCTGTTGCGGCGTGGCGCCGTCCAGCACCAGATAGCTGGCGGTTTTCGAATAGTGTGCCAGAATGCGGTTGCCGATGAAGCCGTCGCAGACGCCAGCGCGCACGCCGACTTTCTTCAGCCGCTTTGCCAGGGCGAACCCGCTGGCGACAACATCGGGGGCGGTCTTGTCGGCCACGACGATTTCCAGCAGGCGCATCACATGCGCCGGGCTGAAGAAATGCAGCCCGATGACGTCCTGCGCGCGAGTGGTGGCCGCAGCGATTTCGTTCACATCCAGATAGGAGGTGTTGGAGGCCAGAATCGCGCCGGGTTTGCAGATCGTGTTCAGCTTTCCGAAGATGTCTTTCTTGACGTCCATGTTTTCGAACACGGCCTCGATCACCAGATCGACATCGGCCAGATCGTCCATCACAAGCGAGGGGGTCAGCATTGCCAGGGTGGCATCACGTTTCTCGGGGCTGAGCTTGCCGCGCGACACGGCACCGTCGAGGTTCTTTGTGACCGTGGCAATGCCCCGGTCCAGCCCGTCCTGAGCGACTTCGATCAAGCGCACCGGAATGCCCGCCAGCAGGCAGGAGGTGGCGATGCCAGAGCCCATGGTGCCGCCGCCGATCACGCCGATCTTGGCGATTTCGCGGGCGGGGCCTTTGGCTTCGGGGATGTTCGACACGGCGCGTTCGCCAAAAAAGGCGTGGATCATGCCGGCACGTTGCGGGGTGTTCATCGAGTCGATGAAGGCCTGTCGTTCGACCTTCAGCCCGTCCGCCAGCGGCCCGGTCGAGGCGGCAATCGCCTCGACGATCTTGTGGGGCGAAAACATATGCGGCTGTTTCGCTTTCAGCATCGCCGCGGTTTCGGCCAGCGCATTGTCGTCGGGTTGGGTTTCGACTTCGCTGGTGCGGCGGGTCGGAAGCGTGCCATCGAGCACCTGCTGCGCGGCGGTCAGCGCCACGTCGCGCGGATCGCCCGACACCAACAGGTCGATGATGCCGTTCTCCAGCGCCTCTTTCGCGCCGACCTGACGGCCCGAAAGGCACATGTCGAGCGCGAAGGGAATGCCGGTCAGGCGCGGCAGCCGCTGGGTGCCACCGGCACCGGGCAGCAGGCCAAGGTTGATTTCGGGCAGGCCAACACGCAAGCCTTCGATCCCGACGCGGGCGTGCGTGGCCAGCCCAAGCTCCAGCCCGCCACCAAGGGCGGTGCCGTGGATGACCGAGATCAGCGGAATGGTGCTTGCTTCCATCACGTTGAACACATCGGGCAGGGCGGGCGGCTGTGGCGGTTTGCCAAATTCGGTGATGTCTGCGCCTGCCACGAAGGTGCGGCCCGCCGCATAGATGGCGATGACCCGCGCGGTATTTTCCGCGTTCAGCCGCGTCACCGCGTCTTGCAGGCCTTGGCGCACGATCTGACCGGACGCGTTCACAGGTGGATTATTGATACAGATCAGGGCGATATCGCCCTGCCGTTCAATCGAAATTTGATCGTTGATCTGTTCAATGTCGGGCATGTCTGTGCTTTCCGTCAAATTACTATTTCAAACAGGAAAGCAGTCCGCGGCTTGTACGCCGTTGATCCTCCTTCCCTCGGGTAAAAACTAAAGCGTCGGGGGGTATGCGTCAATGCGCGGAATTCCCGTTTGCATTGCAGAATATTTCCGTGACGTGAGGTTACGATATGATCTCGAACCGGTTCACATCGACCAGCCCGCGATCAGTGATCTTGAGATTGGGGATCACCGGCAGCGCCAGAAAGGCCAGTTGCAGAAAGGGTTCTTCCAGTGTCACGCCCAGATCGCGGGCGGCGGCGCGCAGGTTGATCAGCCGGTCGCGGACCGTCTCGAAGGGATCGAGGCTCATCAACCCGGCGACGGGCAGCGGCAGTTCGGCCAGAACCTTGCCGCCTTGGGTGACGACAAAGCCGCCTTCGATCTGGCCCAAGCGGTTAGCGGCCAGCGCCATATCGTCGTAATCCGCGCCGACAACGGCGATGTTATGGTGGTCGTGGCAGACGGTCGAGGCGATGGCACCGGATTGCAGGCCGAAGCCACGCACAAAGCCGGTGGCCATGTTGCCGTTCTTGCCGTGGCGTTCGATCACCGCGATCTTGATCAGGTCGCGCGTGATGTCGGGGCGTTTGTCGCCGTCAACGATCGGGATCACCTCATGCAGGTGGTCGGTGATGATCTTGCCCTCGATGATGCCGATCACGTCGGTGTCTTCGCGGTTGCCGGAAGTGCGGAAGTGCTGCGCCGAAACGGTGGGCGCCTTGACCGAGTTGCGGCCCACGGGCGGAATGGTCTGACGTGCGGCAAAGGCGGCATCGGTGACTTCCACGCCGCCGCAGAGCACCAGTTGGGCATCGCAGTCTTCAAGGCTGCGCAGGGCGACGATATCGGCGCGTTTGCCCGGCGCGATCTGGCCGCGATCCTTGAGGCCGAAGGCCTCGGCTGCGGACAGGCTGGCGGCGCGGTACGCGGCCAGCGCGGGCGTGCCGAGGGCGATCAGGGTGCGGATCATGTAATCCAGGTGGCCGTATTCGGCGATATCGAGCGGATTGCGATCGTCGGTGCACAGCGCGACATAGGGCGAGGTGCGTTCGGTCAGGATCGGGGCCAGTGCGTGCAGGTCCTTGGAGACCGAGCCTTCGCGGATCAGGATGCGCATGCCTTTGCGCAGTTTTTCAAGCGCCTCTTCGGCGGTCGTGGCCTCGTGTTCGGTGCGGATGCCTGCGGCGATATAGCCGTTGAGGTCGCGGCCCGACAGCATGGGGGCGTGGCCGTCGATATGCTGACCGCGAAACAGCGCGAGTTTGTCCAGCACGCCGGGGTCTTTGAAAAGCACGCCGGGGAAGTTCATGAACTCGGCCAACCCGATGCCGGTGGGGTGGCCCATCAGCGGTGCCAGATCGGCGGCGTCGATGCGGGCGCCTGCGGTTTCCATCTCGGTGGAGGGCACGCAGGAGCTGAGCTGTACCTTGATGCTCATCACGGTGCGCTCTGCGGCCTCTTGGAAATAGCGGATGCCGTCGGTGCCGATGACATTGGCAATCTCGTGCGGGTCACAGATGGCGGTGGTGACGCCGCGCGGGGCGACGCAGCGGTCGAATTCAAACGGGGTGACCAGCGAGCTTTCGATATGCAGGTGGGTGTCAATGAAGCCGGGCACGAGGATCAGCCCGGTCACGTCGATCACGCGGATGCCCTCGTAGGTGTCGCAGGTGCCGACGATGGTATCGCCGCAGATGGCGATATCGCCCTCCAGCAGATCGCCGGTGATCAGGTCAAGCATCCGGCCGCCGCGCAGGACGATATCGGCGGGGGCGATGCCGCGGCCCTGATCAATCAGATGTTCGAGCTCGGTCATGCTGTGCCCCTTTGTGATCGGTTGGGCACAGAGTGCCACAGGGTGCGGCGGGATGCGAGGGGGAGCCTGCGTCAGATCGGGTTTGGTGGACAGACCTGTGCGGCCCAGCGGAGCAATGCCTCGGGCGTGTGGTCAGCATCGTGGGCTTCGCCGTGGCAAAAGGCGAAAAACGCGTCCTGATTGAGTTTGTTCACGCCGACCAGTACCGGAATGTCGCGCGCCAGCGCTTCGGCGATGGCATTGCGAAAGCCGCGGCCTTCGGCCTCGTGCTTGCCGAATTTGTTGACGATCAGCAGATCAACGCCGCCTTCGGCGATCCGCGCCTCGGTCAGGGCGACGGCCTGTTCCAGCGCGTCGGGGTCGAGGCGGCAGCCGTGCGATTGGGCGCCCAGTGATTGCGAGATGCGGATCACCGGGCCGTTGGGCAGCACACGGATATCCATGTCGCATCTGGGGTCGGTTTCACAGCCGGTGTCGGTCTGAAGCGTTCCGGCCAAGGCCAGCCCGCGCGCGGCGAGGGTCGCGGCGACGCTGCTCAGCAGAATATTGGTCTGTCCGCGCCCCGGCGCGATCGCATAGGCAAGTTGCATCAGGCTCTACTCAGGTTTGAATGGCTTGCATGGCAGCAGAGCCTGACAGGCCGACCAAGGCAAGCCCCGACATTGGTCGGGGGGGCGATATGTTGAGCGGCGAGGGCGGTGGCCGGGATTGGATCTGGGGATCATACCAGAAGGTCAGCGATCCGGGTGCGGGCGGAGTTGGAGCGCGGGGTCCAGAGGCCGCGCGAGATGGCCTCGGACAGGCGCTCGGCGATTTCGCGCAGGGCGGGGGCGTTGTGGGCTTCGATGAAGTCGCGGGTGTCGTCATCTTCGAGGAAGGCGGCATGCACGAGGTCGAAGTGGTGGTTTTTCACCGCCCCCGTGGTGGCGGCGAAGGCAAAGAGGTAATCGACCGTGGCGGCGATTTCAAATGCGCCTTTGTAGCCGTGGCGCTTGACCCCATCGATCCATTTCGGGTTGACGACGCGCGAGCGCAGGACGCGGGATATTTCTTCGTCCAAGGTACGGATCACCGGACGTTCGGGGCGCGAGTGGTCGTTGTGATAGATCGGGCGATCACGGCCTTGCAGGGTTGAAATGGCTGCTGCGGCACCGCCTTCGAACTGATAATAATCGTCGCTGTCGAGCAGGTCGTGTTCGCGGTTGTCCTGATTTTGAACGATGGCCTCGGCTTGCCCAAGGCGGGTCTCAAATGCGTTGCGGTCTTTGCGGCCTTCCTCGCCCGCGCCATAGGCGTAGCTGCCCCATTCAAGATAGGCCTCGGCCAGATCGGATTTATCGGACCACAGGCGTTCGTCGATCATCGCTTGCAGGCCCGCGCCGTAGGCGCCGGGTTTGGAGCCGAACACGCGGGATTGGCTGTTTTCGGTGCGGGCGCGGACGGCTGCGGGGTTGATGTCGTCGGGTTCGTCCAGCGCCATAACGGCGCGGGCGGCTGAATCGACAAGCGCGATCAGCTGCGGGAAGGCGTCGCGGAAGAAGCCCGAGATGCGCAGGGTGACATCGACGCGGGGGCGGCCAAGGGCGGTGTGGGGGATGATCTCGAACCCGGTGACGCGGCGGTTGGCGCTGTCCCATTTCGGTTTGACGCCCATCAGGGCAAGGCATTGGGCGATGTCATCGCCCCCGGTGCGCATGTTGGCGGTGCCCCAGGCGGTCAGCAGAAGGGTGCGAGGCCAGTCACCGTGGGTTTGCAGGTGCCTTTCCAGCAGCAGATTGGCGGATTTCCACCCCAGCGCCCAAGCGGTGGGGGTGGGCACGGCGCGGCTGTCGACGCTGAAGAAATTCCTGCCGGTTGGAAGGGTGTCGAGCCGTCCCCGCGTGGGCGCGCCGGAGGGCGCCGGGGCGACGAACTGCCCCGCAAGGGCGGTGAGGAGGCCCGCGCCTTCGGCCGGGCCGCAGGCGGCGACGGTGGGGCGGATGCTCTGGCCGATATGGCTCAGGACGGTTGCACTGTTGGGGCCGGGGGCTTCTGCTTGCCCGTCCAGCGCGGCGATGGCCAGCAGCTCAATCCGCTCGACCGTGTCGCCAGTCGAGCGCCACGGATCGGTGGTGAGGCGGGTCAGCGCGTTGGGGCGCGGGCCGGTCCAGGGGGCTGCCATATCGGCATCGAGCGGGTCGAAGTCGAGCGCGAAGTCGCTGGCCAGTGCGCGGATCAGCGAGGCGTCTTCGCCCTTGCCGTCGCCGCGCGGCACGCGGGTGAGGGCGATGGCGAGGTCACGTTCCTGCACGCCGGTGGGGGATTGGCCGAAGATATGCAGCCCGTCGCGGATCTGCGCCTCTTTCAACTCGCACAGGTAGGCGTCGAGTTTGGCCAGATCGGTATCTTCGTCGGTGCCCTGCATGCCGACGTCCTGATCAAGGCCGGTGGCGGCGGTGAGGGTCAGGATCTCGCGGCGCAGGTGGGCGATGCGGCGGGGGTCGACGCCTGCGGCCTCGTAATATTCATCCACCAGCGCTTCGAGGTCGCGCAGGGGGCCGTAGGTTTCGGCACGGGTCAGCGGCGGGGTCAGGTGATCGATGATCACGGCTTGGGCGCGGCGTTTGGCCTGGGTGCCTTCGCCGGGGTCGTTGACGATGAAGGGATAGAGATGCGGGGTGGGGCCGAACACCGCCTCGGGCCAGCAGGTTTCGGACAGGGCCAGCGCCTTGCCGGGCAGCCATTCGAGGTTGCCGTGTTTGCCCATATGTACGAGGGCATGGGCGCCGAAGCTGTGCCGGAGCCAGAAGTAGAACGCGAGGTAGTTGTGTGGCGGCACGAGGTCCGGCGAATGGTAGGTGTCGGTCGGGTCGATGTTATAGCCGCGGGCGGGCTGGATGCCGATCACGGCGTTGCCGTGCGGCAGGATCGACAGGGCGAAGCCTGCGCCGGTGTTGGCGTCTGTGGTGCCGTCGGAATTGAGTATTTCGGTCAGAAAGAAGGGGTCTTGTTCGGGCTTCCCCCAGCGGGTTTCGATCTGTTCGCGCAGCTCCCACGGCAATTGGGCGTAGTGGGTCAGGTAATCGGCGAGCGGCATGTGGGTGCCGCCGGTGCGTTGGGCGCGGTCGGTGAGCCAGTTGGTGGGGCCGGACAGGATCGACTGCATCAGCGTGTCGCTGTCTTGTGGGGCGTCCGCGATGGTGTAGCCATTTTGCGCCAGCAGGTTGAGGGTGTGGACCGTGGCGGCGGGGGTGTCGAGGCCGACGCCATTGGCGAGGCGGCCGTCCTTGTTGGGATAGTTGGCGAGGATCAGTGCGACGCGGCGGTCGGGGGCCGGGGTGTGGCGCAGTTTGGCCCAGTTGGCGGCGAGGCGCGCCACGAAGTCGATCCGGTTACCCTGAGCGCGGTAGGTGGCGATGGGGCATTCGGTGGCGTCGTCAAAGTACGCTTCGTCCTTGAACGAGATCGCGCGGCTGAGGATGCGGCCATCGACCTCTGGCAGAGCGACGTTCATCGCGATGTCGCGGGCCGAGAGCCCGGTGAGGCCGGTGGCCCAGGTTTCCTCGGTCGAGGAGGCGAGGACGGTTTGGAACACTGGCGCGGCGTTGGCGGCGGGCATGGTCAGCGGATTTTTCGGGCTGTCGTCGCCTGCGTGGGGGCTGCCGACGGCGAAGGAGGTGGCGTTGAGGATCAGGGTTGGCGGCGCCGCAGTGAAGAGGGTTTCGAGGGTGGCGGTCGAGACTGGGTCTTTCAGCGAGGCCACGAAGATCGGCAGCGGGTTCAGCCCCTGACGCAGCAGGGATTTCACCAGCCGGTTGATCGGGTTCAGCCCGGCGCCCTGCACCAGCGCGCGGTAAAAGATGATCGGCACGACGGGGGCACCTGCGGACCAGCCGGATTGGGCGGCGGCGAGGTCGGACACCCCGGCGCCGGGCCAGTAGACCCCGGCGCGCAGAAGCGGTTTGGCGGCTTGCGGGCGGCTGTCCTCGGCGCGGTGGTCGGTGAGCATCCAGCGGGCATGGGCGAGGAAGTTGCTGGCATTTTGCGGGCCGCCTTCGACCATGTAGGACCACAGGGCGTCGTAATCGTCGGTCGACACGGTGGAGAGGCCGCGCAGGTCGGCGTCGGGTTTGTCGTCGCCGGGCAGGGCGGCGAAGGGGATGCCGCATTCGGCCAGCCGGGCGGCGTATTGCTCGAATCCGTATTTCCAATAGCCCGCGCCACCGAGGATGCGGGCGATCACCAGTCGGGATTTGGTGGCGCAATTGTCCAGATGCAGGTCCACCGACATCGGGTGTTGCAGGTGGGTGAGATTGGCCAGCCGCAGGCTTGGCGGGTCGGTCATTTCGGTGCGGGCCTGCGACAGGGCGGCAAGCTCGGTATCGGCGGCGGAGATGAAGACCACGTCGGCGGGGCTTTGGCCCAGATCGACCGGTTCTTTGCCATCGTCGATGGATCCGGGGGTAGCGGCGAGCAGGTGCATCAGCAGGCTCCTTCTTGTGCCGGGGCGTGGATTCGGGCAAGAGCGGCATCAGAGCCAGGAAAGGCACGATCATGGATTACGGCAAGTCGGGCGCCCCCAAGGGCCCCAAGAATCAACCCCGCCACAATGAGCATGTTGAGCGCGGCGGCGGAAAATCCGGCGCGGGCAACCGTTCGACCAAGGCGGAGCTGCTGGAGCGGATGAAGGCGGCAGCAGCGGCCAAGGCGAAAACCGAGGACTGAGCACATCATGCCAGCTGTTTTCCCATGAAAAGGCTGGCGGGGTGTTCAGGATAGGCACCGAAAGGACCGCGCTTGGTATATCCGAGCGCGGTATAGAGCGCCACGGCGGCGATCAGCGCGTCGCCGGTTTCCAGCAAGATCGCGTTTTTGCCCATGGCGCGGGCAGTCTTTTCCAGTGCCTGCATCAGGGCGCGGGCGATGCCCTGACCTCGCCCGGCAGCAGGCACATAGAGGCGTTTGACCTCGGCGTAATCACCGCAATCCACCAGAGCCACACAGCCCAGTGCCGCGCCGCCCTTGCGGGCGACGAGGAAGGTTGTGCCGGGGGTGGTCAGTTCCTCGGCGGTGAAGGAAAAGATGTCTTCGGGGGGGAAGACATCAAGCAGCGCCCTTTGGCTGCCCGCGACGAGGGCGCGGCCCGCGTCGGTGAGCGGGCTTTCGGGGGCGATGCTCAGGGTCATGCCTGAAGGGCTGCCTCGATCGCGGCGCGGTCAAGGCCCGCCTGGCCAATCACCACCAGTTTGGTTTCGCGCGGTTGGCTGCCGAAGGGTTGGTCGAAGTAGCTGTCGACACGCGGCCCGACGGCTTGCACCGTCAGGCGCATCGGTTTGCCGGTGACGGCGGCAAAGCCCTTGAGGCGGAGGATGTCATGGGCGCGGATCACCTCGGACAGCTGCGCGGCGAAGGCTTTGGGATCGACGATTTCGGCGCGGGTGACGACGAAGGAATCGAATTCGTCGTGGCCGTGCTCGTGGTGGTGATCATCCTCGTGATCGTGGTCTTCGTCATCATGGTGGTGATGGTGGTGGTGGATTTCGTGCCGGGCGGACAGGTCATTTTCGGCGCCGACGCCCTGACCCAGCAACACATCAATTGGCAGCGCGCCCATGGTGGATTTGACCACCTGCACACCTTTGCGGCTGTCGGATTTCAGCTGAGCGGTAAGGGCGTCGATCTCGGCCTCGGTCAGCAGGTCTGATTTGTTGACGACGATCATGTCAGCACAGGCGATCTGATCTTCGAAGAGTTCGGACAGCGGGGTTTCGTGGTCGAGGTTTTCATCCAGCGCGCGCTGTGCATCGACGGCGGCGACATTGTGGGCGAAACGGCCTTCGGTCACGGCTTTGCCGTCAACGACGGTTACGACACCATCGACGGTGACGCGGGTGCTGATTTCGGGCCAGTTGAAGGCGCGGATCAGCGGCTGCGGCAGCGCGAGGCCGGAGGTTTCGATCACGATGTGGTCGGGGCGGTTGGGCCGGTCCAGCAGTTTTTGCAGGGTGGGGATGAAATCATCGGCCACGGTGCAGCAGATGCATCCGTTGGACAGTTCCATGATATCATCCTCGGTGCAGGTTTCATCGCCGCAGCCTTTGAGGATGTCGCCATCGACGCCGAGATCGCCGAATTCATTGATGATCAGGGCGATGCGTTTGCCGCTGGCGTTGGCCAGCATGTGGCGGATCAGAGTGGTTTTACCGGCACCAAGAAATCCGGTGACGACGGTGGCGGGGATTTTTGTGGGCATGGGGGCCTCCTATAAACCGGAAAAGACGACCGGCGTGTGCCGGTCGTCCATGCGCCGACCCTGAAGGATCGGTGAGGTTCGTTTGATCAGGCGGCGTTCAGCAGACGCGGCGTGACAAGGCCCGAACCGGACAGGCCACGCAGCGATTTTGCGGCGGCAAGAACGGCAAGATCTGCCAGAGGCTCGATCAGGACAACCATCATGTAGGCGGCGCCAAAGGACGACACGGCCGCGATGTTGGCCGCACCAAAGCCCTGACCATAGAAGGCCCAGAAGGCAACCCAGGCAACGACGCCGCCCTGATAGGCGGTCGAAAGGGCCAGGGCCTGTGTGTACTTCAGGTCAACATAGGCGGTGTCCGGCGCGATGATTTTCTTGGCCAGCATGTTCAGTGCGAAGAGCGGCACCAGAATGGTGGTCAGGTTCATGCCGTATTGCGGCAGATCGAAGGGCGCGAAGAACATCCCTTGCAGCAGCAGACCCAGCGCCAGACCGAAGGCGGCAGGCGCCGCACCGAGCAGCAGGAAGAGGGTCGAGCCAAGGATAAAGTGCACCTCGGAAACGCCGACGGGAAAGTGCGGCAGGATCTGGAAAAAGGTGAAAACCGCAGCGGTGGCCATGGCAGCGCGGGTGGCCAGCGCGCCCAGGCCCTGCTGTTTGGCTGTGTCCCAGCCCTGTTTCAGGCCGTAGACGCCTGCGGCGGCGGCGGTGCCATAGCTCAGGATCAGTTTGGCGCCGTTAACGATTCCGGGTTCGATATGCATTTGTCTGTCTCTCCTTTTCCGTCATCCCCGACGGAAGGTTT
This sequence comes from Thalassovita taeanensis, assembly GCF_900110775.1. Taxonomy (GTDB): domain Bacteria; phylum Pseudomonadota; class Alphaproteobacteria; order Rhodobacterales; family Rhodobacteraceae; genus Litorimicrobium; species Litorimicrobium taeanense. Next base: position 370,501 of record NZ_FOEP01000002.1, on the reverse strand, counting down.
CTGTTCATGCATGGCAGGTCTCCTGGCTGGCGGGTCGGTGCATCTGTCGCCTTCCCGGACAAAAGCCCAGTGGCGTAAGTGACAGACGCTCGCCGCTGACAGTCGCGGGGGCGGCTACGGCTGCGGGCCCCGGCATGGGTCGCCCGTTCCGCATTCCCTTTTGATCCTTGGGCGCTTTGCGCCGTGGTAAAGGAACCATGCCCTTCATTCATCGCCGGGAAAGGGGCGCAAGGTCAAGCCGCAATTGCGACGCCGTTGGGGTGAAAAACGGCTTGGGCCGCGCGCGAGATCGGCAAGAGTTCGCAATATCTTGTGGATAAGTCGGCGGATTTCCCCAGATTGTGGGTGTTTTCGTTGACACACCGGGCCCGAGGGCGACACAGTTCAGGTCAGCTTGGACAAATAGGGTGCCCCGCTTTTGCGCTTTTCGAAACTCAGACTTACCGGATTCAAAAGCTTTGTCGACCCGACGGACCTGTTGATCAAGGACGGGTTGACCGGGGTTGTCGGGCCAAATGGCTGCGGAAAATCGAATCTGTTGGAGGCCCTGCGCTGGGTCATGGGCGAGAATCGCCCCACCGCGATGCGCGGCGGCGGGATGGAGGATGTGATCTTTGCCGGGGCAGCGACGCGGCCCGCGCGCAACTTTGCCGAGGTCAGCCTGCATCTGGACAACAGCGAACGCTTGGCGCCCGCAGGGTTTAACGAGGACGATCAGCTGGATATCGTGCGGCGGATCACCCGCGATGTCGGCAGCGCCTATAAGGTGAATGCCAAGGATGTGCGGGCGCGCGATGTGCAGATGCTGTTTGCCGATGCCTCGACGGGATCGCACAGCCCGGCATTGGTGCGGCAGGGGCAGATCAGCGAGTTGATCAACGCCAAGCCGAAGAACCGGCGGCGGATTTTGGAAGAGGCGGCGGGGATTTCGGGCCTGTATCAGCGGCGGCACGAGGCCGAGTTGAAGCTGAAGGGCGCCGAGCAGAACCTTGCGCGGGTCGATGACGTGGTCGAGCAGTTGGCGGCGCAGTTGGCGCAGCTGGAGCGGCAGGCACGGCAGGCCGCGCGGTATCGCGCCATCGGGCAGGAGTTGCGGCAGGCGGAGGGCTTGTTGCTGTACCGGCGCTGGCGCGAGGCGGATGAGGCACGGTTGCAGGCCGAGGGTGAACTGCGCGAGCGGGTTTCGGCGGCGGCCGCAGCTGAGCTGGCGGCGCGGCAGGCGGGCAAGGCGCGGGTGGCGCGCGACGATGCGTTGCCGCCGCTGCGCGAGGAAGAGGCGATTGCCGCTGCGGTATTGCAGCGCCTGCAGGTGCAGCGCGACACGCTGAGCGATCAGGAAGCGCGGGCGCTTCAGACCATCGAGACCTTGCAGAACCGGATTGCGCAGCTGGCCAAGGATATCGAGCGCGAGGCCGGGTTGAACCGCGATGCGATTGAGACCATCGAGCGGCTGGATTGGGAAGCGCGTGAGTTGTCGAAGGCGGGCGAGGGCCATTCCGAGCGGCTGGAGGTGGCGGCAGAGGTTGCGAGTGACGCGGCGGGCGTGTTGCACGAGCGCGAGGCCGATCTGTCGCAGCGCACCGAGGATGTGGCGCGGCTGGCGGCGCGGCATCAGTCGGCGCATCGGCTGTTGGAGGATCATCGCAAGACGCTGACCCGGTCCGAGGCCGAGGCCGAGAAGGCGCGCGTGGCGGTGCAGGCCTCGCGGCAGGCATTGGCGCAGGCGGCCGAAGACTTCACCCGCGCCGGAGAAGAAGAGGCGCGCGCGGTGGAGACGGCGGCGCGGGCCGATGAGGCGCTGCTGGCGACCGAGGCCGCGCGGGCGGACACGCAAAGCCGCGAGGCTGATGTGCGCGGCGAGCGGTCCGAGGCCGAGGGCGAGCTGAATGCGCTGCGCGCCGAGGTGACGGCTTTGGCCAAGCTGTTGCAGCGCGACACGGCTGAAGGCGGGCAGATTCTGGACCGGCTGCAAGTCGAGCAGGGGTTTGAAAAGGCTTTGGGCGCGGCGCTGGCGGATGACCTGCGCGCGCCCGAGGTCGAGGCCGATGGGCCGTCTGGCTGGACGGTGTTGCCCACGTATGACGTGGTGGTGCCGCTGCCCGGTGGAGTGACCGCGCTGAGCAATCACGTTTCGGTGCCGGACGTCCTGATCCGGCGGATGGGACAGATCGGGCTGGTGGACCCGGACGATGGCGCACGGTTGCAGGCGCAGTTGCAGCCCGGTCAGCGGCTGGTCAGTCTTGAGGGTGATTTGTGGCGCTGGGACGGGTTCCGGGCCTGGGCTGAAGATGCGCCCTCGGCGGCGGCGCTGCGGTTGCAGCAGTTGAACCGGCTGGAGGATCTGAAGCAGCAAAGCGAGCATGCCACCTCGCGCGCGGAGGCGGCGCGGCAGGCACATGAGGCGCTGACGGCGCTGCTGGCGGAGTTGACGCGCGCCGATCAGGTGGCGCGGGAGGCGCGGCGCGATGCCGATCGTTTGGTGAACGAGGCCAACCGCAAGCTGAGCCGGGCCGAGGCGGATCGCAATCTGGCCGAGTCGCGGTTGGAGTCGCTGGGGTTGGCGGTGACGCGGCACGAGGATGAGGCGATGGCCGCACGGGTGCAGGCAACCGAGGCCGAGCGGGGGTTGTCAGGTCTGGAGGATCTGGAGGAGGCGCGCGCGGCGGTCGAGGACATTCGAATGACGGTCGAGGCCGCGCGGATCACGATGATGTCGCGGCGTTCGGCGCATGACGAGCTGCGCCGTGAAGGCGAGGCGCGCACACGGCGATCGCAGGAGGTGACCAAGGAGGTCAGCGGCTGGCGGCACCGGTTGGAGACCGCCAAGACCCGCAGTGCCGAGTTGGCGGAGCGCAAGGCGCAATCCGAGGGCGAGCTGAAAGAGGCCAGCGCCGCGCCCGAGGAGATCGCAGCCAAGCGGGCCGAGTTGAGCGATGCGATTGCCACGGCAGAGGAGCGTCGGCGTTTGGCGGCGGATGCGTTGGCCGAGGCGGACAGTGCCTCGCGTGCCGCCGAGCAGGCCGAGCGCGAGGCGGAGCGTGCGGCCTCGGAAGCGCGCGAGGCGCGGGCGCGGTCCGAAGCGCGGGCGGAAGCGGCGCGGGGCACGGTGGCCTATGCCGCCGAGCGGATCGCCGAGGAGCAGGAAGTCAGCCCGGCGCAATTGCTGGAAAGTCTGGGCGCGGACCCGGATCAGATGCCGGCCTCGGACGCGATCGAGGCGGATGTGAACCGGTTGAAGCGGCAGCGCGATGCGCTGGGCGCGGTCAACCTGCGGGCCGAGGAAGATGCCAAGGGGGTGCAGGAAGAGCACGATACGTTGGTGTCGGAAAAGGCCGATCTGGAAGAGGCGATCAAGGCGCTGCGCAGCGGGATTGCCAGCCTGAACCGCGAGGGACGCGAGCGGTTGCTGACCGCGTTCGAGCAGGTGAACAGCAATTTCACCTTGCTGTTCCGGCATCTGTTCGGCGGCGGCGAGGCCAATCTGGTGCTGGTGGAAAGCGACGACCCATTGGAGGCGGGGCTGGAGATCATGTGCCAGCCGCCCGGCAAGAAGCTGTCGACGCTGTCGCTGTTGTCGGGGGGCGAGCAGACGCTGACGGCGCTGGCGCTGATCTTTGGGGTGTTTCTGGCCAACCCGGCGCCGATCTGTGTGCTGGACGAGGTGGACGCGCCGTTGGATGACGCCAACGTGACGCGGTTCTGCGATCTTCTGGACGAGATGTGCCGCCGGACGAACACACGGTTCCTGATCATCACCCACCATGCGGTGACGATGGCGCGGATGGACCGGCTGTTTGGTGTGACGATGCAGGAGCAGGGGGTCAGTCAGCTGGTCTCGGTCGATTTGAAGAAGGCGGCTGCGATGGTGGCGTGAGGGCCTCTGCTGTGGTTGAGGCGGACGTGCGCCGCTTGTCGCCGCTGCGCGGCAACATCGCCCCGCCCGCCGTCCCGTGTTACAGCTTGATCAGCCGGTCGGACAGGGTGACTGTGCCGTCCTGCACCACGCTGCACAGTAGTCCGCGCAGGCGCAGGTGGACGTTTTCGCGCGCGGTGATCCAGTCTTTGGCAGGGGCGCCGTAGCGGGCTTTCCATTTCACGCAGCCGTCGTTGAAGACGTCAGAGACCTCGAGCACTGCGGTGCCTGCTTGCAGCCGGGTGCCGATGGGCAGGTTGCCATAGGAGGTTTCAAGGTCGGCCACGATTGGGTCGCCGGGGTGCGCCGTGCCCTCGCGGTCCAGCCAGACGGCATCCATCACGCGTTTGGGCAGGATCGAGACCTGAATGCGCGGATCGGGCGTGCCATCGGCAAGTTTCATCCAGGGCGCAGTCAGCCAGCGTTCGCCGGGCGTGCCTTGGGCACGGGTCAGGGTGATCTGGTCGACCATCTGGCGTTGGCCGTATCCGGGGCGCAGGCACAGCATTTCAATCGGGGCATTATCAGTGGGGGCCTGCCGGACGTGGGGCAAGGCGGCAGAGAGCTGATCGGTGGTGGCGTGGGTCATTTCAGGGCTTTCAGCAGCGTTGTGGTGGGCCAAGCGTCGGCAGGCAGCCCGAGGCGTTTTTGTTCGGCCTGTACGGCGGCGCGGGTGCCCGCGCCAAGGATGCCGTCAACCTTGCCGACGTCATAGCCGCGTTTGGCCAGTTTGCGTTGCAGCTGTTTCATCTGCGCGCCGGACAGGCCGGGATCGGGGTTGCCTGCGTCGAATATCGGAGCGCCCATCAGGCGAGTGGCGAAATACGAGGCGGTCAGCACGTAGGTGAAGCTTTGGTTCCACTCGAAATAGGTGCTGAAATTGGGATAGGCGAGGAAGGCGGGGCCGTTGTGTCCTTGGGGCAGGATCACGCTGGCTGGCAGGTTGGTTGCCTGCCACTGACCCGAGCGGGGTTTGACGCCCATCGCGGCCCAGTCGGAAATCGGGCGGGGGCTTTCGGTGCCGGTCAGGGACCAGTCCATGCGGGCGGGAACGGTGATTTCCTGCATCCAGGGCTGGCCCTTGCGCCAGCCAAGGTGGCTGAGCATTTTACCGCCAGACATAAGCGCATCGGGGGGCGAGGTTTTCAGGCTGACATGGCCGTCGCCATCGCCATCGACGCCGTTATCAAGGATGTCCTGTGGCAGCATCTGCACCATGCCGATCTCGCCCGCCCAGGCGCCGGTGGTGGTGGCGGGGTCGAAATCGCCGTGCTCGTACAGGGTCAGCGCCGCCATGATCTGTGGCCGGAACAGGTGCGGGCGGCGGCAGTCATGCGCCAGTGTCACCAGCGCGTTGGCGGTGTTGAAATCCCCCTGGAAGGCGCCGTAGTCAGTCTCGAACGCCCAGAAGGCCAGCAGCACGCCGCGCGGCACGCCGTAGTCACGCTCGATCCGGTCAAAGGTGCTGTCGTATTTGCGGGCGTTGGACTGGCCACGGTTCATCCGGTCCTGCGAGATCAGGCGGCGGGCGAAGGTGGTGAAATCCAGCTGAAACACGCCTTGGGCGCGGTCGGCGCGCAGCACTTTGGGGTCTTGCCTTACGCTGGCAAAGAAGCGGTCAACCGTGGCGGGGGCGTGGCCTGCGGCGGTCGCCTCGGCCTTGAGGCCATTCACGAAGCCGGAAAAGCTGCCACCGCAGGGAGGCGCGGCAAGGGCGGCGGTGGCGGTCAGGAAAAGGGCGGTGAGGGGGCTGAACAGGCGCATGAAATCCTCTGGGCTGAAATGGCTGTGGCGAGCCTAGCAGGATCGCCCGGTGCTGCAACTGTCAGACCAGTACGATGACGCCTGCAAGCACCAGTGCTGCGGCCCATGTCCGCCAGAGTGTGCGCACGGCGGCGTCGATGTCATCGGGGCCGGGGGTCCGCTGGCCGGTCGGGTGAACCCACGCGAAATCGCGCATCTGACCGTCATAGCTGCGCGGGCCGGACAGGGCGACATCAAGCGCGCGGGCCATGGCGGCCTCGGGCCAGCCGGCGTTGGGCGAGCGGTGCAGCTGTGCTTCGGACCGGATGGCGCGCCACTGTGTCAGTTGCCCGTGGGTGGCGGCGATCAGCAGGGCGGTCAGGCGGGCGGGGATCAGGTTGAGCAGGTCGTCGAACCGGGCGGCGGCCCAGCCGAAGTCCTGATGTCGCGGGGTGCGATAGCCGATCATGCTGTCGGCGGTGTTGGTGATCTTATACAGCAGCAGCCCCGGCAGGCCGAAGATGGCGAACCACAGTACCGGGGCAATTACCCCGTCAGACAGGTTTTCAGCCGCGCTTTCGATCGCGGCGCGGGTGACGGCGGGGGTGTCCATCGTGGCGGTATCGCGCCCGACGATCATCGCCACGGCGCGGCGGCCATCGCCCAGCGACAGGCGCAGGGCATTGCCGACTGCCTGCACGTGATCGACCAGCGAGCGTTGCGCCAGCAGGACGGCAACGACGAGGAGTTCAACCAGCGGTCCGAAGGCGGACAGCAGCGCGCCAAGCATGATCGCGCCTAGCCCGAGTGCGATCATGGTCAGGGTGCCATTGCGGCGCTGGTTGGGGCCGATGTTGAACCGCGTGTCGGCCCAGCCAATCAGCTGTCCCATCAGGATTGCGGGGTGCTGCACGCGGGACCAGAGCCATTTCGGCTCGCCCAGGGCGGCATCCAGCAGCATGGCGAGGATCAGGATCATAGGGCGGCCTCCAGCCGGGCCCAGTGCTGCGGCGCAGGAAGGCCGAGGCGCAGGAAGGTGTTGGAATAGGGGAAGATACGGCTCCAGACGTGATGCCGCGCCAGGCGTTCCTGCCAATGGGCGGGGTCTGAGACCTCGTAGAGCCGGAACAGCGGCGTGCCGCTGCTGACGCTGACGCGGGCGCCTGCGCGGACCATCAGTGCATCCAGCCGGGCGGCATCTTCGTTCAGGCGGATGCGGGTTTTGCGTGCCCAATCGGGGTCGGTCAGCGCATGGGTGCCGATGATAAGCGCTGGGCCCGAGACCGGCCACGGCCCCAGCATCTGCGCCAGCCTGTCGATCAAGGCGGGATCGCCGATGGCAAAGCCAAGGCGCAGCCCGGCCAGCCCCCAGAACTTGCCAAAGCTTTTCAGGACAATTCGGCCCGGCTGTGTGGCGTGGGCGATTAGCGAGCGTTCGGGGGCGATGTCGCAGAAGCTTTCATCGATCACGGTCAGCGGCGCGGTCAGATCCTGCGCGGTCCAGAACCGCCCGGTGGGGTTGTTCGGATGCACCAGAACGCGGGCCTGAGGGGCGGCGGCTTGCGGCGCGGTGCCGGACAGGGCCCAGCCCTGAGCGGTGAAGGCCGCCGCGTGTTCGTTATAGGTTGGCGTTGGGATGTCCACTGTGCCGGGCATCGTCAGTGCCGGAATGCGCGCGATCAACGACGAGGCACCGGGTGCGGCCAGCACGGCAGCACCTTCGGGCACGGACCAGAAGCGGCGGGCGGCCTGTTCCAATGCGGTTTGCGCAGCGGCGTCGGGCAGGGCGGTCCATGCGTCTGCGGGCAGGGCGGGCAGCGGGTAGGGTACCGGGTTGATGCCGGTGGACAGGTCGATCCAATCCGACCGTGTGCCCCCGAACCGGGCAGCTGCGGCGTCAACACCGCCACCGTGATCGCGGGGCGTGTCGGGCATGCTCAGTCGTCCTGTGGCAGGGGCGGGTGACGGGTGATGAAGTGGCCTTTGACGCCCAGCGGCCATTGGCGAAACGGCACCTGTCCGCTGTCGCTGGCGGCGTGAAGGGTGGCATAGTCGACGATGGCTTGGGCGGAGTCGGCATCGGCGGTGAATTTGCCAAGGGTATAGGCCAGTTTGCCCGCCCCCTGCACCGCGATGTTGCAGCCGTGGGTGCACCCCATCAGGCACGATACGCGCCGTGCGCGCACGTCTGGGGCGTCGGCCGCCGCCTGTTCGACCAGTGCGGCCAGCGATTCGCCGTCGGTCAAAGTTGCCGTCGCGGCATCCCAGCCCTCGCGCTTGCAGGTGTCGCAGATGGTGATCCAGGTGGTCATGTCATTCGCCTCATTTTGCGCACAGAAAGCGGATTCACGCCGAAAGCACAAGGGGTGTGAGCGGCGGAACGCAGGCTTCCGAAGGCGTTAACCTTTTGTTAGGGAAAAGGGCAGAATACGGGGGAGTTAACAAGGGCGTTGAATAAATCAAGCGCCCGGAGGTGGCCATGAAAGTGTTGATTGTAGAACCCGAGCCGGAGCTTGGCCGGTTGTGGAAGCGGCATTTGCAGCGTCTTGGGGGCAATGTTACCCTTGTTCAAACGCAGTATGATGCGATTGAAGCATTGCGCGCCGATGCGGTCGAGATCATCGTTCTGGACCTGGTGGTCGCAGGCGGAAGTTCGCTTGCGATCGCGGATTACGCCAGTTACCGTCGCCCCGAGGCGCGCATTGTGTTTGTCACCAACACGACGTTTTTTTCCGATGGATCGATCTTTCGTCACAGCGCCAATGCCTGTGCGTATCTGCCCACGGGGGTGCCGCCAGAGGATCTGGCGGCGATGGTCGAGCATTACGCCCGACCGTCCTGAGCCGCAGGTTGGCGCTGCTTAGCTGCGCCCGTGCGGTTTCGCATAATCAAGAACAGGGTTGATCGGGATGATCCGGTTCGGATTGATCGTGTCGTGGCTGTAGTGGTAGTGCCGCACGATATGGTTCATCTCGGTTGTCTCGGCCACGCCCGGATGTTGATACAGCTCGCGGGTGAAGCCCCACAGGTTGGGATAGTCGATGATCCGCCGCCGGTTACATTTGAAATGCAGGTGATACACCGGGTCAAACCGGATCAGCGTGGTGAACAGCCGCCAGTCAGCCTCGGTCAGGGTGTCGCCCAACAGATAGCGGTTCGATGACAGGTGGGCTTCCAGCCAGTCGAGGCTGTCAAACAGCGGTCCAACGGCATCGTCATAGGCAGATTGCGACGTGGCGAACCCGGCCTTGTAGACGCCGTTGTTGATGGTGTCGTAAATCCGGGTGTTCATTTGCTCGATCTGGTCGCGCAGGGGGGCGGGCCAGTAATCGTCGTGATTGCCAGTGATCCCGTCAAAGGCGGAATTCAGCATCCGGATGATTTCCGAGGATTCGTTCGACACGATTGTGTTGCGCTGCTTGTCCCACAGGATCGGCACGGTGACGCGCCCTGAGATCTGAGGGTCGGCCCGCAGGTAGATGTCGCGCAGGAATTGCAGGCCGAACAACGTGTCGCCGGTGGTGCCGGGGAGATCCGTTGCAAAGGTCCAGCCGTCGGACAGCATGTCGGGGTGCACGACCGACAGGGTGATATGTTCGCTCAGGCCCTTGATGGCGCGAAAGATCAGCGTGCGGTGGGCCCAGGGGCAGGCATAGGAGACATAGAGGTGATAGCGCCCACTTTCAGCTTTGAAGCCATCTGTGCCCGAGGGGCCTGCGCTGCCGTCCGCCGTGATCCAGTTGCGAAACCCGGCTGTCGAGCGCACGAATTTGCCGCCCGAAGCTTTGGTGTCGTACCAGCGGTCATCCCATTTTCCGTCGATCAGTTGGCCCATGTTCATGTCTCCTCTTTGCGCCCTTGGTAACGTGCGGCAACGTTTCAGGAAACCGGGGCTGGCGCGCATCGGGGGTGCGTCAGTGCACAAAACGGCGGGCCTCGTGTCGCAAAGCTCGGCAAGCGCGCCGTTTCTGCAATTGCTCTTGAGCGGTGCTGCGCCTATACCAATCCTCGACGAAGCCCATATGGGCCGGAGAGGTGTGCTGGCGGGATCGACCCAATCAGGGGATCGCGCGACCAGCGTCGTCAGGTGCCGCTTTCCGCGGTGCCCTCTCTTCATATTTTGGTGGTCGAAGGAGAGAGACATGAGATATTTCCATGCAATTCTGGCGGGGCTTTTGCCTGCGGTCTGGGCCGGTCAAGCGGCGGCGCATCCCGGTCATCTGGCCGAGGTTGCCGGTCACGGTCATTGGCTGGCCGGTGTTGCCATCGGCGCGGCCATTGCGATCGGGCTGTGGCAAGGGCTGAAGGGCAAAGGCAAGGACGAGGCAGCCTCGGACGAGGCCGAAGCGCCTTGCGACGAAGAATTGCAGGACGCCTGAGATATGACAAAAATCGGTGTGATGATTTGCGGGCATGGCTCTCGTAGCCAGTCGGCAGTGGATGAATTCAGCGTTTTGGCGCGCAAGCTGCCAGCCTATCTGCCACAGGGGTGGGAGATGGATTACGGCTATCTCGAGTTTGCCAATCCGGTGATCCGCGACGGGCTGGATCGGCTGCGCAACAAGGGCTGTGATCGTATTCTGGCGGTGCCGGGCATGTTGTTCGCGGCGATGCATTCCAAGAACGATATCCCCACGGTGCTGAATACCTATGCCGCGACCCACGGGATCGAGGTGTCGTATGGCCGCGAGTTGGGGGTGGACCCCAAGATGATCGCCGCCGCAGGTGCCCGTGTCCAAGAGGCGGTGGAGCACGCCAACGCCGATCTGGGCGAGGTGGCGCTGCACGAAACCTGTCTGGTGGTGATCGGGCGCGGGGCCTCTGACCCGGATGCCAACGGCAATGTCGCCAAGGTCGCGCGGATGCTGCAGGAAGGCATGGGATTCGGTTGGTTGGAGGTCGGATATTCCGGCGTGACCTTCCCGCTTGTAGAGCCCTGCCTGACCCACGCGGCCAAGCTGGGGTATAAGCGGATCATCGTGTTCCCGTATTTCCTGTTCACCGGCATCCTGATTGACCGCATCTATGGCTTCACCGATCAGGTGGCGGCGCAAAACCCCGACATTCAGTTTGTCAAAGCCGGGTATCTGAATGATCACCCCAAGGTCCTGGAAACCTTTGCCGAACGCGTGACCGAACAGGTCGGCGAGGTGGTTCCGCCAACCTGCGGCACCTGCAAATATCGCACTCAGGTTCTGGGGTTCGAGGCCGAGGTTGGCGCGGTACAGGAAAGCCATCACCACCACGTCGAAGGCCAGGGCGCCAGCGCGCCGGGGTCAAACGTGGCCGATTGCGCGCTGTGCGACACGTTCTGCACGGGCGAGTGCCGACTGGAGGCTGAGGATCATCACAGCCACGACCATGGTCATTCCCACAGCCACAGCCACGGGCACGATCACAGTCACGACCACAGCCACGCCCACGGGCATGATCACCATCATCACGACAACGATCATTCCCACCCCGAATACCCGCACGCGGACCACCCGCACGGACCGGAAAGCGCGCGCAAGCACAGGCGCTGACCTGCGCGTTTCACATTTTTCAAATATCCCCGCCGGAGGCTCCATCGCTCTCCGCTCAAGCAAGGCCTGCCGATGCGTCCTTACGAAAAAGACCCCAGCGCGATCTATGCCGCCAGTTTTGCCACCGTGCGCGAAGAGGCGCGGCTGGAGCGGTTCGGGCCGGGGATGGAAGCACTTGCGATCCGCCTGATTCATGCCTGTGGCATGGTCGAGGTGGCGGACCGGCTGGCGTTCTCGCGAGGGGCGTATGAGGCTGGCCACGCTGCGTTGCAGCGTGGCGCCCCGGTTTTGTGCGATTGCGAAATGGTGGGGGCGGGGATCATCCGGCGCTATCTTCCGGCGGGCAACGATGTGGTGGTGACGCTGAATGATCCGTCTGTGCCCGAGCGGGCGAAGAGGATCGGCAATACGCGGTCGGCGGCGGCGGTGGAGTTGTGGGCCGATCGGCTGGAGGGCGCCGTGGTGGCGATCGGCAATGCCCCCACCGCGCTGTTTCATCTGCTTGAGCTGCTTGAGGCAGGCGCCCCGAAGCCTGCGGTGATCCTTGGCTTCCCGGTGGGGTTCGTCGGCGCGGCAGAAAGCAAGGCGGAACTGGCCGAACGCCCGCAGGGGTGCGAATTCGTAGCCTTGCGCGGGCGGCGCGGCGGGTCGGCGATTGCCTCGGCTGCGGTGAACGCACTGGCGGCAGGATTGCCGGAGATCGCGGGATGAGCCTTGGGCGTGGTGCCTTAGGTGGGGGCGCGCAGTTTGAGTATTTACATCAGAAAGAAACGGGGTGTGATCATGTCTGATCCGTGGGTGCATATTGTCGGCATTGGCGAGGACGGGATGGAGGGGCTGGTGCCCGCCACCCGCGCTGTGGTCGAGGCTGCCGATGTGATCATTGGCGGTGATCGGCATCATCTGCTGTCGGGCGGGGTGAAGGCCGAGCGTTTGGCCTGGCCCTCGCCCTTCAACGCGTTGATCGAGGTGTTGAAGGGGCTGAAAGGGCGGCGCGTGGTGGTTTTGGCCACGGGCGATCCGCTGTGGTTTTCGGTTGGCGCACGGATTGGTCGCGAGATCGATCCGCAGGAGATTGTCTATCATCCGCAGTTGAGCGCGTTTCAGCTGGCCGCCGCCCGGATGGGGTGGAGCATGGCGGATGTTGAGACGCTGACGGTGCACGGTCGCCCGGTGGAGCAGATGATCGCGTTCATTCAGCCGGATGTGCGGTTGCTGATTCTGACCACTGGGGCCGAAACGCCGGGGCAGATTGCGCGGTTCCTGACCGAGCGCGGGTTCGGTGGGTCGCGGATGGTGGTGTTGGCGGCCATGGGCGGCAAGGATGAAGCGCGGTTCGAGGGCGTGGCGGAAAGCTGGAACCATGACGTTCCGGCGTTCAACACGCTGGCGGTCGAGTGTTTGGCAGCGCCGGGGGCGGCGTTGCTGCCTCGGGTGCCGGGGTTGGCGGATGATTTGTTTCAGCATGATGGCACGATGACCAAGCAAGAGGTTCGCGCGGCGACTTTGGCCAAGCTGATGCCGATGCGCGGGGCGTTGCTGTGGGACATTGGCACTGGCTGTGGTTCGGTCGCGGTGGAATGGATGCGCGGTGCGCGCTATGCTCGTGCGATCGGGATTGAACCGCGGGCGGACCGCCGGGCGATGGCGGCGGCGAATGCGCTGGCGCTTGGGGTGCCGAAGCTGGAGCTTGTGGACGGCGTGGTGCCTGCGGCATTGGCGGGGCTGGAGGCGCCGGATGCGGTGTTCATCGGTGGCGGGCTGAGCCGTGAGGTGTTCGAGGCGGCGTGGGGCGCGTTGCGGCCTTTGGGGCGGCTGGTGGCCAATGCGGTGACGCTGGAAAGCGAGGCGGTTCTGGTGGCGCTGCACAAGGAGTTTGGCGGGCAGTTGGTAAAGATCCAGGTCAGCAGGGCCGAGCCGATCGGGCCGCGCACCGGGTGGCGGCCATTGATGCCGGTGACGCAGTGGAGCCTGATCAAACGATGACGGTTTGGCGCGGGCGGGATGTGTATGTTTTGGGAAAGATGAAAGGGGCGGCGCATGGCGGGTAAACTGTTTGGTGTGGGCCTTGGACCGGGGGACCCCGATCTGATGACGCTGCGGGCGCATCGGCTGATTTCGGGGGCCTCGGTCGTGGCCTATCCGGCGTTGGCGGGGGGCGAAAGCTTTGCCCGCTCGATCGCGGCTGCGGTGATCCCGGCGGGGTGCCGCGAGATCGTGATGGACGTGCCGATGACCGTGGAGCGCGCGCCTGCGCAGGCGGCCTATGACAAGGGTGCGGCCGAGATCGCGGCGGTGTTGCAGGCGGGCGAGGATGTGGTGTGCCTGTGCGAGGGCGATCCTTTTTTCTATGGCTCGTTCATGTATCTGTTTGCGCGGCTGAGCGCGCGGTTCGAGGTGGAGGTGGTGCCGGGCGTGACCAGCATCACCACCTGTGCGGCGCGGGCCGGAATGCCTTTGGCGGCGCGCAACGAGCGGCTGACGGTGCTGCCGGGCCCCTTGCCCGAGGACGAGCTGCGCAGCCGAATCGAGGGGGCCGAGAGCGTTGTCATCATGAAGGTGGGGCGGCATCTGGCCAAGATCCGGGGTGTGATCGAGGGGTTGGGCCTGACGGATCGCGCGATGTATGTGGAGCGGGCCAGCCTGCCGGACGAGGTGGTTTGTCCGCTGGCGGAAGCGCCGGAGCGCGCGCCGTATTTTTCAATGATTTTGCTGACAAAAGGGGCCGATCCATGGTTGTGAACGGAACTGCGAAACCTGTGGTTCTGGCGCTGAGCGCGTCGGGTGAAGGCGTGGCGCGGCGCGTGGCTGACGCCTTGGGCGCGCAGATGCATGGGCGCGAGGGACGGGTGAGCGCGGCGGACGCGTTTTTCCCCAATGCGTTGGATCATGCGCGTGATCTGTTTGCCGCCGGGGTGCCGGTGGTTGGGGTCTGTGCCAGCGGGATTCTGATCCGGGCGGTGGCGCCTTTACTGGCCGACAAGCGGGCCGAGCCGCCGGTTGTTTCGGTCTCCGACGATGGTGCGGTGGTTGTGCCGCTGCTGGGCGGGCACCGGGGGGCGAACCGTTTGGTGCGCGAGATTGCACAGGCTTTGGGCGGGGTCGCTGCGGTGACCACAGCGGGCGATGTGGCGATGGGCGTGGCGCTGGATGAGCCACCGGCGGGGTATCGGCTGGCCAATCCTGCGGATGCCAAGGGCGCGATGGCGGCTTTGCTGTCAGGTAAGGGGCTGCGTGTCAGCGGCGAGAATATCTTTGGCGTCGAGGAGACGGGCGGCGCGGTGGAGTTGCTGGTAAGCGAAGCGCCCGCGCAGGGCGGCGAAGCGCGGCTGGTCTATCATCCGCAGCGGTTTGCGCTGGGGCTGGGCTGTGCGCGCAATGCCGACCCTGAGGAGCTGTGGGCACTGGTCAGCGACACGCTGGACAAGGCCGGGATTGCGCCGGGGGCAGTGGCCTGCGTCGCCTCGATCGATCTGAAGGCGGACGAACCCGCGATGAACGAGGTGGCGCGGCGTCTGGACGTGCCGCTGCGGTTGTTCACGGCGGCGGAGCTGGAGGTATTTGCGGGGCAATTGGCGCATCCCTCAGAAGTGGTTTTTGCCGAAGTGGGGTGTCACGGGGTGAGCGAAGGCGCGGCCTTGGCCTGTGGTGGGGTATTGGTGGTCGAGAAGGTGAAGACCGCCACCTGTACCTGTGCGGTCGCGCGGGCAGAGCAGCCGATGACGCAAATGCCGGGGCGGTCTCGCGGGCGGTTGTCTGTGGTGGGGATCGGGCCGGGTCAGGCGGCTTGGCGCACGCCTGAGGTCAGCCGATTGGTGGCCGAGGCTGAGGAGCTGGTGGGCTATGGGCTGTATATCGACCTGCTGGGGCCTTTGGCGACCGGCAAGGCGCGCAGCGATTTCCCGTTGGGTGGCGAGGAGGCGCGGTGCCGCTATGCGCTGGAGCAAGCGGCCAAGGGCAAAAACGTGGCGCTGGTGTGTTCCGGAGATGCGGGAATTTACGCGATGGGCGCGCTGGTGTTCGAACTTCTGGATCGCGGGCCGGACGAGCATGGGGTTTCTGATGCGGCGCACCGGGTAGAGGTTGTCTGCTCGCCCGGCGTTTCGGCGCTTCAGGGGGCCGCTGCGCGGGCCGGGGCGCCGTTGGGGCATGATTTCTGCACGATTTCGCTGAGTGACCTGTTGACGCCACGGGATGATATCTTGCGGCGGCTGAAGGCGGCGGCAGAGGGCGATTTTGTGATCGCGTTCTATAACCCGGTATCCAAGACCCGGCGGACGTTGTTGGCGGAGGCGCGTGATATTCTGTTGCAGCACCGTCCGGGGGATACGCCGGTCATGTTGGCCAGCTCGTTGGGGCGGCCCGAGGAGCATGTGCGCTATCGCCGGTTGGATCAATTGGAGGTTGATGAGGTGGACATGCTGACCGTGGTTCTGATCGGGTCGAGCAACAGCCGGTTGGCGCAGTTGGGCGAGGGGCCGCGGATGTTCACGCCGCGCGGCTATGCGCGCAAGATCGACGGTGATCTGGCGGCGGGGGTGGCGCAGTGAGTATTTTTATCAGAAAGAAACAGGGGGCCTGAGCCATGACAGTTTATTTCATTGGGGCGGGGCCGGGTGATCCGGAGTTGTTGACGCTGAAGGCGCAGCGGTTGATTGGGGCGTGTCCGGTGTGTCTTTATGCCGGGTCTTTGGTGCCCGCCGAGGTGGTGGCCGGGGCACCGGAGGGGGCGCGGGTTCTGGATACGGCGCCGATGACGCTGGATGACACGCATGCCGAGATCGTTGCGGCGCATGGCCGGGGCGAGGATGTGGCGCGGGTGCATTCGGGCGATCCGTCGCTTTATGGCGCGATTGCCGAGCAGATCCGGCGGCTGAGGGCGGATGGGATTGACTATCAGGTGATCCCCGGCGTGCCCGCGTATGCAGCGGCGGCGGCGGCCTTGGGGCAGGAGTTGACGGTGCCGGAGGTGGCGCAGTCGATCGTGCTGACACGGGTGTCGATGAAATCGACCTCGATGCCTGCCGGTGAGACGCTGGAGAATTTTGCCCGCACCGGGGCGACGCTGGCGATTCATCTGGGGGTGCGGAACCTGCGTGAGATCGAGCGGCAGCTGAGCCCGTACTATGGCGCAGATTGCCCGGTGGTGGTGGCGTACCGTGTGGGCTGGCCGGATCAATTGTTCATTCGTGGCACGCTGGCGGATATGCACGCCAAGGTGCGGGCCGAAAAGATCACCCGCACGGCGCTGATTCTGGTGGGGCCGGTGTTGGGCGAAGTGGGCGATTTTAAGGATTCGGCGCTGTATGATCCTGCGATGCCGCATGTACTGAGGCCCAAAGTTGCTGTGAAATAAGGGGCATTCGGATAGAATATCAGTGTTGCCAAAGCTTTACTTGACGGTAATGCCTTTTGCGTCATCCTGAGGGCCGGGAATAGGAGGCGCGCGATGACGACATTTTTGCCCAAGGAGGTTCAGGATGGGCTGGACGCGGCACGCAAGCGTGCACTGAAGCAGTCCAGTCGGATGCTGATCGAGGCCGATGGCAAGACCTATCGCGTGTTGCGCTTTTGGGAGCACGGCTTTGCGCTGGAGGCTGAAGGGGCGCCGCATTTGCGCGGATTGGTCGATCTGTATGATCGAGGATACCACCTGTATCAGGGGCTGATCGTCGCATCGTCCGAGGAAAATGGCGAAATGTGCTATGAGTTCAAGCGCCTGACCCTTGCTCACGACAAGGTGCCGCTGGATTTCGCACAGGACGAAACAGTCGCCGTGGCGTTTCTGGGCCGGTAGTCTTGGCGACTGCCCGGCCCTGTTGATGGGTTATTGCAGATCAGCGAAGGCGGCTTGCAAACGCTCGATTGCCTGTTCCACCAAGGCGCGCGGTGTGGCGAGGTTGAAGCGCAGGAAGTTTTCCCCGCCTGTGCCAAACGTCGGCCCGTGATTGATGGCGATTTTGGCGTCACGCTCGACCCGGGAGGTAAACTCTTCGCGGGTCATGCCGGTACCTGAACAATCGACCCATGCCAGATACGTTGCTTCAAGCTGCATTGATTTCAGGCCGGGAATGGCATTCACGCCAGCGTCGAAAATGCGGCGATTGCCATCAAGATACACCATCAGGTCATCGACCCAGGCGGCCCCTTCCGGGGAATACGCAGCCTCGGCCATGTGCAGACCAAAGGCGTTGGGTGACAGGCCCAGCCCCATCATCCGGTCAGCAAATTTTTGCCGCAGGATCGGATCGGAGATGATGACATTGCCAGCGTGGCAGCCTGCGATGTTGAAGGTCTTGGTGGTGGCGGTCATCATGATCAGCCGGTCCTCGATCCCGTCGATCAGCGGCATTGGCGTGTGTTGGGCGCCGGGAAAGACCAGATCGTGGTGGATCTCGTCCGATACCAAGATCAGATCGTGGCGTTTGGCGAAATCGGCGACGCCCTGCAATTCCGCACGGGTCCAGACGCGCCCGCCGGGATTGTGCGGCGAGCACAGGATGAGCATCTTTTCCGAGCCGTCCATCTGCGCGTCATAGGCCGCGAAATCCATCTCGTACCGGCCATCATTGTTTACGAGGCTGCATTCAACCACGCGGCGGTTGTTGGCGCGGATCACCTTGGCGAAGGCGTGATAAACTGGGGTGAACAGCACAACGCCATCACCGGGTTGCGTGAAGGTGTCGACGCAAACCGCAGTGCCGTTGACCAGCCCATGGGTGGTGAAGATCGCGGCGGGATCCACAGTCCAGCCGTGGCGGGTGTCCATCCACCGGCAGATCGCCTGACGGTACGCGGTATCGTCGCCGTAATAGCCATAGATGCCGTGGTCATGCAGTTTGGCGACGGCATTTTGTATACATTCCGGCGCGCGAAAATCCATATCGGCCACCCACATGGCGATGCCGTCCTGCGCGGGGACGCCATAGATCGGCTCCATCATGTCCCATTTCGCGGAATGGGTGCCGTGCCGGTTGATAATATCGTCAAAGCTCATGCAGGTCTCCTGTTTTTGCGCAGGTTAGCGGGATCGCGGCGAGGTGCAATGGGCTGTGACATGCGGCGTATCCGCCCTGTGGGCCGTTTTTGTTCGGGTTTGCACCATTGCACGGGGCGGGGGCATGCCCTAAATCGGGCATATGACATTACGCCCTATTCTGATCCACCCCGACCCGCGCCTGAAAAAACTGTGCGCCCCCGTGCCCGATCTGTCGGACGCGCTGCGCAAGCTGGCGGATGATATGCTGGAAACCATGTATGACGCCCCCGGCATCGGGCTGGCGGCGCCGCAGATCGGCACGCTGGAGCGGCTGATTGTGCTGGATTGCGTCAAGGAAACCGGCGAGGCGCCACGGCCTTTGATCATGTTCAACCCCGAGGTTGTTGCATCGTCGGATGACAAGAGCGTGTACGAGGAAGGCTGTTTGTCGATCCCCGAGCAATACGCCGACGTTGAACGCCCCGCCGAGGTCAGCGTGCGGTGGATCGACCGGGACGGCAACGAGCAGCAGGAAGATTTCGCCGGGCTGTGGGCGACCTGCGTGCAGCACGAGATCGATCATCTGAACGGCAAGTTGTTCATCGATTATCTGACTCCGTTGAAGCGGCAGCTGATCACCCGCAAGATGCAGAAACTGAAGCGTGACAGGGCCCGGGTTTGAGCGTTCTGCCGATCCTGATCTGGCCTGACCCGCGCTTGTCGCAGGTCTGTGTACCGGTGGGAGCCGAGGATCTGTCTGGGCTGATCACCGACATGTTTGAAACGATGTATGACGCGCCGGGGCGCGGTTTGGCGGCGCCGCAAGTGGGCGTGCTGAAGCGGGTTTTCGTAATGGACTGCGGTTGGAAAGATGGCGAGATGATGCCGCTGGCCTGCATAGATCCCGAAATTATTGAGGCCTCGGAAGAGGTTGCTGTCGGGCCGGAGGGGTGTCTTTCGATCCCGGATGCCCCCGCAGAGGTGGCGCGGCCTGCTTGGGTGGTGCTGCGCTGGACCGGGTTGGATGGCGCGGTACAACAGCGTCGGCTGGACGGGTTCGAGGCGAAATGCGCGCTGCACGAGCTGGACCATCTGGATGGCAAGGTGATTTTTGATCGGATTTCGACCGAGGATCGGGCGCGGATCGAGGGTGCTTATCTGGAGGCGCGTCAGTGACTGTTCGCAAATGTATTCCCTGGCCGGACAAGCGGTTGCGCACCGCTGCGGCGCCGGTTGAGGCGATCACCGACGAGGTGCGCGCAATCTGGGCCGACATGATTGATACGATGGAGGCCATGCCGGGTGTGGGGCTGGCGGCGGTGCAGATTGGCGTTATGCAGCGGCTGGCGGTGGTGGATGCCAGCACCGAGCGCGGGCAGGTGGTGCGGATGGCCAATCCGGAGGTTCTGCATGCCAGCGTGCAACCCCGCGCGCATGATGAGGCCAGCCCGAACCTGCCCGGTGTCCACGCCAATATCAGCCGACCGCGAGCGGTGACAGTGCGGTTTCTCAACGAGGCCGGAGCGGTGGAAGAGCGCGACTTTGTCGGGCTTTGGGCGACCAGCGTGCAGCACCAGATCGACCACCTGAATGGCCGGATGTATTTCGATCATCTGTCGAAGGTGAAGCGCGATATGCTGATCCGCCGGGCGCGCAAGGCGCAGTAAAGGTTAACGTGATCCGTGCCGGAGTGGCGCGGAGCGGTAAATATCTTGGAAAGCTTTGTAAACAAGGGCGGCGGGCCGGATTTGGCGATGTGATTCACATGCACACCCGATGCACAATAGATGCATATGGTAAGCGTGTGTCGACGGGTTAAGGCAGCGTGCGTTAACGTTTTGTTGGGCGAAGACGTGCAGGATGCTCGGGCGGTCGGATCGCCCGAAGGAAGGAAGCAGGGATGCGGATCGTATTTATGGGCACGCCCGAATTTTCGGTGCCGGTGCTGGAGGCTTTGGTCGCGGCGGGGCATGAAATTGCTGCGGTGTATTGCCAGCCGCCGCGCCCGGCGGGGCGGGGCAAGAAGGACCGTCCGACGCCGGTGCACGCCCGCGCGTTGGAGCTGGGGTTGGAGGTGCGGTATCCGGTCTCGCTAAAAGGGGCAGAGGCGCAGGCGGAGTTTGCCGCGTTGCAGGCGGATGTGGCGGTGGTGGTGGCCTATGGCTTGATCCTGCCGCAGGCGATTTTGGACGCGCCCGCGAAGGGGTGTTTGAACATTCACGCCAGCCTGTTGCCGCGCTGGCGCGGGGCGGCGCCCATTCACCGCGCGATCATGGCGGGCGATGCCGAAACCGGCATTTGCATCATGCAGATGGAGGCGGGGCTGGATACCGGGCCGGTGTTGCTGCGCAAGGCGGTGGCGATCGGGGCGCAGGAGACCACGGCGCAACTGCATGACCGGTTGTCGGCGCTGGGGGCTGCGTTGATTGTCGAGGCTCTGGCGCGGCTGGACGCGTTGCAGCCCGAGGTGCAGCCTGAGGATGGCGTGAGCTATGCCCATAAGATCGACAAGGCCGAGGCGGCGGTGGATTGGGCCGCACCTGCGGCAGAGGTCGATCGCAAGATACGCGGGCTTTCGCCGTTTCCCGGTGCCTGGGTCGAGATCGGCGGGCAGCGGGTGAAGCTGCTGGCCTCGTCCCTGGCAGAGGGCGCCGGGGCGCCGGGTGAGGTTCTGGATGACGCGCTGACGGTGGCGTGCGGCACCGGCGCGGTGCGGCTTTTGCGCTTGCAACGCGCCGGGCGGGCGGCGCAGGATGCGGGTGAGTTTCTGCGCGGGATGCCTTTGCCCAAGGGCACGCGGTTGTAAGGTGGAGGTGCGCCCATGTTTCCCACGATGATCGGAACGGTCGTGATTGCGGGCATTGTCGGCTATGCGGCGGAGCGGTCGGGGTTCACGCGCAATGGCTATGTCTCGTCTATCATCATCTGTGTGGGCGGGGCGTTTCTGTTCTATTTCGTGCGGATCATGTTCGGGCTGCGATTTGGCAGTGCCGGGTTCGATGCGATTTTGTCGTCGATCGGGGCGCTGATCATCGTGCCGACGCATTACCGAAAATAGGAGGCTGGAATGACTGTGGTCTGGTTACTGATCGTGGGGGCGGCGGCGGGATTTCTGGCGACGCGTCTGATGAAGATCGAGGCGGATATCATCACCACGGTGGTGATTGGCATGGCGGGCGCATTGGTTGGTGGTTTGGTGTTGCGGGTGTTGTTGTCGGTCATGGGCATGGCGGCCGGATTTTTGGGCGCACTGCTGGGGGCGTTGGTGTTGATCTGGCTTTGGCAGACCTATGTCAACAAGTGACCGGGGTGCCGGTGGATGCTGAGGAGCCTCCGGCGGGGATATTTGGAAAATGTGAAGCCTATTTAGGTGGGCGGCTTTTGTAGACGGGCAGGCGGCGAGCGCGCCGGTGAGGGCAAAGATCACGACGGAGGCATAATCCAGCAGCGCGAGCGCTGTCATCTGGCGGCGGCGCCGGGTTTGAACGGGGCCATTCCGGCGCGGGCCAGTTCGTCGGCGCGTTCGTTTTCGGGGTGGCCTGCGTGGCCCTTGATCCATTCCCACGTCACGGTGTGGCGGGCCTGGGCCTGTTCGAGGCGCTGCCAGAGTTCGACGTTTTTCACCGGCTTTTTGTTCGAGGTTTTCCAGCCGTTGCGTTTCCAGCCGTGGATCCAGCCGGTGACGCCGTTTTTGACATAGGCGCTGTCGGTGACCACGGTGAGGGTCGAGGGGCGTTCGAGGGCTTCGAGCACGTTGATCGCGGCCAGAAGCTCCATCCGGTTGTTGGTGGTGTGGGCCTCGCCGCCCTTGATCTCGCGTTCCTTGATCACGCGGTCGCCATCCATGGCGCGCAGCAGGGCACCCCAGCCACCGGGGCCGGGATTACCGGAGCATGCTCCGTCAGTATATGCGAATAGCTTAGCCATGGGCGGCCAGCGATACCCAATCTGCCATGCTGCCGTCCAGCCCTTTATCGCGGCCGGTGGTGGTTTTTGTTACGGTGAAGCCGGTTTCGGTCAGCAAGGCAGTCAGCGCGTCCGGGGTGTAGTAGGTATAGAGCCGCCCCAGGCTGTCGCGGGCCTCGTCTGTGCCGGTTTTGAGGGCGATGTGGAACTGTCCGCCGGGGCGCAGGGCGCGGTGGATCGCGGCAAGGTGGCCGGGCATGTCGGCGCGCGGGGCGTGCAGCAAGCTGAAGTTGGCCCAGATGCCATCATAGAGCGCGGTGGCGTCAAGGTCGTCGAAGCTGGCTTGCCATGCGGTGACGCCGGGGTGGGCGGCGGCGAGGGCGACCATTTCGGCCGAGGCATCCACGGCGTCGGCTTTCAGTCCGACCTTGGCCATCCACGCGGCGGACAGGCCGGGGCCGCAGCCCAGATCCAGCACGCGCCCGCCTGCGGGGATCGCCGCGATGAAGGCAGAAAGCAGCGCGCCCGGTGTTGATGTTGCCACCACGCGGGCATAGTCCGCGGCGCGGGTGTCGTAGATGCGGATGGTTTCGGGATCAGGGCACATGGGGTTCCTTGGGAGGTGGATCAGGCGCGTTCGAACGCGAGGCGCAGGCCGAGGGCCGCAAAGGAGGCCGCGAAGGCGCGGCGCAGCCAGGCCATGGCGCGGGGGCTGTTTAGGACGGCGCGGCGCATGGTGCCCGCCAGCAGCGCATAGATCACGAAGACGGCGAAGGTCATGCTGGTAAAGCCCAGCCCCAGGGTGATCAGTTGCTGCGTGGCCTGCGGGCCGGTTTCGGTAACGAATTGCGGCAGGAAGGCCACGAAAAACAGCGGCAGTTTCGGGTTCAGCAGGTTGAGCAGGATACCGCGCCAGACGATGCGGGCGGCGCTGGCGGGGCGTTCGGTTTCAACCTGCAGGGCACTGGTGCCGCGCAGGGTGCCCCACGCCATCCACAGCAGGTAGGCGACGCCGAGCCATTTGATGGTCTGGAACAAAAGCGCGCTGGCGTGCAGGACGGCGGCCAGCCCGGCCAGCGCAAAGCTGAGATGCGCGGCGGTGGCCAATGTGCAGCCCAGCACCGCCAGAAGCCCGGCCCGCCATCCGCTGCTGAGGCTGACGGAGAGGGTATAGATCACGCCGATCCCCGGAGCGAGGCAGACGATGAAGGCGGTGAGGAGAAATTCAGGCGACATCTGGACCTCGGGCAGTTTGATGGCGGGGTATGATAGGGGCAGAGTGCCCGCGCCGCCGCGCCCGGTCAAACCCTTTGTCCGGGATCAGGCCGGTGTGCGCAGGATGCGGGGCACTTTGAATTCGATATTTTCCTTGGCGGTTTCGACCTCGGAAATGGTCACGTCATAGCGGGCGCGCAGGGCATCGAGGACCTCGTCGACCAGCAGCTCGGGCGCCGAGGCGCCGGCGGTGATGCCGATCGAGGTGATGCCATCAAGGGCACGCCAGTCAATGTCGGCAGCGCGCTGCACCAGTTGCGCATAGGCGCAGCCCGCGCGGCTTGCGACTTCGACCAGACGGCGGGAGTTGGACGAGTTGGGCGCGCCGACCACAAGCATGGCGTCGATCTTGTCGGCCATGGCTTTGACAGCTTCCTGCCGGTTGGTGGTGGCGTAGCAGATGTCCTCTTTGTGGGGGCCGCGAATGGCGGGAAAGCGGGCGTTCAGGGCCGCGACAATCCCGGCGGTGTCATCAACCGAGAGGGTGGTCTGGGTGACAAAGGCCAGGCGTTCGGGGTCGCGCACGGACACGTGCGCCACGTCTTCGACGGTTTCGACCAGAAGCACCTCGCCCTGAGGCAGTTGGCCCATGGTGCCGATGGTTTCGGGGTGGCCCGCGTGACCGATCATGATGATCTGAAGGCCCGCGTCGGAGTGGCGCTCGGCCTCGATATGGACTTTGGAGACCAGCGGGCAGGTGGCATCGACAAAGACCATCTGCCGGGCGCTGGCAGCGGCGGGCACGGATTTGGGCACGCCGTGGGCGGAAAAGATCACCGGGCGGTCATCGGGGCAATCGTCCAGTTCCTCGACAAACACGGCACCTTGGTCGCGCAGGCTGTCGACGACGAATTTGTTGTGCACAATTTCGTGGCGGACATAGACAGGGGCCCCCCATTTCTGGATCGCCAGTTCGACGATCTTGATGGCGCGATCAACGCCGGCGCAGAAGCCGCGCGGCGCGGCGAGGTAGAGGGTGAGGGGCGGTTTGGTCATCGGCGTCTCCTGTTACAGGTACAGGTAGGGCTTGTGGCGCGGTGGGTCCAGCCCCGAGGTGGCATGTGCCCTGTATCACCCGTTTGTGTGGGGTGCGTACATTGTCGCGGCGGTGGCATTGTGGTGAGGTGGATGGATGATTGGCATATGGGGGCTGGTATGAAGGCAAGAGGTGTTGCGGTGGTGGGTGTTGCGGCTGCTTTGATTATTGGTGGCGGGGTGCTGTGGAGCCAGCGGGCCAGCGCCGAGGCCGGGCTGTTTCCCTATGACGATCCGGTTGCGGTCGCCAAGGGGGAGGTTCTTTATGCCGAAAATTGCGCGGCGTGTCATGGGGCGGCGCTTGAGGGGCAGGGCAATTGGCGCGAGCGCGATGCAGATGGGTATCTGCCCGCGCCGCCGCATGATCGGTCGGGGCACACTTGGCATCACCCGGATCAGCAGCTGTTTGCGATCACCAAATATGGCAGTGCTGCGCTTGTCGGGAATGGGTATCAAAGCCGCATGGGTGGCTTCGGCGAGGTTCTGAGCGACGCGGATATCCTGCGGGTGCTGGCTTATATCAAGAGCACATGGCCGGGGCCTGTGGTCGAGCGTCACAATCAGATCAACGCAGCCGCAGCGAAAAGCTGAAATTGTGCTTTGACGCCGCGGCCGGAGGAAGCCGGGGCACGGGCCCCGGCTTGGTTTTATTCGCCCGCTGACATGGCGGCTTCGCGGTCGGGCATAGGGTCGCGCGCGGGGCGACCGATGACCTCTTTCAGCTCGTCCAGCTCGATGAAGTTGTCAGCCTGACGGCGCAGTTCGTCGGCGATCATTGGTGGCTGGCTGCGAATGGTTGATACAACCGAAACGCGAACGCCGTGCCGTTGCAGGCTTTCGACCAATGGGCGGAAATCCCCGTCGCCTGAGAACAGAACGATATGATCCACGCGCGGGGCCAGTTCCATGGCGTCCACTGCGAGTTCAATGTCCATATTGCCCTTGACCTTACGTCGGCCTTGGCTGTCGGTATATTCCTTGGCGGGTTTGGTCACCATGGTAAAACCATTATAGTTCAGCCAGTCGACAAGTGGTCGAATTGGGGAGTATTCGTCATTCTCCAGCAAGGCGGTGTAATAGAAGGCGCGGAGCAATTTGCCACGACGCATAAATTCCTGCCGCAACAATTTATAGTCGATATCAAACCCAAGCGCCTTCGCTGCAGCGTATAGATTCGACCCATCGATGAACAGCGCCAGCCGTTCGTCTTTATAAAACATTAATTTCCCTTCCGATGGTCAGTCCTAGGCTCCTGTCCGTGAGTGGGTAAAATTAATTAGGAGTAGAACTGGAATATGAAAATAGGACTGCTGATCGAGCGGTGCAAGAGAGTAAATACACGCAAAAGGATAGGGCTGATATGAATACCGATCAAGAAGTGTTGATAGCATTGGGGGCCAATCTGCCGTCCAAAGCAGGGGGGCCTGCCCAATCTCTGAGCATGTCCTTGCAACTATTGGAAGAAAAAGGGCTGGTCGTGGCTGCGGTGAGTCGATTCTATCAGACCCCGTGCTTTCCGGTCGGGGCCGGGCCGGATTATATAAATGCGGCTGCTCGGGTCACGACAACGCTGTCGCCGGAGCAAGTATTGGCGGTGCTGCACGGGGTCGAGGCCGAATTTGGCCGCGAAAGAGAGGTGCGCTGGGGGCGGCGCACGCTGGATCTGGACCTGCTTGCCTATGGAGATCTGGTGCTGCCTGACCGGGAAACACAGAAGGCGTGGATGGATCTGCCCGCAGAGCGGCAGAGGCTTGAGGCGCCGGAACAGCTGATTCTGCCGCACCCGCGCCTGCACGAGCGCGCCTTTGTTTTGGTGCCGCTGTCAGACGTGGCGCCGGGCTGGGTTCACCCGGTTCTGGGCCGCACAGTCACGCAGATGTGCGCCGATTTGCCCGCTTCTGCACGGGCCGAGGTGATTTCTGTTTGAATATCGACTTGTCAATAGAGGGTTTCCGCCGTAAACACACGCCTTCTAAACTGACCACCCGATGATTGGAGTGTCCCATGGCCCGCGTTACCGTTGAAGACTGCGTAGACAAGGTTCCGAACCGGTTCGAACTGGTGATGCTTGCCGCGCATCGTGCGCGTGAAATCGCATCCGGTGCCAGCCTAACCGTGGATCGTGACAACGATAAAAACCCCGTTGTCGCCCTGCGCGAGATTGCGGAAGAGACCCAATCGGCCGACGATCTGCGCGAGCGCCTGATCGAAAGCAACCAGACCCAGATCGAAGTTGATGAGCCCGAAGATGATTCGATGGCGCTTCTGATGGGGGGCGGCGAGCAGGACAAGCCGGCGGTCGACGACATGTCGGAAGAAATGCTGCTGCGTCAGCTTATGGAAGCACAGGGGCAGGGCTGACCCTGTTTCGATTGCACGGGATGCGGATGGAATGATCGCGGTTGATGACCTGATCGCTCTGGTCCGCAACTATAACCCCAAGACCAACGAAGCGCTTTTGCGCGATGCGTATGCATTTGGTCTTGCCATGCACGAGGGGCAGGTCCGGCATTCGGGCGAGCCCTATTTTTCCCACCCCGTTGCGGTTGCCGCCATCCTGACCGAACAGCGGCTGGACGACGCCACGATCATCACCGCACTGCTGCACGACACGATCGAGGACACCAAAGCCTCGTACCCTGAGGTCGAGCGGCGGTTTGGCCGCGAGGTGGCCGATCTGGTGGATGGGGTCACCAAGTTGACCAATCTGCAACTGTCGAGTTCGGAAACCAAGCAGGCCGAGAATTTCCGCAAGCTGTTCATGGCAATGTCCAAGGACCTGCGGGTGATTCTGGTCAAGTTGGCGGACCGGCTGCACAATATGCGCACGATCAAGGCGATGCGGCCGGAAAAGCAGGCCCAGAAGGCCCGCGAGACCATGGAAATTTTCGCCCCTCTGGCTGGCCGGATGGGGATGCAGTGGATGCGTGAAGAGCTGGAAGATCTGGCCTTCAAGGTGCTGAACCCCGAGGGACGCGCCAGCATCATGCGCCGTTTCGTGATGTTGCAGAAGGAAACCGGCGATGTGATCCACCGCATCACCGGCGACATGCGGCACGAGATGGAAAAGGCGGGGATCGAGGCGCAGGTGTTTGGCCGCGCCAAGAAGCCCTATTCGATCTGGCGCAAGATGGAGGAGAAGGACATCGGGTTTTCCCGGCTGTCCGATATCTATGGGTTTCGGGTGATCACGGGCAGCGAGGAAGATTGCTACCGCGCGCTGGGGGCGATCCACCAGCGGTGGCGTGCGGTGCCGGGGCGGTTCAAGGATTACATCAGCCAGCCGAAATCCAATGGCTATCGCTCGATCCACACGACGGTGTCAGGGCGCGATGGCAAGCGGGTCGAGGTGCAGATCCGCACGGGGCAGATGCATGATGTCGCTGAAACCGGGGTGGCGGCGCATTGGTCATACCGCGACGGGGTGCGCAGCCAGAACCCGTTTGCCGTTGATCCGGCAAAGTGGATTTCCAGTCTGACCGAGCAGATGGGCGCGGAAGAGGATCACGACGAGTTCCTCGAAGCGGTCAAGCTTGAGATGTATTCCGACAAGGTGTTTTGCTTCACGCCCAAGGGCGAAGTTGTGAAGCTGCCGAAAGGCGCCACGCCGATTGATTTCGCCTATGCGATCCATACGCGGATCGGCAACGCCTGCGTGGGCGCCAAGATCGACGGGATGCGGGTGCCGCTGTGGACGCGGGTCAAGAACGGCCAATCGGTCGAGATCATCACCGCCGAAGGGCAGGTGCCGCAGGCGACCTGGCTTGAGATTGCCACCACCGGCAAGGCCAAGGCGGCGATCCGCCGGGCGCTGCGCGAGGTCGATCGTGGGCGGTTTGTCAAACTGGGCCGCGAGCTGGCGCGATCTGCCTTTGATCATGTTGGCAAGAAGGCGACGGACAAGGCGCTGGAAACCGCGGCGCGGAACCTGAGGCTGGATGGGCGCGACACGTTGCTGGCGCGGATGGGCAGTGCCGAATTGACGGCACGCGAAGTGGTTCATGCGGTGTACCCCGAGCTGACCGACGGTGGCTCGGACGCGATCGAGATGACCCGCGCGGTGGTCGGGCTTTCGCCGGACCAGAAATTCAACATGGCCAAATGTTGCCAGCCGCTGCCGGGCGAACGGATCGTCGGCATCACCTATCGCGGCAAGGGCGTGGTTGTGCATGCCATCGACTGCGAGGCGCTGACGGCGTATGAGGATCAGCCGCAGCGCTGGATGGATCTGCATTGGCATTCGGGCAAGCACCCGCCGATCCATACCGCGACGCTGGATTTGACGATTGGGAACGACGCAGGTGTGCTGGGGCGAATTTGCACATTGATTGGCGAGCAAAAGGCCAATATCTCGGACTTGCAATTTCTTGATCGAAAACCTGATTTTTACCGGTTGCTGGTTGATGTTGATTTGCGCGACGCCGAACATCTTCATTCGGTTATGTCCGCGCTGGAAGCGGAAAGCGATGTGGCCGCCATTCGTCGGCACCGGGACCCATCCCGGCATGGCACTCATACTGGGTAGCAGGAGGGGGGAGACCCTTGGTCTTCAAAAGGCGCGACAGACGGCCGATCTGGCAGATCGTGCTGGAGTTCTTCTGGCCGCGTGGCGGTTGGGGGCGTGCGGCGCGTTACGTCAAGCACCGGCTGCACCGGCTGCCTGATCCACCTGAAAAGATCGCGCGCGGGATTTTCGCCGGCGTCTTCACCACCTTCACCCCGTTTTACGGCATACATTTTGTGGTCGCGGGCGGCTTGGCGCTGATCATGCGGGGCAATGTTCTGGCGGCGCTGCTGGGAACGTTTTTTGGTAATCCGCTGACCTATTTGCCGATCGGCGTGATTTCGATGCGGATGGGGTATTTCCTGTTGGGGCGTGGCCCGCACGACGGCGAAGAGGTGCATCGCTCGTTGGGGGGGAAGTTTCTGGATGCCGGGGCGGACCTGAAGGATAATTTCGTCGCGATGTTCACAGATCGCGACATGGATTGGCACAATCTGGGTGTGTTTTATCACGAGGTGTTTTTCCCCTACATGATTGGCGGGATCATTCCGGGCCTTATCGCCGGGTTGATCGCCTATTACCTGAGTGTGCCGTTGATCCGCGCCTATCAGAAGCGCCGCAAGGGGGTGCTGAAAGCCAAGCTGGCGGCGCTGAAGAAAAAAGCGCATCGACAGGCTGACGGCGGGCCGAAAGCCGACTAGGGTCGCCCGCGACGGGGATGATGCACACTTGTTCAAAGGAGAAGGCGATGCAGCCTTTGGGAAAACTGCGCCTTGGTATAAATATCGACCATGTGGCAACGGTGCGCAATGCACGCGGCGGGGCCTATCCCGATCCGCTGCGCGCGGCGAAGCTGGCCGAAGAGGCCGGGGCGGATGGCATTACGGCGCATTTGCGCGAGGATAGGCGGCATATTTCGGATGCCGATATCGAAGGCTTGATGCAGGTGCTGTCGGTGCCGCTGAACTTCGAGATGGCGGCGACGGACGAGATGCAGAAGATCGCCCTGCGCCACCAGCCGCATGCGGTGTGTATCGTGCCGGAAAAGCGCGAGGAACGCACCACCGAAGGCGGGCTGGAAGTGGCGCGTGAGGAAAACAAGCTGGCGCATTTCATCGCGCCGCTGCGCGAGGCGGGATGCCGCGTATCGATCTTCATCGCGGCGGATTTGCGGCAGATCGAGGCGGCGGCGCGGATCGGTGCGCAGGTGATCGAGCTGCACACCGGGGCCTATTGCGATGCGCATGCCGAAGCGCGGTTTGACGAGCGCGACGCGGAGTTGGAGAAACTGCGCGAGATGGCGGCATTGGGCCATGCGCTGGGGCTGGAGGTGCACGCGGGTCATGGGTTGACCTATGACACGGTGCAGCCGGTCGCCGAGTTCCCCGAGGTGATGGAGCTGAATATCGGCCATTTCATCATCGGCGAGGCGATTTTCCGCGGGCTGGTGCCAGCGATTACCGAAATGCGCCGGTTGATGGACGCGGCGCGGGCGGTCACGGCTGAAAGGGTGTGACGTGATTTTGGGGATCGGCACCGATCTGGCCAATATCGAACGGATCGCCGGCACGCTGGAGCGGTTCGGCGATCGGTTTCGCAACCGGGTGTTCACCGAGGTCGAGCAGCGCAAGGCTGATCGGCGCAAGGATGTGGCGGGGACCTATGCCAAACGCTGGGCCGCGAAAGAGGCGTGCTCCAAGGCGCTTGGGACCGGGTTGCGCATGGGGATTTCATGGCGCGACATGGCGGTCAGCAACCTGCGCAGCGGCCAGCCGGTGATGGAGGTCACGGGCTGGGCCAAAGAGCGTCTGGAGACGATGACACCACCGGGGCACGAGGCGATCATCCACGTGACCCTGACCGACGATCACCCTTGGGCACAGGCCTTTGTGGTGATCGAAGCGCGGCCATTGGCTTGACACCCTTTGCCCTGCCCCTCATGTAGCCAATCAACAGGTATTCAGGAGAAACGCCCGATGGCATCTGACGCCAAAAAAGGTAATGCAGTGGTCGAGACCATCAAGACGGTGGTTTATGCCCTGCTGATCGCGGGCGTTTTCCGCACGCTGTTCTTTCAGCCGTTCTGGATTCCGTCCGGGTCGATGAAGGACACGCTGTTGATCGGGGATTTCCTGTTCGTCAACAAGATGGCCTATGGCTATTCCTATGCGTCGTGCCCGACGGTTCGGCTGGGCGGGTTCGTGATAGATGCCAAGAATATTTGCGGTGTCATTGATGGCGACAATACCCGTATTCTGGGTGGCGAACCCGAGCGCGGCGATGTTGTGGTGTTCCGTCATCCGGTGACGGGTCTGGATTACATCAAGCGGCTGATCGGTCTGCCCGGCGATACGGTGCAGGTGAAGAACGGGGTGCTGATCATCAACGGCACGCCGGTTAAGCTTGAGGACGCCGGAGTATTCGAAGAGATCGCCAAGGCGCAGGGGCCGCAAGGCCTGCGGCCGCGCTGTGAAAACGGCCCGGTGGGTACCGGCGGCACCT
The DNA here is from genome assembly GCF_900110775.1 of Thalassovita taeanensis. GTDB lineage: Bacteria > Pseudomonadota > Alphaproteobacteria > Rhodobacterales > Rhodobacteraceae > Litorimicrobium > Litorimicrobium taeanense. The sequence goes on along the minus strand of NZ_FOEP01000002.1, from coordinate 339,119 downwards.
GCATGAAGTCGCGCCAGATAGAAACGCTGCCGAATGGCGTGAAACATGATATCCTGAACATCGGACGGCAGGCGTTGGATGACACGCCGATCTATACCGTGCCGCAGGAGCATTATTTCTTCATGGGTGACAACCGCGACAATTCCACCGACAGCCGGGTACCGCAACAGGCGGGCGGGGTCGGCTTTGTGCCCTATGAAAACCTGATCGGTCGTGCGGATCGCATCATGTTCTCGTCTGCGGGTCGGTCGATGCTGGCGTTCTGGACCTGGCGCAGCGATCGCTTTTTCCGGGCGGTTGAGTGAAGCTGTCGGCCGATCTGAAGGCCTTTGAAGGCCGGATCGGGTATCGGTTCACCCGCCCTGAGTTGCTGGTCCGCGCGGTCACTCATTCGTCGATGTCGTCCGCCACACGAGACGACAATCAGCGGCTGGAGTTTCTGGGCGACCGGGTTCTGGGGCTGGTGATGGCCGATGCCCTGCTGAAGCATGACCGGGGCGCCAGCGAGGGCCAGCTTGCGCCGCGTTTCAATGCGCTGGTGCGCAAGGAAACCTGTGCGGATGTGGCCCGGCAGATCGCTTTGGGGGATGTGCTGAAGCTGGGGCGGTCGGAGATGCTGTCAGGCGGGCGGCGCAAGCTGGCGCTGCTGGGCGACGCGATGGAGGCGGTGATTGCCGCGGTCTATCTGGATGGCGGGTTCGAGGCGGCGCGCGAGATGGTGTTGCAGCTTTGGGGCAAGCGGATCCTGAAGGTCGAGGAAGACGCTCGCGACGCCAAGACAGCACTTCAGGAATGGGCGCAGGGGCGCGGTTTTCCGCCGCCGAAATACATCGAGGTGAAGCGCAGCGGGCCGGATCATGCGCCCGTCTTCACCATTTCCGCAGAATTGGCCAATGGCGAGCATGCTCAGGCCGAGGCCGGGTCGAAGCGGCAGGCCGAACAGGCCGCCGCCAAGGCTCTTTTGGATAGATTGGAGAGCGCATGACACGCGCCGGATTCGTGGCCCTTATCGGTGAGCCGAACGCAGGGAAATCGACATTGTTGAACCGGATGGTGGGGGCCAAGGTCTCGATCGTGACGCATAAGGTTCAGACCACGCGCGCCCGTATTCGCGGGGTGGCGATCGAGGGTGAGACGCAGATCGTGTTCGTGGACACGCCCGGCCTGTTCGCGCCGAAACGCCGGTTGGACCGTGCGATGGTGGCGGCGGCCTGGGGCGGGGCAGCGGATGCGGATGTGGTGGTGCTGATGGTCGAAGCGCATCGCGGCATCACCGACGGGGTGACGCGGATTCTGGAAGGTCTGGAAGACATCGGGAAGGGCCGCAAGGTGGCCTTGGCGATCAACAAGATCGACCGGGTCAAGGCCGAGGTTCTGTTGGGTCTGTCGAAAGAGCTGAACGAGCGGTTCACCTTTGCCAACACGTTCATGATCTCTGCCGAGAAGGGATACGGCGTGGCCGATCTGCGCGAATGGTTGGCGGGCGAGCTGCCCGAGGGGCCGTGGTTGTACCCCGAGGATCAGATCGCCGATTTGCCGATGCGGATGATTGCCGCCGAAATGACCCGCGAAAAGCTGACGCTGCGGCTGCATCAGGAGCTGCCCTATCAGTTGACGGTCGAGACCGAGAACTGGGAAGAGCGCCCGGATGGCTCGGCCCGGATTGATCAGGTGATCTATGTCATGCGCGATGGCCACAAGGGCATCGTGCTGGGCAACAAGGGCGAGACGATCAAGGGCGTGAGCAAGGCCGCGCGCGAGGAGCTGGAAGAGTTTCTGGGGCGGCGTGTGCATCTGTTCCTTCAGGTGAAGGTGCGGACCGGCTGGCAGGACGAGGCCGAGCGGTATTCCGAGATGGGGCTGGATTTCAAGGACGGGAACTGAGCTCGTGACGACCCGGCTGACGGCGCGGTTCTGGGTTGATGCCTATCTGTCGCGGCTGAGGCTGGCGGATATTCCGGCGTTTGTCGTGGCGCATGGCGACGATTCCGCAGGGACCGTTCTGGTCAAGTTGAACACGCTGGACGGTCAGGCCCGTGCATATCAGCGCAGTTTCGATCTGATGAGCGGCGCGCGGACGTGGGTTGTGCTGACCGAGGGGGACGAGCCGCAGGTGGATGCCGCCATTCGCAGGCAGCGCGGGTTTGATCCTGATCTGTGGGTGATCGAGGTCGAGGATCGCGCCGGGCGGCATTTGCTGGAACAGCCGGGCCTGTCGGACTGACGCGCCGGGGCTTGCAAGCGATCCCTGTGCGTGAATAGTGGCAGGATGGAATGGCGCGACGAAGGTATTCTGCTGGGGATCAGGCGGCACGGTGAAAGTGCCGCTATTCTTGAGCTGTTCACGCCAAGCCGTGGCCGACATGTCGGTGTGCTGCGCGGGGCGACCAGCCGCAAGATCGCGCCGATCCTGCAACCCGGTGCGCAGCTGTCTGTCAGTTGGCGTGCGCGGCTTGAGGATCATATCGGCAGTTTCACCGTTGAACCGCTGCGCAGCCGATCCGCAATTGTGATGTCGGACCGGCAGGCGCTGGAGGGGATGAGCGCGGTGACGTCACTGCTGATCCATGCGCTGCCCGAACGCGAGGCGCATCTGTCACTGTACCGCCGAACCGAGGCTTTGCTGGATATTCTTGATGAATATTCGGTCTGGCCGCTGGCCTATCTTAGGTGGGAATTGGCGCTGCTGGAGGAGCTTGGGTACGGGCTGGACCTGAGCCGCTGCGCCGTGACCGGGGTGAACGAGCGGCTTGACTTTGTCTCGCCGCGCAGTGGGCGGGCGGTGTCGGCTGAGGGCGCGGGGGAGTGGGTGGACCGATTGTTGCCGCTGCCGCCGTGTTTTCTGGGCGGGACCGAGGCGCCGGACAGCGAGGTCGCGGCGGGGCTGGTGACAACGGGGCATTTCTTGCGACAGCATCTGACGGATCAGACCGGCCAGCGGCCTTTTCCAGGCGCGCGGCAAAGGTTTGTGGATGGGCTTTCGCGGCGTGGCGGCTTAGCGCAGCGCCAGCACCAGATCGATCAGTGATCCCAGCGGGCCGGTGCTGTCGTGGCCATCGCGCAGCGCCAGATCTTCGGCGCCGATGGCAGCGGCATAGATGATCCGCGCCCAATCGGGGTTGGTGATGCCGGTATCGTGCAACAGATCGGAAAGCCGTGCCAGACGCAGCACATCGACCTGCGCCAGACGGTCGGCGACGCCCGGATTGCCCCGCGCCCAAGCGCGAATCGCCGGGTCGACGCCGTCTTGTCCGGCGATGATCTGGCTGAGTTTGCGCAGCTTGGCAGCGGGGGTTGGTTCGGCGTCCAATGCCGCAGGAGGAGGGGCGGTTTGTTCCTGCCACTGGTCCAGCATCGCGGTGTGAAAGGCCGGGACATCGGCGAAATGCCAATAAAACGAACCCTTTGTGGTGTTCAGGCGTCGCGCCAATGGTTCTGCCTTCAAGGCTTCGGGGCCGTCCTGTGTCAGGGCGGTGAAACCGGCATGCAACCAGTCGGTTTTGGAAAGGCGGGGCTTGTTTGTCATGGCTTATCCATACGTCTGCGTATTTAGGGGCGCAAACGCAGATCCGCCGCAGGGCGTAAATGTCACATCCCGGCGCGGGCTGGATACCCCCGTTTGCCACTTTTTCGGGCAGAACCGGATCTGCGCCGCAGTTTATCTGCGGGATGTTTTTTTACCAGTTGATAAAAAATGGAATCGTGGAATACTGCCTTCAACAAATAAAACTGTGGAGGTTGGAATGACTGAAAGCGCACTGACGCCGGGGATTGTGGCCGGTCGAATGGGGGCGGATCAATACGCCGCAAATTTCTCGGACCTGCATCCGCCGCTGGACCATCACGAGGCGTTGGTGGCAGCGGATCGGTGCTATTTCTGCCATGACGCACCCTGTGCGACGGCCTGTCCAACGGATATTGATATCCCGCTGTTCATCCGGCAGATCGCCACGGGCACGCCCGATGCGGCGGCCAAAACGATCCTGACGCAGAATATCATGGGCGGCATGTGTGCCCGCGTTTGCCCGACCGAGACCCTGTGCGAAGAGGTTTGCGTGCGCGAAACCGCCGAGGGCAAGCCGGTCGAGATCGGCAATCTGCAACGTTATGCCACCGATGTTCTGATGGCCAAGGATGTGCATCCGTTCACCCGTGCCGCCGCGACCGGCAAGCGGGTGGCAGTGGTTGGCGCGGGGCCTGCGGGCCTGTCTTGTGCGCACCGTTTGGCGATGCTGGGCCATGAGGTGACGGTTTATGATGCGCGCGCGAAGGCGGGGGGGCTGAACGAATTTGGGATCGCCGCCTATAAATCCGCGGGCGACTTTGCCGAGAAAGAAGTGCAATGGCTGCTGAAGATCGGCGGCATCACGATTGAGACCGGCAAGGCGCTTGGAATGGGGCTGGAGATGAGCCAGCTACAGGCCGATTTTGATGCGGTGTTTCTTGGCATCGGCCTGGGCGGGGTGAACGCGCTTGGGGTTGTGGGCGAGGACAAGGATGGCGTGTTGGATGCGGTCGATTTCATCGCCGAATTGCGCCAGTCCAGCGATCTGTCCGGGCTGCCGGTGGGCCGCGATGTCGTGGTGATCGGTGGGGGCATGACGGCCGTGGATGCGGCAGTGCAAGCCAAGCTGCTGGGCGCGCTGAATGTCAGTCTGGTGTATCGCCGGGGTCGCGATCGGATGAACGCCAGCCAGTTCGAGCAGGATTTGGCGGCCTCTAAGGGAGTGCGGATCATCACAAATGCGTCGCCGGTAGCTGTGCATGGAAATGGTTCGGTGCGCGAGATCGAGTTTGAGTATTCCGACGATGATCTGACCCCGACCGGGCAGACGTTCCGGCTTCCGGCTGATCAGGTGTTCAAGGCGATTGGTCAGACGCTGGAGGGCAGCAACCTGCCTGCTTTGGAAGGCCGCAAGATTGCGGTGACTGAGACCGGGCGCACCAGCGTTTCGGGGGTCTGGGCCGGGGGCGATTGCGCCAGCGGTGGTGATGACCTGACGGTGACAGCCGTGGCCGAGGGCCGCGATGCGGCGATGGATATGCATGCGCAATTGATGACGGCGGCGGGCTGAGCCTCGTCCTTCTGACACACAACACGGAGACCAGCTGATGGCCAATCTCACCACTGATTTTATCGGGATCAAATCCCCAAATCCATTCTGGCTGGCCTCGGCGCCGCCAACCGACAAGGAATACAACGTCCGCCGCGCTTTCGAGGCCGGTTGGGGCGGCGTGGTCTGGAAAACGCTGGGGTCCGAAGGGCCGCCCGTCGTCAACGTCAATGGCCCGCGGTATGGCGCGATCTGGGGGGCGGATCGCCGTCTTCTGGGTTTGAACAACATCGAGCTGATCACCGACCGGCCGCTGGAGGTGAACCTGCGTGAAATCAAGCAGGTCAAGCGCGACTATAAGGATCGGGCGCTGATCATTAGCCTGATGGTGCCCTGCGACGAAGAAAGCTGGCGTGATATCCTCAAGCGGATCGAGGATACCGAGGCGGACGGCGTCGAGCTGAACTTTGGCTGCCCGCATGGCATGGCCGAGCGCGGCATGGGCAGTGCCGTCGGGCAGGTGCCGGAATATATCGAGATGGTTACGCGCTGGGTGAAAAAATACAGCCGGATGCCGTGTATCGTCAAACTGACGCCGAACATCAGCGATGTCCGCAAGCCCGCAGAGGCGGCAAAGCGTGGCGGAGCAGATGCGGTGAGCTTGATCAACACGATCAACTCGATCACATCGGTCGATCTGGATGATTACGCACCCGAGCCGATGATTGACGGCAAGGGCACACATGGCGGGTATTGCGGCCCGGCGGTCAAGCCGATCGCGCTGAACATGGTGGCCGAGATAGCCCGCAACCCGGAAACGCATGGCCTGCCGATTTCCGGCATTGGCGGCGTGACCACCTGGCGCGATGCGGCAGAGTTCATGACGCTGGGCGCGGGCAATGTGCAGGTCTGTACAGCGGCCATGACCTATGGCTTCAAAGTGGTGCAGGAGATGATTTCGGGCCTGAGCGATTACATGGATCGCAAGGAAATGACCTCGACCTCGGAACTGATCGGGCGGGCGGTGCCAAACGTGACCGATTGGCAGTATCTGAACCTGAACTATGTCGCCAAGGCCAAGATCAATCAGGATGATTGCATCAGTTGTGGGCGTTGCTATGCCGCGTGCGAAGACACCAGCCATCAGGCGATCGAGATGTCGGATGACCGGGTGTTCACCGTCAAGGACGACGAATGCGTGGCCTGCAACCTGTGTGTGAATGTCTGCCCGGTTGAGGACTGCATCACCATGGAACGCGTCGCACCGGGCAAGCTGGACGAGCGTACCGGCGCGGTTGTGTCGGAAGAATATGCCAACTGGACAACCCACCCCAACAACCCCGGCGCGACCTGCGCCGCAGAATAACCCCGGCGCGTTTGTCGGATTGCAGGAAAGGCCCCGGAGCGCTCCGGGGCCTTTTCATTTTGCGGGGAACTGCGCGGGAATCAGGGCTCCAGCACCTTGCGGAACAGCGTGTCGAGATAGGCCTCGGCCCCCGGAAAAACCGCCTTGTCGCCCTTGGTCAGGACCGAGACCTGCGCCTCGAAATCGGCATAGTGCTGGGTCGTGGCCCAGATCGAGAAAATCAGGTGGCGGGGGTCGGAAGCGGCCAGTTTTCCATCGTCCATCCACGACTGGATCAGCGCGACTTTTTCCTCGAACAGAGGCTTTAATCCGCTTTCAAGATGCGGCCCCATGCGCGGCGCGCCTTGCAGGATTTCATTCGCGAAGAGCCTGCTTTCACGGGGGAATTTGCGGCTCATCTGCATTTTTCGATGCATGTATCCAAGGATTTCGTCCAAGGGATCGCCGTCGGGATCCATCTTGGCCAGCGGGTCCAGCCAGGTTTCCATCAGCTTGTTCAGCAAGGTGACGTGGATCGCTTCCTTGCCGTCGAAGTAATACAGGATATTTGGCTTCGACAGCCCGGCCTGCTCGGCGATCTGATCCAGCGTTGCGCCGCGATACCCATGCTGCGAAAACACCTCGAGTGCGGCGTCGATGATCCGCTTGCGATTGCGCAGCTGAATGCGGCTGTGTTTCTTCTCGGGGACGGGGCTGTAACTGGTCATGCACTGGCCTTTTTCTAAAGTGATGCGAAATTCATCGCTCAATAAATACGGCGTCGTGGCTGGCAGGTCGATCCAAGACTTGGCTTGACAGTCGGCATTGTGTTCGCAATCGTCACTTTACCAAATGGTAAAAAAGCAGCAAGGGGGCATCGCTCTCCAGCCGATGCGCAAAAGGCCCCTTGCTTGGACTAAGATGAGGGGATCCGCATGTCTGCGCCGGGTGAAAATCTGAAAATCAATGGTGACCGTCTGTGGGACAGCCTGATGGAAATGGCCTTGATCGGGCCGGGCGTGGCCGGGGGATGCAATCGGCAGACCTTGACCGACGAAGACGCCGAGGGGCGCGCGCTGTTTCAGACATGGTGCGAAGCGGCGGGATGTTCAATGGGCGTGGACACGATGGGCAACATGTTTGCCATGCGTCCGGGCACCGACCCTGAGGCGCTGCCGGTCTATGTCGGCAGCCATTTGGACACCCAGCCGACCGGGGGCAAATACGATGGTGTGTTGGGCGTTCTGGCAGGGCTGGAATTGATCCGCACGCTGAACGATCTTGGGATCAAGACCAAACATCCGATCGTGGCCACCAACTGGACCAACGAAGAGGGCACGCGGTTTGCGCCTGCGATGTTGGCCTCGGGCGTATTCGCCGGGGTGCATACGCAGGATTGGGCCTATGCACGCGAGGATGCCGAGGGCAAAAGCTTCGGCGACGAGTTGGCGCGGATCGGCTGGAAGGGCGACGAAGTTGTCGGCGCCCGCAAGATGCACGCGTTTTTCGAACTGCACATCGAGCAGGGGCCGATTCTGGAGGCTGAGGGCAAGGATATCGGTGTTGTCACGCATGGTCAGGGGCTGAGTTGGACCCAGGTGACGATCACCGGCAAGGACGCTCACACCGGATCAACCCCGATGCCGATGCGCAAAAACGCCGGGCTGGGCATGGCCAAAGTGCTTGAGCTGGTGGACGAGATTGCATGGGGTCACGCGCCGCATGCGGTGGGGGCAGCGGGGCATATTGATGTCTATCCCAACTCGCGCAACGTGATCCCCGGCAAAGTGGTGTTCACCGTTGACTTCCGGTCGCCCGATCTGAGCGTGATCGAGGATATGGAGGCGCAGCTGAAGGCGGGTGCCACGAAAATTTGCGCAGACATGGGGCTGGGCGTAGAGTTCGAGAAGGTTGGCGGATTCGATCCGGTGGCCTTTGATGAAGGATGTGTCACGGCGTTGCGCAATGCGGCCGAGCGGTTGGGCTATAGCCATATGAACCTGATTTCCGGCGCGGGGCATGATGCGTGCTGGGTCAATCAGGTGGCGCCAACGGCGATGGTGATGTGCCCCTGTGTGGACGGTCTTTCGCACAATGAAGCGGAAGAGATTTCGAAAGACTGGGCCACGGCGGGCGCGGATGTGTTGCTTCATGCAGTGGTCGAGACCGCTGAGATCGTTGAATAAATGCGGCTCGCCTTGGGGCGTTGCCCCCGGGCCCGCAAAGCATGTGTGGCAAGATGAAAGAGCGCCCGGTGCGCTTGGCCGACAAGGAGGATTGAGATGAGCAAGGTGATCAAGGGCGGGCTGGTCTGTACGGCGGATCGGACGTGGAAAGCGGATGTGCTGATCGAGGGCGAGACGATCAAGCAGATCGGCGAGGATCTGGTTGGTGACGAATATATCGACGCCGAGGGGGCCTATGTGATCCCCGGCGGGATTGATCCCCATACCCACCTGGAAATGCCGTTCATGGGCACCACGGCGGCCGAAACGTTTGAGACCGGCACCTGGGCCGCGGCGGTGGGGGGGACGACGATGGTCGTCGATTTCTGCCTGCCGGGCGAAGATGGCAGTATCAAGAACGCGATTAATGAATGGCACCGCAAATCGGCGCCACAGATTTGTTCGGACGTCGGCTATCACATGGCGATCACTGGTTGGAACGAGAATGTTTTCAACGAGATGAAGGACGCCGTGGATATGGGCGTGAACTCATTCAAGCACTTCATGGCCTATAAGGGTGCGTTGATGGTGGAGGATGACGAGATGTTCGCCAGCTTCCAACGCTGCCGCGAACTGGGCGCTTTGCCGATGGTGCATGCCGAGAACGGTGATCTGGTCGCGGCGATGCAGGAAAAAATGCTGGCCGAGGGGATCACCGGGCCAGAGGGCCACGCGTATTCCCGCCCGGCGGAGTTCGAGGGCGAGGCGGCGAACCGGGCGATTACCATCGCCGATGCGGCGGGTGTGCCACTGTATATTGTGCATGTTTCCTGTGAGCAGAGCCACGAAGCGATTCGTCGGGCGCGGCAAAAAGGCATGCGGGTTTACGGTGAACCTCTCATACAATTCTTAACATTGGATGAATCCGAGTATTTTACCGGCGACTGGATGCATTCGGCGCGTCGAGTGATGAGCCCGCCGTTCCGCAACAAGGACCATCAGGACAGCCTGTGGGCCGGTTTGCAGTCGGGCAGCTTGCAGGTCGTGGCCACCGATCATGCGGCGTTCACGTCTGAGCAAAAGCTGATGGGCAAGGATAATTTCTGTTTGATTCCAAACGGATCGAACGGGCTGGAAGAGCGGCTGGCGGTGCTGTGGACCCAAGGCGTGGAAACCGGGCGGCTGACACCGAACGAGTTTGTCGCCGCGACCAGCACCAATGTGGCGAAGATCCTCAACATCTATCCCAAGAAGGGGGCGATTGTGGAAGGGGCCGACGCCGATATCGTGGTTTGGGACCCAAAAATCAGCAAGACGATCAGCGCAAGCAACCACCATTCCATCCTTGATTACAACGTGTTCGAGGGTTTCAACGTGTCGGCACAGTCGCGCTATACGCTGAGCCGGGGCGAGGTGATCTGGGCGTGGGGGCAAAACAGCCAGCCGCAGCCGGGACGGGGGCGGTTTGTGCCGCGCCCGGCGTTCAACTCGGCCAGCGTGGCGCTGTCGAAATGGAAAGAGCTGAGCGCGCCGAAGATGATCAAACGCGACCCGATGAATATCCCTGCAGGGATCTGATGCACCGCGCGCCTCGGAGGATTTTCGGGGCGCAACATGATGATAATAAAGAAAAGACTGCGGCATTTGACCGTGGCACGGAGTGATGGGATTGACGACGGAAACTGTGATCAGCGCAAAGAATCTGGGGCTTACGTTCCAGACGAATGACGGGCCGGTGCATGCGCTGAAAGACGTGACGCTGGACATCCACAAGGGTGATTTTGTGAGCTTTATCGGGCCGTCGGGCTGTGGCAAGACCACGTTCCTGCGGGTGATGGCGGATCTGGAAAAGCCAACCAGCGGTGATATCACCGTGAACGGTGTCAGCCCGGAAGAAGCCAGAAAATCAAGGGCTTATGGTTATGTTTTTCAGGCGGCGGGGCTGTATCCCTGGCGCACGATCGGGGGCAATATCCGGCTGCCGCTGGAGATCATGGGCTATGACAAGGCCGAGCAGGCAGAGCGGGTGAGCCGGGTGCTGGATCTGGTGGAACTGTCTGGATTTGAAAAGAAATTCCCATGGCAGCTGTCGGGCGGGATGCAGCAGCGGGCGAGTATCGCGCGGGCGTTGGCGTTTGATGCCGACCTGTTGCTGATGGACGAGCCGTTTGGCGCGCTGGATGAAATCGTGCGCGACCATTTGAACGAGCAACTGTTACAGCTGTGGAAGCGGACCAACAAAACCATTGGATTCGTTACACATTCCATCCCCGAAGCGGTGTATCTGAGCACGCGGATCGTGGTGATGAGCCCGCGTCCGGGGCGGATTACCGATGTGATCGAGAGCACTTTGCCACGGGACCGACCGCTGGATATTCGCGACACGCCGGAGTTTCTGGAGATCGCCCACCGGGTTCGCGAAGGGCTGCGCGCGGGGCATGCTTATGATGAATGAGGCGGCAAAAACCGGCTGCACGGGCCATGCACATGACATGCACACTACATGCATATACGGCAGCGTATGGTCTGAGCCGCGCAGCGGTTGCGAAATGACCGGGGGGGCGGGCGCATGAGGCGGGCTGTTCTTCCGGTGGTCGCGGTTGTCGCGATGATCTTTGTACTGTGGTACGCCGCAGCGGTAGCGCTGAATGCGCCATGGGCGCAGGACCGGGCGAAACGGGCCGGGGTCGAGTTGAGCTTTTCCGAGCTGGTGGCGGATACCTGGGCGCAGGACAAGCCGAAGCTGCCGGCGCCGCATCAGGTGGTGGCGGAAATCTGGAAGACCACGGCGCTGAAGAGTGTGACCTCGAAACGGTCGCTGGTGTTTCACAGCTGGATCACGCTGAGTGCGACCTTGCTGGGCTTTGCCATGGGCACCGCGCTGGGGATCGCTTTGGCGGTGGGGATCGTATTCAACCGGGTGATGGACATGAGCGTGATGCCGTGGATCATCGCCAGCCAGACGATACCGATTTTGGCGATTGCGCCGATGATTATCGTGGTGCTGAACGCGGTTGGTATCTCGGGGTTGCTGCCGAAGGCGATGATTTCGATGTATCTGTCGTTTTTCCCGGTTGTGGTCGGCATGGTGAAGGGGCTGCGTAGCCCGGACCATATGCAGCTGGACCAGATGCGGACGTGGAATGCCAGCGGCAACCAGACGTTCTGGCGGCTGCGGTTACCCTCGTCGATGCCGTATCTGTTTACCTCGCTGAAGGTGGCGATGGCGGCCAGTCTGGTGGGCGCGATCGTGGGTGAATTGCCGACGGGGGCCGTGGCCGGATTGGGCGCGCGTCTGCTGGCGGGCAGTTACTATGGGCAGACCATTCAGATCTGGAGTGCGCTGTTGATGGCGGCGGCTTTGGCGGCCGCGTTGGTGGCGCTCATCGGGGTGATCCAGCGGATCACGCTGAAGCGGATGGGGATGGCGTGATGGGCTGGATTGTTTTGGGGCTTGTTGCGTGGATCGTCGGCTGGGCGGCGAATGTCTGGTTGGCGCGGTTGCCGAAGACACGGTCGGTTGCGCTGGCGGTGCCGGTGATCTTTGGTGTGACGCTGATCGTGATCTGGGAATGCGTGGTGCGCGGGTTTGACATCTCGCCGGTGTTGCTGCCGACGCCTACGGCGATTGCGGTGCGGTTCGCGGCCTCGACCGGCATTCTGTGGCAGGATTTCGTGCAGACGGTGCTGAAGGGCGCGTTGTCGGGATATGTCATCGGCTGCGGGTCGGCGTTTCTGGTGGCGGTGGCGGTGGACCGGTTTCCGTTCCTGCAACGCGGGTTGCTGCCGGTGGGCAATTTCGTGGCGGCTTTGCCGGTGATCGGCATGGCGCCGATTCTGGTGATGTGGTTCGGGTTCGACTGGCAATCCAAGGCGGCGGTGGTCGTGGTCATGGTGTTCTTCCCGATGCTGGTGAACACGGTGCAGGGGTTGCAGGCGACCGACACAATGCAGCGCGACCTGATGCGGACCTATGCGGCGGGATACTGGCAGATGCTGTTTCGGCTGCGGCTGCCTGCGGCGATGCCGTTCATTTTCAACGGGCTGAAGATTGCCACTACGCTGGCGCTGATCGGTGCTATCGTGGCGGAGTTCTTTGGCTCGCCGATCCGGGGCATGGGGTTCCGCATTTCCACTTCGGTGGGGCAGCTGGCGCTGGATCTGGTCTGGGCCGAGATCGTCGTGGCGGCGATTGTGGGGTCGGCATTTTATGGCGGGGTCGCATTGCTGGAAAAAGCAGTGACGTTCTGGCACCCGTCACAACGAGGCTGAGCAAATAATTCAGTTCAACAAGGAGAGTATGACAATGAAAACAATGATGAAAACGCTGGGTGTGGCGGCGCTTGGGGTCTGGGCCGGAATGGCGCAGGCGGCGGACGACGTGACGCTGCAGTTGAAGTGGGTCACGCAGGCGCAGTTCGCGGGCTATTACGTGGCGCTGGACAAAGGGTTCTACGGTGAAGAGGACCTCAACGTCACGATCAAGCCGGGCGGTCCGGATATCGCACCGGCGCAGGTGATTGCGGGCGGCGGGGCTGATGTGGTTCTGGACTGGATGCCGTCGGCCTTGGCGAGCCGCGAAAAGGGTCTGGCGCTGGTGAACATCGCGCAGCCGTTCAAGTCGTCGGGGATGATGCTGACGTGCCGCAAGGATGCAGGCATCGAGACGCCTGCGGATTTCGCGGGCAAGACGCTGGGCGTTTGGTTCTTCGGCAACGAGTATCCGTTCCTGAGCTGGATGAGCAAGCTGGGTCTGGCGACCGATGGGTCCGAAGGTGGCGTGACGGTTCTGAAGCAGGGCTTCAACGTCGATCCGATCCTGCAGGGGCAGGCGGCGTGCGTGTCGACCATGACCTATAACGAATACTGGCAGATCATCGATGCGGGTCTGACGCCGGACGATCTGGTGGTGTTCAAGTACGAAGATCAGGGCGTCGCGACGCTTGAGGATGGCATGTATGTCATGGAAGAGAACCTGAAAGATCCGGCCTTCGAGGACAAGATGGTGCGCTTTGTGCGCGCGTCGATGAAGGGCTGGAAGTGGGCAGAAGCGAACCCGGATGACGCGGCGATGATCGTTCTGGACAACGATGCGTCGGGCGCACAGACCGAAGCGCATCAGAAGCGGATGATGGCAGAGGTCGCCAAGCTGACCGCCGGTTCGAATGGCGCGCTGGACGTGGCTGATTACGAGCGCACGGTGGCGTCGCTACTGGCGGGCGGGTCGGACCCGGTCATCAGCAAGGCACCCGAGGGCGCATGGACCCACGCGATCACGGATAAAGCGCTGCACTAAGGCGTTTGATCTGACAAGACAGGGGGCCGGTCCGAGTGACCGGCCCTTTCCGTTTGTGGGCCGCTAGGCTCCATACTCCAGACGCGCGCGTTGTTGCGTCAGGTGTCTGATGTGCTGACATCGTTGCGGTACAGGGCCGCAATGCCCCGATTGGCGATCTGAACGCCTGAGGCCGCCGCCGGACCTGCTCTGGGAGCTGTTATCATATTGCTACACTGGCGAGGTTGATTCCGATCAACGCGTTGCCAGAGCGTTCTGAATACAAAGGTCGTGCAGCCAAGGTGAGAAAGAAGGTGACGCCAATGACTAATCAAGATGAAAGCGAACGCAGAACCACAGTTATCGACATTCCAGAGGCCGTAGGTGTGTTTGACACCTTCGAAGACCTTCAGCGCGCCTTCTATGATCTGCGAATGGTTGGTTTCAGTCGGTATGACATCAGTCTGCTGGCCCGGCAGGAGATTCTGGAGGAAAAGCTGGGTAAAGCATACTGGCGTACGTCCGAATTGGAGGACGACCCCAATGCGCCACGCGCGGCCTTCGTGTCGGAAGAAGCGATTGGAGAGCTTGAAGGTGCTATTGTCGGTGGTTTTCTTTTTCTTGGCTCGTTCATCGCCATGGCCGCGATGCTGACGCCCGCCAGCACGTTGGCTGCGTCCATCGCCGCGATTGCGATCGGTGGCAGTCCCGCCACCGTGATAGGAACGCTGCTGGCACGTCGGGTCGGCAAGCACCACAAGGACTACTATACGAACCAGATTGAACACGGCGGCATTCTTCTGTGGGTGCGGGTGTCCGATAAGGAGCGTGAAGATGTGGCCACCAAGATAATGAAGGGCCACTCGGGCCGTGACGTGCATGTGCACGCGTGGAGTGAATGACCCCTTCTGTCGAGTCCGCTTAGGGATCAAAGCCGCCGGTCGGGAAATGATCACGCCGCCCGGTTGGCGCGATTTACGGCACATCTGGCAAGGGGTTTGGTCCGTGTGACCGGCCCTTTTTGATGCGCGGTTACTTTGGGTGGTTGTCGCAGACGCGTTGCAGCAGGTCGACTAGGATGTCGCGCTCTTGCGGGTTGAGACCTTGGGTGAGGCTGTCTTGGATGGCAAGCGCGACGGTTTCTGCCTTTTGCAGGATCGCGCGACCCGAATCGGTCAGGTGCAGCACGCGGGCGCGGCGGTCTTTGTCCGAGATCTGACGCAGCACCAGACCCTTTTCAACCAACCGGTCCAGCACGCCGCCCATGGTGGCGCGATCACAGGCGGTCCATGCGGCGGCGGTGGCTTGATCCAGCCCCGGCTGCATCTGGATCGCCGACAGGGCCGCAAACTGAAAGGGTGTGATATCAAGGCCCTCTTTCGTCATCTGTTCGACAAAGATGGCGGTGGCCACCTGATGTGCGCGCCTGACAAGGTGCCCGGGCATGGTGTTGAACTGTAGCATCCTGATTTTCGCGCCTTGGTAAGCTTGACCGTTCGGTCGGTTAAATATTAAGGTGCCGCAAGATTAAATTGACATAGCCTATAACAATATGAATACATATCGATGAATTGAGCAACACTCGAACCTGGGGAGGAGGAGCCGTGTTGAAAAACCTACCTGCTTTGTGCCGTTTTTCGCAAGTCGTCTGGCTGCTTCCTTTGGGGCGTGGTGCGAAATGAAGCCGCTATTTGAGCTTCCTGCGCCGCCGATGGTGCCTGTCAGCGGGCAAGATGTTGGCTTTCCTGTGCGGCGGATTTTCTGCGTCGGGCGCAACTATGCCGCCCATGCCGCCGAAATGGGCCACGAGGTGGACCGCGAGGCGCCGTTTTACTTCACCAAGACGCCCTGGGCCATCTGTCTGAGCGGCGCAACTGTGCCCTATCCGTTGGAAACCAACGACTGCCATCACGAGATGGAGTTTGTCGTGGCGATTGGCGCACCTGCATTTCGCGTGACGCAGGGCGATGCAATGGCAGCGGTTTATGGCTATGCCGCCGGGTTGGATATGACGCGGCGCGATCTGCAACAGCAGGGCAAGGACAAGCGCCGCCCCTGGGATCTGGGTAAGGATTTCGAGGATGCGGCGGTGATCGGGGCGATCACGCCTGCCGCCACCTTCGGAAACATCGCGGATCAGCAGATCCGTCTGACGGTTGACGGTGTGGTGACGCAAGAGGCCGTTCTGAGCGATCTGATCTGGTCGATCCCTGAACTGATCAGCCATTTGTCACGCTTTTACCATTTGATGCCGGGGGATCTGATCTATACCGGGACGCCTGCGGGTGTCGGGCCGGTTGTGCCGGGCAATGAGTTACATGGCGCGATCAGCGGGCTGGAGCCTGTGGTGCTGACGATTGGAGAGCCGGAATGATGCGATTTATGGGATATTTCCGCAGCTCGTCGTCGTACCGTTGCCGGATCGCCTTTAACCTCAAGGGGTTGGAGTATGATTTCGAGAGCGTGCATCTGAAGAGCGGCCAGCAGAAAGCGGCAGGGTTTGCGGCGGTCAATCCGCAGAAGCTGCTGCCGGTGCTGATCACCGAGGACGGGCAGGAGCTGTATCAGTCCCTGGCCATCATCGAGTGGTTGGACGAGACATATCCCGACGTGCCGCTGTTGCCGGGCGACAAGGATCTGCGGGCGCAGGTGCGGGCGTTTGCACAGGTCATCGCCTGCGAGGTTCATCCGCTGCAGAACCTGCGGGTGCTGCAGTATCTGCGCGCCGATCTGCGGCTGGACGAGGATCAGGTGCAGGCCTGGTTGTCGCGCTGGTTGGGCGAGGGGTTGCAGGCCTGCGAGGATATTTTGCAAAAGCGGGGCGGCGGGAGTGCGTTCTGTTTTGGCGAGGAACCGGGGTTGGCGGATCTTTGTCTTGTGCCACAAATCTTCTCGGCGCAGCGGTTCGGGGTTGATATCAGCGACCTGACCCGTCTGAATGAGATATACGACACCTGCGCGGCGTTGCCCGCCTTTGCCAAGGCGCACCCGGCGCAGCAACCGGATTTCGAAAAATAGTCCGGGCCTGAACGAATATCGCCCTGAATGCGGGGCGAATATAAAGCGATCCAAGGGAGGAAATACCAATGAAAATTCTTAAAACAGTTGCGCGTGGCGTTGCGGTTGCGGCGATTCTGGCGGGCACATCCGCCACCGCATTTGCGCAGGAAGTGACGCTGAAAATGCATCAGTTCCTGCCGGCGCAGGCCAATGTGCCCAAGCTGGTGCTGGACGTGTGGGCCGACAAGGTCGAGGCCGAAAGCCAGGGCCGGATCAAGATCGAGCGCTATCCCTCGATGCAGCTGGGTGGCAAGCCGCCCGCGCTGATCGGGCAGGTGCAGGACGGGATCGCCGATATCGTCTGGACGGTTGTGGGCTATACTCCCGGCCGGTTCCCGCAGGCCGAAGTGTTCGAGCTGCCGTTCACGATGACCAATGCCGAGGCCACCAGCCGCGCCTATTGGGAGTTTGCCGAGGCGAACATGCTGGACAAGGATTACGCGCCGTTCAAGGTGATCGCGGTTTGGGTGCATGGCCCCGGTGTGATCCACTCGAAAGCGCCGATCACGTCAGTGGCGGATCTGAACGGTGTGAAGCTGCGCGCGCCGACGCGGGTGACCAACATGCTGTTCAGCTCGCTGGGCGCAACCCCGATCGGGATGCCGGTTCCTGCGGTGCCCGAGGCCCTGTCGAAAGGTGTTATCGACGCGACAGTCATTCCGTGGGAAGTGACCGCGGCGTTGAAAGTGTCGGAACTGGTGGGCAACCACACGACCTTTGGGGATGAGTCGCTGTACACGACCTCGTTCATCTTCGCGATGAACAAGGAAAAGTACGAAAGCATGCCCGATGATCTGAAAGCCGTGATCGATGCCAACTCGGGGGCCGATGTATCCGCTTGGGCCGGCAAGGTCATGCAGGCGTCGGACGAACCGGCGATGCAGATCGCGGTCGACCGTGGCAACAACATTATCGAGCTGACACCCGAGCAGGTCGCCGAGTGGAAGGCCGCCGCAGAGCCGATCGCTGGCGAGTGGGTCGAAGAAATGAATGCCAAGGGCTTTGACGGGCAGGCGTTGCTGGATCAGGCGAAAGCGCTGATTGCCAAGAACACCAAATAAGCCGAACGGTATGTTGACGAAGGGCCGCGGCGGGTAATCCCTGCCGCGGCCCGGTTCCAACCCTCCTGAACAAGGACGAGGATATTTATGCAACGTTTCATGACTGGCCTGGCGCGTGCGATGGCGGTGTTGGGTGGCGTGGTTCTGACCCTGTTGATCCTGCTGACCTGCGTGTCGGTGATCGGGCGGACGCTGAACACTTTGCTGCATACGGATTGGGTTGAGGGGCTGCTTGGTGGCTTTGCCAAGACGCTTCTGGGCACCGGGATCGGGCCTATATTGGGGGATTTCGAGCTGGTTGAAGCCGGGATCGCCTTTGCCATTTTCGCCTTCATCCCGCTGTGTCAGATCACCGGTAGTCATGCCACGGTCGATATTTTTACCTCGGTTCTGTCGAGCCGGGTGAACCGGGCCATTCAGATGGTGGTGGAAATCGTGTTCGCACTGGTTCTGATCCTGATCGCCTGGCGGCTGTATGAGGGGATGAATTCGAAAATGCGGTATCAAGAGACAACCTTTTTGCTGCAATTCCCGATCTGGTGGGCTTATGCCGCCAGTTTCGCGGCCTCGGTCGTGAGCGCGGTTGTGGCGGTTTACATGGCGGTCGTTCGGATCGCCGAATCCCTGAGCGGGCGCACGATCATTCCGGTCGGCGGAGGAGCAGAGCATTGACCAACCTTGAAATCGGACTGACGTCCTTTCCCGTTCTGCTGCTGATGATTTTCCTGCGGGTGCCGATCGGGCTGGCGATGTTTCTTGCCGGACTGGGCGGGCTGTATTTCATCACGGGCGGCACCAACGTCGCCTTTGCCAAGCTGAAGACCGAGACCTATTCGACGTTTTCCAGCTATTCGTTGTCGATCGTGCCGATGTTCCTGCTGATGGGGCATTTTGCGACGCTGGGCGGGATGTCGCAGGCGTTGTTCAAAGCGGCCGAGAGCTTTTTGGGGCATCGCAAGGGCGGGGTGGCGATGGCCGCCGTGGGCGCGTGTGCCGGATTCGGGTCGATCTGCGGATCGTCGCTGGCGACGGCGGCCACGATGAGCCAGGTCGCGCTGCCTGAATTGCGACGCTATGGTTATTCGGGG
Organism: Thalassovita taeanensis; assembly: GCF_900110775.1. GTDB lineage: Bacteria > Pseudomonadota > Alphaproteobacteria > Rhodobacterales > Rhodobacteraceae > Litorimicrobium > Litorimicrobium taeanense. The sequence goes on along the minus strand of NZ_FOEP01000002.1, from coordinate 320,071 downwards.
GGATTTTCGACCGCGACGCTGGCGGCGGGGGGCACATTGGGCATTCTGATCCCGCCCTCGGTGATCCTGGTGATCTATGCGATCCTGACCGAGCAGAACATTGCCAAGCTGTTTCTGGCCGCGTTCATTCCGGGGATTCTGGCCGCGATCGGCTATATGATCACGATCTCGATCTATGTGCGGATCCATCCTGATGCGGCGGGTGTGCGCGAGCCTGTGCCGATGGCGCAGCGGTTCAAGGCGCTGGCCGATGTCTGGCCGGTTCTGCTGGTGTTCCTGCTGGTGGTCGGCGGGATCTATATGGGGATTTTCACCCCGACCGAGGGCGCCGCTGTGGGGGCTGCCGGGACCGGTGTGATCGCGCTGATCAATGGCGGGCTGAACCGGGCCACGTTGATCGAAAGCTTCATGGCGACGGCGCGCAACACGGCGATGATCTTTTTCATCGTGCTGGGGGCGGCGTTCTATAACGGGTTTTTGGCGCTGAGCCAGGTGCCGCAGGAGCTGTCGAACTATGTTGCTGGTCTGGGCTATAGCCCTTGGGTGATTTTGGCGATCATTCTGCTGCTGTATCTGGTGTTTGGCTGTCTGATGGACAGCCTGTCGATGATCCTGCTGACGATCCCGATTTTCTTTCCGATCATCTCGGTTCTGGACTTCGGGATGACGCTGGACGAGACGGCGATCTGGTTCGGGATTATCGTTCTGATCGTGGTCGAGGTCGGGTTGATCACGCCACCTGTTGGGATGAACCTGTTTGTTATCAACTCGATGGATCGGCTGACGCCGATGGTCGAGACCTATAAGGCGGTGATGTATTTCGTTGCCTCGGACATCGTGCGGGTGATCATTCTGGTCGCGTTCCCGGGCATCACGCTGTTCCTCTTGCGCTTGTTTAACTGACATTGCGGGCCCTGCGTTTTCGAACGCGGGGCCTGATTTTCGCGGGTGCGTTCCCCGACTGGACGAGATGAGCTATAATAGTTATGAGTTATAGCCAAATATGACATTGCCGGAGATGAAGATGAGCGAAACAGAGATCCTGAACATCACGCTGGAGGGGCCGATTGCGGTTCTGACGATGACGCGGCCCGACAAGCGCAACGCGATGAACGATCAGCTTTTGGCAGCGCTGGATGGGTTTTTCAGCGCCCCGCCCGAGGGGGTGAAGGTGGTGGTTCTGACCGGCACGGCGGGGCATTATTGTTCCGGGCTGGACCTGAGCGAGCATGTAGCGCGCGACGCCGAGGGCACGTTGCGCCATTCGCGGGCCTGGCATGCGGTGATGGAGAAGATCCAGTTTTCCGGTCTGCCAGTGGTGTCGGCCATGTTCGGCGCGGTGATTGGTGGCGGGCTGGAGCTTGCGACCTCGACCCATGTGCGGATTGCCGAACCGTCAGCGATTTTCCAACTGCCCGAGGGGCGGCGCGGGATTTACGTTGGCGGCGGCGCGAGCGTGCGGGTCGGGCGCATTCTGGGCGCTGACCGGATGATCGAGATGATGCTGACCGGTCGCAAATACGGCGCCGAAGAGGGCAAGGCCTTGGGGCTGTGCCACTATGCCGTGGGCGAGGGCGAGGCGCTGCCGCTGGCGATGGAGCTGGCGGGGAAGATCGCCAAAAATGCCGGGCTGTCGAACTATGTGATGATCCATGCGCTGGCGCGGATCGAGGATATGTCGAAGGCGGATGGGCTGTTTACCGAAAGCCTGTGTGCCGCCCTGACCCAGACCAGCCCGGATGCGCAGGAGGGGCTGAAGGCCTTTCTTGAAAAGCGCACTCCGACCTTTCGGTGAGCGGAATGGCGCGGTCAACATCCACCTCTGCTGATCCTGCGTCGCCTGTGGTGGGGTTGGATCGGGGGCTGCGCGGGCTTGTCGGGTATAACATGAAGCGCGCGGTTCATATCCTGCAGGCCGATGCGGCGCGGGTCTTGGACGAGTTCGGCCTGCGGATCACCACATTTTCGGCGCTGTCGGTGATCTGTGACACGCCGGATGTGACGCAGTCGCAACTGGCGGCAGCGCTGAACATGGAGCGGTCCAACACCGTTGTGATCATCGACACGCTGGAGCAGGCCGACCTGATTGGCCGCCACCGGGTGCCGACCGACCGGCGGTCCTATGCGCTGCGTGCGACGCTGGCGGGGATCAAGCGCCGCGAGGCGGCGTCGGTCGCGCTTTATGCCCATGAAGACCGGCTTTTGGCCAATCTGACACCGCAGGAGCGCGCGCAGTTGATCGCGCTTTTGCGCCGTATTGATTCACCAGACTGAAGGAGCGCGAAATGCTTGCCCACTCTGTTACTGTTCCACAGAAAGTTCTGAGCGAAACCCGGCCTGACGGTAGTTTGGTGTTGCGCTCGGCGCACCCGCTGGGGCCGGTTGCTGAAACCACCGGGGCCTGGCTGCATCACTGGGCCGCAGCGACGCCCGACGCGGTGTTTCTGGCCGAACGGTCGGGGGCGGGCTGGCGCGAGGTCACCTATGCGCAGGCGCTGGAGATGGTGCAGACGCTGGGCGCGTGGTTGCTGGCCGAAGGGCACGCGGAGCGCGGGCCGCTGGTGATGCTGTCGGGCAATTCGGTCGATCACGGGCTAATGACGCTGGCGGCGCAATATGTCGGGATGGCCAGCGTGCCTGTGGCCGAGCAATATTCGCTGATCCCCGGCGCCCATGACCGGCTGTTGTATATCATTGAAAAGGTGAAGCCGGGGCTGCTGTTCGTTGACGACGCGGCGCGCTATGGCGAGGCTTTGGCGCTTGAGGCACTGGCAGGGTATCCGGTTCTGACCAGCGCCCCGGCGGGGGCGCCACGACCGGTGATCACGATGAATCAGGCCTTGCAGGGGGGGGCTGCGGATGTGGCGGCGGCTTATGCGGCGGTCGGGCCGCAGACGCTGGCCAAGATCCTGTTCACCTCGGGGTCGACATCGCACCCCAAGGGGGTGATCACGACGCACCGGATGATGTGCGTGAACCAGACCCAGATTGCCGATGCCTTTCCGGTGCTGCGGGCGCGGGCGCCCAAGATCGTGGACTGGCTGCCGTGGAACCATGTCTTTGGCGGCTCGCACAACTTCAACATGATGCTGGCCAACGGCGGAGCGCTGTATATCGACGACGGCAAGCCGACCGCGGCACTGTTCGGGCGCAGCCTTGAAAACATGAAGATGCATACCGGAACGCTGGCCTTCAACGTGCCGGTGGGCTTTGCCCGACAGCTTGAGGCGCTGCGCGCCGATGCGGATCTGCGGCAGGCGTTTTTCACCGGGCTGGAGTTCACCTTCTATGCCGGGGCGTCACTGCCGCAGGAAATCTGGGACGGGATCGCCGAGATGGCCCGCGAAGTGACCGGCACGGTGCCTTTGATGGTTTCAAGCTGGGGTATGACTGAAACGGCGCCTGCGGTTCTGCTGACCCACGAGCGGGTCACGCGTTCGGGCATCGTCGGCGCGCCGCTGCCCGGCACCGAGGTTCGCCTGATCCCCGAGGATGAGGGCCGGTACGAGTTGCGCGTGAAGGGGCCGAACGTGATGGAGGGCTATTTCGAGGACCCCGAAAAGACCGCCGAAAGCTTCGATACCGATGGCTTCCTGATCACCGGCGACGCGGTGCAGTTCGTCGATGCGCAGGACCCCGACCGCGGGCTGAGCTTCGCCGGGCGGATCTCGGAGGATTTCAAACTGACCTCGGGCACATGGGTGCGGGCGGCGGCCCTGCGCGGGCAGATCATGACGGCGCTTGAAGGGCTGATCGGCGATCTGGTGATTACTGGACACGACCGGAGTGAACTTGGCGTGCTTTTGTTCCCGGCCACACCCACGAATGGCGCCGAGGGCGATGTGATCAGCGACCCTGCGCTGATGCAGGACATCGCCGCAAGGCTGGCGGTTCTGGCCGAAAGCGCCACGGGGTCGTCCACGCGGGTCGGGCGCGCGATGGTTCTGGCCGAAGCGCCTTCGCTGGCGGATCACGAGGTCACGGCCAAGGGCAACCTGAACACCCGCAAGGTGCTGACCCGCCGCGCCGCCTTGGTCCAGCGCCTGTATGATGACACGGCTGCGGACGTGATCCGCGTCTGAGCACTTCACATTTTCCAAATATCCCCGCCGGAGGCATCCGTCCTCGCCCCCTGCGCCAACGACGAAAGAGGTAAGCCATGGTTGATATTTCCAAAATCCGCGCGATCGACATCCACACCCACGCCGAAGAACCCTGCGGTTGTCACGCTGACGACGGCTATGACGATCTGCAATCGACAATGGCCACGTATTTCGGCGCGCCGTGGTCCCATCCGCCGACGATCGAACAGACCGCCGCGCATTACCGCGAGCAGAATATCGCGGCGGTGATTTTCCCGGTCGATGCCGAGCGCGAGACCGGATATCGCCGGTACAAGAACGAAGAGGTCGCCGCGCTGGCTGCGGAAAACGATGATGTTCTCATTCCCTTTGCCAGCATCGACCCCTGGAAAGGCAAGATGGGCGCGCGTGAAGCGCGGCGGTTGATCAAGGATTTCGGCATCAAGGGGTTCAAGTTCCACCCCACCATGCAGGGGTTTTATCCCAATGACCGGATGGCCTATGAGCTCTACGAGGCAATCGAGGAAAACGGCGGCATTGCGCTGTTTCACACCGGGCAGACCGGGGTTGGTTCGGGGATGCCAGGCGGCAATGGCATGCGGCTGAAATACTCGAACCCGATGTATATGGATGACGTGGCAGTGGATTTCCCCGACATGAAGATCATCCTCGCGCACCCGTCGTTCCCCTGGCAGGAAGAGGCGCTGGCCGTGGCTCAGCACAAGCCGAACGTCTATATCGACCTGAGCGGGTGGTCCCCGAAATATTTCCCGCCGATTCTGGTGAAATACTGCAACTCGATCCTGAAGAAGAAGGTGTTGTTCGGCTCGGACTGGCCGATGATCACGCCTGAGCGCTGGTTGGCGGATTTCGAGAAGATTGATATCAAGGATGCACTGCGCGAGGACATCATCAAGGGCAATGCCGCGCGGTTGCTGGGCCTGACCTGAGCCGAGTCTGCGCAGGCCGAGTCTGCGCGTGCGGGCAAAGTGGACATCAGGCGCGCCCTGCTTTGGTATCAGGGCTTGTGGCGGGGCGCGGCTGCGGTCATCCTGTATGAGAGTCTGACGCGCGGCATCTTTTTGACTTGGCGCAAAGCGGCGAGTCGAGGTTGCATGCAATGGCTTGCATGTAAGGCGCGGGCAAGGCCGTGTCAGCGCAGGAAGGAACCGCACATGACGGACGCAAGCCAGACCCCGCACGCCGATAGCTGGTTAGAGCATTATCCAGTCACATTTTTCGCCATTGTCATGGGCGTGTCGGGGCTGACGCTGGCCCTGCATGCAGCTGAGGTGGCGTATGGGCTGAGCAGCACGGCCTCGACCGTGGCCTATGGCCTGGCGGTGGGGCTGTTTGCGCTGATCCTGCTGATCTATGCGCTCAAGGCGCTGCGGTATCCGGCGGCTGTGGCGGGCGAGTGGCATCATCCGGTACGGATGGCGTTTTTTCCGGCAATTTCGATCTCGCTGCTGCTGCTGGGCACGGCAACGCTGTCACGCGCGACCCCGGTGGCAGAGGCGCTGTGGCTGGTGGGGATGGCGATGCACGGCGCGCTGACCATCGCAGTTGTTTCGGGCTGGATCGGATCGCGGAGCTTTCAGACCGGGCAGTTGAGCCCTGCGTGGTTCATCCCGGCGGTGGGCAACGTGATTGTGCCGATCGCGGGGGTGCCTTTGGGGTATGTGGAACTTAGCTGGTATTTCATGGCGGTCGGGCTGATCTTCTGGGTGGTGCTGCTGACGCTGGTGATGAACCGGCTGATCTTTCATGATCCGCTGCCGGGGCGGTTGCAGCCGACGCTGGTGATCCTGATTGCGCCACCGGCCGTGGCCTTTGTGGCTTGGGTGCGGCTGGTGGGGGATGTGGACGCATTCGCGCGCATCCTGCTGAACGGAGCCTATCTGTTCACGCTGATCGTCGCGGTTCAGTTGCCACGTATCGTGAAGCTGAACTTCGCGCTGAGCTTTTGGGCGCTGAGCTTTCCCTTCGCTGCGGTCACCATCGCCAGCTTCAACTTCGCCGCCACAACGGGCAGTACGGTGCACAAGCTGATCGGCACCGGGTTGCTGGCAGTTTTGCTGGTGATCATTCTGGCGCTGCTGATCCGCACCGCACGCGCGATACGCGCAAACGAGATCTGCGTGCCGGAATAACCGCGCCGCGCAAACAGGGCGGCCTGCGCCGCCGCCCGGTTCCACATTTTAAAAATATCCCTGCCGGAGGCATCTTCGCGTCCGGCAGGCAATGCCTTAGCTGATCGGGCGCAGCCCCAGCATCTCACGCGCCTGGGCCGCGGTGGCGACGGGGCGTTGATACTTGTCGCACAGATCAACCACGCGCTGCACCAGCGCGGCATTCGACGGCGCGAGGGTATTTTTATCGAGGCGGACGTTGTCCTCAAGCCCCGCGCGGGCGTGGCCGCCCGAGGACACGGCCCAGTCGTTCAGCGTGATCTGGTGCGGGCCGATACCGGCGGCGCACCATTCGCTGTCGGGCAGCAGGCGTTTGACGGTTTTGATATAGTAATCGAACACGTCGCGGTCGACGGGCATGGCGTTTTTCACGCCCATGACGAACTGCACATAGGGCGAGTCGACCAGACGGCCATCGGCATACATTTTAGCGGCCTGATGGATGTGGGACAGGTCGAAGGCTTCGATTTCGGGACGGACGCCATAGGTTTTCATCTCGGAGGCCAGCCAGTCAACCAGCGCAGGCGGGTTCTCGTAGACGCGGGTGGGAAAGTTGTTGGACCCGACCGAAAGCGAGGCCATATCGGGGCGCAGCGACAGCATGCCGCCACGGGTCTCGCCCGCGCCAGAGCGGCCACCGGTGGAGAATTGGATGATCATGCCGGGGCAGTGCTTTTCCAGCCCTTCCTTGAGGCGGGCGAATTTCTCGGGGTCGCTGCTGGGGGTCTCATCAGGGTTGCGCACGTGGGCGTGACAGATGCTGGCGCCGGTCTCGAAGGCTTCTTGTGTGCTTTCGATCTGTTCTTCGACGGTGACGGGCACGGCGGGGTTGTCGGCCTTGGTGGGCAGGCTGCCGGTGATGGCAACGCAGATGATGCAGGGTTTTGTCATTAGGGGCGCGCTTTCTGGTCTGGTGCGGCCGGTGCCGCAAGGTAATTGACATTGCCATATATCTATCCCGCCGGGCAAGTCTTGCAAAGGCGATGTGGCGCGCAAGGGCCGTTGGCACACGAAAAAGCCCGGCACGTGGCCGGGCTTATATCATGTCGATTTGAGGCTGGATCAGTCCAGAAGGCGGCGGGCGATCACCTGCGCCTGAATTTCGGCGGCCCCTTCGAAGATGTTCAGGATACGCGCGTCACACAGGATGCGGCTGATTTTATATTCCAGCGCAAAGCCATTACCGCCATGGATTTGCAGCCCGTTATCGGCCGAGGCCCAGGCGACGCGAGCGCCCAGAAGTTTGGCCATGCCCGCCTCAAGGTCGCAGCGTTTGTCGTGGTCTTTTTGCCAGGCGCTGTAATAGGTCAGCTGCCGTGCGACCATGATTTCGACGGCCATCATCGCCAGTTTACCGGACACGCGGGGGAAGTTGATCAGCGATTTGCCGAATTGTTTGCGGTCGATGGCATATTGCATCGCGACATCCAGTGCCGATTGCGCGACGCCAATGGCGCGGGCGGCGGTTTGGATGCGGGCGGATTCGAAGGTCTGCATCAGCTGCTTGAAGCCTTTGCCTTCTTCGCCGCCGAGCAGATTTTCACCTTTGACGTGGAAGTTGTCGAAGCCCAGTTCGTATTCCTTCATGCCGCGATAGCCGAGCACCTCGATTTCGCCGCCGGTCATGCCTTCGGTCGGAAAGGGCGCCTCATCGGTGCCGGGGGTTTTTTCGGCAAGGAACATGCTGAGGCCGCGGTGATCGGTGGTGTTGGGATCGGTACGCGCCAGCAGGGTCATGACATGGGTGCGGGCGGCGTGGGTGATCCAGGTCTTGTTGCCGGTGACGCGGTAATCATCGCCGTCTTTGGTGGCGCGGGTGCGCAGGCTGCCAAGATCGGAGCCGGTATTGGGTTCGGTGAACACGGCGGTCGGCAGGGTTTCACCGCTGGCGATCTTGGGCAACCATTGGGATTTCTGCTCGTCCGTGCCGCCGCAAAGGATCAGCTCGGCGGCGATCTCGGACCGGGTGGCCAGAGAGCCGACGCCGATATAGCCCCGTGAGAGTTCTTCGGAGACGACGACCATGCTGGCCTTGGACAGGCCGAAACCGCCGAGGTTTTCAGGGATGGTCAGGCCAAAGACGCCCATTTCGGCCAGTTCCTCGATGATCTCCATCGGGATCAGTTCGTCCTTGAGGTGCCAGTCGTGCGCAAAGGGTTCGACCTTGTCCAGCGCGAAGCGGCGGAACTGATCGCGGATCATTTCCAGTTCGTCCTCAAGGCCGGTGGCGCCGACGGTGACGTTGGCGGACTGTTCTTGCATCAGTTCGACCAGACGGGTGCGGGCGGCCTGATTGTTGCCTTGCGCCATGAGGGTTTGCACCTCGGTGGTCTGGAAGGGCGCGAGCGCATCCCAGCCCAGCCCCATATCGCGCAGGCGGAAGATTTCGGTCTGGCTCATCGGGATGCCGCCAGCGATCTGGTGCAGGTATTCGCCAAAGGCGATCTGGTGGATCAGCTGTTCGATCTCGCCGAATTTGCCGTCGGTGCTGAGGCGCTCGGCCCATTTTTGCATCTGGCGCAGCGCTTCGGTGTAGGTGGCAAGCCAGGACAGGCCGTGGGCGGCGGTCTGGTTTGCCTCGATCAGGCCGGCGGACACCCGGCCATCAGCCGTGACAAGGCCGCGCAGGCTTTCGGTGGCGGTGGCAAGCACCTGTTCCACCGGGGCAATCGACGCCGCTGTCAGCGTCAGAAGATCGGGAAGAAGAGTGGGGGTTGCCATTGCGCTGTCCTGTCCGTCGTGGGCCATGAATCTTATCCTGTTTTGCTGCGCCCCGTCCTAGACACTTTGCAAGTGCAGCGCAACAAAAATACCTTATTTGTCTGCGTCACGTTCGATTATTGCGCGTCGATTTTTGCGGTGCAGCATGCGAGAACGGTGATAAGAGAGCGAATGGATATGCTTTTCTCACTGATGTCGCCGCAGGTTTTTCTATTGTCCTGCATGGTTGCCCTTTTGGCGGGCGTGATCAAGGGCATGGTGGGATTCGCCATGCCGATGATCCTGATTTCCGGGCTAAGCAGCCTGATCAGCCCGGAATTGGCGCTGGCGGGGTTGATCCTGCCGACGGTTTTGACCAACGGCTGGCAGGCGCTGCGCCAGGGGCACGCGGCGGCGTGGGGCTCGGTCAAGCGATTCCGGGTGTTTTTGCTGGTCGGGCTGGTGGCTTTGCTGATCAGTGCGCAACTGGTGCGGGTGATCCCGCATTGGGTGATGCTGTTGCTGATCGGGGGCCCGGTGTCGGTGTTTTCGATCATCCAGCTGCTGGGGTGGCAGTTTCGGCTGCCCGAGCGCGGGCATGGCTGGGTCGAAGCGGGCATTGGCGGTTTTGCCGGTTTTTTGGGCGGCATGTCGGGGGTCTGGGGCCCGCCGACGGTGCTGTATCTGACAGCGCTGGACACGGCGAAGACCGAGCAGATGCGCATTCAGGGCGTGATTTACGGGCTGGGCGCGGTGGCACTGTTCGGCGCACATATCGGTTCGGGCGTGGTGCGGGCCGAGACGTTGCCGTTTTCCGTGGCGCTGCTGGTGCCCGCGCTGGCAGGCACCTGGCTGGGGTTTCAGATACAGGACCGAATTGATCAGGTGGCTTTCAAGAAAGCGACGCTGCTCATCCTGCTGATTGCGGCGCTTAATCTGGTGCGCCGCGCTTTGATCGGCTGACGCCTTAGCTGACGGGCGTTTCTTCGGGGGTCGGAGCATACCCGGCGACCGCATCGATGAACGAGCGGATCTGTGATTTCAGGCGCTCGTCCTTGATCTTGCTGAAAACAGCCGCGATGCGGGCGGTTTCCTCGTCGATGACGGGGCTTGAACCATCTGCGGACTGATTCAATCCGTCGAAGAAATAGGATGGCGCCACATTCAGGATGTTCGAAAGTTCGAACAATTTGCTGGCGGAAATCCGGTTCCGGCCAAGTTCATACTTCTGAACCTGCTGGAAGGAGATATCCAACCCCTTTGCGACATCGGTCTGGGTCTGTCCGCGCAGAACGCGCAGATTTTTAAGCTTTTTTCCAACATGAACATCTACTGGGTGCGACATAACTTTTTCCATTTCAGACTACCTGAACAAGAAAAGACAATTCCGATTTTCAATCAACTGGTTAGAAATTTCCAATTTGGGAAGATTTGTGTACCTATGATGTATGATTTGCGTACCGTCGCGTTAGAGTGGTAAAGGTCGTTGTTTTTATGGTATTTTGCGGTGCAGCATAACGCAGGGTGTTGGGGAATTCTCTGCGAGTGCGGGTGAAACGGGGCAAGGAGCATTTATGTCAGAACAACAGAATCACGCTTTGCTGTTTGAATTACTACGCTCTTTCACGACTCTCGCCGATACGTTGAACCTGTCACGGGCGGTGGAAAAGTTGTCTTCGACGCGCCAGACGGTGCGGCGGCACATCAGTATTCTGGAGCAGATCAAGGGTGAGGCGCTTTTCGAAGTCGAGGACCGACAATACCATCTGACAGATGCGGGCCGCAGGTCAGTGCGCGAAGCCGAGGATATTCTGGCGCGGGGCCGGGCGTGGATCAACAATGAAGCGGGCCATATTGGCGGGCTGTATCTGATCAACCGGGGCGGGGATGGCGATTGGTATTACCACCTGCAACAACATCCGATCAGCGACATCTGGACCAGCAAATCGCGTTTGTTGAAGCAGGGGATCAAGTGTTGGGCCGAAGCCGAGGGCGATATTGAAAGCCCGGCGCTTGAACCGATCCGGCCCAATCTGATGGTGTTTCGCAGGCTGGAGGGCGATTGGGTCTGTGCCAAGGTTGGCAGCGAGTCTTCTTATGCGACTTGGTATGGCTGGCGGTGGGAATTAAGCGCGATCGGGCGCAAGGTGCCCAGTCTGCCGGGCGGCGCCGCGCTGGCGCATCTTCTGGCGCAACCCTTTGAGGAGGTGCGCGCCAATCACGGGCTGAGATACGACCACGTGTTCACCCAGATGCACCGCGGTGAGGACGGCAATATGGAGCCGATCAGCTTCAAGAGATTGCTGATGGGGTGCCGCTTTCCTGACGGTAGTTTCGCGCTCGCCTCGTTGGTTGAGCGCAGTCACGATCTGCGGATTGAAGGGGTCAGCGATGCGCAGATCCGCTTGATGCCGGAAAATCTGGTAATGGATTCAATACCCGCAGAAGAGGAACTAGGAAAAGACTTTTCCTCATAGGTTGGTCATCCTGTGTGAACCGGAACACACAGGAGACCCAAATGACCATTCACGACGTTTTTGACGGCGCGCGCTTTCTGACCGAAACGATGAATACGCTGAGCGCCAACCAGATTTATCTGACAGTCGGCGACGACTTCGATGAATATGCCCGGCTTGTCAGTCAAGGCCGCCCCGAGCAGCCGCTGGGCCCGCCGTTTGACCCGAAAAAGCAATTTTTGCCTTCTGCCAGAGGGTTTTGGGTGGTTGGACGCAACCCGCAGGGGCAGGTGGTGCACACGCAGGCGATGCGTTTGCTGGACCTGTGCGATCAGACCTTGGCACGGTATATGTCGGCGCGTTTCGGTGACTTTCCGCCCGGCGGTGCGGGGATTGATATGGACGGATCTTGGTTCCGTCCGGGGCCGGGAGCCAAGCGAATCACTGGGCGCGCGGTGTATCACGGAGAAATGTGGCTAAAGGATGACCCTATCTATCGCGGACGCGGATTGATCGATGTTTTGGCGCGTTTCGCGTTTCTGACCTCGATGTTGAACTGGCAGCCGGATTTCGTGTTTGGTTTCATGCTGCGCCCGATTGCCCGGCGCGGACTGGCCGAGCGGGAAGGCTATATGCATAGCGACCCATATTGTCTGAGCTGGAAGATCGAGGGCAAGAACAAGCCGATGGACTGCAATATGGTCTGGATGGGGCTGGAGGATATCCGCCACGTCATTCACATTCCGGCCGAGGAAATCGCGGCGTGACGGCAGGCAAAACAAAACCGCCCCGGCATCAGGATGACCGGGGCGGTTTGCAATAATCTTACAGGTGAAGCGAGATCAGCCGATCGAGGCGGCTTTCACGTCTTCGTCGATATAGGGCAGGTACTGCTCGAAGTTGTCGGCAAACATCTGCACCAGCTTCTTGGCCTGCGCGTCATAGGCGGCCGGATCGGACCAAGTCTGGCGCGGGTCCAGCAGCTTGTCATCAACGTCGGCAACCGAGACGGGAACATCGAAGCCGAAGTTTTCGTCCTTGCGGAAGGTTGCATCGTTCAGGGAGCCTTCAAGCGCCGCAGTGAGCAGGGCGCGGGTGGCCTTGATCGGCATCCGGCTGCCGCTGCCGTACGCGCCGCCGGTCCAGCCGGTGTTGACCAGCCAGCAGGTGGCGCCGTGCTTGGCGATTTTTTCGCGCAACAGGTTGCCGTACGCCTCGGGGCGGCGCGGCATGAAGGGGGCGCCGAAGCAGGTCGAGAAGGTGGGCTCGGGTTCGGTCACGCCACGCTCGGTCCCGGCAACTTTGGAGGTGAAACCGGACAAGAAGTGGTACATCGCCTGCGCCGGGGTCAGCCGCGAGATCGGGGGCAGAACGCCAAACGCATCACATGTCAGCATGATGATATTCTTGGGGTGGCCGCCAAGGGCCGTGTCCGACGCGTTCGAGATGTATTCCAGAGGATAGGCGCAACGCATGTTTGCGGTCAGGCTGTCATCCTCGAAATCCAGTTCTTTGGTTTCTTCGTCGAAGACCATGTTCTCGATCACGGTGGCGAATTTTTTGGTGGTGGCATAGATTTCCGGCTCAGCCTCGGGGTTGAGGTTGATGGTCTTGGCATAGCAGCCGCCTTCGAAGTTGAAGGTGCCGCGATCGGACCAGCCGTGTTCGTCATCGCCGATCAGCGTGCGCGAAGGATCTGCCGACAGGGTGGTTTTGCCAGTGCCCGACAGGCCGAAGAACACGGCGGTGTCGACCGGATTTCCGGTGGCGTGGTTGGCCGAGCAGTGCATCGGCATGATGCCCTTTTCCGGCAGCAGGTAGTTCAGCAGGGTGAATACGGATTTCTTGTTCTCGCCCGCGTATTCGGTGCCACCGATCAGGATGATCTTCTTGTCGAAGTTCATCGCGATCACGGTTTCGCTGCGGCAGTCGTGTTTGGCGGGATCCGCCTGAAAGGTCGGGCAGTTGATGACGGTGAAATCCGCCAGGAACCCGTTCAGTGCGTCGCGTTCGGGGCGGCGCAGCAGGTGGCGGATGAACAGCCCGTGCCAAGCCAGTTCGGTCACCATGCGGACGTTGATCGAATGGGCCGGGTCGGCGCCGCCAACCAGATCCTGAACGTAATAGTCTTTGCCCTTCATGTGGGCCAGCATATCGGCATAGAGTGCGTCAAATCCTGCGGGCGACATGGCGGCGTTATTTTCCCACCAGATGCTGTCGACCACGCTGTCGGTTTTGACCACATGTTTGTCTTTCGGCGACCGGCCCGTAAATTTGCCGGTGGTCACAAGGAAGGCACCGCCATTCCCAAGTGTTCCTTCATCGTTTTTGAGCGCGGCTTCAACAAGCGCAGGCTCCATAAGATTGTAAAAGACATTGCCCAGACCTTCGATCCCCTGATCTTCCAGCCGGAATTGGGGGTTTACCCGTCCAAATGTCATATTGCCAAGCTCCTGTAGCCGCGAAATCTGCGGCGTTCTTATCTGCGGGGCGGGACTCCTCTCCCGCCACGATCGGGAACACACCCGATAGTCGGGGTCTTAACATGACGCTTCCATGAAGGAACAGGACGCTTTTGCGCAGTTAGCGCAACCAGTCTCAGGTTAGCGCAATCACGGCGAAATTCCTCTGACCTGAGGTCACCGAGGCTGAACAATGCGACCCAAATTAGCCATTGGTTGAGGAATTTAACGCTAAATCATTTCCGGGCGGCTCCTGATTCGCAGTTAGGGATTGATTGCAAACGCTGAAAATGACCATAATAGGGAAAAAATCAGGCAATAAGAAAATCAGGCAATAAGAGTAGTAAAAGGAATTCGCGAATGTCGAAGATCGCCCTTGTGGACGATGACAGGAATATCCTGACATCGGTGGCCATGACCCTTGAGGCAGAAGGGTTTGAGGTAGAAACGTATAACGACGGACAGTCGGCTTTGGATGCTTTCAATAAAAAGCTGCCCGATATGGCTGTTCTGGATATCAAGATGCCTCGCATGGACGGGATGGATCTGTTGCAGCGTCTGCGGCAGAAAACCCAGATGCCGGTGATTTTCCTGACCTCGAAGGATGACGAAATCGACGAGGTTCTGGGGCTGCGCATGGGCGCGGATGACTATGTGAAAAAGCCGTTTTCGCAGCGGCTTCTGGTCGAGCGTATCCGGGCGCTGCTGCGCCGTCAGGAAGCTGTGGCGACAGATGAGGTGGGCGAGACCGAAGAAACCAAGGTTATCGAGCGCGGCGAATTGCGGATGGACCCGCTGCGCCATTCGGTCAGCTGGAAGGGGAACGATGTGTCCTTGACGGTCACCGAATTTCTGCTGCTTCAAGCGCTGGCACAGCGCCCCGGTTTCGTGAAATCGCGCGATCAGCTGATGGACGTCGCCTATGATGATCAGGTTTATGTCGATGACCGCACCATCGACAGCCATATCAAGCGTTTGCGCAAGAAGATGCGCACGGCCGATACCGAATTTTCGGCGATCGAGACGCTGTATGGCATCGGATACAGATATAACGAAGAGTAATGGCTCTCGCGGAAGGGATCAGCTTGCGGGATACTGCACCAGGGCGCGACGGTGATGTCGTGTTGGGGGACGATTTTGTTGCCCCCGACAGCACCGTCGAGAAGGAGCTGCGCGTTCGGAGGGAACGGCGCGGCTTTCTGACGTTGAACCGTTCACCACTGACGCGCAAAATCATTACGTTCAATCTGATCGCGCTGAATATTCTGGTCGCAGGCGTGCTGATGCTGAATTCCTCGCGGGATTCGCTGGCGGTGGAGCGGGCGAATGCACTGGCCGCGCAAGCAGAGCTGATTGCTGATGTGTTCGAGGCGCAATTGCCGGTCGGGGCGCCCGTTAGTCTGGGCGCCGGTGACGGGCTGGACGTGGTGCGGACACTGGATGGTCTGGACCTGCGCAAAGGGGTCGAGGTGTTTGTCTTTGATCCCGCAGAAGCCCTGATTGGGGCGGGCGAAGGCAAAGGTGTTGTGCGGGCCAAGGATTCTGCCGGGCGCGGCACGACAGTGATTACTGATACGCTGACCTGGATTTGGTCCGGCCTGTCGGGGGTGCTCAACCCGCACGGGGCGGCGCAGGTGCTGCCCAGCCTTGAGGATCAGGCGCGCGCGCTGGCGGTTCGGGCCATGGCCTCGGGGGCGCAGATCGAAACCGGGCAGGCCGCTGATGGCGGAACGGTTTTCACCGTCGCGACCCCGATCATGCAGGACAATCAACCGGTGGGGGCCGTTGCCCTGACCAGTGCTGCGGGCGAGGTGGACAACCTTGTGCGCAGCGAGCGTGAGCGTGTGCTTCAGATGTTCCTGATTGCGACGCTGGTCTCGATCGGGCTGAGCCTTGTTCTGGCCTCGACCATAGCCAATCCGCTTGCGGATCTGGCCTCGGCGGCGGAGCTGGGCAGCGCCCGTGACCGCAGGCAAGCCGCGGCGGGACGGATCCGCATCCCGGATCTGACGGCCCGCCCGGATGAAATTGGCCGTCTGTCTGGCGCGTTGCGCGGTATGGTTTCGGCGCTTTATGACCGGATCGACAGCAACGAACAGTTTGCAGCGGATGTGTCGCATGAGATCAAGAATCCGCTGGCCAGCCTGCGCTCGGCCGTGGGGACGCTGCGGGTCGCCAAGCGCGATGATCAGCGCGAGAAACTGCTGGATGTGATCGACCACGATGTGCGCCGTCTGGACCGGTTGGTGTCAGATATTTCGAATGCCTCGCGGCTGGACAGCGAGCTGGTAAAGGAAGAGCAGGAATCCTTCGACCTGATGAAGATGTTGGGCAACCTGAGCGAATATCTGGGGCAGCAGGCAGGCGAGCAGGGGATTGATTTCATTACCGATCTGCCAAAAACGCCGGTCATGATCCTGGGGCTTGAGGCGCGTTTGGCACAGGTGTTTGTCAATCTGATCACCAATGCGATCAGCTTTTGCGAGGATGGCGATGCGATCCGGGTCTGGGCCCGTCGGCGGGAAAACCGCGTTCTGGTCGTGGTCGAAGATACCGGCCCCGGCATCCCCGAACAGGCGCTGACAAAAGTGTTCAAACGCTTCTATTCCGAGCGACCAGAAAGCCAGTTTGGCAATAATTCCGGTCTGGGGCTGGCGATCTCGAAGCAGATTATCGAAGCGCATGATGGGGTGATCTGGGCCGAGAATATCCGTCCGACCGATGCGGATGTTACGTCAGAACCACTGGGCGCGCGCTTTGTCGTGGGCCTGCCTGTCTGACGTGGCGACGGGCGCTGACCGTTTAATCCTACATGCCAGCAGTGTGGCGCTGAACGGGCGCGCGGTGGTGATCACCGGCGCGTCGGGCGCCGGAAAATCGGCACTGTCGTTGCAGCTTATGGCGATGGGGGCCATTCTGGTTGCGGATGATCGGACCTGTCTGTGGCGTCAGGGCGATATGTTGCTGGCCGATGCGCCGGACACGATCCGGGGGCAGATCGAGGCGCGGTTTGTCGGCATTCTTGGCGCCGAGGCCGAGGGGCCTGCCGAGGTGGCGCTGTGGGTGGATCTGGACCAAATCGAGGATCAGCGCCTGCCCGAAGTTCGGCACAAGACGGTGCTGGGCGTTTGCTGTCCCTTGGTGCACAATGTGCAGGCGCAGCATTTTCCGGCTGCGATTCTGCAATTTCTGAAGGTGGGGCGACAGAGCTGACCGATGACAGACAGCATGAGCCAACAGCCACCGCGACGCCGCATCGTTCTGGTGACGGGGCCGTCGGGGGCAGGGCGAACAACCGCGATCCGGACGCTTGAGGATCTGGGATATGAGGCGATTGATAACCTGCCTTTGTCCTTGTTGCCGCGCCTGTTGGACGGGCCGCCGCTTTCGCGGGATCTGGTGCTGGGGCTGGATGTGCGCAACCGGGATTTTTCGGTCAATGCGCTGATTGAAACCCTGGACCGGTTGCAGGGGATGCCGGGGATCGTGCCGGATCTGCTTTATCTGGACTGCCGCCGCGATGTTTTGCTGCGGCGGTTTTCCGAAACGCGGCGGCGGCATCCTTTGGCCCCGGCGGAAGACCCCGAGCAGGGGATCAGGCGCGAATGTGACCTGCTGGTGCCGATTCTGGCGCGTGCCGATATGCTGATCGACAGTTCGGACCTGACCCCGCACGAGTTGCGCGCGGAATTGCAGCGGTTGTTCGCCAGCGAGACCGGGCCGCGGCTGGCGGTGTCGGTCAACTCGTTTTCCTATAAGCGCGGGCTGCCGCGCGGCATGGATATGGTGCTGGACTGCCGATTTTTGCGCAACCCATATTGGGAGCCTGCGCTGCGCGGGATGGATGGGCGCGCGGGGAAAGTGGCAACCTATGTGGCCGAAGATGCGCGGTTTGCGGCGTTCTTTGACAAGGTGCTGGACCTGACGCAGATGCTGCTGCCTGCCTATTTGGAGGAGGGCAAAGCGCATTTCGCAATCGGCTTTGGGTGTACCGGAGGGCAACACAGATCGGTCGCAATAACAGAAAAGCTGTCGCAGGCCCTTGCGGAGGACGGCTGGCAGGTGTCAACTAGACATCGCGAACTGGAGCGAAAACAAAGCTCTGCCCCCGCCGTGATTGCGGCAAACAGCGACTTGTGAGCAAAGGAAGGCAAGCGTGATCGGTATCGTCATCGTCGCGCATGGAGGCTTGGCCAAGGAATATTTGGCCGCGATCGAACATGTGGTTGGGGCGCAAAGCGGTATCCGGGCGATTTCGATCGAAGCCGAACACGACCGCAGCCTGAAACAAAGAGAGATTTGCGAGGCCGCCGATGCGGTGGATCAGGGCCAGGGCGTGGTCGTGGTCACGGATATGTTCGGCGGATCGCCGTCAAACCTGTCATTGTTGGCGTGCCAGCCATCTGGGCGGCGCATTTTGTACGGCGCGAACCTGCCGATGCTGATCAAGCTGGCCAAGAGCCGCCATCTTGGTGTAGCAGATGCGGTTCGTGCTGCGATGGAAGCAGGGCGGAAGTATATTGACAGCCAGAACATATCAAAAGCTTAGAAAACATGCCTGAGACCACGCACCGCACATTGAAGATCATCAACGTAAAGGGGCTTCATGCCCGCGCTTCGGCCAAGCTGGTCGAGGTGGTCGAGGGGTTTGACGCCAGCGCCGAAGTTTCGCGCGATGGCATGAGCGCCTCGGGTGACAGCATCATGGGGCTTTTGATGTTGGCAGCGTCAAAAGGAACTACTATTGAGGTCCAGACCTCGGGCGCGGATGCCGGGGCTTTGGCGGATGCGCTTGAAGCCTTGGTAGCGGACCGGTTCGGGGAAGAGATGTAGGCGCGCGCGCGCCAAGGTAAGAATGGTGCGGCCCAAGTGGTAGACAGCTCTCAGAATGAACAACAGGGGCAGGGCCCGCAGGTGGTGAACTATACCACCTACGACCGCCGCAGCCTGACCTATGCCAGCACCTTTGACAGCCGTTTGAAAACGCTGGCGATCAAAGCCGTGGAATGGTTCACGGGAAAACTGACAATCCTGCGCATGATCCGCCGGTTCGAGAAGCAGGGCGCGCCCGAGGGGCAGGCGTTCTGGCGGGCCGCGCTGGATGTGATGGGCATTCCGTTGATGACCCCGCAGTCGCAGATCGACCGTATTCCCGAAACCGGCCCGGTCGTGGTGGTCGCCAACCACCCGCACGGCATGGTGGATGGCATGATCCTGGCGGATCTGATCGGGCGGCGGCGCGATGACTATAAGATCCTGACGCGGGCCGTGCTGACCGGAATTGACGAGGTTGCTACGTCCTACATGATCTCGGTGCCATTCCCGCATGAGGAAGACGCACAGCGCAAGAGCGTTGAGATGCGGGCACAGGCGATGACGCATTTGAAAAGCGGCGGGGTGATCAGTGTCTTCCCGTCAGGCGTTGTGGCAGCATCGGAGACGATGTTCGGCCCCGCGATTGAGGCCGAGTGGAACGTGTTCACAGCGCAGATGATCCGCCGGTCCGGTGCGAAAGTGGTCCCGATCTTCTTTCCGGGGGCCAATTCGCGCTGGTATCACATGGCCAACCGGGTTTCGGCGACATTGCGACAGGGGCTGTTGCTGCACGAAATCGTGCACAGCTGCAATCGCCCGCAGGCGCCGATCGTTGGCGACCCACTGACCGAGGCGCAGATGGAGCGGCTGACGAGTGACCCGCGCGGCTTCATGGCCTGGTTGCGGGATCACACGCTGGCGCTGAAGGACTGATCAGCGCGTCGGCACTGGCACGTCGCCGCGATAATCATAAAACCCGCGTTTGGTCTTGCGGCCCAGCCATCCGGCCTCGACATATTTGGTCAGCAGCGGGCAGGGGCGGTATTTGGTGTCGGCCAGCCCGTCGTGCAGCACGTGCATGATCGCCAGACAGGTATCCAGCCCGATGAAATCAGCCAGTTCCAGCGGTCCCATCGGGTGATTTGCGCCCAGTTTCATCGACTCGTCGATGGATTTCACGTTCCCGACGCCTTCATAGAGCGTGTAAACAGCCTCGTTGATCATCGGCACAAGGATGCGGTTGACGATGAAGGCGGGGAAATCCTCGGCCGAGGCGGCGGTTTTGCCCAAGCGATCCACCACGGCGTGGCAGGCTTTGTAGGTTTCCTCGTTGGTGGCAATGCCGCGGATCAGCTCGACCAACTGCATTACCGGCACGGGGTTCATGAAATGGAAGCCCATGAAACGCTCGGGCCGGTCGGTGCGGCTGGCCAAGCGGGTAATTGAGATCGAGGAGGTGTTCGAGGTCAGGATCGTATGCGGTTGCAGGTGCGGCAGAAGCTCGTCGAAGATCGCCTGTTTGACGGTTTCGCGCTCGGTCGCGGCTTCGATCACCAGATCGGTCTGGCCCAGATCGGTGAGGGTCAGCGTGGTGGAGATGCGCGCCATCGCCTCATCCTTGGCGTCTTGGCTGATCTTGTCGCGGCTGACCTGCCGGTCAAGGTTGCGACCGATCAGGGCAACGGCCGCGTCCAGCGCGTCCTGGCTGATATCGGTCATCACGACGTTATAGCCCGCAAGCGCCATGACGTGTGCAATGCCGTTGCCCATCTGGCCCGCGCCAACAACGCCAATTTTCTGAATGTCCATGCGCCTGTCCCTTTGTGCTTTGCGAAAATCATATGCGCGGCGCGGGTCCAGCCGCAAGGGTGGGCAGTGGTTAAAACTTAGCATGAATTTGCAAATTAGGAGTTTTTCAAGACCTTCAGGCGAATCTGGGTCCGGGTGAGTATAACATTGGTGGGAGCCATGACATTTGAACACGCCGGGGCGGGGGCCCTGGACTATCTGCCGTGCCAATATGGCACGTCAAAATTGGTATTTCGCGGACCGGGGCGACATCTGGATCGGGACTATGCCTTGTTTATTGGTGGGACAGAGACCTATGGGAAGTTTATCCCCAGGCCGTTCCCGTCCCTTGTCGAGGAGATGACGGGCATACCAAGTATCAATTTTGGATGTGTAAACGCGGGCATCGACGCGTTCGCCCAAGATGCCACGGTGATTGCCCGTGCCAGACGGGCGCGAGTGATCGTGTTGCAGGTGATGGGGGCGCAATATGTGTCGAACTGTTTTTATTCGGTGCATCCGCGGCGCAACGATCGTTTCATTACCGCACATGAACCGTTGCGCAGGCTTTTCCCGTCTGTAGATTTCACCGAGTTCAACTTTATTGGCCATGTCCTGAGCGCGCTTGAACGCCGCTCGCCGCGCCGGTTTGATCTGGTGGTGCGGGCGTTGCAAAAAACATGGTCACACCGGATGGCAACGATCCTGCATCATATGGCGCGCCCCGCGGTTTTGTTGTGGCTGGAGGAGGGGCCGGATCATGCGCATGGTTTTGTGACACCGGCGATGATGAGCGAGTTGCGGCCGATAGCAGCGGCGATGATTCAGGTGCGCTGTGAAGAAGCGGCAGCGCAGGATAACGGAGGCATGGTATTTACGCCGTTCGAGGCCACAGCCGCTGTCGGGTTGCCCAATGCCGCGACACATTTGCGCGTGGCGCAGGATCTTTCAGCTGTCATTAATGATCTGTCTGCGCGGGGTGCCCTGAAGCGTTAAAGGGGTGGGCAAAACACGATATGGTTGAATGACGTAACGTCAGGCTCAGGGGGATTTAGCGCAGGCTGTTGTTTTTCCATTTGTTTTCGACGCACGGGGGGGCGATACAGAAGTGGACCGCATCCTTCGGTTGTCGGGAAATGAGTATGATAAGAGTATTGTATGATCCAGATCGGATCGCTGTAGCCCGCCTGACCGGGCGCGCATACGGACGTAGCTATGAGCCTTGGCTTGTGCAGGCTCTGCGCGAGGCCAATGACATCGCCGTGGAGCTGGTTCTGGAGCATGACGGGGCGGTTGTTGGCCATATCTGCTTTGCCGTTCATCCGATGCCGCAAGGGTGGTGGAGCCTGTGCACTGTTGCGGTTGATCCCGAGATGCAGGGTCACGGATTTGGCAGCGACCTTGTGCGCAGTGGGCTGGAAGCCGCGCGACAGGCAGACGTTCTGGCGATCACGGTGCTGGGCCACGCGCAATACTATCGCCGGTTCGGGTTCACCCGCGCGGCGGCGTCAAACCTGACCACGCCATTTTCAGACGAAAATACGCTGGTCTATCCGATCAGGCCCGACAATGCTGGGCTCAGCGGCGCATTGCTTTATCCAGAGGCGTTTTCCCGCCTCTGAGGATCGGGGCAGGGGTTTTGTCATGCAGGATTTACCCTTATCTGGGGAAGATGCGATTCCTTCTGGCCTTTCTTCTTCTGATCCCCGGCGTGGTCCGGGCCGACTGCGTCGTGCTGTTGCACGGGCTGGCACGCACCGAAACGTCCTTTTTGCTGCTGGAGCAGGTCTTTCGGGCGCATGGGTATGATGTGGTGCGGCCGGGGTATGCGTCGACCGAGGAAACGATCGCCAATCTGGCGCTGAATGTCTTGCCCGGTGCGATTGAGCGATGCGGTGATCAAACGACCCATTTCGTGACCCACTCGATGGGGGGCATTCTGCTGCGGTATTGGCTGGTGGCGCATCGGCCGACGCAACTGGGGCGGGTTGTGATGCTGTCGCCGCCCAATGGTGGATCCGAAATTGTGGATGTGCTGGGCGATCTGGAAGCATTCAGCTGGCTGAACGGACCGGCGGGGCAGCAATTGCGGACGGGGCAGGCGGGGCTGCCCGCGCATCTGCCGCCAGTAGATTTTGATCTTGGGGTGATCGCGGGCAATCGTTCGCTCAACCCTGCGTTTTCCGCGATGATTGGCGGGCCGGATGATGGCAAGGTCTCGGTTGCCTCGACCCGGGTTGAGGGGATGCGCGACCATATCATCTTGCCGGTGACCCACACATTCATGATGAACAATCCGCTGGTGATCGCGCAGGCGTTGCGGTTTCTGGAAACCGGAGCCTTTGATCCGGCGATGACATGGGGCGAGGCGTTGATGCTGCTGCCGGAATACGAATGAGCGCGCTGTCGCTGACCCTGACAGGGGCGCAGGTGCTGGGGCCGGGTGGGCTGAAACAAGGCGATCTGTGTCTGAGCGCGGGAAAGATAGTGGGGCAGGCTGTGGGGCGCCGCGTCGACCTGAGCGGTTGCACGGTTCTGCCAGGGATCGTGGACATCCACGGTGACGGGTTCGAGCGGCATCTGGCGCCGCGTCGCGGGGCGATGCGTGATCTGAACGTGGGGCTGACCTCGGTCGAGGCAGAGCTGGCGGGGAATGGGATCACGACGGCAGTGCTGGCGCAATTCTGGAGCTGGGAAGGCGGGCTGCGCGGCCCGGACTTTGCCCAGAAGTTTCTGACGGCTTTGGAGGGGTACCGCAGCGGCGGAACTGACATGCGGGCACAGCTGCGGTTCGAGACCCACATGCTGGAGGATTACGCGGCATTTGAAGCAGCGGTTGCGGCGTTTGGTGTGGAATATGTGGTGTTCAACGACCACCTGCCACACGCGGCGTTGGCCAAGGGCAAGCGCCCCCCGCGTCTGACGGGGCAAGCGCTGAAAAGCGGGCGCAACCCAGAGGTCTATCTGGCGCAGATACAGAAAATGCATGCCCGCAGCGCTGACGTGCCCGAAGCGGTCGCAGCACTGGCTGCGCGGCTGTCGGCGCGGGGCGTGCGATTGGGCAGCCATGACGATGCGACGGCGGAGGGCCGACTGACGTGGCGCGCGCGCGGAGTGGCATTGTCGGAGTTCCCTGAAACGCAGGAGGCGGCCGCGGCGGCGCGGGCGGGTGGTGACAGCGTGATCATGGGCGCGCCAAACGTGATGCGGGGCGGGTCACATTCCGGCAATGTCAGCGCGGCTGATCTTGTGCAGGCAGGGCTGTGTGATGCGCTGGCATCCGATTACTATTACCCTGCGCCCCGAATGGCGGCGCTGCAATTGGCGGACAGGATCGGAGTGGCGCAGGCGTGGCGGCTGGTCTCAGAGGGGCCTGCGCGCCTGTTGGGGCTGGACGATCGCGGTGTATTGGCGCCGGGCAAGCGCGCTGATTTGATTGTACTGGATGGCGCCGGGCGTTTGGGCGCGACGCTGGCGGGGGGCTGTGCGACCTATCTGAGTGGCGAGGTTGCCGCACGGCTCTTGTCGTAAGCGCCCACAGAGAGTTTGGGACGCTCCGCGGGGAGTATTTGGGTCAGAAAGAAGCCTGAGCGGTGTGAGGCTCAGGCTTTGATCCGGTTGATATGGCCCATTTTGCGACCCGGCTTGACCTTGGCCTTGCCATAGAGGTGCAGCGCGGTGTTGGGTTCCTGCGCAAGGTCGGGCACGCGGTCCATATCGTCGCCAATGAGGTTTTCCATCACCACGTCGGAATGGCGTTTGCCATCGCCCAGCGGCCAGCCAGCCACGGCGCGGATGTGTTGTTCGAACTGGTCGACCGCGCAGCCATTTTGGGTCCAATGACCGGAATTATGTACGCGCGGGGCGATTTCGTTGACGATTAGACCGGTTGGAGTGACGAACAGTTCGACCCCCATGGTGCCGACATATTTAAGCGCGTTGAGGATTTTGGCGGTCAGCAGGACCGCATCCATCCGCTGACTGGCAGTCAGGCGGGCGGGCACGGTGGTGGTGTGCAGGATACCGTCGCGGTGGACATTTTCGCCGGGATCGAAGCAGGAGACCTGCCCATCGAGGCTGCGGGTGCCAATGACAGAGACTTCGTGCGTGAAGTCAATGAAGCCTTCGTAGAGGGCGGGGGCCTCGGCCATGTCTGTGAGGGCCTGTTGCGCGTCGTCGGCAGATTTGAGGCGGGATTGCCCTTTGCCATCATAGCCGAAGCGGCGGGTTTTCAGGATCGCGGGGGTGCCGATTTCCTCGATAGCCTCGGCCAGATCCACCTCGTCGTCGACGGCGGCGAAGGGGGCGGTTTGCAACCCCAGATCGGTCAGGAAGGCCTTTTCGATCAGGCGGTCCTGTGAGACGGCCAGCGCGCGGCGGCCGGGGCGGATCGGGCGCAGCGGATCGAGGAGGTCGAGCGCCGAGGTCGGGATGTTTTCAAATTCGTAGGTGATCACATCGACGGTAGCAGCAAAGGCGCGCAGGGCGGCTTCGTCGTCATAAGATGCGGTGGTGACGGCATGGGCGACATCGGCGGCGGGCGGATTGGCGCCGGGTTCAAAGATGTGGGTTTTGAAGCCAAGCCGGGACGCCGCGACAGAGAGCATCCGCCCCAATTGGCCGCCGCCCAGAATGCCGATGGTTGCGCCGGTTTTGAGAGGATCAGTCATCGGTGGGTTCATCCGGGATGGAGGCCGAGAGGGCTGCGCGCCAGGCATCAAGCCGGGCGGCGATGGCGGGATCGGCGATGGCGAGGATGCCAGCGGCCATGAGGCCCGCGTTGGCCGCCCCGGCCGAGCCGATGGCCATGGTGGCGACCGGAAAGCCCTTGGGCATTTGCAGAATGGAATACAGACTGTCGACACCCGACAAGGCGCGGGTCTGCACCGGGACGCCGATCACCGGCACGCGGGTTTTTGAGGCCATCATGCCCGGCAGGTGCGCGGCACCGCCGGCGCCTGCGATGATCACGTGCAGGCCACGCTCGACCGCGGTTTTGCCATAGGCCCACAGGCGGTCCGGTGTGCGGTGCGCCGAGACGATCTTGGCCTCGTATGGAATTTGCAGTTCATCCAGAATGGCGGCGGCTTCTTTCATCGTGGGCCAGTCGGATTGGCTGCCCATGATGATGCCGACTTTTACCTGTGTCATCTCAAACCCCGCAGATTGGAGCGCGCACTATAGCCAAGGCAGGGGGTTACGCAATGATATCCGGCGTCAGGCGGTCTTCGATCTGGGCGATCATGTCCTTCAGGCGCAGCTTTTTCTTCTTAAGCCGTTGAATCGTCAGCTGATCACCGGTGCCACGCGCGACCAGAGCTGCAATCGCCTCGTCCAGATCGCGGTGTTCACGGCGGAAAACCTCTAGCTCGATCCGCAGAACATCGTCGGTCTTCATTGCAATGTCTGTGGGTGCGTTCATGTTGGGTGATTCCGTTTTTCTGCCTGACTTTTAAGATACTGAAAACCAAGCGTTTCGCAAAGCCCTTGCACCCGGGCGGTGCTGTGCCCATATTTCAAAGGGTGGGTTGCCGATGCGGGACCTGCGCAAACTGGACTGTCGCTTGATGATGAGGACGTGTCGATGACAAAACTTACCTTGGGGTCGCACCCCTATTTGCTGGGGTTTGACCAGTTGGAACGGCTGCTGGAGCGCAATGCGAAATCCGGCAATGAAGGGTATCCGCCGTTCAATATCGAACAGACCTCGGCCAATTCCTATCGGATCACGTTAGCTGTGGCCGGATTTGCTGAAGAGGATCTGGCGATTACGGTCGAGGACCGTCAGTTGGTGATTCGCGGTCGTCAGAACGATGACGCCGAGGGGCGCGTATTCCTGCATCGCGGGATCGCGGCACGGCAGTTTCAGCGCTCGTTCGTGTTGGCTGATGGCGTTGAGGTAGGCGAAGCTGTCATGGAGAATGGTCTGCTGCATGTCGATCTGACGCGCGCGCAGCCGGAAACCGTGGTGCAGACAATCATGATCAGGAAAGGGTGAAGGCATGGATGTGAAATATGATTTTGGCGATGAAGGCGAAAACCCCATCGTTTATGTCCGGCCGGTGAAAGTTGTGGATCTGCCTGAAGAAATTCGAGAGCAGGCTGAGGGTGCCGACACGCTTTACGCTGTGCACAGTGCCGAAGGTGAGCGGCTGGCGCTGGTCAAGGACCGGAAGATGGCCTTTTTGCTGGCACGCCAGAATGATCTGGCCCCTGTAACCGTTCACTAACCAAGTTGCGGTGGTCGGTGCGGTTGGAATGCGGCACGACTTGACTGGTGTAGAAATTGAAAACGCCGCCCCTCTGATAGGGACGGCGTTTTTTAATGCGGCATTGGGCGCGGGTGCTTAATCCGCGATCAGGCCCAAGCTTTCCAGCTTCAGAAGAACCTGATGGGCGCAGTTGTCGACGTCTGTGCCTTCGGTCTCGATCCGCAATTCGGGTGACACGGGCACGTCGTATGGGTCAGAGATGCCAGTGAACTCCTTGATCTTGCCTTCGCGCGCCAGCTTGTAGAGGCCCTTGCGGTCGCGCTTTTCGCATTCCTCGATCGAGGTGGCGACGTGCACTTCGATGAAGGCACCGAATTGTTCGACATCCTCGCGCACCGCGCGACGCGTCGTGGCGTAGGGCGCGATTGGGGCACAGATGGCGATGCCGCCGTTTTTGGTGATCTCGGACGCGACATAACCGATGCGGCGGATGTTCAGGTCGCGGTGCTCTTTCGAGAAGCCCAGCTCGGAGCTGAGGTTTTTCCGCACGATGTCGCCATCAAGAAGCGTCACCGGGCGCCCGCCCATTTCCATCAGTTTGACCATCAGCGCGTTGGCGATGGTCGATTTTCCTGAGCCGGAGAAGCCGGTGAAAAAGACGGTGAAGCCTTGTTTGGCCCGCGGCGGTCTGGTCTTGCGCAGCTCGGTCACCACCTCGGGGAAGGAGAACCACTCGGGGATTTCCAGACCTTCGGCCAGACGGCGGCGCAGCTCGGTGCCCGAGATGTTGAGGACGGTTACGCCTTCTTCGATCTCGTCTGCGGGTTCGTATTGTGCACGCTCGGCGACCCAAACCATATGTTTGAAGTCGACCATTTCGATGCCCATTTCCTCTTGATGGGCGGCGAACAGTTCCTGCGCGTCATAGGGGCCATAGAAATCTTCGCCAGCCGAGTTCTTACCGGGGCCGGCGTGGTCGCGGCCAACGATGAAGTGGGTGCAGCCGTGGTTGGCGCGGATCAGGCCGTGCCAGACCGCTTCACGCGGGCCAGCCATACGCATGGCCAAGTTCAGCAGCGACATGGTGGTGGTGGCCGCCGGATATTTGTCCAGAACCGCCTCGTAGCAGCGCACGCGGGTGAAGTGATCGACATCGCCGGGTTTTGTCAGACCAACGACGGGATGGATCAGCAGGTTTGCCTGCGCTTCTTTGGCGGCGCGGAAGGTCAGTTCCTGATGCGCACGGTGCAGCGGGTTCCGGGTCTGGAAAGCGACAACCTTGCGCCAGCCCAGCTTGCGGAAATAGGCGCGCAATTCATTCGGGGTGTCGCGGCGACCGCGAAAATCATAGTGAACGGGCTGCTGAATTCCGGTCACGGGACCGCCGAGATAGATCTTTCCGGCCTGGTTATGCAGATAGTTGACGGCCGGATGGGCGTCGTCATCAGCGCCAAACACCTTTTCCGCTTCACGAGCCTTGTTCGGCTCCCAGCGATCGGTGACGGTCATGGTGGCGAGGATCACGCCTTCCTGGTCGCGCAGCGCAATATCCTGCCCCAGTTCGAGAGTTTCGGCGAATTTCTCAGACACATCCAAGTTGATCGGAATCGGCCACAGTGCGCCGTCTGCTGTACGCATGTTTTCGACAACGCCGTCGTAGTCTTCTTCGCTCAGGAAGCCCTTGAGCGGGTTGAAACCGCCATTCATCAAGAGTTCCAGATCACAAATCTGGCGAGGGGTCAGATCCCAACTGATGAGGTTTGCGGCCTCAATCTTCAATTTCTGGGCTGACTCGTAAGATACATAAAGCTCCGAAATCGGAGCAAGATTGGACGTATACATCTGGATAACTCTCGGTATGCAATTTCAGTCGCACGCGGTGCAGGGGAACACATTACGCAAGCGGACCTAGACCTTGTAGCGGTCCGTTTTCAAGACATCATTCCGAGATCGGCGAAAAACGGGTAAAAGTGCCGCCTATTTGCCAAAAATGGGACGTTTATACCGCATTTTCGGCAATAAAGCGTTCAGCGTCCAGCGCCGCCATACACCCCATTCCGGCTGAGGTTACAGCCTGCCGATATTTGTGATCCGTCAGGTCGCCTGCGGCGAAAATGCCGGGAATCGAGGTTTCGGTGCTGCCCGGTTTGACGGTGACATAGCCGCCATTGTGCAGCTCAAGCACATCCTTGACCAATTCGTTGGCAGGCGCGTGGCCAATGGCGACAAATACGCCCTTGCAGGGGATCTCGGTGATTTCGCCGGTTTTCACATGCTTCACACGCACGGCGGTGACGCCTTTGGGGTTATCTTCGCCCACAACTTCGTCAAGCTGATGGAACCACAACGGTTCAATCTTGGGATTCTTCATCAACCGATCGATCAGGATTTTTTCTGCGCGCAATTCGTCGCGACGATGGATCAGTGTGACCTTTGAGGCGAAGTTGGTCAGGAACAGCGCCTCTTCGACGGCCGTATTGCCGCCACCGATGACCACGATTTCCTGACCGCGATAGAAAAAGCCATCGCAGGTAGCGCAGGCCGATACGCCGAAGCCCTTATAGGCGTCTTCCGAGGGCAGCCCCAGCCACTTGGCGCGCGCGCCCGTCGCCAGAATAACAGCATCGGCCGTATAGATCGTGCCGCTATCGCCAATTGCGGTAAAGGGGCGCGCCGTGGTGTCCAGCGACATGATGATATCGCCGATGATTTCGCAGCCCATCGCCTTGGCGTGCGCCTCCATCTGGATCATGAGGTCGGGGCCCTGAACTTCGGTCAGGCCGGGCCAGTTTTCTACTTCGGTCGTGGTGGTCAGCTGCCCGCCCGGCTCGATCCCCTGCACCAGAATGGGCGAGAGCATCGCTCGGCTGGCATAGACCCCAGCGGTATAGCCCGCAGGCCCAGAGCCGATGATCAGTACCGATGTGTGACGTGTCTCGGCCATGGGGGCCCCCTTCGTTTGCGATTTTTTGAACCGTAAATTCATATAGTCGCCAGTGGAACCGGGGGGAAGGGCTTGGGTGAGAAATCGGAAAAACAGCACAAATGCGAATATTCCGCAATGATCTTGCGCCAAGGGGAAAGAATCTTGCGCGGGCAGCTCTGGGTGGTATAAGAAACTGTTCCACAGGAGGACCACGATGCCCACAACGCGGCTTGATCCCATTGATCGCAAAATACTAGCTGAGTTGCAGGCAGATGGTCGGATGACCAACGTGGAACTGGCCAAGCGCGTTGGCATTTCTGCCCCGCCCTGTCTGCGGCGTGTGCGCACGCTGGAAGAGGCCGGTTTCATCCGCGGGTATCATGCCGATGTCGATGCGCGCGAACTGGGGTTCGAGGTTCAAGTCTATGCCATGGTTGGGCTGCAAAGTCAGGCAGAGGCGGATCTGAGCGCGTTCGAGACCCTGTGCCGGAACTGGCCGCTGGTGCGCGAGTGCCACATGCTGAACGGCGAGGTGGATTTCATCCTCAAATGCGTGGCGCCTGATCTGAGCACTTTTCAGAGCTTTCTGACCTCGCAATTGCTGACCGCGCACAATGTGGCCTCGGTCAAGACCAGTTTGGTGATTCGGGGCGCCAAGGACGAACCCGGCGTACCGTTCGAGGTGCTGGAAGAGCGGCTCAGCCGTATGGCCTGATCAGTTGGTTTGATCCTGCGGAAAGGGCTGAACTGCGTGTTTCGCGGGTTACACCAACGAAAGCTGTCCACGTTGCAAGGACCGGCTGTGGAGATAGGCCATGGTGCCAAAATCCTGAAGGCTCTGGATATGCGGGAACAGCGACAGGAATAATTTGAGCATATTTGGCCCCAGTAGTTCGGCAAAGCCTTCGCCGGGATGATAGCTTTCCATGCGCAGTCCGCCGACAAAGATGGTCGCGTGGCGAGGCAGGCACAGGTGATGAACCTGTACGGGCATCGGCGGCGTGATTTGGAAAACCCCATCACCATCGACAACATTGCTGACCGGGGTCAGTTCATCCTGATCCGGCTCGCCGCCGGGCACATGCCGCAACAAGCGTGCGCCGGGGCCGATCATCAGGTCTGATATCGGCCTGCCGATCCCGAAGGTATCAGGCATGATTCGCGTCAGGCGGGTCTGTTCAGGCGTGTCCACGGGCGCGTTCGGGATGATCTGCATCGAGCCCAGCCATTGCAGCGGTTGCGGGCCGAACTCGTGTGTTTCAATCATCATGCCAGGGTCCAGATCCTCGACCGCGCAGGGGCCGTCGGTGGTCCGGATCAGGGTGCCGCGCGCAAAAGCCGAGAAGGCCGATTCGAAAGTCGCATTCGCTGGCGCGACGAAGTTCTGCCATTCGGTGCGACCGCTCGACCCAAGATAGGTCACGTCATAGCGGCGCATCAGCGCTGGCTTTCGCGGGGTATGGTGGGTCGTGGGGCGCTGTGTGCGCGTGGTCGAAAATTGTTCGTTCCGAAAGCCGGTCAGGGGCGGGATACTCGTCATGCACGTCACCTATTGTGTGCGTCACATCCGCGTCGGCCCCCACCGACAACGACAGAAGGACATTAAAAATTCCATCTGAAGAAGGTACACAATGGGAAAAATCTGCATGAGTTGTCAAAAAAACCGGGGTATTGGCGGCAAATAGGACGGGAAACGTCGGGCTGAGATCGCTTTGTTGCTGATCCGAGAACGCGGTCGCCACATTCTGATTCGGTTCGCTGGAGCGATACGCAGAATCAGTAAGAGCCGCCCCGGGGATCGGTGCGGCTCCTGAGACTGATTAAAAGGGCACTCTGAAATACTTTGAGACCTTGCGGTCAAAACTCAATATGCGGGCTTCATGCGGTGCGCAGTTTGCCCGGCTTCGCAGCAGCTTTGTTCAGACGGCGGTTGCCGCGGGCCCAAGGCAGGGCGGGCATTTCGGCTTTGGAGGTTTCGATTGCCGATTTCATCCAGCGTTTCTGTTTTTGCATCGTGCTGCTCCTTCTGAATCTGACGGCGTCTTTTGCGCCGGGTTGGGAAACAATATGAGCTTCCAATGCGGCTTTGTTTTGGCAAGGGCAGGGAATAATCGGGCAAATACGGTGGGCTTTCCCGACAGCCACAGCCATAGGTGGAAATGCGTCAATCGTTTGGAATCAATGAATAAACAGATGTAGCGAGGGCGCTTTTGATCCGAACTGTGCGGCATTCGGTCGGGAATGGGGCAAACAAATGGCGCGGGGGCGCCGTTACAGGCGGATAACCGAGATCAGACGCCCATAATCAGCTTCGCCTTCATGGGTGGTCCGGCGGTAGGAATAGAACCGATCCGGGTCGCTGTAGGTGCAGTGGCGGGTCCATTGCGCCAGTCCCACGCCAGCGCGGCGCAAGCGGTGCAGGCCGTAGGCGGGCAGGTCGAACAACATCCGGTCGCCACGCCCGTTCGAGAAAAACTTTGTATTATCAACATCATCAGCGATGAAATCGTCAAGAAACTCGGGCCCGACCTCATAGGCGCGCTGACTGATCGAGGGGCCGATGACGGCGGTGATGTTTTCAGGTTTGGCCCCCAGCGCCTGCATCGCGTCAAGCGTGGCTTCCAGCACGCCCTCAAGCGCTCCGCGCCAGCCCGCATGGGCGGCACCGATCACGCGGGCGGTGCTGTCGGCGAATAAAACCGGCTGGCAATCTGCGGTCAGAATCGACAGGGCGACCCCCGGCGTGGCCGTGACAAGGGCGTCGGCTTTGGGTCGGTATTGCGTCGGTATTTCGACTGTATGAACGTCGGTGGAATGCACCTGATGCACGCCGACCATCTGTTCGACCGGCAGACCCATCGCCGCCGCAACGCGCGCGCGGTTGATGGCGACAATCTCGGATTGGTCCGACGACCCTTGCCCGCAGTTCAGCCCCTGAAACACGCCGGAGGAGGCGCCGCCCTTGCGGGTGAAAAATCCGTGGCGGATGCCGTTCAGGCTGTCAGAAGTCAGAATTTCCAAAGTCATGGTGCAAATCCGGGAGGCGGGGTCGCGCCTTTGGGGAAGAGCGCGAGGGTTTTGAAGAGCGTCCCCATTTCCTCGGGGTGCGTCAAGCGCCGATGTGCGGCGATCAGGCTGTCGCGCGCGGCACCGCTGAGCCGGTCGGCAAGGGTTTGCGCACGGGCGGTGATGCCGAGCCGTTCCAGAAACAGGCCCTGCGGCGTCAGGCGGCTGTAGGCCGAGGGGGTGGCAAGGGCCAGCGCCTCGAAGTCGACATGCGCGGTCAGGTCGGATTGGCCGGGGGCGCTGAGCGGATCGACCGGTTCATGCGCGCGCAGCGCTTGCAGGGTGTCGCCTTGCGAGCGCCAGTCGCCATAGTCGATGATCAGGGCGGCGCCGCCGCGGGTCTGAATGCAGTGGCCCAGAGCGGCCGCCATGGCCGGGGCGGCGGTGCAGATCTCGACCAGATCACCGGTGGCGGTGTCGGCAAGGCGGTGGGCCAGCGCGGGTTGTGGTGCCACGCCACCAAGGGCGAAGTGCAGGTCGTTGCCCTGAGCGGTGATGCGGCGTTCGCGCCAGCCATCGCCGTCGCGCTGAAATTGCCGGATCGGCAGGGCGTCGAAAAATTCGTTGGCGACGAAGAACAGCGGCAGGTCGGGCAGCTCGTCGATCTGGTCGATCCAATTGGCATCGGCGCGGCCCAGCACGGTCAGCTGGCGCGCGCGCAGCAGTGGCGAGGCCTCGATCAGATAGATCCGCATGGCGGCGTGAAAGCCGGGCACATTCCGGGTGGCGCGCAGGATGTCATCCATAAGGGTGCCGCGGCCCGGCCCCGCCTCGGCCAGAGCGAAGGGGGCGGGGGCGCCCTGATCAAGCCAGCTTTGCGCCAGCGCCAGCCCCACAAGTTCGCCGAACATCTGGCTGATTTCAGGCGCGGTGGTGAAGTCGCCCATCGCGCCAAATGGATCGCGGGTAGTGTAATAGCCCAGCGTCGGGTGCAGCAGGCACTCGGTCATATAGTCGGCGACGCTGAGCGGGCCGGTGGCCGCGATCCGCGCCAGAAGGTGCTGCCGCATCGCCGTCATGCGCGTGCACGCGTTTGCGCATACCTGCGCGCATAAAGCACGATTGCCAGCCCGAGCAGGATCATCGGCAGCGACAGCAGTTGTCCCATGGTGACGCCCGCAGGGCCAAGGTGCACGACATAGCCCATCGGGTTGTCGAGGCTGATGAACTGATCATCGGCCTGTCTGAAAAACTCGACGATAAAACGGGCGATGCCATAGCCGATGACGAAAAGGCCCATCACCTGACCGGGTATTTTCAACGCGCCGCGGCGGAAGGCCAGCCAGAGCAGCAGCAGGCCAAGAACGAGGCCTTCGAGGGCGGCTTCGTAGAGTTGCGAGGGGTGGCGGGCGCACAGGCCAATCACGCCTTCGCAGGTTTGGGCCGACGCGCCGGGAAAGGCCACACCCCACGGCAGGGTTGTGGGGCGTCCCCACAGTTCGGCGTTGATGAAGTTGGCGATACGGCCCAGCATCAGCCCGGTGGGCACCGCCAGCGCCAGCGCGTCACCTGCCGACAGGCGCGGGATTTTGTGGCGCGCCGTGAACACCAGCGCCACCAGCACCACGCCGAGAAAGCCGCCGTGGAACGACATGCCGCCCTGCCAAACCATCGGAATCTCGGTCGGATTGCGTAAATAGTAGCCGGGTTTATAGAACAGCACAAAGCCAAGGCGCCCGCCGAGGATGATGCCGAGGATGACCCAGCTGAGCAGATCCTCGACCTGAGCCGGGGTCATGGGGGCGCGATCATTCGGCCACAGGTTTGGGCGTTTGACCGCTGCGACGACGATGCGCCAGCCGATCAGGATGCCCGCGATATAGGCCAGCGCGTACCAGCGCAGGGCGAACTCGAACCCGAATAGGGGAATCGAGAAGATCTCGGGGGAAATGTCGGGGAAGGGGATCATGGCCTGCATGTGCGTCTGTGTGCCTCTGGCAATGGGGGCAAGTCAACCTTGTGGCGGACCGGTTTGCACCCCATATAGGAATCGACTGTAACGGTGGAGACCCACATGCAAACCCGTAACAAATTTTTCGACGACATGTCACATCTGATGACCAATGCGATGGGCGTGGCCCAAGGCGCCAAAGACGAGGCGGAAACCGCGATGAAGGGTTGGATTGACCGCTGGGTCGCCGACCGTGATTTCGTCACGCGCGAGGAATTCGACGCCGTTCGCGCCATGGCGCAGAAGGCGCGTGAGGAAAACGAGGCACTGAAAGCGCGGATCGAGCTGCTGGAGCAGGCCGCGAAGTAACGGGTTTTGAACGTTCATACGCTTCAATGCCCAGCCGCGCCGCCTGTTTTGGGCGGCCCGGCTGATCTGACCTGCGGTTAGCGCCAGTCGAAGAAGCCTTCGCCTGCTTGCGATAGAAGTGACTGCGCCATTTCGTGCCCAAGGGCCGGACCATCGGCGATGGGGCAGCTGCGATCCTCGTTGATCTTTTCCGACCCGTCAGGGCGCAGCACCTCGCCGCGCAGGCGCAGGGTGGTGCCATCGAGTTCGGCAAGACCGGCGATCGGTGTTTCGCACGACCCATCCAAAGCTTTCAGAAAAGATCGTTCGGCAGCAAGGCGTTGGCCGGTTTCCAAATGGTGAATTGCTTCGAGCATCGCCGCAGCACGGCTGTCATCGGCACGGCGTTCGATGCCAATGGCACCCTGCGCGACGGCGGGCAGCATCTGTTCGGGGGCGATGGCGGAGCGGGCGATGTCGGCCATGCCGAGGCGGTTGAGGCCGGCCATGGCGAGGAAGGTGGCTTGGGCCACGCCGTTTTCAAGCTTTTTCAGCCGGGTCTGCACGTTGCCACGCAACTCAACGACCTTGAGATGCGGAAAGGCGTTCAGCAGTTGCGCGCGACGGCGCAACGAGGAGCTGCCAACTTCGGCGCCTTCGGGCAGGTCGGACAGGGTTTCGACGGCCAGCGAGACAAACGCGTCGCGGACATCTTCGCGCGGCAGGTAGGTATCGAGCAGCAGGCCTGCCGGCTGCGCCACCGGCATATCCTTCATCGAATGCACGGCGAGGTCGATGTCGCCCGACAGCATTGCGTCTTCGATTTCCTTTGTAAACAAGCCCTTGCCGCCGATTTCTTTCAGCGGGCGATCCAGCACCCTGTCGCCTGTCGTCTTGATGACAACGATCTCGAACGCCTGTTCGGGCAGATCAAAAGCAGTAGAAAGCCGGGCACGGGTCTCATAGGCTTGCGCCAGTGCAAGCGGGGAACCACGGGTGCCGATCTTCAGCGGGGAGGCGGGGCTGGGCAAGGTCAAAGTCATGCGCCAAGCTCTAGCCATGGTGCGGTGATCTGACAAGCACCCATGCGGATTGCGGGGCGGGACAGATTGCCCCGCCGGGGCCGAATCGCCACGAAAGCCCAGGTTAACAAGGGCTGCGGCCCAAAATTGGCGATATGATCGACATGCACAGATCATGCACATCGGATGCAGACGGTGCGCGCGGTTTTTCCAGATTAACAAAGCGGGCGTTGCCGCGTGTCATGCGGCCTATGGACGTGAGGGGCGCGAAAACTGCGCGCGCGGCTTGACATCCTGCCGAAGGAAGGGGACGAACCGATGAGAAAAAGGGGAGCCTCATGTCTGAGCAGAAGAAGATATTGCGCGCGTTGGCTGGTGAAACACTGGACACGCCACCGATCTGGATGATGCGTCAGGCGGGGCGATATCTGCCCGAGTACCGCGCCACGCGGGCGCAGGCGGGGGATTTCCTGTCGCTGTGTTACAATAGCGAGCTGGCGGCCGAGGTCACGATGCAGCCGATCCGGCGCTATGGCTTTGATGCGGCGATTCTGTTCGCCGATATCCTGCTGTTGCCGCAGGCGCTGGGCGCGGATCTGTGGTTCGTGACCGGCGAGGGGCCGCGGCTGTCGACCACGACAACGGCGGACCAACTGGCGGCCCTGACCGGGGGCGATGCGATTCACGAGGTGCTGAACCCGATTTATGACACGGTACGGCGCGTGAAGCGCGACTTGCCGAAGGAAACCACGCTGATCGGGTTCGCGGGTGCGCCGTGGACCGTTGCGACCTATATGATTGCCGGGCGTGGGACGAAGGATCAGGGACCGGCACATGCGCTGAAGGCGGAAAACCGGGCGGTATTCGAGGGGCTGATCGAGCTTCTGACGACCTCGACCGTGGATTACCTGTCGGCGCAGATCGAGGCGGGGGCCGAGGTGGTCAAGCTGTTCGACAGCTGGGCCGGGTCGCTGAAGGGCGAAGATTTTGACAAATACGCGCTGGCGCCTGCGAAATACATCATTTCAGAGTTGAAGAAGCGGCATCCGGGCATTCCGGTGATCGCGTTCCCACGCGAGGCGGGCGATAAATATATCGGCTTTGCCAAGGCGACCGGGGCGGATTGCGTGGCGGTGGATGACAGCGTGACGGCCGAATGGGCGGCAGAACATGTGCAGGTCGATGGCTGCGTGCAGGGCAACCTGAAGTCATCGCATATGGTCACCGGCGGGCAGGCTTTGGTCGATGAGACCCGCCGGATTGTCGAGGCATTCCGCAACGGGCCGCATATTTTCAACCTTGGTCACGGCATCACGCCAGACGCTGACCCCGAGAACGTGCAGTTGATGATCGACACGGTGCGCGGCTGCTGAATTAGTCGGGCAGGACCTTGCCGGGATTGAGAATTCCGTTGGGGTCCAGCGCCGTCTTGATCGCCCGCATCGCCATCAGCGCGACCGGGTTCTTGCGCCGCCGCATCGAGGGCAGTTTCGAGGTGCCGATGCCGTGTTCGGCGGAGAAGCTGCCGCCAAGCTCAAGGACGACATCCTCGACCGCCTCCATGATGGCGTCGTGCACCACGGGGTCGAGGCTTGTTGGCCAGACGGTGTAATGCACATTGCCGTCGCCCAGATGCGCCACGGTGATGGCTGTTGCGCCCGCGTCCAGCGCGGGCATGCGGGCTTCGATCTGTTCAAGGAAAAGCGCGACTTTGTCGATCGGCACGGCGATGTCGTTGTTCACGATCGGGCTGTGGGCGAGGGCGATCTCGGCGGCGACCTCGCGGCGTTGCCACATCTCGGCGCGCTGGGCGTGGTTGTGGGCCACGACCGCATCGAGAATGCTGCCGTTTTCGAACATGTCGGCCAGCACTTCCTCGAGATAGCTGGCGACGGGGGTTTGGCCATCGGGGCCGACCGTGCAATCGCGGGGCGCTGTGGCGCCGACCTCGACCAGGATATTCACATCAAAGGTCTGATCGAAGGGCGCGCGGGCGTCGGGGAATTTTGCCAGGTGCCCTTCGATATAGGCGCGCGGCATGTATTCAAATGCCTCGACCCCGCCGCCTGTGGCCTCTTGCAGGCGGTTGAGCAGGGTCAGCGCGTCATTCAGCGAGGGAACCGCGACCATGGCGGTGGCATAGGCGCGCGGTTTGGTGTGCAGTTTCAGCACAGCGGCGGTGATGATGCCCAGCGTGCCTTCGGCCCCGATCAGCAGGTGTTTGAGGTTGTAGCCAGAGTTGTCCTTGTGCAGTTCGCTCATCAGGGTCATCACCTCGCCGGTGGGCAGCACGGCTTCGATCCCGAGGACCAGATCGCGGGTGTTGCCATAGCGCAGCACGTTCGAGCCGCCGGCGTTGGTGGACAGGCAGCCGCCGATCATGGCCGAGCCCTTGGCGCCGAATGTCAGCGGGAAAATCAGGTCCTGCGCTTCGGTGGCGTCGTGCAGGGTGGACAGGATCACGCCCGCCTCGACGATCGCGATGCGGGCATCGGGGCGGATGTCGCGGATGGCGTTCATGCGGTCGAGCGACAGCATCACGGCGCCGTCGGCGCGCGTGCCGCCGGTCAGGCCGGTGTTGCCCGAGACGGGCACGATTGGGGTGCCGGTGCGGTTGGCCAGCTTCACGACGGCAGAGACTTGTTCCGTGTTCGCGGGGCGCACAACGGCCAGCGGCTGAAAATGATAGGCGCCGGTCCAGTCCTGGGTCCAGCGGGCGATCTGCTGTCCGGTCAGTACGTGGTCGTCGCCCAGAATTGCGCGCAGCTGTTCAATCATCGTAGTCTCCTCGGTGGTGCGGTCCATCTGTCTGTGGAATGGCGGGGATTGGCAAGGGA
The DNA here is from genome assembly GCF_900110775.1 of Thalassovita taeanensis. Lineage (GTDB taxonomy): Bacteria > Pseudomonadota > Alphaproteobacteria > Rhodobacterales > Rhodobacteraceae > Litorimicrobium > Litorimicrobium taeanense. Next base: position 281,274 of record NZ_FOEP01000002.1, on the reverse strand, counting down.
GCAAGGGCTTGACGCACCTGTGTCGGGCTGATTATCAGCGCGTTCAGCAGGCGAAACGGCAGACAGGACGGACAATGACACAGCCCCCCGACGCAATCCTGCGACGCAACAGCGGTTTTGACGCGGTCAAGGGCGCGGCGATTGTTCTGGTGGTGCTGGGGCATTGCTGGATCGGGTTGGAGGGCGCGGGGCTGATCCCGGATGAGCGTCTGTTCAGCGCGGTGGAAAACGCGATTTATCTGTTCCACATGCCTGTGTTCTTTTTCGTGTCGGGGCTGTTTTTCAAGGCCGTTGCCGCGCCGGGCGCATTTTTGCGCGGCCGGACAGAGAGCCTTTTGTGGCCGCTGGTCCTGTGGTCCTGGGTCGAGGCGCTGGCGTTGATGGCGGCGGGAGAGGGGCGGGCGCCGGTCGATCTGATCGGGTTGCTGATGTATCCGGCGCCGCCCAAAAGCGTGTTCTGGTTCCTGTGGGCGTTGTTCGTGTTGCAGGTTGTGACATACGCTCTGCACAGGCTGTTCCGCGCCCGGACCGAGCCGGTTCTGATCGTGCTGGCCTTGGCTGCACTGGGGTATTTCGCCATGGGGTTCGATCCCGGTGGTTTGGTGAATGTGCTTGAAAATGCGCCCTATTTTCTGGCGGGGGTGATTTTGGCCAGCCGCAGGGCAGAGCTTCTGGACGGGCGATTTCCGTTGGGGCTGGCGGTGCTTTTGCTGGTCGGCACCGAGGGGTTGGTGTGGATTTGGGGGGCGGTGCCGGTGCCGCCTGCGGGGCAGTTGCTGGCCTTGGCGGCGGTCTTGGGGTTCACGGTTCTGGTCGGGCGCACGGCGGGGGTGCAGCCAGGTGCGGCGCTGGCCTGGTTGGGGCAGCGGACCATGCCGGTGTATCTGACGCATATCATCGTTCTTGCGGTGGTCCGGGTGGTGCTGCTGAAGCTGGGGCAGGAAGGTTTGGCGCTGCATCTGTTGCTTGGTGTTGGCTGCGGGATTGGGCTGCCAGTGCTGCTGGACCAAGTGGTGCAGCGGTTGGGGCTGTCGCGACTGGCAGGGTTTGGCAGCCGTCGCGCAACGTAGGGACGGGCGGTTTTCGGCTGTGGCGGTGGATGCCTCTGGCGGGGACATTTTGAAAATGTGAACCGGGTGGGGCCTCAGGCGAATTGAATGCCGACCGTGCCGAAGCTGCCGAAATCTGCGCTGATTTGCGCGCCGGAGGGGGCTTCGATCGGGCGGATGAAGCTGCCGGACAGGATGATCTGGCCCGCTTCGATCCGCTGGCCGTAGGTGTTCATCCGCCGTGCCAGCCAGACGATCCCTTCGACCGGGTCATTCAGGACGCCTGCGCCCAGTCCGGTTTCTTCGACCTCGGCGTTGCGGCTGACGATGGCGCCGACCCAACGCAGATCGACGGTGTCGATGGCGTGGCGGTGATCCCCCAGAACCAGACCCGCGTTGGCGGCGTTGTCCGAGATCGTATCGGTGATGATCCGCGTCTTGCCAGTTGCCGGGTCGGCCCGCAGGATGCGGGTATCGAGGATTTCAAGCGATGGGGTGACATAGTCGGTTGCCGCGATCACATCGGCCCGCGTGACGGTTTCGCCCGCAAGCGGGGCTTTCATGACGAAGGCGATCTCGGCCTCGACCCGCGGCTGAATGAAGCGGCGGGCGGGAATGGTCGCACCATTGGAGAACAGCATGTCGTCCATCAGCATGCCGCTGTCGGGAATGTCGATGTTGAGCGATTGTTGCATGGCCTTGGATGTCAGGCCGATTTTCCAGCCGATCACCTTGTGGCCCGCGCGTTTGCGCCGCGCGATCAGGGCGGCCTGCACGGCGTAAGCGTCGTCCATGCTCATCCCCGGATAGGCCAGCGAGAGAAGCCCGATCTGCTGACCGGTTGTTTCGGCTTGAAACAGCGCCTCGGCGGCGGTTTTTGCCTGATCGGGGGTCATGTTTCATCCTCGACGGTGTTGCGCAGGGTGCCGATGCCTTGGGCTTCGACCTCGATCACGTCGCCGGGCACGAGGTAGCGCGGCGGATCAAAGCGCGCGCCGGCCCCGGTGGGGGTGCCGGTGACGATGATGTCGCCCGGAACCAGCGTGGTGAAGGTCGAGATATAGGCGATCTGGCGCGCGACCGGGAACAGCATGCGCCCGGTGCGGTCGTCTTGCCGGACCTCGCCGTTCACGCGGGTGGTCAGCTGCACATCGGTGATCTGATCGGGGCGTTCAAACGGCACGATCCACGGGCCCATGGCGCCGGAGCGGTCCCAGTTCTTGCCCTGTGTGACGTTGAATTTCGCGTGCCGGACCCAGTCGCGCAGAGTGCCTTCGTTGCACAGGGTCAGGGCGGCGATGTGGCTTAGGGCCTGATCTTGGGGGATGCGCCGCCCACCTTTGCCGATGATCACGGCAATTTCGCCTTCATAGTCGAGCTGCGGGGTTTCGGGCGGGCGGATCAGCGGCGCGCCGTGCCCGGTGAAGCTGCGCGGAAAGCGGATGAACAGCGACATGTTGGGGGGGGCGTCCTGCCCGTCTTTGTATTCGGCGTTGCGGTCGGGAAAATTGACGCCGACGCAGATGATTTTTTCGGGGGCGGGAATGGGGATGTCCCAGCTGAAACTGCCCTCGGGGTGGGTCACGGCGCGGCCTGTGGCGGCTTTGGTCAGCGTGGGCAGCGCGTCGGCGGCGATCACTTCGCGCAGGGTTGGCCATTGCGGGAAGTCGGGCGAGAGCGCGACAAAGCCGCCGTCGATCACCGCGCCGTAGAGTTGCTGTTCGTCAGCCGTTACCGTTGCAAAGCGCATCTTTTCCTCTTTCGTCTTGGCCAAATTGGTCGTGCCTGGGCAATCGCCGCCCCGGTCAGGGGGCGATGATTGGTTGAGCGGTCATGGCCGAGGCCACGGGGTCGACCCCGGCAAACAGGCTGCCGTGTTCGAACCAGCTGCGCGGGGCGGGGGCGCCCCAGAGGGTTTGCCGCTGCGGGTCTTTCAGATCCCATTTGATCGGTTCAAGATCGGGATCGACGGTTTGATAGTCCGAACAGTAAATCTCGATCCGGTGACCGTCGGGGTCGAGGATATAGAGGAAGAAGGCGTTGGAGATCCCGTGGCGCCCCGGCCCGCGTTCGATATTGGCCACATAGCCGGTGGTCGCCATCAGATCGAGCAATTCGATGATGTTCAGCGGGGTCGGTACCCAGAAGGCGGTGTGGTGCAGTCGCGGACCCAGCCCGTTGGTGAAGGCCACGTCGTGCACGCCGCCCTTGCGGTGCATCCAGGCGGCCCAGAGTTTCTGGCTGTCTTCGTCTTCGGTGTATTCGGTCGTGCGAAAGCCGATTTCGTTATAGAAGGCCACGCTGGCGTCGACGTCGCTGGTGAACATGTTGAAATGGTCGATCCGCAGGGCTTTGACGCCGTTGTAGAGCTTGTATTGCTGGTGGATTGGTGGGAGCCGGTCCATTTGGACGTAGAATTCCAACGGGATGCCGAAGTTATCGCAGGTGCGCAGGGTGCGGCCCATGAAGGGGCGTTCGACCCATTCGACCGGCAGGCCCTTGGCGGCGAAAAACGCGGCGGCCTTGTCGAGGTCGGGGGTGTCGTAGAGCTTGAACCCCAGCACGCGGGCTTCGGGTTTGTCGGCTTTGCGCAGGGCGATGCAGTGGTGGCCGCGCTCTTCCATCGCGCGCATATACAGGCTTTCGTCATCTTCATAGGTGACTTGCAGGCCCAGCGTATCGACGTAGAACGCGCGGCTGGCGGCCAGATCGGTCACGCCGAATTCCACGTGGCTTAGGCGCACGATGTTGAACGGGGGATAAAGGACGGGGGCGGGGACGGGCATGGTGGTTCCTCCTTACGCGCCAAGTTTCGGGATTGCGTGCTGACCAAGCGCGAGGCCGATGTGTTTTTGTTCCATATAGAACTCGAACGACCAGTCGCCGCCATCGCGCCCGATGCCGCTGGTCTTGACGCCACCGAACGGGGTGGGCAGGTGGCGCACGTTTTCGCTGTTGACCCAGATCATTCCGGCCTCGAGCGCGTTGGTGAAGCGCAGCGCGCGGGTCAGGTCGTTGGTCCAGACATAGCCGGTCAGACCATATGGCACATCGTTGGCGATGGCGAGGGCCTCGGCTTCGGTTTGAAACGTGAGGGTGGTCAGGACGGGGCCGAAGATTTCCTGCTGCGCGATGCGCATGTCATTGGTCGCGTCGGTGAACAGCGTTGGCTTGACGTAGTAGCCGGGTTGATCCAGCGCTGCGCCGCCTGCGGCAATGGTGGCGCCGTCCTGTCGGGCGATGTCGAAATAGCTGCACACCTTGGTGAAGTGGGTTTTGTGGATCAGTGGCCCGACCTCGGTCGTCGGGTCCAGCGGATGGCCGACCTTGATCCGGTTCACGCGTTCAATCAGTTTGGCGGTGAAGGCGTCGGCAATCGGCGCGTGCAGCAACAGGCGGCTGGAGGAGGTGCAGCGTTCGCCGTTCAGAGAGTAGATCATGAAGATCGCGGCATCCAAAGCGCGGTCCAGATCGGCATCGTCGAACACCACGACGGGGTTTTTGCCGCCCAGTTCGAAATGCACACGTTTGAGCGTGTCAGCGCCCTGTTTCATGATCATGCTGCCGGTTTTGGTTTCACCGACAAAGGCGATGGCCTTGATGTCGGGATGTTCGGTCAGGGCGCGGCCGGCATCCTCGCCAAAGCCGTTCACGAGGTTCCAGACGCCGGGGGGCAGGCCGGCCTGTTCGGCGATCTCCATCAGGATGCGGGCGGTGACGGGGCTGAATTCGGCCGGTTTGTGCACCACGGTGCAGCCTGCGGCCAGCGCGGGCGCGATTTTCCAGGTGGAGAGCATGAACGGCGTGTTCCACGGGGTGATCACGCCCACCGGGCCGATCGGCACGCGGGTGGTGATATTCATCAGCGTGGGCGAGGGCAGGTGCTGCCCGTCGCGCGCGGCGGTGGCCTTGTCGGCGAAGAACCGGAAGTTTGCCGCGCCGCGCAGGGCGGCCTTGGACATGAAGCGCAGCGCCTGCCCGGTGTCCCAGCATTCGCACAGTGCGATTTCTTCGGCGCGCGCAACGATGCCGTCGGCGATCTTGTGCAGGATGGCTTTGCGCTGCGCCGCGGGCATATCGCGCCATGCGGGAAAGGCGGCCTTGGCGGCCTGTGCGGCGGCGTCGATATCGGCGGCGCCGGATTGGGCCACGGTGCAGATAAAGGTTTCGTCCACCGGGGAGTGGTTATCGAAGGTCAGGCCGCTTTGGGCGGGCAGGTCTTGCCCGCCGATCCGGTTCAGCACGCCGGTGTCGGCAAACCGCGTCAGATAGCCCGCGAGCGTGTCGATATTGGTGGTCAGGTCGGACATGGTTCAGCCTTTCAGGTGGTCGCGGATCGTGCCGGTTTTGGGCGACAGATCCGGGTCGATATTCCGCATCTCGCAGGACAGCGCCAGCGAGCGGGTTTGCATCACGGGGGCCAGGAAATCCTTGGCGGCGGCGAAGATTGCGGTGGTTGCCTGCTGTCGGGTGTCCAGATCGCGGCCCGCGCGCAGGCGGATGGAGATGTCGATATAGCCGTGCTTGGGGTCGCCGTCGGCGATGCTGACGTGGGTCGCGGCGAAGGCGCGCACGCGCACGCCCGCCAGCGGGAACACACCGGTTTCAATCGCGGTGCGGCGCAGCAGGTCGCACAGGGCCGCGATATCCACCGCATCCTCGAGATTGGCGGAATAGTCGATGATGAAATGCGGCATGTCTCCTCCCCGCAATTGTGATTAACATGTTAAGTAGATGGGGTGGGGGCGTCAAGCCCTGATATTGCCAGCGCGAAAAAACCGGGGCAAACAAAGATATGGATATGAAACCGAACAGCCCGCCCGAGACGAATCGCTCGCTTCCGATTGCGCTGCTGCGCGCGCGCGAAAAGGTCATGGGGCCGATCCGGGCGATGCTGAACGATGTTGGCGTGACCGAGCAGCAGTGGCGTGTGTTGCGGGTGCTGAACGAGCGCGGCACGCTGGACCCGACCGAGATTGCCGAGCGGTCGTGTTTGTTGCTGCCGTCGCTGACGCGGATTTTGCAGACGCTGGAGGGCAAGGTGCTGATCAGCCGCGCGCCGCATCCGACGGATCGGCGCAAGCAGTTGGTGACGATCACCGGGTCGGGTCGGCAGTTGATTGTGGACAACCTGCAGGAAAGTCAGCGGTTGAACCAATGGCTGCGCGACAGTTTTGGTGCGGCCAAGCTGGATGAGTTGCTGGATCTGCTGAACGAGTTGGACGCGTTGGAGCGCGACAGCGGGCGGTAGTGCTTGTGGTGCGGGCAGGTGCCTCCGGCGGGAGTATTTGGGTCAGAAAGAAACCATCAGGGCTGTCCGGGGGGCACGATGCCCTGCGCGACCCATGTGTCGAAGAGTGCCAGGACGGTTTGGCTGAAGTCGGGGTCGTTGATGTGGCAGGGGAGTTCGTGCAGCTGGGTGTTGGCCGGGCAGGTGGTGCGCAGTTCCTCGCAGAAGGCGGATAGCCCTTCGGCGTCGTGCAGCGGGGCGCCGGGGCGGTCCCATTCGTTGCAGCCTTGGGTGGGCAGCAGGAAGGCGGTCGGCCCTTTGGCGGTTGAAAGCTTGGCGGACATGGTGCGGGCGACCTGGCGGCGTTCATCCGCGGTGAGCACGACAGAGGTGAGCAGCCGGTTGTGCGCGTGGCTGGGGCGGTCGGACAGGCGGTCGGGCAGGGGCTGCCAGCCGATCAGGTCGACCAGATCATAGCAGGCTGGGGCGATCATCTGAGGTGTGGCGCTGTTGCCGGCGTTGGTCAGCCTGTCCGCGCCCGCAGAAATGCCCGAGCCCATCAGGTGATTGCCGACTTCCTGCGTGGCGAAATCCATCACGCAGGCAAAGGCGCGTTCGGCGGCGAGCGATTCAAATGCGCGTCCGCCCATGCCGGTGGCGTGGAAGACGGCGACCTCGTAGCCGCGCTGTTCCAGCGCCGGTTTCAGCTGGACCATATAGTGCAGGATGGTTTTGCCGAACGAGGTCATGCCGATCAGGGGTTTGCTGCTGTTTGGCGCTTCGACGGCGCGGGCGGCGCCGAGCACAGCCCCGGCGGCCTGTGACAGCGAGGATTTGCAGACCGAGTTCAGACCATAGAGCCCGCCGGCCCAGAGGATCATCTGAATATCTGCGGCCAGCCGTTCGGGCGGCAGCATGGCCGAGAAAGACACGGTCGAGACGACATATTTCGGCACGCCCAGTGGCAGGGCGCTGCACAGGTCAAGCGCCAGATCGGTGCCCATCGTGCCGCCCAGCACGATTACCCCGTCGATGCGCGCTTGGGCGTGCAGGCGGGCGGCGAGGGCAGCGGCGCCTTTGGCCATGATCTGCATTGCGACGTTTTCATCATTGCTGTCGATCGCGGTCTGGATCGTGCTGCCGCCTGCTTCGGCGACCTGATGTTTGCTGAGGTCGGTGGGGGTTTTGGGATCGCCCAGCACGCTGACATCCATCGACAGGACGGCGCCGCCCTGTGCGCGGATGCGTTCGGCCAGATAGGACAGTTCGTCATCTTTGGTGTCATAGGTGCCAGCGACGAGAATGGTCTTGGGGGCGGTCATATTCGGCCTCTTGTCGGTCGGGGAATCATGGGGTCAGGGCGTGCGCAGGAAGGCTTCGGCCAGCGGCAGGGCCGTTCGGATCGCGCGGGTGCAACGGTCGGCGCCGCCGGGTTCGGCGAGGCGGGGGATGATCCAGCCGGGATAGGTCAGGGCGCGCAGCAGGATGAACAGTTCGAGCTGTTCGGGGTCGACGTGCCGCCGTGTGGCGTAGCCTTCGAGCAATGCGTCGCGCAGGGCGGGGTAATCGGGGGCATCCAGAAAGCGCAGCAGGAAGGTGGCCAGATCGAAGTCACGAAAGCCATAGCCGCCATCGTCGAAGTCGATCAGCGACAGGGTGCCTGCCTCGACCAGAATGTTTTCGCTGAGCGCGTCGGCGTGGATCAGGCCATAGTCGAGATCCGATTCCAGCGCGGCAAGGCAGGCCTCGGCCCGGTCGCGCACGGCCAGCAGGGTGGTGCGCTGTGATTGCGTCAGGTCGGGGTTGTCCCAGAACCGGCCCCAGAGCGGGGTCGCGCCCAGCAGGCCGGCGCGGTTCCAATGCGGGCGGCTGAAACCTGCGGGCGGCTGCCAGGCGTCGCTGAGGTCGTGCAGCATGGCGAAGGTTTGGCCAAGCTGGCGGCAGAATCCGGCGCGGTCGGGGATGCCATCAAGCGTGCCTGCGGTGCCTGCGGGGTGGCCGGGCAGCCATGTCAGCAGATCCACCGGTGTTTCCTCGACCATCTCGATCAGGGTGCCGGACTGCGAGGGGATCGGGCGCGGGACGGTCATGCCGCCGCTGTTCAGCATCGCCATCCATTGCAGTTCCGAGGTCAGCTCGGCCTCGGTACGGTAGCCGGGGCGGTGCAGGCGCAGGGCGAAACGGCCCGCCGGTGTGGTGGCGCGGTAGACGGTATTTTCGCGCCGGGCGGCGAGGGTGATCTGATCCGGGGTGATCCCCCACAGAGCGGCGGCGCGGATGGCTGTTGTATCGCTCATGCGGTTAACGGGGTTTCGGTCAGGACCGCGTCGAGTGCCTCGATCATCTGATCGACGTTTTCGCGGGCAAAGACCATGGGCGGGCGCATTTTCAGCACGTTGTAGTGCACCCCGAGGAAGTTCAGCAGCACGCCGCGCTGGCGCATGCCGTTGGCGACGCGTTTGGTGAAAGCGGTGGCGGGGGCTTTGGTGGCGCGGTCCAGCACCATTTCGGCACCGAAGAACAGCCCCGAGCCGCGCACATCGCCGATGCAGGCGTGGCGGTCTGCAAGCTGTTGCAGCGCGGTTTTGGCATAGGCGCCAACCTCGGCCGCGTTCTGCATCAGGCCTTCGTCGTTGATCACCTGCAAGGTGGCAAGGCAGGCGGCGGTGGAGACCGGATTGCCGCCGAAGGTGTTGAAATAGCCAAAGGCGTTGCGGAAGGCGGCCATTGCATCGTGCCCGGCAATCACCGCGCCGACGGGGTGGCCGTTGGCCATGGGTTTGCCGATGGTGGCAATTTCCGGAACAAAGCCGATTTTCTGGTGGCCCCAGAAGTGGCTGCCAAGGCGGCCGAAACCGGGCTGGACCTCATCTGCGATGATGATGCCGCCAGCGCGGCGCACGGCCTCGACTGCGGGGGTCAGCCAGCCGTGCGGCAGGTCGGGGAAGCCTTCGTTGGCAAAGGCCGGACAGACCACCAGCGCGGAAATGCCGTGGCCTTTGGTCTCGAGCACGGCGATCTGTTTTTCGACCTCGGCGGCGAAGGCGAGGGCGTGCGCCATGCCCGGCTCGCCCCCCAAGGGGCGATAGCTGTCGGGGGCGGGGACGAAGGCGATATTGTCCCAGTAGCCGCCGATCGGTGGTTTGGTGCGCGACAGTTGCGACACCGCCATGGTGTTGCCGTGATAGGTGTGATCGGTGGCGATCACACCGGTTTTGCCGGTCACGGCCTGCGCCATGCGCAGGGCGACGTCGTTGGCCTCGGACCCGGTGCAGGTCATCAGGACGGTATCAAGGCTGTCGTCGAAGGTGGCGGTCAGCGCCTCGGCATAGTTCACGATCCCGTCGTGCAGATACCGGGTGTGGGTGTTCAGCGTTCCGGCCTGTTTACAGATCGCTTCGACCACGCGCGGGTGGCAGTGGCCGACATGCGGCACGTTGTTATAGCAATCAAGGTATTTGCGGCCCTGATCATCCCAGAGCCAGACGCCCTGTCCTTTCACCAGATGCACGGGGTCATCATAGAAGGTGGGCATATTGGGGCCCAGCAGGCGGGCGCGTTTTTCAAGCAGGGTTTCGGTCATAGTTGAATCCAAGCGGTTTTGAGGTCGAGGTACTTATCCATCGCGTGCAGTGATTTGTCATGCCCGTTGCCGGATTGTTTGACGCCGCCCAGCGGCACGGTGTTGTCCGACCCGCCATATGTGTTCACATGCACGATGCCCGCGCGGATGGCGCGGATCATCTTGTGGGCGCGGGGCAGCGATGCTGTCCATACGCCTGCGGATAGTCCGTAGTCGGTGGAATTGGCGATGGTGATCGCTTCGGCGTCAGTGGTGAAGGGGGTGACGGCCAGAACCGGGCCGAAGACCTCTTGCTGCGCGAGGCGGTGATGCGGGGCGACGCCGGTGACAATCGTGGGCTCCATATAGGTGCCGCCGGTGTCTTGCAGGATGCGGTTGCCGCCAAGGGCGAGTGTGGCGCCCTCGGCCACGGCATCGCTGACAAAGCCCAGATTGCCCGCCAGTTGGGTTTCCGAATTGACCGCGCCGATGTGGCTGTTCAGGTCCAGCGGGTCGCCGACTTGCAGCGCCGCCGCGTGATGCGCGACGCGGGCGACGAAATCGTCGTGCACCGAAGCCTCGACCAGCAGGCGCGAGCCAGCGACGCAGACCTGACCGGAGTTGCGGAAGATCCCCATGGCCGAGGTTTTTGCGGCAAGGTCCAGATCAGGCGCGTCGGCGAAGACCACGTTGGGGGATTTGCCGCCCAGTTCCAGATAGACCCGTTTCAGGTTGGAGCGCGCGGAATATTCCAGCAATCGCCGACCGGTGGCGCCTGAGCCGGTGAAGACCAGCACATCGACATCCATCGACAGCGCCAGTGCTTCGCCGGTTATATGCCCCGGTCCGGTGACGACGTTCAGCACGCCGTCGGGCAGGCCAGCCTCGGCGCAGATGTCTGCCAGACGCAGCAACGAGAGCGAGGCGGTTTCGGCGGGTTTCAGCACCACGGAATTGCCCGCCGCCAAGGCCGGGGCCAGTTTCCATGCGCCGATCATCAGCGGGAAATTCCACGGCACAATGGCGCCGACAACGCCCACGGGGTCGCGGTGGATCAGCCCCAGAACATTGGGGGCGGTGGGGGCAATCTCGCCATACACCTTATCCAGCGCCTCGGCGTAATAACGGAAGGTGCCTGCGGCGGACCCGGCCTCGGCCTTGAGGGCCATGTTGATTTCGGTGCCGTTGTCGCGCACGCCCAGAACGGTCAGGGCCAGGGCTTCGGCCTCGATCAGGTCGGCGATTTTGTGCAGCACTTTCTTGCGGCCTGCCGGGGCCATACGCGACCAGCGGCCATCGTCGAACGACGCGCGGGCGGCGGCAACGGCGCGGTCAACATCGGGTGCCGTGGCGCATTCCAGCGTGGTCAGTCTTTGTCCGTCGATCGGTGAGACAACGTCGAGCGGCGTGCCCGAACCGTCTTGCCACGCTCCGTTGATATGAAGTTTTTGCGGCGCAACAGGTGCGCGCCGAAGCGCGTCGATGAGTGTTTGGTCGACCATCTGGCCTCCTTGATTAGTTTGTGATCCAGCCAGACGCGGCGGATATGCAGGGCCAACACGCCGAGGATCACCAGAAACAGGATCATGGCGATGGGGCGGTCGATGAAATCGAACGGGGTTTTGACGCGGGCCATTCCGGCGCGCAGCTTGACCTCCATGATGCCGCCCAGAACCATGCCGAGGATGATCGGCACGACGGGCAGCGACAGGCGTTTCAGGACGAAGCCCAGAACGCCGAAAACCGTGGCAATCACGCAATCGGTGGCCGAGTTGCGCAAGGAATAGACGCCAACGAAGCTGAGCGTCAGGACACAGACGCCAAGGAACCGGTTGGGGATTTTCACCACCTTGATCAGCTGATTGGTGGCGAACAGAAGGAACACCAGCACCATGACATTCAGGATCAGCAGCGCCAGATAGAGCGCCATGACGAAATCCATCTGGTTCTGGAACAGCTGCGGGCCGGGCACGACGTTGTGGACGTAAAACACCGACAGCATCATCGCGGTCAGCGCCTCGCCGGGGATGCCAAGGGCCAGCAGCGGCACCATGGCGGCGGCGGGCACGGCGTTGTTCGAGGTTTCGGCCGCGATCAGCCCTTCGCTGGAGCCATGGCCGAAATCCTGCGGCCGTTTCGAGGATTTCTGCGCATAGGTGTAGGACATGAATTGCGCCGTAAACTCGCCCACGCCGGGGATCATCCCCATCACCACGCCGAAGCTGGCTGAGACTGCGGCCACGCGCGGGTGGCGCCCGAGTTCGCGCAGGCCCTGAAACAGGCCGCCTTTCAGTTTGGTGATGCGGGTTTTTTCATCCTCGCCCTGCAACAGGAAGAACGCCTGTGACAGGGCAAACAGGCCCAGAACCACCACGATCAGGTTGATCCCGCTGGACAGATAGGATTGATCGAAGGTGTAGCGTTTGGAATATTTCACCGGTTCAAGCCCGATGGTGTTGATGAATATCCCCAGGCAGGCCAGCGCGGCGGCGATCAGGGTCTGGCCGCGGTGGGCGGTGACCACAAGGATGATGCCCAAAAGTGCCGCCAGAAAAATCTCGCGCGAGCCGAACATTGGGGCGATTTTGGCCAGCACCGGGGCGAACAGGATCAGGCAGATGACCGAAAAGATGCCGCCGAAGAACGACGCGGAATAGGCCAGGCTGAGCGCGCGGCGGGCTTCGCCGCGCGTGGTCATCGGAAAACCGTCATAGGTGGTCAGCGCGTTGACTGCGGTGCCGGGGGTATTGATCAGGATCGCCGGGATCGCGCCGCCATACATCGAGCTGCCGTAGATCCCCAGCAGCACGGTCAGCCCTACGATGGGGTCCATCGAGAAGGTGGCGGGCAGCAGGATGGCGATGGCAACGGCGGGGCCAACGCCTGGAATGGCCCCGATCAGAACCCCGCCGACCGAGCCGACCAGCAGCGCCAAGGCCACATCCCAGCGCGCCAGAATATCGAGGCTGGAGAGAAGCAGATCCATATCAGACCCTCAGAAATTCAGGATGAAAAAGTTGCGCATCGCGCCGGGGAGATATTCATAGATCGCCCCGCCGGGGATTCTGACGTGCAGCAGACTTTTGAACAGCACGACGATGGCAAAGCCCAGCCCCGCGCTGATCCACAGCATGCGGCGGTCACGGTAGCCAAGTCGCCAGACCATCAGCGGCATGAACACCAGCGTGGTCGGCAGGTATCCGGCCAGCGGCACCAGCCAGACATAGGCAAGAAACCACAGCGCATATTCCAGAGAGGCCAGCCAGATCCGCGCCTCTTGCCCGTCGGCGCGGGCATAGCGGCGACGCGGCAGGCGCCAGAGGTGCAGCCCGCCAAACAGCACCATGCCGGCAAGGCTGACGGCGGGCCAGAAGCGGGGCTGTGCAAAGAATTTGGTTTTTGCGGCCCATTTGGTCTGCTCGGTGATCTGGCTTAGCAACAGTGCCGAGAGGATCACGAAGCCCAGTGCAAACAGGAGCTGGCCGCTGCGTCTGCCAATGGGGCGGGAGGGGTCTTCGCTGCTCATGTCAGGGAGGTCCGGGGTAGGGGAAGGGCCGGACGACAGGATCGTCCGGCCCGGATGTCGGGATCATTCCAGCAGTTTGCCGATGCGGTCCACGGTTGCGATATCGGTGGCGATCCGGGCGGCGGCCGCGTCGGCCCCTTGCCAATAAACCAGTGCGCCGGTTTCGGCAGCGATGGCCTGTGCGCGCTCGCTCGTCACGGTTTTCTCCGCCACGGCGATGATTTTCTCACGCACGTCAGCGGGGGTGTCCTTGGTCACGAACAGCCCGTTCCACAGCGCGATGTTAAGGGTGTCGTCCAACTCGCCGATCGTGGGGGCGTCGGGCACCAGCGGGATACGCTCGTCGGTGATCGAGACCAGCACCTTGACGCTGTCGAGGCAGGGCAGGATCAGTTGCAGCGTGGTGTTGATCACATCCGCGTCGCCCGAGGCCAGCGTGTTGCAATCAAGCGCATCAAAGGCCGCGTCTGAGCCCCATTCGAACCCGGCATTCTTAGCGAAGGCCTTGGTTACTTGGGTGGGGGTCAGCACATCGCCAAAATGCCCCAGCGCCACATCGTTCGATTTGGCATAGTCTGCCAGTTCGGCCATGGTGGAATAAGGCGCGTCGGCGCTGGTGGCGATGACGAACGGATAGGTCAGGAAAACGCCCAGCGGGTCGAATTTGGCCGGGGTCAGTTCGTCGATGCCGATCTGGTGGCCGACAACCGGCACGCCGATCACGAATGACCCGATGGTGTAGCCATCAGCGGGGGCCTGTGCCACCTCGATCGCGCCGGGGAACGGCCCGCCGCCACCGCCGGGTTTGTTCACCACGGCTGCGGATACGCCGTATTCGGCCTGAAAATCTTCGGCGATCATCCGGGTCAGGACGTCTTCGAGATCGCCCGGTGGCCAGGGTACGATAAAGCTGACCGGCTTTTCAGGATACTCTGCCACAGCTGCGCCGGCTGTGACAGCCATGGCAAGAGCAAGTGCTCCGCCCATGAGTGTGGTTGGTTTCATTGCAGTCTCCCTGTTGTGTCGGTTCATTATGCAAACCGTTGGTTTTAAATTAGATTGACAGAGGAGCAGAGTTTCTGTCAACAAATTTAACATGTGTAGAGCATGCGCGGACGTTTCCGCCTGTTTCAAGCTGGAAAGAAAGGCCTTCAGCCCTATGGGGACAGTATCCAAAGCTTTGTCATTGCTCAATTATTTTGATCATGCCCGAAATGAAATCGGATTGAGCGATATGGCGCGGCTGTCGGGGATCAACAAAGCGACGGCGCATCGGCTGTTGAGCGAACTGGCCGAGCAGGGATTCGTGGAGCAGATCGGAACCGGGCGCGAATACCGGCTTGGGCCTGCATTTTTGCGGCTGGCGTCGCTGCGCGAGGCGGCGGTGCCGATGCGCGAAGTGTCGTTGAATGTGTTGCGGGCGCTGTCGGATGCGACCAACGAGACCGCGCATATGTCGATGCTGCGCGGCGCGCGGCTTGAGACGATCGCATATACCTACAGCCCACAGCACCGCACGCGGGTGATGATGGAGGACGCCGAGACCCTGGCGCTGCATGCGACCAGTTCGGGGTTGGCGGTTCTGGCCTTCAGCGCGCCGGAATTCGTCGACACGATTTTGGCCGGGCCACTGGATGCGCACACGCCGGATACGGTGACGGACCCGGCGCAGTTGCGCGCGCTGTTGGTGAAGGTGCGGCAGACCGGCATTGCCGATTATGTCGGCGGGTTTGAGGAAGACGTGCATTCACACGCCGCACCGGTTTTTGACGCGGCACAGGCGGTTGTGGGCGCGGTGGCCGTCGCGGCCCCGGTGGCGCGGATGGATGCGGATTTGATTGCGCATATCCGGGCCGAGGTGAAGCGCCACGCGCAGGATCTGTCGCGGCAGTTGGGCGGCCTTCCGCCCGACGGGTTCAATCAAGATTTCGGGGCGTGATGTGATGCGCGCCGCGACAAAACAGACAGGGGCAGGTGGTTCGCCTGTCCGATATTTGAAAGGGTAAGCCCATGAAAGACAGCAATTTTCTGAAGGAAAAGAACGCCCGGTCCCTGTGGCACCCAATGGCGCATCCGGCCGACAGTCAGGCCAACCCGCCGACGATCATAACGCAGGCGCATGGGGTGCGGATCTGCGATGTCGATGGTCACGAGGTTGTGGACGGGGTCGGCGGGTTGTGGAACGTCAACCTTGGTTTCTCGTGTGCGCCGATCAAGCAGGCCATCGCGGATCAGTTGGAGCGGCTGCCCTATTACTCGATCTTTCGGGGCACCTCGAACGATTGCGTTATTGAGCTGGCCGAGGAGCTGCGGGCATTCTTTGCCCCCGACGGGCTGAGCCGGGCGTTTTATACCTCGGGTGGGTCGGACAGTGTGGAGACGGCGCTGCGGCTTGCGCGGCAGTATCACAAGATCCGCGGCGAGGCGGGCAAGGTGAAATTCCTAAGCCTGAAGAAGGGATATCACGGGACGCATTTCGGGGGTGCCAGTGTGAATGGCAATGCCAATTTCCGCACCGCGTACGAGCCGTTGCTGCCCGGCTGTCATCATATCCCCGCGCCATATACCTATCGCAATCCGTTCAACGAGACCGACCCGGAGCGGTTGGCGCAGCTGTGTCTTGCGGCGCTGGAGGATGAGATCGCGTTTCAGGGGGCGGGCACCATTGCAGCGATGATCATGGAGCCAGTGCTGGGCGCCGGTGGGGTGATCCCACCGCATGCCAGCTTTATGCCAGCGGTGCGTGAAATTTGCAGTCGCAACAATATCCTGCTGATCGCGGACGAGGTGATCACGGCGTTCGGGCGGACCGGCGGTTGGACCGGAAGCCGCCACTGGGGCGTGAAGCCCGATCTGATGTGTACCGCCAAGGCGATCACAAACGGGTATTTTCCGTTCGGGGCGGTGATGATTTCCGATGCGGTGGCCGAGGTGTTTGAGGGCGACGAGACCGGCAAGGCCGCGATTGGCCACGGTTACACCTATTCCGGTCATCCGGTGGGGGCGGCGGCGGCGCTGGCCTGTCTGGCGGAAACCCGGCGGCTGAAGGTGAATGAAAACGCGGCGGCGCGCGGGGCGGAACTGCACGCCGGGTTGCTGGCCTTGCAGGAGAAATACGACGTGATCGGTGATGTGCGCGGCGGGCATGGGTTGATGTGCGCGGTCGAGCTGGTCAGTGATCGCGCCAGCAAGACGGCGATCGACAAGAAAAGCATCAACCGGGTGCAGGAGGAAACCTATCGCGCGGGGGCGATGGTGCGGGTCTCTGGGCCCAATATCATCCTGTCGCCGCCGTTGGTGCTGACATCTGACGATGTTGGCACGATCCTGACGGCAATGGACAAGGGGTTTGCCAGTCTTTGAACCGCAATGACGCAGGGTTCTGATTGTGTCGCGGTCCCCAGGCGATAGCCATGGGGGCGGATGCAAAAGGGGGCAACATGTCAGATACGCTTGAGGATTTTATCACGGTGCTTCAGCCGAAGGCCGCGGGCCGGATCAGGGGCACGGCCAAGCTGATTGTGACCGGCGAAGGCGCGGTGATGTTGGACGAGGCCGGCGCGCGTGAGGGCACACAGGACGAGGCGGCGGATGTGACGCTGACCGCGTCGGAAGCGGTGTTTCGCAAGATCATGTCGGGCGACCAGAACCCGATGATGGCCTTCATGTCGGGCAAGCTTAAGGTCGATGGCAATCCGCAACGCGCCCTGAAGGTCAGCGCAATTCTGACGGAGTAGGCCAAAGGCCGCAGCGCGTCGTCTGTTGCGGTTGCACAGGTGCGATGTGCGGGCGTAGTCTTTGGCCAGATCAAGGGCCCGAATGCGGGTGGGGAGAAGGCTGGCCGCCCGCATTACGGGGGCCGGGCCACAGAGGAGGAACGCATGACACAAACATTGGGCCGTCAAATCGGCATCGCGCGGCAGCACACAATCGGTGATCTGCTGCGCCGTTCGGCACGCAAGGTCGGGGATAAAACCGCAATCATCTGTGGCGAGGTCAGCTGGACCTATGCCGAGCTGGACGCGTTGTGCAACCGGTTGGCGCGCGGGCTGATGGAGCGCGGCATCGGCATCGGCGACCGGGTGGCGATTGTTTCGCGCAACTCGCACGCGTTTGCGGCGATGCGCTTTGCCATCGCGCGGGCGGGGGCGGTTCTGGTGCCGGTGAATTTCATGCTGAATGCCGACGAGATCGGGTTCATCCTGCGCAGCTCGGGCGCCAGAGCGGTGGCCTTTGGCCCGGAGTTTGCGGCCATCGCCGCCGAGGCAATGGCCAAGGATACCGCAGTTGAGTGGACACTGGGCTTGCCGGGGGAGGCGTTGCCTGCGGCACCTGCGGATGTGAGCTTTGACGCGTTGGGCACCGAGGACGATTCGGCGGTGTTGCTGGGGTTGGAGGGCGAGATGCTGGCGCAGATCGTTTACACCAGCGGGACGGAGAGCGCGCCCAAGGGGGCAATGCTGACCCACAGTTCGGTCATGTGGCAATATGTAAGCTGCATCGTCGACGGCGAGATGACCTCGAGCGATGTGATGCTGCATGCGCTGCCGATGTATCACTGTGCGCAGCTGGATGTGTTTGTGGGGCCTGCGATCTATCTGGGGATGACCAGCGTGATCACCGGGCAGCCCAGCCCCGATGTCATTCTGCCACTGCTGGAAAAGCACGGGATTTCGTCGTTCTTCTGCCCGCCGTCGGTGTGGATTTCGCTGTTGCGATCGCCTTTGCTTGAGACGACCGATCTGTCGAAGCTGGCCAAGGGATATTATGGCGCGTCGATCATGCCGGTTGAGGTGCTGAAGGAAATGCAGGCCCGGTTGCCGCAGGTACGGTTGTGGAACTTCTATGGTCAGACCGAGATTGCGCCGGTTGCCACGGTGCTGCCGCCCGAAGAGCAGTTGAGCAAGCCCGGATCTGCCGGGTTCCCGGCGCTGAACGTGGAAACGCGGGTGGTGGACGATCTGATGAACGATGTGGCTGTGGGTGAGGTGGGGGAAATCGTGCACCGCTCGCCGCAACTGATGACCGGGTATTTCAACGACCCCGTCAAAACGGCCGCGGCATTTGAAGGCGGCTGGTTCCATTCCGGTGATCTGGGGTGTGTCGACAAGGATGGTTATATCGCCGTGGTCGATCGCAAGAAGGACATGATCAACACCGGCGGCGAAAATGTGTCGAGCCGCGAGGTGGAGGAGGTGATTTACCTTCTGCCGCAGGTGTCCGAAGTGGCGGTGATCGGCCTGCCGCATGAACGCTGGATCGAGCAGGTGACGGCGGTGATCGTTCTGAAAAGCGGCCATAGCGCCGAGGTCGAGCACGTCATGGCACATTGCCGCGAGGTGCTGGCGCATTTCAAAGTGCCCAAGCGGGTCGAGTTCATCGACACGCTGCCGAAAAACCCAAGCGGAAAAATTCTGAAGCGGGATCTGCGCATTGCCTTTGGCAGCAGCGGCAGTGCGGTCTCGTAAGCAGAGGTGGCGGTGGGAAAATGCCCACCCTACGCCTGCGTCTGGTGGGGTGGGTCAGCCCGCGTTGGCGCGTTCGATATAGGCACGCAGCTCTTCTGCCTCGTGGCGGGCTTCGCGCAGCCCTTCCATCGTGGCGGCCAGCTCTGCCTCGGCCTGAGCCAACTGATTGGTCAGTTCGGCCTCGCGCTGTTGCAGATAGGTGATCGCCTGATCGCGGGTTTCTTCGGCTTCGTGCAGTTCCTGCGCCATGCGCTCCAGCTCGCCGATGTCGGCTTTGGACACGCGGGTGAAGCGGTGGATCAGCCAGTTCGCAAACCAGCCCGTGCAAAAGGCGACAAACAGGATAATCGCGGTTGCGATAATAAATTCAGTCCTACTCATCGTTTGATCCTTCCTCAGAGGCGGCATCTGCGGGGTTGATCACCTCTTCCGCCGCAATGTCTGCGCCTTCTTCGGACGTTTGTTCCGCGCTTTCAAGCGTTGTTTCCGTCTCGCGGGTCACCTTCGGGCGGATCAGACGGAACTCGATGCGGCGGTTGGCCTCTCGTCCCTCTTCGGTGTCGTTGCCAGCCACGGGATCGGCTTCGCCATAGCCAGTGGCATTCAGCGCATTGGTCGGTACGCGCCGTTCGCGCAGCGCGTTCAGAACCGCCTGAGCGCGGGCCTGTGACAATTGCTGGTTCATCTCTTCGCGACCCTGACTGTCAGTGTGGCCGCTGATTTCCATCCTGACTTCGCCGCAAAGCTTGAGGATATCGGCGATGTCGTCGATGACAACGCGCGCTTCGGAATCGGGTGTGTCCGAGCCGGGTTCGAAATTGATCTTCCGGGTGGACAGGATTTCGGCGATCTGCGCTTCGCATTCGTCGGGCGTGGGAATCGAGGCGATCGGGTCGAGCTTTTCGAGATAGGTGACGTTGAGTTCGAACCGTTCGGCGTCGCCCAGCTTGTCGACCATCAGCCGGGCAATTTCGGCACTGGCATCGGGGTTGCCGGTGTTGCCCGACACAGTGATCAGGTCCGGCGTGACGTTCAGGGCGCCGTTGGACAGGCGCGACAGGGCGTCGATCCCGGTCAGCACGCGCAAGGGCCAGCTTTTGGGCAAGGTATCATCCAGCCGCGCGGCGGTGTGCACGGACTTGGTGCCAAACCGGGCATGGGCGAAGCTTTCAGAAGCGCTGCGGGTCAGTTCATCGTTCAGCCGCCCGCGCAGCTGTACCAGCCCTTCGGGCGACAGGGTGGCGACAAATTCGGGGGTGCCTTGTTCGGATGTCCTTTCCGGCTTGGGCAGCACGGGGTGCAGGGCGAACACGGTTGGCAGGTTGTTTTCCAGCTCGCCGACGACGCGATCAAACAGCGCCTGATCGGTGCCTTCGGCGGCGACCAGAGTGATATCGGCATCGGCAAAGGTGACGGACCCGGCGCCGAGCTCTTTCAGCGCGACAATGGCACGTTCAACGGCGGTGCCCCATTTGGGCGAGGGCACGCCCAGCCCGATGGTGCAGCTGGCCTTGTCGGACAGTCCGGCGCTGACGGCGGCAGCCAGAATGCGGCGGCGCGCCTCGTCATCGTCGGCCGAGCAGGCATCGAAGCGGGCGCCAGCCTCGTCGATCAGGAAGCGCAGGGTGAACGGGGTGATCACCGGGCGCGGGGCGGAAATGTCCAGCATCATCCGGGTATCTGACGGAACAGCGCGGGACAGTTCGGTTTCCATGCGGCGCTTTTCGGTGGGGCTGTCGGACATGGCGGTAATCACGACCTCGCCAGCTGACGCCGAGATTTTCGAGCGCGGCAGGGTCTTGAGCGCTTTGAGCGCAAAGCCAAGCGCCTCGTCCCAGCCTTCGGGCACGGGATAGTCGGCGGTTTGCAGCAGATCGGAAACCTGCCCCTCGTTCGCGAGGGCGGTGATCTGGCGCACCAGCGCCTGACGGTCTGTTGCGGCGGGGACAAGCCCGATCAGCGACACGCCGCTGTCATTGCGCAGAATCTCGACCGAGAAGCGTGGCGGTTCGATCAGGGCGCTGTCCTGCACTGTCATCTGGTCGATCACCCGCGCGGCATCGACAATGCCGCCGGTGACGGACAGCGCTTTGAACCGTACGGCTTCGGATGGGGCGGTGCCGGTCAGAAAGACCTGAAGCCCGTCGGCGTGCACCTCGGCCCAGTGCATTGCATTGTCATCCAGAGCCTGACGCACGCTGTATTCGGAATTATCCTCGATCACATTCCCGGCGAATCCTGCGGTGATGAGGCTCAGCCCGGCGGCAAGGGCGAAGGTGACGGCAGTGATGACAATCGAAGACAGACGCATTGGGGCCAACACTTGTAGTTATTGATGGGTGATCTTTAGGCGTGCCGCGCCCGGTGCGCAATCAAAGGAAAGCGGCACCGGCGAAAAACAGCAAGGGGATCAGGCCGGTGTCGCGGTTGGCGCGAAACAGCATCAGGCAGGCTTCGGGGTTTTCGGTGTTGAGCTTGCGCAGCTGCCACAGCATGTGCCAGCCCATCACCCAAGGGCCCGCCAGTGCCGCAAGAATGGCAAACGGCTGGCCGCGCTGGCCAAGCATCGCCGACAGCACCGCCATTGCCATCAGCCCGACCGTCAGCACCATGAAGCGCCGCAGCCAGACCGGGGTTTGATCGGCGAACAGCCGCGCGGTGGATTTCACGCCGATCAGGGCGTCATCCTCTTTGTCCTGATGGGCATAAATCGTGTCATAGAACAGCGTCCATGCGATGCCGGACATATACAGCAGAAAGGCCGCCGGGTGCAGTGATCCGGTGTGCGCCACCCAGACCAGCAAGGCGCCCCAGTTGAACGCCAGCCCCAGAAACACCTGCGGCCACCACGTGAACCGCTTGGCAAAGGGATAGATCGCCACGGGCAGAAGCGAGATTACCCCCATGATAATCGCCGCCGTGTTGAAGGTCAGCAGAATGGCAAAAGCGATCAGCGCCTGTGCCAGCATCCATACCGCAGCTTGGCGGGCGCTGACCTGACCTGAGGGGATGGGGCGCGATTTCGTACGCTCTACTGCCGCGTCAAAGTCACGGTCGGTGATGTCATTCCATGTGCAGCCCGCGCCGCGCATCAGCCAGGCCCCGGCGCCGCAAGCGACGAAGATCCACAGATCCTGCCAGCGCGGTTGGCCGTCATGCAAGATTGCCAGCGCCAGCCCCCACCAGCACGGCAACAGCAACAGCCACGTTCCGATCGGCCGATCCGCGCGCGACAGCCGCAGATAGGGGCGGCTGGCGGGCGGCGCATAGCGATCCACCCAATTGCCGCGTACGGCGTCGGAAACCTGGCCTGCGGGCTCTGGTGTCTGGGTCTGGTCGGGCATAAGATCGGGTCCATGACTATGAAGATCCGCCTTTATGTAGAGCACCCTTTGGGGCAGGAGCAAACGGTTCCTTTGGACCGCGATCAGGCGCATTACCTGTTTGGGGTCATGCGGCAGAGTGTGGGGGCGCAGGTGGCGCTGTTCAACGGGCGCGATGGCGAGTGGCGGGCCGAGGTTGTCGAGGCCGGAAAACGCGGCGGTGTATTGGCGTGCCGTGAGCAGACCAAGCCGTTGCAGATGCCGCCCGATCTGTGGCTGCTGTTTGCTCCGATCAAAAAGGCGCGCACCGATTTCATCGTCGAAAAGGCGGCTGAAATGGGCGCGGCGCGGATCATTCCGGTGCAGACCGAGTTCACCAATTCCGAGCGTATCCGGCAGGATCGGTTGCAGGCCCATGCCGTGGAGGCCGCTGAGCAATGTGGCGGCACCTATGTGCCCGAGGTCAGCGAGTTGCACCGGCTGGACCGGCTTTTGGCCGACTGGCCCGAGGGGCGGCAGTTGCTGTTTTGTGACGAGGCCGCGGCGGGCGCGGGGCTTGCTTTGGATCCTGCGCTGCGCGGGGCACAAGCGCCCTGGGCGATTCTGATCGGGCCCGAGGGCGGATTTTCCGAGGCGGAGCGGGCCAAGCTGAAGGCGCTGCCGTTTGCGCATACCATCAGCCTTGGCCCGCGCATTCTGCGGGCCGATACGGCGGCGGTGGCGGCGATGACGCTGTGGCAGCAGGCGCTTGGGGATTGGCAGTGAGCTTTCTGCGCCCCGAGGCACAGGCCGCGTTGCGGCGCTGGCGCGAGCCGGTTGTGGCATTGGGAATCGTTTTGATCGGGGTGCGATGGGCGCTGATCGGGCTTGGGCCGCTGCGCTGGATCGGGGGCATCGTGGTTTTGGCAGGGGCGGCGGGCCTTGGGTTTGTCGCGCTACGCCGCGCGCGCTTTGCGCGGATGGCTGGCGGGGCCGGGCTGGTCGAGGTGGATGAGGGCGTGGTCAGCTATTTCGGCCCGGTTTCTGGCGGGTCGCTGGCGATTTCGGCGCTGAGCGCGATCCGTCTGTTACGTATGGGCGAGGGGCAGCAGGTGTGGCTGCTGTCGGCGCCCGGCGAGGCGCCGCTGCACATCCCGGTTGATGCCGAGGGAAGCGAGGCGCTGTTCGATGTCTTCGCCGCTTTGCCCGGCATGCAGACCGAGGCGATGTTGCGCGCCCTGCGCAGGCCCGCGTCTGACGATGTGTTGATCTGGCGCTCAAACCCGATGCGCTTGCATTGACTTTGCCGGGTTTAGCGCTCAATCCTGCCCGAACCTGAGACAATGACCGGAGCGCGACATGTCCATTCCACAATCCGGCGGCGGGCCGATCGAAGATCGTTCGCAGCTTGCAGAATATTTGTCAAGCGGTTGTAAACCAAAGGAAAATTGGCGAATCGGGACCGAGCATGAGAAGTTCGGGTATTGCAAGGATACGTTGAAGCCCATTCCTTATGCTGGCGAACGGTCGGTTCTGGCGGTGCTGGAGGGGCTGCGCGACGGCCACGGTTGGAACCCGGTCGAGGAAGCTGGCAAGCTGATCGGGCTGGAAAAAGACGGTGCCAATGTCAGCCTTGAACCCGGCGGGCAGCTGGAGCTTTCAGGCGCGCCGCTGGAGACGATCCACGAGACCTGTGACGAGGTGAACGCCCATCTGCGCGACGTGAAAGACATCGCGGACAAGGTCGGTGTTGGCTTTATCGGCTTGGGGGCCGCGCCGATCTGGACCCATGACGAGATGCCGCTGATGCCCAAGGGGCGGTATAAGCTGATGAACAGCTATATGCAGAGCGTCGGGACGATGGGCACCTCGATGATGCGCCGGACCTGCACCGTGCAGGTGAACCTTGATTTCGCGTCCGAGGCCGACATGGTGCAAAAGCTGCGCGTGGCGCTGGCGTTGCAGCCGGTGGCGACGGCGCTGTTCGCCAATTCGCCCTTCTTCGAGGGCAAGCCGAATGGCCACAAAAGCTGGCGCAGCCGGATCTGGCGCGATCTGGACCCGGCCCGCACCGGCATGTTGCCCTTTGTGTTCGAAGAGGGCTTCGGGTTTGAGCGCTATGTGGACTATGCCCTTGATGTGCCAATGTATTTTGTCTATCGCGACGGCAAGTATATCGACGCGCTGGGGCAATCTTTCCGCGACTTCATGAAGGGCGAACTGCCTGCGCTGCCCGGTGAGACGCCGACGCTGAGCGATTGGGCAGACCATCTGACGACGGCCTTCCCCGAGGCGCGGATCAAGAAATACATGGAAATGCGCGGTGCCGATGGTGGCCCGTGGCGGCGGCTATGTGCCTTGCCGGCGCTTTGGGTCGGGCTGATGTACGATCAGAGCGCGCTGGATGCGGCGTGGGATCTGGCCAAGGGCTGGGATGCGGAAACGCGCGAAGGCCTGCGGGTGGCGGCCAGTGTTGATGGGCTTCAGGCGCAGGTGGGCGGCGTGAAAATGCACGATCTGGCACGCGAGGTTCTGGCGATTGCCGAGGGCGGGCTGAAGGCGCGGGCGCGTGTGGGGGCGGGCGGGTTGATCCCGGACGAGACCCATTTCCTGAATGCGCTGAAGGAAAGCGTGGACAGTGGCAAGACCCCGGCGGATGAATTGCTGGAGCATTACCACGGCGACTGGAACGGCGATCTGAGCCGGATTTACGCCGAGTATTCCTACTGATTTCGATGGGTCGTTGTGACCGGTGAAAAGGTTTGGCGCAACGGGGGGAAACCGCCGTTGCGTTAAGTTTTTCCGAGGCTGGATTTCGCGGACTGCGGCGGTGTGAAAATCATGCACAACGCATGCACATGTGATGCATATGCGATGGGCGCTGACGGTGGGGGGCCGCAGTGCGCCGAGACCGGAGGATCGCCGAGGGAACCGAGGCCTTTGGCGGCGCTTACTTCTTGCCGATCTTGGGTTCGGTGCCCGCGCGCAGCCGCGTGATGTTGGCGCGGTGGGTCCAGAAGATCAGCAGGGTCAGCGCGGCCCCGAGCGCCAGCATCTGGCCATGGCCGAACAGCACCATCCAGATCGTCGACATGGCGGCGGCCATCAGCGCGGCGAAGGATGATATCCGCAGCAGCAGCGCCGAGACCAGCCATGTGGCGCAGGCGGCAAGGCCCACGGGCCAGGCCAGCGCCAGCAGCAGACCAAGGAACGTGGCCACGCCCTTGCCGCCCTTGAAGCCCAGCCAGACCGGGAAGCAGTGCCCAAGGAAGGCCATCAGCCCGGCCAGTTGCGCCGCATCCTCGGATGCGAAGGCGCGGGCCAGCAGCACGGCGGCAGCGCCTTTGCCGCCATCCAGCAGCAGGGTCAGGGCGGCTGCCTTTTTATTGCCGGTGCGCAGCACGTTGGTGGCGCCGATATTGCCCGAGCCGATAGAGCGCAGGTTGCCCAGCCCCATGGCCTTGGCCAGCAGCATGCCGAAGGGGATCGACCCGAGCAGGTAGCCAAGCGCGCCCCAGAGCGCGAGCATGGCAAGCGGGGTGGTAAGGTCGGGCATCAGGCGTCTCCGAAGATCTGTTTACCACCAACGAAGGTGGCCTGCACCTTACCCTGCATCCGCTGGCCGTCAAAGGGCGTGTTTTTCGACTTGGAGTGCAGTTTGAACCGGTCGAGCACGAAGGGCGCGTTGGCATCGAACAGCACCAGGTCAGCCGGGGCGCCGGGGCTGAGGCGGCCTTGGGGCAGGCCGAGGCGTTTGGCCGGGTTCAGCGCCATGGCGCGGAACAGTTGCGGCAGCGTCAGGTCGCCCGAGTGGAACAGGCGCAGGGCGGCGGGCAGGAAGGTTTCAAGGCCGACGGCACCCGAGGCGGCTTCCTCGTAGGGCAGGCGTTTGGATTCCTCATCCTGCGGGGTGTGCATCGAGCTGATCGTGTCGATCAGCCCGTGGCGCAGGGCCTCGACCACGGCCATGCGGTCCTCTTCCGAGCGCAGGGGCGGTTTGATCTTGAAGAAGGTGCGGTAGTCGGCGACGTCGAGTTCATTCAACGTCAGGTGGTGGATCGAGGTGCCGGCGGTGATGTCCAGCCCGTTGGCCTTGGCGCGTTCCAGCGCGGGCAGGGCGCGGGCGGTGGTGATCTGATCGGCGTGGTATTTTGCGCCGGTCATTTCGATGATGGCGATATCGCGGTCCAGCCCCATGCGCTCGGCCATGGGGGACACGGCGGGCAGGCCGCGCAGCGAGGCGAATTTGCCCGAGGTCACGGCAGCACCTTTGCTGAGGATCGGTTCCTGCGGGTGGGCGATGACCAGCGCGCCCAGGCTGCGGGCATAGGTCAGCGCGCGCGAGAACACTTTGGTGTCGCTGATCACGCGGTCGCAATCCGTGAAGGCGACGGCACCGGCATCCATGAGAAAGCCGATCTCGGTCATCTCGCGGCCATCGCGGCCTTTGGTCAGGGCAGCCATGGGGACGACGCGCACCGGGGCGGCCTCGTTCGCGCGGCGGGTAACGAATTCCAGCGTCTCGGGGCTGTCGATGGCGGGGGCGGTATCGGGGCGGGTGACGATGGTGGTGACGCCGCCGGCGGCGGCGGCGAGGCCTGCGGATTTGAACGATTCCTTGTGGCGCTCGCCGGGTTCGCAGACTTTGACGCCGATATCGACGATGCCGGGGGCAAGGTGCTTGCCGCCGCCGTCGATCACATGTGCGCCGTCGGGCACGGCGATTTCGGCGCCAACCGCGGCGATGTGGCCGTTTTCGATCAGCAGGGCGCCGTGGGTGACCGACCCGGCCTGAGGGTCGATCAGGTGGACATTGGTGATCAGCGTGGGGGTCATGGGCGTTTTCCTTCGAGGGCCTGATCCAGCGCAGTGCGCAGAGTATCCATCCGGTCGGCGACGACGGGCCAGACCACGGTCCAGCTGCGCATGATGCCGTTCTGGCCGCTGAGGGTGAGGAGCGCGGGCAGATTAAGCGCGCGGCGCAGCGGGCCACGGGTGAGGGTGAAGTTGGCGCTGTCGCCAAAGGGCAGCGGCTGTTCAATGTCGCCCTGCACGCGGACCGGGCCGGTGGGGGTCAGGGTGAACCGAACGCGGGGGCGTTCAAGAAACCAGATCATCGCATAGCGCAGGCCCAGAAATGCGGCGAGGATCAGGGTGATCCACAGCGGGTTCAGGCCAACTTGGGGCCCGAAGGCCCAGCCAAGGCTGAGCAGGATCAGGGTCACGGGTGTGGCGGCACCGCTGAAAAGGTGGAGCGGGTGGCGGGCGTAGACCTCGGCCAGGGATTGCGACCAGAGCGGCTGGGTCATGCGGTGTCCTTCTGGCGGTCAGCTTGGCGTTCTGTGCGCTGGATGTCGCGCATCAGGCGGTACACCTCGGGGGCGTCGGGAATGCGGTGAAAGCCAATGCGGCTGTTGCCGGTGTTGCCGCGATTGCCGCGCCGGGGCTGCGTGGCGAACCACACGGTGCCGGGGGTGGTGTCGGTCAGCGAAAGCCGGGTATCGGCGGTGATCGGGAAGGACCGCAGCCGTTTGCCCCGCAGCGGCATGTCCGTGGCGATGAAGGCGCGCTGATTGCTGAGGGTGTACCAACTGTTGCGCCGCCGCAGGGGACCACCCAACACCGTGGTGAAGACGATCCCCAGACCGGCGCAGAAATGGATCAGCCCGAAGGCCCAGAAAAACCCGCCCGAACGCGCGGCCATCACCATCCAGAACAGCGCAAACCCGGCAAAGGCGATTCCAAAAAGTGCGCTGCCCAGTTTGGGAAGTGTCAGCGCCAATGCGGTATCCGGGCGGCCCTGCCACAGGATGACCTCATCCCGGTTCAGGATGTTTTCCCAACCGGCGGGGGGAGGGGGGCTTGGCTGCGTCATCCGCGCCCTCCGGCCATGGCGCGGCGCAGGCGCGAGCGGGTGGCGTCGCGGTCGGCCTGATACTTCAGCAGATGTTTGTCGCCGCTGTTGGTCACGATCTGCACGGCGCTGCCGAGGGTGCGCAGCTGTGCGATTTCGGACAGGCGCACGGTGCGGTTCTGCGGGCCAAGCAGGCGGGTTTCGGTCATGTCCCAGCGTGCCTGAAGTTCATCCGAGGCGACATAGAAGGCGCGCACGGCGATGGCCGCCAGCCCGCCGACCGCCCCGGTCCAGACATGCGGGTTGCCCGCGATCCACAGCGCGGCCATGCCAATGGCCATGGCACCGGCGGCCATCCAGGCGTGATCGCGCCAATAGGCGCTTCGGTCGGGGCGAAAGCTGTGTTGCACGGTTTCGCCTGCGGCGAGCGGTGCGGTGGGGGTCATCGAATGGTAGCCGTCAGTCATTGGTCCCCTCCGTAGAATGCGGATTGTGCCTGAAGGATGCGGCGGCGGGCCTCGGCCGGGTTGCGGATATAGCGGATCGAGGTTGCGGTGCCGTTTTCCAGCCCGATCCGCAGCGTCCACCAGAACCACAGGCGCAGCCGGGAGATGGCCGACAGCGGGATGCTGGCGTTTTCCTCGGGGGATTGGGCGTTTTCAAAGATCATGCGTTGCGAGGTCAGGTGCCAGCGCTCGTCCCGGTGGGCGACCCAGTTGCTGTAGTCGTCGAAGATGAAGACATAGAGCACGGTCAGGATCGGCAGCGAGATCAGCCACTGGGTCCAGCTGACGATGCCGATGCCACCAAGGGCGAGGGCGGTGGCAAAGCCCAGCAGCAGCGCGCGCTGGGCGAAGACTGCGAGGCTGGGTTGCCAGCTGCGCAGGTAGGTTTCATGCGGCAGCAGGGGCGTGTCGAGGGGCGGCGCGTCAGACATATACTCCCTGCCCTTCGACCCGTGTGCGCAGGTTTCTGGCCAGCAGGTCCATCGCGGCCATGCGCACGGCGACGCCCATTTCGACCTGTTCCTGAATAACGCTGCGGTTGATGTCATCGGCCAATGTGCCGTCGATTTCAACGCCGCGGTTCATCGGGCCGGGGTGCATGACGATGGCGTCGGGTTTGGCAAAGCCGAGCTTTTCAGCATCCAGCCCGTAGCGGTGGTAATACTCGCGCTCGGACGGGATGAAGCCGCCATCCATGCGTTCCTTTTGCAGGCGGAGCATCATCACCACGTCGACGTCTTTCAGGCCTTCGCGCATGTCCTCGAACACCTCGACGCCGAAGTGTTCGATGCCTGCGGGCATCAGGGTGGGTGGGCCGATCAGGCGGATGCGGTTTTCCATCTTGCCCAGCAGCATGATGTTGGACCGGGCCACGCGGCTGTGGGCGATATCGCCGCAAATGGCGATGCTGAGGCGGTGCAGGCGGCCCTTGGCGCGGCGGATGGTCAGGGCATCCAGCAGGGCCTGAGTGGGGTGTTCGTGCCGCCCGTCGCCCGCGTTCAGCACGGCGCAGTTGACCTTTTGTGCCAGCAGATCGACCGCGCCGGAATGCGGGTGGCGCACAACCAGCAGGTCGGGGTGCATGGCGTTCAGGGTCATGGCGGTATCAATCAGGGTTTCGCCCTTCTTGATCGAGCTGGCCTGCATCGACATGTTCATGACATCCGCGCCCAGCCGTTTTCCGGCCAGTTCGAAACTGGCCTGCGTGCGGGTCGAATTCTCGAAGAACATGTTGATCTGAGTGAGCCCGGCCAGCGCATCGCTGCGCTTTACGTCGCGGCGGTTCAGGTCGACATATTGGTCGGCCAGATCCAGCAGGGTGGTGATCTCGGACGGGTGGAGGGGTTCGATCCCCAACAGATGCTTCTGCGTGAATGTCATCTCACCCTCCATACCGGCGTTGCCCGCTTATAGGAAGGCCGCGCGGGGGGGGCAAGATTTCTGCTTTCAACTTGATGAAAATACTCAAATGCCGCTGTCGGGCCGGGTGGTGCGTTTTGTCGGCTTTCGGCGCGCCGCGAAGGCGGATAGCGTGGCGGAATGGATTCGGCATTGGATTATCATACGGCCAAAGCACTGCTGGAGTGGCAGATCGAGCTGGGCGCGGACGAGGCGATCTGTGATCAGCCCGTTGACCGCTATGCGCAGGCCGCACAGCGGCCCAAGCCGGTTGCGGTGGGCGCAGGGGCACCTTTTCCGCAGGTTGCGCAGGCGGTTGATCCGGTGGCCGAGGCGCGGGCGATGGCGCAGGGCGCGGGCGATCTGGCGGCGCTGCGGGCGGCGATGGCGGCCTATGAGCATTGCGAGCTGAAGCGGGGCGCGCGCAATCTGGTGTTCAGCGAAGGGCACGCCAGCGCCCGCGTGATGATCATCGGCGAGGCGCCGGGGCGCGATGAGGACCGCGAGGGGCGGCCTTTTGTCGGGCAGGCCGGGCATTTGCTGGACCGGATGCTGGCGGCGATCGGGTTGGACCGGGGCGCGCAGGTGCGCGAGAGCGCGGTTTACATCACCAACGTGCTGCCGTGGCGCCCGCCACAGAACCGTGATCCGCAGCCCGAAGAGATTGCCATGATGCTGCCGTTTGTGGAGCGGCATGTGGCACTGGTGCAGCCGGATGCGGTGGTGCTGATGGGCAACATCAGTTGTCAGGCCTGTTTGGGGCAGCGCGGCATCACCCGGTTGCGCGGGCAGTGGGCCGAGGCGTTTGGCGTGCCTGCTTTGCCGATGTTTCACCCGGCGTATCTGTTGCGGACGCCTGCGGCCAAGCGCGAGGCTTGGGCCGATCTGTTGTCGCTGAAGGCGCGGTTGGAGGCCAAGGCATGAGCGTTGATCCGGTTGTGTTTCTGGCATTTATTCCAGCGGCTTTGGCGCTGAACCTGACGCCGGGGGCGGATATGATGTTCTGCCTTGGGCAGGGGGTGCGATCGGGGCCGCGCCCGGCGGTTGCGGCCAGCGCGGGCATTTCGGCGGGGGCGTTTGTGCACGCTCTGGCGGCGGGTCTGGGCCTGAGCGCGCTGATCGCGGCGCAACCGGGGGCATTTGACGTAATCCGCTGGGTCGGTGTGGGCTATCTTTTGTGGTTGGCGGTGCAATCGTTGCGGATGGGGGCGGTGCCATCGGGCGCGCCTGCGGTGCCTGCGGCGCGGGCGTTCCGCGAGGGGATGGTGGTGAACCTGACCAACCCCAAGGTGATCCTGTTCGTGCTGGCGTTCATCCCGCAGTTTGTCGATCCGGCGCGTGGATCAGTCTTGGGGCAGTTCCTGATTTTCGGCGCGGTTCTGGCGCTGGGCGGATTTGTGATCAACGGGCTGGTGGGGGTTTTCGCCGGAAGCATCGGTCGGCGGTTGACCGGAAACCCGGCGTTTTCACGCTGGCTGGGCCGGGTCAGCGCCGGGATTTTCGCCGCACTGGCGCTGCGGCTGGCGGTTTTGCAGAAAGGCTGAGCATGGCACGGATTGATGAGAGCAAAGAGTTTATCCCGGTGCGGATTGCGGTGCTGACGGTGTCGGACAGCCGGAGTTTGGCCGAGGACCGCTCGGGCGATACATTGGTGGGGCGGATCGAGGGCGCGGGGCATATTCTGGCCGACCGCAAGATCATCCGCGACGAGCGCACGGATATTGCGGCGCAGTTGCGGGTGTGGATCGCCGACAAGGATGTGGATGTGATTATCTCGACCGGGGGGACCGGGTTGACGGGGCGCGACGTGACGGTCGAGGCGCACCGCGATGTATATGAGAAAGAGATCGAGGCGTTCGGCACGGTGTTCACCATCGTGTCGATGCAGAAGATCGGCACCAGCGCCGTGCAAAGCCGCGCCACGGGGGGCGTTGCGGGGGGCACTTATCTGTTTGCGCTGCCGGGCAGCACCGGGGCGTGCAAGGATGCGTGGGATGAAATTTTGTGCCATCAGCTGGATTATCGCCACATGCCCTGTAACTTTGTCGAGATTTTCCCGCGTCTGGAAGAGCATAAGCGACGGAAGTGACGGGATGCCGCGTTATAGACGTATAGTTTGGCATTTGCTCTGAGTCGGCTAGTTAATACACTTACGCGGTGAATGCCCGCAGTCCGAGGTCTGATCCCACATGCGATTTCTGCGCCAAAGCCTGACCGGTTTGTTCCTGATGTCGCTGACATTGGGGATGGTGATTTATGCCGGCGCCATGGTGCGCGATGCGATCCAGGCCCGGCTGGCCAAAGAGGCGCATGTGCCACAGGCGCGCGAGCGGGTGTTCGCGGTCACGGTCGTACAGGCCGAACCACAGACGCTGAGCCCGGTTTTGACCGCCTTTGGTCAGGTCCAAAGCCGTCGCACGCTGGAGATCCGGGCGGCGGTGGCGGGCACGGTGATCGAGCTGTCGCAGGATTTCGAGGAAGGCAGCAGGGTCGAGGCCGGGCAGGTCTTGGCGCGGATTGATCCGGCGAATGCGCAATCGGCGCTGGACCGGGCGAAGAATGATCAGTTGGATGCCGAGGCCGAGACCCGCGATGCGGCGCGCGCGCTGGAGTTGGCGCGCGATGAGCTGTCGGCGACCCAAGAGCAGGCAGAGCTGCGCGAACGCGCGTTTCAGCGGCAAAAAGAGCTGTCCACGCGGGGGGTTGTGACCGATGCGGCGGTGGAGACGGCCGAGCTTGCGGCCTCGTCCGCGCGGCAGGCGGTTGTGTCGCGGCGCCAAGCGCTGGCGCAGGCTGAGGCGCGAGTGGATCAGGCGGCGACCACGTTGGCGCGGGCCAGCATCGCGCTGGCCGAGGCCGAGCGGCGGTTGGCGGACACGGTGATCCGGGCGGGGTTTTCGGGCACGCTGGATCAGGTGGCTGTGGTTGAGGGCGGTCTGGTCTCGCTCAACGAGCAGTTGGCGCGGTTGATCGACGGTGATGCGCTGGAGGTGGCGTTTCGGATTTCCACGCCGCAATACGCGCGGCTGCTGGATGCGCAGGGACGGCTTATTCCGGCGCCGGTACAGGTGACGCTGGATGTGTACGGCGTTGATCTGGTCACCCCCGGACAGATCAGCCGCGACAGTGCGGCGGTGGGCGAGGGGCAGACCGGTCGGTTGATCTTTGCCCGGATTGATCAGCCGCGCGGGCTGAAGCCGGGCGATTTTGTCAGTGTCGCAGTGGAGGAACCGCCGTTGGAGCGCGTGGTGCGGTTGCCGTCGAAGGCGCTGGATTCTGCGGGCAATGTGCTGGTTTTGGACGACGACGAGCGGCTTGAGGCGTTGGCAGTGGAGTTGCTGCGGCGGCAGGGCGACGATGTTCTGGTGCGCGCGCCAGGCCTTGCCGGGCGCGAGGTGGTGGCCGAGCGCACACCACTGTTGGGCGCGGGGATCAAGGTGCGGGTATTGCGCCCGGCCGAGGAGGCAGCAGTGGCTGCTGAAGTGCCAGATATGGTCGAGCTGAGCGCCGAGCGGCGGGCGCGGTTGGTGTCGTTTGTCGAGGACAATCAGGCGCTGCCTGCGGATGTGCGGACCCGGATCCTGACCCGGTTGCAGGACGAAAAGGTGCCTGCGCAGATGGTTCAGCGGCTTGAATCCCGGATGGGGGGATAGGGCATGGTGCGCGCGATCCCGGAGGCTGCGGGCGGGATACTGTCGTATTTCACGCGCCACAAGACGGCGGCGAACCTGTTGCTGGTCATTTTGATGATCGCGGGGCTGACCGCGGTGCCGCGGATGCGGGCGCAGTTCTTTCCCGATGTGGTGGTGGATGATGTCACGGTCTCGGTCGTGTGGAAGGGCGCCGGGGCCGAGGACGTGGATGCGGCCATCGTGCAGGTGCTGGAACCCGGTCTGTTGGTCGTCGAGGGCGTGGAAAGCAGCGAAAGCTCCAGCCGCGAGGGGCGGGCGACAATCACGCTGAGTTTCGAGCCGGAATGGGACATGGGCCGCGCCGCCGACGAGGTGCAGGCGGCGGTGGACACGGTGACGACCCTGCCCGAGGAGGCCGAAGAACCGCGCATAACCCGTGGGGCGTGGCGCGACCGGGTGACGGATGTGGTGATCACCGGCCCGGTGGCACCACCGCAGCTTGGCCGGTTTGCCGATGAATTCGTTGTCCGGCTGTTTGCGGCAGGGGTGACGCGGGCCACGATCCGGGGGGTGGCGGGGCCGGAAACGGTGGTCGAGGTGCCCTCGGTCAACCTGATTGCACATGATGTGACGATGCAGCAGATCGCCGAGGCCATTGCCGAAGAGGTGGATACCGATCCGGCGGGCGATGTGACCGGGGCCAATGCGCGGGTGCGGACCGGGGTGGAAAAACGCTCGCCCGAGCAAATCGAGCGGATCGTTTTGCGCTCGAACGACGATGGGTCAAGCCTGACGGTGGGCGATGTGGCGCGGGTGTTGCGGCTGGAATCGGACCGTCAGCGCAGCTATTTCGTGGGCGACAACCCGGCGATTTCCGTGCGGATTGATCGGTCTGCGGCGGGTGACGCGATCAAGATCCAGCGGCAGGTCGAGGATGTGGCGGACGCCTTGCAGGCGACCTTGCCGCAGGGGGTGCAAGTTGATCTGATCCGCACCCGCGCCGAGGCGATCAGCGGGCGTTTGAACATTCTGATCGACAATGGTGCGATGGGGCTGCTGTTGGTGGTGGCGCTGCTGTTCTTGTTCCTGAACGCGCGGATCGCGTTCTGGGTTGCGGCGGGCATTCCGGTGTCGATGCTGTCGGCGATTGCGCTGATGTATATGGCGGGGTTGACGATCAACATGATCAGCCTGTTTGCGCTGATCATCACGCTGGGCATTGTGGTGGACGATGCCATTGTGGTCGGCGAGCACGCGGACGCGCGCCTGCGCAAGCTGGGCGAGGGGCCGGTTCAGGCGGCGGAAAATGCCGCGCGCAAGATGGCGCTGCCGGTGTTTTCGGCCACGTTGACCACCGTCATCGCATTTTTCGGGCTGACCGCGATTGGCGGGCGGTTTGGCGATATGATCGCCGATATTCCGTTCACGGTGATTGTGGTCTTGGCGGCCTCGTTGGTGGAGTGTTTTCTGATCCTGCCGAACCACATGTCGCATGCGCTGACGCATTCGGCCAAAGAACATTGGTATGACTGGCCCAGCCGGATGGTGAACCGTGGGTTTGTCCGGGCGCGCACGGCGCTGTTTCGGCCGATGATGGCCGGGGTGGTCTGGGCGCGGTATCCGGTGCTGGCGGGGGTTATTCTGATCCTGGCCAGCCAGCTTGCGCTGTTCGCGCGCGGGGATGTGCCGTGGCGGTTCTTCAACTCGCCCGAGCGCGGCAGCGTGACCGGAAATTTCGCCATGCTTGAAGGCGCGACGCGGTCGGAGTCGTTGGAGATGATGCGCGAAATGCAGCGCGCGACCGAAGAGTTGGGGCGCCAGTACGAGGCGCGCTATGGTCGCAATCCGATTGACTACGTGGTGGCCGAAATTGGCGGCAATTCGGGGCGACCTTTGCCCGGTGCGGACAGCAAGGACGAGGATTTGCTGGGCGGGATTGCCATCGAACTGATCGACGCGGATCTGCGGCCCTATTCCAGTTTTGCCTTTGTCGCGGATTTGCAGGAGGCGTTGCGCCAGCATCCGATGACCGAAACGCTGAGTTTTCGCGGCTGGCGGTCGGGGCCGGGCGGCGAGGCGTTGGATGTGCAGTTCTATGGCGCGTCGGCGGATACGCTGAAACAGGCCAGCGAGGCGCTGAAACAGGCGCTGGCGCGGTTCCCCGAGGTGTCGGCGGTTGAGGATAATCTGGCCTATGACAAGCAGGAGCTGATCCTTGAGCTGACGCCGCAGGGGCAGGCGCTGGGGTTCACCATCGACGGGTTGGGTCGGGTGTTGCGGCACCGGCTGAACGGGTTGGAGGCGGCGACCTATCCCGAGGGGCCGCGCAGTGCCTCGATCCAGGTGGAGCTGCCGGAGAATGAGCTGACTGCAGATTTTCTGGAGCGGATGCAGCTGCGCTCGCCTGCGGGGGAATATGTGCCGCTGGCGGATATTGTCAGCGTCACGACGCGCGCCGGGTTTTCGACGGTGCGGCGGGAAAACGGGCTGCGGGTGATTTCGGTCACGGGCGACATTTCCGAAGATGATCCGGCCCGCGCAGCCGAGATCAGCGCGGCGCTGGAAAGCGAAATCCTGCCGCGCATTGCCAGCGAAAAGCAGGTGGAGTGGCGGATGTCGGGCCTGGCAGAGCAGGAAAGCGATTTCCTGTCCGAGGCGCGCACCGGTCTGACCCTGTGTCTGGCGGGGATTTATCTGGTGTTGGCCTGGGTGTTTTCCAGTTGGACCCGGCCCTTGGTGGTGATGGCGATTATTCCGTTCGGATTGGTCGGAACGATCTGGGGTCATGCGCTGTGGGATGTGCCGTTGTCGATGTTCAGTGTGGTCGGGCTGTTGGGGATGACGGGGATCATCATCAACGATTCCATCGTTTTGGTGTCGACGATTGACGAATATGCCGAGGAACGCGGGTTGGTGCCGTCGATCATCGACGGGACGGCGGACCGGCTGCGCCCGGTGTTGCTGACGACGCTGACCACGGTTCTGGGGCTGGCGCCGCTGTTGTATGAAACCTCGCAGCAGGCGCAGTTCTTGCGGCCGACGGTGATCACGCTGGTGTACGGGCTGGGGTTCGGGATGGTTCTGGTGCTGCTTGTGGTGCCAGCCTTGATGGCGATCCAGCAGGATGTGATGCGGCAGGTGGTGGCGTTGCGGCGGGCGATCCGGGTGCCGGGGCTGCGGGTGCCGGTGGCGATTGGCGCCGCGGGTGTTGTGGCTTGGTTGGCGCTGACGCTGGGCTGGGCGGTGTGGCAGGGTGCGGTGTATCCGCCGCTGGCCGCGTTGCTGCCGGAAGCGGCGGGATCGGCACCGATGGCGGTGGCGCTGGGGCTGTTTCTGGCCGGTGCGGCGCTGTGGGTGCTGGTGCTGTTCGCGGTGTCGGCGGTGACCTATGGGCTGCGCTGGCGGCGGGCGGCGCAGGGCCCGGATCAGGGCGCCGCTGGGCAGCCCTGAATATCGACCGCGTGCCGGGTGCCAAGCACGGTGATGCGGATGCCGGAGCGGTCGAGCGCGAAGGCGCCGCCTTCGACATGCATCAGTTGGGTTTCCACATGCAGGCGGTTGCCGGTGCGGCTGGTTTCGGCCTCGGCCACCCAGACCTGTGGGTCGGCGGTTTCAACCACGGCGTATTCCTCGGCTCCGGCAGAGGGCAGGGTGATGTCGGCGCTGA
Source organism: Thalassovita taeanensis (assembly GCF_900110775.1). GTDB lineage: Bacteria > Pseudomonadota > Alphaproteobacteria > Rhodobacterales > Rhodobacteraceae > Litorimicrobium > Litorimicrobium taeanense. The sequence goes on along the minus strand of NZ_FOEP01000002.1, from coordinate 244,080 downwards.
GCAAAAGCCCGTCAGCGGTGGGAGAGACGGCGCAGTGGACCGCGCTTAGCCCGGCCTTGTCGCCCGAAAAGGGTTGGCTGGCCAGCGCCGAGGCAATGGCAGGATCGGGGCGGGTGGCGCCCTGTGGCAGCGACAGATCAAAGCTGAGGTCCGCAGGCACGCAGATGTCGTTGCAGATGCCGATCTGAAGCTGGCCTTTCAGGGTGATCGGTTTGCCGACGTTTTGCGGGGTCAGGACCAGCGGCAGGATCAGTTCGTGCTTATACCCGACCGAGCGCATGCCGTTTTGCGAGAACACCACTGGTGTTGGCCATTGCGGCGTGGCGTTGGTCAGGTTGCGCGATCCGGCCCAGCGGATCGAGGGCGGAATGCCCGCGTCCCCCGGCGCACGCCAATAGGTTTTCCAGCCCGGCGCCAGTGTGATCCTGAGCGCCGCGATATGCGTGCCGTTGGCTTGATGCCAGCCCGGCAGGACCTCGAGCCGGACCATTTCGGCATAGGGGTTGGTGGCGGCGGCAGGCGCGGCAAAGGCGAAGCTTGCCAGAAGGGACAGGAGCGTGCGTTTGATCATGTACTCTGAGATGCGGCAAAACGCGTGCAAAGCCAACTCACTTTCGGGCGAGGCGCGCGTGTGTGGGCTTGGGGGCACGTTTTTCAGGCGCGGTGCTGGACCGGCGGGGCAGGGATGCCTATTTGTAGGGAAGCCACAGGATTGGACAGGATTGGACTGCCAGAATGGATCTGACCGGAAAGCTGTTGATTGCCATGCCCGCGATGGGCGACCCCCGGTTTGAAAAAGCGGTGGTGCTGATTTGTGCCCATTCCGATGAGGGCGCGATGGGGTTGATCATCAACAAGCCCACGGGCGAGCTGAGCCTGAAGGATATGTTGGAGCAGCTGTCGATCGAAGCCGGGCCGAAGACGCGGGAGATTGGCGTTCATATCGGCGGGCCGGTCGAGACCGGGCGGGGCTTTGTGCTGCACTCTCTGGATTATGTCTCGTTTCTGAATACGCTGCGGGTCGAGGGCGGCTTTGGCCTGACGGCGACGCTGGATGTGCTGGAGGAACTGGCGGAGGGCAAAGGCCCGGAGCAGGCGATTCTGGGGCTTGGCTATGCCGGGTGGGGACCGGGGCAGCTTGAGGCCGAGATTGCGCAGAACGGCTGGCTGACCTGTGACGCGAGCGCCGAGTTGGTGTTCGCCACGGCGGATCGCGACAAGTGGCAGGCGGCGTTGCGCAGTCTTGGGGTTGAGGCGTTGATGCTGTCGCCCGAGGCCGGTCACGCCTGACACCGGCGGTGCAGTGAGTATTTTTGTCAGAAAGAAACCACAGTCAGGCGCATGATATCAGTCGCGCGGCGCGGCGGCACGGCGGAGGCGGTCGTTGATGGCGCGGCCAAGGCCGGTGTCCGGAATCGGCGAGACGGCGATGCCCTTGGGCTGTTTTGCATCCAGCGCGTGCAGGTGGTGGAAGAGGTTTGCCGCAGCTTCGGTCAGGGAGCCGGTTGGCGACAGGTTGAGGGCGCAGTCCACCGGGCCGAAGCCGAGCAGGAGTTCGTCGGCGGTGGTGCTGGTGGCATTCAGGCGGACGCGGGCGCCGGGGGCGTAATGTGACAGCATCTGGCCGGGGGCGGTCAGCGGATCGGCGGTTGTGTGATGCGCCAGCGGCGCGCCGAGGATCTGTTCGATCGCTTCGGCGGGGATGCCGCCGGGGCGCAGCAGGGTGGGCGTGCCGGACAGGCCGAGAATGGTGGATTCGACGCCGACGGGGCAGGGGCCGCCATCCAAGATCGCCTCGATCCGGCCTGAGAGCCCTTCGGTGACATGGGCGGCGGTGGTGGGGCTGATCTTGCCTGACGGGTTGGCCGAGGGCGCGGCGACGGGGCCATCGAAGGTGCTGAGCAATTGGTGCGCCAGCGGGTGGGCCGGGACGCGAATGGCAAGGGTTGGCAGTTCGGCCGTGACCAGCGGCGACAGGCCGGTGCCGGGTTTCAGTGGCAGTACCAGCGTGAGGGGGCCGGGCCAGAAGGCGCGGGCCAGTTTTTCGGCGGTATCCGACCAGGTGACATAGCGCTGTGCGGCGCTGGCCGAGGCGACATGCACGATCAGCGGGTTGAAGCGCGGGCGGCCTTTGGCCTCGAATATGCGGGCGACGGCCAGATCGTTGCGGGCATCGGCGCCGAGGCCGTAAACCGTTTCGGTCGGGAAGGCGACAAGCCCGCCTGCGGAAAGCAATTCCGCGGCGCGGGACAGCCCGGAGGCGTCAGGCGATAAGTGTTCGGTTTGAATATTGTTCATGACCCTATGACGCCGCGTTTTGATTGAAGGGGGCGTGCGCTTCTTTACATTGCACCTCAAGGATATTTGCATACAAGCGGCAGAAATTATTTCCAAGCCGTTCGTCAGGAGGAGACAGTCATGCCCTATCGTGCACCCGTAGAGGATTACCGCTTTATTTTCGACCATGTGTCGCATCTGGATCAGGTCCGGGCCACCGAAAAGTTCGCCGAGGCCACGTCGGATGTGACCGATGCCATTCTGGAGGGGGCCGGGCGGCTGTGCGAGGACGTGATTTATCCGACGCTGCGCGAGGGGGATCTGACGCCGGCGCGGTTGGAGAACGGTGTGGTGCGGACCTCGCCGGGGTTTGCCGAGGCGTTCAAGGAATTGGCCGAGGGCGGTTGGGTCGCGGTGTCGGCACCGGAGGCCTATGGCGGCATGGGGTTGCCTTTGACGATGACGACGGCGTTCAACGAGATGATGGCGGCGAGCAATATGGCGCTGGGGCTTTGCACGCTTTTGACACAGGGACAGGTTGAGGCCTTGGAGCATCACGCTAGCGCCGAGATCAGGGACACGTACCTGCCCAAGCTGATCAGCGGCGAGTGGACCGGGACGATGAACCTGACCGAGCCGCAGGCGGGCAGCGATGTGGGCGCGTTGAAATCCAAGGCCGAGCCGAATGGCGATGGCAGCTATGCCGTGACCGGCCAGAAGATCTTTATCACTTGGGGCGACCACGATTTTGGCGGCAATGTCTGTCATCTGGTGTTGGCGCGTCTGCCCGATGGGGTGGCCGGGACCAAGGGGATCAGCCTGTTCATGGTGCCGAAGTATCTTCCAGATGCCGATGGTAACCCCGGCGTGGCCAACACGCTGAATGTTGTCAGCCTGGAGCACAAGCTGGGCATTCACGGCAGCCCGACGGCGGTGATGCAGTTCGATGGCGCCAAGGGCTGGCTGGTAGGCGAGCCGCACAAGGGCATGGCCGCGATGTTCACGATGATGAACAACGCCCGTCTGGGCGTGGGGGCGCAGGGTGTGGGTGTGGCCGAGGCGGCGTATCAGCACGCGCTGGCCTATGCGCAGGAGCGCAACCAGATGGGGGCGATCATCAACCACGCCGACGTGCGGCGGATGCTGCTGACGATGAAGGCAGAGACCTTTGCGGCGCGGTCGACCGTGATGTGCTGTGCGGTCGCGCTGGATATGGCGAGCGCGACGGGCAGCGCGGAATGGATCGCGCGCGGCGCCTTGCTGACTCCGATCGCCAAGGCGTTTTCGACCGATGTGGGGATCGAGGTCGCCGAGATTGGTGTGCAGGTGCATGGCGGCATGGGGTTCATCGAGGAGACCGGCGCGGCGCAGTTCAGCCGCGATGTGCGCATCACCGCGATTTACGAAGGTACCAATGGCATTCAGGCGATGGACCTTGTCGGGCGTAAGATGATGGATGGCGGCGAGGCGGCTTTTGTTTTGCTGGACGAGATCGAGGCACATGCAGAGACTGCGCGCGAGACCCTGCCGAAGCTGGCCGAGCCGGTCTGGCAGGCGGCCGAGACACTGCGGGAGGCGCTGGAATGGTTGGTGGCCCAAAAGGACATGAACACACGTTTCGCCGGGTCGGTGCCATTCCTGAAGGCCTTTGCGCGGGTGTTGGGTGGGCATTACCACCTGAAGGCTGCGATGGCCGAGGGCGGCAAGGGCGCACGTTCGAAGCTGGCGCGGTTCTATGTCCAGCGCCTGTTGCCCGAGCATGAGGCACTGTTGACCCATGCGATGGCTGGGGCTGATGATTTGTATGACTTCAGCGTCGAAGAGATGTCGGCGTGAGCAAGCCAGTGGGCGGCGGTATCCGCTACCCTTGGGATACACCGCCTGAAGGCGGGCAGTGTATTCCGGTGGCCGAGGGGGTCTTGTGGATCAGGATGCCGCTGCCGATGGCGCTGGATCATGTGAACATCTATGCGCTGGACGAGGGCGATAGCTGGACCATCGTTGACGCCGGGGTGTATTCCAAGCGTACGGTCGCACTGTGGGAGGATCTGCTGGCAGGGCCAATGGGCGGCAAGCCGGTTTCGCGCGTGATCCTGACGCATCACCACCCGGATCACGTGGGGATGGTGGGCTGGTTTATCGAGCGGTTCGGCGCCGAGTTGATCACCACGCGGACGGCGTTCTTGATGGCGCGGATGTTGCTGCTGGATGTCGAGACCGAGGTTTCGCCGCAAGCAAAGGCCTTTTGGCGCAGTGCGGGCATGGCGCCCGAGGTGTTTGACAAACGCGTGTCTGAACGCCCCTTCAACTTTGCCGATATCGGGTATGCTTTGCCGGTGGGATATACCCGTGTGCAGCAAGGCGATATGATTCGGGCAGCGGGGCGCGATTGGGATGTGCATATCGGCAATGGCCACGCGCCCGAGCATCTGACGCTGTGGAGCCGCGATGACCATCTGGTGCTGGCAGGCGATCAGATCCTGCCCTCGATCAGCCCCAACATCGGGGTTCATGCGACCGAGCCGGAGGCTGACCCTTTGGGCGAGTGGCTGGAAAGCTGCACCCGGTTGGGGGCGATGGCGCGTGCGGACCATTTGGTGCTGGGCGGGCATAAGTTGCCGTTCACCGGGATGCCGGTGCGAATGCGGCAACTGATCGACAATCATCATGGCGGGTTGCGCCGTTTGCGCGCCCATCTGGTCGAGCCGCGCACTGCGGTGGAGTGTTTCCCGCCGCTGTTCAAGCGCACGATCGACTTTGGCACATATGGCTTGGCCCTTGTCGAAGCGGTGGCGCATCTCAATCATTTGCATCAGACTGGCGAGGTGACGCGCAGGCGGCGCGATGATGACGCCTGGCTTTGGCAGATGAAGGAATAGGCGATGGACAACATGATCTCGACCTCGGCGGAGGCGTATGAACTGGATGCGCTGCCGCGCCGTCACGAGGTGCATTCCGACCCTGACATGCCCTGCAACACCGAGGTGCCCGCCGAGGTCACGGCCAAGCCGGTGACGCAGAAAAGCCCGGCGGAATGGGCCTATGAACGGCTGGTGCTGTATATCCAGAGCTTCGAACAGCAGTTGGACAGCGAGCACGAGATCGCCATGGGCTTTGTCGGCGGCGATGCCGGTGTGCTGCGGATCGAGGGGATGGGATATTTCGACCCCGATATCGTGACGTTTTATGGCAGCGACGCAAGTGGGGCAAAGACCCAGCTTATTCAGCATGTCAGCCAGCTGAGCGTGATTCTGCGGGCCTTGCCAAAAACGGTCAAGCAAGAGGCCCCCAAGCGGATCGGCTTTCGGCTGGCGGCGGATCTGGCAACAACCTGATCTTACGGCGCGGGTGGGTTGGTTTTGTCGTGGTGACAGGGCCGAAAAAATCCGCTAATCAGCAGGCAAACATGCAATATGAAGGAACGCAAAATGGCGGATCACAAGCACGGCAACATGGATACCACAGTTCAGGAAGAAACCTTTGACGGGTTCGTCAGCTTTGTGACGAAATCGGTCATCGCCATCATCTGCGTTCTGCTTTTCATGGCTCTGGTCGGCGGCTAACATCGCCGCCCTGTTTCGGGGCTGTGTGACGGAAGGGTTCGGTATGCGTAAATTGGTTCTGACGTTGTTTGCGCTTTCCGTTACCGCAGGCTGCGCGGTCAAACACGACCCGCCCGTAACAGATGAAGCGGTGGCGCGTTCAGCATACCGTTATGACGGGCCGCCAGAGCTGACCCTGTTTACAATGGTCAGCAACTCGACCGGATCGGGCGCGCATTCGGCGCTGATGATCAATGGCAGCCAGCGGGTCATTTTTGATCCTGCCGGGTCATTCCGGGACAAGGCGATCGTGGCGCGCGATGACGTGGTTTATAACGTCACCCCCTACGTCGAAGACGTGTATACCCGGTTCCATGCGCGCAAGACCTATCACGTCGTGGTGCAGCGGCTTCAGGTCTCGCCCGAAGTGGCGGAGCAGGCGCTTCAGCTGGCGCAGGGGTACGGCGAAGTGCCTGATGCGATGTGCGCGCAAAGCACCTCGGCGATCCTGAGCCAGCTGCCGGGGCTGAATGTCCGGCGCACCATGTTTCCGAATGCGCTGTCAGCGCAGTTTGGCGAAGTGCCGACTGTCAGCACCCGCAGCCTGTATGAATATGACGACGAAGACCGGTTCAAGGCGCTGCGCGAGTATGATCCGGTCAAAGCGGCCTCGGCCTCCTGACGCGCGGATCAGCCGAACAGATAGAGCGCCGCGTAAAGGCTGCACGCCCCCAAGCCGATGGCGGCCAGCACGTTTTTCGTGAAATACCCGACCCCCAGCGTGACGAGCGCCGCAATCACGCGCGGTGGGTCAATCTGGCCTTGCGTGGCCGCGGGCCAGACCACGAGCGGTGCCACCAGTCCCGGCAGAACCGCCACGGCGGTATAGCGCAGGTGGCGCAGGACCCATTCGGGCATCGACCGGTCGCCGATGATCCCGGTGAAGACAAAGCGCAAACCGAAGCTGCCCAAGCCCAGCAGGATGATCACGGTCCAGAGGGTTGTTTTGTCGATCCCGTCCATTATGCGACCTCTTGCTCTTTGCGGTTTTGCCAAAGCTCGACCCGCGCGCCGGCCATCATGCCGCCCACTCCGGCGACCATCAGGCCGAGGTTGTAGGGGATGAAGCTGAAGACCAACGCCAGCACGACCGAGGTGGCCGCGGCGGCCCGGTGGGCCGGGGTGCGCAGCATCGGGGCAACAATGGCGATGAAGGTGATGGGCACAGCGAAATCCAGCGCCAGTTCGGGCGGGATCGCAGTGCCGATCATCGCCCCGACATAGGTCATCACATACCACGCCGGGCAGACCGATGTGACGGTGCCAAAGAAATACGCCACCTTTTGGCGGGTGCTCCAGCCTGGATTGTTTTCGTAGGCGGTGATTGAGCAGGCATAGCTTTGGTCGACGGTGAAATAAGCGATTAAAGCCCGTTGCCACAGCGGGGCTGCGCCCAGATGCGGGGTCAGCGAGGCGGAATACATCGCCATGCGCAGGTTGACCGCCAGTGCCGAGGCCAGCACAACAAAGGTTGGGGCGTGTTCGCTCATCAGCTGAAGCGCAGTGAATTGCGCGGCGCCTGCGATGACGACGATGGAAAAGCTCATGGTTTCGAGCAGGTTCAGGCCAGCTTCGGTCGCGACGACACCGAACAGGATGCCGAAGGGCGATATAACCAGCAAAAACGGCAGCGAGTCGCGGACGCCTTGCCAGTAGGTTGAATTTGTGTGGGTGTCGGACATTGCAGGGCTTTGAACAGTTGCGCAGCACCAGACGTATCTGCGAAAGCAGGGGGATGCAATTGAGGTGGGCGAAATGAAACAACCGGCAGGGGTTATTCTGGCAGGCGGCAATGCGCGGCGCATGGGCGGTGGCGACAAATGCCTGCTGCCGCTGGGCGGTGGTGTGGTTCTGGATCAGGTGGTGGCGCGACTGGAGCCGCAGGTTGCCAAGGTGGCGTTGAATGCCAATGGCGATGCGGCGCGGTTCGCGGGGTTTGGCCTGCCGGTTCTGGCGGATGGGGTCGCGGATGCGGGGCCACTGGCCGGGGTGCTGGCCGGGCTGGACTGGGCCGCAGGTTGTGGATTCGACGCGATTGTGACGGTGGCGGCGGACACGCCGTTTTTTCCCTGCGATCTGGTGCCACGGCTGTTGTTGGCGGGGAACGGCGGGTTGGCGGTGGCGGTTGCTGAACGGGTGCATCCGACCTTTGCGCTATGGCCCGTGGCGCGGAGGGGGGAGGTGCGCGAGGCGGTGCTTGGCGGCACGCGCAGGGTGTTGGAATTGTGCGATGCCATGGGCGCGGCACACGCGCCGTTCAGCGAACCGGAGGCGGAAACGGCGTTTTTCAACATCAACACGCCCGAAGATCTGGCGAAAGCGGCCGCGCGGGTTTAGTCGAAGATCCCGGCGACACGCCCCAGCAGCATGAAGGCGCGGGCGGTACGGGTGTCGGACAGGTCAGAAATTTCGCTGTCCGAAGCGGTGGCTTCGAACTCGGCGAACATCTTGTCGAACCGGCGCAGGAAATGATGCGCGGCGTCGCGGAAAATCGGGTCTTGTTTCATCCGCCCGGCGGTCAGCGCCAGCGAACTGCGATCGCGGATGCCACCAAGGGCAGCCACGGCGCGCCCACGCTCGCCAGATGCGAAGCGGCGCCAGACCTCGGGGCGGGCCATGTCGGGGCGCAGGTCATCCATGTAAATGCCGTCCTGCGACAGCAGGGTCAGAATGTCCTGACTGGCCTGAATAAGCTGTGCGGCCTGCCGGTCCTTGAGGGCCTTGCGCAGGGCGGCAAAGCCTTCCTCATCCTCGGCCGTTTCAGGAAAGTTCATCGCGCGGATGAAATCAGCCCGCTGTAGCGGTGGGCCGAGTTCTTCGGCTGGGGTGCCAAGGGGCAGGGCGGCCTGATGGTCGGCTGCCGCGTTGTCGGCCGACGATTTGGCGGCCGGACGGATCGCCAAAGGGCGCTCTCGCGAGGAGGTGAACGTGGCGATTGCGGTTTCGGTCTTGCGCTGCGCGGCCGCGATCTCGTCGAGCTTGCGTGCGACCGACGGTTCGGCGGCGGGGCCGTGCCCCTGGTTTTGCGCAACATACGCCTGCCGGATCCCGTCAATCGCGGCCTGAAGCCTTGCGCTTTCCTCGCGCATGACCCGGCTGGAGCGGGCGGCGGTGGCCCCGACCCAGATCATTGCGACCGGCAGGAAAATCGCCAGCATCGTCATCAGAAACCGCAGCCCGCCGGGCTCGGTCTCTGGTGACGGGGGGGCATCCAGCGTCAGAAAAAACACAGCCGCGCCGAGCAGCCAAAGCACGCTGAGCAGCGCCGCAATGATTTCGATTGCCGTCACTGTGACCTTTGTGGGCTTGTCGTAGATGCCCAAAGGGGTCGGTCGGCTGTCGTGCTTTTCGGCCATGTCTGGTTCCGTCCGCTATCAGGAATAGGTGATCTTGATCACCTCATACGAGCGCCGTCCGCCGGGGGTGTTGACCTCGACGCTGTCGCCTTCGTCTTTGCCGATCAGGGCGCGGGCGATGGGCGATTTGATGTTCAGCAGGCCTTTTTCGATATTGGCTTCGTGCTCGCCGACGATCTGCCACGTTTTTTCTTCTTCGGTATCCTCGTCAACCAAAGTGACGGTGGCCCCGAATTTGATCGCCCCGGACAGGTTTTTGGGGTCGATCACCTCGGCCAGCGAGATGACGCCTTCCAGTTCCTTGACGCGGCCTTCGATGAAGCTTTGTTTTTCACGGGCCGAGTGATATTCGGCATTTTCCGACAGGTCGCCATGCTCGCGCGCTTCTGCGATGGCCTTGATGATGGCCGGACGCTCGACGGACTTCAGTTGCTTCAGTTCGACTTCGAGCGCGGTGTGGCCTGCGCGTGTCATTGGTATTTTTTCCATTAGCCCTCTTCCACAACACGAACGGCGGGCGCAGGGCACCCACCGTTTTGATTTCATAAGTTGAAATACCTGACCTAAAGCAGGGGGACAATGCAAGAGATACCTATATGGGCGAAGCGCGAATTGCCGCCTGTGGTGCCCGCAGGTCAGGCTGCATAGGAAACGACCTCGAATTCAATTCCATCGTGATCGTGGAAGTAAAACCGCTTGCCGGGTTCATAATCGGCGTGGTTTTTGGGGCTGAAACCGGCGCGTTTGACGCGTGCTTCGGCCTCGGTCAGGTCGGGCACGGTGACGGCCACATGGTTCAGCCCGCCCACGGTTTGATAACTGGATTGCGCGCCTGCGTCAGGGGTGCCGGGGCTGAACAGGGCCAGATAGCCGCTGTCGGTGCCCACATGTACGGTGTGCCCGGTCTGCATCGCCGGGCCTTGCCAACGGATGTGCCAGCCGAAAATTTCGCACAGCCAGGCGGCGGTGGCCTGCGGGTCAGAGACGGTGAAGTTGGCATGTTCAAGTTGCGCCTGCATGATGTGTCCTTTGCAGTTGAATTGGAATGTGGGTTCAGGGTAGTTTCTAAACCTAACTTTAGGTCAAGGATTTTGAAGTGAGCAATAACAATCAGTTACGCGCATCTTCTGGCCTGCCAATCGGGGCGTTGTCTGAACGGACGGGGCTGGCGGTGTCGGCAATCCGGTATTACGAGGCGCAGGGGTTGGTCAAAGCCTGGCGCAATGCGGGCGGACAGCGGCGGTTTCAGCGATCAGATATTCGGCGGCTGTCCTTCGTGATGATCGCGCAGAAGTTCGGTTTTTCCATCGCCGAGATCCGCAAAGAGCTGGACCGGCTGCCTGATGGGCGGACACCGACCCCCGCAGATTGGGCGCGGATATCGCAGCAGTTCCGCGCGGCGCTGGATGCGCGGATCACCACGTTGGAAAAGCTGCGCGATGATCTGGATGGCTGTATCGGATGCGGGTGCTTGTCCTTGCCCAAATGTTCGCTTTATAACCATGCGGACGCGGCCCATCGCAAGGGGCCGGGGCCGCGTTATCTTATGGGCGATGCGCCAGACACGGGCGATTGAGCCTTGCAAGAGTGTGTTTTTACGCTGTGTTGTGATTGACGTGCAATGCTGCAGCGCGGTAACCACTGACGAAATTATCTTACGTACGTGATCCAGAGGAGGGCCACCCATGTTGGTTGAACGGGAAGCAATGGAATATGATGTGGTCATCGTGGGGGCTGGCCCGGCCGGCCTGTCTGCGGCGATCCGCCTGAAGCAACTGGATGCTGACGTGAACGTTGTTGTTCTGGAGAAGGGCTCGGAAGTGGGCGCGCATATTCTGTCGGGCGCGGTTCTGGACCCCTGCGGGCTTGACGCATTGATGCCCGATTGGAAAGAAAAAGGCGCGCCGCTGAACGTGCCGGTGAAGAAAGACAACTTCTATGTTCTGGGCGAGGCCGGCAAGCTTCGGGTGCCGAACTGGCCGATGCCGCCGCTGATGAACAACCACGGCAATTACATCGTGTCGATGGCGAATGTCTGTCGCTGGATGGCCGAGCAGGCCGAAGAGCTGGGCGTTGAGATTTTCCCCGGCATGTCGTGTTCGGAACTGATCTATGGCGAGAATGGCGAAGTTAAGGGCGTTGTGGCCGGCGAGTTCGGCAAGAACCCCGATGGCACGCCCGGCGATGGGTATGAGCCGGGGATGGAGCTGCTTGGCAAATATGTGTTCCTGTCCGAGGGGGTGCGCGGGTCGCTGTCCAAGGAAGTGATCGCCAAGTACGACCTGAGTGCCGGGAAAGAGCCGCAGAAATTCGGCCTTGGCATGAAAGAGATCTGGGAAATCGACCCCGCCAAGCACAGCGAGGGCACGGTTTCGCACACGATGGGCTGGCCTTTGGGCGGCAATGCCGGGGGCGGGTCTTTCATCTATCACATGGAAAACAATCAGATTTTCATCGGGTTTGTGGTTCATTTGAACTATAAAAACCCGCATCTGTTCCCGTATATGGAATTCCAGCGGTTCAAGCACCACCCGATGGTTGCCAAGCTGCTGGAAGGCGGCAAGCGCGTGGCCTATGGCGCGCGGGCGATTTCCGAGGGTGGGATTCAGTCAATGCCAAAGATGACTTTCCCGGGCGGTGCGTTGCTGGGCTGTTCGGTGGGCATGGTCAACGTGCCGCGCATCAAGGGCAACCATAATGCGATGCTGTCGGGCAAGGCGGCGGCCGAGGCGGCGTTTGCGGCGATTCAGGCCGGGCGCAGCGGCGATGAGCTGCCGGATTACGAGGCGGATGTGCGCGGTGGCGCCATTGGCAAGGACCTGAAAAAGGTGCGCAATGTCAAACCGCTGTGGTCGAAGTTTGGCCTGATGCCCAGCCTTGCGGTTGGCGGGTTCGACATGTGGACCAACACCTTTGGGTTCTCGTTGCTGGGCACGCTGAAACATGGCAAGACCGATGCCGCAGCGACCGGGCTGGCGGCGGATTATAAGGTTATCGAGTATCCGAAGCCCGATGGTAAGCTGAGCTTTGACAGGCTGACAAACGTGTCCTTCAGCATGACCAATCACGAAGAAAATCAGCCATGCCATTTGCAGCTGAAAGATTCGTCGGTGCCGATCGGGGTCAACCTGCCGAAGTTTGACGAACCGGCGCAGCGCTATTGCCCGGCTGGCGTTTATGAGGTGGTGCGCGAAGAGGGCAAGGACCCGCGGTTCGTGATCAACTTCCAGAACTGCGTGCATTGCAAGACCTGCGATATCAAGGACCCCAGCCAGAACATCAACTGGGTCACCCCGCAGGGTGGCGACGGGCCGAATTATCCCAACATGTAACGCCCGCAACGCGGTCGCGATTGCATCAGTATCATATGGGGTCGCACGGAAAACGTGCGGCCCCTTTTGCTTTGCAATCGAGCGGCGATGTTTTGCCGCCTGACATTGCGTTTGCTGGCGGGAACGCTAGGTTACATGGCAAAGAACGCGGGCAAGAGAGGCTGCACACATGCGCAACAGGATATTGGGGCTGGCACTTTGCGTGGCCGTTGGAGCGGTCGCGGCGCCAAGCGCACAGGCGCAGGGCATTGCCGGAGCCTATCTGGCGGCGCGTCAGGCCGGGATGACGGCCGATTATCAGGCCGCCTCCGAGTATTACACCCGCGCGCTGGCGCGTGATCCGGGCAATCCGCAACTGCTGGAGGCAGCGACGCTGTCGCAGCTGTCGTTGGGGCAATTGTCGCGGGCGATTCCCATTGCACGCAAGATCGAAGCCGATGGGCTGCGCAGTCAGGTGGCGCAAATGGTGCTGATGGCCGATGAGGTCGCCAGCGGAAAATATGCGGCAGTGCTGGAGCGTATCCTGAGTGACCACGGTGTTGGCCCGTTGGTGGATGGGCTTGCCGGGGCCTGGGCGCAGATGGGGCAGGGCGACGTGTCGGGCGCGCTGGAGTCGTTCGACACTGTGGCCAACGAGCGGGGCCTGTCGGGTTTTGCGCTGTATCACAAGGCGCTGGCGCTGGCGACGGTGGGTGATTTTGAAGGGGCCGAGGCGATTTTCGCTGAAAACGCTGGCGGGCCGCTGCAAATGACCCGCCGCGGGGCGATTGCGCGGATTGAAATGCTGAGCCAGCTTGAGCGTGGCGACGAGGCGATTGCGTTGGTGGATGCGCTGTTCGGGTCCGAGCTGGATCCGGGTTTGCGCGCTTTGCGGGCGTCGTTGGCGGGCGGTAAGACGTTGCCGTTCACGATGATGCGCGGCCCGCAGGACGGTGTGGCCGAGGTGTTTTATTCGGTGGCAGCAGCCCTGAACAGCGAGGCCGGGGCGGATTACACGCTGCTGTATGCCCGCGTTGCCGAATATCTTCGCCCCGATCATACGGACGCCGTTCTGCTGAGTGCCAGCCTTCTGGACGATCTGGAGCGGTTTGATCTGGCGGTTGAGGCCTATCAGCGGGTGCCGAGCGATAGTGCTGCCTTCCATGCGGCTGAACTGGGCCGGGCCGAGGCGTTGCGTCGGTCAGACCGGGTGGACGAGGCTGTGACGGTCTTGGAATCGCTGGCGAAAACCCATGGGGACCTGCCGGTCGTGCACGTGACGCTGGGCGATCTGATGCGGCAGCTGAAGCGCTATGATGCGGCGGTGGGGGCCTATGATCGGGCGCTGGGGCTGTATGAAAAGCCCGAGAACGAACAGTGGTTCATCTATTATGCGCGTGCGATCAGCCATGAGCGGCTGAACGAATGGCCCGCAGCCGAGGCGGATTTCCGAATGGCGCTGGAGTTGAACCCGGATCAGCCGCAGGTGCTGAACTATCTGGGCTATTCGATGGTCGAGCAAAAGGTCAAGCTGGACGAGGCGCTGGCGATGATCGAGCGCGCTGCGGCGGGCAATCCTGACAGCGGTTATATCATCGATTCGCTGGGCTGGGTTCTGTACCGGCTGGGCCGGTATGACGAGGCTGTCGGGCATATGGAGCGCGCAGCCGAGCTGATGCCGGTCGATCCGGTGGTCAACGACCATCTGGGCGATGTGCTGTGGGCCGTTGGGCGCAAGCGCGAGGCCGAGTTCCAGTGGCGTCGGGCGCTGTCGTTTGTGGACGACGAGAATGCGTCGGGCGAGGTGGACCCGGACCGGATCAGGGCCAAGCTGGAGATCGGGCTGGATGCGGTCTTGGTGCAATATGGCGAGCCGCCGCTGAAGGTGGCGGATGACCGGAACTGAGGTCTTCGCGTCGGCGAAGATCAACCTGACCCTGCATGTCACCGGCCAGCGGGCGGACGGGTATCACTTGTTGGACTCGCTGGTGGTGTTTGCCGATATCGGCGATCGGCTGTGGCTGCGCATGGCGCAGGAGCCTGATCTGAGCGTGACCGGGCCGATGGCTGCGGGGGTGCCGACGGGGCCGGAGAACCTTGTGCTGCGCGCGGCGGCGTTGATGGGCGCGCAGGCGGAGATACAGCTGGAGAAGCATTTACCCTCAGCGGCAGGCATTGGTGGCGGGTCATCGGATGCCGCAGCGGTTTTGCGTGCATTGTCCGGGATGACCGGCCGGCCTGTGCCGGATCAGGGGCTTGCGTTGGGGGCAGATGTGCCGGTGTGCCTGCTGGCGCAGGCAGCGATGATGCGCGGCATTGGCGAGCAGGTTGAGGCGGTGACGGACCTGCCCGAAATCGCCGCGGTTCTGGTCAATCCCGGTGTCGAGGTCCCCACGGGGGCAGTGTTCAAGGGGTTGGCGCGCAAGGATAACCCGCCGATGACGCAGCTGCCGGTCGGGGTGGATTTGCCGGGGCTGGTGACGTGGCTGGCGCAGCAGCGCAATGATCTGGAGGCCCCGGCGCGCGCGGTACAGCCGGTGATTGGGACGGCTTTGGATGCAATTGCGGCGCAGGCGGGGTGCCTTCTGGCGCGGATGTCAGGCTCGGGGGCGACGTGTTTCGGGCTGTTTGCCGATGCAGAGCAGGCGCAACAGGCCGCAGCAGGGCTGAACCGGCCGGGCTGGTGGGTTCGGGCGGTGGCGCTGCGGTGAGCGATGTGCCCGGCTGTGGCGTTGGGATTTGAGTATTTTCCTCAGAAAGAAGCCGGGGGCAGAGTGCCTTAGTTGACCCTGGCGACGACGTAGTCTGCCAGATCGATCAGCATCTGGCGCAGGGGGTGTTCCGGCAGGCAGCGCATTGCGGTTTTGGCTTTGTCAGCCCAGGCAAGCGCATCTGTGCGCGTTGCCGCGAGCGTGTCATGTTTGCGGAGCAGGGACTGGGCGTGGTCCAGATCGCCGTCTTCTTGTCTGCCTTTTTCGATGGTGCGCTGCCAGAATGCGCGCTCTTCGGGGGAGGCGGCGGCAATGGCTTTGATCACCGGCAGGGTCAGTTTGCGTTCGCGGAAATCATCGCCGACGTTTTTGCCGGTGGCGTTGCTGTCACCCTGATAGTCGAGCAGGTCGTCGACGATCTGGAAGGCGATGCCAAGCGCGTCGCCATAGTCGAAGAGGGCCTGCACCTGATCCTCGGGGGCGGTGGCGATAACACCGCCGACTTGGGTGGCCGCCGAGAACAGGGCCGCAGTTTTGCCACGGACGATTTGCAGATAGATCGCCTCGTTGGTGCGCAGGTCTTGGGAGGCGGTGAGTTGCAGTACTTCGCCTTCGGCAATCGTGGCGGACGCATTGGCGAGGATGTCGAGCACACGCAGGTTGCCGGTTTCGACCATCAGCTGGAAGCTGCGAGACAGCAGGTAGTCGCCGACCAGAACGCTGGATTTATTGTCCCACAGCAGGTTGGCGGTGGGGCGACCGCGACGTTGCCCGCTTTCATCGACGACGTCATCGTGCAGCAGCGTGGCGGTGTGAATAAACTCGACCGCGGCGGCGAGATTGACGTGATACGGGCCATCATAGCCGCACAGTTCAGCGGCGGCGAGGGTCAGCATCGGGCGCAGACGTTTGCCGCCGGCTTCGACCAGGTGGGCGGTAACTTCGGGGATGCGCGGGGCGTGTTCCGAAGCCATTCGGGTGCGAATCAGAGTGTTGACCGCCTCCATTCCGCCGCCCAGATGGGTGGCCAGTTGCTCGTGCGGTTTGGTCGCTGTTTGGTCAAGGCTCATCACTGTCACGTCACACGGCTCGACAAAGTCGCCACCATGCCCTTAATTCCCCAATATGAAACAGCTATTGCGCACAACCGACCCCACCTCGATCGCCTTTGCGAAGGCGCTGCTTCAGGGCGAGGGTATAGACTGCTTTGAAATGGACGTAAATATGAGCGTCCTAGAAGGTGGGATCGGGATTTTCCCGCGCCGCCTGATGGTGCGCGACGGCGATCACGTCCGCGCCGAGCGGGTGATGCGCGACAATGGGATCGCGTTGGATGGCTGAGCTGTCGCGCGATGCGTTTCTGAGCGGTCGGGTGCAGGTGTGGCAGCCCGTGCTGGGGTATCGCGCGGGGGTGGACCCGGTGCTGCTGGCGGCGTCGGTTCCGGCGCAGGCGGGGCAGAGCGTGCTGGAATTGGGCTGTGGGGTTGGGGTTGCGTCGCTTTGCCTTGCGGCGCGGGTGCCGGGGCTGCTGCTGGCGGGGCTAGAATTGCAGCCTGACTATGCCGTGCTGGCGCAGAGGAACGTGGTCGAGGCGGGGCTGGAGATGGACGTGTTCACCGGTGACCTGAGCGCGATGCCCGCGCCGCTGCGGCAGCGGCAGTTCGATCACGTTATCGCCAATCCACCCTATTTCCGGCGCGAGGCCAGTGTGGCCGCGCGTGATACGGGCCGCGAGACCGCGATGGGCGAGGATACGGCGCTGCCACTGTGGGTTGCGGCGGCGATCCGGCGCACGGCGCCGCGCGGGTATGTCAGTTTCATCCACCGGTCCGAGCGCCTGCCGGAGTTGCTGGCAGCGATGGTGGCGGGGCTTGGCTCGGTTCAGGTGTTGCCGCTCATCCCGCGCGCGGGGCGCGACCCGCAGCTGATTCTGATACGCGGGCGCAAAGGCGGGCGGGGGGCATTCCGTCTGCACTCGGGTGTGTTGATGCATGAGGGCGCGGCGCATGACGGTGACCGCGAAAGCTATACGCCGCATATTCGCGATGTGCTGCGCAACGCGGCGGCATTGAATTTTCCGCTCTGAGCTTGATCCAGGTAAGCATTTGTTTGCCATATGCTGCAGGTGCGGCGTGACAGACGGTAAAAGTTGTGATGGAGTTGTTACATAGCTTTTACAGAGAGGAGTATGCCTATGAACTTGAGTTCGCGTGTCGAGGAACTGAAGAAGAAACACTTGTCCCTCTCGCAGCGTGTCGAGGTTGCGCAACGCGCCCCCGGCAGCAGCGATATCGAAATCGCCGATATGAAGAGAAAGAAGCTTCGACTTAAAGAAGAGATTGAACGACTTACGGCAACGATGCACTGACGCTAGGGCGTTAGGCTGGCGCGCGCGGCAAGGGCTGCGCCGCCGGTGATCAAGATCGCTGCGACGCCAAGTGTCCAGCTGGGTTGAGCAATTCCAGTAGCAACCAGAACGAGCGTAGACAACAGTGGGGCCGCGTAGGACGCCACACCCAGAAGTTGAATATCGCCGTGTTTCACCCCGATATCCCAGACGTAAAACGCCAGCCCGACCGGGCCAAGCCCAAGCGCGATGGCAGAGCCCCAGGCCACAGGTGTTTGTGGCCATACCGTTTCTTCCAGCCCCAGATGCAGAAGGCCTGACAGGATCGCGGTTGCGACGCAGAAGATGGCAACTGATTCGGTGGGGGCATTGCCCACCAGCCGTGACAGCACGGAATAGCTGGCCCAAGTCAACGCGCAGGCCAGCGCCAGAAGATAGCCGGGCAAAGCCTGTGCATCGAAACCGGCGCCGCCGCCCTGAATAATCAGCGCCGCGCCGAGAAATCCGATGACGGCCCCAACAAGATGGCCGGGCTTCAGCCTTTCACCCGGTAGCGCGCCCGAGAACAGCACGATCAGAAGCGGCCAGAGATAGGCGATCAGCCCAGCCTGCGCGGCGGGGGCCATGCGAAGGGCGCTGAAATATAGCGCGTGATAGCCAAACAGCCCAATGGTGCCAAAGGCATAGACCTTGAGCGGCACGGACCTTAGGCGGGAAAGCCCGCCGGTGGCTGCGGTCCAGATCAGGCCCAGCGTTCCACCAATCCCAAAGCAGATGGCGTTCAGCAGAAGCGGTGGGGTGGGGGCGGTGCCGACCGTCAACAGCGCCAGAAGCGCCCAAAGCAGCACAGCCACGAAACCGATCATTGTGGCGCGGTTTGTCATATTATCTCTCCGGCTCGGCGAATCGCCGGTTTTCTGCGTGTACGCATAGCTGCGCAATCTCGCCGCGAATCCAATCGAAAAATGCGGCAATATGGGGCCGCTCACGGTCGGCCTCGCGACAGATAGCCCAATAGCTGCCCACCGTCATGATGGCGGGGTCAAACGGCGCGACCAATTGCCCGGTGTCGAGCGCTTGATACGCAATCGACGCGCGGCCCAGCACGACGCCACCGCCCGCGATGGCAGTGTCGACAGCGTGATCGGCTTGGGTGAACCGTGCCCCGCCCTCGGGTGGGGGCGGCAAGCCTGCAGCCTTGAACCACGTGGTCCAGCTGATGGTGCGGCGGTGGGTCATGGTCAGATAGTCTTGGTGCAGCAGCGGCGCGTGGCACAGATCCGCGGGCCGGGGATAGTCGCGCGCCAGCGCCGGGGTCATCATCGGCGTCATCCATTCCCGGTACAGAAGTTCGGAATAGGCCCCATCCGGCGGGGTCGGGGCAAAGCGGATGGCGATATCGACATCGTCACGCTCAAGGTCGGCCATCGAGAGTGAGGCGGCGAACCGCAGTTCCACATCCGGGTGGGCGCGAGCGAAATCATACATGCGCGGCGCAAGAAATTTTGCGGTGAAGGCCGGCCCGGCCGTTATCGTCAGGCGCTGATGTTGCCCCAGACGGCGGGTTCTGCGCCACGCGGTTGTCAGGGCCTCGAACCCTGTTGTCGTGCCGGGGGCCAGGGTGCGGCCCGCCTCGGTCAGGGTCACGGCGCGGTTGAGCCGGTTGAACAGCGGCTGGCCCAAGTGCTCTTCCAACGCTTTGATCTGAAACGACAGGGCGGCAGGGGTGACATTCAATTCATCCGCAGCCTTTGAAAACGACATGTGTCGTGCGGCGGCCTCAAAGGCGCGCAGGGCGGTGAGTGGGGGAAGGCGGTCAGACATAATCACTTAAGTAAAACTAAACCGAAGGGATGAAAAGTCTCGTTTGTGCGTTGAACGGTGTGAGGGCATGATCGGGACAGTCAAAAAATGCTAATGTCAGAGGAGGCAACGATGTTTGAATATACCGCAAGCGCCCGCACCCGTGATGCCTTTCGCTCCGCCCATCAGGCGCGGGGCGCGCAGTTCATGCGCGGTCTGGCCCGTATCCTGCATCCGCGGAGAGCGTCGCACTGACCGCAGGCTTGCCCGCCGGTCCTTCGCGATGCGACAGACCACCCCTGCCCAAACCGGGCGGGGGTGTGGTTCTGATAAAAAAGCCCCCCGCGTTGAGCAGGGGGCAATTCCGTGTGTCGTGACGGGGTGTCGCGCCAGATCAGACGAAGAACTGACCACCGTTGGCCGAGATGGTCGAGCCGTTGATGAAGCCCGCATCGTCGGACGCCAGAAACACCACGCAGCGCGCGATCTCTTCGGGCTCGCCCAGGCGACCGGTCGGGATCTGAGCGATGATCGATTCGCGGACTTTTTCCGGCACGGCCATGACCATATCTGTTGCGATATAGCCGGGGCAGATTGCGTTGGCAGTGATGCCAAAACGCGCGCCTTCCTGTGCCAGTGATTTCACGATGCCCAGATCGCCTGCCTTCGAGGCGGCATAGTTCACCTGAGCGAACTGACCCTTCTGGCCATTGATCGACGAGATGATGATCACGCGGCCAAATTTACGCTCGCGCATGCCCGGCCAGATCGGGTGCGTCATGTTGAACACGCCGGTCAGGTTGGTGCCGATCACCTGATCCCACTGGTCCTTGGTCATTTTGTGGAACGGGGCATCGCGGGTGATGCCGGCGTTGTTGACCAACACATCGATCGGGCCCAGGTCAGCCTCGACTGCGGCGATGCCGGCGGTGCATTCGTCATAATCGGCGACGTTCCACTTATAGGTTTTGATGCCGGTTTCTTCGGTGAATTTGGCTGCGGCTTCGTCGTTGCCCGCGTAGGTAGCGGCGACGGTATAGCCCGCGTCTTTCAGCGCGTGCGAAATGGCCGCGCCGATTCCGCGTGAGCCGCCGGTAACGAGTGCTGTTCTTGCCATGGGTTCCTCCAGTCTGGCGATATGCGTTGGTAACTCTGTTACTTTGATTGGCAAAAATGCGCAATATTATTGCGCGATGAAATTTCAGATTTCAGAAGGTCTTTGTGCCCGAGCCGTGGTCGCAAAAGAAAGGGGCACCAATTGGCGCCCCTTCATTTTGTCTGTAATGGGCACAGCGAAACTCACGGACGCTCGACGCACATCGCAACGCCCATGCCGCCGCCGATGCACAGCGTGGCCAAGCCTTTTTTGGCATCGCGGCGCTTCATTTCGAACAGAAGCGTGTTCAGGATGCGGCAGCCGGATGCGCCGATGGGGTGACCGATGGCGATGGCGCCGCCGTTGACGTTGACGATCGCCGGATCCCAGCCCATGTCCTTGTTCACGGCGCAGGCCTGCGCGGCAAAGGCTTCGTTGGCTTCGACCAGATCCAGATCGCTGACCGACCAACCGGCCTTGTCCAGCGCCTTGCGCGATGCATAGATCGGGCCGACGCCCATGATCGACGGGTCCAGACCGGCGGTGGCATAGCTGGCGATACGGGCCAGCGGCTCGATCCCGCGCTTTTCAGCGTCGTCCGCGCTCATCAGCAGGACAGCGGCCGCGCCATCGTTGATGCCTGATGCGTTGGCCGCCGTGACAGAGCCGTCTTTGACGAAGGCCGGGCGCAGTTTCTGCATCGCTTCCATCGTGGCACCCATGCGGATGTATTCGTCTTTGTTGACGATGATGTCGCCCTTGCGGGTTTTGATGGTGAAGGCGATCACTTCGTCGTCGAACCTGCCGGCTTTCAGCGCGGCCTCGGCCTTATTTTGCGAGGCAACGGCGAATTCATCCTGCATATCGCGAGAAATCTGCCACTGGTTTGCAACGTTTTCAGCGGTTTGACCCATGTGATAGCCGTTGAAGGCATCCCAAAGACCGTCGCGAATCATGGTGTCGATATAAGAGACATCGCCCATTTTCACGCCCGCGCGCAGGTAAGCGGCGTGGGGGCTGAGGGTCATGTTTTCCTGACCACCCGCCGCAATGATTGCCGCGTCGCCCAGTTGGATATGCTGTGCGGCCAAAGCCACGGTGCGCAGGCCAGATCCGCAGACCTGATTGATCGACCAAGCGGCGCTTTCCTTGGGCAAACCAGCATTGATATGGGCCTGACGGGCCGGGTTCTGGCCCTGACCTGCGGTCAGAACCTGACCGAGGATCGTTTCCGATACTTCGGATTTGTCGATCCCGGCGCGGGCGACGACGGCCTCAAGTACAGCTGCGCCAAGATCATGCGCGGGTGTGTTTGAAAAAGCGCCGCTGAACGAGCCAACCGCAGTCCGGGCCGCCGAGGCGATAACAACATTGGTCATGTCAATCCTCCACCAATTTTGGGGGCAGGGTACGCCGGGGCGTGCAGATGCTGGCCAAGGCTTCCCTCCTTCCGTCACGTCATAAAGGAAACGCTGCGCCGCGGCAACTGCGAGGAAACGCCACGTTGCCGCATTTTGCGCTAGGCTGTCTGGCTGTGGGGGCTGCCGGGGGCGCCGCTTTTCCACGGGGCGTGAATGCTGGGGGCGCCAAACAGGAAGCCCTGCAGGCAGTCGACCCCGGCGGCGGAGAGCCATTGCGCATCTTCGGCGGTTTCCACTTTTTCGGCCACGGTGAACATGTCGAATTGCCGGGCGATGGCGATCAATGCGCGGGTCAAGACCTGATTGTCGGGGTCGGCGTGGATATTGTGAATGAACTGCCCGTCGATCTTGAGAATGTCGAAATAGAAGTCGCGCAGATAGCGGAAAGAGGTGAAACCGGCGCCGAAATCATCAAGGGCAAAGGTGATTCCCTTGCGTTGCAGGTCGGACATGAAATTGACCACCAGTTCGGGGACCATCATGGCCGAGCTTTCGGTGATTTCAAGGATCAGCCGCTCGGCCACGGTCGGGTCATGTTTCAGGCCTTTTTTGAGGCTTTGCATCCAGCGGGGATAGCCGATGGAACGGGCGGACATGTTGATGGCGAGCCTGATCGACGGTTCGCGCGCCAGAGTGCGCAGACCCATTTCCAGCGAGAGGCAATCAATGATCCGACCGGTTTCAGTTGTTTCGATCACATCAATGAAATCCTTGGCGGGGATTATGCGGCCGGTTTCGTCCAACACCCGGATCAGCCCTTCATAGAAGGCGGGCTGATCGGGGCGCTGCGACTGTATAACAGGTTGAAATGCAAGCGTAACTTGCCGGTGCTTCAGGGCGGCGCGCACCATGTCAAGGGTGCTGGCATCGCGGGAGGAAACCGCGAAGTTCAGCGGGCTGTCCTGCCCCGCGGGAATATCTGCCCATTTGCCCATTTTTCGCGGTGCCATGCGACTCTCCGATCAAAACCTGTGGCCACATTGGCGCCGCATCTCCTAATGAGGGATTAATATTCGCATTTTGTTCCAATTTTCGCTAAATCGGATTGAATGCGAAAAAGGGGGCGAGGATATGGGGGAAAGATGTGGCTGGGCCGGGTCTGAACCGATCTATGTCGAGTATCACGATACCGAATGGGGCGTGCCGGAATGGGACAGCCGGGCGCTGTGGGAAAAGCTGATTCTGGACGGGTTTCAGGCCGGGCTGAGCTGGATCACTATCTTGAAAAAACGCGATGCTTTTCGTGAGGCTTTTCAGGGGTTTGATCCGAATGTGATTGCGAGCTGGGGCGAGGCAGAGGTGCAGCGGTTGCTGGGTAATCCGGGGATCATCCGCCACCGTGGCAAGATCGAGGCGACGATCGGAAATGCCCGCGCCTGGCAGCGGATCGAGCAGCGCGAAGGGTTTGACCGGTTCGTGTGGAATTACGTCGGCGGCAGGCCCGTTCAGAACCGGCGGAACAGTTTGGCGGAGGTGCCGGGGCAAACAGAAATCTCTGTTCAACTTTCGAAGGATTTGAAGAAGGAAGGATTCAAATTTTGCGGCCCGACAATTGTCTATGCCTTTATGCAGGCGTGCGGGTTGGTGAATGATCATCTGGTGGGTTGCCCCTGTCACGGGGGCGTGGCGAAGTTGCAGGACCCGCCGGAAACTGCGGTATGAAACGCATGCACAGCACATGCACATCCCATGCATATCGGCGGGGGGCAGTCGGAGCGCCGGACAGCAGCGCCCGCGCCGATTTGCACGTCCGGGATTTTGAGTATTTGGATCAGAAAGAAGCCGGAGTGTGCGTGGGCCGGTAGGCCGGTATGACCGATCAGTCCTGCGTGATGAGGGCGCCGATCAGGGCGCGGGCGCTGTCGCTGTGCCAGTCGGCATCGCCGAGCAGGCGGCCGATTTCCTGCCCCTCGGGATTGAGGATCACTGACACGGGCAGGCCAAGCACGGCCATGGACCGGGCCAGCGCCTGTTTGGGGTCGCGGTTCAGCGGCAGGTTGGTGACACCGGCCTCGGCGAAGAATTTCTTCATCGCGGGGGGTGGATTGCGACCGGTGGCGATGGTGACAACCTCGAACGAGTCGCCGCCCAGTTCGGCTTGCAGGGCTGCGAGCGAGGGCATTTCCTGACGGCAGGGTGCGCACCATGTGGCCCAGAAATTCACCAGCACATATTTGCCTTTGTAGTCTGACAGACGGGCCTGAGTTCCGCCCTCGGTCAGGAAGGGGGTTTCGGCGGCGGCGGTGGGGGTGCTGTGCAGGTTCAGCTTTTTCATATCTTCGGTGCGCAGGGCATCCAGAGTGGTGGTCTCGGCGTGGCCAACATTTGCACCAAGGGCCAGAGCCGTATAAAGGACGAGCGAAACAGGTTTCAGCATATTACCTCCCAAGGGGCGAACGAATGAGCGACAAATCCTCGAACCAGATGTGGGGCGGCCGCTTTGCCGCCGGGCCGGACGCGATCATGGAGGCGATCAATGCCTCGATCGGGTATGACCAGCGGATGGCGGCGCAGGATATCGCCGGGTCAAGGGCCCATGCCGCGATGTTGGCAGCGACGGGCATTGTGAGTGATAGCGATGCTGCAGCCATTCGGGAAGGGCTGCTCACGGTCTTGTCAGAGATCGAGGGTGGAACATTTGAATTTTCCACGGCGCTTGAGGACATTCATATGAATGTCGAGGCGCGGCTGAAGGATTTGATTGGCGAACCGGCGGGGCGGTTGCACACGGCGCGGTCGCGCAACGACCAGGTGGCGACGGATTTCAAGCTGTGGGTGCGGGACCAGATGGATGCCGCGATCAGCGGGATCGAGGCACTGATGCGGGCGTTGCTGGGTCAGGCCGAGGCCGGGGCCGATTGGGTGATGCCGGGCTTCACCCATTTGCAGGTGGCGCAGCCGGTGACCTGGGGGCATCACATGATGGCTTATGTCGAGATGCTGGGGCGGGATCTGTCGCGGTTCCGCGATGCGCGGGCGCGAATGAATGAATCGCCTTTGGGGGCGGCGGCGCTGGCGGGGACATCGTTTCCGATCAACCGGCATATGACCGCCGAGGCGTTGGGATTTGACCGGCCTGCAGCGAACTCGCTGGATGCGGTGGCGGACCGGGATTTCGCGCTGGAGTTCCTGAGCTGTGCCAGTATTTGCGCGATGCATCTGAGCCGGTTTGCCGAGGAGCTGGTGATCTGGTCGAGCGCGCAGTTCCGGTTTGTGAAGATGTCGGACAAGTGGTCGACAGGATCGTCGATCATGCCGCAGAAGCGCAACCCGGATGCGGCCGAGCTGATCCGGGCCAAGATCGGGCGGATCTTCGGGGCGAATGTGGCGTTGATGACGGTGATGAAGGGGCTGCCGCTGGCCTATTCCAAGGACATGCAGGAAGACAAGGAACAGGTGTTTGATGCGGCGGACAACCTGATGCTGGCGCTGGCGGCAATGGCGGGGATGGTGGGCGATATGACCGCCAACCGTCCGGCGCTGGCTGAGGCGGCGGGCAGCGGGTTTTCGACGGCAACCGATCTGGCGGATTGGCTGGTGCGGGCGCTGAACCTGCCGTTCCGTGACGCGCATCACGTGACCGGGTCGCTGGTGGCATTGGCTGAGGGTAAGGGATGTGACCTGCCGGAGCTGTCGCTGGACGATATGCAGGCAGTCCATGCCGGAATCACCGCCGCGGTGTTTGATGTGCTGGGTGTCGATAATTCTGTGGCCTCGCGGGTCTCTTATGGGGGCACAGCACCAGTGCAGGTGCGGGCGCAGATTACGCGCTGGAAAGAGGTACTGGGATGACGCGAATTACGGCGATGATACTGCTGGCGTTTCTGGCCGCTTGCGGCGCGGATGGAGAGCCGGAAACGCCCGGTGACAAACCCGCAAACGGGGTTACGGTGTCGGGTGAGGCGACATTCGGGGTCAGCTTCTGATCCTGTCGCTGTACCCGTTTGCGCGGACACGGTCAGTCTGACTTTCGGTTCATCCAATAGTGCGCCTTGCAGGCGCGCAGGTTTAGCCCTTCGGGCGGGATTGGGGGGCTGCCCCCGTCGTCTGACGACTCCCCCCCGAGTATTTGCATCAGAAAGAAGCCAACTGTGTTTCTTTCTGAGAAAAATACTCTCGCCGAAGGCGAACAGACCGGAGAGAATTTGGCGGAGGCAAATTCGCGAGACAAACTGCGCGCCTGCAAGGCGCTCCACTTGGGAATAGCGAATTGAATCGGGCCGCGAGTCTGATATGAGGCTGCGGAACAAGGAAGGGCGCGCGCATGGATCATTTTCTGTATCGGGACGGCGAGTTGTTTGCCGAGGATGTACCGGTGGCCGAGATCGCCGCCGCAGTGGGCACGCCATTTTACTGTTATTCCTCAGCGACGCTGACGCGGCATTTTCAGCTGTTTGAGGAGGCCTTGGCGGGGCTGGATCACATGGTATGCTACGCTATGAAAGCCGCCAGCAATCAGGCGATCCTGACCACGCTGGCGCGGTTGGGCGCTGGGATGGATGTGGTTTCGGGCGGGGAATACACGCGGGCGAAGGCGGCGGGTGTTCCGGGCGAGAGGATCGTGTTTTCCGGTGTGGGGAAGACGCGCGACGAGATGCGGATGGCGCTGGAAGGCGGCATTCGGCAATTCAACGTCGAAAGCGAGCCGGAGATGGCGGTGCTGAACGAGGTGGCGTTGTCGCTGGGGCTGCGGGCGCCGATCACGGTGCGCGTGAACCCGGATGTCGATGCCAAGACCCATGCCAAGATTGCCACGGGCAAGAGCGAAAACAAGTTCGGCATTCCGATTGCGCGCGCGCGCGAGGTCTATGCTCATGCCGCCAGCCTGCCGGGGTTGGAGGTGATCGGGATCGACGTGCATATCGGCAGTCAGCTGACCGATCTGGCGCCGTTCCGCATGGCTTATCGCAAGGTTGCCGAGCTGACGGAGGCTTTGCGCGCGGACGGGCATGATATCCGGCGTCTGGATCTGGGCGGCGGTTTGGGCATTCCTTATGCGCGCTCGAACGAGGCGCCGCCGTTGCCTTTGGCTTGGGGGCAAGTGATCCGCGAAGAGGTCGGGCATCTGGGCTGCGAGATCGAGATCGAGCCGGGGCGGTTGATTGCGGGCAATGCCGGGATCATGGTTAGCAAAGTGATTTATGTGAAATCCGGTGAGGGGCGGGATTTTCTGATCCTTGACGGGGCGATGAACGATCTGATCCGTCCGGCGATGTATGACGCGCATCACGATATCGTGCCGGTGGTCGAGCCGGAGGCGGCGGTCGAGATGCAGCCTTATGACATTGTCGGGCCAGTGTGCGAATCGGGTGATACTTTTGCCAAGCAGCGTTTGATGCCGCCGGTACAGGCCGGTGATCTGGTGGCGTTCCGCTCGGCCGGGGCATACGGCGCGGTGATGGCGAGCGAATATAACACGCGGCCGCTGATCCCCGAGGTTTTGGTGCATGAGCATCAATTCGCCGTCATCCGGGCGCGTCCGAGCTTTGACGAAATCCTGAATCGCGATACCATTCCTGAATGGCTCTGACGCGATCCCCGCGTTTGGCCGTCGGGATAAGGTATGGTTGAACCGCAGGACGCGCTTCTGAAACAGGTACGCAGGCCGTTGCGCCTGACATGGGCTGGCATGATTGCCGAGCGCATCACGCGTGCGTTTTGGCCGGTGTGGAGCGTGCTGATTGCGGCGCTGGCACTGTTGATGCTGGGCGTGCAGGATCATCTGCCGGTCGAGGCGGTTTGGGCCACGGCGGTTTTCTTTGCAGTGGCGGTGGTTTGGGCGGCGGTGCGCGGGGTCGTGCGGTTCCGCTGGCCGCGCCGGGCCGAGGCATTGGCGCGGCTGGACGCGACGCTGCCGGGGCGGCCATTGCAGGCGGTTCTGGACGCGCAGGCGACCGGCGCGGGCGATGCGGATACGGTCGCGCTGTGGCGGGCGCATCAGGCGCGGATGGCGGCACGGGCGCGCGGTGCGCAGGCTGTGGGGCCTGATCTGCGGGTGGCTTCGCGTGATCCTTATGCGTTGCGCTATGTGGCTGTTCTGGGCTTGGCGGTGGCGCTGCTGTTCAGTTCGTTCGGGCGCGTCGGATCGGTGGCGGGGCTCAGCCCTGGCGGGGCGGCGCTGGCGCAGGGCCCGACATGGGAGGGCTGGATCGAGCCGCCCAGCTATACCGGGTTGCCGGTGCTGTATCTGGCCGATCAAGGCGAGGTTTTGGCGTTGCCGCAGGGCAGCCGGATCACCCTGCGGTTTTATGGCGAGGTTGGCGCGCTGACTTTGGCCGAGACGGTATCAGGGCGGATCGGCGAAGTGCCGCCAGCCTCGGACCCGGCGCAGGATTTCACGGTGGCGCAGGGCGGTAAGCTGGCAATCAACGGCGTTGGCGGGCGGTCATGGCAGGTGGCGATTCAGCCGGACCGGGTGCCCGATGTGGTGGTTTCGGGCACGCCCGAGGTGACGTTCGAGGGCCAGATGAGCCTGCCGTTCACGGCATCGGATGATTATGCCGTGATGTCGGGGAATGTGCGGATCTCGTTGGATATGGAGGCGCTGGACCGGCGCTACGGTCTGGCGCTGGAGCCAGAACCGCGCGCGCCGATCGAGCTGGCTTTGCCGATGCCGATTGCAGGCAGTCGGGCCACGTTCACCGAAGCGCTGATCGAGGATTTCTCGCAACATCCGTGGGCACATCTGCCGGTCATTTTTGAGCTGTCGGTGCGCGATGCCGCAGCGCAAGAGGGGGTCGGGATGCCCGCGCCGATGGCGCTTCCGGCGCGGCGGTTCTTTGATCCGCTGGCCGCAGCGGTGATCGAGCAGCGCCGCGATCTGCTGTGGAGCCGGGCCAATGCGCCGCGCGTGGCGCAGGTATTGCGCGCGATCTCGTGGCGGCCTGAAGAGGGGCTGTTCCGTTCCGAGACATCCTATCTGAAGCTGCGGGTGATCCTGCGGCGATTGGAGGCGTTCACGGCCTATGGGCTGAGCGAAGCGCAGCGCGATGAGATCGCGCAGGCGCTGTGGGATCTGGCGCTGGTGCTGGAGGACGGCGATATCGGCGACGCACTGGAGCGGATGCAGCGGGCGCAGGACCGGTTGAGCGAGGCGATGAAAAACGGCGCGTCAGAAGAAGAGATCGCCGAGCTGATGCAAGAGCTGCGCGATGCGACGCAGGATTACCTGCGGCAACTGTCGCGGCAGGCGCAACAGGATCAGCAGGACGAAGAGCGCGACAGCGCACAGAATGACAACGCGATGCAGATGGATATGAATGACCTGCAACGCATGATGGACCGTATCCAAGAGCTGATGGAGCAGGGCCGCATGGCCGAAGCGCAGCAGGCGCTGCAAGAGCTTCAGCAGCTGATGGAGAACATGCGCGTCACCCAAGGCGGCGGCGAGGGGCAGAAATCACCGGGCGCGCAAGCGATGGAGGAGCTATCGGAAACTCTGCGTGATCAGCAGGGTCTGTCGGATCGCGCGTTCCGCGATCTGCAAGAACAGTTCAACCCCGGAGCCAATGCGGGCGAAAATCAGGGCAACGAGGGCCGCAACGGTGGCCAGGGGCGCGGTCAAAGCCACGAAGGCCAAGGCGATGGTCAGGCGCAGGGCGAGGGACAAGGGCAGGCCGGTCTGGCGGACCAGCAACAGGCGCTGCGCGACCAGTTGAACCGCCAGCGCGGACAACTTCCCGGTGCCGACACCGAGGGCGGCGAGGCCGCGCGCGAGGCGCTGGAACGCGCCGACCGCGCGATGAACGGCGCCGAAGAGGCCCTGCGACAGGACAATCTGGCCGAGGCAATCGATCAGCAATCCGAAGCGATGGAGGCGATGCGCGACGGCATGCGCAGCCTGGGCGAAGCCATGGCCGAGGCCGAGCGCGCCCGTCGCGGCGGGCAGGGCGACGCACAGGGCAATGCCAGCGCCGAACAGCGCGACCCATTGGGGCGCACACCCGGATCGGGCGGGGCGGTGGGCAGCGAAGACAGCCAGCTGCAAGGCGAAGATGTTTACCGCCGCGCGCGCGAACTGCTCGACGAGATCCGCCGCCGCTCGGGCGAAGGCCAGCGCTCGGACGAAGAACGCGACTATCTGCGCCGCCTGCTGGACCGATTCTGACCCGGTATCCCGAGTTTCTTTCTGATAAAAATACTCCGGGGGAGATGTTGAAACCCAAAGGGCTTCAACGTCGGGGGCAGCGCCCCCCTCTGCCCGCAGGGCGTATCAAGCGCGCCGCAGGCGCTCAATCAGGTCATGCCCCGGTGGAAAAAAGCCCCGGACCTTTCCGGGGCTTTTGGTGCCTCAATGCACGTCTTTGTAGTTGATTTCCTTGCGATCCTCGCCGGGGCCGGTCTTCTCGCGCCGCACGATCAGCCGGTTCAGCGCGTTGACATAGGCCCGGGCGCTGGCCACCACCGTATCGGTGTCTGCCGACTGGCCGGTGGCGATGCGGCCATCTTCCTCGACCCGGACCGACACAGTCGCCTGCGCGTCGGTGCCTTCGGTCACGGCGTGCACCTGATACAGCTGCAGTTTGGCCTTATGCGGAAAGATCATCTTGACCGCGTTGAATGCCGCATCGACCGGGCCGTCGCCGGTGGCATCGATGGTGTGGTCCACCCCATCGACCGACATGGTCAGTTCGGCCTCTTGCGGGCCTTCGGTGCCGCAGACCACGCGCAGGCGTTTGATCTGAAGCGTATCCGCCTCGTCTTGCAGGCCCTGATCTTGCACCAAGGCGATCAGATCGTCGTCATAGACCTCTTTCTTGCGGTCGGCCAAAGCCTTGAACCGCACGAAGACGTCATTCAACTGGTTCGCGGCCAGATCGAAACCCAACTCGTTCATCTTCGAGCGCAGCGCGGCGCGACCCGAATGCTTGCCCATGGCGATGTTCTTGGCGAACAGGCCGATGTCTTCGGGCTTCATGATCTCGAAGGTCTCGACGTTTTTCAGCACGCCATCCTGATGGATGCCGCTTTCGTGCAGGAACGCGTTCTTGCCGACGATGGCCTTGTTGAACTGCACCGGAAAGCCCGAAACCGTCGCGACGCGGCGTGACAGGTTCATGATCTTGGTGGTGTCGATACCGGTCTGATAGGGCATGATGTCGTTGCGCACTTTCAGCGCCATCACCACCTCTTCCAGCGCGGTGTTGCCCGCGCGCTCACCCAGACCGTTGATCGTGCATTCGATCTGGCGCGCGCCCGCTTCAACGGCGGCCAGCGAATTGGCGGTCGCCATGCCA
This sequence comes from Thalassovita taeanensis, assembly GCF_900110775.1. Classification (GTDB taxonomy): domain Bacteria; phylum Pseudomonadota; class Alphaproteobacteria; order Rhodobacterales; family Rhodobacteraceae; genus Litorimicrobium; species Litorimicrobium taeanense. The sequence goes on along the minus strand of NZ_FOEP01000002.1, from coordinate 212,920 downwards.
AGGTCGTTATGGCAGTGGGTGGCAAAGATGATCTCGTCGGCGCCGGGCACTTTTTCGATCAGCATGCGGATCAGATCGGCGCTTTCGCGCGGCGCGGTGTAGCCGACGGTGTCGGGGATATTGATGGTGGTGGCCCCGGCCTTGATCGCGATCTCAATCACCCGGCAGAGGAAATCATGCTCGGTCCGGGTGGCATCCATCGGCGACCATTGCACATCGTCGCACAGGTTACGGGCGTGGGTCACGGTTTCGTGGATACGCTCGGCCATCTGATCCATGGTCAGGTTCGGGATGGCGCGGTGCAGCGGCGAGGTTCCGATGAACGTGTGGATCCGCGGTTTGCGGCTGTGCTTCACCGCTTCCCAGCTGCGTTCGATATCTTGCAAGCTGGCGCGGGCCAGCCCGCAGATCACCGAGTTGTTCGAGCGTTGCGCGATTTCCTTGACGGCTTTGAAGTCACCTTCGGAGGCGATGGGAAAGCCTGCCTCGATGATATCGACGCCCATTTCATCCAGCAGCTCGGCAATCTCGAGCTTTTCGGCGTGGGTCATCGTGGCGCCGGGCGATTGTTCGCCGTCCCGCAACGTCGTGTCGAAGATCAAGACGCGGTCTTGCTTGGCTTTATCGGTCATTTGGTATCTCTTTTTCTATTCATGCTGAAGCCTGGGGCGCGAAATAGGCACATCCTCTGAGCGGTCGCGCCGTTACGGCACGCTCAGAGGCGGCTTAGCAGAATTAGGGCAGCAACCGACAGCACGCCGGAGCGGCGTTTTGTGGTCGTGATATGGCCCAAAGTCATCATGGCGCCGATTTATACAGGGCGCGCGACAAATGAAAAGCAAAAAACCAGAGGCTTATTGCAGGCGGCAAAAGATATTTTCGGGATGACCTGTATCAAGGTGCGTCGACCGATCCGGTTTTAGCATCTGGCAAGGCGTTTTGGTCATTCAGTCTTGAGAGGGGGACATCATGGCGCATGTTGTGATTTTGGGGGCAGGTCTTGGTGGCGCGATTCAGGCCTATGAGCTGAAGAAGTCTTTGGACAGTGGGGACAAGATCACGGTGATCTCGGACAAACCCTATTTCCAGTTCACCCCGTCAAACCCCTGGGCCGGTGTTGGCTGGCGCAGCAAGAAGGATATCACGGTCGATCTGGCCCCGGTGATGCAGCGGCGCGGGATCGAGTTCATCTGTGACGCGGTGGTGGGGCTGGACCCCAAAACGCAGGTGATCACGCTGAAAAGCGGGCGCGAGGAGGGCTATGATTATCTGGTGATCGCCACGGGGCCGGATCTGGCGTTTGACGAGATCGAGGGCTTCGGGCCCGAGAAGTTCACCAAATCGGTTTGTCATATCGAGCATGCCGAAGCGTCGGGCAGCACATGGGAAGAGTTTTGCGCCAACCCCGGCCCGATCGTGGTGGGGGCAGTGCAGGGGGCCAGCTGTTTCGGCCCGGCCTATGAATATGCGATGACGATCGACACCGATCTGCGGCGCCGCAAGATCCGCGACAAGGTGCCGATGACCTTTGTCACCTCGGAGCCCTATGTGGGGCATCTGGGGCTTGGTGGGGTGGGCGACACCAAGGGGATGCTGGAATCGATCCTGCGCGACCGCGACATCAAGTGGATCTGCAACGCCAAGGTGGACAAGTTCGAAGAGAACATGGTGCATGTCACCGAGGTGAACGAGGACGGCAGCGAGAAGAAAAAGCACGACATCCCGTTCCGCTATTCGATGATGCTGCCGGCGTTCCGGGGAATTCCGGCGCTGATGGGGATCGAGGGGCTGGTCAATCCGCGCGGCTTTGTTCTGACCAATGAGTATCAGCGCAACGCGGCCTATCCCAACATCTTTGGTATTGGTGTGTGTATCGCCATCGCGCCGCCAGTGGTCACGCCGGTGCCCACGGGGGTGCCGAAAACCGGGTTCATGATTGAAAGCATGGTCACGGCGACGGCGCACAACCTGCCTTTGGTGATCAAAGGGCAGCCGCCGGTGCATCAGCCGACGTGGAATGCGCTGTGTCTGGCGGATTTCGGTGACCGGGGCGCTGCGTTTCTGGCGATGCCGCAAAACCCGCCGCGCAACGTCAACTGGACCTCGCAGGGGCGGTGGGTGCATTGGGCCAAGCTGGCGTTCGAGTGGTATTTCATCAGCAAGATCCGCAAGGGGGTCAGCGAGCCGTATTATGAACGGATGGCGATGAAGATGCTGAAGATCACCAAGATCAAGGAGTGACGCGGCTTTCGGCTTGGGCCGAGGTGGCTTGGTCTGAGCGGCGGCGCGTGTGGCCTGTGGGGAGCCTCCGGCGGGGATATTTGGGAAATGTGAAATTGGGCGTTGGCGCGACGGTGCGGGCGTGGGGACGGGAGGCCGCGCCGGTGGATTGCGGTGCGCTTTTCCGGGGGCAGGGAGCGCGCTGAGGTCGCCGGGCGGCCCGGTCTTGTTCAGCAGTGCGGTTGGTGCGGGTTATTCCTGCACCAGGGCGCCGTTTTCCCATTTGCCGCTGGTTTCCTGACCGCTGGCATAGCGCATTTTCCCCTCGCCCTGACGTTTGCCATCGCGGAACGTACCTTCGTAGGTGTCGCCGTTGGCGTAGGTTGCAATGCCTTGGCCCGAGATTTCGCCAGCTTTCCACGCGCCGGAATACTTGAAGCCATCGGGCATGGTGATCTCGCCTGTGCCCTCGCGCTGACCGGCGACAAACTGGCCTTTGTAAACAGTTCCATCGGGATAGGTGGCGGTGCCCTGACCGTGGCGCTGGCCGTCTTGCCATTCGCCTTCGTAGCGATAGCCATCGGCATAGGTCATGATGCCGAAGCCGTTGTTCTTCGCCTCTTTGAAGCCGCCCTCGTAGGTCAGGCCATTGGGATAGGTGGCGCGGCCCTGTCCGTCGATCACGCCGGCGCTCCAGTCGCCTTCATAGGTGGCGCCGTCGGGATAGATGATCTTGCCCAGCCCATCGGCCAGACCGCTGCGGAACTGCCCGGCATAAACCGAGCCATCGGGGTAGGTGACGCTGCCCTGACCTGCGATTTCGCCAGCAGACCAGTTGCCGGTGTAGAGATAGCCATCGGTGCCGGTGAACACGCCGTCGCCGTGGCGTTTGTCATCCTTGAAGGCCCCGACATAGGTGTCGCCGTTGGCATAGGTGACGGTGCCCTGACCCTCGCGGCGGCCGCCTGCCAGTGTGCCCTCGTAGACATCGCCATTGGGTTGGGTCAGCTTGCCGGTTCCGTTGATCTGCCCGTCTTTCCACAAGCCGGTATAGATCAGCCCGTCGGGCATGGTCAGCGTGCCCTGGCCTTCGCGGGCGCCGCGCTGAATCTGGCCTTCGTAGGTGGCGCCATCGGGATAGGTGATGCGGCCCAGCCCTTCCTTGACGCCATTGACCCAATCGCCTTCGTAGGTATAGCCGCCGGGCGATTGCATGGTGCCGCGCCCGTGGTGCATAGCGTTGCGGAAGCCGCCTTCGTAGCGGACGTCATTGGCATAGACCGCCACGCCTTGCCCGGTGATTTTACCCTCGGACCAGTCGCCCTCATAGGTGCCGCCATCGGTGAAGACGATCTTGCCGACGCCTTCGGGTTTGCCCTTGGCGAATTCGCCCTCATAGACCGAACCATTGGGGAAGCGGGCCACGCCGTGACCTTTGATTTCGCCATCGACCCATTGGCCGGTATATTCATACCCGTTCGGCAGCCGGTAGGTGCCGGTGCCGTGTTGCAGGCCATTGAGGAACGTCCCCTCGTAGACGCCGCCATCGTCATATTGCTTGGTCTGGACCTGGCTGTCTTGCGCCTGTGCGCCCACGCCGAGCATCAGCCCGGCGAGCAGGGTTGCCGTGAATGTATTGCGCATCTGTGCCATGTCCGCCCTTGAGCCCCTGTTTGTTTCCCGAGTGAAACTGCCGGAAATCTAGTGGACACACGGCAGGGTGACAACGGGTTTCCGGTCAATTCGGCTTTCCCTTGCCGGTCGATCTGCTAAATCGGACGGGTGAACACCATCAGGGGGCACCACATTGGCCGACAGATTTCGCCTGACGCTTGCACAGCTTAACCCGATTGTCGGGGATTTGGCCGCCAATGCCGCCGCGGCGCGCGACGCTTGGGAGCAGGCCCGCGAGGCCGGGGCCGATATGGTGGCGCTGCCCGAGATGTTCATCACCGGATACAACACGCAGGATCTGGTGATGAAGCCCGCGTTTCATCAGGCCGCGATCGAGGCGGTGGACGCGCTGGCGCAGGTCTGTGCCGATGGTCCCACGATGGGGATCGGCGGGCCGTGGGTGGAGGAGGGCAAGCTCTATAACGCCTATTTCATTCTGTCCGCTGGCAAGGTTATCAGCCGGGTGCTGAAGCATCATCTGCCGAACGAGACGGTGTTTGACGAGGTGCGGATTTTCGACAGCGGGCCGTTGGGTGGGCCGTATTCGGTCGGCAACACTCGGATCGGCAGCCCGATCTGCGAGGATGCCTGGCACGAGGATGTGGCCGAAACTCTGGCCGAAACCGGCGCCGAGTTTCTGCTGGTGCCCAACGGCAGCCCGTATTTCCGCAGCAAGTTGGAAGTGCGGCAGAATGTAATGGTGGCGCGGGTGATCGAGACCGGTTTGCCTTTGGTCTACCTGAATATGGTCGGCGGGCAGGATGATCAGGTGTTCGACGGCGGCTCGTTCGTGCTGAACCCCGGTGGGGCGTTGGCGGTGCAGTTGCCGGTGTTCGACGCGGTTGTGGCGCATGTGGATTTTGTGCGCGGGCCTGAGGGCTGGCACGCCGAGCCGGGCGAGATGGCGCATATCCCTGACATGCTGGAGCAGGATTACCGCTGCATGGTCGAGGCGCTGCGCGATTACATGGGCAAGACCGGGTTCAAGCAGGTACTTCTGGGGCTGTCGGGCGGGATCGACAGCGCGATTGTGGCGACGATTGCGGCGGATGCGCTGGGTGCGCAAAACGTGCGCTGCGTGATGTTGCCGTCGGAATATACCTCGCAGTCGTCATTGGATGACGCCAAAGAGGTGGCTGAAAACCTGGGCTGCCGCTATGATTTTGTGCCGATTGCCGAAGGTCGCGCCGCGATCACCAACACGCTGGCGCCTTTGTTTGAAGGCACGCAGGCCGGGCTGACCGAAGAAAACATTCAGTCGCGCCTGCGCGGGCTTCTGCTGATGGCGCTGTCGAATAAATTTGGCGAGATGCTGCTGACGACGGGCAATAAATCCGAGGTCGCGGTGGGCTATGCCACGATCTATGGCGATATGGCGGGCGGATATAACCCGATCAAGGACATGTACAAGACGCGGGTGTTTGCCGCCTGCCGCTGGCGCAATGAAAACCACCGCGACTGGATGGCCGGGCCTGCGGGCGTTGTGATCCCGCCACGGGTGATCGACAAACCGCCCAGTGCCGAACTGCGCCCCGATCAGAAGGACGAGGACAGCCTGCCCCCCTATGAGGTGCTGGATGCGATCCTGATGTTGCTGGTCGATGCCGAAGCAAGCGTGGCGGAATGCGTGGCGGCGGGGTTCGACCGCGAGACGGTGAAGCGGGTCGAGCACCTGCTGTATATCAGCGAGTACAAGCGGTTTCAGTCGGCACCGGGGGCACGGCTGAGCCCGCGCGCGTTCTGGCTGGATCGACGCTATCCGATTGTGAACCGCTGGCGCGATCCGTCTTAGGGCGGAAAGCGACCAATGGGTCGCGTCTGAGCATGCCGGGCACGGCGACAGGGCGCATGTGATCTTACCCAACTCAGGTGAGTCGCATGATAGCCGTCCACTCCATCCCAGATGCCTTTTCCGTCGAAGAATGTGCCCGCATCGTCGCCGTGGCCAACGGGACCCCCGCGCGCGAGGCGCGGCTGCTGCGGCAGGCGCGCGATCACAACCTGCGCCGGGCCGAGCTGGTCTGGCTGGATGAGGTGCCGGAAACGGGTTGGGTGATGGACCGGATCATTGATCTGGTGCGCGTGGCGAACCGCGCGACGTTTGGCTTTGACCTGAGCGAATTTGCCGAAAGCCCGCAGGTTGCGCGCTATGGGGCCGAGCGGGAAGGCCATTTCGACTGGCATTCCGATGTCGGCGAGGGGCTGCTGGCGGGCAAACGCAAGCTGACGATGGTTGTGCAGTTGACCCAGCCCGAGGCCTATGAGGGTGGTGGGCTGGAGGTGCAGCCAAGCGCCCATATCACCACCGCTGATCGCACGCTGGGCTGTGCGACGCTATTCCCCAGCTATCTGCTGCACCGGGTGACGCCTGTCACCGACGGGGTGCGTCATTCGCTGACGATCTGGGCGCACGGTCCCGCCTTTCGCTGAGCCTGACCCGGCGGTGCCGCTGCGCGGCGCTTTATTGTTTTGGCCCTGCGGGCCGATGCCTGCGGCGCGAGTATTTCAGTCAGAAAGAAACTCAGAGAGCGCTTTGGCTTCTTTCTGAGAAAAATACTCGCGCCGCAGGCATTAATATTCTTGTCACCGATCGAGCATCAACTGGTAGCTGGAGGGGGTGTATTGGAACCCGTCGCCCTGTGTTTCGACATATCCCAGCGCCGGGAAGGGCATGTGGTAGCCGATGAACGGGGTTTTGTCGGCGGCCAGCATGGACAGCAGGCGGCGCCGGGTCGCGGCGGCGGTGGTTTTGTCCTGGTCGAAGGAGACCTCCCAGTCAGGGTGGGCCAGCGACCAGACATAGTGGTTGGCGAAGTCGGCGCCGAGTAGGAGCTGTTCGCCGTCGCTGTCGAGCATATAGGCCATGTGGCCCGGTGTGTGGCCGAAGGCGGCGATTGCGGTGATCCCCGAGGTCGGGCTGTGGCCGTCGTCGATCATGGTCATGTTTTCGGCCAGCGGGCGGACGTTGGTGTTGAACCCGTCATTTCCGGTCTTGTCCCAGGCGTTGAACTCGGTCGCGCCGGTGACATAGCGGGCATTGGCAAAGGTGGGGCTGCCGTTGTTCATCAGCCCGCCGATATGGTCGCCGTGCATGTGGGTCAGCACGACCACGTCGATCTGATCGGGGCTGTAGCCAGCAGCGGCCAGCGCGTCGGTGATGCCTGCGGCATTCAGGCCGGTGTCGAACAGCACCAGTTCGGTGCCGGTATTGACCACGGTTGGCGTGAAGAAGAACTGCGCCTTGTCGGTGGGGATATTCGCGGCGGCCGAGGCGGCGGCGAAGTCGGCATCACTGGCGTTCAGGCCGAATATCTTGTGCGGGTCGGGCACGGTGCGGGTTCCGGCCAGCAGGGCGGTCACCTCGAACGCGCCGAGTTTGATGCGGTTGAAGCGGGTTGTGCTGCTGCCCAGCATCGGGGCGGCGGCGGTGGCTTTGTGCGCAGCGATCGTCAGTGGCAGGGCGGCGGCCCCCAAAAGGGCGGTGCGGCGGGTCAGGAAGGGCGTTGCAAGCATGGGTGGTCCTTCTTCAGCGTGGCAGGGTAAGGCAGAGGATAGCACAGCCCGCTTGTCTGGTACGCGGTGTCACGGGAACTTGATGTGGCGGTGGGTTTTGGCGCCAGTATGGCGCGTGGGACTGCGGGGATTTCTGGACAAATGCCCGCGCCTGTGACATGGGGCCAGCAACAGGAGATTGCTGATGACCACCACTCGTTTCGCCCCGTCGCCCACCGGATATATCCATGTTGGCAACCTGCGCACCGCGCTGATGAACTATCTGATCGCCCGCAAGAGCGGCGGGACGTTCATCTTGCGGATTGACGACACGGATCAGGAACGCTCGAAAGAGGAATATGTTGATCAGCTCAAGCGTGATCTGGAGTGGCTGGGGCTGCACTGGGACCGGGTTGAGCGGCAATCAGCGCGGTTGGATCGTTACGCGGCGGCGGCGGACCGTCTGCGCGAGATGGGGCGGTTTTACGAGTGTTTCGAAAGCCCGGTCGAGCTGGACCTGAAGCGCAAGAAGCAGCTGAACATGGGGCGCCCGCCGGTCTATGACCGGGCGGCTTTGGCGCTGTCGGACGCCGAGAAAGATGCGCTGCGGGCTGAGCGCGGCGGATATTGGCGTTTCCGGCTGGATCACGAGCGGATCGAGTGGAATGATGGTATTCTGGGTGATATCTCGATTGATGCGGCCAGCGTGTCGGACCCGGTGCTGATCCGGGCGGACGGGCAGGTTCTGTACACGATTGCCAGCGTGGTGGATGACACCGAAATGGGCGTGACTCATGTGGTGCGCGGGTCGGATCACGTGACCAATACCGCGACGCAGATTCAGATCATCCGGGCGCTGGGCGGGGCTGTGCCCGAGTTCGCGCATCATTCGCTGCTGACCGGGCCGCAGGGCGAGGCGCTGTCGAAGCGGCTGGGCGTGCTGGCGATCAAGGATCTGCGCGAGCAGGGCGTGGAGCCGATGGCGCTGCTGAGCCTGATGGCGCGGTTGGGATCGGCCGATCCGGTTGAACTGCGCACGTCGATGGACGAGCTGATCGAGGGGTTTGACATCACCCGCTTTGGCGCCGCCCCGACCAAGTTTGACGAACAAGATCTGTTCCCGCTGACCGCGCATCATCTGCAGGGGCTGCCGCTGTCGGCGGTGGCGGATGAGATTGCGGCGCTGGGCGTGCCCGACGCGCTGGCCGAGCAGTTCTGGACCGTGACGCGCGACAACATCACGGTGAAGGCTGATCTCAAGGGCTGGTGGGAGCTGTTCCGCGACGGCGCCGAGCCGCAGATTGCCGACGAGGATCGCGCGTTCATCGCGCAGGCGATGGCACTGCTGCCCGAAGGGCCGTTTGATGGCGAAACCTGGGGCAAGTGGACGGCGGCGGTGAAAGAGGCCACCGGGCGCAAGGGCAAGGGGCTGTTCATGCCGCTGCGTCTGGCGCTGACGGGGCAGGCGCACGGGCCGGACATGAGCTCGGTCATGCCGCTGTTGCAGGTGATCCGCGCGCGCGGCTGAAGTCTGGCTTGCCGAGGTCTGGCCTGCTGGGTTTTGCGTGTCATATGGGGCGACACGAAACGCCGCGCGGGAGGAACGTGCGGCGTTTTCGAGTCTTCGGGCCTGACAAACGCACAGAAGCGTTAACCTTAATGCGGTCTTAAATGCGGCCTGTGCGGGGCGCTAGCTGGGCCAGCGGTGCGTGTAATCGAGGCTTTCGCGCTCTTGCGGCAGGGTCAGTGCGTTTTCAGCATAGGCACGGGCGATTTTGGTCATGTCTTTGGCTGCGGCGGCAAGGTCTGTATCGGCGCAGCCTTGCAGCTCTGTCAGGGCTTTGAGCAGGCGGCGGACGACCTCGATCTGACCCGCGCCGTCACGGGCAGGCGCTGCGAAGGCGGCGGAGATCAGTGTCGAGGCGGGCAGCTCGGGCACAAAAACGGTGGGATGGGCGATCTCTGGCGAGGCGGGCATTGGGGTTTGCGCCCATTCCCACAAAAGCCGTTCGGTGCGGGCAATCGCCTCGATCGCGGTGCCGGGGTCGTTGACACCGGACGACAGCGCACGGGAGGCGATTTCGGACAGGGTCAGCAGGCCCAGCCCGGCATCCTGTTCAAAGCTGCGTTTGTCGCCGATCAAAAAAGCCTGCGCCATCCGGTCGACGGTGGCCGGGGACGGGGCGCCCGCAGCCAATGCCAACGGTTGGCCCTGCAGGACGCTTTGGCCGGGGCGGTGGTTGGCATAGATCTGCTGCCCCGGAGTTTCCGAACATGCGGCCAGTGCGGCAAGGTCGATCCATTGCAGATAGCCGGATTTCTGCGCAGGGATCGGTGTCAGATATTCGGGCAGCACGGTGTCGGTGGTCAACGGCACGCCTCCCAGCGCGGGGCGTTGGCGCAGGGCGGTCAACGCGGTGCGGGCGTGGGATTCAGTCAGGTCGAGCGTGGCGTCAAGGCTGCCCAGATCGCTGAGGTGGTCAATCCAGCGCAGCAGGGCGAGGATCACCAGCACCACCACCGCGATGGTGACCACCAACATTATGACCGCCGAGGAGGAGGCATAGGCCTGCGCCTTGAGCAGGATGATCGAGCTGAGCGCATAGACGAAGGCGCCGATAAAAACCGACAGGACGTTCTGGGTGGTCGTGTCATCCAGCAGCAGCCGATGTACGCGTGGCGTGGCCTGCGCGGCGGCGCTGAGATGGGCCGAAACCATGACATTGAGCGAAAAGGTCGAGACCGCCAGCATGGAGGAGGCCAGAATGGTAAGCACCGGCATCAGGCCTTCGAGGTCGAAACGGTCGGTCAGGGCGGGTGAAAGACTTGCCTCCAGCACCGTGCCCATCAGGGCCGATGTCAGAGACAGCACCGCAAAGGCCGAGACCCGCACCCAAAGCTTTCGTGACAGGCGGCGCAGGATTACCACAGGCCTTTCAAACATCGCGCGGACCCTATGAGGTCAGCGCGACGGGGGCGGCGCCGTGGCGGGCAAGCATGTCATCGACCAACGTGGTTTCCGCGGGGTCGAGGGGCTGGTGCCGGGGATAGTGCGGCGCGGCGCGGTCATCAAGGATCGGCGCGCTCCAGCCGTCGGTGGTGTCGAAGAAGCGGGCAACGCCCGCTTCGCCGAATTCGCGCAGGTACCCCTGAACCACCACATCAAGATAGCTGAGCAGAATCGGGTGGGCCATCGTGGGCGTGCCGTGTTTGCCGGGCGGGATCGAATAGATCGCGACGCGCGGCGGGAAGGGCAGCGGGTGGTCCGGCAGTTCGGTCAAATCGATGCGGTCATAGGCATGTTCGCGCGCGTCCAGCGCCCGCCAGTCGCCATTGGGCACCCCGGCGATCAACCCGTCGATCCGTGTGTCGGGGTCGGGCACAGCGGTCAGAAACGCCACCGGGCGCAGCGCAGTATGCCGCCAGACCCGCCGCCAACCACGGGCGCTGGCTTGGTGGGCATTGCCGTAATCGTGCGTGGCGCGGTTCACCAAAGAGCCGTAGCCGAAGAAAAATGCATCTGTCATGCAACTAAAATGGCCAGTGATTGATCCATATCAATCCCAAAAGAGGCCTGAGGGCTCATTTTCTTTGAATACTTGAGCCGGGAGGGTCCAGTCGCGTGCGTATTACCAAACGAACCAACATTGCCATTCGCATTTTGATGTTCTGCGCCGCCAATGACGGGCGGCTGGTGACCAAGTCAGAGATCGCCGTGTGTTGCAATTCGTCCGAAAACCATCTGGCGCAGGTGATCAATCAGCTGGGTCAGATGGGGTATCTGCATACCCAGCGCGGGCGCAATGGCGGTATCACGCTGGGGCGCCCGGCCGTGGATATTCAGATTGGCGCGGTGTTCCGCGCGCTCGAATCGTCGGTGCCGCTGGCGGAATGTTTTGCCGATGTCGATAACACCTGCCCGTTGGTCGATGCCTGCCGGTTGCGGTTGGCGATCGCTGACGCCGCCGAGGCGTTTTACGCGCATCTGGACGAAATCACGTTGGATGCACTGGTCTGCGGCAACGAGCGGTTGCTGGACATCATGTCGCCAATGGTCTGTCGGGTCTGAAAAACGACCTCTTGCCGTATGAAGGCGACTCGGCTAATCACGATTCAACAGATCGGGAGAACTGGGAAACCAGTGCCGAAGGAGCAACCGCCCCGGAAACTCTCAGGCCCAAGGACCGATCAGGGACAGACAACTCTGGAGAGAGGCGCCGCGTGCGTCCGCCGAAGGGATAACGATCTCAGGCGTCGGGACAGAGGGGGCATCATGGCGTGTTGCTGCGGCAGCAGGCAAAGATGCCGGAGTGGGGTCAGCAGGCTCGACCGGTTTGACAAGGACAGGGGGCCTCATGGCTGAATTGCTGCATCTGCCGCTGGACGAACTGCACCGCGAACTTGGGGGCAAAATGGTGCCCTTCGCCGGGTATGACATGCCGGTGCAATACCCCGCCGGGGTGATGAAGGAACATCTACACACACGCACCGCCGCCGGGCTGTTTGACGTCAGCCATATGGGGCAGGTGATCCTGCGCGCAGACAGCTTCAAGGCCGCCGCGCTGGCGCTGGAGGCGCTGGTGCCGGTGAATATCGCCGGTCTGGGTGTTGGGCGGCAGCGCTATGGGTTTTTCACCGATGATGCGGGCGGTATTCTGGATGATCTGATGCTGGCGAACCGGGGCGATCATGTTTTCGTCGTGGTGAATGCTGCGTGCAAAGAGGCCGATATCGCCCATTTGCGCGACAACCTGCCCGAGGACATCACAGTTGAGGTGATCGAGGATCGCGCGCTTCTGGCGTTGCAGGGCCCGTTGGCCGAGGATGTTCTGGCCGGGCTGAATGCCACGGTGCGGGAGATGCGGTTCATGGACGTGGCGACGGTTGAACTGGCCGGGGCGGAATGCTGGGTGTCGCGCTCGGGCTATACCGGCGAGGACGGGTTCGAGATTTCCGTGCCGGTGGGCGCGGTCGAGGATTTGGCCCGGGCGTTGCTGGCGGATGAGCGGGTTTTGCCGATCGGTCTGGGCGCGCGCGACAGCCTGCGTCTGGAGGGCGGATTGTGTCTGTACGGTCATGACATCGACACCGGCACCAGCCCGGTCGAGGCGGGGCTGACCTGGGCGATCCAGAAGATCCGCCGCACTGGGGGCGACCGCGCGGGTGGCTTTCCCGGCGCAACACGGGTGTTGTCCGAGCTTGAGGATGGCGCCGCGCGCCGCCGTGTCGGGCTGAAGCCCGAAGGCCGTGCGCCGATGCGCGAAGGCGTCGAACTTTATGCCGCTGAACAGGGGGGCGCGCCGGTTGGGCGTGTGACCTCGGGCGGGTTCGGCCCAAGCGTGGCCGGGCCGGTGGCAATGGGATACCTGCCGACCGCGCTGAGCGCGCCGGGCACAGTGGTATATGGCGAGGTGCGCGGTAAGCGCTTGCCGGTTTCGGTGGTAACGCTGCCATTCGTTCCGGCCAATTTCAAAAGATAAAACAAAGCCTTAAGCAAGAGGGACACAGAAATGAAATATACCGAAGATCATGAATGGCTGCGCATCGACGGCGATCTGGTGGTCGTGGGGATCACTGAACACGCCAGCACTGCGCTGGGCGATGTGGTGTTCGTGGAACTGCCCGAGGTTGGCACGATGGTGTCAAAGGGCGATGAGGTGGCGGTGATCGAAAGCGTCAAGGCGGCTTCGGATATCTCGGCGCCGCTGGACGGCGAGATTGTCGAGGTCAACGACGCGATCGAGGATACGCCCTCGCTGGTGAACGACGACCCGCTGGGGGCGGCGTGGTTCTTCAAGATCAAGATCGACGACATGGATGCGCTGGACGATTTCATGGACGAAGACGAATACAAAGACCTGATCGAGTGATCTGACCCATGGCCGTCTGCCGGATCGTTGCAAATATCGACACGCCCGATCCGGCAGGCTGCGCTGCGTTTTACCAACGCGTATTCGGGTTGGCGCCGGTGATGGATCACGGGTGGATCGTGACGCTTCAGGCCGAACAGGCCAAGGCGCCGGTGCAGCTTAGCCTGGCCGCCGAGGGCGGTTCGGCGCAGCCCGTCCCGGCCCTGTCAATCGAGGTGGATGATCTGGACGAGGTGCTGACGCGGCTGACCGAAATGGGCCAGCCGCCGACCTATGGCCCGGTCAAGGAACCCTGGGGCGTGCGGCGGCTGTTTGTGACAGACCCCGCCGGTACGCTGATCAACATACTATCCCATGCTGCGCCGGACGCAGCGGACCGAACCGGAGACTGAAATGCCGTTCAAGCCGACAGATTATCTGCCCTATGATTTTGCCAACCGCCGTCATATCGGCCCGTCCCCCTCCGAGATGGAGGCGATGCTGAAGGTGGTCGGCGCGCAGAGCCTGAGTGCGCTGATCGACGACACGCTGCCCGCCTCGATCCGTCAGGCCGAGCCGCTGGCGTTCGGCAAGCCGAAGTCCGAGCGCGAATTCCTGCATTTCATGCGCGGCGTGGCGAAGAAGAACAAGGTTCTGACCTCGCTGATCGGGCAGGGGTATCACGGCACGGTGACGCCGCCCGCGATCCAGCGCAACATTCTGGAAAACCCCGCGTGGTACACGGCCTATACGCCGTATCAGCCCGAGATTTCGCAGGGGCGGCTTGAGGCGCTTCTGAACTATCAGACGATGGTCAGCGACCTGACCGGGCTTGAGATTGCCAACGCCAGCCTGCTGGACGAGGCGACAGCCGCGGCCGAAGCCATGACCATGGCGCAGCGCGTCGCCAAGTCGAAGGCGATGGCGTTTTTCGTCGATGAAAACTGTCATCCGCAGAATATCGCGGTGATTCAGACCCGCGCGGCGCCTTTGGGCATCGAGGTGATCGTGGCCGCCCCCGAGGCGCTGGAGGCGGACAAGGTCTTTGCCGCCGTGTTCCAGTATCCGGGCACCCACGGCCACCTGACCGACTTCACCGCGCAGATGACGGCGCTGCACGACGCACAGGCGGTGGGCATTGTCATCGCCGACCCGATGGCGCTGTGCCTGCTGAAGGAACCCGGCGCGATGGGCGCGGATATCGCCGTGGGCTCGACCCAGCGGTTTGGCGTGCCCTTGGGCTATGGCGGGCCGCACGCGGCCTATATGGCGTGCCGCGATGGCTTCAAACGCGCGATGCCAGGGCGGTTGGTCGGCGTGTCGATCGATGCGCGCGGCAACCGGGCGTACCGGCTGAGCCTGCAAACCCGCGAGCAGCACATTCGCCGCGAAAAGGCCACCAGCAACGTCTGCACGGCGCAGGCCCTGCTGGCGGTAATGGCTTCGTTCTATGCAGTGTTTCATGGGCCCGAAGGGCTGCGCGCGATTGCGCAGCGGATCCACCGCAAGGCCGTACGGCTGGCACGCGGGCTGGAGGCGGCAGGGTTCACCATCGAGCCGAAAGCGTTTTTCGATACGATCACGGTCGAGGTCGGGCCGCTGCAACGCGCGGTCATGAAATCGGCGGTGGATGAGGGCGTGAACCTGCGCGCGGTCGGCACCACCCGTGTCGGCATCACGGTTGACGAAGTCACACGCCCCGAAACGATCGAAGCGGTCTGGCGCGCCTTCGGCATTGCCCGTCAGGACAGCGACCTGACTCCGGAATACCGCCTGCCTGACGCGCTGCTGCGGCAAAGCGATTTCCTGAGCCATGATGTGTTCCACATGAACCGCGCCGAGACCGAGATGATGCGCTATATGCGCCGCCTCGCTGACCGCGATCTGGCGCTGGACCGGGCGATGATCCCGCTGGGGTCCTGCACGATGAAGCTGAACTCGGCGGCGGAAATGATGCCGATCAGCTGGCCCGAACTGGCCGACCTGCACCCGTTTGTGCCGACCGATCAGGCGGCAGGCTATGCCGAGATGATCAGTGATCTGTCCGCGAAACTGTGCCAGATCACCGGCTATGCGGCGTTTTCAATGCAGCCCAACAGCGGCGCGCAGGGCGAATATGCCGGGCTGCTGACAATCGCCGCCTATCACAAGGCGCAGGGGCAGGGGCACCGCAACATCTGCCTGATCCCGGTCAGTGCGCACGGCACTAATCCGGCCAGCGCACAGATGGTCGGCTGGAAAGTGGTGCCGGTGAAAGCCGCGGAAAACGGCGATATCGACCTAGATGACTTTCGCGCCAAGGCCGAGAAATATGCCGACACGCTGGCAGGCTGCATGATCACCTATCCCTCGACCCACGGGGTGTTCGAGGAAACGGTGAAAGAGGTCTGCACCATCACCCACGCCCAAGGCGGGCAGGTCTATATCGACGGGGCCAATATGAATGCAATGGTCGGGTTGTCGCGCCCCGGCGATCTGGGCGGCGATGTCAGCCACCTGAACCTGCATAAAACTTTTGCCATCCCGCATGGCGGCGGCGGACCGGGCATGGGGCCAATCGGGGTCAAGGCGCACCTCGTTCCCTACCTGCCGGGGCATCCCGCCACGGGCGGCACCGAGGGGCCGGTCTCGGCTGCGCCCTATGGATCGGCGTCCATCCTGGCGATCTCCTGGGCGTATTGTCTGATGATGGGCGGCGATGGCCTGACACAGGCGACGCGGGTGGCAATCCTGAACGCCAACTACATCGCCAGCCGGTTGAAGGGCGCCTATCAGGTGCTGTACAACGGCCCGACGGGCCGCGTGGCGCACGAATGCATCCTCGATGTGCGCCCCTTCGCTGACAGCGCAGGCGTCACGGTGGACGATATCGCCAAACGGCTGATTGATTGCGGCTTCCACGCCCCAACCATGAGCTGGCCAGTGGCCGGCACCCTGATGGTCGAGCCGACAGAAAGCGAAACCAAGGCCGAACTGGACCGCTTCTGCGACGCGCTTCTGGCCATCCGCGCGGAAATCCGCGCCATCGAAGATGGCCAGATGGATGCCACAAATAATCCGCTGAAACATGCCCCCCACACGGTCGAGGATCTGGTGGGCGCCTGGGAACGCCCCTACAGCCGTGAACAGGGATGTTTCCCGCCGGGCGCCTTCCGGGTCGACAAATACTGGCCGCCGGTCAACCGCGTCGACAACGTCTGGGGCGACCGTCATCTGGTCTGCACCTGCCCGCCAATGTCAGACTATGCCGAGGCGGCAGAATAAGTCCCCAAGCCCTTTGACCGGAGTGTGCCCCCCTTACTTTCGGATGCCTCCGGCGGGAGTACTTGGGTCAGAAAGAAACACAAGGCAAGCGCTTCTTTCTGATGAAACTACTCCGGGGGAGCCGTTGGAAATCTTTGATTTTCAACGGTGAGGGCAGCGCCCCAATCCGCCCGCAGGGCTTACACCGTGCGCCGCAAGGCGCTCAATTGGGTTCGGTCAGAAACGCGAAACGGTCGCGCAGCTTTTCCCATGTCTCCTGATCCGGGGCGGCAAGAAGATAGCCTTCGGTGATTGATGTCTCATAGGGGCGGCCGTCCAGCATCTGCACAAACCCGCCTGCCTTCTGGCAGATCAGCACGCCTGCCGCGTGATCCCAGGGGTTGAGGATGCCTGAGAGGCAGAACTCAGCGCCGCCCTGCGCAATGGTGCGATATTCGTGGCACGAACACCGCAGCATCATCGTGCGGGCAAAATCCGGCAGGGTGGCAGCCATCGCGGCCTGTTTGTCCTTGGGCAGAAGATACAGGTGAATATACCCCGAGATATCGGCGAGCGCCCCGCCTGCGCTGACGGACAGGGGGCGCGGCGCGCTGTTTGCTCCGGCGATGGTGGTGGGGGTGGCGTCGTCCGCGACGATCCAGTCGTCCATGATCGCATCGTACAGCAGGCCAAAGACCGGGCGGCCAAACCGCGTAGCAGCAAGGATCACGCCAAACAGCGGCAATCCATGCGCGAAGTTCCATGTTCCATCCACCGGGTCGATGATGAAGGCCAGCTCGGCCTTTGCCGCTTTGGCGCGCAGGGCGGGGTTTTCGGCGGCGGCTTCTTCGCCCAGCACCATTGCGGTGGGAAACATCCGCAGGATGCCGCGTGCGATCATCGCCTCGGCGGCGGTATCCGCTTCGGTCACCAAGTCATGCGGGCCGGATTTAGTGTTGACCTGCGCCGCGCTCAGGTTGCGAAAGCGCGGCAGGATTTCGGTTTTGGCGGCGCGGCGGATCAGGTTGATCAGGCTGGTTTGTTGGGCCGGGCTGAGCGGGGTGATGGGCTGGGGCAGGGTTTCGGTCATCGGTCTCGGCTTGGTTTGAGGAATCGGGCCTGTTATGGGTCGCACTCGCCGCCCATGATTGCAACGCGCGTGGTCGCGGCGCTCAGTCGCGGGCGCGCATCATTTGAGCCGGGCGGGTGTTCAGCGCGCTGAGCGCAAAGCCCAGCCCCGCCAGCAATGTCGCCAGCACGCCCCCGGCCACGATGCCCAAGGCCGAGGGCCAGATCACCGCAAACCCGGTCTTCATCACGAAATGGCTGACGGCCCAGCCGCCCGCAATGCCAGCGGCCAGTGCCACCACGGCGGCGGCGGCCCCCAGAATCGCGGCGCGTAGTGCGAAACTGAACAGGATGTGCCCGCGCGTGGCCCCCAGCGTTTTCAGCAAGGCGGCCTCATATCCACGCGCGGGCGCCCCTGCCGCTGCCGCGCCGATCAGCACCAGAAATCCGGTCAGCAGTGTGGCCGCCGCGCCATAGGATGTGGCCGCCGCCAGCCCCGCCAGCATGGCCGACACACGGTCGATTGCATCGCGCACCCGGATCGCGGTGATGTTGGGAAATTGCTGTGACAGGTCGCGCAGGATCGCCGCCTCGGCCTGTGGTTCGGCATAGACCGTGGCGATAAAGCTGTGCGGCGCCCCCGCCAGCGCGTTGGCGTTCATCGCCAGGATAAAGCCCATCCCGGCGGTCGAAAAATCCACCTCGCGGAAGCTGGTGATGGTGCCAGTGATGTCGCGGCCAAGGATATTCACCGTCATTTCATCGCCAATGTGCAGCCCCATCTCGGCGGCCTCATCGGCGGCAAAGCTGATCTGTGGCGCGCCGCTGTATCCTTGGGGCCACCACGCCCCTGCGGTGATCTTGGTGGTGGCGGGCAGGGCATCGGCATAGGTCACGCCGCGATCACCGCGCAGCACCCAGTGATCGCCTGCCACCTCGCGCGCCGGTTTGCCGTTGATCCGGGTGATGACGCCGCGCAGCATCGGCGCGTGTTCCTCGCGGCTGACGGCGGGGTCGTTGGTCAGGCGCTCCAGAAAGCCGGGCATCTGATCCTTCTGGATATCGACAAAGAAATACGACGGCGCGACGCCCGGCAGATCGCGCGCGATGGCGCTGCGCAGATTGCCGTCGATCTGCCCCACGGCGGCCAGCACAGTCAGGCCAAGCCCCAGCGACAACACCACCGGCGTCGCCTCGTCCCGCGTGCCGCCGATTGCGGCCAGCGCCCAGTGCCACGCAGGGCGTCCGCGCGCAAAGGGCCGCGCTGCGCGGCTGAGGCGGCGGATCGCGAAGGCGGACAGCGCCAGCACTGCCAGCGCCGCCAGAATCCCGCCCGCCGTCCACAGCGTCAGCCGCCATGTGCCGGAAAACAGCACCGCAGCCCCCAGCAGCAGCGCCACCAGCGCCCCCGTCAGCGCCACATAGGGCAGCGGCGGCAGCGCCTTTGCCCCCGCCATCGCATCGCGGAACAGGGTGGCGGCACGCACCTGCCCGGTGCGGGCCAGCGGCCAGAGCGTAAAGATCAGCGCGGTCAGCAGGCCGTAAATCGCGGCCTCGGCCAAGGGGGCTGCGTGCAGGGTAAAGACCGCAGGCACCGGCAGTTGCGCCTCGATCAGGGGGCCAAGCAGCACCGGCACGGCACCGCCCAGGATCAGCCCCATCGTGATCCCCAGCAGCGACAGCGCGCCGATTTGCAGGAAATACATCTGAAAGATCGTGCGCTGATCGGCGCCAAGGCTGCGCAGGGTGGCGATCACCTCGGTCTTGCCCGCCAGATAGGCGCGCACTGCAGCCGACACACCAACGCCGCCTACCGCCAGCCCCGACAGGCCGACCAGCACCAGAAACGCGCCGATGCGTTCGACAAAGGCGGCGATCCCCGGCGCGCCGTTACGCGCGTCACGCCAGCGCAGGCCGGTGTCTTCGAACCGGGCCATCGCGTCTTGCTTGAGCGGCTCAAGCGCTGTGCCGGGCGGCAGATTCAGCCGGTATTTGGTGGAATAAAGCGTGCCGGGCGCCAGCAGCCCCGAAGTTTCCAGCGCCGCTGTTGCCACAATCGTGCGCGGCCCAAGGCCAAACCCCGCGCCCGCATTGTCGGGCTCGTTGTCCAGCGCGGCCATCAGGCGGAAGCTTTGGGTTCCAAGCTGAAATGTGTCGCCAAGTGCCAGACCCATCTGTGCGATCAGCAGCGGCTCCATTACCGCGCCGGGCAGATCCCCGGCCCCGGCCAGCGCCTGCGACAGGGGCATGTCGGGGGACAGCTTTACACTGCCGACAAGAGGATAGGCCGCATCGACCGCTTTCACCTGCGTCAGGCTGCGGGTGTCGCCCACCACGGCCATCGACCGGAAATCGGCCACCTCGGACAGCGCCACCGCGTTGGATTGCATCCACGCGCGTTCCTCGGCGCTGGCGAAGCGATAGGTGAACTCCATCTCGGCATCGCCACCCAGAAGTGCGGCGCCTTCGCGCGCCAACCCGGCCTCGATCCCGGCGCGGACCGATCCGACGGCGGCAATTGCCGCCACGCCCAGCGTCAGACAGGCCAGAAAGATGCGAAAGCCGCGCAGGCCCCCGCGCAGCTCGCGCCGGGCAAAGCGCGCGGCGATGCGCAGGCTCATTGTGCGGCCTCGGTCAGCCCATTCGCCATCTCGTCAATCCGCCCGTCGCGCAGATGCACCACCCGGTCGCAGCGCGACGCCAGTTCGGGCGCGTGGGTGACCAAAACCAGCGTCGCGCCGTGGCGATCGCGCAGCCCGAACAGCAGCTCGATGATCGCAGCCCCATTAGCCCCGTCCAGATTGCCGGTGGGCTCGTCCGCCAGCAGGATCGCCGGGCGCGGGGCCGAGGCGCGCGCCAGCGCCACGCGCTGTTGCTCGCCGCCCGACATCTGCGAAGGGTAGTGATCGGCGCGATCCGCCAGCCCAACGGCCTGCAATTCGGCGCGGGCGCGGTCAAAGGCATCGCGGTGCCCGGCCAGTTCCAGCGGTGTGGCGACATTTTCCAGCGCGGTCATCGTCGGGATCAGGTGGAAAGACTGAAACACGATCCCCATATTGCCTCTGCGAAAGCGCGCAAGCTGATCCTCGGACATCGTGGTCAGGTCCTGCCCCAGCGCATTCACATGACCGCCCGTGGCGCGCTCCAGCCCGCCCATCAACATAAGGAGCGATGATTTGCCTGACCCCGAAGGCCCCACCAGCCCCAGTGTTTCACCGCGCTGGACATCCAGCGTAATGCCGTGGAGGATTTCAACACGCCCCGCGTTGCCCTCCAGCGACAGGGTGGCGTCGGTCAGGGAAAGGACGGGATCACTCATGCGTATCGGCCTGTATCTCAAGGGTTTTATGACATATGGGGGCTTGGCGCTCAGGGGCAAGGCCTTGGCCCTGCTTCTTGTGGCCACACCCGCGCTGGCCGAGCCCCTGACGATCGCCGCCTTTGGCGACAGCCTGACGCAGGGCTATGGGCTGATCGAGCAGGAGGGCTTTGTGCCACAGCTGCGCCTATGGCTGGCCGAACATGGGGACGAACTCGGCACCGAGGTGACGGTGATCAACGCGGGCGTGTCGGGCGATACCACGGCGGGCGGGCTGGCGCGGGTCGACTGGACCCTGACCCCCGACGTGGGCGCGATGATCGTGGCACTGGGCGGCAATGACCTGTTGCGCGGCATTGATCCGGCCCAAAGCCGCGCCAACATGCGCGGAATTCTTCAGGCGGCACAGGCGCATGGCGTGCAGGTTCTGCTGATCGGGATGCAGGCACCGGGCAATTACGGCCCTGCCTATAAGGCCGAATTCGATGCGATCTGGCCCGAGCTTTCAGCCGAGTTCGACACGCTGTATGTGGACAGCTTTTTCGCCGGTCTGGGCGGCGCCGATCCCGCCGGGCTGCGCGATCTGTTTCAGGCCGATGGCATCCACCCCAACGCCGAAGGCGTGCGCCGGATCGTGGCCGCGCTGGGGCCAGAGGTGCAGGCCCTGATCAAGAAAACCCGCTGATCGCCGCTTGGCCGGGCAGGCACGTGATTCATATCAACGCGGCCGCGCCCCACGCACGCTAGGGTAAGGCAAGTGCGGCGGGCCGGACAGGCTTGCCTTTGGTATGGTGTCTGGCCAAAGGGGCTTGAAATGAGCAGTGTTTTTGTCTGGCTGAACGATCAGTTGTTGCGGATGCAATGGCTGTCGGATCTTGTCACGTTGCTGCTGCGCGATGTGATTGGCATGGATGTCGGCAGCCGCATGGGCGCCAGCGTGCATTTCTTCCTCTACGATACCGTCAAGATTTTCATCCTGCTCTCGGTGCTGATCTTCAGCATTTCCTATGTCCAAAGCTTTTTCCCGCCCGAGCGGACCCGGCGCATTCTGGGGCAGCACAAAGGGCTGGGCGCCAATATCGTGGCGGCGCTTCTGGGCACGATCACGCCGTTTTGTTCGTGCTCGTCGATCCCGCTGTTCATCGGCTTCACCAGCGCGGGCTTGCCGGTGGGGGTGACGTTTTCCTTCCTGATCTCCTCGCCGCTGGTCGATCTGGCCTCGGTCATCCTGCTGGCCAGCATTTTCAACTGGGGGATTGCGCTGGCCTATGTGCTGGTCGGGCTGGTTCTGGCGGTGCTGGGTGGCACGCTGATCAGCTGGATGAAAATGGAGCACCAGATCGAAGAGTTCGTGTTCACCGCCCCGGTGGTGTCGCACGATGGCGGCACGATCACCCGACGCGAGCGGCTGTCATACGCCCGCGATCAGGTGATCGAGATTGCCAGCCGCGTCTGGCCCTATGTGCTGATCGGTGTCGGGATCGGGGCGGCGATCCACAACTGGATTCCGCAGGACCTGATCACCGGGCTGCTGGGGCAGGATAAATGGTGGTCCGTTCTGGTGGCGACGATTGCGGGCGTCCCGATGTATGCCGATATCTTCGGCACCCTGCCGATTGCCGAGGCTCTGGTCGGCAAAGGCGTCGGGCTGGGCACGGCACTGGCCTTCATGATGTCGGTCACGGCGCTGTCTTTGCCGTCGATGATCATGCTGAAACGGGTCGTCAAACTGCCACTGCTGGTGGTGTTCGCCACAATCGTGGCGCTGGGTATCGTCGTGATCGGATACCTGTTCAATGCCACCGCCTATCTATTCATCTGACAAGGGAGAGAAGACATGGAGATCAAGATACTGGGGTCCGGCTGCAAGAAATGCGTGGCACTGGGCGACAATACTCAAGCCGCGCTGAAGGCGGCGGGACGCGAGGCCACAATCGAGAAAGTCACCGATATCATCGCGATCGCCGGATACGGGGTGATGTCCACCCCGGCACTGGTGATCGACGGCAAGGTGGTTTCAACCGGCAAGGTCCTCAGCCCCAAAGAGGTCGGGTTCCTGCTGCCAGCGGCTTAGGGCGGTGGCCGCACGGTGGCCCGCCACACTCAACGCGGCAAACAAAAACGGGCCCCGCAACAGGGCCCGTCCGGTCAGATCGTCAGCGCAGCTCAGGCCAGCGCGATATTGACAGCCGACTCGCGGCCATCGCGGCCGGGCTCGATGTCGAAGGTCACTTTCTGGTTGTCTGCCAGACCGGTCAGGCCCGAACGCTCAACAGCCGAGATGTGCACGAACACGTCTTTGCTGCCGCCATCGGGTGCAATAAAGCCGAAGCCTTTGGTGGTGTTGAACCATTTTACGGTGCCAGTAGCCATTCCGTAGTCTCCTCGTAGTTTGTTGCCCGCGTCGTGCGGCAACCCGGCTCGTCAGGTCAAGATCGAGGTACTGAGCCGTAAAGGAGCAGATGGTCGATAGTGGTAACGTCGCGTGCTGAAATATGCGATAGAGCTTTGACAAAATCAAGTACTCTGAACTGTGCGCCACCACAGCCCCCGGTCTTGTGGGCAGGGCGGTGGGGCCATATATTCCAGTCAACAGATGTATTCAGGAGGCCCCGATGGCACCAAAGAAAATCACTTGCCTCGAGTGCGGTCAGCTTAACCGCGTCCCCGAGGAAAAGCTCAGCTCCGCCCCGAAATGCGGCACCTGCGGTGCCCGGCTGTTGGGCGGTAAAGTGGCCGAGATCGACTTTGCCACGCTGCAAAAAGCCGCCCGCAACGATGACGTGCCGCTGGTGGTGGATTTCTGGGCGCCGTGGTGCGGCCCCTGCCGGATGATGGCGCCGGAATTTTCCAAGGCCGCGACTGAACTGGCCGGGCAGGCGCGACTGGTCAAAGTCAATACCGAGGCCCACCCCAAGGCCGGTGCCAGCTATAACATCCGCGGCATCCCCACGATGGCCGCCTTTTCTGGCGGGCGCGAAAAGGCCCGGCAATCCGGCGCAATGCCCTCGGCCTCGATCGTAAACTGGGTCAAGGGCGCAGTCTGACCGCCAGGGCGCGATTCTGTTGCGTCCGGTGCTGGGGCTGGCTTGCCGCCGGTCACCCGGCGCTGACGGTTCGGCCAAAGGATCGCGCCCCGCCGGGGCGCCTTCGCTGTCCGCTCCCGCCCTCAGCCAAAGCTGCGCGAGACGTCATACATGACCGGCTCGAAGCTTTTGCACAGCTCGGCGATCTTGCGATTGCGGGCGCGCATTTCATCCGTCCGCAGCATCGCCTGAAAATCTTCGCGCCGTTGCCATTGCGAATAATTGGCGATCCGTGTCTGCGCATCATTCACATGCAACCCGGCGGCGATGAACCCCGGCTGTTTGGTGATGAACTGCTCATAGGCATCGGTCAGCGCCTCCAGCAGGTCCTGACAGGTGCCGGGGGTCATCTCGAACGTGGTGATGACGGTCTGAAAGCTGTTGTCTTGTGAAATCTCTGGCATGGGGTCCTCCCTGACTGATCCCAGCCTAGCACCTGTCCACCGCGCGACCAAAGCCGGATTGTGTTAACCGGTCATTTACCATTCTCCGGCAAAGGTTAATGCGTGGAGGGGTAGATGCTGCGTGTCCTTGTTCTGATCCTCTGCCTGCTGCCGCCGCCCGGTTGGGCCGGGGCGTGGCTGCGTGATAAGGGGCAGGGGTTTTCCGCCGCCACGCTGAACGTCAACCGGACGGATGCGGGGCTCAGCCACTATGCCGGGACATATGTCGAATACGGCCTGACCACGCGGATCACGCTGGGGGTGGATGCCGGGCGCGGCGTGTCTGGCGACAGCAAGACCATCGCGTTTTTGCGCAGGCCGCTGCGCGCGCCCAAAGGTAACCACCGCTTTGCCGTCGAATTGGGGCTGGGCGAGATCGCAGGCCAACCGGTGCTGCGCCCCGGCCTGTCCTATGGGTTGGGGTTCGATGGCCGGTTCGGCAGCGGCTGGCTGTCGGTCGATACCGTGGCTGAATGGCACGCGCGCAGCGGTCGGGTGGATGTGAAAGCCGACCTGACACTGGGCCTGTCACCGACCCCAAAGCTGAAAGCCATGATGCAGCTTCAGACCGGCAAATCCATGACCGAGCCTGCATTCCTGCGGTTGGTGCCGTCGGTCGCCTATCGGCTGGGCGAGCGTTGGCACCTTGAGGCGGGGCTTAGCCACACAGTGATTGGGGACCGCGAAACCGGAATGAAATTCGGCCTTTGGTGCGATTTCTGATCCACAGCGGATTTCTGCGACGGATCCCGCAGCGCACGCCGTACAACACCCATTTCAGTCCGCATTTCAAAAAGGGAATTTCATGCTCCTGCGCCTCTCTGCCCTTCTGTCACTTCTGCTCACCGGGGCCATCTTCGGGTTTTTCTACGCTTGGGTCTGTTCCACCATGTGGGGGCTGGATCAGCTGCCCGCTGAAACCGCGATTGGCGCGATGAATGCGATGAACACCTCGGTGCGCAACGGCGTTTTCATGCCCGCCTTCTTTGGCACCTCGCCGGCGCTGGCACTGACTGCGGTGCTGGCATGGGGCGCAAAACGCCGCGACGTGGCGGCGCTGTTCGCGCTGGCGACGGTACTTTATGCGGCGGGGGCTTTCGTTCCGACCGCCACCGTCAACGTGCCGATGAACCAGGCCCTGATGCTGACGGACCTGTCACAACCGCCCGAAGCGCTGCAGGCGGCGTGGCGCAGCTACTCTGATCGCTGGCAACAGTGGAATCAGATCCGCACGGCAGTATCGGGCCTGTGCCTGCTGCTGGTGGGCGCGGGGCTGCTGCGGCTGGGCCGCAAACGCCCTTGAACCCGCGCGGTACCGGCCCTAGCCTGCCGATATGCCCGAGCTGATCCGCCCCACCGATGACCAAGCCCGCGCCTTGGCGCGCCAACTGATCGACACCGCCCGCTTTGGCGCACTTGCGGTGACCGAAGCGGGCACCGGCCTGCCATTGGTCAGCCGCGTTGCGGTCGGCACCGCGCCGGATGGGCAACCTTTGCTGCTGGTCTCGGATCTGGCGCATCACACCCGCGCGCTGAAAGAAAACCCCGCCTGCGCGCTGCTGCTGGGCGAACCCGGCCCCAGGGGCGACCCGCTGACCCACCCGCGCCTGACGCTTCAGGCCGATGCGCAATTTCTGCGCCACGGCAGCCCCGGACATGGCGAAATGGCCGCGCATTACCTGCGCGACCACCCCAAGGCCAAACTCTATATCGGGTTCACCGATTTCTCCTTCGCCCTGCTGAAGGTGCATCTGGCCTATCTGAACGGCGGCTTCGGCCGCGCGTTCACGCTGACCCCCGCCGACCTGACCCGCTGACGGGGAAGGGGCACCGCCGGTGCCCGATCCTGTGCCCTATACGTTGTCCATCCGCACGGTCACGCTGACATCACCGCTCAGCGGCTCGGGCCAGTTCAACTGCACCTGATCACGGTTCGCCCCCTGTTCTGCCGCAACATACGGCATGTCATAGCGCGCCACATTCGACCCGTTCTTGATCTTCGACCGCGCCACCACCGCATCGACATTCTGCGCATAGCCGCCAAACAGCAGCGGTCCTTCGCAATCCACGGTCCAGGTCTCCGCCACGCTGGCCTGCGAATGCCTCAGGATCACGGGATTCGAGATCCCCTGTATGATCGCGTTGAACATATTGCCCTGCACGATGATGTTGCGCATCCGGCTGAAATCCAGATTGGCATAGGAGGTGTCCACGTGGTCCACCCGGTCAAGATCCCCATGGATCGAGCGGAAAATATTGCCGGTCACATTCAACCCGCTGATGAAATGCCCCGCACCATGCGGTTTGATTACGATGAACCGGAACCACGGCACCGTGCCGATCGCCTGAAAGATATTGTCGGCGATGTTCAGCGCGCTGAAGGAATACTCGCTGTTGAACTCCGGTTCGTGATCATGCTCGTTCGACCACTCGATCGAACAGTTGTCGATATAGTTGCCCGCAATCGTGGCGCGGTTGTGGGTGCTGGTCAGCACCAGACCGGCCGAGCGAATGCCTTCGTTCTCGTCATC
Source organism: Thalassovita taeanensis (assembly GCF_900110775.1). Taxonomy (GTDB): domain Bacteria; phylum Pseudomonadota; class Alphaproteobacteria; order Rhodobacterales; family Rhodobacteraceae; genus Litorimicrobium; species Litorimicrobium taeanense. Next base: position 185,995 of record NZ_FOEP01000002.1, on the reverse strand, counting down.
GCCCTGAAACCAGTGATTGCCGGTGATGATCGAACTGGTGCCGCCCAGAATGGCGAAGTGGCGGAATTGTGTGATCCGGTTGTCGCGCAGCTTGACGTCGTTCGAATTCGCGTTCAGCGCGATTGCCGTGCGGTCCTGCGCCCGCATCGCGGTTTGATTGGACAGAAACTGGCAGCGGTCGATCAGCATTCCCTGACAGCCTTGGCCAATGCTGGTCACCCCGCGATCTCTGGGCCGCGTGAAAAAGCAATCCTTGAGGTGAAAGATCAACCCCGAAGGCGGCAGCATGATCGCGCTGGCCCGTCCGTTGCACTGAAACTCGATATCCGACATCGAGAATTTCGACAGCTTGCCGAAGCCGCTGAAATCCAGAATGTACTTGTGGCGGGTGAAGGTATAATTCTGCGTCCCCACCGCATCAAACAGCGGCATCGACAGGGTGATTTCCTGCGTCGCCACGTTCTTGTCGCGCACATAAACCTCGCGGCCCACACCGTTGCCGGTGACCAGCGCCCCAATCGGAATATTCGCCACATTCGCCACATTCGTCAGGCGATCCGCCGACGAGGTGCTATAGCTCGCGGTCGAGGTGAAAACCTCGGTGTCCCACGCACTGTCTTCCTGGCAATAAAACTGCCCGTTGCGGATGTGGCGACGCTGGGCAAACTCGGTCCGGTTGGAAACGGCGGCCTGCATGTCGATCGGGCCGTTCACGCTGATCCGCCGCCCGCCCAGATCCAGCGATTCATGATCCGAGTTGTTCAGCAACGACTGAAACGCCTTGCGAAAGGCCAGCTCCTCGTTGCCAAACGCATCAATATAGGTCGGCAGATCGAAATCCTTGGTCAGCGACAACAGCATGTTGTCAGGCATCGTCACCGTGCCCTCGAACTGCACCCGGTTTTCAAAGGTCACGCTGTCGCCCAGATAATAATGCCCGGCGGACACCAGAACCCGCCGCCCGTTGGCGGCCTCGTCGGCGGCGGCAAACGCGGCGGAATCGTCTGTCACCCCGTTGCCCACAGCGCCGTAATCGCGCACGTCGACCCAGTTCATCAGGTCGCGCAGGAACACGTCGGTGACATCCTCGATCACGATGTCGTCGATCCGCACCACACCGCCATTGCTGCCGGTCAGATCCAGCCCGAAGTGGCCATATGCAGGCGCGTTGCCCCACACCATATCCACGCCGCTGCGATCACCGGACCCGACAATCGCGCTCACCTCGACCACCTGACCATAGCTGCTCAGCGTCACACTTGGCCCGACCTCGGGCAGGCCACTGACATGCGCATCGCTGGCCGTCCCGGCCCAGCCCGCGATCCGGACCGAGGGCAAGTTGCCGCTGATCGCCTTTACCCGCGCGGTGATCCGCAGGTAACACCCCGGCAGGATCGGCGTTTCGCCCATATACCTCAGCTGCTGGGTGCTGGCTGTCTTCTGGATCTCCAAACACCCCGAGAAATCCTGATCCGCTGGAACATAGGCGGCATTGACTGCACCGTCATAGGTATCAGAGCCGGGCGTGCCGTCGCCGCTCGACCAGACATCCAGCCCGAATTCAAAGGCGGTGGGCATAAACACCACCCCGTCGGTAATCGCCTTGTTCATTCCATATCCTTTCCAAGAGCCGCCCGGACCCTGACCACAACAGGGCAGGGATCGGCGGCGGTCATCTGTGCACGACCGGGGCAGCGCCCGGATGGGAAAGGGAAATATCAACGCTGCGTTAACAGCGCCTGAGACCACCGTGACGGTGCCCGACCTCTTCACAGCGCCGACCCGCGCGCCTATCTGTAAATCACGCGATGAAAAAGGCGCTCTGGCCATGACCTACAGACTGACCCACAAGGACCGAAACCTTCAGGCCGCCCTGCGCCGCATCGCCGCCGAACAGATCGACACCGCCCTGTCCGAGATCGCACAGACCGATGCCGACCCCGATGAAACCGTCCACAGCCTGCGCAAACGCTGCAAGAAACTGCGCGGATTGCTGCGCCTGACCCGCGCCGGGCTGTCCGAGTTCAAAGCCGAAGATACCGCGATCCGCGATCTGGCGCGGCTGCTGGCCCAACGCCGTGACCGCGCCGTTCTGGGCGCCACTCACGCCGCACTGTCGGATCAGGCCGCCGCCACGGCGCCGACCCACAGCCCCTTCCCCGACAGCCTGCGCGAGGGGTTTCAGGCCCTGCGCGGCCGATCTCAAAACTGGAAACTGCGTGGTGACGACGCCGAAATCCTGCACAAGGGGCTGGCTCACACCGCCGCCCACGCCGATCGCGCCTTTCGTGCCGCGCGCAAATCGCCCGATACCACCACGATGCATGAATGGCGCAAATGGGCGAAATATCAATGGTATCACGCCCGCTTGCTGCAAGCGATCTGGCCCGGCCCGCTGCGCGCGCGGCGCGACCAATCCAAACAGCTGGAACTGGCACTCGGAGAATATCACGATCTTGCCGTCTACCGGCAGAAGCTGTCAGGCAAAGATGCGGCAAAGCTTGATAAACGCGCGCACCACCGGCAGGCCCAGATCGAAACGCAGGTCTTCGCACTTGGCCGCCGGTTTTCCGCCGACCCGTCCACGGCGCTTGCCGACCGCTGGGTTGCATGGTGGCAGATCTGGCGCAGCGAAGCCTAAGACCTGCCCCCCCTCCCTCAGGAAAGGGGGCAGGCAACCTGTTTGCTTAAATCAGCTCACCCGCCAGCGCCCTGTCGATCAGCGCGATGGTTTCCTCGACGCCATACAGCGCGATGAACCCGCCAAACCGCGGGCCCTGGCTTGCACCCAGCAGCACCTCGTACAGCGCCTTGAACCAGTCGCGCATCGGGTCAAACCGCTCGCGCCCGACGCTGAACACCAGCCCCTGCAACTCTTCGCCGTCCAATCCGCCGTCCCATTCCGCCAGCTTGGCGCGCAGTTCGGTCAACGCCTCGCGTTCCAGATCGCTGGGCGCGCGGAATACCTTCTGCGGCTTCACGAAATCGTTGTAGTACCGCACCGCAAAACCCGCCGCCTGATCCAGATCGGGATGGGTCTCGGGGCTGGCCTCGGGGGCATAGCGCTGGATAAAGCCCCACATTTTGCTCTTTTCTTCCGCCGCCGACACCGACGCCAGATTCAGCAACATGCTGAACGGCACCACCATCCGGCTTTCGGGCACGTCGCCGCCGTGAATATGCCAGACCGGGTTGTTCACCTTCTGCGCCGCATCCTGCCCCGGATAGGCCCGCAGCTGCTGATGATATTCGTCCATCGCCTTGGGGATCACATCGAAATGCATCCGCTTGGCGGTCTTTGGCTTTTGATACATGAAATATGACAGGCTCTCGGCACTGGCATAGGTCAGCCACTCGTCAATCGTCAGGCCATTGCCTTTTGATTTCGAAATTTTTTCGCCGTTCTCGTCCAGAAACAGCTCATAGGTGAAATGCTCGGGCTTCTTGCCGCCCAGAATTTCGCAGATCGAATCATAGATCGGCGTATTCGTCGAATGATCCTTTCCGTACATCTCGAAATCCACGCCCAAAGCCGCCCAACGCGCGCCGAAATCCGGCTTCCATTGCAGCTTGACCTGCCCACCGGTCACCGGCAGCGTCCACTCGCGCCCATTCTCGTCATCAAAGGTGATCGTGCCATCCTTGGCATTCACCTGCTTCATCGGCACATACATCACTCGCCCGGTTTCGGGATGGATCGGCAGGAAAATCGAATAGGTCTGCCGCCGCTCTTCACGCAGGCTTTTCAGCATCACCTTCATCACCGCGTCATAGCGGTCGACCGCGCGCAACAGCACCTCGTCAAACTGACCGGATTTGTAAAATTCCGTGGCGCTGATGAATTCGTATTCAAACCCGAAGGTGTCCAGAAACCGCCGCAGCATGGCGTTGTTATGGGCGCCAAAACTGTCGTATTCGCCGAACGGATCGGGCACGCTGGTCAGCGGGCGTTGCAGGTTTTCGTGCAACATTTCCTGCTGCGGCACATTGTCCGGCACCTTACGCATGCCGTCCACATCGTCGGAAAAACAGATCAACCGCGTCGGAATGTCGGAAATCAGCTCGAACGCCCGCCGGATCATGGTTGTGCGTGCGACCTCGCCAAAGGTGCCGATATGCGGCAATCCGCTTGGGCCATATCCGGTCTCGAAAAGAACATAACCCTTCTCGGGGGCCTTCTTTTCATAGCGTTTGACCAGCTTGCGCGCCTCTTCAAAGGGCCAGGCTTTTGACACAAGGGCGGCGTCGCGCAATTCAGACATGGGTATTCTCCAGTGCGGGGCCTCCGCGCCCCATGCGCGGCAGACCGACGCTACCTATTGCGACTGCCCCGTCCAGTCAATATTCTGCACTGCAACACCCCCGTCCCAGAAAGGCGCTCCATGACTGGCCAGACCGATACTTCCGATCAGCTGCCGCACTCGCTCAGCCCGCAGGACTGCCTTGTTGCGCTGATGATCGCCATCTCGGCCTCGGATGAAAACATCCGCACCGCCGAACTGGTCAAGATCCAGAACGCGGTTAACCACCTGCCGGTTTTTGCCAATTACGATATCGACCGGATGAACACGATGGCCCAGACCGTGTTCGACCTGTTCGGCGAAGAGGACGGCCTTGATGCCCTCTTTGGCCTGATCCGCGAAAACCTGCCTGAGCGTCTGAATGAAACCGCCTATGCGCTGGCCTGCGATGTTGCCGCCGCCGACGGTCAGATCTTCGAACCTGAATTGCGCCTCCTCGAAGAGATCCGCTACGAGCTGAACATCGACCGCCTGCACGCCGCCGCAATCGAACGCGGCTCGCGTGCGCGGCACCTGTCAGCCTAGGCTTGCACGTTTTCCGATATGCCTGCGCCGCATTGGCGCTGCTGACCTCCGCCGCCACGGCAGCGCAGATCGAAGCGCGCGTGGATCTGTCGGACCAACTCATGACCGTCAGCCTTGATGGTCAGCCGCTCTATGTCTGGCCGGTGTCCACCGCGCGGTTCGGCAAGGTGACCCCCGTGGGCAATTTCACCGCGCAATTCCTGTCGCGTGACCACTACTCAAGCCTCTACCATCACGCTCCGATGCCGTTTTCGATCTTCTTTTATGGCAATTACGCCATCCACGGCACGACCGAGGTCAGCCGACTTGGCACCCCGGCCTCGTCGGGCTGCATCCGCCTGCACCCCGAGAATGCGCAGATCCTGTTCGCCTTCGCCCAACAGGTCGGCCTGCCCAACACCCATGTGGTGATACAGCCCTGATCCGCCCCGCTGGCATGTTCCCGCCAATGTGATCCCCCCGAGCCGAAAAGCCGTTTGAGATCGCCCGAAGCTGTGCCATGATTAACAGATAATTCGACACAACCAATTTTAGGTACACCATGAAACGCAGCTATTTTGTTGCCCTCAGCCTCGCGCTGATCTTCCTCATTCCGATCATCGGGGTTGCGGCCTCTGACCGGAATATGTCCAACGCCGCCAAGACGCAGCTTACCTCGATAAGGCCCTGAAACCGACGGCATTGGGCCGAGCATCCGCTCGCGGACATACACAGACAAGGTGCGCTGCGGCGCGCCTTGTTGCCTGTCGCGTCCTCAGCTGCCGTACAGCACACCCCACCGCTCCAGCAGCTTTTGCTGCAACCGTTTCGAGCGGCCGTTCCACGTGCGTGCGCCCCTGGGCCGCTCGCGCTCGGCGCGCGGTATCTTCGCCCGGCGCGGTTCGTCGGCGGTGAAAATGGCAAAGGCCATTTCGGTGCCGTCGGTGGCCGTCAGATACCCCGCCAGCGCGCTGACAAAATTCAGCGTCCCGGTCTTGGCCTTCACTTTCAGCGGATGCGCCCGATTCGGCTGGCCCTTGGCGTTGCGCAGGGTGATATCCTTCAGCAAGGGCTTCAGCACACCTGACTTCTGCGCCGCCACCAGGGCCTTGACCAAATCCCCCGCCCGCAGCTCGGATGCCTCGCCCAGCCCCGAATGATCCACCAGCCGCGCGCCGGTCATGCCCAAGGTCTGGTTCGCCCAGCGGCTCATGGCACTGGCCGACGCCCGGATCGAGGCCACACGCCCCCCCTGCGCCTGACTGGCCGCCAATCCCACCATTTCCGCTGTCAGATTGGTCGAATGCTTCAGCATCCCGCGCAATATCTCGCGCAGGGGCTCGCTTTCCTGCGTTACCAACGTGGTTCCGGCGGGCAGGGCGGCCACCACCGCCTCGGGCTTCAGAACAATGCCCTGCGCCCGTGCGAATGTGCGAAACACCTCGGCTGCGTATTTATCGGGGTTGCGCACCGGCAACCACCGCGCGCCGCCGTTGCCAAGCGCCCCGCTGGCCACGGTCCAGCGGTCATTCCCGGCCTGCGCGCGATAGGTATAAACCGGCACCTCGCGCGCCATGATCGCCATGCTGGCCACCTCGACCTCGGGCCGATACCGTGCGGTGCGCGCATCCATGCTCACGCCCCAGCCCGCCCCGGCCCGGCGCCACTCGAAATGCACCCTGTTGAAATTCAGCGCCAGCCCCGACACCGCCGGATTATATCCCACATGATCGGGCTGATCGGCGTCGATCTGGCGGGCATATGGCAGCGCGCCGCCCCAGACCAGAAACTTGCCGCGCACCTCGCGCAACCCTGCCGCCTTCAGCTTTGCCGCCATTTCGGCCAGCGCATCGGTGTCCAGCGTCGGATCACCGCCCCCCGCCAGCACCAGATCGCCCTGCAGTATCCCGTTCTGCACCGGCCCCGCCGCAATCAACCGTGTGCGAAACCGATGCGCAGGCCCCAGCCGGTCCAGCGCATACAGCGCGGTTACCGTCTTGGTCACACTGGCCGGTGGCAGGCCGACCGCGGCTTCGCGCGTTTCCAGAACCAGCCCGCTGGTCACATCCGCCACGGCAAAGGCCACCTTGCCGCTCAGTCCCGCGTCGGCGACCAAAGCTTCGCTGCCGGTCACCGCCAGCTTGTGCAGCGCCTTGGGCCGCAGATGCGGCCGCAGCGACACCGCCGGAGGCTGCGCCAAACCCGGCCCCGCGATCAAAGCCGCCACGCCGCCCAGAAAAAAACGTCTCGAAAATGCTTGAACCATGATGCGGTAAAATTAACCTCAGCCGCGTCCGCCCGGCAAGCACAGTTTACGCGCCGTGATGCCGCATCAACCCCAATCGCCGCGCGCCCGGATCATGGTCGAGGACACATTGACCATCGGCACATTCACAAAGCACCACGCCGGGGCCTGCGCACGCCCCAAAAGCTGGCTGCGCCGTCCCGGCAGTTGTGCCTGTCGGTAAATCCGTGCTGCCTTCGATGATTTGGCCGAGATCCGCTTGCCGGGCCGCGCCAGAACGCCCACCGGCACCCGCTGCATGATCTCCTGCCAGTCCTGCCACTGATCGAACTGCGCCAGATTGTCCGCGCCCATCAACCAGACAAACCGAACCCCCGGACAGGCATGTTGCAGCGCCGCAATCGTCTCGGCGGTGTACCGCGTGCCGATCCGCGCCTCGAAATCCGTGACCTTGACCCGTGGGTGGCGCATCACGTGGCGCGCCCGCGCCATCCGCTTGTCCATCTCTACCGGCCCGCGTGCTTTCAGCGGGTTGCCGGGGCTGACCAGCCACCACACCTGATCCAGCCCAAACCGCCGCAATGCCTCGCGCGTGATATGCGCGTGCCCCTCGTGGGCCGGGTCAAACGACCCTCCCAACAGGCCAATGACCTGACCCGCCCGCACATATGGCAACCCGTTCCGCACCCGTTTCCTCCGCCAAACCACGCAGTTGTCTTGTGGGGCAGGGGGTTTGTCAATCAATCAGCCGCCCCGCACCTGCCCGCCACGCCGCCACAGCCCCCTTGCATTGTGCCAAATTCCGGCCCTATCGTGCCCTCAAGCGAGGACCACCTCCCCCAATTCGGGATAGATATTCGGGACGACCCGGCGAAAAATGGGACGCCATGCGCAACACTGCCGACCGTATCCGCCACGCCCTCAGCTTCGAGGTGACCGGCCTCCTACTTGTCGCACCGCTCGGGGCTTGGCTCTATGATATGCCGCTGCACGACATGGGTGTCGTCAGTGTTGTCAGCGCGACCATCGCCATGCTCTGGAACTATCTCTATAACCTGCTGTTCGACCACGCGATGCTTCGGCTTGTCGGGCACCTGCGCAAAACCCCCATGCTTCGCCTCGCCCACGCCGTCCTGTTCGAGGCCGGGCTTCTGACCGTGCTGATGCCCTTCATCGCCTGGCACCTCGGCGTCAGCCTGATGCAGGCCTTCGTGATGGATGTGTCATTTTCGCTGTTCTACCTGATCTTTGCGCTGGGTTTTAACTGGGCCTATGACCTGATTTTTCCGGTCCCGCCGCCGCGCGCCGCACCCAGCCAGATCTAGCTCCCGCAAACCCCGCATTGCCCCCGCCGCAGCGCTCGGTTATCACCGGCCGCAACACATGCACACCCAAGGAGCATCCCCAATGGCATCCTATCAATACGTCTATCACATGGCCGACGTCTCCAAGACCTATCCGGGCGGCAAGAAATGCTTCGAGAACATCCACCTCAATTTCCTGCCCGGCGTCAAAATCGGCGTGGTCGGTGTCAACGGCTCGGGTAAATCGACCCTGCTGAAAATCATGGCCGGCCTCGACAAGGATTTTCAGGGCGAAGCCTGGGCCGCCGAAGGCGCCCGCGTCGGCTATCTGCCGCAGGAACCCGAACTCGACCCAAGCCTTGATGTGCGCGGGAACGTGATGCTGGGCGTCGCTGGCAAAAAGGCGATCCTCGATCGCTACAACGACCTGGCGATGAACTACTCGGACGAAACCGCCGAGGAAATGGGCAAGCTGCAAGACGAGATCGACGCCCAGAACCTGTGGGACCTCGACAGCCAGGTCGACATCTCGCTCGAAGCCCTGCGCTGCCCGCCCGACGATGCCGATGTCACCACGCTTTCGGGCGGTGAAAAACGCCGCGTCGCGCTGTGCAAACTGCTGCTCGAACAGCCCGAAATGCTGCTGCTTGACGAACCGACCAACCACCTCGACGCCGAAACCATCGCTTGGCTGCAACAGCACCTGATCGCTTATCCCGGCACCATCCTGATCGTCACCCACGACCGCTATTTCCTTGATGATATCACCAGCTGGATCCTCGAACTTGACCGTGGCCGCGGCATCCCCTGCGAAGGCAACTACTCTGCCTGGCTGGAACAAAAGGCCAAGCGCCTGATGCAGGAATCCCGCGAGGATAAGTCAAAACAGCAAACGCTTCAGCGCGAACTCGAATGGATGCGGCAGGGTGCCAAAGCCCGGCAGGCCAAATCCAAGGCCCGGATCAAATCCTATAACGAGATGGCCAACCAGTCCGAGCGCGAAAAGCTGGCCCACGCCCAGATCGTCATCCCCAACGGCCCGCGCCTTGGCGACAAGGTGATCGAAGTGCGCGGCCTCAAGAAAGCCATGGGTGACAAACTCCTGATCGAGAACCTCGATTTCTCGCTGCCCCCCGGCGGCATCGTCGGCGTGATCGGTCCCAACGGCGCCGGTAAAACCACGCTGTTCCGTATGCTCACTGGACAGGAACAGCCCGACGAAGGCACCGTTGAATACGGCGATACCGTCAAGCTCAGCTACGTCGATCAGAATCGCGACGCCCTCGACCCCAACGAAAATGTGTGGGAGGCAATCGCCGACGGTCAGGACATCATCAAACTCGGCGACGCCGAGGTCAACGCCCGCGCCTATTGCTCGGCCTTCAACTTCAAAGGCGGCGATCAGCAGAAGAAAGTCGGGCTGCTGTCGGGCGGTGAACGCAACCGCGTCCACATGGCACGCCTGTTGCGCTCGGGCGGCAACGTGCTGCTCCTCGATGAACCGACCAACGACCTCGACGTGGAAACCCTGCGCGCATTGGAAGATGCGTTGGTGGATTTCGCCGGCTGCGCCGTGGTCATCTCGCACGACCGTTTCTTCCTCGACCGGATCTGTACCCATATGCTCGCCTTCGAGGGCGACGCCCATGTGGAATGGTTCGAAGGCAACTTCGCCGACTATGAAGAAGACAAAAAGCGCCGCCTTGGCCCCGATGCGATGGAACCCAAGCGGATCAAATACAAAAAGTTCACACGCTGAGCTGGGCGGGGGGCACCCCCCGCCACACCACCCTCACTTCAGGCCAGCGGCGGCGGGGTAAACCCCGCCCTCCCGGCCAAAGCGACCGCACAGAAAGACATGCCCCACAGGCGCGTGGGACCGGCCATCCTTTGGCATGCCCCCGACGTTGTGCACTCGACCCGCTACGCATCGGCAAAGACGGCATTACCGCCCGTCCTGCTCCGACCGCGCCCCGGCTTCCTCCATCCGCTTCACCAAATATGCTTCGCGCGCAATCTCGCCCGCGATCTTCATCTGCGCCCAGCTTCCCAGCAGCCGGTTGATCCGGGCGTGATATCCTTTGCCCATCGCCCGGTAAAACCGCGCCACCGAGCGGTCCAGATACAGCGTTACCTTCTCCTTGGGTTCCTCCACATCCACGTCCGCCTCCAGCGTGTGCCAGGCCTCCGGGATCTCTTCGCGCAGCGTGGTTGCCAACCATCCTTCGTGGCTCAGCTCGATCATATGCTGCAACAGCCGTTCCTGCGCGATGCGCTCGGTCTTGGTCTTTGCCTTGCTCGCCATGGTGCCTCCTTCTGCCCGCCAAGCCTGCGCGCCAAAGGTTAATCCGCCCCAAACTCACCGCCCGCCCGCACCGACGCAATACCGACGCGATACCGACGTAAAACCGCATGCCCCAAGACAGACCATAAGCTTGCCCTATTTCCGCCCCATTTCCCCTGTCATCTGGACCGCAAAGCACCACGGCACCTTCCACACCGAAGGGGAAAGGCTCAGAATGGCTCTTATCTGTATCATCGTCGGAAGTCTCGGCGGCCTTGTTGGCCTTGTCGGTGCCGCCATCGGTCTGCTGTTTCAAGACTACTCATTCTGGCAGGCCCTCGGGTTTTACCTGACCTTGTCTGTGTGCTTCCCGATTGCGGTTCTGGCCATCAGCATCAGCCTTTACCGCTTGGCGCAAACCCTGCCGGTGCAGCGCGTCAAGGCCGACGTATAGGGTCCGGTTTTCCCTACCTTTGGCGCATTTTCCCTCGGAAAAGATTGATTTTTTCGCCCCGTGCGCCACACTCTAAGGCCAGAGCAAACTGAACCCAAAGAGTGTCCCATGATGAATCGCCGCACGCTTCTGACCACCGCTTTGGCTGCCTCGGCCCTTCCGGCCGCCGCTCAGACCAAGAAACCCACCTTTCAGCTCGACCCGGTTTTCGAACCGCAAGCCGTGCGCATCAAGGCGGGCTATGCGCCGGGACAGATTCTGATCCTGCCGCGTGCGCACTTCCTCTATTTCGTTACGGAACCCCACAAGGCGATCCGCTATGGCGTGGGTGTCGGCAAGGCTGGTCTGGAGTTCACCGGCGACGCGGTCATCCAAGTCAAGAAGGAATGGCCCACCTGGCGCCCCACCAACGAGATGATCGAACGCGATCCCGGCACCTACGGTAAGTTCAAAGGCAATGACTATGTCGAACCCGGCGGGCCGTCTAACCCATTGGGCGCGCGCGCACTTTATCTGTTTCAGGGCGGGCGCGACACCTATTTCCGCATCCACGGAACGACGCAGCCGCAGTCCATCGGGCGCTCGGTTTCCAACGGTTGTATCCGCATGATCAACGAACACGTGATCGACCTTTATAACCGCGTCCCGGTCGGAACGACCGTCACCGTGTTGTGATCTGGAACCCAGCGTAAAAGCGCCGAATGCCTGCGAATTCATTTGCCAAGCCGCTGGGCCTCTGGCATATGGAGCTGGCTAACGTTATTCTTTTTCGACCTACTGTCTCCCGCTTACCGGCTTCAGTCTTCGATCCAGACCGACTTTGCCGGGTTGCCGCACGACGCGGGCAACATAATACACTAGGAGACTACGGAATGGCTACTGGCACCGTAAAATGGTTTAACACTACTAAAGGCTTCGGCTTCATTGCACCCGATGGCGGCAGCAAAGACGTGTTCGTGCACATCTCGGCTGTTGAGCGTTCGGGCCTGACCGGCCTGGCAGACAACCAAAAAGTGACTTTTGACATCGAATCCGGCCGTGACGGCCGTGAGTCGGCGATCAACCTGTCGCTGGCATAAGCCACACGATCCTTCGGGGTCAGAAAAGGGCGCGCAAGAAATTGCGCGCCCTTTTTTTATGTCTCAGCCTTTAGCTTGAGAAGCCAACGCGCCAGATTACTGGAACGCGCAGCCGCTTTTGACGCCCAGCTTTTTGAATACAAACGCAGCAGGGCAGGCACCGGTGAGCGCGCTTTGCATCAGGTTCGCGCCGATGAAAACGGTAAGCCAGACGAAATAGCCCGAAACCCACTGGGTCAGGGCGACGCTCACCAGCACCATGATGCCGGCAAACAGAAAAATCGAACGATCAAGGGTCATGTCAGGTTTCCTTTGCAGTGGGGCGGTATGCCCGCTTTCAAATCAATTTAAACATTCCATAAGTCGAATACAATAGGTTTCCTCGGACTGACCTGTATCAAGGCGACCTCTGCGAAGGCTGGCCATAGTGAACCGTCTCAAGCAGGAGGATCCGCAATGTATGACAATATTCTGGTGCCAATCTCGTTCGAAACGGGCCATGACATATCCGGCGCGACCAGTGTCGCACAGGCTTTGGCCAATGACGGGGCGCAGATCACCCTGATCCACGTCATGGAGCATATCCCCGCCTATGCGATCTCCTATATGACGCAAGGCTATCTGGAGGAGGCCCGCATCGCGATCGAGGCCGAGCTGGCGCGGATCGGCGAGGGCTTGTCAAACGCAACAGCTGTTGTGATCGAGGGGCATGCCGGTCGCACGCTTCTGGACTGGGCCGAGGAGCACGAAAACGACTGTATTGTCATCGCCTCGCATCGTCCTGAAATGCAGGATCTGTTGCTGGGCAGTACGGCCACACAGGTGGTTCGCCACGCCAAATGCGCGGTGCATGTGCTGCGCTGACGGTCACGTACCTACGCGACCACGCTTCAAACCCCTGCGCATCGCCGCCTTGCGGGCGATGCGCCTGTCGCCTTGCGCCTGATCGGTTAAGCCACCTTGACCAAGCGTTGATTCCAGATCATATCCCGCTGCATGACAGACCTCGCTCACATCCGCAATTTCTCCATCGTTGCCCATATCGACCACGGGAAATCCACCCTGGCCGACCGGCTGATCCAATCCACCAACACGGTGGCCGAACGCGATATGAAGGCACAGCTGCTTGACAGCATGGATATCGAACGCGAGCGGGGCATTACGATCAAAGCCAACACCGTGCGCATCGACTATACCGCCGACAATGGCGAGGCCTATGTGCTCAACTTGATCGACACCCCCGGTCACGTCGACTTCGCCTATGAGGTCTCTCGCTCCATGCGCGCGGTCGAAGGCTCGTTGCTGGTCGTTGACAGCACGCAGGGCGTCGAGGCGCAGACACTGGCCAACGTCTATCAGGCGATTGATGCGGGGCACGAAATTGTCCCCGTTCTCAACAAGATCGACCTGCCTGCCGCCGATTGCGATCGCGTGGCGGAACAGATCGAGGATGTGATCGGGATCGACGCCTCGAATGCCATCCGTGTGTCGGCCAAAACCGGCATCGGCATCCACGAGACCCTCGAAGCGATCGTCAAGCACCTGCCCGCGCCCAAGGGCGACGCCACGGCGCCGCTCAAGGCGATGCTGGTGGACAGCTGGTATGACAGCTATCTCGGCGTTGTGGTTCTTGTGCGCATCATGGACGGCACGTTGAAAAAGGGCGACCGCATCAAGATGATGCAGAACAGCTCAATCCACCTGATCGACCGGATCGGCGTTTTCCGCCCCGCGATGCAGCCGGTTGAGAGCTTGGGTCCCGGCGAGATTGGTTTTATCACCGCACAGATCAAACAGGTACGTGACACCCGTGTCGGCGATACCATCACGCACGAGAAAAAAGGCACTGACACTCCGCTGCCGGGCTTCAAGCCCAGCCAGCCGGTGGTCTTCTGTGGCCTCTTCCCCGTCGACAGCGCCGAATTCGAAGATCTGCGCGACGCGATCGAGAAGCTGGCCCTGAACGACGCCTCGTTTTCCTATGAAATGGAAACCTCCGCCGCTCTGGGCTTTGGCTTCCGCTGCGGTTTCCTTGGTCTGTTGCACCTTGAGGTCATCCGCGACCGGATCGAGCGCGAATACAACATCGAGCTGATCACCACCGCGCCCAGCGTGATCTATCACGTTTACATGCGCGACGGATCGATGATCGAGCTGCACAACCCCGCGGACATGCCTGACTTGTCGATCGTGGATCATCTGGAAGAGCCGCGGATCAAGGCCACGATCCTTGTCCCTGATGAATATCTCGGCGATGTGCTCAAGCTTTGCCAGGACCGTCGTGGCATCCAAGAGGATCTGACCTATGCCGGTGCCCGCGCGATGGTTGTCTATGACCTTCCGCTCAACGAGGTTGTCTTCGATTTCTACGACAGGCTTAAAAGCGTGACCAAAGGCTATGCGTCGTTTGACTATCAATTGATGGGCTACCGGCAGGATCATCTGGTCAAGATGCAGATCCTGGTCAACGATGAACCCGTCGACGCGCTTTCGACCATGGTCCACCGCGACCGGGCCGACCTGCGCGGTCGCGCAATGGTCGAAAAGCTCAAGGACCTGATCCCGCGCCACATGTTCAAAATCCCGATTCAGGCCGCCATCGGGGGCAAAGTTATCGCCCGCGAAACCCTAGCCGCCCTGCGCAAGGATGTGACAGCCAAATGCTATGGCGGTGACATGAGCCGTAAGCGCAAGCTGTTGGACAAGCAAAAAGCCGGTAAAAAGAAGATGCGCCAGTTCGGCAAAGTCGACATTCCGCAAGAGGCGTTTATCTCGGCGCTCAAGATGGATGACTGACGCAGAAATGTCCTGAACGGCCCGCCTTAATCCAACGGGCCGTTTCACACTTTCTTGTCCCTGTCAGAAACGGAAGAATACGAAATGTATACCTCGAGTGCCGCCATTCAGGGGCGCACGGGGCACTGCGTTCGACGCGGTTCCGTTCCCGTATGTCGTGACCTAGCTGTCAGGCTCGGTCACATCGACGCCAAACAGCCGCGAAGCCTCGTCCGGGGAATAAAGGCCCATCGCAACATCATATTTGACGGCGGCAGGATCGCGGGTGAACGGGTCACCATAGCCACCACCGCCCGGCGTGCGCACATGCACGCGGTCACCGGGGGTCAGCGGGATATCCTGTTCTTTTGACAGGTGCAGCGGGGTGTAGGCCTCTGCCCCGCGCCAGACCGTCACCTCGTTGACAGCGCCGTCGCTGCCGCCCAACCCGCCTTGCGGGCCGAAGCGCCCGTGATCCATGACAAAGCTTGCCCGTGCTGTCCCGCGCCGCAGTTCCACCTCGTAATCAAGGCCAAAGCCGCCGCGATGTGCGCCCGCCCCGGCAGAGCCTTCGCGCAGGGCATAGCGGTGATACAGCACGGGAAACGCCTGCTCCATGATCTCGATCGGCGGGGCCTTGGAGATCCCGATGGTGGAGCAGCCATTGGACAGCCCGTCGTGGTCAGCATTGCCGCCGTACCCGCCACCAGAAAGCTGATACATCACGAAATCGCGGTCGCGGGCGGGGTCATACCCCCCCAGCGCGAAATTGCCTGACGTACCCGCAGGCGCCGCAGTGACCCGATCGGGCAGGGCGCTGATCAGCGCGGCAAACACGGCCTCGGCGATCCGTTGCGACACTTCGGCGGCACAGCCGGACACCGGGCGCGGATAACGGGCATCCAGAAACGTGCCCTCGACACCGATCACCTTCAGCGGCTCGAAGGCCCCGGCGCTGATTGGCACCTCGGGGAAGATATGCCGCATCGCCAGATAAACCGACGACAGGGTTGTCGCCAGAACCGAGTTCATCGGCCCAAGGCACGGCGCGCTGGAGCCGGTGAAGTCGAATTCCAGATCGTCGCCATCACGCGTGACACGCAGCCGGATTTCAAGCGGTTCATTCACCACGCCATCGCTGTCAATCCAGGCGACAGACGTGTGGGGGCCGACAGGAATTTCAGCGATGAACCTGCGCATCTGCGTGGCGGCACGGTTGCGCAGTTCACCAATGGCTGCGCGCACCGTATCGTCGCCGTACCGGTCCAGCAGCTCGTTCAGGCGCTCCTCCCCGACCATAAGGGCCGCAGCCTGCGCCCGGACATCGCCAATCCGCTGATCGGCGACACGGATATTGGAGCAGATGATGGCATAGATCTCTTCATCCAGCACACCTTGCTTGAACAGCCGGACCGGCGGCAGACGCAGCCCTTCTTGCTCTACCGCGGTGGCCGAGGCGGAAAACCCGCCCGGTACAGCACCGCCAGTGTCGGGCCAGTGGCCGGTGTTGGACAGCCAGCAGAAGATCTCTCCGTCCCGGTAAAACGGCCGGGCAAAGCGCACATCCATCAGATGGGTTCCGCCAAGATAGGGGTCATTGACGATATAGATATCATCGGGCTTTGGCGCCGCAGCGCGGCCTTCGGCGATCATCTGAATCAGCGTCCGCGTGGAATATTGCATCGTGCCGACAAACACCGGCAACCCGCCCGCGCCCTGCGCAATCAACGCCCCGTCTTCGGCGGCATAGATCCCGTCCGAGCGGTCATTGGCCTCTGCAATCACCGGCGAGAACGCGGCGCGCGAAAAGCTCAGGTCCATTTCGTCGCAGACCAGTTGCAGGCCTGCCTGAATAACCGAAAGGGTGATCGGATCAATGCTCATGTGCCGCGCCCCAATTTGATGATGATATTGCCATCTTCGTCGCCGTAGGCGTGGTCGCCCGGTTCGATCAATACGGTGGTGTCCATCTGTTCGATGATCGCGGGGCCGGTGATCGCAAACCCGTCCGGCAGATGATCGCGCCAGTACAGGGGCGTTTCATGCCATGCGCCGTCGAAAAACACCGGCCGCTGCCCGGTTTGGGCGTCTGCCAGCGTGGCTTTGCGCCCGGCGGGGTCGATCAGCGTGGACAGGTCCAGTTCTGCCCGTTCGCCGATGACGGATGTATTGGCGTTGACCACATTCGCCCGCACATCCGCCAGGCGCACCCGGAACCGTTTGAAATAAGCGTCTTCAAAGGCGGCAAGCAGGCCGTCTTTTGTGACCTCCGCACCATCAAGAGGGACGCGCAGCAGATGGGTTTGCCCGACGAATTGCATATCCACGGAATAGACGCGGCGCAGGCGTCTGATCTGGATCTCTTCGCGCGCAATCAGCGCTTCGCCGTCTTTGGTCTGGGCATCAAGCACCTGATGCAGCCGCCCCATGTCCAGCGCATCAAGCGGTGTGTTCAGCGTACTGACGAAATCATGGCGCAGGTCGGCCACAACGCAGCCAAGCGCGTTGGTGATGCCGGGTCGCGATGGCACCAACACCCGCGGCACCCCCAATTCGCGCGCCAGTGCCGTGGCATGCAGCGGCCCGGCCCCGCCAAAGGCAAAGAGCGCGAAATCGCGTGGATCGGCCCCAAGCGAGACCGACACCATGCGGATCGCCCCCGCCATTTTGATATTGGCCAGCCGGATTACGGCATCCGCCGCCGCCACGGCATCCAGCCCCAGTTTTTGGCCAAGGCGGGCGTCAAACGCCTGTGTCACGTCCGACAGGTCAACCCCACCTTCGACGGATTTCAGCTTGGCCGGGTTCAGTCGCCCCAGCAGCAGGTTCGCATCGGAAATCGTGGGCTCGGTGCCGCCGCGCCCATAGCAGATGGGGCCGGGGTTTGCCCCGGCGCTGTGCGGACCGACCTCGAGCAGACCGGCGGCATTGACCCGCGCGATGGACCCGCCGCCCGCGCCGACAGTGCGCACATCGACCATCGGAACATGGATCGGCATGGCGTATTCGATCTCGATCTCGTTTGAAACCGAGGGTTCCGCCCCCCGGATCAACGCCACATCGGTCGAGGTGCCCCCCATATCATAGGTGATCAAATCGGGCATTCCGGCGCGCCGCCCGGTATAGGCTGCTGCCATAACGCCCGAGGCCGGGCCAGACATCACCGTTTTTGCGGCCTCTCGTGCGACCGTGCGCGACGACACCATACCGCCGTTGCCGTTCATCACCAGAACCTCGCCGCCATAGCCACCGTTGCTTAGCTCAAGCGTCAGACGGCGCAGGTAGCGTTCCAATAGGGGTTGCACACTGGCGTTGACTGCCGCCGTGACGCCGCGTTCGAACTCGCGGCTTTCCGACAGCAGCGAATGACCCATTGTAATGTGATCGTTCGGCCAGAACCGGCGCAGAACTTCGGCGCTGCGCAGTTCATGCACAGGGTTGGCATAGGCGTGAAGAAAGTGGACCACAACCGACACGCATCCGGCCTCTAGCAAGGCACGGCCTGCGGCCTCGACTGCGGCTTCGTCCAGCGGTGTCACGACCTGCCCGGCGGCGTCCATGCGTTCGGGAACCTCAAGGCGCAGATCGCGTGGGATCACTGGCACGAACTGCCCTGTCATGCCGTAAGCATGCGGTCGGGTGCGGCGCCCCAGTTCCAGAACATCGCGAAAGCCTTGCGTGGTGATCAGCCCGGTGCGTGACAGTTTACGCTCAAGCACCGCGTTGGTCGTTGTCGTGGTGCCATGCACAATCAGTTTCACCGTCGTCAGGTCGGCCTGCGCTTCGTTCAGCGCGGCCAATACACCAAAGGCCTGATTGTCCAGCGAGGAGGGCACCTTGGCCAGCCTGACCTGCCCCGTTGCCTGATCCATCATGATCAGGTCGGTGAACGTGCCACCGACATCAACGCCTACAACCTGTCCCGCATCACCATTCGTCATCCGTTGTCCTTTGCCGCTGCCAAGCCATTTTTGCGCCAAGACTGTTTGTATGCAAATGATTTCAGCAATGTCCCGCGAAAGTCAACGGTGCGTCCATCTGCAGCTGCAATCAGCTTTGCAATTCGAGCAGATTTACCCATAGTCGGATACATGTTTCACCGCTTTGCCCTTGTTGTCGCCCTGATTTGCGCTGCCACGCGCGCCTTGGCGCATGCGGGCGAGCAGGGATTTGTCCTTCTGCTACCAACCCAGCTTTATATTATCGGTGGCGGGCTGAGCGTGCTGGCGACGGTCTTGTTGATCTCTGTCTTGCCACAGCGAATGGCGGTGTCGCTGTTCCGTCCCACGACGATCAAGCGCTGGCGCCTTGCGCGCGCAAAGTCAGGCGTCAGCTGTATCGGATTTGCCGTGATGGTCGGGCTGGTGTTTATCGGCCTGACCGGCCCGCATGATCCGAACCACAATGCCCTGCCGCTGGCGGTCTGGGCCATGTTCTGGTTTGGGTTCGTGACGTTGCAGGGGCTGATGGGCGACCTTTGGCGCTGGATCAATCCGTGGACCGGGCCGTGGTTGGCGATTCGGCGACTTGGTGTGCGCCCCATTGCGCGGTTGCCGCGTTGGCTTGGCTATTGGCCCGCGTCGCTGTCATTTCTGGCCTTTGCGGCTGTATTGCTGGCGCATCCGTCGCCGTCCGACCCTGACGCGCTGGCGGCGATGGTCGCATGTTACTGGGTCTTCCATTTCATCGGGATGGTGGTGTTCGGGCCCGCGTGGCTGCGGCGCGCCGAAGGTCTTGGCGTGTTGCTGCGCTGTTATGCAAGCCTGTCGGTTGCCGGGCAATCGGCGGGCAGATTGCGCCTGGGGGTTCCGGGCTGGAAGATCGTCACAGGGCCACGGCCCGACACAAGCCTTGCGGTCTTCATCGTGATTCTGCTGGCCGTCGGCAGCTTTGATGGCCTGAACGAAACGTTCTGGTGGATGGCCCGCATTGGGATCAACCCGCTTGAATTTCCCGGTCGGTCAGCCGTTGTGGCGCAAAATCTTGCAGGGCTTGGGTTGGCGGTGCCAATGCTGGTTGCGGCCTATGCCATGGCGATCTGGCTGGGCGTGCGGCTGATTGGGCAGGGCGCGCGGTTTGCGGCTGCGTTCTGCGCGCTGGCCCCGGCGATCCTGCCAATCGCCTTCGGATATCACTTTGGTCACTACATGCCGGGCTTTCTGGTGCAGATACAATATGTTGCCGGGGTGATTGCGGATGCGTTCGGGATGGGCCCCGTTCACGTAACCACTGGGTTCTTCAACACGTATGCCACGGTTCGCGCGATCTGGTTGTTGCAGGCGGGATCGGTGGTTGTGGGGCACATTCTGGCGATCATCCTGTCACATGTTCTTGCCCTCAGCCTGTTCGGAACGCATAGAAAAGCAGCGATCAGTCAGCTGCCACTGGCCATATTCATGGTGGGATACACAGTTTTTGGGCTTTGGCTGCTGGCATCGCCACGAGGGGTCTGATGCAGGGGCAAAAAGCTGGACAAATTGTTTGTGTGCATACAGGCTGTAGAAAAAAAGACGTTTAAATCGCAACAACCGTCAGGGAAACTTAGTTATGTCAAAATCGTCAGAGTCTAAATCCGCTGTCTCTCGCCGCTCGGCGCTCAAAACCCTCGGTCTTGGGGCCGGTGCTGCAGCTGCATTGCCGCTTTGGGCGCGGTATTCCAGCGCCGAAACCGCCGCGCCGATCCGTATCGGGTTTCAGAAGCACGCCACTGGTATCGGGGCCGCCTATGGCCGTTGGTATGACCGCACCAGCCAGGCCGCAGTCCGCCTGATCAACGAGGCCGGCGGCATCAATGGCCGTATGGTCGAACTGGTGACCGAAGATGACGGCACCGATCCCAAGCGCGGCGCCGAGGTGATCGAAAAATTCGCCACCCAAAGCAACTGTGATGTCGCGTTCGGCACACTGTTCAGCCATGTGGTTGTCGGCTCTGCCCCGCGTGCGGGCGAGCTGAAACTGCCTTATTTCGTGGTGTCCGAAGGTCACCACGTCGCCAGTGGCATGTTGAACCGCTATACTGTGCAGCCGGGCATTACCGATGTGAAAAGTCAGGTTCAGGCGATGGCGCCATTCGTGTCGCAGAACCTGGGCAAGAAAGTCACGATGATCTTCCCCGACTATGCGTTCGGCCATGATCACCGCGATTTCTTCACCGCCGCGATCGAAGCGCAGGGCGGCGAGGTTGTGGGCCTGATCCCGATCCCGCCGACAGAAACTTCGTTCACCAAATACTTCCCGAAAATCCCGCGCGAGACCGAAGTGATCTATCACGTCATGGTCGGCCCCGGCGTGCTGACGTTCGTAAAGGAACTGGGCGAATTCTTCGGGCCAAGCCGTCCCGAGATTTTCGGCTTCATTGACAGCCTTGAGGCCGTCGATCTGGCCAGCCCCGGTCTGGAGTTTCTCGAAGGCACCTATTTCTGGGAGGGAAATCCGCGTTACGCGCAGCCTGATCAGACAGAATATGACAAGCATTTCCGCGCGGCCATCGGTATTGACGAAAACGGCGCATCTATCAACGATTCCAAAGATGTGTCGACCTATGCGCATATGTTTGGTTGCTGGGAAACGCTGTATGTCATTAAGGCCGGAATGGAGGCCGCGGGCTATGCCGGACCGCAGGATCGCGCCAAGCTGATCGAGGCAGTCGAGGCGATAACCACGATGCCGCATTCGAACGAGCACCCGCAGGGCGCCAAGGTGTTCAATGGCAAGACCCATCAGGTGTTCGGACCGCAATATATCTCGAAGGTCGTCGATGGAAAGCTGATGGTGGTCCACACCGCGTCGATTGAGGACGGGATGTACCCTGACGAGGTTGATTACACCACGCAGGCTCTCTGACTTTGCTCACGCGCCCCGGAGGCAACTCCGGGGCCATTTGAGACGGAAATATCATGGATTTCGGACCCTATCTTATGCTGGCCACGCTGGAAGGCGCGGTCCTGGCGGCTGTACTTGCGCTTATGGCGTCGGGGCTTAGCCTAGTGTTTGGCGTGATGCGCGTGGTGAACGTGGCGCATGGCGAATTCTACATGCTGGGCGCGGTTCTGGCCTGGTGGGTCACCTCGATGGTGGGCGGCGGGCCAGCCGTGGCTTTTGTTGCGGCGCTGATCGTGGTGCCCGTGATTGTGGGCGCGTTGGCCGCAGCGGCGGATATGACAGTGCTCAAACGGCTGGAGTATGACCCCGAGCGCACGATCGTGGCCACGATTGGGCTGCTGTATATCCTGCAACAGGTCACGTTGATGACGTACGGGGCCGATGCGCGCCCGGTGGTGCCGCCTTTCAACACCCGCCTTGCCCTGCCTTGGCTGGAATGGTCTGACGGGGGGCTGCACATGTTCTGGCCCTGGGGGCTGTCCACAACCACCTATAAGCTGTTTGTCATCGTCGCGGGTATTGTCATTCTGTCTGCTGTCTGGGCGATGATGCGGCACAGCCGGATCGGTTTGCTGATGCGTGCAACGCAGTTGGACAGCGAGATGGCGCAGGCCTTCGGCATCCCGGTCGAGCGGGTCTATGCGCTGGTTTTCGGGATTGGGGCCGGGCTGGCGGCGCTGGCCGGGGTTCTGATCGTCCCGATCCAGCAGGCGCATTATCTGATGGGGGGTGATGCGTTGCTCTTGTCATTCATCGTGGTCATCATCGGTGGGCTGGGCAGTTTGGCGGGGACCATCGTGGCGGCGCTGCTGATCGGGCTGAGTGATGGCATCATTTCGGTGTTCTTTTCGCCGACTCTGGCCAAAATCATTGCCACCTTGCTGGTTGCCTTTGTGCTGGTGTTTCGCCCGCAGGGCCTGTTCGGGACGCGTGACCGATGACCGAAACGCAAAAGATCCTCGTGCTGCATGTCGGGCTGATTGCCCTGCTGTTTGCGCTTAATTTCATCCTTCCTGCATATCACCATGGCAATCTTGCGCGGGTGATGGTGCTGGCGACCTATGCCATCGGCTATAATGTGATGCTGGGCTATACGGGGCTGCTCAGCCTTGGGCACGCGATGTTCTTTGCTGCGGGCATGTACGGCATGGCGCTGAGCATTCGGCACCTTGGGTTCGCCCCGGCTCCGGCTTTGCTGGTTGGGATCGCGTCTGGGGCGGGGCTGGCGCTGGTTGTGGGGCTGCTGGCGCTGCGCACTGCTGGTGTGGCGTTCATGATCGTCACGCTGATGTTCGCACAGACGGTTTACCTGACGATCCTGCTGGCCGGGCGATGGACTCGCGGCGATGAAGGTTTCGTCATCCAGCAACACGAGCGCGTGCTTTGGGGTATTGATCTGAGCGATCCGTCCAGCCGGTATCTTGCGGCGCTGACGCTGTTTGCGATCTGCCTGTTTGCTACATTGAACCTGATCCGCCGCCCATTGGGCCGCGTCTTCGTCGCCATCCGCGAGAATGAAGAGCGCGCCCGCTTGCTGGGGTACAACGTGTTCCGGGCCAAGCTGTTTTCAGTGGTTATTTCCGGCACGATCTCGGCTGCGGCGGGGGCGAGTTACGGGCTGCTGTTCGGCTATGCCGGGGCGACATTCGCGACCGTGCAATATTCGATTTTTCCCCTGTTGTGGGTGTTGCTGGGGGGCACCGGGACCATCATCGGGCCGTTTCTTGGGGCATTGTTCATGTTCTATCTGATCGACCTGTCGTCGGGTGTGACCAACGCCTATATGTTGATCGCCGGTGTGGCCTTGGTTGTGCTTGTCATGTTCGCCCCCCAAGGCATCGCAGGCGAGCTGCGCCGCCGAATTTGGAGCTGGCTGCCATGAGCGTGATCCTGTCGACGCACGGTCTGACGCGGGCCTTTTCCGGGCATGTTGCTGTGAATGCTGTGGATTTCACCCTGAACGAGGGCGAAATACGTGCCCTGATCGGACCGAACGGCGCAGGCAAAACCACATTTGTGTCGATGCTGATCGGCCGCATCGCGCCAAGCGCTGGTCGTATCCGCTTTGAGGATCAGGATGTGACCGACCTGCCTGCGCATCTGCGCGTGTCGCGCGGTATGGCCTATACCTTTCAGATCACATCGGTTTTCGGTCAGCTGAGCGTCGAGGAAAACGTGGCCCTTGCAGCGCGGCGCAGGCTTGGCCGTGACCGGGTTGCGGTCCGCGCCGAGGTCGAGCACGCGCTGGCGCGGGTCGGGTTGACGGACCACATAGGCCAGACCGCGCAGGACCTGAGCTATGGCCACCAGCGCTTGCTGGAGATCGCGATGGGGCTGGCACAGCGCCCGCGCCTGCTGATCCTGGATGAGCCAACGCAGGGTCTGGCAGAGAACGAGATTGCTGCCTTCAAAACCCTGATCCGCAGCCTTGTGCCGGACACGACGATCCTGCTGATCGAACACAACATGAGCGTGGTGATGGAGCTTGCCGACCGGATTACGGTCCTGAATTTCGGTGAAATTCTGGCCGAGGGCACCCCGGTGGACATCCACGCCAATCCGCTTGTTCAAAACGCTTATCTGGGGTCGGGCTGATGTTGGAGCTGCGCAATATTGATGTGGCCTATGGCCGGGCGCAAATTCTGCGCAATCTGTCCTTTGCTGTGAAGCCCGGCGAAATCGTTTGCCTGTTGGGGCGGAACGGCGCGGGAAAAACCACCACGATGAAGGCGATCATGGGGCAGCTGCCCTTGCTGGACGGTCAGATCACGCTGGATGATGTCGTGCTGAACACGTTGCCCGCGCATGAGGTGCCCCGGCAGGGCATCGGTTATATTCCGCAGGGCAGGCGGCTGTTTTCAGAACTCACAGTGGCGCAGAACCTTGAGATTGGGATGCTGACCCGCAAAAGCCCGCCTGAGGTGTTGGAGCGGGTTCTGACCCTGTTCCCGCGTCTGCGCGAACGGATGCATCAGCGCGCAGAAACCCTGTCAGGTGGCGAGCAGCAGATGCTGGCCACCGCCCGTGCGTTATGCCTGCGCCCGCGCGTGTTGCTGTTGGACGAACCGACCGAGGGGTTGCAGCCCTCGATGGTCGAGGCGATCCGCCAGGTCGTCGTACAAATGCGCGCCGAAGGCGTGGCTGTGCTTTTGGTGGAGCAGAAGGTCGATGCGGTCCTGTCCGTGGCTGACCGGGTCGTGTTCATCGAAAACGGGGCCAACCTCAAAACGCTTGATGCAGAAGAGCTGCGCGCCGACCCGCAGGTTCTGCGCCGGGCGCTGGGGGTCTGAGTCGGGTTCAGAATCGCGAGGGGTGCTCTGTCAGGTCAACCGTGACAGAAACTCAAGAAAGACCGTTTGCTCGGCTTTGCTCAGCGGGGACAGGGTTTCTTCGCTGACTTTTTGGGCACTTTGTACGGTGTCATGATAAAGTGCGCTTCCGGCTTCGGATGCGGCGACAAAGATCCGGCGCTGGTCATCGGGGTCGCGGCGCGAGGTGATCAGGCCCTTTTTGCGCAGCCGGTCAATCACCCCTTTGATCGTGGCCGCGTCCATTGCTGTTGCGCGCCCAAGGGCGTTCTGCGAGGTCGGGCCAAGCTCGCACAGCTTGGACAATGCGGCGAATTGGGTCGAGGTAATTGCCGGAATAAGGCCGGAAAAGATCGTCAGGTGCCGTTGCGTGGCGCGGCGCAGCAAGAATCCGACCTGCGTATCCAGAATATATCCGGCAGTCATATCGGATTTGGGGGCAGGGGGCGTCGTGTTATCCATACCGAATGATCCTTTTGAACGAAGGCGGCTGCAAGGTCCGAATGCGTGTCGGGTGCCGAAATACCAAATTCAGCGGGCCATGTGACCCGACATCGACAATAGCCAGATCAATTCGATGTTGACAGGCCGACAAATCCGCCCGCAAAATCTGTTTGTATACGAACAATCCGATCCGTTCGGGTGAGGGGAGACGCCATGACCGACTTCTTCAGGCCGCACCAACTGTCCGACGCGCTGGAAATCGCCAGAACGGGTGGCGTGACAATCACCGCAGGCTGTACCGATCTGTTCCCGGCTACGCAGGCGCAGGCCTTGCGCGGGCCGGTTCTGGATGTGACCGGAATTGCCGGGATGCGCGGGATCACCCAGTCAGCGACCGGGTGGCGGATTGGTGCGGCAACCACGTGGACAGACATTCTGCGCGCGGATTTGCCGGGCGCTTTTGACGGGTTGCGGGCGGCTGCGCGCGAGGTCGGGTCGGTTCAGATCCAGAACGCAGGTACGATCGGCGGCAATCTGTGCAATGCCTCGCCCGCCGCAGACGGGGTTCCGGCGCTGCTGACGCTTGATGCCGAGGTCGAGCTGTGCTCGACCGCAGGCACGCGGCGGATGGCGCTTGATACCTTTCTGACCGGGCCGCGCCAGACGCTGCTGGCGCCGGGCGAATTGCTTACAGCAGTGCTGCTGCCGCCGGTGGCAGGCACAGGTGGGTTTCTGAAGCTCGGGGCCCGGCGGTACCTGGTCATTTCCATTGCAATGGTCGCGGCGCGGCTGGAGATCGAGGCGGGGCATATCCGCCATGCGGCGCTTGCCGTCGGGGCGTGTTCCGCCGTGGCGCGCCGCCTGCCCGCGCAAGAGGCCGCGCTGACAGGCGCACCCGTGGCCCGCGCGGCGTCACGGATTGACGCGTCGGTGTTGCAGCCGGACCTGTCGCCCATCACCGATATACGTGCCGATGCGACCTACCGCGCCCACAGTGCCACTGTTTTGATGCGCCGCCTTGTCGTCGGAATTTGTCAGGAGGCAGAAGCATGACTGCGCAACCAACCCATCTGAATCTTCAGGTCAATGGCAAGCCGGTTGTCGTGCAGGCTGATCCGATGCGCCGCCTGTCGGACGTGCTGCGCGAGGATCTGGGATTGCGCGGCAGCAAGGTCGGCTGTGACGCGGGCGACTGCGGCGCCTGCACCGTGCTTGTGGACGGCGCGCCGGTTTGTTCCTGCCTGACCCCGGTTGTGCGGGCGGTGGGGCATTCGGTCGAGACCATCGAGGGCCTGTCACCCAACGGGCTGTCCGATCTGCAAAACGCGTTTTTGCGACACGGCGCGGCGCAGTGCGGTATCTGCACGCCGGGCATGTTGATGGCGGCCACCGGGCTGCTGGCTGAAACCCCCGCGCCGACGCGCAGTCAGGTTGAAGACGCCCTTGGTGGCGTTCTGTGCCGCTGCACCGGTTATGCCAAGATTATTGATGCGGTTTTGTCGGTAGGGCATTCGGGCGCGGCGCAGGCTCTGCCCGCGTCGGGGCAGGCGGTCGGGGCCCGGATCGAGCGGCTGGACGGTCTGGCCAAGGTTAACGGGGCCGAGGTCTTTGGCGCGGATCACTGGCCCGAGGGCGCGTTGGTGGTGCGGGCCATTCGGTCGCCGCATTTCGCGGCGTCTTTCGAATTTGGCGATCTGGCGGGCTGGGAAGCGGCGCGTGCGGTTCAGGTGTTTACGGCGCGCGATCTGGCCGCACTTGGCGGCGTGAACCGTTTTGGGGTCATTCCCCCTTTCGCCGATCAACCCGCGCTGGCCGAGACCGAGGCGCGGTTGCGCGGCGAGGCCGTGGCCATCGTTGTCGGCACGCACAAGGTGATGGACGCGATTGACCTGTCGGATTTCCCGATCACTTGGACGACGCTTACGCCGGTGATGGACCCGGCCACGGCGATCGGCGCACGTGCGGTTCAGGCCGAGCGGGCAGACAATGTGCTGACGCGCGGCCGTGTGGTGCAGGGCGATGCGGCGGCCGGACTGGGTGCCGCGGCGCATGTGGCAGAGGTGACGGTCGAGACGGCCTATGTCGAGCACGCCTATATCGAGCCGGAGGCGGGCTGTGCATGGGTCGAAGGCGACACGCTGGTCATTCAGGCCTGCACGCAGGCGCCGGTGATGGATCAGGACGATGTGGCGATCCTGCTGGGGTTGCCGCGCGAAAGGGTGCGGATCATTCCGGCGGCAGCGGGGGGCGGGTTTGGCTCCAAGCTGGATGTGTCGTTGCAGCCCTTGATCGGGTTGGCAGCGCTGTTGACCGGACAGCCGTGCCGGATGGTTTACAGCCGCGCAGAGTCGATGCAATCAACCACCAAGCGCCACCCGGCGACGATGTCGGCGCAGATCGGTGTCGATGCGGCGGGGCGGATCACTGGCATGGCGTTTGAGGGGCAGTTCAACACCGGGGCCTATGCCAGCTGGGGGCCGACGGTGGCCAACCGGGTGCCTGTGCACGCGTCGGGGCCGTATCTGACGCCGAATTACCGTGCTGAAACGGTTGCCATCCACACCAACGGCCCGGTTTCGGGGGCGTTTCGCGGCTTCGGTGTGCCGCAGGCGGCGGTGGTGCAAGAGGTTCTGTATGATGATCTGGCGGCGGCACTGGCGATGGATCGGCTGGCGTTTCGGCGCTTGAATGCCCTGTCCGATGGCGACCGTTCGGTATGCGGCCAGCAATTGCACGGCGTTGGCATTGATGCCTGCCTTGCGGCATTGGAACCGCGTTGGGCGCAGGCCAATGCTGACGCTGCGGCTTTCAATGCGGCCGGCGGCGCACTACGGCGCGGCGTCGGTCTGGCGTCTTGCTGGTATGGGTGCGGGAATACGGCCTTGCCGAACCCGTCGACCGTCCGGCTGGGGATCACGGCGCAGGGGCGGCTGTGCCTGCATCAGGGGGCGACGGATATCGGGCAAGGCTCGAACACCGTGGTGACGCAGATTTGCGCTGACGCGCTTGGCCTGCCGATTGCGCAGTTTGAACTGATCGGACCAGATACCGCCCTGACGCCGGATTGCGGCAAGACCTCTGCCTCGCGTCAGACAGTGGTGACTGGCAAGGCGGCGATGCTGTCGGGGCAGGCGCTGCGCCAGCAGATCTTGGCGCTGACCAACCGGGGCGCGGATGCCGATCTGACACTGGACGGCGGGCGGATCATCGTGACCGACGCCGCAGGTGCGGGTGAGATCTCGCTGGCCGATCTTCCGCTTGGCGCGCATGGTTATGTGCTGATGGCCGAGGAAAGCTATGACCCGCCAACTCTTCCGCTGGACGAGGATGGGCAGGGCGCGCCCTATGCCGTTTATGGCTATGGCGCGCATCTGGCCGAGGTCGAGGTGGATATGGCGCTTGGCGTCGTGAAGGTGCTGCATATCACCGCCGCGCATGATCTGGGCCGGGTGATCAACCCACAACTGGCCGAAGGCCAGATCGAGGGCGGCATCGCGCAGGGGCTGGGCATGGCCCTGATGGAGGAATTCATTCCCGGTCGCACCGAAAACCTGCATGACTATCTGATCCCCACGGCGGGTGACATGCCGAAGATCACGCCGATTTTGATCGAGGTGCCTGACCCAGAGGGACCGATGGGAGCCAAGGGACTGGGCGAGCATGTGCTGATCCCGACCGCTCCGGCGATCCTGAATGCGATCCGCGATGCCAGCGGAGCCCGGGTCACCCGGTTGCCCGCCCTGCCGCATCGCGTGCTGGCCGCCATTCAGGAGGCCGGACAATGAGCGACTCGCACGACAGCCGCGCCGACACCTCGATGGGGGAAATGCCCGAGACCCGGACCCGGCCGGACAAGATCCGCTGCGATGCCTGCCCGGTGATGTGCTATGTCGCCGAAGGCAAGACCGGCGCCTGCGACCGCTATGCCAACGAAGGTGGTCGGATCATCCGCTGCGATCCGCTGACGGTACTGGACCGGCGCATCGCCGCCGGGGGCGAGATCAGGCCCTTCCTGAAATCCGACTGGGATGGGGTGCTGGTCAGCGATGATGACCTGTTTGTTTCGGCGGTGGGGGCGGGCACGACCTATCCCGATTACAAGCCCGCGCCGTTCATTGTCAGCCGCCAGATCGACGGCGTTGATTTTGTCACGGTGGTGACCGAAGCGATCTATTCCTACTGCGGGGTCAAGGTGAAGATCGACACCGACCGGCACCTTGGTCACGAAGGTGCGGTGGTGCGCGCCGGGGCCGAGGCGGTGGGGCTGGTTATCACCTCGGAATACGGCAGTCAGATGCTGTCGCTGGGCGGGGTGGATCACCTGACCGGCGGATCCAAGGCCGAGGGCCGCGTGACCTGCGATGTCTTGATGCGCCTGTGCAACAAAGAGCCGGTGGAGCTTGCGATTGACGATGGTGCTCACGTGGTCGTGCAGGCCGGAAAGCCCCCGATCGTGGACGGCAAAGCAGAGCACCGGATGCGTGTCGGCTGCGGGTCGGCAACGATCGGCATGTTCGCCTCGCAATGGCAGGGGCTGGTGGACGAGGTCGTTGTCGTCGATGATCATATCACCGGTGTTGTCAGCGAACATCAGGCCGGCAAGGTGCTGGGCTGGCCCGACACCGGGATCAAGATCAAGGGGCGACGCTCGACTCCGGGGCGCTATTTTCAGGTGGCGCAGCCGGGGCTGGGATGGGGCGGCACTGATATCGATGACCCGCTGACCATTCTGGGCGAGTGGTCCCCGAAAAAGGGCGCGGTGCCGGGCTTGTCGCTGCTGATGGTGTCGACCACCGGCGAGCATGCGGCATATTTCACGCTGGATAATGACCTGAAGCCGGTTGAACACCCGATCCCTGATCATCTGCGGCCATCGGTCGAACTGATCACCGAAAACTGTGAACCGGCGCTGTGCACGGTGATGTTTACCGGCGGCGCGGGGGGATCTCTGCGCTCTGGCGTGACCAAAAACCCGGTGCGGCTGACGCAGTCGGTGCAGGCGTTCAAAACCCATGTGAGCTGTGGCGGGGCACCCGCTTGGGTCTGGCCGGGTGGGGGGATCACACTGATGGTGGATGTCATGCAAATGCCGGATGGCTGCTTCGGCTATGTGCCGACGCCCGCCATTGTGGCACCGCTCGAATTCACTGTCCCCCGAGCCGACTATCAGGCGCTGGGGGGCCATGACGAGGCCGTGCGCGCTCTGAGGGACGTGCTTGAACACGGCGGCGAGTATGGCGATGCGGTGCGGGCCGTGCCGCGCAGCAGATGACCGCGCAGATGGGTCCACAGGCGGTCCTGTTACCGGATGGGCGCAGGCTGCACCTGAATCACGGTCCGATCGACCTGATTGTCGGGGCCGAGGGGGACGGTGCGCAAGCAGCGCAGGCCTTGGCCACGGCGCGATTTCAGACCGTCCTGCAAGAGCTTGTGGCAGAACTTCCAGCCCTGCGCCGCCCGGTGGATACCCATCCATTCGACGGATCAATCGCCCGCAAGATGCAGGCCGCAACGGTGCCGTTTAGCCCCGGCTTCATCACGCCAATGGCCGCCGTTGCAGGGGCCGTGGCCGATGAGGTGCTGGAGGCCCTCGCGGCGGCACCCGGCTTGACCAAGGCCTATGTCAACAACGGCGGCGATGTCGCGTTTTTTATGGCCGCCGGGCAATCGGTTACCGCCGCAATGGCAGAGGGGCGCGTGACGATCGACGCCGCTGCGCCGTGGTGCGGGTTGGCCACCTCTGGCTGGCGCGGGCGCAGCCACTCGCTTGGCATTGCCGATGCCGTCAGCGTTGTGGCCCGGTCTGCCGCCTTGGCCGATGCGGCGGCCACGATGATTGCCAATGCAGTTGATCTGCCGGACCACCCCGCGGTCACCCGCACGCCCGCGCATGACCTTGCCCCCGACAGCGACCTTGGCGCGCGACCTGTGACGGTTGATGTCGGTTCGCTGACCGCCGACGAAGCCCACGCCGCCCTTGATCGTGGCACCCGGCTTGCATCGGATCTGCTGCGGCGTGGGTTGATCGGTGGCGCCTGCCTCAGCCTCAATACGTTCTCGCAAATTGTGGGCGCGGCGTTTATACCCCTCTCAAATCGACCGGAGACATATCATGCCTGATTTTACCCTGCGCAAAACGATGCTTTTCATCGAAGACATCCATCATGATGGTGGCCCGGTTCAGACACCGCCGCGCCGCCGCGCCGCGATTTTGGCACTGGTCCGCAACCCTTTTGCGGGGCGATATGTTGAGGATCTGCAATCGGCGATGGACGATCTCAAGCCGCTGGGCCTGATGATGACCGACCGCCTGATCGAGGCGATGGGCGGCATTGACGGCATCGATGGTTATGGCAAGGCGGGCCTGTGCGGCGAAGCCGGAGAGTTGGAACACACCGCGCTGTGGCATGTGCCGGGCGGGTATTCCATGCGCGAAAGACTGGGCGAAGCCAAAGCGATTGTGCCCTCGTCGATGAAGGTTGGCGGGGTCGGAACCCGCATCGACATTCCGCTGGGGCATATCAATGCCGCCTATGTCCGCAGCCATTTCGATGCAATGGAAGTGGGCGTGCCGGACGGGCCGCGCGCTGACGAGCTGTTGTTCGCGCTGGCGATGTCGCGCGGCGCCCGCATCAACAGCCGGATGGGCGGGCTTGAGGTGGCTGACGTCAAAGGGCTGGACGGGCTGCGCTGAATGAGCGCCGGGCCTCGGCCCGGCCTTAGCGCCCGTTCGTTGGGGGCGCGTTTAAATGGCTTAAACAGCGGTCGCGTCGAACCCGGCGGATTTGATCGCTGACAGCAGCGCGGATGTATCGTCGGCGCTATCAATCTCCACCTCGCGGGTTGTCAGGTCGAAATTCAGCAATGCGGTTGGATCCGCTTGCGTCACAGCTTTTTCGATCGAAGCGGTGCAATGTCCGCAGCTCATTTTGGGGACGCTGAATTTGGTCATGGCGGTTACTCTCCTTGGATTATTCCCAAATGGAGGCTTCCAGCGCGGGAAGGTCAAGAGCGATTGAATTCATTTTTGTGACCCCTTGACCTTCCAGTAACGGGAAGCACTATCTGCGGTGGGAACACACAGTTGGAGACCCGCCATGATCCCGCAACACAAGCTGAAGCTCTCGGTCGAAGGCATGACTTGCGCGTCCTGCGTGGGCCGTGTCGAACAGGCGCTGAATGCCGTGCCCGGTGTGACCGAAGCCCATGTAAACCTGGCCAACGAAACGGCGCAGATCAGGTTTCAGGCCCCCGCAGATGCGGCGGGGCTGGTCGCTGCTCTGAAAGCGTCGGGTTATCCCGCGCGGTCACAGACGGCTGCCTTGGATATCGAAGGCATGACCTGCGCCTCTTGCGTCGGACGTGTTGAACAGGCGTTGGGCGCTGTGCCGGGGGTGACGGCCGCGCGGGTCAATTTGGCCAGCGAAAGCGCGCAAGTCGATTACCTCGAAGGGCAGGTGGACACAGCGGCCTTGCTGCGCGCGGTGGCCGGGGCGGGATATGCCGCGACGGCGCGCGGCAGCAGCGCGGTGCCGGTGGCCGATCGCAAAGAGGCCGAGGCCGCAGCGCTGAAGCGCCGGTTGCTGCTGGCCGCCGCATTGGCCCTGCCGGTGTTCGTGATGGAAATGGGCGGGCATATCTATGCGCCAGTTCACCATTGGATCGCAGCCACAATCGGTAGTCAAAACAGCTGGTTTATTCAGTTTGTTCTGACCACGCTGGTGTTGGTCGGGCCGGGGCGGCAATTCTACCTGAAGGGGTTCCCGGCATTGCTGCGCGGGGCGCCGGACATGAATGCGCTGGTGGCTGTCGGTACGGCGGCGGCCTATGGCTTTTCCGTGGTCGCGACCTTTTTGCCCACTGTTTTGCCGGGCGATACGCGGGTGGTTTACTATGAATCCGCAGCCGTGATCGTGGTTCTGATCTTGCTGGGCCGATACCTTGAGGCGCGGGCCAAAGGCCGCACCGGCGAGGCGATCCGCAAACTTGTGGGCCTTCAGGCCAAAAGCGCGATGGTGGAACGGAACGGTACGGCCGAAGAGGTGGCGCTGGAGCAGATCGTGTTGGGCGATGTGATCCGCGTGCGCCCCGGCGAGCGTATTGCCGTGGACGGCGAGGTGATCGAAGGCAAGGCCTATGTCGACGAAAGCATGATCACCGGCGAGCCCGTCCCCGTGGCCAAAGCCCCCGGCGCCGAGGTGGTGGGCGGCACGGTGAACGGAACCGGCGCCTTGCGGGTCAGGGCGACGCGGGTGGGGGACGACACGATGCTGGCCCAGATCATCCGCATGGTCGAAGACGCACAGGGCGCCAAGCTGCCGATACAGGGCGTGGTGGACCGCATCACGCTGTGGTTTGTGCCGGTCGTGATGGCGCTGGCGGCACTTACCGTGCTGATTTGGCTGGCATTTGGCCCATCCCCGGCGCTGACCCATGCGCTGGTTGCGGGCGTGGCGGTCTTGATCATCGCCTGCCCCTGCGCGATGGGGTTGGCCACGCCGACCTCGATCATGGTTGGCACCGGGCGCGCCGCAGAAATGGGCGTGTTGTTCCGCAAGGGGGATGCGCTGCAGGCGTTGCAGGGGGTCAGTGTGGTCGCCGTGGACAAGACCGGCACCCTGACCGAAGGCAAACCGGCGCTGACCGATCTGGTGATCGCCGATGGCTTTGACCAGGCAGAGGTTCTGCGCCGTGTCGCGGCCGTCGAGAGCTTTTCCGAACATCCCATCGCAGGCGCTATCGTGGCCGCGGCCAAGGCCGAGGGGCTGGTCCTGCCCGAGGTGACGGGCTTTGGCTCGGTCACCGGATACGGCGTCATGGGCACGGTTGAGGGCGCGCGGATCATGGTTGGCGCTGATCGTCTGATGCTGCGCCGCAAGGTGGATCTGGGCCAGTTGGAGCAGGCAGCCAAAGACATGGGCCGCGCCGGAAAAACGCCGCTTTTCGCGGCCATAGACGGCAAAATTGCCGCAGCGATTGCTGTCTCGGACCCGATCAAGCCCACGACCAAACCCGCAATCGATGCCCTGCACCGGATGGGCCTGCAGGTGGCAATGATCACTGGCGACAACCGTGCGGCGGCCGAGGCGATCGCGACCGAACTGGGGATCGACCATGTGGTCGCCGAGGTGCTGCCACAGGGCAAGGTCGAAGCGCTGGAAGAGCTGCGCAAGGATGGCGCAAAGCTGGCGTTTGTCGGCGACGGCATCAATGATGCCCCGGCGCTGGCCCATGCGGATGTGGGGATCGCCGTGGGCACCGGCACCGACGTGGCGATTGAAAGCGCGGATGTGGTGCTGATGACCGGCGACCTGCGCGGCGTGGTCAATGCCTTTGACATCTCGGCCCGCACCATGCGCAATATCCGGCAAAACCTGTTCTGGGCGTTCGGCTATAATGCGGCGCTGATCCCGGTCGCGGCAGGCTCGCTATACCCGGCTTTCGGGCTGCAACTGTCGCCGATGCTGGCGGCAGGGGCGATGGCGCTGTCCAGCGTATTCGTGCTGTCAAACGCATTGCGACTGCGGTTCATCCGCCCGGTTTTGCGTTCGATGACAGATTGATAATAAAGGAAAAAACATGAATATCGGCGATGTCTCCCGGCTGTCGGGCCTGCCTGCAAAAACCATCCGCTACTACGAGGATATCGGCCTGATCCAGCCTCAGCGCGGCGACAACGGCTACCGCCGGTTCCGCGACCGCGATCTGCACAAGCTGGCCTTTCTGGGGCGGGCGCGGCACTTGGGGTTCTCGATCGAGGATTGCCGCACCCTGCTGGCGCTTTACGAGGATCGTGGCCGCGCCAGCGCGGATGTGAAACAGGTGGCACGGCAGCACCTTGAGCGGATCGACAGCAAGCTCAAGGAGCTGAACCAGATGCGTGAAACGCTGGCGACGCTGGTGTCGGCCTGCGCCGGGGATGACCGGCCCGACTGTCCGATCCTGGCCGATCTGGCAGCCCCTTCGGCGTCGTGATCGCCGCTCACATTACATGCACATACCATGCACACCCGATGCATACCGCGCGCTGATCCAAGCCACAGGGCTGCCCTGCTGTTTCTTTCTGACCAAAATACTCAAAAGCCCGGCCCGCAAAATGTGATCCGCCCGCGGCAGGTGCGCACGGGCGGATCAATGTCCCCTCAGCGGTAGTGGCTGACCTGACCGGACAAACGGTCGAACGCCGCATGATATTCGCGGGTGATGCGGGCGATCAGGTCGGCGGCGGGCACCACTTCTTTCACGGCACCAATGCCCTGACCCGAGCCCCAGATTTCTTTCCAGCTTTTCGGCTTGGAGCTGCCCGAGCCGAAATCCATCTTCGACGGGTCCGAGCGTTCCAGATTGTCCGGGTCCATGCCTGCCGCCGCAACGGAAGGTTTCAGGTAATTGCCCCACACCCCGGTGAACAGGTCGGAATAGACGATGTCAGAGGCGCCGCTGTCGACGATCATCTGCTTGTACGCCTCTGCCGCGTTCGCTTCGGTGGTGGCGATAAAGGCCGAGCCCATATAGCCGCCATCCGCGCCCATTGCCTGCGCCGCCAGCAGGCTGTCGCCGGTGGCAATCGAGCCGGACAGGAACACAGGCCCCTCGAACCACGCGCGGATTTCCTGCACCAGCGCCAGTGGTGACAGCGCACCCGCGTGGCCGCCCGCCCCGGCCGATACGGCGATCAGCCCGTCGGCGCCTTTTTCGATTGCCTTATGGGCGAAGCGGTCGTTGATCACATCGTGCAGGGTGATGCCGCCGCAGGAATGTGCGGCCTCGTTGACCTCGGCCCGCGCGCCCAGCGAGGTGATCCAGACCGGCACTTTGTGTTTCACGCAAATCTCGATATCGCGTTCCAGCCGCGCGTTGGAGCGGTGCACGATCTGGTTCACCGCATAGGGCGCGGCGGGGCTGTCGGGGTTGGCCTGATTGTAGCGGTCCAGCTCTTCGGTGATGCGGGTCAGCCATTGATCCAGCAGGATCGGGTCGCCGTCATTTTCGCGCGCGTTCAGCGCGGGGAAAGAGCCAACGATCCCGGCCTTGCACTGGGCGATGACCAGATCGGGGTTGGAGATGATGAAAAGCGGGCTTCCGATCAGCGGAAGTTTCAGGTTTTGCAGAATGGGGGGCAGGGCCATGTGGCGCTCCTTGGGTTATGCGCCGGTAAAGACCGGTTTGCGTTTTTCGATGAAGGCGGACACACCTTCGCGGAAGTCGGCGCTTTTGACCAGTTTGCCCTGTTCCTGTGCCTCGGCGCTGAAGGCATCGCCGAAACTGCCCTCGCCGACCTTGCGCAGCAGGCGTTTGGCGGCAGCGGCGGCCAGCGGGGCGGTGTTTGCGATCCGGGCGGCAAGGGCCTGAGTTTCGGCCTCGAGCTGATCGTCGGAGGCGATCTGATTGATCAGGCCGTGATCAAGGCATTGCTGCGCCGTGATCTTCTTGCCCTCGAGGATGGTTTGAAGTGCGCGGTGATATCCCATCGCCTTGAGCAGCAACCAGGTGTTGCCGCCATCGGGGATCAGCGCGATCGACGCGAACGCCATATAGAGCGAGGCAGTATCGGCCATCACGACCATGTCGCAGCACATGGCATAGGCCGCGCCGATACCAGCGGCAGAGCCATGCACCTGAGCGATCCAGATCTTCGGGGAATGGGCGATCCCGATCAGCGAGGGGCGGAATTCGGATTCGAGCAGGTGTTCGATGGACCCGCCCAGCCCGCCTTTAAGGTCGGCGCCGGCGCAAAAGCCGCGGCCTTCGCCCTTGAGGATCACGACGCGCACAGCGTCGTCTTCGTTGATGTCGGCCACGGCGTTTTTCAGCGCGGTGCGCAGTGCCGCGTCGAAGGCGTTGAAGGCTTCGGGGCGGTTCAGGGTGATGGTTGCGATCGCCCCTGTCTTTTCGATCTTGAGCACGTCGGTCATGCGGCTTTCTCCTTCGTCACGTCAGAACACCGGCGGCGCGCAGGCGGGCCAGCGTTTCGGGGCTATAGCCGAGTTGCGCCAATGCGCTGTCGGTATCGGTGCCGGGGGCGGGTGGTCGGCCCGGTGCGGCGGTGGGCGTGCGGTCGAACCGGGGGGCGGGGGTGATCTGGGTCACGCCGTCCACCTGGGTATAGATGCCGCGCGCTTTCATATGCGGATGTTCGGGCGCTTCGCTCCAGCTCAGAACGGGGGCGACGCAGGCGTCGGTTCCGTCGAACAGCGCGGTCCATTCGTCGCGGGTTTTCTGTTTGAACACCTGCTCGTACAGAACATGGCGGTCGGGCCAGGTGGTCGCGTCGGTCTGGTTGGTCTTGTGGTCGTCGGGCAGCCCCGCGATCTGCACCAGCTGGGCGAAGAATTGCGGTTCCAGCGGCCCGACCGAAACATATTTGCCATCGGCGCATTCATAGCTGCGATAGTAGGGGGCACCGCCGTCAAGCATGTTGCTCTCGCGGGTTTCGCTCCAGCTGCCGCGCGCGATCATTGCGTGGATCATCGCCAGAAGGGCAGGCGCGCCATCGACCATGGCGGCGTCGATCACCTGACCCTTGCCCGAGGTCTGGCGTTCATAGAGCGCGGACAGCAGGCCCAGCAGCAGGAACATCGTGCCGCCGCCATAATCCGCGCCCAGATTCAGCGGAGGGATCGGCGGCATGTCGCGTTTGCCGATGGCGTTCAGCACGCCGGTCAGGCCCAGATAGTTGATATCATGCCCCGCCATTTGCGACATCGGGCCGGTTTGGCCCCAGCCGGTCATGCGACCATAGATCAGGGCCGGATTGCGGGCGTGGCAGTCGGAGGGGCCGAGGCCCATCCGTTCCATCACGCCGGGGCGGAAGCCTTCGATCAGGATATCGGCGTGTTCGAGCAGCCGCATGGCGGCCGCGATCCCGTCGGGGTGTTTGAGGTTCAGCGCCACCGAGCGTTTGCCACGGTTGTTGACATCCGTGGGATCGGCGGGGCCGGATTTGCGGGTGATCAGCGTGACCTCGGCGCCAAGATCGGCAAGGAACTGCCCCGCAAGCGGGGCAGGGCCAAGGCCTGCCATCTCGACCACTTTCAGGCCGGAAAGGGGCCCGCTCACGCTGCTTTCGCCGTGCTTGTGCGCAGGATGTCATAGGCCGACGGGGCAAGGGTAAAACGCTCGCCGTATTTGTCGGCCAGTTCCGCCGCGCGCGCGGCGAATGTATCGACGCCGATGCCACGGATGAACTGGATCGCCCCCCCGGTGTGGGCCGGAAAGCCGATGGCGAAGATGCCACCAAGGTTGGCTTCGACCTCGGTCCGCAACACGCCTTCGTTCAGGCAGCGCAGGGTTTCGATGGCTTGGCGATACAGCAGGCGATCAATCGCGTCCTGCATCGGGATTTCGGCGTTGCCCTTGGCGAACTGCGCCAGACCGGACCACAGCGATTTCGAACCATCCGCAGTATAGTCATAGAAGCCGCCGCCATAGTGACGCCCGCCGCGCCCCTGTTCGATCATCGCGTCGGAAACGGTGGCCGAGGCGGTGTTATGCGCGCCAAAGCCCGCATCGGTGCCCAGCCGCGCATCAAGATCCTTGTGGGTCTTGCGCACCTTCTGGGTCAGAACCATCGAGACCTCGTCGTGCACCGCCAGCGGGCCGACTGGCATACCGGCCAACCATGCGGCGCGCTCGATCGCGACGGGTGACATGCCGTCGATCATCAGCGCCAGACCTTCGTCCATGAAGGTGCCGAACACGCGGCTGGTGAAGAAGCCACGGCTGTCATTCACCACGATGGGCATATAGCCGATCTGCTGCACGTAATCATACGCTTTGCGCAGGGTCTCCTCGGAGGTCTGTTCGCCAAGGATGATCTCCACCACCTTCATCTTGTCGACGGGGCTGAAGAAATGCAGCCCGATGAAGCGGGTCGGGTCGGGGCAGGCTTTTGCCAGAATCGAGATCGGCAGGGTCGAGGTGTTGGAGCCGTAAATCCCGTCCGGCGCCAGCATTTTGAAGCTTTCGGGAATGACCTTTTCCTTCAGCGCGATGTCTTCGAACACGGCTTCGATGATGATGTCGGCGCCTTCAAACGCGGTATCATCCGTTGCCGGTGTGATCTGCGACAGCAGGGCGGTTTTCTTGTCGTCCGTCATGCGGCCGCGTTTGATCGCCTTGTCGGCCAGCGTGGCGGTATAGGATTTGCCCTTTTCGGCCTTGTCCATTTCCATGTCTTTCAGCACGGTCGGCAGGGCGGCGTTGGCATGTGCCCACGCGATGCCGCTGCCCATCATGCCCGCGCCCAGAACGGCGGCTTTCGTGGCTTTCCAATGCGGGCCTTCGGGGCGGACCTTGCCGCCTTTGATCGCCTGCATGCCAAAGAAGAAGGTGGTGATGGCGGCCTTGCACTCGGGCGTGGTGACCAGCGCGCAGATGCCCCGGCTTTCGTTGCGCAGTGCGGCGTCAAAGCCCATGCGCATCGAGTTGACGGCAATGTCGAGGATTTTCGCAGGCGCAGGCATCAGGCCACGGGTTTTCTGATACAGGATCGCCGGAGAGGCGACCGCGATCTGGCGGACCTTGGGGCTGAGCGCATCACCCCCCGGATAGCGGAAGCCTTTTTGATCCCAAGGCTGCGCGTGTTGGTCGGGGTTGGCCTTGATCCATGCCTTGGCGGCGGGGATCAGGTCGTCGCGGGTGGCGACGACTTCATCAACCATGCCAGCGGCAAGCGCGACTTGCGGCTTGGCCGGTTTGCCTTCGGTCAGGTAGGGCAGCGCCTTTTCCAGACCCAGCAGGGCGGTCAGGCGGACCACGCCACCGGCACCGGGCAGCAGGCCCAGCGTCACCTCGGGCAGGCCGACGATGGCCTTGGGGTCATCGACCACAATGCGGTGGTTGCAGGCAAGGCACAGCTCGTATCCGCCGCCAAGGGCCGCGCCGTTGATCGCGGCAACGACCGGAACCGGCAGCTTTTCAAGATCGCGGAACGGGAACTTGTTCCCTTCGATATAGCGCATGGTTTCGGCGTCGGATTTTTCGATCGCCAGGATCAGCCCCAGATCGCCGCCCGCAAAGAAGGTTTTCTTGGCCGAGGCGAAGATCACGCCGGTCAGCCCGTCTTCGGCGCGCAATTTGGCGATCGCGTCGTTCATGCCGGGCACGTAGCGGTCGTTCATGGTGTTGGCGGACTGGCCCTGCATATCGAGGGTGATGGTCACGATGCCGTCGGCGTCTTTTTCATAAATAAAATCGGTCATTTGTCTGTCTCCCCTCAGACGCGTTCAATGATGCTGGCGATGCCCATGCCGCCACCGACGCACATGCACATAAGGGCGCGTTTCAGATTGCGCCGCTCCAATTCGTCCAGCATGGTGCTGACCAGCATGCCGCCGGTGGCCCCCAGCGGGTGACCCATGGCGATGGCGCCGCCGACGACGTTGAGCTTCTCGTCGGGCACATCAAGGTCGCGTTGCAGGCGCAGGGCGACCGAGGCGAAGGCCTCGTTGATTTCGACAAGGTCGATGTCGTCGATGGTCAGGCCCGCCTTGGCCAGCGCCTTGAGCGACGCCGGGCCGGGGCCGGTCAGCATGATGGTCGGATCGGTCGAGGTCAGCGCGACGGATACGACGCGGCCACGCGGCGTGAGGCCAAGCTCTTTGCCGGTTTTTTCGTTGCCCAGCAGGATCAGCGAGGCGCCATCGACGATGCCAGAGCTGTTGCCGGGGGTGTGGACGTGGTTGATACGCTCGACATTGGGGTATTTCGCCAGTGCCACCGCATCAAAGCCCATCGCGCCGGGCATGGTGAAGCTGGGCTTGAGGGCGGCCAGTTTCTGCATGTCGGTGCCGGGTTTGATGAAATCGTCACGCTCGAGGATCACAACACCGTTTTCGTCGCGCACTGCCACGACCGAGCGGTCGAACCAGCCGGAATCGCGGGCATGGGCCGCGCGCTTCTGCGATTCCATGGCGAAGGCGTCGACGTCATCGCGGCTCCAGCCTTCGATGGTGGCGATCAGGTCAGCGCCGATGCCCTGCGGCACGAAACCGGTCGCGATCGAGGTTTCGGGGTCTTCGGCAAACGGGCCACCGTCGGCGCCCATCGGCACGCGGCTCATGCTTTCATAGCCGCCGGCGCAGACCATATCCTCCCACCCCGAGGCGATCTTGGCGGCGGCGGTGTTGAATGTATCCAAACCAGAAGCGCAGAAGCGGTTCACTTGCGCGCCCGCAACGCTTTGGTGCCAACCCGCCTTTTGCAGGGCGACCTTGGGCAGGACCGAGCCCTGTTCCATCACCGGGGCGACGCAGCCCAGCATCACGTCGTCGATGCGGCTGGTGTCCAGATCGTGGCGCTGCTGCATTTCGGTCAGCAGGGTGGTGACTAGGTTAATGGGTTTCACCTCGTTCAGGGTGCCATCGGTCTTGCCCTTGGAACGCGGGGTTCGGATTGCATCATAGATAAAGGCAGCTTCGGTCATTGGGGTCCTCCTCCAGAAGGTTTTAGCTTGGGATCTTGTCCCGAATTGCGCCCGCCTGACCCACCGAGGAAAAATCCACGCGGGGTAGGGGGGCATAATGAATTGTGGCAAGGCTGCGCGCCTCGGCCCGGTCAACGCCAACGGCGCGTAAAATCAGTTCGGCAGTGTCAGAACCCGACTGACGCCAAGTGCACACGCCATTCAGGACCAGCGACATCGCGCCAAAAACCGCGCCCCCGGCCATGCCGGTGATCGAATGGATCTGCTCGCGTTCGAATTCGAAGCGACCGGTCTCCAGCCCCTGAAGCAGGTAGACCGCCGGGTCACGGCCCCAGAACCGGCCCAGTCGCGGGTCGCTCATGGCGAAGAGTGCGACGAATCGTCCCCAGTCGGTTTCCTCGTGAACGCGGCGGATGACCTGATTGATGATGACCGACAGCCGCGCGGCAGGGTCATGCATTCCATCAGAGCTGGCCCGGACAGATTCGCGCATTTCGACATAGACGGCATCGCAAGCCATGCTGAACAGCTCGTCGGTATTTTCGACGTTATTATAGATGGTTCCACGCGACAGCCCCGCTTCTTTCGCCAGATCGCTGATCGAGATCTGCATCGATCCCTTCTCGGCGAACAGGCGCATTGCGGCATGCAAAATGCGGGATTTTACGGTTTTCATCAGGTGGTCCATGATCACTGTTGACAGAAATTGAACACGTGTGTTTATCTGAAGTCAATAGCGTTCATACGGTCAGGGAGGAGACAGCATGGATGTGTCAAGCAGACGGTCTTTAGAGGGCCGCCCCCGGTTTTTCCGGGCGCTTACACGCGAGCTTTCGCCACGCATGAAGCCGCAAATTGGCTCAGCGCGGGGAAGCATATAATATGGAATTGATTCAGCTGGTAATCGGGGGTGTGGCGTCAGGCTGCATCTATGGGCTTGTGGCATTGGGATTCGTCCTGATTTACAAGGCGACTGAGGGCGTGAACTTCGCGCAGGGTGACATGATGATGCTGGGCGCCTTTGTGGCGCTTGGGCTTGTCAATTCGGATTACGGCGCGCTGGCGTTCGTTCCGGGGGTCATTCTGGCCGCGGCCATCATGGGCGGGGTCGGATATGGTATCGACCGTCTGGTGGTGCGGCAGATCATCGGGCAGCCGCAGTTTGCGCTGGTGATCCTGACCATCGCGCTGGGCTTTGTTCTGCGGTTCGCAGCCGGAACGATCTGGGGCTTTTCACCGCTTGTGCTTGAGACGCCCTTTGCGGGGCAACACATGGAGATCGCCGGGATCATCATCGGATACGAGGACATGGTGACCATCATCGTGACCGCGCTTCTGACGCTGTTGCTGTGGGTGTTCTTCGGCTTTACCCGGATCGGGTTGGCGGCGCAGGCCGCGTCGCAGAACCAGATGGCGGCCTATATCGTCGGGGTGCCTGTGCACCGGATCAACTCGTTGATCTGGGGGCTGTCGGGGGTGGTTTCGACCATCGCGGGGGTGCTTTACGCCTCGAAGGGCGCGATTGACCCCAACATCGGCTTGCTGGGCATCAAGGCCTTTGCGGCGGCGGTTATTGGCGGCTTTGGCAGCCTGCCGGGTGCGTTGCTGGGCGGGATCCTGATCGGGGTGGTCGAGCCGGTAGCGGCGCGATACCTGCCGGGCGGGATCAGCCAGATGTCGCCTTACATCATCATGCTTGCCGTGCTGGTCACCCGACCGAACGGCCTGTTCGCCCAAATCTATGCGAAAAAGGTCTGACGGATGAAAGTGATCTTCAAAACAAGTTATGACAACGACATCGACCTGCACGAAGACGGCTGGGCGCGCGGACGCATCGCCCTGCTGGTTGTGGTAATGGCGGCGCTGCCGTTTCTGGTGGGCGAGTATTACCTGGCAGAAGCGGCGAACACGCTGATCTGGTCGCTGGCGGGGATGGGGCTGATGGTTCTGGTCGGGCATACCGGTCAGGCCAGCCTTGGCCACGCGGCGTTTCTGGCGATCGGGGCCTATACGGATGTGGCACTGATGAACATCGGCGTGCCGTGGATCATCAGCTTTCCG
This sequence comes from Thalassovita taeanensis, assembly GCF_900110775.1. GTDB lineage: Bacteria > Pseudomonadota > Alphaproteobacteria > Rhodobacterales > Rhodobacteraceae > Litorimicrobium > Litorimicrobium taeanense. The sequence goes on along the minus strand of NZ_FOEP01000002.1, from coordinate 141,928 downwards.
TTGGCGGGGCTGGCGACGGGGCTTTTCGGGGCGCTGGTGGCTATCCCGGCGGTGCGGATGTCGGGCATCTATCTGGCGATTGCCACGCTGGCGCTGTTTGTGATCGTGGAAGAAATGGTGATCCTGCTGGAGCCGATTACCGGCGGTGTGGGGGGGCTGATGGCGCCGTCAATCGAGATTTTCGGCGTCAACTTTGACCGCTATACCAATCTGAACAACTTCTACTGGCTGTGTCTGGCGGTGGTTGTGGCGGTAACCTGGCTCTATGCCAACCTGCTGCGCAGCCCGACCGGGCGCAGTTTTCTGGCGGTGCGCGACAGCGAGGTGTCGGCGCGTGCGCTGGGCATCAACATCACCCGCACCCGCGCGCTGGCCTTTGGTCTGTCGTGCGGGATGACGGGGTTGGCGGGGTCGCTTCTGGGCCACTACATCGCGTATTTCAATTACGAGCTGTTCTCGGTCTTCATCTCGATCAACCTGTTGCTGGTGGTGACGATTGGCGGGCTTGGCTTTATTCAGGGGGCGTTCATGGGCGCGATCCTGATCACGGCGGTGCCGCAGCTGATCGCCATTCTGCGCGGCACGGTGAACGATCTGACCGGGATCGATCTGTCGGTGCTGCCCGGGCTGGATACGCTGATCTTCTCGGCCATTCTGATCGGGTTCATCATCTATGAACCGGCCGGGCTGTGGGGCCGTTGGCTGAAGACCCGCGTGTGGTTTCAGCTGTTTCCGCTGGCGCGGCGCGATATGTTCCGTCGCCAGAAATCCTATCTGAAAACGGAGCGGCAACGATGAGCCTGTTGGAAGTCGAGGATCTGGCGATCCATTTCGGAGGTGTGAAGGCGGTGGATGGCGTGTCGTTCGCGGTGGAGGCTGGCGAGGTGTTCAGCATCATCGGGCCGAACGGGGCGGGGAAATCCACCATCTTCAACCTGATCTCACGCCTGTATAAGCCGACGCGCGGCAAGATCATGTTCGATGGCCGCGACATCACCCCGCTTCAGGCGCATGAGATTGCGCCGCTGGGGTTGGCGCGCACGTTCCAGAATATCGAGCTGTTCGATCATTCGACCGTGCTGGATAACCTGCTGATGGGGCGGCACACGCATCGCAGCACCAACTGGGTTCAGGACATGTTGTTCGTGCCCGCGGTGCGGCGGGCCGAGCGGGCGCATCGTCGCAAGGTCGAGGATGTGATCGAGTTTCTGGAACTTGAGGCGTATCGCGACAAGCTGATTGCCGGGTTGCCGTATGGCGTGCGCAAGGTCGTGGAAATCGGCCGGGCGCTGGCGGTGGGGCCGAAGCTGATATTGCTGGACGAACCGGCTTCGGGCCTGTCGGTCGAGGAAAGTCAGGAAGTGGCTTACTGGATCGAGGACATGCGCCGCGACATGGGGCTGACGGTTCTGATGGTCGAGCATGACATGAGCCTTGTGACCCAGGTCAGTGACCGGGTTCTGGCGGTGGCCAACGGTCAGCCGCTGGCGCAGGGCAGCCCGGCAGAGGTGCAGTCGGACCCGCGGGTCATGGCGGCCTATCTGGGCACGGAGGTATACACATGACGGTTCTGGATGTGCGCAACGTCGAGACGTTTTACGGCGCGATCATGGCGCTGCGCGGCGTGTCGCTGAGCGTGGAAGAGGGCGAGATCGTCACCATTCTGGGCGCCAACGGCGCAGGCAAGACCACGTTGATGAAGACCATCGCGGGCTTGATGGACCCCGAAAAGGGCCAGATCGAGTTCAACGGCGTGCGGATCGACAGTCAGGCGCCCGACAAGATCGTGGCGCAGGGACTGGCGCTGGTGCCCGAGGGGCGCGAGGTGTTTCCCTATCTGACGATCGAGGAAAATCTGCGCATGGGGGCCTTTACCCGGCGCGGGGCCGATATCCGCGAGGATATGGAGCTGGTCTACAGCTATTTCCCGATCCTGAAAGAGCGGCGCACGCAATCGGCGGGTTATCTGTCCGGCGGGCAGCAGCAGATGCTGGCGATCGGGCGTGGCCTGATGGCGCGGCCCAAGCTGATGCTGCTGGACGAGCCGTCACTGGGTCTGTCGCCGCTGCTGACGCAGGAGATTTTCGGCATCATCAAGCGGCTGAATGCCGAGCAGGGCGTGACCATGCTTCTGGTCGAGCAGAACGCCAACGTGGCGCTGCACACGGCGCACAAGGGATATGTTCTGGAAATGGGCCGGATCGTGATGGCTGGCACCTGCGAAGAGCTGCGCAATTCCGAAGATATTCAGGAGTTCTATCTGGGCAAGCAAGGCGACACCCAGCGCGGGCAAAAACGCTGGAAACGGCGGAAGACGTGGAGATGAGCATGGTAAACGCGACTCAAGACATGATCATCCCGGCGGATGCGCCGATTGCGATGGATGGCTGCGATACAGTGGTAAAACTGTGGGCAAAACGCTGTCGTGAACTGGACGGCAAGACCGCTCACCGGGAAAAAGAACTGGGAATCTGGCAGGCGTACAGCTGGGCCGATTATTACAACGGTGCCAAGCAGATCGGGCTGGGCCTGCTGTCACTTGGGCTGCAAAAAGGCCAGCCGGTGCAGATCCTGTCGGAAGACCGGCGCGAGTGGCTGTATTGCGATCTGGGCGTGGCGGCGGTGGGGGGGATCCCGTCAGGGGTCTATACCACCGACAGCGCGGTTCAGCTGGCCTATCTGGTGAACGATTCCGGCGCTCCGTTCCTGTTTCTTGAAGACGACGAGCAGCTGGACAAGTTCCTTGAGGTCCGGGATCAGATGCCGGGGCTGAAGAAGGTCATCGTCTTTGATCGGGACGGGCTGGCCGGGTTTGACGACCCGCAGGTGATGTTTCTGGATGAATTGCTGGAGCTTGGCGCGCAGCAGGCGCAGGCCAATCCCAAAGCGTTCGAACAGACGCTGGAGGCGGTGCAACCGGGTGATCCGCGCATGCTGATCTATACCTCGGGCACGACGGGGCCGCCCAAGGGCGCGATCATCAGCCACCGCAACGTGATGTATCAGATGTTCGCGGGCGAGCAGACGCTGGAATTCTATCCGACGGACGAACTGCTGTGCTTTTTGCCGCTGTGTCATGTTCTGGAACGGCTGATCTCGGTCGAGTTTCCGATCCTGGCCGGGTGCAAGGTGAACTTTGCCGAAAGCCCGGAAACGGTGTTCGACAACCTGCGTGAAGTGTCGCCCAACAGCTTTACCGGCGTGCCGCGGATCTGGGAGAAGATTTACTCGCGTGTGACCATCATGCGCAGCGAAGCCGGGTGGATCGGAAAGGCGTTTCTGGACTGGGCGGTGAACGCCGGGGCCAAGGTGGCCACAGCCAAGGAAGAGGGCCGGACCCCCGGCCTTGGCGCGCGGTTGAATCTGGCGCTGGCGGATCTGCTTGTGCTGCGCAACCTGCGCAATCTGGTGGGGTTGGCGCGCACGCGCCGCTGCACCACGGGCGCTGCGCCGATCTCTCCCGAACTGCTGCGGTGGTTCGAGGCGATTGGGGTGCATTTGCTTGAAGGTTACGGGATGACCGAAACCTCGGGGGTGGCGACGATCAACATGATCGGCAACAACCACATCGGCACGGTTGGCCCCGCGCTTCCGGGGACACAGGTGCGGATCGCGCCGGATGGCGAGATTCAGGTGGGTGGCCCGGCGGTGTTCGCAGGATACTGGAACAAGCCCGAAAAGACCGCCGAGACCCTGACCGACGATGGATGGCTGAAGACCGGCGACGTGGGCCGGGTCGACAATCAGGGCTGTCTGACGATCACCGGGCGCCTGAAGGACATCATCATCACCGCAGGCGGCAAGAACATCACTCCGGCCGAGATCGAAAGCCGGTTGAAATTCTCGCCCTATATCTCGGATGCGGTGGTGATCGGGGACCGGCGCAAATATCTGACCTGTCTGATCATGATTGATCAGGAAAATGTTGAAAGATTCGCGCAGGACCGGCAAATTCCCTATGCGGACTTTGCGTCATTGACCCGCGCCAAGGAGGTCGTTGATCTGATCGGCGGCGTTGTCGCCGAAACCAACAAGGCTTTTGCGCAGGTCGAGCAGATCAAGAATTTCCGCCTGATCGACATTCTTCTGACGGCTGAGGATGACGAGCTGACGCCGACGATGAAGCTCAAGCGGAATTTCGTGAACCAGCGTCACGCTGGCTTGATCGAAAGCATGTATTGATCCGGCCCGGAGGAGGGGACGGACAAGACGTAAGACCGATAACAAATGGGAGGAACAACTATGAAGACTTTCAAGGCAATTGCCGCCGCGGCGGCGCTGTCATTGGGGCTGTCTGCCCCTGTGATGGCGGATTCGACCGGCGTGTCGGATACCGAAATCAAGATCGGCGGCGCGCATGACCTGTCGGGCATCTTCGCGCCCTTCTCAGTGCCTGCGGTCAAGGCCGTGCAGCTGTATTTCGACGAGATCAACGCCGCGGGCGGCATTCACGGTCGCAAGCTGACCTATATCGTCGAGGACCACGGATATCAGGTGCCGCGCGCGGTGCAGGCGGCCAACAAGCTGATCAACCGCGATCAGGTGTTTGCGATGCTGCTGAACCTGGGCACGCCGCATAACCTGGCGATGTTCAAGCTGATGGGGCCGAAGGGCATTCCCAACGTCAACCCGCTGACGGCGGCGCGGCAGATGGTTGACCCGCCCGCCCCGTGGAAATTCGCGGGCACCGTGGCCTATTACGATGCGGTGCGTGCGGCCTCAAAATACATGGCGGACGATCTGGGATCGAAGAACTTCTGCCTGATGTTCCTGCCGACCGATTTCGGTGTGGAGATTCAGGAAGGTGTGCGCGATGGCGCGGCGGATGCGGGCGCAAGCTATACGGTTGAAACCAAGCACAAGCCGGACGAGACCGATTTCGCCGGGGCGCTGGGCAAGATCCGCGATGGTGGCTGTGATACGGTTGGTCTGGCGCTGGGCATCAGCCAGATGATCAACGTGATCGCCACCGCCAACAAGCTGGGCATGGGCGACATGAAGTTCCTCGTCTCAAGCGCCGGGTTCCACACGGTTGTCGCCAAAGGTATGGCACAGCAGGGCGTGACCACGGGGCTGTATGCTGCCGCAAGCTGGCAGGATCTTGAGGCGCGTATGGACGACCCAATCGTGGCGACTTGGGTGAAATCCTATATCGACGCCACCGGCGAGAAGTTTCCGGGCACCGGCGCTTTGCTTGGGCGCTCTGGCGCCGAAATCCTGGTGCGGGCGCTTGAGGCAGCCGGACCTGATCTGAGCCGTGAAAGCTTCACTCAGGCGATGGAAACCCTTGATTTCCACGATCACATCGCGGGCAACAACGTGAAGATCACCCCTGATCAACACGTCGCCGCGACCGAGATCTATGTCTCGACCATCGAAAATGGCTCGTGGAAGCTGGTTACAACGCTCAAGTGATGCGTGACGCTGTGGGGCGGTTTTGCCGCCCCACGGATACTTTCCCCTTATTCACCCCTGTCAGTCAAAAGAGGCCGCCCGTGCTGAAACGAACCATCTATGACGAAGAGCACGAGATTTTCCGCCGGACGGTGCGCAAATGGGCCGAGGTCGAAGTGTTCCCCTATGCCGAGCAATGGCGCGCCGAGGGCTGCGTCAGCCGCGAAGTCTGGCGCAAGGCAGGTGAACAGGGGTTCCTGTGCATGTATGCCGACGAGAAATACGGCGGGCTGGGGCTGGATGATTTCCGCTATGACATGATTCTGGCAGAAGAGATAAACCCGCGTGAACCGGGGTTCTTCATTGCCCTGCACAACCGGATTGTCGGGCCGTATCTGCAAAAACTGGGCACCGAGGAACAGCGCGCCCGTTTCATGCCGGGCGTTGTGTCGGGCGAATGCGTGCTGGCGGTTGCGATGACCGAACCGGGCACGGGCTCGGATCTGGGCGGTGTGACCACCCGCGCGGTCGATATGGGCGACCACTGGGTGCTGAATGGATCGAAAACCTATATCTCGAACGGGCTTCTGGCGGGATTGGTCGTGGTGGCCGCCCGCACCGGCGAGGGCCACGAGATCGGCTTGTTTCTGGTCGAAGACGGGATGGAAGGCTTTGTTCGCGGGCGCAATCTGAAGAAGCTGGGGCTGCAATCGCAGGATACGGCCGAGCTGTTTTTCGACGACGTCAAAGTGCCCAAGGCCAATGTGCTGGGCGACCCGGCCAAGGGGTTCAAAACGATGATGATGAACCTGGCCGAAGAGCGGATCATGGGCGCGCTTGGCTTTGTCGCGCGCGCCGAACATGCGTTCAACATCACGATGGAATACATTCAGGAACGCCGCGCCTTTGGCCGCCCGATCGGCACGTTCCAGAACTCGCGCTTCAAGATGGCGTCGATCAGGACCGAGATTGACGCGGCCTGGGCGCTGACGGATCACTGCGTGCGCGAGCATCTGCGCGGCGAGCTGAGCGCCGAGATGGCCTCGGAGGCCAAGCTGTTCACCTCGGAGGTCGAGGGCCGGGTGGTCGATGAATGCCTGCAACTGCACGGCGGTGCCGGGTATATGGAAGAGTATGAAATCTCTCGGCTTTATGCCGACGCGCGGATCAGCCGGATTTATGCCGGCACCAGCGAAATCATGCGCGAGATCATCGGGCGCGGTCTGGGGCTGGACGAGCGCAAGCGCAACTGACCCGGCCCGCGGGTGCCTTGGGCGGGCAAAAAACGTTGTGCAATCAGCGAAAAGATCGCGTAAGCAGGCAGTATATGCTGCAACTGCAGAAACATTTCTGATCTGCGGGCAGTGCTGAAGCAGGGACGCGATGGAGCAACGTGTCTATATTACCGGGGCTTCCGGGGGAGGCATAACCACGCTGGGCGCGCATTTGGCCGCCGTGTTGGGGGTCTGCCATATCGATATAGACAACGCGTTCTGGTTGCCAACCGATCCGCCATACACAACCAAAAGGTCACTGCCCGAACGTCTGGAGATGATCCGTGCGGCGCAGGGGCAGGGCGGCTGGGTGCTGAGCGGCGCATTCGACAGCTGGGGAGAGCCGGCGATCGAGGCGGTGGATCTGATCCTGTTTGTCGTGACCCCCACGCCGGTGCGCTTGGCGCGGCTGCGCGCCCGCGAGGCGGCACGGTTTGGCGACAGGATCGCGCCGGGAGGGGACATGCACGCGATCCATGACGGCTTTATCAATTGGGCGGCGCGGTATGACGACCCGGAGTTTTCCGGGCGCAATCTGGCGCGGCACGAAGAGTGGCTGGAGTGTTTGCCGCAGCCTGTGCTGCGTCTGGATGGCACGGACCCGACCAAGGCGCAGGTGGCACAGGTGCTGACCCGGCTGGGCGTGGCGGCGCACTAGCTGATCGGGGCGTTTGTGGCGCCGTGGGATGCCTCCGACGGGGATATTTGGGAAATGTGAAATGCTGGGGTACGGGGGTATCGGCGGTGCAAGAGACTTAAGCACCACCGCGCGGCCCGTGTTCTTTGGGGCGTGTGCTCAGCCCATCCGTTCGGAAGCGTAGCTGCCGGGGGAGGCGGGGAACACCACGGTTTTATTGCCGTTGATGAAGACCCGGTGGTGGATATGCGCATGGATGGCGCGCGACAGTACGGCGGCTTCGACATCGCGGCCCAGGCTGACGTAATCCTCGGAGCTTTGGGAATGGGTGACGCGGACGGTGTCCTGTTCGATGATCGGGCCTTCGTCGAGGTCGGCGGTGACGTAATGCGCGGTGGCACCGATCAGTTTCACGCCGCGCTCATACGCCTGTTTATAGGGGTTGGCGCCTTTGAAGCTGGGCAGGAACGAGTGGTGGATGTTGATGATCCGGCCTGACATTTTCTGGCACATCGTATCAGATAGCACCTGCATATAGCGCGCCAGCACGATCAGTTCGGCGCCGGATTCCTCGACAATGGTCATTTGCGCGGCTTCGGCTTGTGGTTTGTTGTCCTTGGTCACTTTGATGAAGTGGAACGGGATGTCGTGGTTCACCACAACCTTTTGATATTCCATATGGTTCGAGATCACACCGACGATGTCGATCGGCAGGGCGCCGATGCGCCAGCGATACAGCAGGTCGTTCAGGCAATGGCCAAAGCGCGAGACCATCAGGATGACTTTCATCTTCTGGCTGGCGTCGTGAAAGGCGTATTCCATGCCGAAGTCATTGGCGATGGCAGCGAAGGTTTCGGTCAGGCTGTCGTGGGTGGCGCCGGTTTCGCTGATGAAGGTGGTGCGCATGAAGAAATTGCCGGTCTCGAAATCGTCATACTGGCTGCTGTCACTGATATTGCAGCCCTGTTCGGTCAGATAGGCAGAGATCGCGGCAACGATACCGCGGGTCGAGGGGCATTTCACGGTCAGGGCGAAGCTGTTCATCGGTGGGTCCCATGTCAGAAGAGTGCGAGGAGCGTGGGGCGCGGGCGCCGTTGTCTGGGGTATAGCGGAGGCGGGCGGTGGCTCAATGCTGAAATCCGACCGAAAACGGTCTAAATGCGGGCGTTGGGCAGAAAACCATCGGTGAAATCAGCACGGTATGTGGCGATGTTGATGACGGTTTGACCTGCGTCAAATCCGACATTTGGAATATGTTATATTATACCATAGGGCGTGGGAGAAGCCTCTCGCGCTCTTGCATAGATGCTGGAGTTGTTTCCGGCAGGCATTGAAAGGGAATAATATGATGAATTCAAAACGCATAAAACGCTCGGCTGTTGCATTGTGCCTGTTGGTATCTGTGTCAGCCTGCGTGCCCGCGTCGGATGGGGACGTGGAGTATGATGCAAAAGATGTGTCGGCAAACGCGTTGAAGACCATGGCCGAATCCGGTGTGTATGAGACGCTGGGCACGCCGGGCACCGTGGCCGAGATTCTGATGAATTCGCCGGACATCACCAAGACCGCGCTGATCACGCATTTCAAGAAGAAGCGTGACGAAGCCGGTATGGATTTGGATTTCGACCAAGCAGAATGGTACGATGTGAACATTCAGTGCCTGAGCGGCGATTGCACAAACTTCAAGAAGATGCAGGCCGCGCGCGCGGCGGCCAAAGCCGGTCTGTCGGGCGGCGGTGACGGTGGCGGACACTGATCCCATGACACAGAGCCGCAGAACCTTTCTGCGCGGAACCGCCGGGCTTTGCCTGGCGGCGCCGATCGCAGCATGTGAAAGCCGGGCGGAAACTGTCGTGTCCTCGAAAGAGGGCACGGCACCGCGCGCGGCTGTAAAGGCTTCGGTCTATGTGCCGGGCTATTTTCCGCAGGCCGCCTATGCCAATGGTGTGGCCGTGGCGAACAACCGCCGCCTGTCAAAGGCAGTCCGCAATCAGGACGAACCGTTCAGGATGCTGACGCGCATCGACATGGACGGGCAGATCCGGCAGGCGCTGTTGCCGGCGTATGCGCATGACGTGAAAATCTCGCCGGATCGTCGGTTGGGGGTCTTGTGCGGGTTTGAAGAGCGCAATCAGGTGGCGTTTGATCCCGACACGCTGGAGTTGGTGGCCGAGGCGCCGACATTTGCCGAAGGCTGGCGTGGCGGCGGTCACGCGCAATTTGTGGACGGCGGCAAGACGGTGCTGTTGTCCGAACGCGCGCCGCTGGCAACGCTGAAACCCGGCGCGCCCGAGGCGCTGTTCGGGCGGATCACGATTCGCGATGCCGATACGCTGGCACTGAAAGGCAGCTATTCGACCCACGGGATTGATCCGCATGACATCCGGTTGATCGAGGATGGGCGCTATCTGGTGGTGGCCAACTATGGATCGGTGATCAAGCCGGGCGAGACCGAGTTTTCGGTGCCGCGCCATGTGGTGCAGGCCTGTGTGACCGTGATCGACATGACTGATGGGCGATTGGTGGACAAGCAGGTGACCAACCGCGGCGATGCCGAGCTGCGCCATCTGGCGGCAGGGGCGCAGGATCGCATTTTCGCCATTCAGGCGCGTTTGGGTGATGATGCGGCCGGGACGGCGGCGATGCGGTCGCGGGATGCGGCCTATCGCGCCGATATCACCTCGGAACGGGGGATGCATTACCTGTCGGCGGCCACGCTGAAATGCGAGGTGGGCAAGCCCCCGCGCGCGATGGGGCGCAAGGCCGAGCAGGCGCAGATGCGGCACGGTCTGTCGATCGCCTATGATGCGGAACACGATCAGGCCATCGCCACCTTTCCCAGTGCTGACCGGGTAATGGTGTTCGATGGGGCATCGGGCGAGGTGGTGCAGCAGATCGACACCACGCGCAGCGGTCTGCGCTATCCCTGCGGGGTGACGTTGCTGCCGGATGGCAAGCACTATGCCGTGACCGGGTATTGGGAAAACCTGTTCGTGTATGAGCGGGGCAGTCACCGCTTGGTGCGCGATCTGTGCCTGTATCCGATGTTCTTCGGCCATAGCCACATCACGGCGGCATAACGGCGGCGGCACGCGGCGCGGGGCATGTATGCGGGGGACAAGACCGGCGGTGGTCTAGCCGCCGGTGCCCGGCACTGTGTCGATCTCGAACTGAAGAAACACCGGCGCGGGGGCGGCTTTCTTTCTGCGGCTCGACAGGCTGATGGCGGCGCGGGTGGTCTGGCCAAAACCCGCCTCGTCCAGCAGACCGGCAAGGCCCACGCGACCCGCGGCTGTGCTGCGGGTACGGTCGACAGCGGATTGTTCGAGAAACGACAAATCCTCGATCACCGTTTGCGCGGCGGCGGGGGTGACGATCACCAACAGCCGGTCACGGCCAAAGCTGTCATCGGTGACCAGCACGTAATCCTCGTTCAGGGTGCCGCCGGGCTGCATCCGGCCATTGCCCATGAAGGTGATCGCGTAATCGGCCCCGACATAGAGCACATTGAAATCCACCGCGATGTCATTGGGGTTTTTCAGCCGCAGGCCGATCACGTCATTGGGGATCATCCGGGGCACGTTGGCGGTGTCGACCGGGTTGCGCGTCGTCTCGATCACCTCTTCGCGGTCGGGATCAAAGCGGGCGGTGACAAGCCCCGCCTCAAGGCGCAGCTGCCCGCCCGAGGCCGCGGCCCCGACCTTCAGCAGGTTCAGCGCCTTTGACATCCGGGTCAGGGTGTCGGCCATGACCTCGGCCAGTTCGGCGGCGGTTTTATCGGCGGTGGATACCGACGGGGTGCGCGCCAACTCGCTGTCATCGATTTGCCCGCTGGCGGGCAGAACCCACAGCGCATCGGGCCGGGGGCTGTCGGGGAAAACCGCAAGGCGCAGGTCAGCCTCGGCCCCGGCGGGGACAAATTGGATGCGGGGGCCGATCAGTGCGTCGGCCTGCATGATCCTCTGCGCCGCTGTCAGGTGATCGGCAGGGGCAGAACCGACAGGCGGCAGGGCGATGGTCAGCGACAGATCCACGCTTTCCCCCGCCAGCCTGAGCACAGCCCCGCGGGGGATTTCAGGCGCAGGACCATCGGCAGTGTTGGTGGCGGTGGCGGCAAAGGCGCTGAGCGTCGTCACGCGGTAGCGGGCAAGCGCTGCATCATCAGCATCGGCGGGCGACGCCAGCAGCAACAGCGCGCTGCCCTCGGACAGCCCATGCAGCCGCCCGGCGCGCAGGCTCAGCCCGTCCTTGTCGGGCGTGGCGGACCATTGCAGCACGCGCCCGGCGCTGCCGCCCGCGCCAAAGACCGGAACATCCAGATCGCCCTCGAACATCGGGGTGGACCGGGCAAGGTTGCGGGTGGAATATTTGCGCAGCACCTCTTGCCCCAACTGGCGATAGGTCACGCCGGGGCGTTCGGCCAGGGTTTCAAACAGCGTATAGGTGAATACGCCCTGCAACCGGCGACCCTGCTTGCCCTTGGGCATGTTTTTCTCGGGCGTGGTTTCGTTGGTCTGTGCGGCGAAAAACGCCACCAGCCGCCCTTTGCCGACATCGGCGGTGGTTTCCACCGGGGCGGGCGCCTGTGCGCGCGGATCGGGCAGGGCGCGGGCATGGCTTTCGGCCTCGGCCAGCCGGTCGGCGGGCACGCCAAGCGCCTCGGGGGCAAGCTGGCGCAGGCGGACCTCGTCATCGCCGGTGGGGGCGGCGCGGGTGGCGGTGCCGGAATGGCAGCTGTCGAACACCACCCAGACATCGGCGCCCTTGTCGCGGAGGCTGTCAATCAGCTGGCCGATTTCATCATCCACCAGCGCGTTTTGCACGGTGCCTACGCTGTCATCCCAAGGGCCGATATCCACCGGCAGGAACAGCTCGTCCAGCCCGTCCAACTCGGCGTCAGGGTCAATCGCAGGGGATTGCGAGCCGTGGCCGGAGAAATGCAGGTAAACGAAATCACCGGGCTGAACCGTCGCCGCAAGCGCGGCAAAGCCGTCGCGGATCGCGCTCAGGGTCGGCGCTGTCTGTCCGGGGATGCCATCGGCCAGAATTGTGATGTGATCCGGCGCGAAGGGCAGCGCGGGATTGCTGGTCAGATAAGTCTGCACCAGGTCAATGTCATTGGCGGGGCCTTTCAGCCAGAACCGCTGATCCAGCGCCGGATAGGTCGACGCACCAATCAGCAGCGCATAGTTTTCGCGCGCCACAGCCGGGACGGCGGCCAGCAGCGCCAGCGCCGTGGCCCACGCGCAGGACGGAAAAAACCGCATGGCCCACCCCCTCAGTTGGTGATCAGCGAATAGGACGAGGCCGCACGGCCACGGTTCTTGACCTCGATTGTAAAGCCGCCGCTTTGCGCGGGCCGCCAGCCGCAATAGGCGATGGCGCTGATATCGGTGTCCGAGCAGACCAGCCGCCCTTTGGTGTCCGAGACATACAGATTCAGGTCGGTGCCGTCATTCCCCTCGACATAGACCTCAGCGTACTCGCCGCCGGTATAGGGCAGCGGCGGATAGGTGTCGGTGCCACCCGCGCGGATCGCTGTGATGGAATACACCTGACCAGTGCTGACGCCCTTGGTGTTCTCGGCGCGGATATCGCCGATCAGGGCGGCGATCTGATCGTCGCCGGGGGCCAGTTCGGCGGCGGTGTCCAGCATATCCTGCCAACTGACGGGCGCGGTGGCGATGTCTTCGGGCACGGGGCTATCCGCGGTGGGCGCGCGCTGGGTCAACGTCAGGTTCAGGGTTTTGCGCAGCTTTGCAGCGGCAAGGATCAGCAGCGGATCGCCCGCTTCAAGCCCGACCTCGAACAGGCGGGCGGACAGCTCTGCGGTCTTGATCGGGCTTTCGGCAAGCGCGCTCAGCGGTGCGCAGGCCAAGGAGACGGTCAGGGAAAGGGCGAAAACAATGGATTTGGGAAACATAAGAAAACTCCGGTCTGAATGGACAGGATAATGCGGGGGGCGGGCTTTTTTGACAAAGGGTTTTTCGGCGTCGTGATCACATGACGGGACTTGTCATGTGATCTGTTGCGCGCAGCTTGCTAGCACAGAGGGCAGATAACCGAAGGATACATTCGCGATGCCCCTTGTCTTGCCCCTGCTCCGCTCCGCCCTGTTTGCACCGCTGAGCCACAGACCCCTGTTGCGGCTCGTGCCGCTGCTGGCGTTTTGCATCACGGCCCTGTCCGTTGCGGCGCAGGGGGCGGGGGCCGCGCCCGCGCTGAGCACCCCGCTGGAGGCCACTTTGGTGGTCTATTCCGACGATGGAGACGAGAAATTCCTCGGCTCCGCCTTTCTTTGGCGCGACGGCACGGTGGCTGTAACCAACGCTCATGTGGTCGGCGCGCGGCGGCAGGTGATCCTGCGCACAGGCTCGGGCGCGGTGATGGTGGCGCGGGTGGTCGCGTTGGACAAGGCGCGCGACGTGGCGGTGATCGCGGTGCCCGGCGCGGTTCTGGGCGCAGGCCTGTCCCCCGCGCAGGCGCCGCCGCTGTTGGGCGACGAGGTTTACGCCCTTGGCGCGCCGTTGCAGGCCGGATCATCAGTGACGCGCGGCATCGTTTCGGCGCTGGCGCGACAGGTCAACCCGGCGGTGCCGGTGCGGTTGATCCAACATGACGCGGCGGTCAACCCCGGCAGCTCGGGCGGGCCGCTGTTGAATGCGGCGGGGCGGGTGCTGGGCCTCAACAGCCAGATCGCCGATGGCTCGCGGCTGTTCGTCGGCATCGGCTATGCCATTCCGGTGGCGGTGGTGGTGCGGGTGATCGCGGGCGATCTGGCCCCGGTGCCGGTGCTGGGGCTGAGCACACGCCCGGTGGACCGGCGCATCGCGCAGGCGCTGGGCATCGAAAAGGCCGGGCTGCTGGTCGAGGATGCCACGCCGGGCGGGCTGGCCGGTCAGGCCGGGCTGCGACCGGGCGATGTGATCCTGCGCGCCGGTGGGGCGGGCATTGTCGCATCGGGCGATCTGGCGATGGCAATCGACGCGGCCGCGTGCCGTGACACCCCGCTGGATCTGTGGCGCGCGGGCGAAAAACTGCGCCTCATGCTGCGCTGCGCCGCCCAGTCCAGCATCGGCTTCGAGACCGAGGATGGCACCGCGCGCGGCGTGGCGATCATCCGCGCCTATGACCTGCCGGGGCTGGGGATCGGGCTGGCGGCGGATGGGGTCACGATCACGGCGCTGACGCCCGCCAGCCCGGCGTATCTGGCGGGGCTGGACATGGGCGACCGGGTGCTGGCGGTGAACGGCCGCGCGGCACAGGCCGCCACGCTGGCGACGCTGAAGATCACCCAGCCGGTGCTGTTTCTGGTGCGCCGCGCCACCGGGCGGACCCTGCATGTGACGGTGGATCCATGGAGCAACGGCGCGCCGCTGCGGCCACTGGGCGGTGCAAATGCGCTTGACCCGGCGGTGGTAATCTTCTGATCTTGAACCAAGGAGATTTTGATGACGCACGCGATTGCCCCCTGCATCCTGATTGTCGAGGATGACCCCGACACCGCCGAAGCGATGGCGCAGGCGGCGTGCGATGTCGGCGCCGATCCGGTGGTGCGGTGCAGCTATGCGGGCGGGCTGGCGGCGGCTGCGGGCGCCGAATTTGCGGTGATCATGTTCGACCGGATGCTGCCGGGCGGCGACGGGGTCGACGCAATCGCCAAGCTGCGCGCCGCCGGATCAACCGCCCTTGTGATGGTGGTCAGCGCCCTGGGGCGCGCCGCCAACAAGATCGAAGGGCTGGAGAAAGGCGCCGATGATTATCTGGCCAAACCCTTCGACCCTGACGAGCTGCGCGCGCGGCTGCGCGCATTGCTCAGGCGCAAGGCGATGGTGGCGCTGGACAATGATGTGATGGTGTTTGGCGATCTGGAAATCCGGCTTAAGGCGCGTACGGTGCACATCGGTCAGGCCCATGTCGCGCTCAGCCCGAAAGAGTTCGAACTGATCACCTATTTCGCGCGCAATGCCGGGGAAACGGTGACGCGGATGCAACTGCTGGAACACGTCTGGAACCTGCATTTCGATCCGCAGACCAACGTGGTCGATGTCCACGTGGGCCGCCTGCGCCGCAAGCTCGAGGCGGTCGCGGGCCGCGCGGTGATCCATACCGCGCGCGGCCAAGGCTACGTGTTTGACCCTCAGCGCGAGGGGGCGGCGTGACGCGGATGCGCCTGCGCGGATCGGCCAGCCTGCGGGTGACGCTGCTGGTGGCCAGCGGCATTATCCTGCTGTCGCTGGGCGCGATGGCCCTGCAATACCGCGTGACTGCGCGCTCGCTGGATGCGCGACAGGCCGAGATCCTCAGCGCCGATCTGGAAGCATTTGCGGCGTTCTATGAACAACGCCGGATCGTGGCGCTGCGTCAGGCCATCGCGTTCCGGGCGCAAAGCCACGATGTGCAGGCGCTTTACCTGTTGCAGGACCGGCACGGCAGCGTGCTGGCGGGCAACCTGACCACCTGGCCGCCGGGTGTGACGCCCACCGATGCGGGGTTCAGCCCGGAGGGGGCGCAGCATTTTCGCCTGTCCGGGGTCGATTACATCGGCGTGGCGCGCGCGCTGCCCGGCGGCTTTCCCTTCCTCGTGGCGCGGGCGCGCACCGCAACGCAGGCGACGCTGGCGGACCTGCGGCGGCTGATTGGCTGGGTCACGCTGGGGCTGATCGCGGCGTCGCTGCTGGCGGGCGGATGGGTGGCGCGGGCGGTTCTGGGCCGGATCGGGCGGATCAACGCGCTGGCTGACCGGGTGGCGGCGGGCGACCTGACCGCACGCCTGCCCGGCCCGCGCAGTGCCGACGAATTCGGCACGCTTGAGGCGCATGTCCACAACATGCTGGACCGGATCGAAGCACTGAACCGCGCCACCAGCCGACTGTCGGATACCATCGCGCACGAGCTGCGCACGCCGCTGAACCGGATTCAGCAAAAGCTGAGCCGGATCAAGGGGCAGGAGCAGGCCGTCAGCGATATTCAGGCCGAAATGCGCGCGACCATCCGCATCTTCGACGCGCTTTTGGATATTTCCAGCGCTGAAGCCGCCAAAGGCCAGCGCCCCGGTCTGGTGCCGGTCAACCTGTCGGTGCTGGCGGGCGAGGTGTTCGAACTGTACGCGCCACTGGCCGAGGATCGCGGCCTGTCCTGCACCGCCCAGATCGCCCCGGATCTGATGGTGCTGGGCGAACGTAGCCTGCTGGCGCAGATGGTCAGCAACCTGTTGGACAACGCGATCAAGTTCTGCCGCCCCGGCGATGCCATCCACCTCAGCCTGTGCCAAGACGCCGGTGGGCATGTGCTGCGCGTTGCCGATACCGGCCCCGGCCTGCCCGAGGATCTGCGCGCCTCGCTGTTCGAGCGGTTCACGCGGGCGCCGCGGGATCAGGCGGTGGCGGGGCATGGTCTGGGGCTGGCGCTGGTGCAGGCGATCGCCACCCGCCACGGCGCAAAACTGTCGCTGCCCGGCACAGACAAAGGCTTTGCGATCAAGATCACCTGCCCTAAGCTGGATCAAACGGAATAAGAAAACCGTCTTGGGGGGCTGATGAAAAGATCGCTGCTTGCAGCGGCGCTGCTGGTGCTGACCGGCTGCGCCGCGTTGAATACACCGCTGAATCACCCGCTGGGGCAGGGTGAAAACCTGTCTCTGATCTCGGCAGAGGCCGCCGCCCGCGATGGCGAAATCTGGGTCGGGCTGGCCTTTTCGGGCGGTGGTATGCGCGCGTCGGCCTTTGCCCACGGCATGCTAGAGGAGTTGCGCGCCGCCACCGCCACGGCAGCGGATCCCGATGGCATCCTGTCCGATGTGCGGCTGGTCACGGGGGTGTCGGGCGGGTCGGTGACTGCGGCCAATTTCGCGCTGCACGGCCCTCAAAGTCTGGATCGCTACCGCGAGATCTATCTGACGCAAAACGCCGAGAAATACATGGCGAACTCGCCGGTCAACCCGCTTGTCATCGCCCGTGGCCTGTCGGGCGGGGCCAACGGGCGCAAGACCTTTGGCCGGTTCCTTGATGAAACCCTGTTTGACGGCGCCACCTTTGGTGACCTGCGCAAACGCTCGAACGTCATCACCTGGATCAACGCCACCGACCTGGCCAATCAGACAACATTCCTGTTCACCCCTGAAACCTTCGATGCGCTGTGCTCGGACCTGTCGGATTACCCGATTTCGGATGCGGTGGCGGCCTCGGCGGCCTTTCCGCTGGTGTTTTCCCCCATCGTGCTGAAATCGCATCACGGCACCTGCAATTATACCGAACCCGATTGGCTGATCTCTGCGCGCCACAACCCCGAGGCAAACTCGGCCATGCGGGCGCATGCGGCGGCGCTGGAAAGCTATACCGACCCGGAAAAGGTGAAATACGTCAAACTGTTGGATGGCGGGATCACCGATAACTTTGGCACCACTGGTCTGGTGATTGAACGCGCGCGGGCGCGCACCGCCTATGCCCCGATGAGCGCGCAACAGGCCGTGCGGATGAAACGCCTGTTGTTTCTGGTGGCCGATGCCGGGGTCGAGAAACATTATAAATGGTCCGATAAACTGCGCGGTCCGGGCGGGCCGCAACTGGCGATGTCCATCGCCCGCAGTTCGATGGGATCGGCCTCGCGCACCGGATATGATGCGATGCGGCTGGAACTGGACAATTGGCAGCGCGATCTGGTCGAATACCGCTGTGGGTTGCCCGCCGGGCAGGTGCGCAAACTGCGTGGCAGCTTGCGCGGCTGGAACTGCCGGGATGTGAAATTCTTCGTCGGGCAGGTGTCGTTCGACGGGCTGGAGCCCGAGATGAAAACCCGGCTCGATGAAATTCCCACCCGGCTGCGGCTGAAAACCCAAGAGGTGGATCTGACGATCGAAGCGGGGCGCATTTCGACCCGGCAAAACCCCGAACTGAACGGTTTTCTGCGCTCGGTTCAGGGCAACATTTTTGCTGGGGTGACCCCGGCAAACGGCAAACCACCCAGACGGATTACCCCGCTCAAGAACTGATGACAAATTGGGTCACGCGCCACGCGGCGCTTGATCGAACGACTTTCACGGTTAATCATTTTCTCATGTCGCACACAGTTTTTCCTTTTTCCCTTTGCCTCAGCGGGCTGATATTGGGCCTTTCGCTGACCGGCGCCGCGCGCGCGGCGACCCATGCTGTGCTGGTGGGCGTGTCCGATTATCAGGTGCTCGAGGCCGATCTGCGCGGCCCGGCCAATGATGTCGGGCTGGTGGCCGAAACGCTGCTGGCGCGCGGCGTGGCCGCTGATCACATCCGCCTGCTGGCCGCCCCCGATGCACGCGCGCCCCAAGGCGTGACAGTGCACGCGGCCCCCACCCGCGCCGCGATCCTGTCCGAACTGGGCCGGATGGCGCAGCTGGCCGGGCCGGGCGACACGGTATTCTTCTACTATTCCGGCCACGGCGCGCAGGCGCCTGATCTCAATGGCGACGAGGCGGGCGGGTATGACGAAATTCTGCTGCCGACCGATGCCTCGGGCTGGAAAGGCGCGATTGGCAGGGTCGAAAACGCCATTGTCGATGATGAACTTGCCCCGCTGATGCAGGCGATTCTGGATCGCGGCGCGCAGGTGGTGGCGGTGCTGGATGCCTGCCATTCCGCCACCGGGTTCCGCGCCCTTGGGCGGGGCGTCGCGCGCTATGTCAGCCCGGCACAACTGGGCCTGCCCGACACGCCGGGCACTCCGGGCATCACCCCGGCCGAGGGCGCAGCGACCCATCTGGCCGAGCCTCTGCACGGTGATTTCGTGTTCCTCTACTCCTCGCAATCCGACCAGCGCTCGTTCGAATATCCGCTGGGCGATGCGAGCGATCCGGCCAACTGGTACGGCGATTTCACCCGCGCGCTGATGGGCGTTCTGGCGCAGGAATCCAGCCTCAGCTGGGCGCAGGCGCTTCAGGCCGCCAGTGATAGGATGGCGCGCAGCGGCCCGGCGGCACAGACCCCCGATGGCGAAGGCACGCTGATGCAGGCGGCGGTCTTTGGTCAGGCGCGGCCCGCACGGCGCTATGGCTTCGCGGCGGGCACCTTGGCGGCGGGGCTGCTGGCCGGGCTGAACGAAGGCGCTGAGGTGGCGGTGTTTGACAGCCTGCTGGCCGAGGCCCCCGTGGCCCGCGCCACGCTGCACCACTTGACCCCGGACAGCGCCGCGATGCAAAGCGCCGACATGCTGCCGCCCAAAGGCTATGCCGCGCTGCTGCGCCCCGGCCTGCCCGCGCCCGTGCGGCTGGCGGTGCCGGTGCGGGCCGATGCGGCGGATGGGCACGACTATGCCGCGATCCTGACCGGGCTGGCCGCGATGGACGCCCCCGAGGGCGTCACGCTGAACGCGCCCGACTATGACATGCTGCCCTATCTGGTCGACGGCACGCTGGCATTGACCGCACGCGATGGGGTGCTGGATGCAGACGGGCCGGGCACCAGCCCGCGGCTGGTTCAGGGCGAGGATCTGGCGGCCTTTCTGGACCGCGCGGCGCGGGTAACGCGGCTGCGCGCGGCGCTTGCCTTGGCCGAGGGCGGCGGTGGCCTGGCCTTCGCCATGCCGGGCGCCGGGCTGAAGCAGGATCTGGCGTGGCTGCGCGGCACCTCTGAAGGCGACGCATGCGCCGATCCGCAGACCGACCCCACCCCCATCACCGCGCCGATCACCGCAGGCCATTGCGATCAGATCTGGCTGACGCTGTCGAATGGCTCCAGCACGGCGCGCGACGTGACTGTCCTGTATGTGGACCGCGCGTTTCACATCACCCCGATCTGGCCCGCGCCGGGCCTGTCGAACCGCATCGCCTTTGGCGAGGCGCAGGAGGTGGGGATGCTGATCCAGAACCCGTCGCAGCGCCGCGGCGCAGAAGAGATCATCGTGCTGTCGGTGCCCGCCCGCGATGGCGCGCCGCGCACGGTTCTGACGGCGCTGGCCGACCCCGAAACCGCCCGTGACCTGACCTCGGGCGATGCCCTCAGCGGATGGTTGGGCGCGGCGCTGACACCCGACGAATCCAGCAGAAATTTCAGCTTTTCCGGCGCGATTCCCGCGCTTGAAATCACCCGCCACAGGATCAGCCTGCACGGCGGGACATAAGGCAGATGCCAACAAGTATTTAAACAATCATACACCGAAAGGACATGAATATGACGTTTCTCAGTATCAAAGGACTGGCCTTGGGCACGGCGCTTCTGGCCAGCACCGCCACGGCGCAGGAGTTTTCCGCGCCGCCCGCCGACCCGACGCAATCCTCGCCCTTCGCCTTTGCCGAAAGCCACAAAAAGGCCGAGCGCACGCAGGAAATGACCAAGGACGGCAGCGGCTCGCGCGTGATCGGCGGCGAACTGGCGGCGCCGGGGGCTTGGCCGTGGCAGGTCGGGCTGATGATCGCAGGCCAGCCGGTGACGCCAGACGCGCATTTCTGCGGCGGCTCGCTGATCCTGGACACCTGGGTGCTGACGGCGGCGCATTGCGTGCATATGCAGGACAAGGATGGCAGCTATTTCGACCTCGATCCGCGCCAGCTGACCGTGCTTGTGGGCACCAATACCATCGCGCCGGGCAAGGGCGACAACATCCCCGTTGCGGGCGTGTTCCGCAATCCCGGCTATAACCCGCAGGGTTGGGATGGCGATGTGGCGCTGCTGAAACTCGCGCGCCGTCCGAATGTCCCGGTCCGCCCGATCAAGGTGCCGGATGCGGATTTCGGCAATGTGCTGGATCAGGCGGGTGTGCCCACGGTGGTCACCGGCTGGGGGCTGGTGAATGGCGGCGAACACCCCTCTGACATGTATCAGGCCGAGATCCAGATGATGTCGCGCGAGATGTGCAACGGTGCCATCATGGAGGCGCGGGCCAAATCCGCCGCCCAGAGCTTTGGTGCCGCCGCCTCGACCTTCGGCCTCAGCCGTCAGGATGCACAGGACGCCTGGGTTGAGCTGGTCAAGCGCGCGCCGCTGCCGCTGACGGAAAACATGCTGTGCTCGGGCTCGTTCGAGGGTGGCAAGACCTCGTGCCAGGGCGACAGCGGCGGGCCGCTGGTGGTGCCGCTCGATGACGGCAGCTATGTGCAGGCGGGCGTCGTCAGCTGGGGCCTGTCGGCGGGACCGAACAAGACCTGCGCCGAAAACGCGATCTTCTCGGCCTATACCAAAGTGTCCAACTTCCTGCCTTGGCTGAACCAGACGATCAGCGCGAACTAAGACAGGCCTGCGCCTGCCCAACGCCCCGCGCCGGACCCTTCGGCGCGGGGCACTGACATGGACCGAAAAGTCGAAATGCGACCCGTGTCGACGGATCGGCCCCCATGGCGGCGACGATTGCCTGCGGCCAATATGCCGATGCACCGCTTCGGCCGCGGCATCTCCGCGCAATCCGATGATCATTTCATCGCCGCGCCCCGTTCCGACCCTGCGGCGACGCTCAGGATCGCATGCGTCACCGCGTGCCCTCCGTCGGGGCTTCCCCCCGCCGCAATTCCGGCTAAGCTGCGCCGGTCACAGATGATTTGCCAGAGGCCCCCCATGCACGAGACAGCCAAGACCATTGCCATCATCGGCGCCGGTATCAACGGTGTGGCCACTGCGCTGTGGTTGCAACGCGACGGGCACCGGGTGATCCTGATCGACAAGGCTGGCCCGGCCGAGGGCACGTCCTATGGCAATGGTGGCGTGCTGGCCTCTTGCGCGATCGTGCCGGTCACGTCTCCCGGCCTGCTGGGCAAAGCGCCGGGGATGCTGCTGGACCAGAACCAGCCGCTGTTCCTGAAATGGCGCTACCTGCCGCGGCTGCTGCCGTGGCTGGTGAAATATCTGCGCCACGCCAATGCCGCCGATACCCGCCGGATCGCCGCCGCCCTGACGCCGATCGTCGGCGACAGTCTGGCCGATCATCAGGCGCTGGCCGCGGGCACCGGCGCAGAAAAATGGCTGGTGCCCTCGGACTACACCTTCCTCTATCCCTCTCGTGCCGCATTTGAAAAAGACAGCTTCGGCTGGTCCATCCGCCGCGCCAACGGCTTCACCTGGGACGAACTCGACGGCCCCGAAGTGGCAGCCTATGACCCGGCCTTTGACCCCGCCCTGTCGTTTGCCGCGCGGCTGAAAAACCATGGCCGCATCAGCGATCCGGGCCAATATGTCAAAGATCTGGCCGCTCATGTGGTCGCCAACGGCGGGCAGCTGATCCAGGCCGAGGTCAGCGACCTCGTGCGCGACAATGGCCGTGTGACCGGGGTGCGCGCGGGCGGCGAAACCATTGCCTGCGATGCTGCCGTGATCACCACCGGCGTGTGGTCCGGGCCACTGGCGGCCAAACTCGGCCTCAACGTGCCGCTCGAAAGCGAACGCGGCTATCATATCGAGCTGTGGAACCCGTCGGTCATGCCGCGCGGGCCGATGATGATCACCTCTGGCAAATTCGTGGTGACCCCCATGGAGGGGCGGCTGCGGCTGGCCGGAGTCGTCGAATTCGGCGGGCTCAAGGCCGCGCCCTCGCGCCCGCCGTTCGAACTGCTGATGCGCAATATCCGCACTGCAATGCCGGGGCTGACATGGGATCACGCCACCGAATGGATGGGTCACCGCCCCGCGACCAGCGATTCAATCCCGCTGATCGGCGCCGTGCCGGGGCTGGAAGGCGCCTATATGGGCTTCGGTCACCACCACGTCGGGCTGACCGGCGGGCCGAAAACCGGCCGTTTGCTGGCGCAGATGATCAGTGGCCGCGTGCCCAACGTTGATATGGCGCCCTATGATCCTGCCCGCTTCGCCGCGCGCTGATCACAGCGCCGTGGCGGACCGTGCGGCCTGATCATACTGCCCAGACATCAGTCGCAGCAGGGTGGACAGCTTGCTGATCTGCTCTGGCTCGAACCCCAGTTCATGCACCGCCTCCAACAGCAGGCTCTCGCGGATCTCGCGGTAGCGCAGACAGGCGGCAACTCCGGCCTCGGTCGCCTCGACCGTCTTTTCCTTGCCGCGCCGCCCGTCCTTGACCAGCCCGGATTTGATCAGCTTCTTGATCGCGTAATTCACCGTGTGGGTGTCTTCGATATTCATCACCAGACACAGATCCGCCAGCGTCTTGGGCCGCCCGCGATGATACACTGAATGCAACACCAGCACATCCAACGAGGACAACTCGGGATACCCGGTCGCCGCCATCGCCCGCGCCACCCAGCGGTGAAACGCATTGCCCGCGATGATCAGGCCGAACTCAAATTCCGAAATCTCGGGGAAGGAACCTTCCGCGAGGTGCGAGGACGAAACGATCGGGCCAATTTTTGCATCAGACATAAGCACAGAGTGCCGGACGCTGACAATTTGTCAACATTTTGTTGACGAACCGCAGCGCCCTGCGCCTATACTGATCACAGAATCGCGACCTCGCCCGCTTTGGCGCGGTACGATCTTTCAGGCTCTCCCCGAAGCCGAACCATTTTTCAGGGGCAACAAGGCGCAACAGCCGATCACTCTTTCAACATGGGAGCTTTCCTCAATGACCAAACTGACCAGCCTTCTGGCCGCCACCGCACTGACTGCCGCCACCGCCCTGCCTGCCGTTGCGGGCGAAAAATGGGATATGCCGATGGCCTATTCCGCCTCGAACTTCCACTCCGCCGTGGGGGCCGAATTCGCCAAATGCGTCACCACCGGCACCGGCGGCGAGATCGAAATTACCACCCATCCCTCCGGCTCGCTGATTGCGGGCAATGATATCAAACGCGCGGTGCAGACCGGGCAGGTCCAGATCGGTGAACGCCTGCTGTCGGCGCACCAGAACGAAAACCCGATCTTCGGTTTCGATTCCGTGCCCTTCCTTGCCACCTCGTTTGACGATTCCGAAAAGCTCTATGCCGCTGCCAAACCCACGCTGGAGAAAATCCTGGGCGAGCAGAACCTGACCCTGCTTTATGCCGTGCCATGGCCGCCGCAGGGGCTGTATTTCAAGAACGAAGTTACGTCCGTGGCCGACATGAAGGGCGTCAAGTTCCGGTCCTACAACTCTGCCACCGCGCGTCTGGCCGAACTGACCGGCATGCTGCCGGTGCAGATCGAAGCCGCCGAGATTTCCCAAGCCTTCGCCACCGGCGTGGCTGAATCCATGGTTTCCTCCGGCGCCACCGGCTATGACCGTAAGGTCTGGGAAAGCCTGAACTATTTCTACGAGGTCGACGCCTGGCTGCCGCATAACTACGTCTTCGTGAACTCGGACGTGTGGAAAGCCACCCCCGATGCCAGCAAGTCGGTGATCTCTGCCTGCGCCAATCTGGCGGAATACACCGGCGTGTGGCGCTCCAAGCAATATACCGATTTCACCATGAAGGGCCTCGCCGATGGCGGCATGACCGTCGCCCCCGCCTCTGACACGCTCAAGGCTGAATTGCAGGTGATCGGCGAAACCATGACCGCTGATTGGCTGGCCTCTGCCGGCGCCGAAGGCCAGGCGATCGTTGACGCCTTCAAAGCCGACTAATCCGGCGCGCGGGGGCCACACCGGCCCCCGCCCATCCCATCCTTTCTCATCCGACAGGAGGTTCCGCCATGGCCGCTTTGCGTGCCCTGCTTGACGGGCTGTACCGGGTCTCGGGCGTTGCCGCCGCGCTTTGCCTGATTGCCATTCTGACGCTGATCGTGCTGCAAATGCTGGCCCGATGGACTGGCGAGGTGTTCCCCGGCGCCCCGGAATACGCGGGCTATGCCATGGCCGCCGCCTCGTTCCTGGCCTTCGCCAGCGCGCTTAACCACGGCAGCCATATCCGCGTCTCGATCCTGCTGAATTCTCTTGGCCCCCGTGCCGGGCGCGCGCTTGATATCTGGTGCTTTGTCATTGGCAGCGCGGTGGCGTGGTATTTCACCTACTACGCTTGGCGCTTCGTGAATTTCTCCTACAAGTTCAAAGATATAAGCCAAGGTCAGGATCGCACCCTGCTGTGGATGCCGCAATCTTTGATGCTGATCGGCGCCGCCATTCTGGCCGTTGCCCTGACCGATAACCTGATCCACCTGATCGTGACTGGCAAAAACCGCGTCGTCCGTGATCTGGTCGACCAAAGCCACGGGGAATAGGCCATGGAAGACCTCTCAATCATCGTGCTGTTCCTGTTTGTCCTCTTCGTGCTGCTTGGCTCTGGCGTCTGGGTCGGGCTGGCGCTGATGGGCGTCGCCTGGGTCGGGATGGAGCTGTTTACCACCCGCCCCGTTGGCGATGTGATGATGACCGTGATCTGGACCGCGTCGTCAAGCTGGACCCTGACCGCGCTGCCGCTGTTCATCTGGATGGGCGAAATCCTCTATCGAACCCGGCTTTCCGAGGACATGTTTCGCGGCCTTGCCCCATGGATGGCGCCGCTTCCGGGCGGGTTGGTACACACCAATATCGTCGGCTGCACGGTGTTTGCCGCCGTCTCCGGCTCCTCCGCCGCGACGCTGACCACCGTGGGCAAGATGTCGATCCCGGAACTGCGCAGGCGCAATTACCCCGAGAAAATGATCATCGGCACGCTGGCCGGTGCCGCCACGCTGGGCCTGATGATCCCGCCCTCGCTGACCCTGATCGTTTACGGCGTCACCATAAACGAAAGCATTTCCAAACTGTTCTTCGCCGGCATCGTGCCGGGCATCGTGCTGGCTGCAATGTTCATGACCTATGTCGCCATCATGTCGCGCCGGGCGCGTGACTGGGCGCCGACCCCTGAACCCAAACTCAGCTTCGCGCAGAAGATCGCCAACTCCCGCTTCCTGATCCCGGTGATGTTGCTGATCATGCTGGTGATCGGCTCGATGTACCTCGGCTTTGCCACCGCGACCGAGGCCGCCGCCTTCGGCGTCCTCGGCAGTCTGGCGCTCGCCGCCTCGCAAGGCTCGCTCAGCTGGTCGACCTTCACCGCCTCGCTGATGGGCGCCACCCGCACCAGCGCGATGATCGCGCTGATCCTTGCAGGCGCGGCCTTCCTGTCGCTCAGCATGGGCTTCACCGGCCTGCCGCGCGGGCTGGCCGACCTGATCAGCAGTTGGAACCTCAGCAAATTCCAACTTCTGATGGCGCTTTTGGTGTTCTACATCATCCTTGGTATGTTCCTTGATGGCATTTCGTCGGTGGTGCTGACCATGGCCGTGGTCGAACCGATGATCCGCGAGGCGGGCATTGACCTGATCTGGTTCGGCATCTTCATCGTCGTGGTGGTGGAAATGGCGCAGATCACGCCGCCGATCGGTTTCAACCTCTTTGTGCTGCAAGGCATGACCGAGCATGAAATGGGCTTCATCGCCCGCGCGGCCTTCCCGATGTTCCTGATCATGGTGCTGATGGTCTTCGTCTTGATCGCCTTCCCCGAGCTGGCAACATGGCTGCCGGACAACATCCGCCGGGGGCCGGGCGGTTAGCGATGAATCCGCTGCATTTCTTCGCCCGCCACGGGCGTGCCACGCTGATCGCGGGGCTGCTGGCGGGGTTGTTGCTGCCCGCGCTGGCCGGGGCCTTGCGGCCTTGGCTGCCGCAGATCGTGGCGGTGCTGCTGTTCCTGACCGCCTTCCGTATCGGCCCGCAACAGGCGATAGGTTCGATGGCGCAGGCCCGCTGGACTCTCTGGCTGGTGCTTGCCTTCCAGCTGGCGCTGCCGCTGGCCGGTCTGGCGCTGATGACCGCGCTTGGCGTGGCGCAGACCCCCTTCGGCTTTGCGCTGCTGCTGGTGCTCTCGTCCTGTTCCATCTCTGGCTCCCCCAGTTTTGCCCTGATGCTGGGCCATGATCCGGCCCCGGCGCTGCGGCTGCTGATCCTCGGCACCGCGCTCTTACCGCTGACCGTGCTGCCGATCTTGTGGCTTTCGCCCAGCATGGGCGACCCGCGCGCCGTGCTGACCGCCGCCGCGCGGCTGCTTGGCGTCATCGCGCTGGCCTCGGCCACCGGCTTTGCCCTGCGCCATGCCGCCTTTCGCACCCTGACGCCTAAGGCCACCCGCACCGTCGATGGGCTGACCAGCCTTGCCTTGGCCGTCATCGTCATCGGGCTGATGTCGGCCCTCGGTCCGGCGCTGCACACCGACCCCGCGCTGGTCGCGCGCTGGATGCTGGCCGCCTTCGCCACCAATTTCGGCCTGCAAATCAGCGCCTTCATGATCCTGCGTCGCCTTGGCCACCCCGATCCCGTCGGCCCCGCCATCGTTGCGGGCAACCGCAACATGGCGCTGTTCCTCGTGGCGCTGCCTGCGGCCACCACTGACCCTTTACTGATCTTCATTGGCTGCTATCAGGTGCCCATGTATCTTACGCCCATCCTTCTCAAACGCCTCTATGCCCATGACTGACGCCTTTCCCCGCATCGCCCCCGTTGGCCTGTCCGGCATCGCCATCAGCTTTGCCGATACCCTGTCGGAACCCGCCAACCGCGCCGCGCTGGCGTTTCGCGCGGCAATCGACAGCGCCGGTTGGGACGGGGTCGAGGAAAGCTCGACCTCGCTCACCTCGGCCTTCCTGCGATTCGATCCCCTGCATTTGACGCATGATGACCTGACCAAACGGTTAACATCGCTGATCACGGCACAGGACTGGTACGCCGCGCCGCTGCCCACTGGCCGCCGCCACTTCCGCATCCCGTGCGTCTTTGGCACCGACCTCGCGCCGCAATTCTCCGAGGCCGCACAGGCCGCGGGCCTCACCGAGGCTGAGGCCCTGCACAGCCTGACCGCTGCCCGCCCGCGCGTGCTGACCATCGGCTTTGCCCCCGGCCAGCCCTATACCGGCCAGCTTGGCCCGGAATGGGATATTCCGCGCTTGAAAACCCTGACCCCAAGCGTGCCGCAGGGCGCGCTGGTGGTGGCAATCCGCCAGTTGATCATCTTCTCCAACGCGACGCCCACCGGCTGGCGCCATATCGGTCAGACCGCGTTCCGTTGCTTCCGCCCCGAGGCGCCCGATCCCTTCGCCCTGCGCCCCGGCGACGAACTCAGCTTCACCGCAATCACCCCCGAAGAATTGCACAACATCCGCAATGCCCAAACCACCAACGGCGGCGCCCGGATCGAGGCAATCGCATGACCCGCAGCCTCACGATCCACCGCGCCGGGCCGTCGCTGACCGTGCAGGACGCGGGCCGCCCCGGCTACCTTGGCCAAGGCCTGTCGCGCTCCGGCGCCGCTGACCCGATCGCACTGGCCGAAGGGGCCGCGCTGCTGGGCCAATCCGCCGAACTGGCCGCGCTGGAAATGGCCGGGGTCGGCGGCGAATTCACCGCCGATCAAGACACCCGTATCGCCCTGACCGGCGCGCCCATGATGGCCACGCTCGACGGCGCGCCGCTGCGCTGGAATGCCAGCCACCTCATGCCGCGCGGCGCGCGTCTGGTGATCGGCGCGGCGGGGCAGGGGGTTTATGGCTACCTTCACCTCGGCGGCGGTCTCGCCACGCCGCCGCTGCTCGGCTCGCGCTCGGTGCATCTCGCCGCGGGCGTCGGACGCGCCTGTGTCACGGGTGATGACCTGCCAATCGGGCCGGACCGCGGCAAAACCACCGGGCTGACGCTGGACCCGGAACCGCGCCTGACCGGCGGCGCCCTGCGCATCGTGCCCTCGATGCAGACAGAGCTGTTCCCCCCCGCCGAACGCGCCCGGTTCGAGGCGGCGGAATTTACCCGCGACACCCGCGCCAACCGCATGGGCGTGCGGATGCTGCAACCCGGCGCGCCCTTCGCGGCGCAGGGCCAGCTCAACATCCTGTCCGAAATCATCGTGCCCGGCGATATCCAGATGACCGGCGAAGGCACCCCCTTCGTGCTGCTCAACGAATGCCAGACCACCGGCGGCTATCCCCGCATCGGCACGGTGATCGCCCCCGATCTGCCCCGCGTGGCCCAGGCCGGACCGGGCACCAAGCTGCGCTTTCAGTTTGTCACGCAAGAGACTGCGCTCGATGCCCTGCGCCGCTACCGCGCCATGCTGGCCGGGCTGAAATCCCGCACCCGCCCCTTGGTGCGCGCGCCGCATGACATCCCCGACCTGCTGTCCTACCAATTGGTGGACGGTGCCATTTCCGCCCACCACGAAGGAGACTAAGCCATGACCCTGACCGTCGATCTGAACGCCGATATGGGCGAAAGCTTTGGCCCGTGGAAAATGGGCAATGACGCGGCCCTGCTCGAGGTCATCACCTCGGCCAATATCGCCTGCGGTTTTCACGCGGGCGACCCCGATGTGATGATGGCAACGATGATGGCGGCGGTGCAAAACGGTGTCGGCATCGGCGCACACCCAGGCTTTCACGACCTGCAAGGCTTCGGCCGCTACCGGATGAATATCCCCGCGGCGACCCTCGCCAATCAGGTTCGCTATCAGGTCGGCGCAGCCCAAGCGATGGCCCGCGCCGCAGGCGGGCAGGTCCGCCACCTCAAACTCCACGGCGCGCTGGCGAATATGGCCGCCGAGGACGAGGGGCTGGCCAAAGCCTGCTACGAGGCCGCCCTCTCAGTCGCCCCCGATATCATCATCATGACCCTCGCCGCCACCGCCCAGCAACGCGCCGCCGAAGCGCTCAACTGCGCTTGGGTCGGCGAGATTTTCGCCGATCGCGCCTATAATGACGATGCCACGCTGGTCGACCGTTCCCTGCCCGGCGCGGTGATCCACGACGCCGCCCTCGCTGGTCCGCGCATCGCCCAAATGGTGCAGGAAGGCGCGATCATCACCGAAAGCGGCAAGCGTATCCCGACGAAAATCGACACGATCTGCCTGCATGGCGACACCCCCGAAGCGGTCGATATCGCCCAGTCCACCCGCGCCGCCCTAGAGGCCGCAGGCGTCACCGTCCGTGCCTTCGGCACCTGACCCCGGCTTTCACATGTTCCAAATATCCCCGCCGGAGGCTCCACCGCCTCAGCCCGCGAACGGATCCTCGGGATAGCCAACACTGGCCAGATACAGCCCCTGCGGCGGGCAGACCGGACCGCACTGGGCGCGGTCCCGCGCTTCCAGCGCACCCCGCACCTGATCGGGCGACATCGCGCCCGCGCCGACGCGCTCCAGCGTGCCAACGAAACTGCGCACCTGATTGTGCAGAAAGGACCGCGCCCGCAGATGAAACCGCATCTCAGGCCCGGACCAGCTTTCGACCTCGGTGATCCGCAACTCATCCAGCGTCTTGACCGGGCTGGCGGCCTGACAGATCTTCGAGCGGAAGGTGGTGAAATCATGCCGTCCGACCAGATGCGTCGCCGCCTGTCGCATCAATTCGGGGTCCAGCTGCCGTGGCACCTGCCAGACCAACCCGGCATCATGCGTCGCCGGGGCCCGCCGCATCAGCAACCGAAAGACATAGCGCCGCTCGGTCGCGGAAAACCGCGCGTGCCAGTCATCGGCCACGCGCGTGCAGGCGCGCACCGCGACCGGCAGCGGCTTGAGGTGATAGTTCAGCGCCTCGGACAGCCGGAACGGCTCCCATTCGCGGCTCAGATCGCAATGCGCCACCTGACCCAAGGCATGCACCCCCGCATCCGTCCGCCCGGCAGCGGCGATGGTGTGCGGGCCGGGCTCCAGCCGGGCCAATGCGGCCTCGACCGCGCCCTGCACCGACGCCAGATCAGTCTGCCGCTGCCACCCCACAAAGGGCGCGCCATGGTATTCGATTTGAAGAGCATATCTGGGCATGCGCGCCGCATATCGCAAAACACAGCGCGGGGGAAGACGCCGGGTTTTTGAGTATTTATTTCAGAAAGAAGCAGCGAAAGGTTTTTTGCAGCGCAGCTTGCGCTTATGTTGAACACAGAGATTTCAGCGAAAGGCGCAGTTTTGGTCATTTCCGCAATTGCCGACAGTCTGACCCGACAGGTCGAAGCAGTCGGCGACACACTTTCCGAGACGTTTTTTGAGCCGGTGATCCGGCTGGGGGTGACCGGGCTGGCGCGATCGGGCAAGACGGTGTTCATTACCTCGTTGATCGCCAATCTGATGGACCGGGGCCGGATGCCACAACTGGTGGCCGCCGCTGATGGCCGGATTTCCGCGGCCTATCTGCAACCGCAGCCCGACGACACGATTGCGCGGTTCGACTTTGAAACCCACTTGGCCGCCCTGACTGCGCCTGCGCCGCATTGGCCGGACAGCACTCGCACGATTTCCGAACTGCGCCTGTCGCTGCGGGTGCGGCCCACGGGCCTTTTGTCGGGTCTGCAAGGGCCGCGCACGGTGCATCTGGATATTGTCGATTATCCCGGCGAATGGCTGCTGGATCTGGGCCTGCTGGACAAAACCTATGACCAATGGTCGACTGATGTGCTGGCGCGGATCGACAAACGCGCCTGTGCGCAGGGCTTCATGGAGCGCGCCCGCGCCGCCGATCCCGCCGCCGCATTTGACGAGCCGCTGGCGCAGGATCTGGCCAAACGCTTCACCGCCTATCTGAATGACGCGCGCAAGGCGGGGTTTTCCGACTGCACGCCGGGGCGGTTCCTGCTGCCGGGCGATCTGGCGGGCAGCCCGGTGCTGACCTTCGCACCGGTGCCGCTTCTTGGCGCGTCCAGGCGTGGCTCGCTTCACCGCGAGATGGAGCGGCGGTTCGAGGCGTATAAATCCCGCGTCGTCAAACCCTTCTTCCGTGATCATTTCGCGCGGATCGACCGGCAGGTGGTGCTGGTTGATGCCCTGGGCGCAATCCATTCGGGGCCTGAAGCGGTCGAGGATATGCGCCGCGCCATGGCTGATATCCTCAGCGCGTTCCGCCCCGGCCGCAACGCCTTCCTCAGCCGCTTGCTGATGGGCCACCGGGTGGAGCGCATCCTGTTCGCCGCCACCAAGGCCGACCACCTGCACCACACCCAGCACACCCGCCTGAGCGCGATCATGGAGGCGCTGACCCGCGAGGCGCGCGACCGCGCCGATTTCGCCGGGGCCCACACCCAGGCGCTGGCCATCGCATCCCTGCGCGCCACGGTCGAGGAAACGCTGGACCACGACGGCAAGACGTTGGATTGCGTCCGCGGCACACTTCTGGACAGCGGCAAACGGGCGGCATTCTATCCCGGCGAATTGCCCGAGGACCCCGCGCGCCTGCTGTCCCCCGCCCGTTCTGGTGCGCAGAAGTGGCTGGATGGCGACTATGCGGTGATGAACTTCGCGCCCGCGCCGCTGGTGCTGAAACCCGGCGAAGGCCCGCCGCATATCCGGCTGGACCGCGCGGCGCAGTTCCTGATCGGAGACAAGCTGTGACCCCAACCCGCGCCCGGTTGCGCCATATGCCCGCGCTGCTGGCGATCCTGTGGGCCCATACCCGCGCCCCGGATCAGACCGCGCCCGCTCAGCCCATTGTTGCGCGCCCGCGACGCGCCGACATTGTCCTGATGGCGCGGATCATCCTGCGCCGCTGGGTCTGGATCAGCTTCGACGACACCGGCCCCGCCGGGTTTCTGGCCCGCGACGGCGCACGGGTGCACGCGCTTTACGTCCACCCCCGCGCGCAGCGGCGCGGCCACGGCAGCGCCCTGTTGCGCCACGCCAAAAGCGCAATACCAACCGGCGACTGGCTAGAGCTGTGGACCCTGCAAGACAACGCCCCGGCGCGCGCCTTTTATGCCGCGCACGGCTTTGATGTGGCCCGCTTTGGCACCGGGATGGGCAACGATGAAAACCTGCCGGACCTGCATCTGGTCTGGCAAGCAAAGGCAGCAGCATGACCCAAGGCCCGATCCTGATCGACCTAGAAAACACCCCCGCCGCCCCCGGCCCGGATCAGGCCCCGCCGGTTCCCGACGTTGGCCTGCCCGCAGCAGGCCCGACGGCGATGCAAAAGGCGGTCACGCTGGCCGCGCGCGGGCCCTCAAGATTGGCACGGTGGGGCTGGGGGCTGGCGCTGTCTCTGCTTGGCGCCATGATCTCGGTCGCGGCGTGGGATTTCGTCATCAACCTGATCAACCGCATCCCGCTGCTGGGCTATGCCGTGGGCGCAATCAGCATTGCCCTGCTGCTGGTGCTGACCGTTGTGGTCCTGCGCGAACTGGCCGCGTTTTCGCGCCTGTCGCGGATGGACAAGCTGCACAAACGCGCCGAGGAAGCGCTGGCCGAAAACAGCCTGCCCAAAGCGCGCGAGGTCACCACGCGGCTCACAACCCTCTACGCCAACCGCCCCGAACTGGACTGGGCCCGCGCCCGCTTTGCCGAGCGTAAGGACGAACAGTTCGATGCCTCCGCCCTGCTGGACCTGGCCGAGGCTGAACTGCTCAGCCCGATCGACACCGCCGCCCTGGCCGAGGTCGAAGCCGCCGCCCGGCAGGTCGCCTTGGTTACCGCCCTCGTGCCGCTGGCGCTGGCCGATGTCGCCGCCGCCCTCACCTCGAACCTGCGGATGATCCGCCGCGTGGCCGAACTCTACGGCGGCCGCTCGGGCACACTGGGCAGCTGGCGCCTGACCCGCGCAGTGATGACCCACCTTGTCGCCACCGGCGCCGTGGCCATGGGCGATGATATGATCGGAACCCTGGCTGGCGGTGGCCTGCTGTCGAAACTCTCGCGCCGCTTCGGCGAAGGCGTGGTCAACGGCGCCCTCACCGCCCGCGTCGGCGTGGCGGCGATCGAGGTCTGCCGCCCGCTGCCGTTCTCGCGCAAACGCCGCCCCTCGGTCTCGGCCCTGGTCAGCCGCGCCCTGACCGGCCTCTTCGGCCGAACGTGATCTCGGCTTCTTTCTGAGCAAAATACTCCGGGGGAGGGTTTGAAAATCAAAGATTTTCAAACTCGGGGGCAGCGCCCCCAACCTCAGCGCAGCCGTGGCACCCCGTCCGGCCCAGCCATCTTTTCCACCACGCCCGCGCGCAACGATCGCCCGATCCGATGCGCCAACTCTGACCACGCCGCCGCCTGCGCGGGCCGCAGCTCGCGCTGCAACACGTGATCAAACAGCGCCAGCCAGACTGAAAACATCCCCGGCCTTACATCCCCCGCCTCGCGGTGCGCCTGCATCGGATTCCCGTCATAACTGCGCTCGTGCAAAATCGCATTGCGCCAGAACCCGGCGACCTTGTCCTCATGCGAGGGCCAGTCATCTACATGGCGCGCAAACACGGGGCCCAACCCGGGATGATGCCGGATCGCTTCGTAAAACACGGCAACCACCCGGTTGATCTCCTCCGGGGTGATGTCGAACTTCGGGGGAAGTGGTGCCATATCCGTGCCTCCTGTGGCCTTGGCTGCTGTCTACGCCCCCCCGACCGCGGAATAAAGTGGCCAAAGCGCCGCGACGCCGACCTGCCCACCAAGGCCGTCTGACCAAATTGTGCGCCTGGCGGCGCGCTGCATAAGCACTCCGTGCGCTTGGCGCTTCGCCCCTCAGGCGTTCGCGCGGGGCAAAACACATCGCCAGCCCGCGCGCGCCCACGCCACTGTCAGCCCATCCGCCTGTTTGCGGCACCGCCCACTGGACGCCCCCCGCGCAGCATCCTATAACGCACCCCATGACGCATCTGATCGCGATCATCACCCGAATTACATGCCCGGCGCTCTGATAAATTCGAGCCGCCGGGACAAGGCGCGTGACCACTGCGCCGCCCTCATTTCCCCAGAATAATCCGATCACCGAAGGACGCCCCCGATGTGCGCCGAGACCCCCGACTACAAAACCACGCTGAACCTGCCGCAAACCGATTTCCCGATGCGGGCGGGCCTGCCGAAACGTGAACCCGAATGGCTGTCCCGCTGGTCCGAGATGGACATCTACGGCCGCCTGCGCGCCAAGGCGCTGACCGAGGACCGCACGCCCTTCACCCTGCACGACGGCCCCCCCTATGCCAACGGCCACCTGCACATCGGCCACGCGCTGAACAAGACCATCAAGGACATGATCGTGCGCAGCCATCAGATGATGGGCCGCGACGCGCGCTATATCCCCGGCTGGGATTGTCACGGGCTTCCGATCGAATGGAAGATCGAAGAGCAATACCGCGCCAAGGGCAAGAACAAGGACGAGGTGCCGATCGTCGATTTCCGTCAGGAATGCCGCAATTTCGCCGCTGGCTGGGTCGATATCCAGCGCGAGGAATTCAAGCGCCTTGGCGTGACCGGCAACTGGGATCAGCCTTATCTGACGATGGATTTCCACGCCGAGCGTGTGATCGCCGAGGAGTTCCAGAAATTCCTGATGACCGGCACGCTTTATCAGGGTTCCAAACCCGTGATGTGGTCGCCGGTCGAAAAGACCGCGCTGGCCGAGGCCGAGATCGAATACCACGATCACAAGAGCCACACGATCTGGGTGCCCTTCGCCTGCAAATCCGCGCCCGAGGCCCTGCAAGATGCCCGCGTCGTGATCTGGACCACAACGCCTTGGACCATCCCCTCGAACAAGGCGGTCGCCTATAACTCGACCATCGCCTATGGCCTCTACCGCGTGGACGAGACCGAAGAGGAAAGCTGGACCAAGCCCGGCGATCTGTATCTGTTCGCCGATACGCTGGCCGCCGAGGCGCTGACCAAATCCCGCGCCACCAAGTTCACCCGTATCAGCGACGTGGCCGCATCCGACCTCGACGGCATGATCCTCAAGCACCCCTTCGCGGGCCTTGAGGGCGCCAACGGCTTCTGGGACTACGACGTGCCGATGATCGACGGCGACCACGTCACCGACGACGCAGGCACCGGCTTTGTGCACACTGCCCCCTCCCACGGCGCCGACGACTTCACCGCCTTTGAAAAGCGCGGATGGATGGACCGGATGACCCACAATGTCGGCGAGGAATCCGAATTCCTGCCGCATGTGCCGTTCTTTGCTGGCCTCAAAGTCTTTGACCACAAGGGCAAAGAGGGCAAAGCCAACACCACCGTCATCGCCAAACTGGTTGAGGCGGGCGGCATCATCGCGCGCGGGCAGGTCAAACACTCCTATCCGCACAGCTGGCGCTCCAAGGCGCCGGTGATCTTCCGCAACACGCCGCAATGGTTCGCCGCCATCGACCGCCCCGTCGGTGACGGGCACGACACCTATGGCACCACGATCCGCCAGCGTGCCCTGACCTCGATCGACCAGCTGGTGAAATGGACGCCGCAAACCGGGCGCAACCGGCTCTATTCGATGATCGAACAGCGCCCCGACTGGGTGCTGTCGCGCCAACGCGCTTGGGGTGTGCCGCTGACCTGCTTCACCAAAGTGGGCGCGCTGCCGACCGACCCCGACTTCCTGCTGCGCAACGAAGCCGTCAACGCCCGCATCCTCGCGGCGTTCGAGGCCGAGGGCGCCGATGCCTGGTACAAAGAGGGCGCAAAGGCGCGCTTCCTCGACGGGATCGTCAACCCCGATGACTATACTCAGGTCTTCGACATCTTGGATGTGTGGTTCGACTCCGGCTCGACCCATGCCTTCGTGCTGCGCGACCGCGAAGACGGCGCCGCAGACGGCATCGCCGATGTCTATATGGAGGGCACGGATCAGCACCGCGGCTGGTTCCACTCCTCGATGCTTCAGGCCTGCGGCACCATCGGCCGCGCGCCTTACCGCAACGTGGTCACGCACGGCTTCACGCTGGACGCGAAGGGCAATAAAATGTCCAAATCGCTTGGCAACACCATCGTGCCTGAAACCATCATCAAGCAATATGGCGCCGATATCCTGCGGCTCTGGGTGGCGCAGGCCGATTACACCAGCGATCAGCGCATCGGGCCAGAGATCCTCAAAGGCACCGCCGACAGCTACCGTCGCCTGCGCAACACCATGCGCTTCATGCTCGGCTCGCTGGCGCAATTCTCCGAGGCAGACCGGGTCGCGCCCGCCGACATGCCCGAGCTGGAACAGTGGGTGCTGCACCGTCTCGCCGAACTCGACCAGAAAGTCCGCGATGGCTATGCCAGCTTTGACTTCCAAGGCGTGTTCTCTGCGGTCTTCACCTTCGCGACGGTTGACCTCAGCGCCTTCTACTTCGACATCCGCAAGGACGCGCTTTATTGCGACGGCGACACGGCCACCCGCCGCGCCGCCCGCACCGTGCTTGATATCCTGTTCCACCGCCTGACCACCTGGCTTGCCCCGGTGCTGGTCTTCACGATGGAAGAGGTCTGGTTGGAGCGCTTCCCCGGTGCCGACAGCTCGGTGCACCTGCAAGACATCCCCGAAACCCCGGCGGATTGGCTGAATGCCGATCTGGCGGCGAAATGGGCACAGGTCCGCACCGCGCGCCGCGCCGTCACCGCCGCGCTGGAAATTCAGCGCACCGACAAGGTGATCGGCGCCTCGCTCGAAGCGGCCCCCGTGGTGCACGTCGAAGACGCGACCATGCTGGCGACGCTGAAATCCGTGCCCTTCATGGATGTCTGCATCACCTCCGCCATCGCCCTGACCGCCGACCCGGCCCCGTCCGAGGCCTTCCGCCTGCCCGAAGTCCCCGGCATCGGCGTAGTGTTCGAACAGGCAACCGGCGAGAAATGCCAGCGCTGCTGGAAAATCCTGCCCGATGTCGGCCACCACAGCCACGCAGGCGTCTGCGGCCGTTGTGACGCGGCGCTGTCATAAGGCGGGGTAAACCTCGCCCTGCACGGGGGGCAAAGACCGGGCCAAGACCATGCCCGATCCGCCCCCCGTTCTGCATCCCGATATCCGAACCACCGCCCCCTTTCCACGGTCACGTTTCCGGGGCATGATCCTGTCATGCCTCACCTGACCGTTGATACCCCCACCGGCCCGCTCACCCTGACCGAAACCGACGGGGCGATCACCCATGTGACATGGGAACAGGGGGGCAGCGATCAAACCCCATTGCTGACCGAGGCCGCCCGACAGATCACCGCCTATTTCGCCGGAACCCTGCGCACCTTTGACCTGCCGCTCAGCGTCAACGGCTCGGCCTTTCAGCAACAGGTCTGCGCCGCGATCGCCGCCATTCCGTTTGGGGATACCCGGACCTACGGCCAGATCGCCCGCGATCTGGGGGCCCCGGCGCAGGCGGTCGGGCAGGCCTGTGGCGGCAATCCGATCCCGGTGATCATCCCATGCCACCGCGTGCTTGGGGCCAGCGGCCTTGGTGGCTTCTCGGGCGCGGGCGGGGTGGAAACCAAGGTCTGGCTGCTGAAACACGAAGGGGCAGGCGGGCTGCTGATCTGATCGCCAGTGCAAGAGTTAACGCTGCGCCGTGCGCGGCTGGTGCACCTGCCCGGTGTACGGGGGGTGCACAGGGGGTGCACACAATGTGCCGGGCGTAAAACCCCGTCAAAGCCCCCGGTTTACGTGCCGCGCGCTGGAATAACCTGCTGCGCGATGCCTGCGAACAAAAGATAGACCGATGTCACCACCAACCCCCAATGCGCCCAGCTTTCGGGGTGGAAATCCACCCACGCCGCCCAGCCCGCAAAAAAGGTCCAGGCCAAGGCGATCGGCAGCGATATCGCCCGCCAGCGCTCGGTCCGTACCGGATGGATGAATTTCAACGGCATGAACATGCCCACCGCCAGAACCGCCACCAGCGCCAGAATGACCCAGAAATTCGGCTCCAGCGCGAACATCACAATGATCAGCATGTTCCAGCA
Source organism: Thalassovita taeanensis (assembly GCF_900110775.1). Classification (GTDB taxonomy): domain Bacteria; phylum Pseudomonadota; class Alphaproteobacteria; order Rhodobacterales; family Rhodobacteraceae; genus Litorimicrobium; species Litorimicrobium taeanense. Next base: position 103,149 of record NZ_FOEP01000002.1, on the reverse strand, counting down.
TCCGGGAAAGCCGGAAAATGAATTGTCCTTTGTTTTCATGCGGGTATCGGCGAAATACATGGCGCTGGCAAAGGTGATGACAAAGATCGCAAGCCATCCGGTCCAGCCCGGCAGAAGGCCCGATTTGAACAGCGCAAAGGCCGGGATGAAGACATAGGTCAGATAGTCGATGATCAGATCCAGCAGCACGCCATCGAACTGCGCGGCATAGTGTTTGACGTGGTATCGCCGCGCCAGAGGCCCGTCGATCCCGTCCACCGCAAAGGCCACAACCAGCCACACAAACATCAGGCTCCATTTGCCGTCGACCGCCGCCAGCATCGCCAGCATGGCGAAAATTGCACCCGTTGCAGTCAGCAGGTGGACGGATAACGCCTTGAATTCATTTGTGATTGCCATCAGTGACCTTTCCGCGCCGGTCATCCCGCCTTGGGATGGGTCTTTTCGTATACTTCCATCAACCGGCCCAAGTCCACCGCAGTATACGCCTGCGTCGTCGACAACGAGGCATGCCCAAGCAATTCCTGGATCGCTCGCAGATCCCCCCCGGCATTCAGCAGATGGGTGGCAAAGCTGTGGCGCATCGCGTGCGGAGTGGCCGTGGCGGGCAGGCCCAGCTGCATTCGCGCCTGCTCCATCGCCTTCTGGATCACCCGCGGGTTCAGCGCCCCACCGCGCACCCCGCGAAATACTGGCTGATCGGGCTCCATCGGATGCGGGCACAGCTGCACATAGCGCGCCACGGCCTCGCGCGCGGGGGCGATCACCGGCACGATGCGCTCCTTGCCACCCTTGCCACGAATGCGCAGTACCTCCGCCAGCGGCAGCGCGCGCCCGGTCAGCCCCAGCGCCTCGGAAATTCGCAGTCCACAGCCGTAAAGCATTGTAATTACGGCCATATCCCGCGCGGCAACCCAGCCGGTACTGGTCTGAATCTCGACCGTGTCGATGATCTCTCGCGCGGCATCTTCGGCCAAAGGGCGCGGCAGTTTGCGTTGGAATTTCGGCGATCTGGTCGACAGAACGGCGGTGGGTTCAAACCCTTCCCGCTCGGCCAGCCAGCGATAGAAGCTTTTCACCGCCGACAGTTTCCGCGCCAGCGATCGCGCCCCGACATCGTCGCCCCGCGTGAAGGCCATCCAGGCCCGCATATCCGACACAGTGATCTGCGCCAGCGCTCCCAGCCCCTGAGTCTGGCCTTTGTGGGTGGTCATGAAGCTTAGAAAATCGGCCACATCGCGGCTGTAGGCCGTGATCGTATTCGCCGCCGCGCCCTTCAGCGCTTTCTGCCCGTCCAGCCAGGCTTGCAACGCATCACGGGCGGCGGGCGAGATCAAGGTCATGACAGCCAGCGGCGCATCGACCTTTCGAAAACGCCTGCGAAAAACGCCAGCAAATCAGTACCTTGCTGTGGCGTGAACTGATGCGGGTCTTCTGCGCCCATCACCAGCATTCCCGGCAGGCGCCCGGCGCCGAAGTCCAGTTTTAGGCAGGCCTCTGACCTGACCCAGTCCGCCTGTTCGCCATAAATCGCGGTGGTGCCTTCCTGCATCTGGCGCAGCGTGACCTGCCGCACCGGCACATTGCGCCCGGCGGTCAGGTAATCGTCGATAAAGCCCGGTTCGGCGACCGACAGAACCGCGCCCAGCCGCTTTATCGCCGGGTCATTGTCATTCTGCACCGACTCCAGCACCAGACGCACGCAATCGACCCGCAGGATATCGGCCACTGGTCCACCCAGATCTCGCAGGAAAACCTCGAACTCCATCGGGTCCAGCATCCGCAAAATCGCGCGATGCACCTGATTCGTTCCGGACAGATTTTCATAAGCCGCAGCGATCACACTGCGATGCGTATCCTCCAGCCGGTCCAGCCGCGCCTCCAGCCGCTCCATCGCGATGCCGCGCAGATCAACGATGTTCCCACCCATCGCGCGCTCGTTGGCGGCAATCAGGGCGCGCATAAGGTCTTGGTCGTCAAGGATAACATCCGGCTGCGCGATGATCTTTTCGCGCAAAGTGTCGTCCATTTTGGGCATGCTGCTCATTCTCGCCTCAGTACTTTCCGGAATTATAGCACGGTCACAGGATTTTCTGGCCGGTTTTTTCCCAATCCTTCATGAAGGTCTCGAGGCCCTTATCGGTCAGGGGATGGCTGGCCAGCGCCTTGATCACGGATGGTGGGGCGGTCATCACGTCGGCACCGATGCGGGCGCATTCCAGCACATGGTTAACTGTGCGGATGGAAGCTGCCAGAATTTCAGTCGCGAAACCGTAGTTGTCGTAAACGGTGCGGATATCTTCGATCAGGTCCATGCCGTCGATGTTGATATCGTCCAGCCGTCCGATGAAGGGGCTGATGAATGTCGCGCCAGCCTTGGCCGCCAGCAGCGCCTGATTGGCCGAGAAACACAAGGTGACATTGACCATCGTGCCCTCTTCGGACAGCACTTTGCAGGTCTTCAGCCCGTCCCACGTCAGCGGAACTTTGACCGCGATATTGTCCGCGATCTTGGCCAGCTTGCGGCCTTCGGCAATCATGTCGTCGGCTTTCAGCGCGACCACTTCAGCCGAAACCGGGCCATCGACCATGGCGGCGATCTCGCGGGTGACTTCCAGAATATCGCGGCCGGACTTCAGGATCAGCGAGGGGTTGGTGGTAACGCCATCCACCATGCCCAGATCGTTCAGTTCGGCAATTGCGGCAACCTCGGCGGTGTCTACGAAGAATTTCATCAGAAAGGACCTTGAATGGGTTGGACTTTGGTTATCATGGCTTTACCCCATAGGAACCATTCCCGAAACCCCTTTCACGGAGCCGACGTGCCCGATCCGCAATTCTTTGACCATGGTGATTTGGTGGGCGTGCTGACTGCGCAGCCGTTGGACCGGATACTGGACTATAAGGCCCCCGAAGGTGGCTGCCATCTGGGGGCCTTTGTCGAAGTGCCACTGGGGCCGCGCAAAGTGCTGGGGGTGGTCTGGGGCGCTGGCAAGGGCGACTATGATCGGGCCAAGATCCGCTCGGTGATCCGTGTGCTGGATGCGGCGCCGATGCGCGACGAGATGAAGCAGTTTCTGACCCGTGCCGCCGAATATACCCTGACGCCGATGAGCGCCATGTTGCGGTTGGCCACCCGCGCGCCGGGGCTGGGCGATCCGCCCTCGATGAAAAAGGTGTTTCGGTTGGGGCAGGTCGCGCCGGACCGGATGACGCCCGCCCGCGCCCGCGTGATTGAGACGCTGAACGACTATGGCGGGCTGGCTTTCACCCTGAAAGAGCTGGCCGAGACGGCAGACGTTTCCACGAGCGTCATCAAGGGACTGGCCGCGCAGCGTGCGGTTCTGGAAGAAGACCGCCCGCGCGATCTGCCGTTCCCGCATCTGGACCCGGATCATTCAGGCAAGACCCTGACCGGCGATCAGCAGGCCGGGGCCGAGGCGCTGCGTGCCGGGGTGCGCACGGGGCAATATGGCACCACATTGCTGCGCGGCGTTACCGGCTCGGGCAAGACCGAGGTGTATCTTGAGGCCGTGGCAGAATGCTTGTCGCAGGGGCGGCAGGCGTTGGTTTTGCTGCCGGAAATTGCCCTCACGGCCGAATTCCTGACACGTGTCGAAGCGCGCTTTGGCGCGCGGCCCGCCGAGTGGCACTCGGGCGTGACGATGACCGAGCGGCGGCGGATCTGGAAAATGGTCGGGCAGGGCGGGGCGCAACTGGTGGTGGGTGCGCGCTCGGCCCTGTTCCTGCCGTTTCAGAACCTTGGTTTGATTGTCGTCGATGAGGAACACGACACCTCTTATAAACAAGAGGACGGCGTGCTGTATAATGCCCGCGACATGACCGTGCTGCGGGCGTCGATCTGCGGCGCGCGAGTGGTTCTGGCCTCGGCCACGCCCAGCCTTGAAAGCTGGGCCAACGCCGAGGCGGGCAAATACGACAAGCTGACCCTGACCGATCGCTTTGGCGTTGCGGTCATGCCGGTGATGAAATGCATCGACATGCGCAACGAAAGCCTGCCGTCGGATCGCTGGATTTCGCCCAGCCTGCAACGGGCGGTCACCGCGCGGCTTGAGAAGGGTGAGCAATCGCTGCTTTTCATCAACCGCCGTGGCTATGCGCCGATCACGCTGTGTCGGGCCTGTGGACATCAGATTGGTTGCGATCATTGCGATGCGCGGATGGTCGAGCACAGGTTTCTCAAGCGGCTGGTTTGCCACCAATGCGGCGAAAGCAAACCAATGCCCGAAAAGTGCCCGTCATGCGAGGCCGAGGGGCGGCTGGCCCCGGTTGGTCCGGGGGTGGAGCGGCTTACCGAAGAGGCAGTGGCGCTGTTCCCCGATGCGCGGGTGGTGACGCTGTCATCTGACATGTACGGCTCGGCGCGCGCCCTGAAGGCCGAGATCGAGGCGATTGCCGCCGGGGCGGCGGATATCATCATCGGCACACAGCTGGTGGCCAAGGGGCACAACTTTCCGCAGCTCACTTTGGTGGGGGTGATTGATGCCGATCTGGGCCTGCAGGGCTCTGACCTGCGCGCCGCGGAGCGCACGTTTCAACTGATGCGGCAGGTGGCGGGCCGGGCCGGTCGGGCCGAACGGCAGGGCGAGGCCTTGCTGCAAAGTTATCAACCTGAGCATCCGGTGATCCGCGCCATTCTGGCGGGCGACGAGGATGGGTTCTGGCGCGCCGAGGCGGGCGAGCGTCGCCATGCGGGGGTGCCACCCTATGGGCGGATGGCGGGGATCATCCTGTCTTCGACCGACCCGCAGGAGCCGTTCGATGTTGGTACTGAATTGGCGCGGCGTGACGGGCCATTGCGGCAGATCGGGGCAAAGGTTTTTGGCCCGGCTCCGGCGCCGATTGCGCGTATTCGCGGGCGGCACCGGGTGCGGCTGCTGGTGACGGCCGACAAGGGCGCGCCGTTGCAGGCGGCACTGTCGCGCTGGGTGGCGCAGGTCCGGCTGTCGCCGCAGATGCGGCTGGCGGTGGATATCGATCCGCAAAGTTTCTACTGACGTTGCGGCGCGCCTTGTTCGGGCAGGATCATGCGACGTCAGGCCGGGGCCATGGCGCCGCGTTGATCAACCAGACGATCGGTCAGCATCGCGCCGATCCACATGCAAAGCAGCGCCAGCCAGCTGGTTCCGGTAAAGATCGAGGTGCCGGTGACACCATTGCCGATCGCACAGCCCCCTGCCAGCATCCCGCCAAACCCCATCAGCACAGCGCCTGTCATTGAGCGGCGCATGAAGCTTTCGTTGGTGAAACCCTGAAACTCGAATTCGCCGCGCAGGACCGAGGCGGCGAAGCCCCCCAGAAATACCCCCGGCACCAGCCCGATGTCGAACTCCAGCACCGGATCAGAGGTCAGGAAAAACATCAGCGTATTGGCTGAAGGGCCGGTGAAGGTGGCCGAGGTGATGACCATCGGCTCAAAACTGACATTGGCCAGCGCATAGGTCAGAACCCAGCCCACGGCGACCGAGAACCCGACGCCAGACGCAAAGACAAGCCGCGCCACGGGCATCTTATTCTTGAGCGCCACAGCAAGCGCAAACAGGGCCGTGGCGAAACCCGCCGCCACACCAAACCAGTCGGGCAGGCCAAGCGCATCCAACAGGTTCAGGTTGTGCCCGCCCGCAGTCAGCCACAGCTTTGCCAGCCCGTCGCGCAGAGGGGCCAGCCAGCCATGCAGGCTCATCTGCGCGACGACGGCCAGCACCAGCCCGGACACCAGCGCCCGCAGGTTGCCGGTGGAGGCCAGTACCAGAAGCCGCCCCGAACAGCCGCGCGCCAGAACCATGCCGACACCGAAAAGCAGCCCGCCGATGATCGCGCCTGACCATGTGCCGGGCACGGCCATCATCCGCGCATCCTCGGCCCGCATCAGACCCATCTGTTCGGACAGTTGCACCCAGAACAGGGCGGTGGAAAACGTCAGCAACCAGACGGTAACCGCAGGCCCCATCTGGCCGCGCGCGAATTCCACAGTGGCCGCGCGCAGGCAAAAGCGCGAACGCTGCGCCGCCACGCCGAACAGGATGCCGGTGATCAGGCCAAACAGAGCCGAGGTGGGGTTTTCGCCGATCCGCTCGACAAGGGGCAGAATATCCATGGCGCGCCTTTTTCGTGGTTTGGAAGGGGGTATGACATTCACATATTCAGATTACCTTGATCCAGATCAGACACCCTCGCCAAGCTTTGGCAAAGGGCGTAAGGGGATGGGTATGAAGCCGACAATTACCCTTGAACAGGCGCAGAGCCTTCCGCTTTGGCGCCGCCCCACCAGTCTGCTGTTTTTGATGGCAGCAGCCATGCCTGTGGCCTTTGCCACATGGTCGGCGCTGTTGAACAATTTTGTCATTGAGGTGGCGCAGTTCGATGGCTCTGATATCGGCTGGTTGCACACCGTGCGCGAGATACCGGGCTTTCTGGCCATTGGTGTGATCGCTCTGATCATGGTGGTGCGCGAGCAGGTGCTGGGCGTCGTGGCGCTGGCGCTGCTGGGGGTGGCAACGGCGATGACGGCGTTGTTCCCTTCATTGGGCGGTATTTTGACCATCACCATGCTCAGCTCGATCGGGTTTCACTATTACGAGACGGTCAACCAGTCGCTGCAATTGCAGTGGCTGCCGAAAGACCGCGCGCCGCAGATGCTGGGCTGGTTGTTGGCCGCGGGGTCGGCCTCGACTCTGGTGGCGTATCTGCTGATCGTGCTCAGCTGGGAAACGCTGGGGCTGAGCTATAATATCGTTTATATGTTGTCGGGCGGGTTTACCGCCGTGGTCGCGGTGTTCTGCCTGCTGGCCTATCCGCAATTCGAGGCGCCCAATCCGCAGGTGAAAAAGTTCATCCTGCGCCGCCGGTACTGGCTGTATTACGCGCTGCAATTCATGGCAGGCGCGCGGCGGCAGATTTTCGTGGTTTTCGCAGGCTTCATGATGGTCGAAAGGTTCGGCTTCGACGTGCATGAGGTGACCAGCCTCTATCTTATCAATCTGGTGGCCAACATGGTGCTGGCCCCGGTGTTCGGCAAAGTCGTGGCGCGGTTCGGTGAACGTAGGGCGCTGATCTTTGAATATGTAGGGCTGGTGACTGTGTTTTTGGCCTATGGCGGGATCTATTGGTTCGGTTGGGGCGTGATGCTGGCGGCGGTGCTGTATGTGATCGACCACATGTTTTTTGCGCTGGCTTTGGCGCTCAAGACCTATTTCCAGAAAATCGCTGATCCGGGGGATATTGCCCCCACGGCGGCGGTGGCTTTTACCATCAATCATATTGCCGCCGTTTTCCTTCCGGCGGCGTTGGGCTATCTGTGGTTGACCTCGCCCGGCGCGGTGTTTGTGATGGCGGCGGCCATGGCGGGGATTTCCCTAAGTCTGGCCCTGCTGATCCCGCGCCACCCCGAGCCGGGCAATGAGACGATTTTCACCCGGTTCATTCCGGCCCCTGCGGAATAACATCAGCGGAATACCATATGCGCCCACCTGCAAAGTTCACCACCGGGTCAACCATGCGCCATGTGGCCGTGATGACCATGGCCGGGTCGCTTGGCCTGAGTTTCATGTTTTTGGTCGATTTTCTGGCGCTGTTCTGGATCAGTCGCCTGCACGACGAGGTGCTGATCACCGCGCTGGGGTTCGCCGGGACGATTCAGTTCTTTGTTGTCTCCATCGCCATTGGCATGATGATCGGCGCCGTCGCTCTGGTCAGCCGCGCGCTAGGGATGGGAGAGGCCGACCGCGCCCGCAGTATTGCGACCTCTGCCATGATCTATGGCGTGGGGGTGCAGGCGGCCATTGCGTTGCTGGTCTTTGCATTTCGTCGCCCGCTGTTGATCTGGTCCGGTGCCGAGGGTGAGGCGCTGGAGGTGGCGATATCTTTCCTTGAAATCTCGTTGCCATCGCTGCCGCTTATCGCGGCGGGCATGTGCGCCGGGGCAATCCTGCGGGCGGTCGGTGATGCCTGGCGGTCGATGGCTGTGACCATGACGGCGGGGCTGGTTGCGGTCGTGCTGGACCCGCTGTTGATCCTGTGGATGGGGTGGGGCGTGCAAGGGGCTGCGTTGGTGATCGTGATTTCACGCGCGGTGATGGCGATCGCAGGCATTCTGTGGCTGGTGCGTGGGCATGACATGCTGGCGCGTCCGAAGGCGATTGATCTGCGCCTGTTCCTGAAACCCTTCTGGGTGATTGCTCTGCCAGCGGTTGGCACGCAAATTTCTACTCCGTTTGGCAACTGGGTGCTGATCCGCGCCATGGCCGAGCAGGGCGACAGCGCCGTGGCCGGGCTGGGCGTGGTGATGCGCCTGACGATCCTCAGCTTTGGCGGCATATTTGCCCTATCGGGGGCGATTGGCGGTATCATCGGACAGAACGCGGGCGCGGGCCTGCATGCGCGCGTGGCCAAATCCTATGTCGATGCGCTGAAGTTCTGCGCGCTGTACACTGGCGTGACGTGGATCCTGCTGGCGCTTTTTGCCGATTATGTTGCGGCGGCCTTTGGGCTCAGCCCCGAGGGTGCACATATCGTGCATGTGTTTTCCTACTACGCGGCAGGGTCGTTTGTGTTTACCGGGGCGCTGTTCGTTTCAAACTCGGCGTTCAACAATCTGGGCAGGCCGCTGTGGGCGACTGTGGCAAACTGGACCCGCGACGGGGTGCTGATCGCGCCGCTGGCCTTTGGCTTGGGCACGCTATACGGGGCGTCCGGCGTTGTGATGGCGCAGGCTGTGGCGAACGTGCTGGTCGGGTGTGTCGCGGGTTGGGTCGGCTGGCGGTTCGTCAAGGCCAGGATGGGTATTCAATCCGGCCCGGATGCACATCCCATACGCCGGGGCGCTTGACCCCGACGGGCAGGACGCTTAGGCGCTAAGGCGATCACACCGGAGAGTCCCATGCCCACATTCACCGCCCTGACCACCCTGACCGGAAAAGACCCTGCCGAGGCGCTTGGCGAAGCGATGGAGCGGCTGGAGCCGGAACCCACTGGCGTTGGCGTCTTCGAGATCGAAGATGGTTCGGGCCTGTGGGAGGTCGGTGGTTATTTCATTGAGGCGCCGGATGAAACCGGGCTGGCCGTTCTGGCGGCGGCCTTTGGTGCGAAACCTTTCGCCATTTCCGAGCTGCCTGAAACCGATTGGGTCGCCAAGGTCAAGCGCGAGCTGGCGCCGGTCGTGGCCGGGCGGTTCTTTGTCTATGGCAGTCATGACGCTGACAAAGTGCCGGACGGCGCCGAAGCGCTGCTGATTGAGGCGGCGATGGCCTTTGGCACTGGGCATCACGGCACCACGCAGGGCTGCTTGCGCGCGCTGGACCGGTTGGCGAATGCGGGCTTTGTCGGGCAAAACGTGGCTGATATCGGCTGCGGCACCGCTGTACTGGCGATGGCGGCGGCACGCATCTGGCCGAACCCGGTTCTGGCCAGCGATATTGACGAGGTCGCCGTCGAGGTGGCCGAGGCCAATGTGCGCGTCAACGCTCTGGCGGGCCGTGTCACCTGCCTTGAGGCGGCGGGGTTCGATCACCCTGATTTGAGCGCTGCTGCCCCCTTCGATCTGGTCTTTGCCAACATCCTCAAAGGCCCGCTGATTGACCTTGCCCCGTCAATGGCGGCGAATCTCTCGGCTGGCGGCTATGCGATTCTCTCGGGCATTCTGAACGAGCAAGCTGATGATGTGATTGCGGTTTATGCACGGAATGGCATCAATCTTACCCACCGCGAAGAGATTGGTGAATGGACGACGCTCACTCTTAATAAATGAAGTGAATTCACGTCGAAATTGCAGCAACTTTTAGGCAGCTGCCCCAGAAATGCCACAATTCGACGGTAATTTTTCCTTGTGTCGCGGTGGGGGCCACGACCAGGAGGCTGATATGGCCGACGCGTTTAACGAGTTTGATCAAAGGTTGCGCCGAATTGACCGCAGCCGTGCCCGTCTGAAGCATGGGTATGTTACTATTGTCGACCGGGATGGGCTGATCGTCACCCGACCCCGCAGGGTCCGCCGAGGCGTGCCATTGCGTGGACTTTTTCTTCTAGCTCTCGGATTTCTGGGGTTCAAGGCGCTGTTGATGGCGCATCTTGGCTTTGGCATCTATGATGACCGTGTGCGTGGTCTGCAAGATGGTCCGGCTGTTGAGCAGCTAGGGGCGGTGGTGATGCAGTCCGATCCGGTGTCAGCCTACATTGCGCAGCAGATCCGGCCATATTTGCGCTGACATCCGCTGCACCTGTTTAAAGCAAAACGACCGCGTCGAACCTTCGACGCGGTCGTGTTTGTTTTGTGCCCGGCTGGGTATCAGCGCTTGACGACTACGAAGTCAATATCGCCACGGGACAGGCCGATATCTTCCAGCTCGCGGTCCGACAGGCGCGACAGGGCATTGCGGGTGACGCGCGCGTCATTCCACGTTGCCGCAGCGCCGATCACGGACGCGAGCATATTTGAAATACGGCTGGCGACTCCGCCAGCCTGATACTGGGTGCGGGTGTTGTCATAGACAGCCATATCAGGTTCCTCGGTTTGGGTTGTAGAACGATCACCGTTCATAGCTGGCACATAAAACGCCCAATTAGCGCGCACAACTGGGGTAGATTGCATAAGTCCTATGCGGTTTGTGCATGGGCGCCGCGGGGTGCTAATCGCCTTGCAAAAAAGGGCGATGGATCGGCTTCTGGCGTCGGTTTCCACACTCTAAATGTCGCAATTTGCTGCGCCGCAGCGATTTATATGCAAAAAGCGCCATTCCGGCGCACGGATGTATTCGCGTTGGCCTTTGTTCGCCTTTCGTGCTAGTGGGGTAAAAAAGCAACAGAGCAGGGGGCAGGGATGCGGGTTTTGGGGATTGATCCCGGTTTGCGCAATCTCGGATGGGGGGTGATCGATGCTGAAGGAAGCCGACTCACCCATGTGGCGAACGGTGTTTGCCACTCCGAGGGCGACGATCTGGCGATGCGTCTGTTGTCTTTGCACACTCAGCTGAGTGCGGTGTTGCGTCAGTACGCCCCCGATACGGCGGCGGTTGAGCAGACTTTCGTCAACAAGGATGCGGTCGGGACGCTGAAGCTGGGTCAGGCACGCGGGATCGCGCTGTTGGTGCCTGCGCAGGCTGGGCTGAGCATCGGAGAATACGCCCCCAACAAGGTCAAGAAAACGGTTGTTGGCGTTGGGCATGCGGCGAAGGTGCAGGTCGAGCATATGGTCAGGATGCAGTTGCCCGGGGCTGTGATCAACGGCCCGGACGCGGCGGATGCGCTGGCCATAGCCATCTGTCACGCCCATTATGCCCGCGCCCCCGGCGTGGCGGGCCTGTACGAGAAAAAGGTGCGTGCATGATTGGCAAGATTTCCGGGCGGCTGGAGTATCGCGGTGAGGATCATGTGCTGATCGACGTGCGCGGCGTGGGCTATCTGGTCTATTGCTCGGATCGGACGTTGGCTAGCCTGCCGCGAATGGGTGAGGCGGTGGCGCTCTATACAGATCTTCTGGTGCGCGAGGACCTTTTGCAATTGTTCGGGTTCCCGACCCTGCTGGAAAAAGAGTGGCACCGGCTGTTGATGGGGGTGCAGGGGATTGGGGCCAAAGCCTCTCTGGCGATTTTGGGCACCTTGGGGCCCGAGGGCGTCAGCCGGGCGATTGCGCTGGGGGATGTGAACGCGGTCAAGGCGGCCAAGGGCATCGGGCCGAAAACGGCGCAGCGGATCGTGCTGGAACTGAAGGACAAGGCGCCGGGGATTATGGCGATGGGCGCCACGCTGTCCGCCGCCATGGGGACCGACGAGGCTGAGGTGATCGAAGTGCCTGACCCTGTGTCAAAGTCCAAGCCTGCGCCCGCGCGCCCCAGCAGCGCCACCGCGCAATCCGAGGCTCTGTCCGCCTTGTCCAATCTTGGCTATGCCCCGTCCGAGGCGGCGGGCGCTGTCGCGCAGGCCGCGACGGACCAGCCGGATGCCGAAACGCCCGCCCTGATCCATGCCGCGCTGAAGCTGCTGGCTCCGAAAGGCTAAGCGATGACCGAGCCCGACCCCAACCTGCGCCCTGATCGTTTGCCCGAGGACAATGACCGCGCTCTGCGTCCGCAGGCATTGGACGAGTTCATCGGCCAGGCCGAGGCGCGCGCCAACCTCAAGGTTTTCATCCAATCCGCCCGCCAGCGTGGCGAAGCGATGGATCACACGCTGTTTCACGGCCCTCCGGGCTTGGGTAAGACGACGCTGGCGCAGATTATGGCGCGCGAGTTGGGGGTGGGGTTCCGCATGACCTCGGGGCCGGTTCTGGCCAAGGCGGGCGATCTGGCGGCGATCCTGACCAATCTGGAAGCGCGCGACGTTCTGTTCATCGACGAAATCCACCGCCTGAACCCTGCCGTCGAAGAAGTGCTGTATCCGGCGCTGGAAGATTACGAGCTGGACCTGGTGATCGGCGAAGGCCCCGCCGCGCGTACGGTACGGATCGAATTGCAGCCCTTTACGCTGGTCGGGGCGACCACGCGGATGGGCTTGCTGACCACCCCGCTGCGCGACCGGTTCGGTATTCCGACACGGTTGCAATTCTATACCGAGGATGAACTGCATGAGATCGTTACCCGCAACGCCCGCTTGCTGGGTGCACCTGCCGAACCGGATGGCGCACGCGAGATTGCCAAACGCTCGCGCGGGACACCGCGCATTGCCGGTCGCCTGCTGCGCCGGGTGGTGGATTTCGCCGTGGTCGAGGGCAACGGCCGGGTGACACAGGCGATGGCCGATCACGCGCTGACCCGGCTGGGGGTGGATCATCTGGGGCTGGATGGCGCCGACCGACGGTATCTGACGCTGATCGCCGAGAATTACATGGGTGGCCCGGTGGGGATCGAAACGCTGAGTGCTGCGCTGTCCGAGAGTCGCGACGCGCTGGAAGAGGTGATAGAGCCGTTTCTCTTGCAGCAAGGCCTGATCCAGCGAACTCCGCGCGGGCGGATGCTTGCGCAGAAGGCTTGGACCCATCTGGGCATGGCCGCGCCGAAGGGGCAGAATGATCTGTTTGGCTAAAGTCTGAATTTTGCGTATGTGGGGCAAAATGAAACGAGAGGGATTTGCGCCGTGTCAGACGCAGCGATAACGCCAAGCCAGATTGAGGCGCTGTTTACCCGCAGCGACGACAGTTTTGTGTTTGCCCGTTGGGGCAGGCCGATTGTGCCGGTGGTCTTTGGCGTCGATGACAAAACGCTTGAGGTCGTGAAGGGCGCGGTTGAAGCGGTCGTCTTTCTGGCCGGACATAAGATGGCCGAGACCGACCCCGAGTTGGGCGCCAATCTGATGGTGTTTTTCTTTCGCGACTGGTCCGAACTGGCCGATGTGCCCAAGCTTGACCAATTGATCCCGGGCTTTGGCCCGCTGGTGGAGCGGCTGACGCAGACGGGGGCGGATCAGTACCGTGCGTTTCGGTTTGACGCAGACGGCACGATCAAGGCGGCGTTTGTCTTTGTGCGTATGAACAGCCCACTGGCCGACATGTCGGCGGAAACACTGGCGTTGGGGCAGATGGCGCAGGTGATCTTGCTGTGGTCTGACACGGCATTCCAGAACCGTTCACCCTTGGCGCGCGTGGGCGAGCGTGTGATCCTGCATCCCGAGATCGCGGATGTGATCCGGGCGGCTTACGATCCGATTCTGCCGGGCGCCAATTCGGACCCGAGCCACGCGCTGCGTCTCTTCGCACGGATTGCGCAGATCGCTGGGTAAGCGGCACGTTGCCTGTCGGGGCGCATGGGCGGTTGCGGGCTGGGCGGGCTCTGGCCTAGGGTGCGGCTAACACAGCCAAAGAGGCCTGCCATGACACACCGTTTGCCGATCCGCGTCTACTATGAAGATACCGATATGGCCGGGATCGTCTATTACGCCAATTACCTGCGGTATATCGAGCGGGCGCGCAGCGACTGGGTGCGCGGGCTTGGCATCGACCAGAAGCAGATGAAGGAGGACGGGTATGTCTTCGCCGTGCGCCGGGTCGAGGCGGATTATCTGCACCCCGCCAGGTTGGACGACGAACTGATGGTCGAGACCGTGGTGACGCAGGTGACCGGGGCGCGGCTGGTGATGGATCAGACGGTCAAGTGCGGCGACGAGACCCTGTTTCATGCCATCGTCACCGTGGTGGTGATTACCGAAACGGGCCATCCGGCGCGGCTTCCGGCAAATATCCGCCTGATGCTGCATTAATCTTTGCCGCAAAGGGGGAAATGACACAGTTGTGTTGGCTTTCCCCTTCGCGTTCAGCTATTTTGGTTTGTAATAAAGGCCCAATACAAAAACCGAGGCCGTGAGAGTAGAGCAGGCATATGGAAACAGAGACCCTCGCACTGGCGCAGGAGATTGATTTCTCCATGTGGGCGCTTTTTGCGCGCGCAACCCTGACCGTGAAACTCGTGATGATCCTGCTGATCGTCGCCTCGTTCTGGTCATGGTCGATCATCATTCAGAAAAGCATTCTCTATCGCAAGGCTCGGCGTCAGGCGGCGGCGTTTGACCGCGCCTTCTGGTCGGGCGAGCCGCTGGACGAGCTGTTCGAGCAGACCGGGGCAGAGCCAAGCGGCCAGTCGGAAAAGATATTCGCGGCAGGCATGATCGAATGGCGGCGCAGTCACCGCACCGATGGCGGGTTAATCGCGGGCGCGGCCGCACGGATCGACCGGTCGATGGATGTGGCCATTGCTAAAGAGGCAGAGGTGCTGCAAGGCGGCTTGCCCGTGCTGGCCACCGTTGGATCAACCGCGCCCTTCGTGGGCTTGTTCGGCACGGTCTGGGGCATCATGCACGCCTTCATCAACATTGCTGAGCAGCAGAACACCAACCTTGCCGTTGTGGCGCCGGGCATTGCCGAGGCGCTGCTGGCGACTGGGCTGGGCCTGTTGGCGGCCATCCCGGCGGTTATTTTCTATAACAAGCTGAGCTCTGATAGCGACAGGATCGTTGCGGGCTACGAAAGCTTCGCCGACGAGTTTGCGACCATCCTCAGCCGCCAGTTGGACAGCTGAGCCATGGGCGCTGGTGTCATGCAAAAAGACGGAGGCGGTGGCCGCAGGCGGCGTAGCCGTCGTGGTGGCGCGCGGCCAATGGCGGAAATCAACGTCACGCCCTTTGTCGATGTGATGTTGGTGCTTTTGATTATTTTCATGGTCGCGGCCCCGCTGATGACAGTGGGCGTCCCGGTTGAGCTGCCGAAAACCGCCGCCAATGCTTTGCCGGGCGAACACGAAGAGCCTTTGGCTGTGACCATAACCGCCGAAGGTGTTGTGATGATCCAGACCACCGAAGTGCCACGCGACGAACTGATCAACCGGTTGCGCGCCATCGCGACCGAACGCGAGGGCGACCGGGTGTTCCTGCGCGCCGATGGGGCGGTGCCCTATGAACAGGTCGTACAGGTCATGGGCGCGCTCAATCGTGCAGGGTTCAGCAATATCGGGCTGGTGACGGATACGGGCGGGCCTGCGCTGAACGCGACGGGTAACTGAGGCGGCGATGAACACCGGGCAGTATATCTCGGGCGCAGGTCACATTGGTCTGATTGGCTGGTTGCTGCTGGGCGGCGCCTTTGCACCCGCACCAGAGCCGTTTGAAGTGACCGAGGTATCGGTCATATCGACCGAGGAGTTCGAAACCATGCTGGCTGCCGAGCGCCCGCCCGAAACCGCGACAGATGTGTCGGTGCCGCCCGCACCCGAGGTGCCGCAGGATCAGCCCGCGCCACCCGCGCCGCAGGCCGAGCCGGACCGTCCGCAGCCCGAGGCCGCCGAGGCTCCGCCGCCACCCGATCCTCGCCCTGATGTCAGTCAGCTCGCGCCGCCGCCCGCCGAAGTGACAGATCAGCCGCCGGTTCTGGCCCCGCCACCGCCCGAAACTGCGGTGTTGGCGCCGGCTGTTTCAGATCGCCCGCGTCCGCGCCCCGCACCGCGTGTGGCGCCTCAACCAGTCGCGGCACCCGAGCCAGATGTAAAAGTGGATGAGGTCAAGCGCGAAGAAGCCGTGACCGAGGCGCCAGCCGAAACGCCGCGTGAAGAACAGCAAGCGACGGCGCCTGAGGAAGCCACGACCGAGATCGTGACCGAGGCCACAGAAGAGCCGGCCGCGCCAGCCACATCAATTCGCCCCAAGACGCGCCCGGCGCGGTCAGAGCCTGCGGCCGAAGCCAAGCCCGAAACCAAGACGACGGCCAAGCCTAAACCCGACGCAGATACGACCACGCGCCGCGATGCGGTCAAGGATGCGCTGGCCGAAGCGCTGGCCGGAGCCGCGTCAGAGCCCGCTGCGGCGCCATCTGGCCCGCCTCTGACCTCGGGTGAAAAAGACGCGCTGCGCGTTGCGGTACAGAACTGTTGGAACGTGGGCTCGCTTAGCTCGGACGCCTTGCGCACCACGGTTGTGGTCGCCGTCAGCCTGTCCGAAGATGGCCACCCGGTGGGCGGCTCGGTCCGCATGGTCAGCGCCTCGGGCGGGACAACCGAAGCCACACGACAGGCGTTCGAGGCTGCCCGGCGCGCCATCATCCGCTGTGGTGCCAGCGGATTTTCGCTGCCGAAAGATAAGTATACGCAATGGCGTGACATTGAAATGACATTCAATCCGGAGAAAATGAGGATCAAATGATGACACGCTTTCTGACCCTCCTGGCGGCCTGCGTCGCCCTGACCCTTCCCGTGGCGGCGCACGCTGGTCCGCTTCGGATCGAGATCACCGAAGGCGTGATCGAACCCTTGCCGTTTGCGGTGCCCAACTTTGTGCCCGAAAGCAGTGCAGCCGCAAAAACCGCCGCCGATATCGCGCGCGTGGTGGCCGAGGACCTGAGCGGCACCGGGTTGTTCCGCGAGATCCCCAGCGGGGCCTTCATCAGCCAGATCACCAGCTTTTCCAGCCCGGTACAGTTTGCCGACTGGAAGGCGATCAACGCACAGGCGCTGATCACCGGTGCGGTCAGCGTACAGGCAGGCGGGCGTTTGGTGATCAAGTTCCGGGTCTACGACGTCTTCGCCGGGCAAGAGCTGGGCACCGGTCTGCAATTTGCGGGCACGCAAGAGGGCTGGCGCCGGATGGCGCACAAGGTGGCCGATGCCGTTTACAGCCGGATCACCGGCGAGGGCGGGTATTTCGACAGCCGGGTTGTGTTCGTTTCGGAAACCGGCCCCAAGGATAAACGCCGCAAGCGGCTTGCGATCATGGATTATGATGGCGCGAATGTGCAGTTCCTGACTGACAGTTCCTCGATCGTTCTGGCGCCGCGGTTCTCGCCGACCGGCGATCGCATTCTTTATACCAGCTATGAAACCGGGTTCCCGAAGATTTACGTTCTGGACGTGGCAAGCGTTGGCCGCCGGGTCTTGGAAAGTCAGGCAGGCACGATGAGCTTTGCGCCGCGCTTTGGCCCGGATGGCCGCACGGTGGTGTATTCCCTGACCGAAGGCGGCAACACTGATATTTACCGCATGGACATCACCACGGGGCAGTCGCAGCGGCTGACCAGCGCACCCTCGATTGAAACGGCCCCCAGCTTCAACCCGGATGGCAACAGGGTCGTGTTCGAAAGCGATCGCAGCGGCACGCAGCAGTTGTACGTGATGAGCGCGACCGGAGGCGAACCGCAGCGGATCAGTTTCGGGCAGGGGCGATACGGCACGCCGGTTTGGTCTCCTCGCGGCGATCTGATTGCCTTTACCAAGCAAAACAAAGGTCGGTTCCACATTGGCGTGATGCGCGCTGACGGGTCAGAGGAACGGTTGCTGACCGCCTCGTTCCTGGACGAGGGGCCGACTTGGTCACCCAACGGTCGTGTAATCATGTTCACCCGCGAAACGCAGGGGGCGGGCGGGCAATCGAGCCTGTATTCGGTGGATATTTCCGGGCGCAATCTTAAGCGGGTGCGGACCGAGGGCGGGGCGTCTGATCCGGCTTGGTCACCGCTTCAGAACTAAACAGAAACAGGCGGGGCGGGCAATGTGCCGCCTTGCTGCAAGGCTATGCGTTTCCACGATGGAAACGATATGATAGAAATGAAGCAAAGAACATGAACACGAGCGGGGCACGTTACATGACATATCTGACACGGGCAGTAATCCTGACATCCATTCTGGCCCTTTCGGCCTGTACCAACCCGGACCGCTTCGGTAGCGACGATGTCGTTCTGAACGGCGGCGGCACCGGGGCAGGAGCGGCAGGATCAGTCAGCGACCCGACTTCGCCGCTGTATTTCCAGCAGGCCGTGGGCGACCGGGTTTTGTTTGCAGTGGATCAGTCCAGCCTCAGCCCTGAGGCGCGTGTGGTGCTGGATGGTCAGGCAGGCTGGCTTCAGACCAATTCGGATTATACTGCGATCATCGAAGGACATGCTGACGAGCAGGGCACACGCGAATACAACCTTGCGCTTGGCGCGCGTCGCGCAAATGCGGTGCAGGAATATCTGATTTCGCGCGGGGTACCCGGCGGGCGGCTGAGGGTCGTAAGCTATGGCAAAGAGCGCCCGATCGAGATTTGCAGTGAAGAGGCGTGTTATGCCAAAAACCGCCGTGCCGTGACGATTATTTCGTCCGGTCTGTCAGGTTAAGCCGGAGGTCGCCATGCGCTGGATTTTTGTCACATGTATCGGCCTTCTGGCGCTTCCCCTGACGGGGAGGGCGCAGGACCGGGCCGAGACGCTGGCCGATGTCCGGCAGGAAATGTCCGTGCTCTATGTCGAGGTGCAGCGGCTCAAGCGCGAGCTAAGCACGACCGGCGCATCTGGCGGCTTGTCTCAGGGTGGGTCGGCTTTGGTGCGGATCGACGCGATTGAGCGGGAATTGCAGCGGCTGACGGGCAAGACCGAAGAACTGGAATTCCGCATCAACCGCGTGGTGACAGATGGCACCAACCGCATTGGCGATCTGGAGTTCCGGCTGGTCGAGTTGGAAGGTGGGGATGTGTCGAAGCTGGGCCAGACCACAACGCTGGGCGGCGGCACAGCGGCACCCGCGCCTGCAGCGCCAATCGTCCCGAATGCCGAGACCGAGATGGCGGTGGGTGAAAAGGCTGATTTCGAGCGGGCAGAGGGGGTGCTCGCCTCGGGTGACTTTCGCGCCGCCGCAGACCTCTTTGCGACCTTTGGCGAGACCTATCCGGGCGGGCCACTGACGGCGCTGGCGCATCTCAAACGTGGCGAGGCTCTGGCGCAGTTGGACGACCAAACCGGTTCGGCCCGCGCGTATCTCGAGGCGTTTAGCAGCGACCCGAAGGGCGAACACGCCCCTGATGCACTGTTCCGCCTTGGGCGGGCCTTGGGTGGTCTGGGCCAGACCAGCGAGGCCTGCGTGACCTTGGGCGAAGTGGGCGCGCGCTTTCCTGCCTCTGCTGTCGTTGAACAGGCCGAGGCCGAACGGGCGCGTTTGAGCTGTTCGTGACACGCGAAAACGTAGATTTGCATGCAAGCCTGTCGCAGGCTCTGGACGGGGTCGCGGGGCCGTTGGGGGTCGCCGTTTCGGGGGGCGGGGATTCTCTGGCGTTGCTGTACCTGTTGGCCGACTGGGCTGGTGATGCCGGGGTGGAGCTACATGTTGTCACCGTCGATCACGGCCTGCGTCCTGAGGCGCGCGATGAAGCGCGCGCTGTGGCGCTGCACGCTCATGCACTTGGGGTGTGTCATGACACGCTGCTTTGGCAGGGGTGGGATGGCAGTGGCAACTTGCAGGATCAGGCGCGACGCGCGCGCTATGGCCTGATCGGCGCGTGGGCCAAAGAACATGGAATTCCGCAGGTCGCGCTTGGGCATACGGCGGATGATCAGGCTGAAACAATGCTCATGCGACTGGCGCGCGGCGCGGGTGTGGATGGCCTGTCGGGCATGGCCGTAAAACGCCGGGTCGGCCCGGTTGAGTTCCTGCGCCCGCTCTTGTCGTTGCGTCGCGAGGCACTGCGTGACGCATTGCGGAGTCGTGGGGTTGAATGGGTCGAAGACCCTTCAAATACGGATGTACGGTTCGATCGGATCAAGGCTCGCAGAGCGCTGGAGAACCTTGGCGATCTGGGGGTGAATGCCTCGTCTCTGGCCTTGGTGGCCGGGAATATGCGTCAAGCCCAAGAGGCGCTGAACTGGGCCGTTTTGGGGTTTTCTCGTCAAAATGTGCAGGTACGGGCGGGGGATGTCATCATCGACCGCAAAGCTTTCCTGACCCTGCCGCGGGAATTGGCCCGTCGTTTGCTGGTCCATGTCCTGAACTGGTTGGCGGGGGCGGAGTATGCGCCGCGTGGCCGCGCCGTGGTTGGCATGATCGAGGCTGCGGCGAGTGGCACGCCTGCGGTGTTGCAAGGCTGCCGCATGGTGATCCGTAAGGGCGGCCTGCATTTCTTTCGCGAACTGAATGCCGTGGCCAAGGTGCGGTCTGCTCCTGATGGTCTGTGGGATGGTCGGTGGCGCCTGACCGGCCCGGCGCAGCCGGGGCAATGGATTGCTGCGCTGGGGCACGAGGGGCTGGCGCACTGCCCCGATTGGCGCGCATGTGGCCGACCTGCGGCGGCGGTGGCGGCGGGGCCTGCGGTCTGGTCCGATCAGGGGCTGGTCGCTGCGCCTTTGGCCGGGGTGTCGGCGGGATGGCGCGCGGAATTGGCCCCAGAGCACGAAGATTTCCTCTCGGGGCTTTCATAGCATTGAAGATAGGTGCATGATCTCTATTTAAGATCGGTGGGGCCTGTGATAGGCGCAGGTCCAAACCGAAGATTTGGGAGAATTTCCTTGGGCAACGCAAGAAATATCGCCTTTTGGGTCGTTCTGTTCCTGTTGATCCTGGCTTTGTTCAACCTGTTCAGCGGAACAGGCAGCACGCTGCAAAGCCAGACCATCAGTTATTCCGACTTTGTGAAGTCGGTACAGGACGAGAAAGTCAGCAAAGTGACGCTCGATGGCGAGAAAGTGCGATTCCGTGGCACCGATGGCCGGGACTATGTGACCATCAAGCCGGAAGATGCCGAAGTTACGCAAATGCTGATCACTGAGGGTGTGCCGGTATCGGCCGAAAGCCAGGAGCAATCCGGTTTTCAAACCTTCATACTGTCGCTTCTACCTTTCCTGCTGCTGATCGGGGTGTGGATCTATTTCATGAACCGGATGCAGGGCGGCGGCAAAGGCGGGGCCATGGGTTTTGGTAAATCCAAGGCCAAATTGCTGACCGAAAAGCAGGGCCGCGTGACCTTTGATGACGTGGCGGGCATTGACGAGGCCAAGGAAGAGCTTGAAGAGATCGTTGAATTCCTGCGCAACCCGCAGAAATTCAGCCGCTTGGGCGGTAAAATCCCTAAAGGCGCGTTGCTGGTGGGCCCTCCGGGCACCGGTAAAACGCTGCTGGCGCGCGCAATCGCGGGTGAGGCAGGCGTGCCCTTCTTTACCATCTCCGGTTCGGACTTCGTGGAAATGTTTGTGGGCGTTGGTGCCAGCCGTGTCCGCGACATGTTTGAGCAGGCCAAGAAAAACGCACCCTGCATCGTGTTCATTGACGAAATCGACGCCGTGGGCCGCGCCCGTGGCGCCGGATACGGTGGCGGTAACGACGAGCGCGAACAGACCCTGAACCAGCTTCTGGTCGAAATGGACGGGTTCGAGGCGAACGAGGGCGTGATCATTCTGGCGGCGACCAACCGTCGCGATGTTCTGGACCCGGCGCTGCTGCGTCCAGGCCGGTTTGACCGTCAGGTCACGGTGCCGAACCCTGACATCAAAGGCCGCGAGAAGATTTTGGGCGTTCATGCGCGCAAGACCCCGCTTGGTCCCGATGTGGACATGCGTATCATTGCGCGCGGCACGCCGGGCTTCTCGGGTGCCGACCTGATGAACCTTGTGAACGAGGCCGCGCTGATGGCCGCTCGTGTTGGCCGCCGCTTTGTCACCATGGAAGACTTCGAGAACGCCAAGGACAAGGTAATGATGGGGGCCGAGCGTCGCTCGATGGTGTTGACGGCGGATCAGAAGGAAAAAACTGCCTATCACGAGGCGGGGCACGCCATCGTTGGTCTGAGCCTACCGAAATGCGACCCGGTTTATAAGGCGACCATCATTCCACGCGGTGGTGCTTTGGGCATGGTTGTGTCGCTGCCCGAGATTGATCGGCTGAACTGGCACAAGTCTGAATGCGAGCAAAAGCTGGCGATGACCATGGCCGGCAAGGCCGCAGAGATCCTCAAATATGGCGAGGATGAAGTCAGTAACGGCCCGGCGGGCGATATTCAGCAGGCCTCCTCGTTGGCGCGGGCCATGGTGCTGCGCTGGGGCATGTCGGACAAGGTTGGCAATATCGACTATGCCGAGGCGCATGAGGGATATTCCGGCAATACGGGCGGTTTTTCGGTCTCGGCTCATACCAAAGAGATGATCGAAGAAGAGGTGCGGCGTTTCATTCAGGATGGCTATGTCAAGGCGGTTAAAATCCTCAACGACCGTCACGATGAATGGGACCGTCTGGCGCAGGGATTGTTGGAATACGAGACCCTGACC
Organism: Thalassovita taeanensis; assembly: GCF_900110775.1. GTDB lineage: Bacteria > Pseudomonadota > Alphaproteobacteria > Rhodobacterales > Rhodobacteraceae > Litorimicrobium > Litorimicrobium taeanense. The sequence continues at coordinate 80,660 of NZ_FOEP01000002.1, read as the reverse complement.
GGCGAAGAGATCGAGCGCGTGATCCGCGGCGAGCCGCCACAGCCAGGTGCTGGTGAGGATGATACGCCGGATCAAGGTGCGGCCGCTTCGGTCACAGCCATTCCCAAGACTAAACCCAAAGCCAAGCCGAAAGCCGACGGCGGGATGGAGCCAGAACTGTCGTAATGACGGGTATGGTTGGACAAGACTGGAGCCCCGGGACCTATCATAGGTTCCGGGGTTTGCGTTTGCGCCCTGCGATGGATCTTCTGCGCAGTCTTGATCCGCTGCCTGCGGGTGATGTGGTCGACTTGGGCTGCGGGAGCGGCACGGTGGGTCCCGCTCTTGCAGGGCTTGGGCGCGCAGTGCGGGGGGTCGATACTTCGCCCGCCATGCTGGCCGAGGCAGAGGCTTCGGGGGCCTATGAGGCATTGGAATTGGCCGATATCGCGAGCTGGCATACAGCTGAGACGTTGGCGCTGATCTATTCCAACGCGGCACTCCATTGGTTGGAAGATCACGCGCGCCTTTTGCCCCGGCTGGCGGGAATGTTGACTTCTGGCGGCACACTTGCGGTGCAGGTGCCGCATCAGAATAACGCCCCTTCGCATCGGGTTTGGGTGTCGTTGTGTGAAGAGATGTTTCCGGGGCGGTTTGATCAGACAGCGGGCCCAGGCGTGTTGCTGCCTGCGGAATATCACCGGTTGCTGTCCGATCTTGGAACGTTGAGTTTGTGGGAAACAGAGTATTATCAGAATCTTGAGCCAAGTGTGACGGCGCACCCGGTGCGGCTGTTTACGGAAGCCACATATGCCCGACCGATCCTTGCCATGTTGGCCCCGGACGAACAGGCCGAACTGATTGCGCGGTATGAGGCGGTGATGGAAAAGGCATATCCTCGTGCGGCGGATGGCTCGGTTCTGTTTCCCTTTCGCAGATTGTTTTTTACGCTGGTGGTCTGAGCCGCAAGCGTTGGTGTGCATGTCGGGGAAGGATGCCTCCTGCGGGAGTATTTCGGTCAGAAAGAAATCACGGGTCGGAATGTTTGGTATCACGGTAAGTTATTTGAAGAGTGTGGCTGTAGTTTGCACTATGGCCTTTGCGAGACATGAAGGAGATCCGAGATGCCCGCATTGAAACCCACAGATTTTGCAGCAACGATTACTTGGTTGGGCTGTGTGGCCGATCGGGAGGCAAGTCTGCGGGCGGAGCCGTTGAGCGAGGTTATGTTAAGCTACGCCGGGGTTGAGGGCGAGGCGCATGGCGGGCTGGTGCGGCCATCTTGCAGCCGGGTGATTAGGCAGCATCCGCGCGGTACCGAAATCCGCAATGTGCGGCAGCTGTCGGTTCTGTCGGCTGAGGAGTTGGCCGAGGTGGCGGCGAAGATAGGAGTGGGGCAGTTTCACCCCGCATGGGTTGGTGCCAGCATGGTGATTGAGGGTATTCCAGATTTCACCCATGTGCCGCCGTCTTCGCGGCTTCAGGCACCTTCGGGGGCAACTTTGGTTGTGGATATGGAAAACCGCCCGTGCCATCTGCCGGTAAAGGTGATCGACGAGGACGCGCCGGGCGCGGGGCGGAAATTCAAGGCGGCCGCAGCGGGCAAGCGCGGGGTCACTGTCTGGGTTGAGCGTGAGGGTGTACTCCGGTTGGGTGATGTGTTGCGTCTGCATGTTCCGGATCAGCCGGTCTGGGCGCATCTGGATGCGGCGCGGCGCTGAAGTCGCTTTGCCATGTGGCCTGCTTCGGCCATTGCGACGCAAGCAAGGCCGGAAATGTCGGGTTGCAGCCATTGGGCATTTTCCCCTTAGGTTAAAAAAAGGGAAAGCACTTTGACGCGCGGAACTAGGGGAGAGGATCCATGAAGTATAAATCCGACATCGAGATCGCCCGCGAAGCCAGCAAGAAACCGATACATGAAATCGGTGCAAAGCTGGGGATTCCGTCAGCGAGCCTTGTGCCCTATGGCCATGACAAGGCCAAGCTGAGCCAAGACTTCATCCGTTCGGTACAGGGGCGCGAGAATGGCAAGCTGATCCTTGTGACCGCGATCAATCCGACCCCGGCGGGCGAGGGCAAGACCACCACGACCGTGGGGTTGGGGGACGGGCTGAACAGGATCGGCAAGAACGCAGCGATCTGTATCCGCGAGGCCAGCCTCGGCCCCTGTTTCGGGATGAAGGGGGGCGCTGCGGGCGGCGGACATGCTCAGGTCGTGCCGATGGAAGAAATGAACCTGCATTTCACCGGCGATTTCCATGCGATCACGAGCGCACACAACCTGCTGAGCGCAATGATCGACAACCATATCTATTGGGGGAATACTCTGGAGATTGACGTGCGGCGTGTGGTTTGGCGGCGGGTCATCGATATGAATGACCGGGCGCTGCGCGATATCATGACCTCGTTGGGGGGCGTGCCCAACGGGTTTCCGCGCCAGACCGGATTTGACATCACTGTCGCGTCCGAGGTCATGGCGATCTTGTGTCTGGCCAATGATCTTGAGGATTTGCAGAACCGGCTGGGCGAGATCATCGTGGCGTATCGTCGTGATCGTAGCCCGGTGTATTGCCGTGATATCAAGGCCGACGGCGCGATGACGGTGCTGCTGAAGGACGCGATGCAACCCAATCTGGTGCAGACGCTGGAGAATAGTCCGGCCTTTGTTCATGGTGGGCCGTTTGCCAATATCGCGCATGGATGCAACTCGGCGATTGCCACGACCACTGCGTTGAAACTGGCTGATTATGTGGTGACCGAAGCCGGGTTTGGGGCTGATTTGGGCGCCGAAAAATTCATGAATATCAAATGCCGCAAGGCGGGGATTGCGCCTGATGCCGTGGTGATTGTGGCGACGGTGCGGGCGATGAAGATGAACGGTGGCGTCGCCAAGGCCGATCTTGGCCCCGAGAATGTCGAGGCGGTTCAGCAAGGGTGCCCAAACCTTGGGCGCCACATTGCCAATGTCAAATCTTTCGGCGTGCCGGTTGTGGTCGCGATCAACCATTTTGTCACGGATACTGATGCCGAAATTCAGGCCGTGCAGGCGTATGTGGCGCAGCAGGGCAGCGAGGCGATCCTGTCGCGGCATTGGGAGCACGGCAGCGCGGGCAGCGAGGCGCTGGCACGTAAGGTGGTCGAACTGGCCGAGAGCGGCATGTCGCATTTTGCGCCGCTCTATCCCGACAACATGCCACTGTTTCAGAAGATCGAGACGATTGCGAAGCAGATCTATCATGCCGACGAGGTTTTGGCCGATCACAAAATCCGCGCTCAGTTGGCGGAGTGGGAAAAGGCAGGGTATGGCCATCTGCCGATCTGCATGGCCAAGACGCAATACAGCTTCACAACCGATCCCAGTCGCCGCGGCGCGCCAACGGGCCACTCGGTACCCGTGCGCGAGGTGCGGCTGAGCGCGGGGGCGGGCTTTGTGGTTGTGATCTGCGGCGAGATCATGACCATGCCGGGCCTGCCGCGTGTGCCTAGTGCCGAGGCGATTATGCTGAACACTCAGGGGCAGATAGAAGGTTTGTTCTGACTTGAACCCGCGCAACCACGATCAATGGTGGCAGAGCGGCGCAGGATAGCGTAAGGGCGGGCATCCTTATCAACTGGCATGATGCAGGAGCGAATATGAGCGCGCATATTATCGACGGTAAGGCCTTTGCGGCCAAGGTACGAGAAAAGGTGGCGACCCATGTTGCACGCCTGAAGGCGGATCACGGGATTACCCCCGGTCTGGCTGTTATTCAGGTCGGCGAAGATCCCGCAAGCGAGGTCTATGTGCGCAACAAGGGGCTTCAGACTGTTGCGGCAGGTATGAACTCGTTCGAGCACAAGCTGCCAGCGGATACGCCCGTGGAAGACCTCTATGCGCTGATTGAACGGCTGAACGCTGACGCGGCCGTGCACGGTATTCTGTGCCAGTTCCCGGTACCTGCTCATATGAGCGAGGAAGAGGTCGTTGCGCGTATTGATCCGGCCAAGGATGTTGACGGGCTGCATATTCTGAACGCGGGTCGGTTGGCCAGCGGTCAGGCTGCAATGGCACCGTGCACGCCGTTGGGCTGCCTGATGATGCTGCGCGAATACCATGGGTCGCTGTCAGGCATGAACGCGGTTGTGGTGGGGCGATCAAACCTTGTGGGCAAACCGATGGCACAGCTTTTGCTGCGCGACAGTTGCACGGTCACCATTGCCCATTCGCGGACCCGGGATTTGCCTGGCGTTGTGCGCGGGGCAGATATCGTCGTGGCTGCCGTTGGCCGCCCGCAGATGATACCGGGTGATTGGATCAAGCCGGGGGCCACCGTGATCGATGTTGGCATCAACCGGATCGACAAACCCGAAGGCGGGACGCGGCTTGTTGGCGACGTAGAATTTGCCAGTGCAGTTCAGGTCGCGGGGGTCATTACTCCGGTTCCCGGCGGTGTTGGTCCGATGACCATCGCCTGCCTGCTGGCCAATACGGTTACCGCCTGTTGCCGCGCCAATGGTCTGCCCGAGCCTGAGGGGCTGACGGCCTAAACTGGTACAGGCACCATGGTGCCCTGAAGAATGGCGATCAGCGTATCGGTGTCTCCATCGCGCGCCACGACTTCAGAGGTGACAATCACCAACCTTCGGCCCGATTTTATTACCTTTCCGGTGGCGATCAGCAGCTCGCCCTTGGCCGGGGCCAGAAGGTTGATCTTGATTTCAGAGGTCAAGACCTCGAAGCTTTCGGGCATGACAGACAGGGCGGCATACCCCGCAGCACTATCGCCAATCGCAAATGTCAGCCCCGCATGGCCAAACCCGTGCTGCTGACGCGCGCCCGGCAATATCGGGGCTTCGATCACAGCCGTGCCATCTTGGACCTCGGTCAGGCTCGCGCCAAGGGTGGACATCATGCTTTGCGCACTGAAACTGCTGTGCAACCGCTCAAAAAATGGGTGAGTCATTGTCATGCCCTATACTGTCATCCTGTTACTCTATGGAGGTGTCTGTAGGGATGTAAAACGGTTTCTTCTGCCTCGCTCACAGGACCGTGTGGAGCGTGGGACAACAAGTACTTGCAGTTGTGTTCTCAGTTGATATTACAGCAACGGGCTGGAAATGTTCGGTTTTATCTCTTAGGCCGTCGTGTGGGTGAAGTGTAAATGTACGGTGTTCTGACCAGATCTTTGAGGCTTGTGCTGTCGCCGGTCGTGTTGGCTATTTGGGTGCTGATCGCGCTTGCCGCAGCCGCTGTGGGACCGCTCGACACGTATTCAAACCTGACCCTGCCTCAGCGGGGGCTATACTGGGGCGCGATTTGTGGCGTGTCTGTATTCCTAGCTAATATTCTGCGTGAATTGGCGGTAAAGACCATCCCCGCCGAGTTGATGTGGCTGAGAGACGTGTTGGTCGTCATAGGCATGACATTGTTTTTTTCGCCGTTTGTTTTTTTTCTGACGCTGCTCATGATTGGGCAGTCCGATCGCGTTGCGCCGTCATTTTTAAAGGTCAGTGTTCTGGTTGCCTTGCTCAGCACCGTCATCCAGACTATCAAACGAATTCACTCAAAGGCCTCCCCGCAGAGTGAATTTCTCGGCGGTGAAACTGGCGCGCTTGGCTTGGCTCATCTGCCCACTCCGATTGAAATAGTTCCTTCGCCGCCGACGCCGGAACCGCCGCGGCTGATGCGGCGTCTGCCCGAGGGGGCGCAAGGCCCGGTCCTTCACCTGAGCGCACGGGATCATTTCGTGGATGTTGAGCTCCCGTACGAAACTCACAGTGTGCGGATGCGTTTTGTTGATGCAATCGCTGAATTGGATGGGGTTGAGGGGTATTGCACACATCGGTCCCATTGGGTTACCAGCAGCGCGGTCACAGGCGCGGAGCGGGACAACGGTCGGTTGTTCCTGCGGTTGACCAGCGGAACTCTGGTGCCGGTCAGCCGAACGTATCGTCCACAATTGGAGCAGGCCGGTCTGGTCTGACTTTCGCTTCGTCATCAAGTGGCGCGTGGCATCAGGAGCAGAGCGAGAGGTGGACCAGATCAGAGCTGCCAGTGCCGCCCTCAGCTGGCCGTTTAGTATTTTTAGCCACAGCAGATGTTGTCATCGACTACGACCTAGTCGGGGCAGTGGCGCGCCCCAGAATGGCGGTCTGGTTCGGTGGATCGAGCATCTAGGTTTGGGTGAACAATTTTCGAAAACACCCGGCGGGGGTGACCAGTGTGTGCCGCCTTGTCAGTTTCTTTCTGATAAAAATACTCTGGCGAGGATATTTGGGAAATGTGAATATCAGGGGCAGCGAGGCTTCAGTTGGCGGATTGCATCCTGAACGGCGCGAGGCAGGGCGGTGTCGGTATCTGGGGTGGCGGCGTCCAGCGCGCTTTCGACATCTTTGACCAGAATGCCGATGGAATTGTTGTCACTCAGCCCGTCGCGGGAAAACTCGATGGTGTCAAAGTTGGAAGCGAACCAGTTCTGCCCGGAAGAGGTGTTGATCAGGTCCAGCAAGGCGCATTCGTCAAGCCCGGCTTCGTCCGCCCAGTCCAGCACCAGACGGGTCATGGCGGTGTTGCTCGCGGCCAGCAGGTTGTTCAGCACTTTTGCCTGCATCCCCATGCCGAACACCCCCATACGGTGGAAATGCGCGCCCATGGCATCGAAAAGCGGCTGACAACGGTCAAGGTCGGAGTCCGCTCCGCCAAGCATGAACGACAGGCGGGCTTCTTGGGCGGCAATGGCCGCCCCGGACATCGGAGCGTCGATCAGTGCGATATGACCCGGCACCCGCTCACGTAGATCGTGAACATAACGGGGGGACAGGGTGGAGCAGATGATGATCGTATGCAGGTCGGGCGCTTGCGCGATCAGGCCCTGCGGACCATGCAAAACTTCTTCTGTCTGAGTGATATCCCGTACGACAGTAATAAGAATTTGCAGGCCCTTTGCAAAAATACATGCGTCGGTGTGCATCAGGTCGCTGAGCGGGCCACTTTTCGCAATCGGTTGCACGTCAAACCCACGCACGCAAAATCCGGCTTTGTCTAGCGCGGCAAGCATTGGGGCCCCCATACGCCCGCAACCGGCGACGCCGATCACTTCACGATAATCTCGTCCTTCACGAACATGTTCGCCCATGCGCGGTCAATCAGCTCCGGTGTCATCTGATACGGTATCCCTTCGAATTCGCAGATCGCGATCATCTGGTCAATCAGGAACACCGGCTGGTAGTTGGCATAGACATTGTCGATGGTCGGGTATTTTTCCTGAAACAGATGGAGCAGAGCGGGTTCGTTCAGCGGCATCCCCTTTTTGCGGGCGATCAGTGCGAAGATCTTGAGATAGTTTTCCTGGCTCGGCCCGTCGATCTTGATTTTGTAGAAGATCCGGCGCAGGGCAGCCTGATCGAAAATCTCGTTCGGGTGAAAGTTGGTCGAGAAGATCACCAGCGTGTCGAAGGGCACCTCGAATTTCTCGCCTGATTGCAAGGCAAGAATATCTTTGCTTTCCTCAAGCGGCACGATCCAGCGGTTGACCAGCGCCTGTGGCGGTTCGGCTTGGCGGCCAAGGTCGTCAACAATGAAGATCCCGCCGGTTGCCTTGAGTTGTAGCGGCGCCTGATAGGTGCGTGCGATCGGGTTATAGATGAGATCCAGCATCGACAGCGATAGCTCGCCCCCGGTAATCACGGTCGGTCTCTGACACCGCGCATACCGGGTGTCAAAACTGCGCTTGCGGCGCAATGAATTGGGATCATCCTCTTCAACCTCGGCCGAGCTGTGCACGATCGGATCATAGACGGTGATCACCTGACCGGAATATTCGATGGCGCGGGGGACATAGATTTTGTCGCCCATTGCGTCGCGGATCCCGTTCGAGATCGAGGATTTTCCGTTGCCGGGCGGGCCATACATCAGAATGGAGCGCCCCGAGCTGACGGCGGGGCCAAGGTTTGACAACAGGTCAGATGGCAGGATCAGGTGACCCATCGCAGTGGTCAGCTGTTCTCGTGTGATCTGGATATTGCGGATCGACTGGCGCTTGATCTGTTCGCGGTACACTGCCAGTGGCACCGGCATGGCTCCGAAATACTCCGACTGGGTCAGCGCATCCAGCGCGCGCGCCTTGCCGCCATCGGTCAATTGATACCCCATCTCGGGACCCGCGTTGGCGCTGAGCGTACCGGTGGCTTCGAGAAGGCGCTGCTCGCGCGCTAGGTCCACCAGCTCTTGTGTCACCATACGCGGCAGGCAGATTGCCTGTGCGATATCGGTCACCATTGTCACGTTCTTGCGGAAGATCGTTTTGAGCAGGATGTCACGCATCATCGGCAGCGGCAGCTGCATACCTTCGATGCTGCTGGGTGGAGGAGGGGGGGCGACGGTGGACTGAGGCGAGGCTTGCATATTCATCGGCGGCTAAATGTCCTGCTGCTGCGAGTGAGTACATGTGCGCACATCGGTAGGCCGACACGCTGATGTATCCAATCTGATGGCAGAAGGTGGCGAAATGATGGAAAAACCGGGCCTTTCCAGCGCGGGTGAAACCGTTTGGAAAGGGGCCGATAGTCAGCTTCCGTAAACGATGCCAAGTCCGAGATAGATCGAGAGCGCGCCGCCAAGGGCAAGGCCCATCGGGAAATCGCGCTGCCGCGTCCAGCTTTCCCAATCGGGGGCAAGTTTGCGTAGCGGCGAACGGCGTGCAAGCCGATGCGTGGTGAAGGCCCCCAAAAGCGTTGCTGCAAATAATGCCAATACAAAACGCAGATCGCCAAGTGCGATATAGGGCGCGGCCGCTGCAGAAAATTTGGCGTCACCGGCCCCGACCAAACCGCCCGCATTCAGGATGATCCCGACCAACAGCACGACAACCAATTGCACCAAGCGCGCGCCAAACTCTGGCAGTGGCATCAGGAACGGACCGATCAGAACAAAGATCAGCGCAAGCGCGAGGACGGAATAGTTTGGGATGCGCATCGCGCGCATGTCGCTCCAAGCCGCCCAGAAGCAGATCGGAAGCGACAGCGGGAACAGCCAGATCGCTGACAGGCGTGTGATCGATAGCGTCGGTTCAAGCCCCGACCAGAAAGCGGTAAGAAACTCCATGCTCGGGTCAGTTCGTTACATTGTTTTCAAGTGCGCGTAGGCTGCGCACGGCATCCTCGAAATGCTGTGGGTGGGTTTCGATCGCTTCGCGAAGAAGGCCCTTTCCGGTCTCGATATCGCCCTGTTTGATCGCGCTCAGACCAAGCGTATGCAGCAGCTGCGCCCGTTCTGTTTGATCCATTGGGATCACCGGCAACGAATAGTTCCGTTGCGCGCCGCGGGCCAAGACCATGTTGTTCTTGGCGGTGAACAGCGTCTGGTCTTGCCGGATCGCATCCGAAAACAGCCGCTCGGCTTCGGTGAAATCACCGCGCGTCAGTTTGGAGTAGCCCCAGTTGTTCAACACACCGGCAGGGCGTGTCGTCAGCCCCACGGCGGTTTCATAGAAGCTGTCAGCTTTCTTCCACTCTTTGTTGCTATCGGCGATCATCGCCTCAAGCCGGTAGCGTTTGAAGGTTTCGAATGTCGGTGGCACGCGGTCCAGTACCTTGTCGGCCTCCTCCCACTGCCCGGTGCGGATCAGGGCGTCGGCGTGATCAACGCGGTCGTCATTGGTCGATTTTGGATCGGCAACAATTTTGGCCCAGATCGGCACTGACTCGGTGGCGCGGCCTGCGCGGACATAGGACTGTGCCAGCCCCCGCTTCAGGTCAAGCCGGTCAGGATTTTCGGTCGACGCCCGTTGAAAATACGAAACCGCCTCGTTCGGGTCGGCGACCGTGAGCATGATGTCACTCAGGTTATTCTCATCGACCGCATTGACGGCGCTGAGCGCCCGGTCAACCTTGTTGCCGCGCACCTGATCGCAGGCCGACAAGCCGAATGCCCCAGCAATGCTCAGGGTCAGAATGAGGGGGTGGCGCATATTGTGCGTCCTTTTTACTGCTCTCGCCCGATCATGGTATCTGGCGGATCAGATAGTCGCTGCTGCCCCGCCGTACCAATTTATAATCTTGTTCTGCACTTATATCATACGCAGGATTTTTTAATTTTGCGAGCGCCAAGCGCAGATTATCACGAATTGAGTCACTTTCGCCATTGTCCATGGCGTAGGCGTGCCGGAACATCTGCTCAGCCTCGGCCACTTTGCCGCGTTCCATCAGAACAACACCCAGATTGTTCCAGATCTCGGGGCTTGCCTGATCGGTTTCGATCGCGCGACGGAGCAGACGCTCGGCTTGTCCCAAGCGACCCAGGCCAAGGTTGGCGCTGCCCAAACCCGATAGCACATCAACAGTCATGCCGTGTTGCAAGGCCGCACGGGAATAGGCCTCAAGCGCCAATTCGTATTCACCCGCATCCATCAGGCGCTGCCCCACAAGTAACCCATCGACAGCTTTGCCGCGCTGGGAAAGGCCCGGTGCATATACACCATCGCCGGATGCGCCAAGGTCGCCTGTGGAACAGGCGGCCAAGCCAAGGGCCAATACCGGAGCCAGGACGAGCCCGGTGCGGAAATGTTTCATTCTGTCAGCTGCTCACTTACCCAGTTTCGTGATCCCGATGATCGACGGCGCGACCAGAATGATCAGCAGCGGCGGCACGGTCAACATCATAGTGGCAAGCGTCATCTTTGTGGGCAACTTGTTTGCGGCCTCTTCGGCACGCATCACACGTTTGTCACGCATTTCCCCGGCATAGACGCGCAGCGCCTCGGCAATCGAGGTGCCGAACGTGGCCGATTGCACAAGCACGGTGACGAAGCTGGAAATGTCGGCTACGCCGCAGCGCTCGCCCATATCCGCCAGCACCGAGGATTTGTCCTTGCCGGCCTTGATCTGCTGCGACACGATTTCAAACTCATCGGCCAGCGCGGGAAAGGACGACCGGATTTCCTTGGATACGCGGATGATCGACTGGTCCAGCGATTGCCCCGCCTCGACACATACAAGCATCATGTCCAATGCGTCGGGGAAGCCTTCTGTAATCTTGGTCTGGCGTTCCTGCTGGCGTTTGGTCACCCAGTATTTTGGCATCATATAGCCCGCGCAACCGGGTCCGAGAATATAGAGCAACACCATCTGCGTCGTGGCACCTGTCCCGGACACAAAGGCAAGGTAATACAGAACGCCCATCACCAGCAGGCCGATCCCCAGCGCGAATTGGGCAAAATGGTAAATCCGAACCGCCTCTTTCGAGCGATACCCGGCCTGCACGAGCTTCAGGCTGACAGCAGAAAACTGCTCTTCGTCCTGCGGTTCCAGAAAGGTCGAATATTTTTCAAGTTTGTTGTTGCCTTTGGCTGTGCGCAGGGTACCGCCTCGGCCGCCTTTATTCTCGGCGTTCGCCGTTTCCCTCAGCTTGTCCAACGGATCTTTGCGCGAGGTCAGAAAGAAGGGGATCGTGCCGACGATCAGCGCAAGGCCAAGAAAACCCACGATAAACAGAGGCATCAATGCGCCCATGCCTTCGCCGAGGAGTGTATCGAAAAAGCTCATGGTATTCTCCTCAGACCTTGATGTTGACCAGCATCCGCATCACGAACATGTTGACCACCAGAAAGGCCGCAACGACCAGACAGGCTGGAATGAACAGGGCGTGGTCCAGAACTTCGTCATAGTAATTCGGGTCCAGCAAGTTGATGCCGACCAGCGCGATAATCGGGAAGCCAGACAGAAACTTGCCGGACCATTGCGCCTCGGCGGTGATTGCCTTGACCCTGCGGAACAGGCGAAACCGCGAGCGGATAACGACGGCCAGACCCGCCAGGATTTCCGCAAGGTTGCCGCCTGACTGCTGCTGGATGGTGACGGCGACGGCCAGAAAGCGCAGATCCTGCATATCCAACCGTTCGGCCATCTCCTTCAGCGCTTCGCCGACATCGCGACCGTACTGGCTTTCATCCGCGATCATGCCGAATTCAGTGGCCAGAGGGTCGGTCACCTCTTTGGCGACGATCTGAATGGCCGAGGTGAAGGGGTGACCGACCCGCAGCGACCGCACCATCAGTTCGATGGCATCCGGCAATTGCTCTTCGATCATGGCCATGCGCTTTTTGGCTTTGCCGGACACCCAGAAGAAAACGCCGCCCACGCCCATGACAACCGCAAGACCCAGCCGGATCGGCAGCGAGGTCTGCGTGCCCACGGTAAGGCCGACAAAGGCCATCACGGAAAGTGCACCCATCAGCAGCATCAACTGGACGGGCGTAAAGGCGATGGCGGCCTTCTGCGCCTTTTCGGCAAGAATGGAATAGATCGGGATGGACCGAAACTGCATGTGCTGGCCCATCTCCTTGCGGAGCTTCTCCATCACTTCGGTGCGGTTGGTGCCTTTCTCCATCATGTCCAGACGGCGATTGACCCGGCTGTTCAAGCTGATCGAGCGGCCAAAGACCGTCAGGTAAATCCCCTCGACGATGACCAGAACGCCGATGAAAATCAGGCCATAGATAATCGGTTCGATTGAAATGGACATCTGGCTTACTCCGCAGCGACAGGTTCAAAGATGGATGCGGGCAGATCATAGCCCCACAGGCGGAAACGCTCGGAAAAGTGACTGCGCACGCCGGTCGCCGTGAAATGGCCGATGATTTTGTTCTCTGGCGTCAGACCGACACGCTGAAAGCGGAACACTTCCTGCATGGAAATCACATCGCCCTCCATCCCGGTGATCTCGGTGATCGAGGTCATCCGGCGCGAACCGTCCTGAAGACGGCTGGCCTGCACAATCAGGTTCACAGCCGAGGAAATCTGACTGCGCACCGCCTTGATCGGCATTTCGATACCGGCCATGGCGATCATGTTCTCGAGACGGGAAACGCCGTCGCGCGCCGAGTTGGCGTGGATTGTAGTCATCGAGCCGTCGTGGCCCGTGTTCATCGCCTGCAACATGTCGATCACTTCCTCGCCGCGGGTTTCGCCCACGATGATCCGATCCGGGCGCATCCGCAGGGCGTTGCGCAGACAGTCGCGCTGGGTGACGGCCCCCTTGCCTTCGACGTTGGGCGGGCGGCTTTCCATCCGGCCCACGTGGACCTGTTGCAGCTGAAGTTCTGCCGTGTCTTCGATTGTCAGAATACGCTCTGCGTCGTCAATGAACGATGACAGCGCGTTCAACGTTGTGGTTTTCCCTGAACCCGTACCGCCCGATACGATGACGTTCAGCCGCGTGGCGACGGCTGCCTGAAGATAGGCCGCCATTTCTTCGTTGAAGGCACCGAAGCGCACCAGATCGTCGATCCCCAGCTTTTCTTTTTTGAACTTACGAATGGACACAAGCGAGCCATCAACCGCGATCGGTCCGACCATGGCGTTGAAGCGCGATCCGTCCGCCAGACGGGCATCGACGTAAGGGTTACTTTCATCCACCCGACGACCCACTGCGGACACGATCTTGTCGATGATCCGCAACAGATGCTTTTCATCCTTGAAGGTGATGTCGGTCAGTTCCAGTTTGCCGGACCGCTCGACGAAGATCCGCCGCGGCCCGTTGACCAGAATATCGTTCACCGAGTCGTCTTTCAGCAGCGTCTCCAGCGGGCCAAGGCCGGTCACCTCGTCGTACAACTCCTGGATCAGTTGGGTGCGATCCTCGCGGTTCAGAACGATGCCTTTTTCTTCCAGAACCTCCGCCGAAATCGAGCTGATCTCGGCGCGCAGCTCGGACTCTGTGGCCGATTCAAGTGCAGCAAGGTTCAGGTTGTCCAGCAGCGCCCGGTGCAGTTCCAGCTTGATCTCGCCCAGACGCTCCTTGCGTTTGCGCTCTTTGTCCATCGGTGCGGTCTGCGCTGCGGCCTTGGGCATGGGCTTGCGGACAGAAACCGACGCGGATGCCGACGCACTCGTCTGGGCCGCCGCCTTGGCGGTCTCGGCCGGTTTGCGCGCGGGGCTTGCGGCCGGTCTGGCGCTAGCTGCGTCTGATTTTTTATAGCGTGAAAACATGATCGTCGCCCCCTGTATGTATTAAGCCGTTTCGGTGTCTTGTTGACCCAGCTCGTGAAGTGAGGCCGCCAGTTTGGCGATTTCCTTGCGCAACGGGTTTTTGGCGGCGCTCTGCGCCATCGGTATTCCGTGATCACCTGCCTGAGTGACCGCATTCCCACCGTCGGGCAAAAGCAGTTCGATCTTGATTCCAAGGCTGTCTGCCATGCGTTTCACGCGCGTTTTGCCGTTCAAGTCCGTGAATTTCGGCGCGCGGTTGAGCACAAACCGTAACTTCTCAAACGGCAGGTCTTCGGCTTGAAGCGCCCGCTTCAGCCTCAGAGTGTTCTGCGCGGACCGCATGTCCAGTTCGAGCGTGGCGAAATAAACATGTGCCGCGTTCAGAACGGTTTCGGACCATTGCACCAGAGTTTTCGGCATATCCACGATGACATAGTCGAAGTGATGGCGCGCAACGTCGATCAAGCGGGTGATGTCATCGGATGAGATCAGATCAAGTGGCAGCATATCGGCGGGCGCTGTCAAAACGAACAGCTTGTCCTCAAAGCTCATCAACGCCTGGCTGAAGCTGTCATCATCCATCGACTCGGTGTCGGACAGCAGCTCGAACACCGCTTCACGGCGGGGCAGGTCAAGGAACGTGGAGACAGAGCCAAACTGCAGATCAAAATCGAGAATGCAAACTCGCGGCGGGGTTTCACCCTTTTTCCCAACGTTTGCCAGTTCCCAAGCCAAGTTGACCGCCAGAGTTGTTGCGCCCGTACCACCTGCCAAGCCGTGAATCGCCACCAGAACACCCTCGCGGTTATGCGCGGATTTTACTTTTGGACCGGTCGATTCAGCGACGGCGGGCTGCGATTGCGCCGCAACAGGTTCAGGCGTGCGAATGCGGTCAATCGCGGATTGCAGTTCGTTTTCCGGCAAGGGGTAGGGCACAAATTCATCAGCGCCCTGACGCAGCAACTGATGCAGGGCGGCGGGGCTGACATCTTCGGCGATCAGAATCACTTTGATACCGTGGCTTTTCGCCTTGGTGATGATTCCGCCCAGCATGACAAGGTTATCTTCGTCCTCGCTGTCGACGGCCAAGGCAACGAATTCCAGCATTTCCGCATCTGGTTGTTCGAAGAACGGCAGCGCTTCGTCGAAGCCCAGATCACCCCAGGCATCCCCCATTGCGGCTTCCATGTCCTCGATCAGCAGATCAAAATTTTGCACGTCCCGGCTGATCGTGCACGCCAGGATTGGACTGGCCTCAGGGTGCGCGGTATCGTTACTCATCATTGCCTCGCCTCACGTCCTTTTCGGTTCGGATCGTCAGGTAAAAGGGGAAAGGAGTTCTGCGTCCCTATTGCCCCAACCTGCGGTCACCGCGTCCGGTTTTAACCGAACGCACTACTCCCATTGGGGACAAGATCGCGGGGAAACGAGGCAATAATAGGGCTAAAAAACCGTAATTGTGCGAAATCTTCGCACGATAAGCGCTAGATGCCCTTATTGTTCAGGTCATTCGCCGGAGGTGGTGACGCTGTCTGAAATCCCGGTCAGAGTCGACGGAACCTTGGCGCTGTCTACGTAGCCGCGATAGACAATTTGAGCGTATTTGCCATCCATGACTGTCGGGTGACCGTCCACAAAGCCGGAAACCTCGGTCACTGTGCGCCTGTTGCGGCGCTCTTTGCCCTCGGTCACTACCAAGGGCTGAGTTTCGCCAAACGATACGACGGCTTCAAGCCGAGAGCGGCTGATGCCCTGAGAAGACAGATACCGGACCACAGCATTGGCGCGACGCAATCCCAGTGCCTTGTTATATCCGCTCGAACCTACAGCGTCTGTATGTCCGTAAACACGGAAGCGAACCTCGGGGAACTGGCGGATCCAATTGGCTTGTTGCGCCAGTGTGGCGCGCGCACCCGCGTCCAGTTGCGACGAGTTGAACGCGAAATTGACCGTGCTCGTGACCTCTTCGGAAAAGCGGTGCGACATGCCAATAACATAGGACTTTTCGCCGTTCATGATCTGCGTGTTGTTCATGATCGAATTGCCAAAGCCGCCACCGCCAACCAAGGCGCCTGCCTCATGCGTGAAGGTGGAATACGTGCTGGTTCCCGAGCATCCTGCCAACAGGGCGACGCCACCAATCGTAAGAAGTTTAAGCATGTGCCCTGTCATCCGATCACTCCATCACATAGCCGTAGGAGCCGCTGAAATCCTGCCGGGCAACTTCGCCTGCGGCACCTTTCAACTTGCGATTTTTATCACGGGCGACCCGACCATACAGGAACAGATCTTTTTCCGATGGCGGTGTAATCCGATCCGTTGGCAAGGCCAGAGCTTCGCCTCGTGTTGGGGTCACAAGATGGGCTGTTACAATGATCACAAGCTCGGATTGCGAACGCTGATACTCGGCGCTGCGGAACAGCGCGCCAAGAATTGGGATGTCACCAAGCCATGGTATCTGGCCATTGGTGTCGATGAATTCATCCTGCAGCAGCCCGGCAATGGCAAAGCTTTCCCCGTCGCGCAGCTCGACTGTGCTAGAGGTTTCACGACGGCGGAATGCGTCGATGGTGAAGGCGTCGGTTTTATAACCGTTGCTGGGGTCGATCGACGAAACAGCAGCCTTCAGTTCAAGATTGATCAGATCGCCATCAACAACGCGGGGGACGAAATCCAGCTCGACCCCGAAGGGTTTGAACTCGATCGAGATCATGCCGTTTTCTTGGCTGACAGGCACTGGATATTCGCCGCCGGCAAGAAACTTGGCTTCCTGACCCGACAGCGCGGTTAGGTTCGGTTCGGCCAAGGTGCGAACAACCCCTTTGGTTTCAAGGGCTTCCAGCAACAAACCAACCTGAACCGATCCGACGTCAAAGCCGAACAGCATCGCACCGTTGTTTTCATTGACGCCCGGAATCAATCCAGCCAGAGAATTCGCTATACCGCCTGAGGTGTTTGTAGTGTTGGTGCCGCCGGACAGATTCACGTTGCCTGGGCTTCCGTTCAGCGACAAAGAACTGCTGAGCGATTTGGAAACATTGCGCTCCATCTCGGCAAAGCGGACCTTCAGCATGACTTGTTGCACACCGCCGACACTCATCAGGTTGGACACGCGATCAGGGGCATAGCGCTCGGCCAGATCAAGCGCCCGTTGAAGCCGCGACGCGCTAGAAGCGGTGCCCGACAGAACGATGCCGTCGTTGGCTGTGCGCACTTCGATTTTTTCGCCCGGCAGGATCTGACGCAGGCGTTCCTTGAACTCGGTAATATCTGCCGCAACAACAACGTCGACATTGGTGATCAGTCGCCCGGTGGCGTCCAGCAATGTCAGAGTGGTTACGCCCGGTGATTTCCCGAGAACATAAATTGTCCGATCCGACAAAGAGGAAATGTCGGCAATAGCAGGGTTGGCAATGGAAAGCTCTGCAAAAGGTGTTTCGCTTTCGACAACAACCGCCCGGTTCATTGGCACGTTCAGAGAGGACGACGGCCCGCCTTTGACTACTCGCAACGTTTCAGCCTGAGCAGGGGCGCCCAAGGAAACAGGCCCGAAAGCCAAGGCCAACCCCATCGCGGCGGCCTGAAAATATTTACCGTATGTCATGTGACCTGCCTTTCGATCACGCCTCGTTTGCGGGTCTTTTTGCCCACCAATTGCCTGCACCCTGCGATGATTTCGGAAATTTTGCAAGAATCAATAGGTTCCGGCCAAGTGTTTATCCAAATTTGCGGTGTATTGCAGTCGCATATGAGGCTGAAATGCAACGGGGGCGGGCACTACACGATGCCCGCCCCCGGATGATATTCTATTTTCGCCGCCCTCAGTTGGTGCAGGGGATGGGGATGGCGACAACTTCGGCGCCGCGGCGGGTGCGGATGGTGCAGACTTGCTGCTCGACGGCTGCAGCTTTTACCGGCGCTTCGTCTTCTACGATGCCCAGCAACGCGCGTTGATCAACCTCAATCGCGGCGCTTACCGTGTCATCCTCGGCGCCGACCAATGCCAGCGACAACCGCCCTGTGGATTGAGCTTGCGCCAGTGCCGCAACCTGCTGCGGCAGGGCCGCGACCGTAACTGTGCCAGCAATGTTGGCCTCGGTCGTGTCGCCATTGGCGGTCTGGTCCACGGCAATCAATTTGATGCTGCTTTCGATCAACTTGGTGAACTCGCGGCGCTGCGACAGGGTACCGGTCGTGGAATCGCCGGTCCAGTAGATATCCACACGGTCGCCGGGGCGCAGAAAGCCGGACACGCCGCTGGACACATCAACCTTGATGGCAAAGGCTCGCATCCCGCGTTCCAGCCGCGAGGTTAGGCCCGCGTCTTCGCCCGGCTCGGTCACCTTGACGGCCATGATCGCCTCGTTCTTTTCCATTGCGCGCAGCACGACGCGGCGCATGTCCGGGTTCTTTGGATCGGGAAGCAGATCTTCTATGGTTTTGAATACGCCTTCAGGAACGGCAGCTTCGGGCCATTTGACCACGTGCACGTCCTCTGGCTTCAGAACCTCGCCATATTGCAGGCTGCGACCGGCCACGAACACGTCCACCGTTTTGACCACCTCGGTCTGGGCCGAACGCGCGCGCGCCAGCTCGGTCTGATAGCCGGTAACATAGGTTTTGGCCATGTAAACGGCGAACCCCGCAAGGCCGATGCCCACAATAAGAACCAGTCCAAAAACCAGACGCATGATCGTATCCTTTCAAACGTTATTCAGTTGGCCATGTACCAGACACAGGCCGCCCGATGCTTGCCGTATCATCCCCAAGGATTGGGGCGAAATGATGGAAGAGGTGTGGTAAAGGCGCGCAATCTAATCGGCGATAGCATCGACCGTGGTCGTCAGGTGGTCGCTCAACGTGTCCGAAACGTTGTTGGATCCCTGAAAAACCGGATAGGTTCCGGCCAGAGCCAATCCGACGGTCGCAGCGGTCAGAACGATCCACTCGACAGTCACCGCGCCACTTTCGTCAACGTGGAATTTCTGCCTGACTTGACGAAGTTTGTTTTTCATCATCCTGCCCTCGATCCTGATGGCGCATTCTCGTTCTCGGAATGTCGCGGAGGGGCGGGCGATAAAGGCGTCCGACCTTCTGTTGAAACGTCGCCTTTTGGCGCCGATAAATATACCTATATACACGCAGGGCCGCGCCATTTTCAGGCGCGACCGATTTTTTTTGAATTGGGTCTCAGCCAGCGATTAGTTGCTCTGAGCAGCAGCCGTTGCGGTATCGGTCGCCAAGTCGGCGCTGATCGCGGTGGCGGCAGTACCGATACCGGTCGACACGGTCGACACGCCGGCGATGCCCAGGCCAACGACGGCTGCGGTCAGAACAACCCAGTCAACAGTCACGGCACCGTCTTCGTCTTTGCGGAAGTTTTTGAAGAATTTGATCATTGTACGTCCCTCCAAAGGATCTGATTTAAGTTTTACTCTGTTGCAACCGGTCAGGCACTGGTGTGGGTCTCTCTCTGTAGCCCGTTGCCGTCTTGGTATGACGCAATATAGCCAGTCGATTGGGGCGAGATTTTGGCGTGAAACGAACGATTTTTGAAAATTTTCGCGGTATTTTTTCGCCAGCTGATGGAGGTAACCCTTGGTTGGCGGACCGCCGAATGTGAAAAGACCGCGCCTGAAACAGGCACGGTCTTCTTCGAGCTAATTCGACAGGAGCGATTAGTTGCTCTGAGCAGCAGCCGTTGCTGTATCGGTGGTCAGGTCGGCGCTGATCGCGGTGGCGGCAGTGCCGATACCGGTCGACACGGTCGACACGCCGGCGATGCCCAGGCCAACGACGGCTGCGGTCAGAACAACCCAGTCAACAGTCACGGCACCGTCTTCGTCTTTGCGGAAGTTTTTGAAGAATTTGATCATTGTGTGTCCCTCCAGAGGATCTGATTTGAGCTTATACTCGGTTTCAACCGGTCAGGGACTTGTGTGGGCCGTTCTCTCTCTTTGGCCCGTCACCGTCTTGGTATGACGCAATATAGCCAGTCGATTGGGGCGAGAGTTTGGCGTGAAACGTTCGTTTTTACCAAATTTCCGCGGTATTTTTTCGCCCGTCGATTGAGGCTTCCGCGATTGGGAGGCCACCGAATGCAAAAAAAACCGCGCCTGAAACAGGCGCGGTCTTCTTCGAGCTAATTCGACAGGAGCGATTAGTTGCTCTGAGCAGCAGCCGTTGCTGTATCGGTGGTCAGGTCGGCGCTGATCGCGGTGGCGGCAGTGCCGATACCGGTCGACACGGTCGACACGCCGGCGATGCCCAGGCCAACGACGGCTGCGGTCAGAACGACCCAGTCAACAGTCACGGCACCGTCTTCGTCTTTGCGGAAGTTTTTGAAGAATTTGATCATTGTGTGTCCCTCCAGAGGATCTGATTTGAGCTTATACTCGGTTTCAACCGGTCAGGGACTTGTGTGGGCCGTTCTCTCTCTTTGGCCCGTCACCGTCTTGGTATGACGCAATATAGCCAGTCGATTGGGGCGAGAGTTTGGCGGCAGTTCAGCAAAAATTAATAAATCACATATTGCCGCGAAAAATTTATAAGCCGCTGTCTTGATGTAATAAAATATAGGGCATTTCGCCATTTCACCCTTTTCGGTTTAAGTATTGTGGCGAAAATGGGGGGCGGGGCCGCATTTCTGACGGGAAATCTGGCCCGAAGGTCGGTTTTCTGCAATACTCCGTTCAAAAGACTGAACACAGGCAGAGTGGGGCGCGTCCATGAAACGGAGCGTGGCAGTAGTATTGGTGATCGCGGCGGTAACGTTTGGCACGGCTGTGCTGGCCGAAAGCCCGCAGCCATTTCAGGATTTCACGTTTAAACGGGTCAAGCCGCCGAAGAGTGGTAGCGGGAAACGCATCACTGTGCAGATTGATCCGGGGGCAGTTCCGCAGCCCAGCAAGCAACCAGCAGAACAGAGCGCTTCCCAAATCAGCGCAGCGGTCGGGCAGGATGGGCGGTTTGGCTGGTTTTGGGCGCAGGTATCCCCCGATCTGGCCAACACAGGGCCGGGGAGGCTTGAGCCCGCTTTGGTACACTTGGCCAACC
Source organism: Thalassovita taeanensis (assembly GCF_900110775.1). GTDB lineage: Bacteria > Pseudomonadota > Alphaproteobacteria > Rhodobacterales > Rhodobacteraceae > Litorimicrobium > Litorimicrobium taeanense. The sequence goes on along the minus strand of NZ_FOEP01000002.1, from coordinate 59,660 downwards.
CGCCGCAGGGGCAGGGCATAACGGCCCCCCGATTGAGCGATATGATGGCCATTGCCCGGCAGCAGGGACCCGAGATGCTGCTCAGGACAGTTGGTACTGGTGTGTCACCGGCTTTGGTGCTTGCGGTGATCTCGGTCGAATCTGGTGGGCGGACGGATGCGGTCAGCGGTGCGGGGGCACAGGGGCTGATGCAGCTGATCCCGGCCACAGCTGAACGGTTCGGGGTCGCCGACAGTCTGAACGCGGGCGAAAATATTCGGGGTGGCGTGGCCTATCTGGACTGGCTGCTGAAAGAATTCGACGGCGACCCGATACTGGCGCTGGCCGCTTACAATGCCGGGGAAAATGCGGTGAAAAAGCACGGCGGCGTGCCGCCTTATGCCGAAACGCGAGATTATGTGCCCAAGGTGCTGGCAGCGTTTTCCGTGGCGCGGGGCCTGTGCAGAACGCCACCTCAGTTGATCTCGGACGGGTGCGTGTTCAATCTGGGCAGCTAAACCTGACAAAAAAACCGCCCGTCGCGGTGGGCAACGGGCGGATCATATTTCTGTTCAGGATCGAAGGATCAGACGATCGTGGCCTCGGTGGCGGCGATCATCTCTTCGCGCGTGACGCCGGGCGCCAGTTCTTGGATATGAAGCCCTTTATGGGTGACATCCAGAACGCCGAGGTTGGTGATGATGCGATCCACCACGCCCTTGCCGGTCAGCGGCAGGGTGCATTCCTTCAGTACCTTCGATTCACCGTGCTTGTTGGTGTGATCCATCACAACCACCACGCGGCCAACGCCAGCGACCAGATCCATCGCGCCGCCCATGCCTTTGACCAGCTTGCCCGGCACCATCCAGTTGGCCAGGTCGCCATTTTCCGCCACTTCCATCGCGCCCAGAATCGCCATGGCGATCTTGCCGCCCCGGATCATGCCGAACGAGGTGGCGCTGTCGAAATATGCCGAATGCGGCAGCTCGGTGATGGTCTGCTTGCCGGCGTTGATCATGTCGGCGTCTTCGGTTCCTTCAATCGGGAAGGGGCCCATGCCCAGCATGCCGTTTTCCGATTGCAGGGTCACTTCGACGCCTTCGGGGATGTAGTTGCTGACCAGCGTCGGAATCCCGATGCCAAGGTTCACATACCAGCCGTCTTGCAGTTCCTGTGCCGCGCGGGCGGCCATTTGATTGCGGTCCCAAGCCATTTTCAAAGCCCTCCCTTAAGCTTTACGCACAGTGCGCTGTTCGATGCGTTTCTCGTGATCGCCTTTGATGATGCGATGCACATAGATGCCGGGCAAGTGGATGTGATCCGGGTCCAGCTGGCCGGGTTCGACAATCTCTTCGACCTCGACAACACAGACCTTGCCACACATTGCTGCGGGCGGGTTGAAGTTGCGCGCGGTCTTGCGGAAAATCAGGTTGCCGGTGGTGTCGGCTTTCCAGGCTTTCACGATGGCAAGATCGGCAACGATGCCCTCTTCCATGATGTATTCCTGACCGTCGAAGATCTTGCTTTCCTTGCCCTCGGCAATGACCGTGCCTACGCCGGTCTTGGTATAGAAGCCGGGAATACCACAGCCACCCGCGCGCATCCGCTCGGCCAGCGTGCCCTGCGGGTTGAATTCCAGCTCAAGTTCGCCCGACAGATACTGGCGCATGAATTCCGCGTTTTCGCCCACATAGGACGAGATCATTTTCTTGACCTGCTTGGTTTGCAGCAGGATGCCGATGCCGAAATCATCCACGCCTGCGTTGTTGCTGGCGAAGGTCAGATCTTTGGTGCCTGCCTCTTTGATGGCCTGCAACAGCAGTTCCGGAATGCCACAAAGGCCAAAGCCCCCGGACGCGATGAACATGCCGTCGAACAGCAGCCCATCAAGGGCCTCGGCGGCTGTGCCATAGACTTTTTTCATGGATGTCTCCCTCAAACCCAAGTTGCGGCAATCAGTGACCAGAAGAGGCGCAAGAGTCAATCAAGCGCCCCTAGGTCACCCGGTCTGAGCCGCGTTGCCTGCTTCTAGGGGATCGCGCACGCCGGGCCAATACGTAGTAATACGAGTGGCGGCGTTAACTGTCTTCGGCAGCGGCCGGTTTTGCCGCAGCTTTTTTGGCAGGGGCCTTTTTGGCGGCGGGTTTCTTCGCCGCCGGTTTCTTGGCGGCGGGCTTTTTAGCTGCAGGCTTTTTGGCGGCGGCTTTCTTGGCCGGTTTCTTGGCAGCCTTTTCGGCGATCAGCGCCACGGCCATATCCATTGTTACGTCTGTCGGCTCGGTCTCTTTGGGGAGGGTCGCATTGACTTTTTCCCACTTCACATAGGGGCCATAGCGCCCTTCCATGATGTTGACCGCACCACCGGATTCCGGGTGTTCACCCAGTTCTTTCAAGGGCTTGGCTGCAGCACCCCGGCCCGCGCCGCGGGCGGCTTTGGCTGCCAGTTCTTCGACCGCGCGGTTCATGCCGATGGTAAAGACGTCGTCGACATCTTTGATGTTGGCATAGACGCGACCGTGTTTGACGTAGGGGCCATAGCGGCCAATTCCGGCCTCGACCATCTCGCCATCCTCGGGGTGGGGGCCGATCTCACGCGGAAGGTTCAACAGCGTCAGCGCCTTATCCAGATCAATGGAATCGGGCGCCCAGCCTTTGGGTAGCGAGGCGCGGGGCGGTTTCTTGTTTTCTTCGGTGGCTTCGCCGCGTTGAACATACGGCCCGAAGCGGCCCGAGCGCAGGCTGATTTCATCGCCTGCGTCTTCGCCCAGAACCCGGTCGCCGCCCTCGGCACCTTCGCCACCAATGGGGCGGGTATAGCGGCATTCAGGGTAGTTGCCGCAGCCGACAAACCCGCCGGTACGCGATGTTTTCAGGTGCAGTTTCCCTTCGCCACACAGCGGGCAGGTGCGCGGATCAGAGCCATCCTCGCGCGGGGGGTACAGTTGCGGCGCGAGCGCCGCATCAAGCACATCCAGCACTTCAGTGATGCGCAATTCACTGGTTTCCGCAATCGCGACCGAGAAATCGCGCCAGAATCGCGCCAGCACATCTTTGTAGTCCCGGTCACCTGCGGACACATCATCAAGTTGTTCTTCAAGATCCGCAGTGAAGTCATACTCCACATAGCGTTTAAAGAAGTTTAACAGAAAGATCGTGACGATCCGGCCCTTGTCCTCGGGGAACAGGCGGTTCTTGTCCTTGCGGACATATTCGCGGTCCTGAATCGTGGTGATCACGCTGGCATAGGTCGAGGGACGACCGATGCCAAGTTCTTCCATCTTCTTGACCAGCGTCGCCTCGGTATAGCGGGGCGGGGGTTGGGTGAAGTGCTGATCGGGGGTGATGCCGCGCTTTTCAGCCGCTTCGCCCTGAGCAATTTGCGGCAGGCGCTTGTCGTCGTCATCCAGAACGGAATCGTCGCGGCCTTCTTCGTAAACCTTGAGGAAACCTTCGAACAAAACCACTTGCCCGGTGGCGCGCAGTTCGACCTGACCATCGGCGCTACCGACGTCAACGGTGGTGCGTTCCATCCGCGCGGCTTCCATCTGACAGGCGATGGTGCGTTTCCAGATCAGATCATAGAGTTTGCGCTGGTCGGGTTCCGAGATTTTCAGCTTGGTCGCATCCAGAGACATATCAGTCGGGCGGATACATTCGTGGGCTTCCTGCGCGTTCTTGGCCTTGTTTTTATAGATCCTCGGGCTGGACGGCACGAATTCGGCACCATAGCGGGTGGCGATTTCCTCGCGGGTGGCGGTCACGGCTTCGGGGGCCATGTCGATGCCATCGGTCCGCATATAGGTGATGTGCCCGGCCTCATACAGGCGCTGTGCGGTGCTCATGCACTGGCGGGCGCCCATGCCGAATTTGCGGCTGGCCTCTTGTTGCAGGGTCGAGGTCATGAACGGCGCCGAAGGATTGCGGGAGGCGGGTTTCGCCTCGACCGATTTCACGGTCAGGTCGCGGCTGCTGACGGCCTGCACGGCCAGTTCGGCCTGCGTTGCGTTTTCAAGGCTGTATTTGTCCAGCTTGTCACCGGCCAGAACGGTCAGGCGGGCTTCGTATTCCTGACCACGCGGGGTGGCGAGCACGGCTTTGACGGTCCAGTATTCGCGGGCTTTGAATGCCTCGATCTCGATCTCGCGTTCAACGATAAGCCGCAGGCAGACCGATTGCACACGGCCGGCGCTGCGGGCACCGGGCAGTTTGCGCCAGAGCACGGGGCTGAGGTTAAAGCCAACGAGGTAATCCAGCGCGCGGCGGGCCAGATAGGCCTCGACCAGCGGGGCATCGACCTGACGCGGGTTTTTCATCGCTTCGGTGACGGCGGACTTGGTGATGGCGTTGAACACGACGCGGCTGACGGGGGTGTCCTTTTTGATCGCCTTGCGCTTGCGCAGGGCTTCTTCCAGGTGCCAGCTGATCGCCTCTCCCTCGCGGTCGGGGTCGGTTGCGAGGATCAGTTCGTTGTCGTCTTTGAGCGCGTCGGCGATGGCTTTGACATGCTTGCGGCTGTCGACGCCAATTTCCCATTTCATGTCGAAATCGTGTTCGGTGTCGACCGATCCGTCCTTGGCAGGCAGGTCACGGACGTGGCCATAGGACGCCAGAACGGTGTAGTTAGGTCCGAGATATTTGTTGATTGTCTTGGCCTTAGCTGGGGATTCGACAACGACAACAGGCATGGAAATTCCTTTCGACTCGGACCAGGGCTTATGGCGGCGGAACATGTGCGGCGTTGGGGGGCTTTGTCAATGCAGCGGATTCGACCGGGGTAATCGGGCTGTGGACGGGCCGGGCTTGGGACAGCGAAGACATGCGGCGGTTTCGCTGCATGCTCAGGGCGCGTCGGAGGTTGGGCCGTTCAGTTGACCAGTGACAGCAGGCCGCCGGGTTGCCGGGCGATTTTGCCGTCCAGCTCGAGGTCGATCAATGCAGGGGTCACGGAATGCGCCGGTGTGGCCAGATCGCGGATCAGTTGATCCTCGGCCAGCGGAGAGGGGCCGAGCCGCTGCAGGATCTGACGGTGCAGTTGGGCCGTGTCGCGCAGGGTGCGGCGCTGTGGGGGGGAGGGGGGCAGATCGTCAAGGTCAAGCTGGGCCTGCTGCGGAACGGACGCCTGCAGGGGCGGCAGCGCTTCGATCACGTCTTCGGCGGAGCGCACCAGCCGTGCACCGTCGCGGATCAACATGTTGCAGCCGCTGGCGCGGGCATCGAAGGGATGGCCGGGCACGGCCAGCACCTCGCGGCCCTGATCTAGGGCGTTCTTTGCGGTGATCAGGCTACCGGATTTTGCGGCGGCTTCGACGACGACGACGGCTTGTGCCAGACCCGAGATGATTCGGTTGCGGCGTGGGAAGTGGCGGGCTTGTGGTGCGAGGCTAAATGGTTGTTCTGAAAGGCGTAACCCGGTTTTGGGTATGTCTTCGCCAAGGCGGGTGTTCTCGGCGGGATAAATGACGTCGACGCCACCAGCCATGACGGCAATCGTTCCGGTACCGAGCGTTGCGGTGTGGGCGGCGGTGTCGACGCCGCGGGCCAGACCGGAGACAATGACATAGCCGCGTTGAGCCAGATCCCGGGCGAGCGCGCGGGCCATCCGGGTGCCGAGCGAAGAGGCGTTGCGCGCGCCGACGAGGGCAATCATCGGGCGGTGCAGGATGCCGGTCTGCCCCACGGCCCACAGAATGGGGGGGGCATCGCTGATCTGGGCCAACTGGGCGGGATAATCGGGCATGCCGACGCAGAGCATCCGGGCTTTGGCGGCGCGGGCGGCCTTCAGTTCGGCCACGGCGACGCCAACAGGGCAAGGGGAATAGTCGGTAGCGCCCGCAGCACGGGCCACCTCAGGCAGAGCGTCGAGTGCGGCCTGAGCGCTGCCATGTTCGGCCAGCAACCGATAAAAAGTTGCCGGACCGACACGGGACGATCGCAAGAGACGAAGCCACGATATCCGATCATCTTCCGTGGTGGGTGGGAGTGGGGGGTGAGTGGAAGGATGTAATTCCTCGGTCATCGTAACTCCGCCTGCTTGCAGGACTGGTTTAGGCGATCAGTGGTTAATGGGCGGTAAACCAAAACAGGAAATGTCGCTTCGGGGGGATTTTTTCAGGCCGTCAATTTGCGCCGTTAACCAGTGGGTTTTGCGGCGCGGGAGCGGGGGTGATTTCTGTGCACCCCCTGTGCACCGGGTGTGCACCGGCGGGGCGGCACAGCGCCGCGCGGGCAGATGGGACCGAAAAGTTAAGGCGGTGCGCGGTGCGGGCGGCGGGACGGGAGTATTTTTTTCAGAAAGAAGCCGGGGGGGGGGGGACGCGCTTTGCCCAAGAGGTGGCCGCGCCAGAGTGGTGGTGAAGCGGGAGCGACGACCTGCGCCACCGGGGCGCGTGATCAAGTCGCCGAGCAGGGGGCAGCAGTGCGTGGTGCTGCCCCGGCGGCGGGCGTGCCGCCGGGGCCGTTTTTGGGGGCCAGTTTTGGGGCCCGCGTGGAGTTATGTGGCGGAGCCGCCGACGGTCAGCCCGCCGATCATTACGGTGGGTTGGCCGACGCCCACGGGCACCCATTGGCCCGCCTTGCCGCAATTGCCCATGCCGGGATCAAGCGCCATGTCGTTGCCGAGGGCGCGGATCCGGTGCAGGGCTGTGGCGCCGTCACCGATCAGGGTGGCGCCTTTGACCGGGGCGCCGATTTTGCCGTTTTTCACCCGGTACGCCTCGGTGCAGGAGAACACGAACTTGCCGTTGGTGATATCGACCTGACCGCCACCAAAGCCGACGGCATAGATGCCGTCCTTGAGGTCGGCGACGATGTCACCGGGGGCGGTGTCGCCGCCGAGCATATAGGTGTTGGTCATGCGCGGCATCGGCGCGTGGGCATAGGATTCGCGGCGTCCGTTGCCGGTGGGGGCGACGCCCATCAGCCGGGCGTTCTGCCGGTCCTGCATGTAGCCGACGAGGATGCCGTCCTCGATCAGCACGTTGCGCTGACTGGGGGTGCCTTCGTCGTCGAAGCTGATCGAGCCGCGCCGGTCGGGAATGGTGCCATCATCCAGCACGGTAACGCCGGGGGCAGCGATGCGTTGCCCCATCATCCCGGCGAAGGCGCTGGAGCCTTTGCGGTTGAAGTCGCCTTCGAGGCCGTGGCCGATCGCCTCGTGCAGCAGGATGCCGGGCCAGCCCGGCCCAAGCACCACGTCCATGACGCCGGCCGGGGCGGGTTCGGCTGTTAGGTTGACCAGCGCGATGCGCAGGGCCTCTTGAGTTTTGGCCTGCCAGTCGGCAGGGGAGAGCAGCCCGTCGAGGCCGACGCGCCCGCCGCCGCCCGCGGTGCCGGTTTCGCGCAGGCCGTTCTGTTCGACGATCACGCTGACGTTGACGCGGGTCATCGGGCGGCTGTCGCGCAGGTGGGTGCCATCGGGGCGCAGGATCTCGATTTCCTGAATCGAGGCGGCGATGGTGGCCGAGACCTGTACCACGCGGGGATCGAGGTTGCGGGCATAGGCATCAATTTCGCGCAGGGTGTCGATCTTGACCGGGAAGCTGGCGCCCGCGATCGGGTCGGCATCGGTATAGAGGCGGCGGTTGGTGGCCTGCGGCGCGTCGGCCAGCGTGGCGCCGCCGCTGCCGATGGCCAGCCGGGTGGTGGCCATGGCGCGACGCAGGGAGGATTCGGATATTTCGGTGGAATGGGCATAGCCTGTCACCTCGCCGTGCACGGCACGCAGGCCGAAGCCTTCGGAGGCGTCATAGGAGGCGGTGCGCACGCGGCCGTCATCGAAGACCAGTGCTTCGCCGCGGCGGCGTTCGAGGAACAACTCGCCATCATCGGCGCCGGACGTGGTCTCTTGCAGGAGGCCGAGGGTGGTGTCGTGATCCAGGGCCTGCTCGAAAGGCCGAAAAGGAGTATCGCTCATATCTGTTTTTCCTGTCTTTCCAGCGGCCCGAATTTGATCTAGATCAAAAAAAGCGTCTGTTTGCCGCAAGCGGGATTGTTGTTATCTTCATCAGAATATGATTTCTAGCGGCGACAAAACAATGGGATTCCGCCTTTTCGGTTTGGCGTCCTTCGACACATGAACAAGAAACACCTCAACCGATCAGGGTGACATATGCGAATTCTCTCTAGCCTTCTGGCCGCAGCAGCAGCCTTTACCGCAGTGCCAGCCTTTGCGCAGGATGCACTGGAAACCATCGGTAAACCCAAAGACGGCGTGTTCGGCTTTCAGCCGGCCGCGACCGAGCTTGCACGCGATCTTCAGGGGCTGGACGGCCTTCTGCTTTGGATCATCAGCGCGATCACGATTTTTGTGGTCGGTCTGATCCTGATCGTGATTGTGCGCTATAACCGCCGGGCCAACCCGACGCCTTCGACTTTCACCCACAACACGCCGATCGAGATCGCGTGGACGATCGTGCCGATCGTGATTCTGGTCTTTATCGGGGCGTTTTCGCTGCCGGTGCTGTTCAAGCAGCAGGAGATCCCCGTGGGCGAGATCAACATCAAGGTGACCGGCAACCAGTGGTACTGGAGCTATGAGTACACGGACAATGCGTTCGGGTTCGACAGCTTCATGTTGCAGCGCGACGAGCTTGAGGCGCACGGCTATGCTCCGGATGAGTATCTGCTGGCGACGGACACGGCGGTTGTTGTGCCGGTGGACAAGGTTGTTGTCATGCATCTGACCGGGGCGGACGTGATCCATTCATGGACCATCCCGGCCTTCGGGGTGAAGCAGGACGCGGTGCCGGGACGGTTGTCGCAGCTGTGGTTCAAGGCTGAGAAAGAGGGCATCTATTTTGGTCAGTGCTCTGAGCTGTGCGGCAAGGACCACGCCTATATGCCGATCACGGTCAAGGTCGTGAGCCAGGATGTCTATGACAAATGGCTGGACGGTGCGATTGCGGAATACGCGGGCACACCACGTACCCTGACAGTGGCTTCGGCCGATTAAAGCCGGGTGGTGGGCATATGCCCACCCTTCGGAACCTGACCTGAAAGGCGGGCCTTTTGCCCGTCTTTCCAAATGGATACGCAGCAAGATGAGCGACGCAAGCATCAACACACAGGCCAATGACGGCGAGGCTGGATTCGGCGATTACTTCGCTTTGCTGAAACCGCGCGTCATGTCGTTGGTCGTGTTTACCGCGCTGGTTGGCCTGTTGGCCGCGCCGGTAGGCGTGCATCCGATGATCGCCTTTGCCTCGGTTCTGTTCATCGCGGTGGGCGGCGGCGCAAGCGGCGCGCTGAACATGTGGTGGGACGCCGATATCGACCAGGTGATGAAGCGCACCGCGTCGCGCCCCGTGCCATCGGGACGGGTCACGGCCGACGAGGCGCTGGCAATCGGGCTGACGCTGTCGGCCTTTGCCGTGGTCATGCTGTGGCTGGCCTCGAACGCGGTGGCAGCGGGGCTTCTGGCCTTCACGATCTTTTTCTACGCGGTTGTCTATACGATGTGGCTGAAGCGCTGGACGCCGCAGAACATCGTGATCGGCGGCGCGGCCGGGGCATTCCCGCCGATGATCGGCTGGGCCGTGGCGACCGGCGGCATCAGCTTGGAATCGGTGCTGATGTTCGCGCTGGTCTTCATGTGGACGCCACCGCATTTCTGGGCGCTGGCGCTGTTCATGAACTCGGACTACGAAAAGGCCGGCGTGCCGATGCTGACCGTGACCCACGGACGGCGCAGCACGCGGGTGCATATTCTGGTCTATACGATTTTGCTGGCGCCGCTGGCCATCGGCGCCGGGTTCACCGCGATCGGCGGGCCGATCTATCTGACGGTGTCGGCGGTGCTGAACGGGCTGTTCCTGCTTGGCGCGGTGAAGATCTGGCGCCGGGACGAGGATGTGGCCGGTGCGGACAACTATCGCACCGAGAAATCGTTTTTCGGCCTGTCTCTGTTGTATCTGTTCCTGCATTTTGGCGCGATTCTGGCCGAGGCCGCGCTGCGGCCGTTCGGCATGGGGGGCTGGTAAGATGAGCTTTCGCGAACCGCATGAGTTGCACAAGCGTCGTTCCGGCCGCAATATCGGGCTTGGTCTGGTGCTGGCCGCGTTTGTCGCAATCGTGTTCGGCATGACCGTGGTCAAGGTCACGCGCGGCGACATGGAGCCGCCGCGGGCGACGCCGACACCGCAGGAGGCGGGCAGCTGATGGCAATAGATGGCAAGCAAAAGACGGTGATTCAGTTGGTGGCCGTGGTCGTGACCATGGGCGCGCTGGCCTGGGCTTCGGTGCCGTTTTACAACTGGTTCTGCAAGGTCACCGGATTTGGCGGCGCCACTGTTTCGGCCGATGCCGGATCGGATGTGATTCTGGACCGCACGATCAAGATTCGCTTCGACGCTTCGCAAGAGCGCGGCATGCCGTGGGAGTTTGCCCCGGTGCAGCGCGAGATGGAGCTGCGCATCGGCGAGACCGGGCTGGCGTTTTACGAGGCTTACAATCCCACTGATCATCCGGTGGCGGGGCAGGCGGCTTACAATGTCACGCCCTATGCGGCGGGGGGATATTTCACCAAGATCGACTGTTTCTGTTTCACCGAACAGGTGCTGCAACCGGGTGAGCGGGTCCAGATGCCGGTAAGTTTCTATGTGGACCCGGAGATTGTTTCGGACCGGGACGGAAAGTTTGTGAACGAGATCACCCTGTCCTATACGTTTTACGAGATCGAATTGCCCGAAGTGCAGGCCTCGCTTGCGCAAACCAAGGGCACAACCTTAAACTGAAGACCTTCCAACGAGGGAATACGCGATGGCGCACGAAAAAAACCACGATTACCACATTTTGCCCCCATCCTTGTGGCCCCTTCTTGGGGCTCTGGCCGGGTTTGTCATGCTCTTCGGGGCGGTTCTGTATTTCCACGACAGCGGCCCCTGGGTGCTGCTGGCAGGCTTTGTTGGCGTGCTTTACGTCATGTATGGCTGGTGGTCCGAGGTCATTGCCGAGGCGCAAGTGGGCGACCACACCCCGGTGGTGAAGATCGGCCTGCGCTATGGCTTTATCCTGTTCATCATGTCCGAGGTCATGTTCTTTGCGGCGTGGTTCTGGAGCTTCTTCAAGCACGCAATGTACCCAATGGGGCCGCAAAGCCCGCTGGTGGACGGTGCTTGGCCGCCCGCCGGGATCGAGACGTTCGACCCGTGGCATCTGCCGCTGATCAACACGCTGATCCTGCTGTGTTCGGGCGCTGCGGCGACCTGGGCGCACCACGCGCTGGTGCATGAGAACAACCGCAAGGACATGAAGTGGGGCCTGATCATCGCGGTTGCGCTGGGTGCCCTGTTCACGGTGTTTCAGATCTATGAGTACAGCCACGCGGCGTTTGGGTTTGCGGGCAACATCTATGGTGCCAACTTCTTTATGGCGACCGGGTTCCATGGCTTCCACGTTCTGATCGGCACGATCTTTCTGCTGGTCTGTCTGATCCGCTTGCAGCGCGGCCATTTCACCCCCGAGGCCCATGTCGGGTTCGAGGCGGCGGCGTGGTACTGGCACTTCGTGGATGTGGTTTGGTTGTTCCTGTTCGCAGCCGTTTACATCTGGGGCGGTTGAGCGGCAGAGGTTGAACTTTCTGCAGCAACACGACAAAAGCAATGCGCGGGCAGTTCAACTGTCCGCGCATTCTCCGTTCATGGGGGGCCGCTTGTGCGCCGTATCCTGATTCCGCTGATATTCGGTCTTGCCGGGGCCGCTGTGCTGATCTCGCTTGGGGTTTGGCAGATGCAGCGGCTGGAGTGGAAGCAAAACGTTCTGGCCGAGATCGAGACCCGCATTCATGCCAGGCCTGTGGCGCTTCCGGCGGCGCCTGATCCGGTGGTGGATCGGTTCTTGCCGGTCACGGTCAGTGGCGCGATACAGCCCGGCGCGATCCGGGTTCTGGTCAGTCAGCGCAAGATCGGCGCGGGATATCGGTTGATCAACCGGATGGTTCTGACCGACGGGCGGGTGATTCTGGTGGATCGCGGCTTTGTCCAGCTGGAGCAGGAGCCGCCAGCGGGCGATTATCCCGCCGTGACCGTCACCGGCAATCTGCACTGGCCCGAAGAACGCGACGGCTATACCCCCGAGAATGACCTGAAGGCCAATATCTGGTTTGCGCGCGAGGTGCCGGTTCTGGCGCAGGCGTTGGGAACCGAGCCGGTTCTGGTGATCGCGCGCAACATGTCGGTGGACGACGCGCCGGTCAGCCCGCTACCGGTCGGCGCCGAGGGCATCCCGAATGATCATCTGGAATACGCCGTGACATGGTTCGGGCTGGCCGCCGTTTGGCTGGCCATGCTGGGCCTGTTCCTGTGGCGCATCGTGCAATCTGTCCGCAACCCCGCGAAAGGGACCGAAACGTGAAATATATCTCGACCCGTGGCCAAGCCCCTGTTCTGAGTTTTGAAGAGGCCATGCTGACGGGCCTTGCCCGCGATGGCGGTCTGTATGTGCCCGAGACGATTCCGGTTCTGAGCCACGACGAGATCGCGGCACTGGCGGGGCTGTCTTATGAAGAGGTGGCGTTCCGTATCATGCGGCCCTTTATCGGGGAGACATTTACCGACGACGCGTTCCGCGAGATCATCGCCAAGGCCTATGACGGGTTTGGCCATGCGGCGCGGGCGCCGTTGGTGCAGTTGGACAGCGGGCATTTCCTGCTGGAGCTGTTCCACGGGCCGACGCTGGCGTTCAAGGATTTCGCGATGCAGCTGATCGGGCAGCTGTTTCAAGCGGCGCTGAAGCGCAGCGGCGAGCGGGTGACGATTGTGGGGGCGACCTCGGGCGATACCGGCAGCGCGGCGATCGAGGCGTTTCGCGGGCTGGACGCGGTGGACGTGTTCATTCTGTACCCGCATGGCCGCGTGTCCGAGGTGCAGCGGCGCCAGATGACCACGCCCTCTGAGGACAACGTGCATGCGCTGGCAATGGACGGGCATTTTGACGATTGTCAGGCCCGCGTGAAGGACATGTTCAACGATTTCGAGTTTCGCGACGGTGTGCGGTTGGCGGGTGTGAACTCGATCAACTGGGCGCGGGTTCTGGCGCAGGTGGTGTATTATTTCACCTCTGCCGTGTCGCTGGGCGCGCCGGGACGCAAGGTGTCGTTCACCGTGCCGACCGGCAATTTCGGTGATATCTTTGCGGGCTATATTGCCAAGCAGATGGGCCTGCCGATTGACCGGCTGGTGGTGGCGACCAATCAGAACGATATTCTGCACCGCTGCCTGAGCACGGGCGAGTATCGGCCCGACGGCGTGATCCCGTCGATCAGCCCGTCGATGGATATTCAGGTGTCATCGAATTTTGAACGGGCGTTGTTTTATGCATATGGGCAGGACGGGGCCGCCGTGAGCCAGTTGATGGACGAGCTGAAGGCGGGCGGGTTTACGGTCAGCCAAGGCGCGTTGCAGGCGCTGCAAGAGCTGTTCGACAGCGGCAACTGTTCCGAGGCTGAAACCAGCGCCACAATCGCGGCGACGCTGAAGGCCAGCGGCGAGTTGCTGTGCCCGCATTCGGCGGTGGGCGTGAAGGTGGCGAATGATCAGCGGCAGGCCGATGTGCCGATGATCACGCTGGCCACCGCGCATCCGGCGAAGTTTCCTGATGCGGTAGAAGCGGCAACAGGTGAACGTCCGGGCTTGCCTGCACGCATGTCGGACCTGTATGAGCGGTCGGAACGCGTGACCCGGATCGAAAATGATCTGGGCGCCATTGAATCCCTGATCCGAGAGCGTATTGCCAATTGACCGTCCAACTGCACACCCTGCCCAACGGGTTTCGTATCGTCACTGAACACATGCCGGGGCTGCAATCAGCCTCGATCGGGGTGTGGGTCATGGCCGGGGGGCGGCACGAGCGGATCGAGCAGAACGGGATCGCGCATTTCCTTGAGCATATGGCGTTCAAGGGCACCAAGCGGCGCAGCGCGTTGCAGATTGCCGAGGCAATCGAGGATGTGGGCGGGTATATGAACGCCTATACCAGCCGCGAGGTCACGGCCTATTACGCGCGGGTGCTGGCGGCGGATGTGCCGCTGGCGCTGGACGTGATTGCCGACATCGTGCTGAACCCGGTGTTCGACGAACGCGAGATCGAGGTCGAGCGCGGGGTGATCTTGCAAGAGATCGGTCAGGCGATGGACACGCCGGATGATGTGATTTTCGACTGGTTGCAGGAGCAGGCCTATCCGGATCAGCCGTTGGGGCGGACGATTCTGGGCCCGGCCGAGCGGGTCGGGGCCTTTGCCCGCGAGGATCTGTCGCGGTTTGTGGCCGAGCAATATGGGCCGGGGCAGATGGTTCTGTCGGCGGCGGGCGCGGTGGATCACGATGCGCTGGTGCGCGAGGCCGAGAAGCTGTTTGGCCATCTGTCGCCGGTGATCAGCGCAGCGCCTGCGGTGGCCAAGTTTCAGGGCGGTGAATTCCGCATGGTCAAGCCGCTGGAGCAGGCGCATTTCGCGCTGGGGTTCGAGGGGCCGGATTACGGCAGCGAGGAAATTCACGCGGCACAGATTTATTCCAGTGTGCTGGGGGGCGGCATGTCGAGCCGTCTGTTCCAGGAGATCCGCGAGAAGCGCGGCCTGTGCTATACGATTTTTGCGCAGGCGGGTGCCTATGTCGATACCGGGATGATGACGGTGTATGCCGGCACGTCGGGCGATCAGCTGGCCGAGCTGGCGATGATCACCCTGGACGAAATGAAGCGCGCGGCGGAGGATCTGACCGAAGTTGAAGTGGCGCGGGCACGGGTGCAGATGAAGGCCGGGTTGCTGATGGGGTTGGAAAGCCCGTCGAACCGGGCCGAGCGGTTGGCGCGGATGATGCAGATCTGGGGCCGGGTGCCCGGTCTGGATGAGGTGGTCGAGCGGATTGACGCGGTGACCACCGCCGATGTGCGCACGATTGCCGAGCAGATGGCGGTGCAGGCTCCGGCGGCGATGGCGCTGTATGGTCCGGTCGAGGGCGCGCCCTCGCTTGAGGCATTGCAGGACAGGCGCGCTGCCTGATGTTGTTGGCGAAGCGGAAGGTGCGGATCGAGACCGAGCGCCTGACGCTGCGCCCGCCAGTGCATTCCGATTTCCGCGACTGGACCGGGTTGCGGATGCAAAGCCATGCGTTTCTGAAACCATGGGAGCCGACGTGGTCGGCTGATCATCTGTCGCGCAAGGCGTTTTCCAACCGGGTATATTGGGCGCAGCGGGCGGTGAACAATGGCTCGGCCGTACCGCTGTTCCTGATCCGGCGGGCCGATCAGCACCTGCTGGGCGCGATCACGCTGGACAATATTCGCCGCGGTCCGGCACAGGCGGGCACGCTTGGCTATTGGATCGGCGAGGCATTCGCCCGGCAGGGCTATATGCGGGAGGCGATCGAGGCCGTCGTGCATCATGCGTTCCATCAGCAGGATTTGAGCCGGATCGAGGCGGCCTGTCTGCCTGAAAACCTGGCCTCGCGCGGGGTGCTTGAGAAATGCGGTTTCAAGTATGAGGGTGTGGCGCAGAGCTATCTTCAGATTGATGGGCGTTGGCGGACGCATGTGCTGTATTCGGCGCTGCGGATGGATCGGCGCGGGCGCACCGACGCGGGCTGAAGGTGCTGGACGGCGCGCGCGGGCGTGCTAAGAATTTGCCCATGACGTTGACCGCAGCCACCCCCGCTTTTGCCGAAAGCCTGCGCCCGCATTTACCGGCGCGCGCCTTTCGTGATCCCGAGCCCCGTTACCTGGAGGAACCGCGCGGCCGTTGGGCCGGGCAGGCCGGGGTGATCGTGGCGCCCGAAACCACCGCACAGGTGGCGGCGGTGATCCGGGCGGCCGCCGAGGCCCGCGTGCCAGTCGTGCCTTACGGCGGCGGCACCGGGCTGGTGGGCGGGCAGGTTATGCCGGACGGCCCTGCGCCGGTGTTGCTGTCACTGGAACGGATGGCGGCGATCCGGGCGGTGTATCCGCGCGAAAACCTGCTGATCGCCGAAGCGGGCGCGATCCTGTCAGACGTGCATGACGCCGCGACGGCGGAGCAGCGGGTGTTCCCGCTCAGCATCGCCTCCAAAGGTTCGGCGCGGATCGGCGGCACGTTGGCGACCAATGCGGGCGGGGTGAATGTGCTGCGCTATGGCAATGCGCGTGATCTGTGTCTGGGGATCGAGGCGGTGCTGCCGGACGGCCGGATCTGGAACGGGCTGTCGCGGCTGCGCAAGGACAATACCGGCTATGACCTGCGTGACCTGCTGATCGGGTCCGAGGGCACGCTGGGGGTGATCACGGCGGCGACGCTCAAGCTGTTCGCGCAGCCCGCCGCCGAGGGCACGGCGCTGATGGTGGTGGACAGCCCGGCAGCAGCGCTGGATCTGCTGGCGCTGGCGCGGGATCATCTGGGCGAAGGGATCAGCGCGTTTGAACTGATGCACCGCACCGGGTTGCAGTTTCTCGCCGAAACGCTGCCGGATATCCGCCAGCCGTTTGCCACGCCGCCCGAATGGTTCGTGTTGATCGACTTGGGGCTGGCACGCGGGCTGGACCCGGCCGAGGCGCTGGAACGCCTGTTCGGCGCCGGGCTTGAGGCGGGGCTGGTCAGTGACGGGCTGATTGCGCAGTCACAGGCGCAGCGCACGGCCTTCTGGGAGGTGCGCGAGCAGATCCCCGAGGCGAACCGGCGCATCGGCTCGGTCAGCTCGCATGACATCTCGGTGCCCCTGGGCGCGATCCCCGACTTCATCGCTCGCGCCACGGCGCGGATTACCGGGCTTGGCGAGTTCCGGGTCAATTGCTTTGGCCATCTGGGCGACGGCAACCTGCATTTCAACGTGTTCCCGGCGCCGGGGCGCAGCAAGGCCACCTATGCCGGTCAGCGCGGCGCAGTTCAGCAGGCGGTGCATGACCTCGTGCACGAGCTGCAAGGCTCGATCAGCGCCGAACATGGTATCGGGCGGCTGAAAGTCAGCGATCTGGAACGCTATGGCGATCCGGTCAAGCTGGAACTGATGCGCAGCCTCAAGTCCCTGTTCGACCCGGCGGGCATCATGAACCCCGGCGCGGTTCTGCGGCAGATCCAAGCTTCTTTCTGATCAAAATACTCCGGGGGGAGGCGTGCAAAATCTTTGATTTTGCAGGACGGGGGGCTGGCCCCCCTGCGCCCTTTCCTCGGGGCGTGCCTTACAGGCCTTCGAATTCGCAAAGCACATGCACATCCATGCCCATCGCCTCCAGCCGTTTGCGACCGCCCAGATCGGGCAGGTCGACCACAAAGGCGCAGCCGATGATCTGGCCGCCCAGGCGCTCGATCAGTTTGATCCCGGCCTCGGCGGTGCCGCCGGTGGCCAGCAGGTCATCGACCAGCAGGATGGTTTCGCCGGGCTGAATGGCATCATCATGCAGCTCGACAATCGCCTCGCCGTATTCGAGCGTATAGGCTTGGCTGATCGTGGCGCCGGGCAGTTTGCCCTTTTTGCGGATCGGCACAAAGCCGGTGCCCAGTTGATGCGCGACAGCGCCGCCCAGGATAAAGCCGCGCGCCTCAAGCCCGACGACCTTGTCGATACGCAGTCCGGCATAGGGATGGAGCATCTGGTCCACGGCCATGCGGAATCCGCGCGGATCGGCAAAAAGCGTGGTCACGTCGCGGAACAGGATCCCCTCGTGCGGGAAATCAACGATGGTGCGGATGTAATCCCGGATGGCTTTGTGCTGTGCCATGCGTGGCCCCTTTTGCTGCTGTCGTCAGCGCAAAGGTTTGGCCGAGCCGCGCCGCAGGTGCAAGGGCCGAGGTGAAATACGCCCGGCGAGGGGCGGTATTTCAGTCTGTCGCGTTATCGGTCGTTCGAGAAAAACCGGTAAAGTTTGCTGGACAGCCAGCCCAGATGTGGCTTGCGCCAGTCCATGCGATCCTGAATCAGGATTGATTTTGCTATCAAAAGGGTCATTTTATCTTTCCTTTTTGTGCGTTATGCCGCAGGAAGGATCTGCGATTTGTGTAGTTAATGTATATACAACTGCGGTACAAAAAGTCAAGCGGCCGATTGGGGGGCACCTTGAGCAAGAAAGACGGAAAGAAAGTGGCGAAGAAAGACAGCCAACTGGTGCTGCGTCTGGACAAGAGCGAACGCGACGCCTTTGTCGAGCGCTGCAAGGCGCTGGACACCAGCGCCGCACGCGAGATCCGCGGCTTCATCCGTGTTTTTCTGAAGGATCACGCCGAGGACTGAGGCGGGCGTCTTGTTCGGTCAGGTGCT
This sequence comes from Thalassovita taeanensis, assembly GCF_900110775.1. Taxonomy (GTDB): domain Bacteria; phylum Pseudomonadota; class Alphaproteobacteria; order Rhodobacterales; family Rhodobacteraceae; genus Litorimicrobium; species Litorimicrobium taeanense. The sequence continues at coordinate 41,469 of NZ_FOEP01000002.1, read as the reverse complement.
GCGGCGCAGCGTGGCCGTCATCACGCCCATGCAGATCAGCGCGGCCCCGCCGATCCGGCCAAGGTTGCGCGCCGCGTTCGGGCGGGCAAAGCGGGTGCGCATCTTGTCGGCCAGTAGCGCAAAGGCCAGCGCGTTGAGTGTGGCCAGCGCGACGAAGGATGCGATCAGGATGGCAAACTGTGGCGCCAGCGGTGCTTCGGGGCGCAGGAATTGCGGCACGAAGGCGATGAAGAAGGTGATGGATTTCGGATTGAGCGCGGTCACGGTCGCGGCATGCCGAAAGACGGACATGGCGCGCACGGGGGTGGGCTCGCCCTGTGGCATGCCAGGACCATCCCCCGGTTCAGGCCCAACGTCGGCGCGCGTGCGCAAAAGCGACACCCCCATCCAGACAAGATAGGCCGCCCCGATCCACTTCAGGATGGTAAAAAGCGTGGCCGAGGCCAGCACCAGCGCGCCGAGGCCCAGCAAAGAGGCGGTCATGGCAAGGAAATCGCCAAAAGCCACCCCTGCGGCACAGGCCACGGCGACCGGCCGCCCCTGACTGATCGCATAGCTGAGCACGAGCAGCACGGTCGGTCCGGGGATCATCACCAGCGCAGTTGAGGCGGCAACAAAGGTCAACCAGAGGTCAAGGGGCATCGGGGGCCTTCAGGATCAGGATCGCGCCCCGACGGGGCGCCTTTGGGTGTGGACTAGAGCACCCGACCGGCCACGGCGTCAAGTTTGGCCAGCAGTGCCGGATCACGGGCGTCGGGGGCGGTGAGGATGGCGTAGTCCAGCGCCCGGTCGCAGCCATGCGGGCAGGGCACGCGGTCGGCCCCCAGCAGCGCGGGCAGGCGGGCCACCAGCGCGCGGCCCTTGTCGGCGTTGCCGTGCAATGTGGCGATGATGGCGTTGATGTCCACCGCGCCGTGGTCAGGGTGCCAGCTGTCGTAGTCGGTGATCATGGCGATGGAGGCATAGCAAAGCTCGGCCTCGCGGGCCAATTTCGCTTCGGGCATGTTGGTCATGCCGATCACGTCGCAGCCCCAGCTGTCGCGGTACATTTTCGATTCCGCCATGGACGAGAATTGCGGGCCTTCCATCGCCAGATAGGTGCCGCCGTTGTGGACGGTGATGCCTGCGGCGCTGGCGGCGGTAAAACACGCCTCGGACAGGCGCGGGCAGGTGGGGTGTGCGACGCTGACATGCGCGACGCAGCCGGTGCCGAAAAAGGATTTCTCGCGCGCGAATGTCCGGTCAACGAACTGATCGACGATGACAAAATCGCCCGGCGCCATGTCTTCGCGGAACGACCCGCAGGCGCTGACCGAGATCACGTCGGTGACGCCAAGCCGTTTCAGCGCGTCGATATTGGCGCGGTAGGGCACGGTTGAGGGCGCATGCACATGGCCACGGCCGTGGCGGGGCAGGAACGCCATTTTGACGCCTTCGAGGGTGCCGGTCAGGATCTGGTCAGAGGGCGCGCCCCAAGGGCTGCTGACGCTGGTCCATTCCGCGCCTTCCAGCCCGTCGATATCATAAATCCCCGAGCCGCCGATGACGCCGATGACTGTGTTCATGTCCTGATCCCTTTGTTGCATCAATAAACCCAAGGTTGCGCAGTTGGGCGACCTGTGCAAGCCGATCGCGGCTTAATCGTCCGGGCGACTGAGCGTCATCAGCTGAGTGATTACGGCGTAGTCACGATAGCCCAGTCGCGCCAGCGGCTGAAAGCGGGTGACGTCGAAAATGCCGTCGCGCAGGCAGTCGTCGCGCATGTGGACGCCTGTCACCTCGCCAAAGACGGCGAAGTTGGTTTCGCCCTCAAGCGGGAGGATCTGGGTCAGGCGGCATTCCAGTGACGCCGGGGCGGCGGCGACGCGGGCGCAGGCGATTGTCGCGCATTCGGCTTTTTCCAGCCCGGCGTGGGCGAATTCATCGACACCGGAGGGCAGGGTGGCCGACGAGGCGTTCATGGCGTCGCGCAGGGCGTAGGACACGATATTGACGCAGAACACGCCGGTTTCGCGGATGTTGCTCAGGCTGTCTTTGGTGCCGTTGCGGTCGGGCTTGGTGCCGGTCGAGGCGAACATGACCTGCGGCGGCACATAGGCGACGGCGTTGAAGAAGGAATAGGGGGCCAGGTTGTCGACCCCATCCGCGCCGCGCGACGAGATCCAGCCGATCGGGCGCGGGGTGACGATGGCGTTGAAGGGGTTATGCGGCAGCCCGTGGCCGTCTTTGGGTTCATAGAACATCTGTTCCTGCCTCTTTCTTCGGTTTCTGCCGGGGTGTGCACCGGAATGTTTGTGTCAGACCTAGCGCCGTGTTAGGGGCGTTTCCACCGAAAGTCACGAGGCGCGCCGCATTGTTTGATCTGTCCGAGGAAAGCCCGGCCGATTGGTGGGAGGTCGAGGCCCTCTATGACCTGTGTTTCGCGCCGGGGCGCACGGCTTTGTCGTCCTATCGGCTGCGCGACGGGGTAGAGCCGGTGCGCGGGCTGTCGATGGTCGCGCGGGACCGCGAGGGCATTCTGGCCGGGGCAATCCGGTATTGGCCGGTGCAGGTGGGCGATGCGCCCGCGTTGTTGCTGGGGCCGGTGGCCGTACATCCGACACATCAGGGCGAGGGGCTGGGGGCGCTGTTGATACAGGGCAGTCTGGAGCGCGCCGTGGCGTTGGGGTGGGAGCGGGTAATGCTGGTGGGCGATGCGCCCTATTACCGCCGGTTCGGGTTCGAGCCGCTTCAGGGCGTGGTGATGCCGCCCCCGACCAACCCGGACCGGGTGTTGGGGCAGGCCCTGCGCGCGGGGGCTTGGGATGGCGTGACCGGCAACGTCACGCGTGTGCCGGGTTGAAACCGGGGGCTCGCCTGCCAATCTTATCATGAGCAGCCACAGGAGCCCGGCATGACGAAGCATGACACCCAGCAGACGACATCGGCGCTGACCACAATCGACGTAGAGGCGGAGCTGGACGCGCTGGCGAAGCGATACCGGCGGGCGAATGGTTTGGGCATACAGGTGCTGAACCTGGTTGGCGGGCAGGCGGATGCGCTGCTGGATCGTTTGCCCGGCCCGGTACGGTCGCGGCTGGACGAGGGCACCGAGGCAGCGCTTAATCTGGCGATGCGCGCGGCGCATCAGTCGCGCGGGATGGTGGGGGATCAGCCGGGATGGCTGAATACCGTGGTTGCCACCGCGATGGGCGCGGCGGGTGGTTTTGGCGGTCTGCCCACGGCGCTGGCAGAGCTGCCGGTGACAACGACGGTGCTGTTGCGTGCGATTCAGGGCGTGGCTGTGCAACACGGCTTCGACCCCGAGGCCGAGAATGTGCAGTTCGATTGCGTGCGGGTCTTTGCCTCGGCCGGGCCGCTGTCGCAGGACGATGGCGCCGATCTGGCGTTTCTGACCACGCGGGTGGCCTTGCAGGGCGCAACGGTTCAGGCGCTGATCACGCGGGTGGCGCCGAGACTGGCGGTGGTGCTGGGGCAGAAGCTGGCGGCGCAGACCGTGCCGGTGCTGGGTGCCGTGGCGGGGGCGGCGACGAACTATGCCTATACCAGCTACTATCAGGAGATCGCACATGTGCAGTTCGGCCTGCGCAAGCTGGCGATCGACGCCGATGTGCCACAAGAGGTTCTGGTGAAGGGGCTGCGCGAGCGGGTGAGCCTGATCCCGATGCAGAAGGGCTGAGGGGGGGGGGGCGTCAGTTCTCAGGCTCTGTGCTGGCAATCACGCGGATTTCGACAATCGCACCTTCGCGTCGGAGGCCTGCAACCTCAACCGCCGTCCATGCCGGGAATGGGTCTTGGACGTAGTCCTGCCGGATCGCATTGAAGAGGTCGAAGTGATCGCGCAGACCGACGTGATAGGTCGTCATTTCCACGATTGCCTGAAATGTCAGTCCGGCCTCGTGTAGGACGGCGCCAATTTTCTCGAAAGCACTACGGATCTGATCCGCTTGGTTTTGCGGCATTGCGCCGTGCGGGTCGCTTCCGGTGACGCCTGTCAGGAAAATGTGGTTGCCGGAAATCACACCCGGCGACACTTTGATCTGGTCTGCGGCGGCCCGTGACCCCGGTGGAAAGATCGCGCGTTTGCTCATGGCTTTGTCCTTCGATGCAAGCGATTGCAGCCTCGCTGACGACGCCGCGCTGAGGCGTCATGCAACGTTTTCAGCCACGCCTTTAGCCCTGCGTGCGCAGGTACTCCATCACCGCGGGGCGCACGGATTGTTCGCCGCGGTCGCGGGCATCATAGATCACGGCGCGCAGGGCGCCGAGATCGAGCTGGCGCAGCATGTGTTTGACCGGCCCGATCGAGGCGGGGCGCATTGACAGGGCGCGCAGGCCGATGGCGGCCAGGCAGGCGGCCTCGACCGGGCGGCCTGCGTCTTCGCCGCAGAAGCTGAGTGGGGTATTGGTCGCCTCGCAGCGCGCAACGATGCTTTCCAGAAAGGTCAGGAAGCTGACATTCAGGGTATCATAGCGTTTGCGGACGCGTTCGTTTTCACGGTCAGCGGCAAAGAAGAACTGTTTCAGGTCGTTGCCGCCGATGGAAAGGAACTGCACCTCTTCGTAGAATTTGGTGGGCGCGAAGGCGAGGCTGGGGGTTTCCAGCATGGCGCCGACCTCCAGCGTTTCGGGCAGCGGGTGGCCCAGAATACGCTCGCGGTCCAGCGCCTTGTCCATCTCGGCCTTGGCGGCGGTATATTCTTCGTATTGGGCGACGAAGGGGAACATGATGGTCAGCGGGCGGCCATGAGCGGCGCGGATCAGCGCCTGAAGCTGCATCCGCATCACGCCGGGCTTGTCCAGACCGACACGGATCGCGCGCCAGCCAAGCGCCGGGTTCGGCTCGTCGTTCGGCTTCATATAGGGCAGGACCTTGTCCGAGCCGATATCAAGGGTGCGAAACACCACGCGCTTGCCCTGCGCCGCATCCAGCACACGGGCATAGAGTGCCGACAGTTCAGAGCGTTTGGGCATTTGGTTGCGGACCAGGAATTGCAGTTCGGTGCGGAACAGGCCGACGCCCTCGGCACCGGAGTTTTCCAGGCTGGGCAGGTCGGCCATGAGGCCTGCATTCATATGCAGCCCGATGGTGGTGCCGCAGAGCGTTTCAGCGGCGATATCGCGGATCGAGGTATAGCGTTCCTGCGCCTGCGCCTGCATCGCGATCTTGTCGCGGAAGGCCGAGACGACGGTGTCGTCGGGGCGCAGGTGGACCACGCCCTGATCGCCGTCAACCATGATCTGATCACCGTTCAGCGCCTCGGTGGTGATGCGTCCGGCCCGGATCACCAGCGGGATCGCCAGCGCGCGGGCCACAATCGCGGCGTGGCTGCCAACCGAGCCTTCTTCGAGCACGATCCCCTTGAGGTTGCGGCCGTAATCCAGCAGCTCGGCGGGGCCGATATTGCGCGCGATCAGGATCGGGTCGGCGGGCATTTCCGCGCCGGTATCCTGCCCCTGTCCGGTCAGGATCCGCAGCAACCGGTTGCTGAGGTCATCGAGGTCATGCAGCCGTTCGCGCAGGTAGGAATCGATGGCTTCGCTCAGCCGGGCGCGGGCGGTGGATTGCTCTTTCTCAACTGCGGCCTCGGCGGAGAGGCCGCGCGAAATGTCTTCCTCCATCCGGCGCAGCCAGCCCTTGGAGTTGGCGAACATCCGGTAGGCTTCGAGCACCTGCACCTGTTCGACGTCGCCGCTGCGCACGCCGTCCAGCATCTGATCGACGCTGACGCGCAGGGTATCGACGGCCTCGCGCAGGCGGACCAGTTCGCGCTGCGGGTCTTCGGCAAAGGGGTTGGTGACGACCACGCGCGGTTCGTGCAGCCAGACGTGGCCTTCGGCGGCGCCTTCCTGTGCGGTGGTGCCACGGATCAGCACCGGCTGTTTGTGGCGCGCGCCAAGGGCGGCACCTTCGCCGACGAAAATGCCCAGTTCGGTCATTTCGGCCAGCACCATCGCGACCACTTCGAGGGCATAGACCTCGTCCGAGGAATATTCGCGGGCCTCTTTCGACTGCACGACCAGAACGCCCAGATTTTCACCAAGGCGCTGGATCGGGATGCCGAGGAAGGAGGAATAAATTTCTTCCCCGGTTTCCGCCATATAGCGGAAGCCCTTGGCAGAGGGGGCATCGGCGGTGTTGACGATCTTGCCCGAGCGCGCGACGCGACCGACCAGGCCTTCGCCCAGCTTCATCCGGGTCTGGTGTACGGCGGCGGCCTTGAGGCCTTCGGTGGCGCAGAGTTCAAGCGTTTCGATATCGCGGAACAGATAGATCGAGCACACTTCAGTGCCCATGGAATCAGCGATCAGATGGGTGATATTGTCCAGCCGCGCCTGCCCGGCGCGGTCTTCGGCCATCGCGTCGCGCAAACGGCGCAGCAGTTTGCGGCTTTCTGTATCGGTCGCATCAGCCATCAGCGAAAAATCCGTCCCCGCACCAAGACCCGCAAGCAACGCGGACCCGGTGGGGCCGCTGCCTGTCAGGCCGCTTTTTCCAATTCAAACGCATCATGCAGTGCCTGAACGGCAAGTTCCATGTATTTCCGATCAATCAGAACCGAAATTTTAATCTCGGAGGTTGCAATGACCTTTATGTTGATCCCCTCATCCGAGAGTGTCTTGAACATTTTTGCGGCCACACCGGATTGCGAGCGCATGCCGATGCCGACGGCGGAAATCTTGCACACGTCCTTGTCGGCGATCAGTTCGCCGTAGTTGATCTCGCCGCGATCACGCGCTGCTTTCAGGGCGTTTTCCGCGCGCAGCACCTGATCGGTGGGGCACGAGAAGGTCATGTCGGTGCGGCCTTCTTCGGCGATATTCTGAATGATCATATCGACGTTGACGCCTGCCTCGGACAGGGGGCCGAAGATCGCGGCGGCGATGCCGGGGCGATCCGCGATCGAAACGAGGGTCATCTTCGCCTCGTCGCGTGAATAGGCGATGCCGGATACGGGACGGTTTTCCATGATTTCCTCCTCATCGCAGACCAGGGTGCCTGCGGAATCTGACGGTTCCTCGAACGAGCTGAGCACGCGCAGTTTGACCTTGTAGCGCATTGCCAGCTCGACCGAGCGGGTTTGCAGGACTTTGGCCCCGAGCGAGGCCAGTTCAAGCATTTCCTCGAAGGCGATCTTGTCGAGCTTGCGCGCCTTGGAGCTGATCCGGGGATCGGTGGTATAGACGCCATCGACATCGGTGTAGATATCGCAACGCTCGGCCTCGAATGCGGCGGCGAAGGCGACGGCGGTGGTGTCAGAGCCGCCCCGGCCCAGCGTGGTAATGCGGCCTTCGGGCGAAACGCCCTGAAAGCCCGCGACAACGGCGACGCGCATGCCTTCGCCGAATTTGCGCATGATATTGGCGGGCGGGATTTCTTCGATCCGGGCCGAGGAATGGGCCGAGGTGGTTTTCACCGGCACCTGCCAGCCCTGCCAGCTGCGGGCGGGGACATCCATTTCCTGAAGCGTCAGGGCCATCAAGCCGGCGGTGACATTTTCGCCCGAAGACACGACCGCATCATATTCGCGCGCGTCATAGAGCGGCGAGGTTTCGTTGACCCAGCCCACGAGTTCATTGGTCTTGCCCGACATGGCCGAGACGATGACGATGACGTCATAGCCCTTGGCAACCTCAAGCCCGACGCGTTTGGCGGCGCGTTTGATCCGGTCCAGGGTGGCGACGGACGTGCCGCCGAATTTCATCACGAGAACGGGCATGGTCAGTCCTTGGCCTTTGTTCTTTGTTGGGCGGGGGTTTATGCGTTTGCCGGGTCAAGGGCAAGATGGCAAAGCGGCTGTGCCTGCGCCACGACGCGCGTTGATGCGGCGGGGCGCAGTGAGTATTTGCATCAGAAAGAAGCGGGGGCAGTCGAGATCAGTAGGGGTGTTGATGGCCGTCCCATGTCTCGAAGCAGCCGGTGGTGGCGGGGCCGAGGGCGGCAAAGCGGGCGATCAGGCCGGTTGCGGCGGCATCCACGGTGATTTCGGCCGTGGGCCCGCCCATGTCGGTCTGCACCCAGCCAGGGTGATAGATGCCCACACAGATGCCTTTGGGTTTCAGGTCGGTGGCGAGGTTGCGGCCAAGGTTCAGCGCGGCGGCCTTGGAGGCGCGGTAGATATAGCTGCCCCCCGGCGCGCGGGTATGCGAGGCCATTTGCGAGGAGATAATGGCGATTTTGCTGCCAGGTGCGAGATTGGGCAGCAGGGTTTGCACGGTCAGGAAAACGCCGGTGACGTTGGTGGCAAATTCCTGCGCCCACATGTCAGCCGGATAGCCATTGGCCAGCGACTGCCCCTTGTCCAGATAGACGCCTGCGTTGCAGATCAGCAGATCGACGGATTGCCCGGTGAGGGCTTGGGACAGCTGGGAAAATTGCGCGGGTTGGGTGACGTCGAGGGCCACATGCGTGCCAGAGGTGTCCGCGCGCGCGGTGCCGGTGACGCTGTGGCCTGCGGCGCGATATTGGGTCAGCAGGGCGTGGCCGATGCCGCGGTTTGCGCCGGTGATTGCGATGTGCATGGGCGGTGTCCTAGTTGGATTTGCGCCCCGGAAGAAAGGGCAGGGGGGTGACGGGCACGCCATCCTCGATCAGTTTGCGGGCCTCTTCGGGCTTGGCCTCGCCGTAGATTGCGCGCTCGGGGGTGTCGCCGTCGTGCATCGCGCGGGCTTCGGTTGCGAAATTCATGCCGACGTATTCGGAATTCGCTTCGATCTTGCGCTTCATTTCGGTCAGGGCCTGTTCGGCGGGCGTGGGGGTGGCGCGCAGCGAGGGCGGCGGCGCGGCGGCATCGCGCGCCGCATTGACGCGCGGGGCCATGATCGCCTTTTCCACCCGGTCGGTGCCGCAGGTGGCGCAGGTAACCAGCCCGGCGGAGATAAGTTTGTCAAAGGCCGCGCCGGATTGAAACCAGCTGTCGAACTGGTGGTCATTGCTGCACTTGAGGGAGAACTGAATCATCGTCCGTCCTGCATTTGGATCGTTTGAATAGATAAGGTTTCGGGGGGAAGATCAAGCTAGGAGCGCAGGCGGCGGGCATCGAAGGTCTTGAGAATACGGGCCAGTTCGGGTTCGTCCACACGCGCGGCGGCCTTTTTCGCGGGAAACCATTTGCGCCGCCGCTCGTCCGATTCGGGGAAATCGCGCGACAGGGCGCGGACCCGCACCGGATAGACCATCGCCACGCAGTGCAGCGGCCGCTTGGGGCCAGAGGTTTTGACATAGGAGTAAACACCAAGGCAATAGTCGCTGGCATCGCCGCGCACGCCGGCCTCTTCCCAGGCTTCGTGCAGGGCGCTTTGGGCCGGGGTTTTGCCCTTGATCGGCCAGCCCTTGGGGATGATCCAGCGTTTCGATCTGCGGCTGGTGATCATCAGGACCTCGGTTTGGCCACGCGAGACGCGGTAGCAGAGCGCTGAAAACTGTGTGCGCACTTCGGTCTTGCGCGGTGCCTGCACCGACAGGGGAAGCTGTGAGGGGCGAAACAGTTTCATATCGGGAAGCCAGAGCAGGACAATGGGACAGCGTTTGCAAACGCTAGTACAGCCGGGCGAGGGTGACCAGTGGTTCCGGGCGGCTGTGGGCCAGATTTTACCTGTGGGTCAGATCGGGGGAATACCCGTCATTCACCCGCTTGCGATAGTCAGAGGGCGACAAGCCGACCCGCCGCCGAAACATCCGCGAGAAATAGGCCGGATCGTCGAAGCCCAGATCAAAGCCGACCGAGCGGATATCGGCGCGGGTATAGGCCAGGTGGCGGCAGGCTTCGCGGAAGAGGATGGTTTCAACAAAGCCCGAGGCAGGGGCGCCGGTCATTTCGCGGCAGACGCGGCTGAGGTGGGTGGGGGTCATCGCAAGCGCTGCCGCGTAATCGGCCACGCGCCAGCGGTCGCGGAAGTGGCGTTGCGCCAGCTGTTCAAATTGTGCCATGATTTGTGCGGAGCGGTGGCCTGCGTCCGGGCTTTGGGTCGGGGTCAGGCAGCGCGCGACCTGACACAGGGCCAGCGTGGACAGGCTTTTGAGCATCAGGGTGCGCGCCAACCCCGAGCGGCCATGTTCGAACTGGATCTGGTCAAACAGCGCGCACAGCTGATCCGAGGCCGGGGCGGTGCCCCAATGGGCCAAGCGGTCGGACAGGTCGGGTTGTTTGTCGAACACCTCGGGGGCTTCGGCGATGGGGATGGTCAGGACATAGCCGTCGGTTCCCTTTGAAAACCGGAAACTATGCACGGTCCAGCGCGGCATGTTGACCACGACGGGGGCATTCAGGTGATGCACTGCGCCATCGACGCCGAGCCGGGTTTCGCCGCGGCGGATCACGAACAGCTGATGCACATGCGGGTGACGGTGGGCCGAGATTGCCCAGTCATGCAGCGCAGCCCGGTCCAGAATGCGTTCGCAATGCAGGATGTCGGGCAGCAGGTGGTCTTCGCCGTAAAGCGCATAGGCGGGAATTGTGGGCAGGGGGCGGCTTTGTGTCGGCATGTTCGATTTCTACTATAATTTGAGGGGCGGTTCCATTCCCTCAACGATCCTGTGGCGTATGTTCCTGCCGGAAACTGGAGGAAAACGCATGCGCACACAGGTTTGTATCATTGGAGGTGGCCCATCGGGGCTGTTGTTGTCGCAGCTGTTGCACCGCAAGGGCATCGATTCGGTCGTGTTGGAGCGCAAGACCCGGGACTATGTGCTGGGGCGCATTCGGGCGGGGGTGCTGGAGCGCGGGTTTGTCGAACTGATGCGCGAGGCGGGTGTGTCGCAGCGGATGGACGCCGAGGGATATGTGCATGACGGCACGCTGATCGCCTATGATGATCGGACGTTCCGGGTTGATTTTGCGAAGCTGGCGCAGGCGTCGGTGCTGGTGTACGGCCAGACCGAGGTGACGCGCGATCTGTATGATGCGCGCGAGGCCGCAGGCGGCAAGATTGTGTTCAACGTCGAGGGCGTGAGTATTCACGGCGCCGACAGCGATGCGCCCTATGTTGAGTATACGGTGGCGGGCACTGGTGAGCGGATCGAGGCCGATTATGTTGTCGGCTGCGACGGGTTTCATGGCGTGTCACGGCAAAGCATTCCGGCCAGCGTGCGGCGGGAATATGAGAAGGTGTATCCCTTTGGCTGGTTGGGTATTTTGTCTGAAACGCCGCCGGTGGATCACGAACTGATCTATGCCAACTCCAGCCGTGGGTTCGCGCTGTGTTCGATGCGGAATGCCAATCTGAGCCGGTATTACATTCAGTGCCCGCTGTCGGACAGCCCGGAGTCCTGGTCCGATGCGGCATTCTGGGATGAGCTGAAGCGGCGCATCCCGGAGGAGACGGCGGCGAAGCTGATCACCGGGCCGTCAATCGAGAAAAGCATCGCGCCGCTGCGGTCGTTCGTGTCCGAGCCGATGCGCTGGGGGCGGTTGTTCCTGTGCGGAGACGCGGCGCATATCGTGCCGCCGACCGGGGCCAAGGGGCTGAATACGGCGGCGTCGGATATTCATTATCTGTATCACGCGATGGTGCAGTTTTATCGCGATGGCGAGGTCGAGGGGCTGGATCGGTATTCGGAAAAGGCGCTGGCGCGGGTCTGGAAGGCCGAGCGGTTCAGCTGGTGGATGTCGAACCTGCTGCATCAATACCCCGAGGCGGGCGCGTTCGATCAGAAGATGCAGCGCGCCGAGCTGGAGTTTCTGGAGACCAGCGAGGCGGCGCAGCGGGTGATGGCCGAGAATTACGTCGGTCTGCCGTACTGAGCGCGGGGCAGGATCAGGCCTCCAGAAGGCTGCCCATCCGGCGCATCGCAAGGGCATAGCCTTCGATGCCGAAGCCCGCGATCACCCCGTCGGCGCGCAGCGAGACGTAAGAGTGGTGCCGGAAGCTTTCGCGTTTGTGCACGTTGGAAATATGCACCTCAAGCACCGGGCCTTCGAAGGTGTTGAGCGCGTCGAGAATAGCGACCGAGGTGTGGGTATAGGCGGCCGGGTTGATGATGATACCCGCCGCCGCCTCGCGCGCCTCGTGGATCCAGTCAACGATCTGGCCTTCGTGGTTGGATTGCAGCAGGCGCAGATCCAACCCGACCTCGGCCCCGACGCGGGCGCAGGCGGCTTCGACATCTGCCAAGGTGTCGTGGCCATAAATCTCAGGCTGACGCTTGCCCAGCAAGTTCAGGTTGGGGCCGTTCAGGATGAAGATCGTTTGGGTCATGGGCGCGGTTCCGGCTGTATGTGCCCTGCTGTTTCGCATTGAATTGCGGTTTGCGCAAGAAATCCGGGCCGATCTGTCAGGTGTGTTGCACTTTCAGGTGGTCTTCGCCTTCGCTGATCCAGGTCAGGGCGCCCTCGGCCACCATGTAATTCAGGTGCGCCAGCACTTCGCTGAAGGCAAAGCTCAGTTCGTGCGGATCCAGCGGGCGCGGGAACAGCACGGGCACCAGATCGTTGGCAGACATCGGCCCGTTGGCACAGGCCTGTGCGATCTCGGCGCAGCGTTCTTCGTGGTGCGCGATCAGTTCGGCGCAGCGCTGATGCAGGCCGTAGAACGGCAACCGGTGCCCGGCCAGCACCAGCACATCGTCCGGCAGCTCGGCCGCCAGGCTGCGCAACGAGGTCAGGAACCCGCCCAGCGGATTGCCATGCGGTTCGGTGGCCATGACCGAGACATTGGGGCTGATCTTCTCGATCACCTGATCCGCGGCGAGGAACAATTTTTCTTCGGGCAGGTACAGCATGACCTGTTCGCTGCTGTGGCCATCGCCGGTCAGGACCTGAAAGTTGCGCCCGCCGATCGGCAGGACCATGCCATGCGACAGCCGGGTATAGGTCAGCGGCGGCATCGACAACATCCGCAGATACCGGTGGCCCTGGGTGCTGACCAGCGCGGCGATTTCGGGTTTCATGCCGTGGCGGGCGTAAAAGCGGCTATAGGGCGTCGCCTCCATCACGGCGGGGGAATGGGCGAACATCATGCACGACAGGAAGCTGGTGGTAGAGGTCATCATCTCGATATCAAGCAGTTCGCAAAGCCAGCCGGCATTGCCGATGTGATCGGGGTGATGGTGGGTCACGATCAGCCCGGTGATGCGTTTTCCCGCCATCGGCCCGTCCAGAAGCGCGTGCCAGGCGGCACGGGTTTCGCGGTCGGAAATGCCGGTATCAACGATCACCCAGCCGTCGTTGTCTTCGATGAAATAGATGTTGATGTGGTTCAGCCGGAAGGGCAGTGCCAACTGCGCCCAAAGCACGCCGGGCGCCACCTGAATGACCTGACCGGGGGCGGGAGTCTCGGGGAAAGGGTGGATCAGGGGCACGGGCGATTCCTAGCTTATTATACACTACCTCACTGGAATGGGCGTAAATCCCCGGAATGGCAAGCAGTTGCGTGCAGATTTGCCCCCGCGCGCAAGTGTCCGGGCGGGGGTTTTTGCGGGATGGAGAGCGTTGCATGGCCTGTTGTGCGGGCGGGCGCGCCGGGGGAGCAGGGCCTGTCTGGTGGAAAAATAGACTGGGTGCGGTGGGTGGATCATGGCAGGCAAATGGCACGCGGGATCAGGGGTGGTTCACGCGCCGCGCCCGACATTGTCCTGCGCGACCGAGACGGATTTTATGATCGCATAGCAGGGCTTGCCCTCTGACAGCTCCAACGCTTGGGCCGACCGCTGGGTGATGCGGGCCAGGATCTGCGCGTCGCCGGTTTGCAGCTGTACCAGCACGCCCGGCCCGTCGCCCGCATGGATCATGCTGACGGTGCCGGGCAGGATGTTCAGCGCCGACAATCCGTCGGGGCGGGTCCGGGACAAGATCACATCCTGTGCAAGGATCCGCACCCGCAGGGTGCGCCCCGGTTGCGCGGTCACCTCTGGCAGAAACAGGCGCCCGCCGGCGGCGGACAGCTCGCTCAGCCCATCGGGATGATGGGTCACGACCTGCGCCAGCAGCACGGCCCCGGCCTCGCGCAGGCCAATTGTGGGGGCGATGCCGGGGTCGGACAGGATGTTCTGGACCGGCCCGGCGCGCAGCACTTTGCCGTCGCTGAGCACCACAACCGTTGTCGCCAGCCGGGCGACCTCGGCCATTGCGTGGCTGACATAGAGGATCGGGATCTGCGTTTCGTCGCGCAGCCGTTCCAGATAGGGCAGGATTTCGGCTTTGCGGGCTTCGTCCAGCGCGGCCAGCGGTTCGTCCATCAGCAGCAGCTCGGGCGCGGACAGCAGGGCGCGGCCAATGGCGACGCGTTGTTTTTCACCGCCCGACAGCGCGCCGGGGCGGCGGGCCAGCAGCGGGCCGAGGCCCAGAAGCGTGATCAGGCGGGTTTCCTCGGCGCTGTCGCCGCGAAGCCCGGCGAACCAGCGGCCATAGCGCAGGTTTTGCTGCACGCTGAGGTGGGGGAACAGCCGCGCCTCTTGGAACACATAGCCGAGGCGGCGTTTGTGCGGCGGCAGCCAGAGCCGCGTGGCGCTGTCGCAGAGCATCTGATCATTCAGGCTGATACGGGCCTGATCGGGTTTGATCAGCCCGGCCACGGCGTTCACCACGGTGGTTTTGCCCGACCCGGACGCGCCAAACAGGGCGGTCACCCCGGCGGGGGCGTCAAAGGCCGCGTTCAGCGTGAAGCTGTCGAAGCGGTGGGTGATCTGGACGCGCAGGCTCATGCGCCGGACACGCGTTTAGCGGCGCGTCGGGCCAGCAGTTCAGACAGCAGCAGCGCGCCCATGGCAAGCGTGACGGACAGCGCCACCAGCTTGAGTGCGGAGGTCTCGGCGCCGGGCACCTGAAGCAGGGCATAGATCGCCGAGGGCAGGGTCTGGGTCTGGCCGGGGATGTTCGACACGAAGGTGATGGTGGCGCCGAATTCGCCCATTGCCTTGGCAAAGCCCAGCACCGCGCCCGCGATGATGCCGGGCAGGATCAACGGCAGGGTGATGGTCGCAAAGACCCAAGCGCGTGAGGCGCCAAGCGTGGCCGCGGCCTGTTCCAGTTTTGGGTCCACGGCTTCGATCGCCAGCCGGATGGCGCGGACCATGAGGGGGAAGCCCATGATCCCGGCGGCCAGCGCGGCCCCGGTCCAGCGGAAGGCGAGGACCAGCCCGAAGGTGTCATAGAGCCAGCCACCCAAGGGCGCGCGGCGCCCAAAGGTCAGAAGCAGCAGGTATCCGGTGACAACTGGCGGCAGGATCAGCGGCAGGTGCACCAGCCCGTTCAGCAGCTGTTTGCCGGGAAAATGCCCGCGCGCCAGCGCCAGCGCGACGCCGATGGCCAGCGGCAAGGCCAGCGCCGTGGCCCAGAGCGAGACCCTGAGCGACAGCGCCACCGCCTGCCATTCAGCCGGGGAAAGAAAGCTCATTCGGCGGCCTGAGGTTTGGTAAAGCCATGGCGCAGGAAGATCGCCATGGCCGTGGGGCTTTGCAGGAAGGTCAGCAAAGCGGGCGCTTCGGGCGCGGTGCTGTCGGCCAGAACGGCGGCGGGGTAGGTGATGGGCGGGTGGCTGTCGGCGGGAAATTCGGCCAGCACCGTCACGCTGGGATCTGCTGCGGCGTCGGTGGCATAGACGATGCCCATGGGCGCCTCGCCGCGCGCCACAAGGGCAAGGGCCGCGCGCACATTGTCGGTTTGTGCCACCTGCGGTGCGATGCTGTTCCACAGGCCCAGATGGGTGAGGGCAGCTTTGCCGTAGATGCCTGCGGGCACGGCGTCGATCAGGGCCATGGCCAGTTTTCCGGGGCCCAGAAGGGAAGGCAGATCCAGTTGGGATGTCAGGGTGACGGGGGCGTGGTCGGCTCCGTGGCCGATCAGCACCAAGGCGTTGCCCAGCAGGTCTGCGCGGCTGCCCGGCTGCAACAGCCCGGCACTTTCGAGCCGGTCCATCCAGTCGGTGTTGGCCGAGATGAACAGGTCGGCGGGCGCGCCGGCTTCGATCTGGCGGGCCAGAGCCGAGCTGCCGACGAAGGAAAGCGTGGCGGTATTGCCGGTGTCTTGTGCCCACAGCGCTGTCACTTCGTCGAGCGCGGTTTTCAGGCTGGCGGCGGCAAAGACGGTGACCTGTCCGGCGGTGGCTGCCCCGGTGGAAAGTGGCCCAGCGATCAGGGCCGTGGACAGGATCAGCGACAGAAGGCGGGGCAGGCGCATGGCGGGTCCTTGCAAGCGGTATGTTTCGGAAAACATATCGCAATGTTGCGGCGGTGAATGCAACCGTTATTTTCCGTCGGACATATCGGAAAGCATCGCCTCAAGCGCCGCGATTTGGTCTGCTCCGGCCTGTGCCGTGCGGGCTTCGAGCGTGCGATAGTGGTTCAGCACGGTTTGCCCGGCTTCGGTCAGGCTGGCGCCGCCGCCTTTGGAACCGCCACGGGTGCTGATCACAAGCGGGGTGCGAAAGGCGGCGTTCATTTGTTCAACCAGCAACCACGCCCGCTTATAGCTCATCCCCATGGCGCGACCCGCCGCCGAGATCGAGCCGGTCTGACCGATCAGGTCCAGCAGATCCGCCTTGCCGGGGCCCAGCATCAGGGTGTCGCCAAAGACCAGACGCAGGCGCAGGATAGGGGGCGCAGAGGAAGGTGGTGGGGTGTCGCTCATGCGGTGAAACTCTGGCGTCGCGCGGGGTTTTGCAAGCGGGAAACGAAAACAGCCGCCGGTGTCCCGGCGGCTGTTGTTGTCTGCCAGTGAGAAGGATCAGCCGCCGTGTTTCGCGATCAGCCCCTTGGCCTGTTCGATCAACGCGGCGCCGTCGATGCCTTTGCTGTCCATATCTGCGACCCAGCGGGCGATGACGGGCTGGGCTTTTTCTTTCCAGCGGGCGACTTCGGCCTCGTCCAGCACCACGATGTCGTTGCCAGCCTTGACCGCGATGTCGCGGCCGGGCTTGTCCTTGTCGTACATGACCTGTGCTGCGAACTCGGCCAGTTTCTGCCCCGATTCCGCGTCGATTGCGCCGCGGATATCATCGGGCAGGCTTTCGTATTTGGCACGGTTCATCACCAGAACGATGGTCGCGGTATAGAGCGCTTCCTTGCCGCCGAACTCGGTATGATGGGTGACCAGTTCGGTCAGGCGGATCGAGGGGGTGACTTCCCACGGGATCACGGTGCCGTCGATTACGCCCTTCGACAGGGCCTCGGGGATGGCGGGCAGGGGCATGCCGACCGGGGTCGCGCCCAGCTCGCCCAGCATGTCACTGATCACACGGGTCGGGCCGCGCAGCTTCTTGCCTTGCAGATCTTCCAGCTTGGTCACGCCGTCCTTGGTGTGAACCACGCCGGGGCCATGCACCCAAGCCCCGAGCACCTTCAGATCCTTGTATTCGCCTTCCTGTAGGTCGGTTTCCACCAGTTCCTGAAACGCTTTGGATGTGGCGATGGGGTCGGTCATCATGAACGGCAGTTCAAACACTTCGGTCTTGGGAAAGCGTCCGGGGGTGTAGCCCACCACGGTCATGATCATGTCGGCCACGCCGTCGATTGCCTGATCCATCAGGTCTGGCGGGCGTCCGCCAAGCGCCATCGCATCGTAATGCTGGATTTTCAGCTTGCCACCGGCGGCTTCCTCGACCCGGGCGGCCCAGGGTTTGAGGATATGCTTGGGTACGGTCGCCACGGGGGGCAGGAATTGGTGCAGCGTCAGCGTCACCTCTTGTGCCGATGCCGCAACCGGCGACAGGCCAATGGCCAGCGCCGCCGCAGCTGCGGTCTTCATCAATGTGCGTTTGTTCATGTATCCTCCCTGAAGTGTCACCGGTTGCCCGGCTGTCCGAGTGTCGTCTGCGGCGCGCGCCCCTCCTCGGTCACGCGCCACGGGTCAATTCAGCGTCACCGGCAGGTGGCGCGGGCCGCGAAACCCGAAGCCATAGAAATCTACGGCCGAGGGATCGGGCAGGGTCATGTTCGGGAACCGGTCGAACAGCATTGGCAACATAATATTCGCCAGCATTCGCCGCGCCACATGGGTACCCTGACAGAAATGTGGGCCGTTGCCAAAGGCCTGATGCGGTTGCTTGGGCCGGAAGATATCAAAAAGGTGGCCATTTTCGTACACGTCCTCGTCGTGATTGGCCGAGGCCTGCACCGTCATCACGATGTCGCCCTTGGGAATGTCATAGCCGCGGATCTGCGTATCCTCGGTGACCAGCCGTGACGAGGCCTGAATCGGCGCAACCCAGCGCACGCCTTCCTCAAACGCCTGCGTCCACAATGCGTCGGCTTTGCAGGCGTCGAATTGGTCCGGGTTGATCAGAAGGCCATAGATGATGGTCAGTAGCGCGTCGCGCGGCTCGTTGATGCCGCCGCCAATGGCGATTTTGATGTTGGAGAAGATCTGACTTTGCGGAATTGGGTCTTCGGCGTTGACCATGACCGAAAAGGCCGATTGGTCGGGCGCGGCCCTGAGGCGCGGAATGGCGGCGGCAAACATCGCGTCCATCTCGTCATTGGCTTTGTCGCATTGAGCAAACAGCTCAGGTGACCAGCCGAAATTCCCGGCCCCGTCGATCAGGATCTGGCTCCAGCGCTGCATATCGGCGTCGCTGGCCTCGGGGATGCCCAGAAGATGCGTCAGGCAGCGGGCAGCGAACGGCCCGGCCAGTGTCGGAAACAGATCGACCGTTTCACCGCGCGGCAGGGCGGCCACGAACTCCTCGGCGATCTTGGTGTAAATCGGCTCCCAGCATTGCTTGATGTTGCGCGCGGTGAAGGATGGTGCCATCGCGCCGCGCTCGGCGGCATGTTCGGCGCCATCCTTGCGCATCAGCGTGTGGGCGCGAAAGGCGCGTTCCATCGGCGTGTTCGGATCGTCCGAGCTGAACAGCTCGGGGGTGTCCTTGACGTATTTGGTGTCCTCGGCCTTGGTCAGCATCGTGCGACCAATAGAGGACACGCGCATAACCGGCGCTTCCGCCCGCAGCCGTTTATACACAGTATATGGATCATCGGTCAGCTGCTGGATGGTGATTGACCCGTCCACAGGTGCCTGTCGGCTCAGCGTTACAGTCACGGTTCCCTCCCCAGAGCGTGATGTGATGTCGGCAGGTTATGTGCTGAATATCCATCTGACAATCCGATTGATTTGATATAGTGGATCGAAAATGTCGATAACGCGAGGCCACCATGAAACCGATTGACCCGCTATCCGTTGATTTCGCAGCACTGCGGGTGTTGCGGATGGTGCACGCGCATCAATCGTTTTCGCGGGCGGCCGATGCGCTGGGGGTGACGCAATCCACAATCAGCTATGCGATCGACCGACTGCGCCGCGCCTTCAGCGATCCGCTGTTCGTCCGGCAAGGCGGCGGGATCGTCACAACCGACCGCTGCGAGGAAATTGTCGAGGCCGCCGCCCGCATGGTTGACGAATTCGCCGCCCTGACCGAGCCGCGGGTGTTTGACCCGGCCAGCGCGCAGGCCACGATCATCCTGTCGTGCAATTTTTATGAACGGGTCACGCTCGTGCCGCCACTGGTGCGGCTGCTGCGCGATGTGGCTCCGATGCTGAAACTGAACATTATCTCGTCGACCGTGCAAGGCAAGATCCAGCTGAACCGTGGCGAGGCTGACCTGCTGATCGGCCCGATTCAACTGGAAGACGGCGGGTTCTTCGGTCGCCGCCTGCTGCGCGACCACTACGTGTGTGTGATGGCGCGGGACAATCCGCTGGCAGGTCAGCCGCTCGAGGCCGAGCGCTTTGTCGCGGCCCCCCATGCGGTGGTGACGTACGGCGGAAACTGGCGCTCGCGCTATCTGGTCGAAATTGAGGCGCAGGGGCATGTGCTTAACACCCTGCTAGAGGTGCCAAGCCCGGCCAATCTGCCGGATATCCTGATCGGGACGGACCTGATATCAACCGTACCCTTGCGTACGGCGCAGACCTTCGGCCCAGAAATTATCCATTGCGATTGCCCGTTCCCCGCCCCTTTCAATATCGATCTCTACTGGACCTCGCGCACCCATCATTCGGCCATGCACAAGTGGTTGCGCGGCGTGATTGGACAGATTGCCGAAACCCTGCACCATGAAACGCCGCTCAAAACATAAAGAACAGATGCCTCCGGCGGGAGTATTGAGGTCAGAAAGAAACATGGCCCGGTGCGCTTTTGGTTTCTTTCTGATCAAATACTCTGGGGTTTGGGGCCAAGCCCCAATCTGCCCGAAGGGCTAAAACAGCGCGCCAAAGGCGCTCAATTTATCAGGTATACCTGCGCATACAGGCCACGGGGGGCGAAGGAAATCCTTAGCAGGCGGTTTTGGTTGTGTGCTGATCCGTCGGGCTGCAGAAAAGCCGATACAGCAGACCGATCACCTCATAGGTGTTTTCATCCGCGAGGGAGTAGTAGATCGTCTTGCCGTCGCGCCGGGTGGTCACCAGGCCTTCTTCGCGCAGGCGTGCCAGCATTTGGCTGACGGCAGCCTGACGGATTTCAAGCAGGGTTTCCAGTTCGCCCACTGATTTCTCGCCCGAGCCAAGATGGCACAAGATCATCAGCCGCCCTTCATGGGCCAGTGTTTTAAGATAGGCGGCGGCGCTTTGCGCGCTGCGCGCCATTTCTGATGGCGGAGCTGGAGGTGATTGCATATTCACGTCTGTCTTGTCCTGCGTTGTTTCACCCAATGTTATCATGCCTGTTATAAAAGTGCGAGGTCAGGCCGTGCTGACAGGCGCTCCCCCTTCAAAATGGTTCTCATTTTGATAATCACAAGGCGTTTCCTGCATCTCCAGGTGCAAACCTGTGCCGGTATAGGGGTGCGCGCGGGCCAGAGCCTCGTCCACCTCGATGCCCAGGCCGGGGGTGTCGGGCGGGGTGACATAGCCATCTTCGACCCGGATCGTGCCTTTGATCAGCGCATCATGGAATGGGGTTTCGATGGTTTCGGCCATCAGCAGGTTCGGGATCGAGGTAGCGAAATGGATATTCGCCGCCCACTCTATCGGCCCGGCGTAGAGGTGCGGCGCCATCTGTGCGTTATACACCTCGGCCATGGCGGCGACCTTCTTCATCTCCCAGATCCCGCCGGCGCGTCCCAAGGCCGGTTGCAGGATGCTGGCCGCGCCTGCGCGCAGCACCGGGGCAAATTCGGCCTTGGTGCACAGCCGTTCACCGGTGGCGACCGGGATGCGCACGGCCCCTGCCACGCGGGCCATTTCGGCGACATTGTCGGGTGGGATCGGTTCTTCGAACCACAGCGGGCTGTAGGGCTCCAGCGCCTGACCCAGCCGGATCGCGCCTGCGGTGGTGAACTGGCCGTGGGTGCCAAACAGCAGATCGGCGCGGTCGCCCACGGCGTCGCGGATCGCCTTGCAGAACGCAACAGAGCGGGAGATGTCGCGCATCGCGGGCATATGCCCGCCGCGCAGGGTATACGGCCCTGCCGGGTCGAATTTGACAGCCGTGTAGCCACGGTTGACCGCATCCAGCGCCGCTTCGGCGGCCAGTTCGGGCGAGGTCCAGAACGCGGTCATATCGTGCTGTGGCAGCGGGTACAGATAGGTATAGGCGCGGATGCGGTCATTCATTTTGCCGCCCAGCAAAGCCCAGACGGGTCGCCCGCGTGCTTTGCCCAAGATGTCCCAGCAGGCGATCTCGAGCCCGGAAAACGCACCGATCACGGTCGGGTCGGGCCGCTGAGTGAAGCCTGAGGAATAGGCGCGGCGGAACATCAGTTCGATATTCTCGGGGTTTTCGCCGTGCATGTGACGCTCGAACACGTCAGCGATCACCGCGCGCATCGCCTCGGGGCCGACGGCGGCAGCATAGCATTCGCCCCAGCCGGTAATCCCGTCATCAGTGGTCAGTTTGACCAGAATCCAATACCGCCCGCCCCATCCCGGAGAGGGCGGGGCGGTGATGATAATATCAAGGTCTTGCAGTTTCATGGCCCTGCTTTCTGAGTTGGGACCTCGGCGGGATGGGGCGATGCCCCCACGCCGAAAATCAAAGATATCCGACGCCCCCAGAGTGTTTCGGGCAAGACGAGGCCGGGGTTATCGGTTGAACACAATCACATTGCGCCGCGCGGCCCCGGACTTGGTGTCGGCAATCGCCTCGTTGATCTGGTCCAGTGTCCAGCGGCCCGAAATCAGCTCGTCCAGCTTCAGTCGCCCCTGCTGATACAGGTCCACCATCCATGGGATATCGCGCTTGACCACCACATCGCCCATTTTTGATCCGATGATGCCCTGACCGGCGTCGGCCACCAGGATCGGCGAGTAGCTGGAGGTTTGATCAAGATGCGGCATGCCAACCACGATCACCCGACCGTTGGCCGCCAGATAGCGGGGCGCCATATCATAAACCGGCGCCACGCCAACGGTGACCAGCACCACATCGGCGCCCCGGCCCAACAGTTTTTGCACGGCGCGCCAAGGCTTGCCCTCGCTTGCCAGAACGCCGTCGGTTGCGCCGAATTCCTTGGCGGTGGCCAGTTTTTCCTCGGTCATGTCGACCGCGACGATGCGGCGGGCCCCGGCGATGCGCGCGCCCTGAATGGCGTTCAGCCCGACCCCTCCGGCACCGATCACCACGACATCCTGCCCCGGGCGGACCCCCGCGGCATTCACAGCCGCACCGACGCCGGTGATGACGCCGCAGGACAGAAGCGAGGCGGCGTCCTTGCCCATGTCTTCGGGGATCTTCACGATCTGGCTTTGGTCGACCACGACCTTTTCGGCAAACGCGCCGGTGGCCATCGCCTGATAGAGCGTGCCGCCTTCGGTGGTGGTCAGCGGGCCTGTGGCACCGTCATAGGGCGTTTCGCACACGGTGGGTTTGCCCGATCCGCAGCTGACGCAATGCCCACAGGCACGGATCAGCGTGACCGCGACGCTGTCGCCAACCTTGACCCCGTGCACGCCATCACCCAGCGCGCTGACGCGCCCGGCGGCCTCGTGACCATAGACAGCGGGCAAAATGCCGCCAAACCCGCCTTCCCAAAAGGAAATATCGGAATGGCAGATGGCGACGGCGTCGAGCGTCACTTCGATCTCGCCTGCCTCTGGCGCGCGAAGGCTGACCTCTTCAATGACAAGCGGTTCCCCGAATGCGTGGCAGACTGCGGCTTTGATTTTTGACATGGGACCCCCCGTTGGATGTGTTCGAAGCCTGCCCGCCAAAACGGGGTTTCGCAAGTCGGAAAATCGGCCCGCCACGTGGAAATCCGTAACGTGGCGTTAGGCGTCAGGCTGTGGCCGGATGCGGAACACCATGATTGCCACAACCATCAAGGCAGCAGACAAAAGGAACGGTGCGCCGGGCAGATAGGCGGGGCCGCCCGCCATCGTGAACAGCGCGAAAATCTGCGTCATCATCAGCGGCCCGACCATCATGGCCATTGAGCTGACGCTGCTGAGCACGCCTTGCAGCTCGCCCTGCGCGTCATCGGCCACCGAATGCGACAGGATGCCCTGAAGCGCAGGCAGGCCCACCGCGCCCAGTGCCGAGATCGGGATCATGACAAGCACTGCGGTGCCGCTGGTCAGGAAGGCCAGAAGAAGTAGGGCGCCAAGCTCGATAACCAGCCCGGCCAGAACCGTGCGCCGCTCGCCCAGCCAGCGCAGTGTTGGCGCGACCAGTGCGCCCTGTACCACGGCCATGGACGCCCCATAGAGAGCCAGAGAAATTCCAATCAGGCCGGGGGACCAGCCAAACCGCTCGGTCGTGAAAAACGCCCAGATCGCCGGATAGACCACATTGGCCAACTGATAGAGAAACAGCACCCACACCAAGGGGCGCACTGCGGTCAGCCCGGACAAGGCGCGGAAGGCGGAAAACGGGTTGGCGCCGCGCCAGCGGAAGGGGCGGCGGTTGGCCTTGGTCACGGTTTCGCGCAGGATGACATAGCCAAATCCGGCATTTGCCAGCGCCAGAGCGGCGGCAGCCAGAAAGGGCGCGCGGGTGCCGTATTCGGCCAGCAGCCCGCCCAGCATCGGCCCCAGCACGAACCCCGCGCCAAAAGCAGCCCCGATGAGTCCGAAATTCGCGGCCTTTTCGTGCGGTTTTGACAGGTCGGCCATATAGGCCAGCGCGGTGGAGTGGGTCGCGGCGGTGATCCCGCCGACGATCCGCCCGGCCAGCAGCAGCCAGATTGACCCGACCAGCGCCATCACCAGATAATCCGCCGCCATCACCAGCAGCGAGATCAGCAGCACCGGGCGGCGTCCGAAGGCATCGGACAATCGCCCCAGCAGGGGGCTGAACAGGAATTGCATCATCGCGAAAGAGGTGGCCAGAATTCCGCCCCATACCGCGGCGTTGCCCAGCGTGCCGCCGCCTATCTCTTGGATAAGGTTGGGCATTACGGGCATGATCAGGCCAATACCCATGGCGTCGATCATCACCGTGATCAGGATGAAAAGAACAGGAAGACGCGGCACCATGGGACCTTCAGCGATACTGCCCGCAGGCGTTGTGCTTACAAGATAGGCAGGCGTCAAAGGCAGGGGAAGGGGGCTGTCTGCCCCCCACGTGGAAAATCCGTTGGATTTTCGACGCTCCCCCCGAGGATATTTCGAAAATGCAAACGAGATCAGCGGGGTATGTGGTGGGCGCGGTCAGAGCGATTGAGTGGCCAGCGCAAAGGCGCGGGCTTGGGCGGGGGCGTCGCCCATCTGTTGGGCGGGGTCGAACACATCTGCCAGAGCGATGTCCGGGTAGGCTGCCGCTGCGAGCGTAGAGAGCGGGGTTTTGGTGCTAAGGGCTTGTTTACACAGGGTTTTGATGGCGGCTTGGGCGTCGGGGCGGGGCATGTGTTGGGCGAGGCGGAAGGACAGGGCCTCGGCGTGGATCAGGTCCAGCCCGTTTGTCAGGGCTTCGGCCATCGCCGGGGCGTTGGGGGCGAGGCTGGCGGCGAGGGATTTTCCGTGTTCGAGCGCTGCGGTGGTGGCGAGGCAAAGCTGCGGCAGGGTCAGCCATTCGGTGAACCACGCGGCGCCATCGCGGTCTTGGCGGTGCAGGCCGGTGCCTTGGATTATACCATTTAGGCCAATGACTTGCCGGGCCAGTGCCACCATCGCCGACGGGGCGACGGGGTTTTGTTTTTGCGGCATGGTGGAGGAGCCACCGGAGGCGCCAAGTGTGACTTCTTCGATGCCGGTTTGGGTCAGCAGGATCAGATCCTCGCCGATTTTGCCAAGTGCTGTGGCGAGCCGTGTGAGCCAGCTGGAGAGGGCCAGAATGGGGCCGCGGTCGGCGTGCCAGGAGCGGATTGGGTCTTTGAGATCAAGGGCTTGGGCCAGTTCAGCCCGCAGGGCGGCGGCCTTGGGCCCGAAGGCCGCGCCGGTGCCCGCGGCCCCGGACAGCGAGACCCAGAGCACGCGGTCGCGCAAATCCTTCATTTCGTTGAGCAATTCCAGCAGCGGCGCGCCCCAGTGGGCGACGGTGGCGCCAAAGCTGACGGGGGTGGCGTGCTGACCGTAGGTGCGGCCGGGCATCGGCAGATCGGCGTGGGCGTCCGCCAGTTTGCCCAGCGAAATCAACGTCTGTATTACGTCGGTTTCGTGTCGGTATAACATCTGTCTGAGGCGCAGCATCTGGCCGGTGTCAGAGATGTCTTGCGAGGTGGCGCCCCAATGAACGTATTGCGCATGTTCCGGTGCCTCCATCGCTTTGCGGAAGGCGGCAACGAGACCGGGCACGGGGACGCCGTTGGTGCCGGTCGCCGCGGCCAGGGCGCCGGGGTCGATCTGAACCTCCATCGCGGCGCGGTGAATATAGGCGGCGGAGTCTTCGGGGATGATGCCAAGCTTGCCTTGCGCCTTTGCCAGCGCGCCTTCGACCAGCAGCATGGCGCGGACCTCGGCGCTGTCGGTGAACAGGCGGCCGACCTCGGCCGTCGGAAACAGGCGGCTGTACAGCTGTGATGCGAAGACGGATGCGGCCATGGGATTACCCTTTTGAAATCGTGTCGAGCAGCCGTGCCAGCCCTTCGGGGTCGGCAAAGAACGGCGAGTGGGCGCAGGTCATAGTGAAGACATCCGCCGCTGGCCAGTCTTCGGTCATGGTAATTTGGTATTCCGGTGGAATGACCCGGTCATTGGCGCAGCGGACATAGCTGCGCGGCACGCTGGCATACCGGTCGGTTGTGGCAGCGGCCTGAGCGGTGGGGGCGGTGGCCTGAATGCTGAGCCGGGGCAGGGCATAGTCGAACGTGCCATCTGGGCAATCGTGATAGAACAGATCCTTCGCCATGTCGGGATCAACGGTCCAACCCATGCGGTCTTCGGTCATGCGGATCGCGGGCAAGAGCGGCTGATAGGGGCCTTCCATTCGCATCTGGGCAAGGCTGAGGCCGGGGGCGGGGACATAGGCGCAGAGATAAATCAGGCGCTGCACCTTTTCCGGCGCGCGTTCCGCCGCCAGCGTGATCGGATAGCCCCCCATCGAGTGGCCAACCACGATGGCGGGCGCGTCAAGCGCGCCCAGCACCGCATCGGCATAGAGGTCGAGCGTGACCTCGGTATAGGGGGTGGTGTCGTTGCCGTGGCTGGGCAGGTCGATCGCCTGAACCGTGTGGCCCAGGCGTTCGAGCGCCGGGATCACGTCGCGCCAGCACCAAGCCCCGTGCGCCGCGCCGTGAACCAGAAGGAAATTTGCCATTAGATATCCAGAAATACCGTTTCATTGTCGCCTTGCAGGCGGATGTCGAACCGATACTGACCCGGTCCGGTCTTTTTGGCAATCAGGGTGTCCACGCGCGGGCGCTGTTCGATGCGGGCCAGCAGGGGGTCTTGGCTGTTGTCCTCGTCCTGAAAATAAATCCGGGTTTGCAGGCCGATATTGATGCCGCGCGCCACGATCCAGAGCGAGATGTGCGGTGCCTGAGGGGCGCCGTTGCGGGCGGGGACCGCGCCGGGTTTGACGGTGCGCAGGGTGAATTCGCCGCTGTCCTTGTCGGCGGCGAAGCGGGCAAAGCCGGTGACGGCAGGGTCAGCGTTTGGGTGGCCGGGGAATTTACCGGCGGCGTCGGGTTGCCAGCTTTCCAGCATGGCGTCGCGCAGGGTCCAGCCGGTGCCGTCGATCACCGATCCGGTGATGGTGATCTGTTCGCCTTTGGCACCGTCCTGAATGGGGCTCAGGCCAAGGTCTTGTGGGTAAATGCCGGTGACGCCCGCGAAGGTCGGGATACAGCCGATATGAACGTAGGGCCCGGCGGTTTGCGACGGGGTTTCGGTCAGAGTGTTGAGGAGTTGGGTCATGGCTTACATCCCGTCCAGTTTGTTTTCGAACATGGTCTGGCGACGGCCGCGCAGGACGATATCGAATTTATAGGCGAGGAAATCGAGCGGGCGCGATTTCGACATGTCCAGCGGCGCCACGAGGCGGTCAAGCTGGCTGCGGTCTTTAATGGTGGCGGCGATCGGGCAACGGTTGATCAGCGGGTCGCCCTCGAAATACATCTGGGTGATCAGGCGCTGGCCGAAGCTGTGGCCGAAGACCGAGATATGAACATGCATCGGGCGCCAGTCGTTGGCGCGGTTCGGCCAGGGGTAGGCGCCGGGGCGGATGGTGAGGAACTCGTAGTATCCATTCTCGTCGGTGATTGTCCGACCGCAACCGCCGAAGTTGGGATCGAGCGGGGCCAAGTAGTTGTCTTTGATATGGCGATAGCGGCCCCCGGCGTTGGCCTGCCAGATCTCGACCAGCGTATGTGGTACGGGGCGGGCGTTTTCATCCAGCACGCGGCCATGCATCAGGATGCGTTCGCCGATGGCGGGGGCGGCGCCTTGGGTGAAGTTCAGGATCAGGTTGTTATCCAGCGCGCCCAGCAGGGAGTGGCCGAAGCGGGGGCCGGTTTCCTCGGACGGGGTGGATTCCATCGACAGCAGCGGCAGGCCGGGCGAGCGCGGCACCGAGGTTTTATAATCGGGGTCGTAGGGGACCGGGTGGATGGCGCGGTTGCGCGGGATCAGCGGGCCGAGATCGGTCATTCGGGGGTGTCCTCCATTTCGGCATAGGTGGCTTTGGCGATTTTCAGCGCGTGGTTGGCGCGGGGGACGCCCGCGTAGATGGCGACGTGTTGGAGCGCCTCTTGCACGTCCTGTTTGCTGGCGCCGGTGTTGGCGGTGGCGCGGATGTGCATGGCGATTTCTTCGAAATTGCCGGTGGCGGCCAGCAGCGCCAGCGTGATCATCGAGCGTTCGCGCGGCGTGATGCCGTCACTGGCCCAGACCGTACCCCAGGCGCCTTCGGTGATCAGGGTCTGGAACGGATCGTCAAAACCGGTCTTGGCGGCCTCGGCGCGGTCAACGTGGGCGTCGCCCAGAACGCTGCGGCGGACCTGCATGCCGATGTTGTACTTCTCGGATTTGTCAGACATGGCCGACCTCTTTCAGGAATGCGGACAATACGCGGGCGTATTCTTCGGGTTGTTCGACGCAGGGCAGGTGGCCTGCCTTGCGGATCAGGTGGAACTGGCTGCCGGGGATCAGATCGACGGTTTCCTTGACCAGATCGGGCGGGGTGGATCCATCTTCCGAGCCGGCAATGCCCAGCGTTGGCAGGCGCAGGCCCGAGGTCGGGGTGAACAGATCGGTGCCCGAGATCGCGCCCGAACAGCCCGCATAGCCATCGACCGTCTGACGGATCAGCATGTTGCGCCACGCGGCGAATTCGGCGGTCTGGCGGAAGGGTTTGGAAAACCAGCGCTCCATGATGCCATCGGCCAGCGGCTCGATCCCGGCGGCGTGCACGGCGGCGATGCGGTCGTTCCACATTTCCGGCTGGCCGACCTTGGCGGCGGTATTCGACAGCACCAGCCCGCGCACCAGATCCAGCCGTTTGACCGCCAGACCCTGCGCGATCATGCCGCCGATGCTGAGGCCAACAAAGACGCAGTCCTTGACCTGAAGGTGATCCAGCAGGCGTTCGGCGTCGCGCACAAGCGTACCCATCGAGTAGGGCGCAGGCGTCGCATCGCTGAGCCCATGGCCGCGCTTGTCATAGCGGATCAGGCGCAGGCCTGCGGGCAGCAGCGGCACGATCTTGTCCCACAGCCGCAGGTCGGTGCCCAGTGAGTTTGAAAACACCACCGGCGCGCCAGACGGATCGCCATCCTCGCGGTAGTGCAGGTTGATATCCCCCAGATCGGCAATCTTCATCGTCGCACGCGCCCCGTTTGTTGGCGGCCCGCGCAACAGCGTGCGGTGGCCGGTATGTCATCAGAAGGGCAGCGTTTGCGCTTTGTCGGCATATGTCAAATCCCGGCACGGGCTGTGCCGGTTGGATATGCGCGATCCCTCCCTTTTTCCGCAGGTAGGGAAGCAAAAATAGTTTACCGTGTCAACTAAAATTGGAGCGGCAAGTGGGCGGGGCTTTCAGAGGCAGACGCCCAGTGCGCCGCCGGCACCACGTGTATGTCTTCGCCCAAGATCGGTGGGCAAAGCCAATCACTGTCGGGATTTTTAGTCCTCGTCAGGGTCCGTCAGGCGCATGTGGGCCATGATCTGACCGTGATCCGAGGCGAGTTTGTTGTACGGGGCCTCGGGGTGCGATCCATCGGTGATGTGGTCGTTGAAGGTGCTGAAATACTCCATATCGCCGATCCGCTTTTTGTAATCGGGATGGAAGTGACGGCTGAGAAAGATCTGGTCGATGGATTCGTAGACGCCACCAAACGCTGCCGTATAGACCATGTCGCGCTGGGATTTGCGCACGAACAGCTTTTCGGCGGAATGCAGGCGCACGCGTTCAACGGATTCGGTGATCTGGCGGGCTTCCTCTTTGGTATAGCGGTCGTTTTCGGCTGTCGCGTCATGGCGCAGCATCCAGGCATAATTGTGGAACGGCAGCTCGCCCGAGATAATTTCGGAGCTGACGGAATGTTCGCCATCGTTGAAGTCACCCAAGGCGATGACCGGGCGGCCCTTGTTCAGCTCGGCCAGGATGGCGCGGCGCAGCACCCAGGCTTCGGCCATGCGGCGCAGGGCGGCACGCAGCGCGCCCATCGCGCGGCCCTGCGGGTCATAGCGGGTCAGGTCGGCCTCGGGGGCATAGGGCGCGCCGGGGGCGGGGATGAATTCGCCGAGTTTGGATTTCAGGTGGCAGGTGAAAACGGTGATCACCTGATCGCCCACCGGGATGCGCACCTTGAGGATCGGGCGCGACAGGCGGCTGACGGTATAGTGCCCGGCGTCGTCGCCGCCCAGTTCCTTGAGCGGGATGTGCAGCGGCGTGTCGAGGACCTGTATCACCTCGGGGTCGCCCACAAAGCCCCGCCGGGACAGGATCGCGACGCCGGGGCGTCGCCTTCCCGCTGGGCCATCATTGGCGTTGGGGGCAAAGGCAAGCGCCGCGTCGGTATAGGGAGAGTAGTGCAGTTTGCGGAACACCGCCTTGCGGTGATAGCGCTTGCTGCGGTCGGGGATCGTGGCGGCGTTTGCGGCAATGCCGCGCAGGTCGGCCTCGGCGATGACATCGCGCAGGGCGGCTTCCTCGAAGATTTCCTGAAAGCCGACGATATCGGCATCCATGGTTAGGATCTGGTCGGCCATCCAGTCCTGTTTCCAAGCGTATTCCTCGGGGGTGTATGTTTGGAATTCGTAATATTCCCGGTTGGGCCCGATCAGGTTCTTGACGTTGAAGCTGGCGATGGTGAAGCGGGTCATATGGCGTGGGTCTGTAGCGCGGTAATGAACATGGCGGGGTCGACATTCCCGCCCGAAGCCACGGCAATGACCGCGTCGCCAGTGATCTGCTCGGGATAGAACAGCGCGGCGGCAAGGGCCACGGCGCCACCCGGTTCGATCACGATTTTCAGCCGCAGGAACGCCAGCGCCATGGCGCGCAGGCAGTCGTCTTCGGTCACGATCAGGCCGGGGCCGCAGAGGCGCTGCATGATCGGAAAGGTCAGGTCGCCGGGTTGCGGCGTGATGATCGCGTCGCAGATGCTGCCCGAGAGCTGGGCGTTGCGTTCGATCTTGCCGCTTTCGAGCGAGCGTTTGACGTCGTCGAAGCCTGCGGGTTCGCAGGGGCGGGTGCGCAGGCCGGGGGCCTTGGCCTCAAGCGCGAGCGCGATGCCCGAGGTCAGGCCGCCCCCGCCGCAGCAGACCAGCACATCGGCTTCGGTCACGCCAAGGGCCGCGGCTTGGGTCGCGATTTCCAGCCCGGTGGTGCCCTGACCCGCAATCACCTGCGGTTCGTCGAACGGTTTGATCAGGGTCAGGCCACGTTCGGCCGACAGCTGCGCGCCAAGCGCATCACGGTCCTGTCCGGCGCGGTCATAAAGCACGACCTCGGCCCCCAGCGCGCGGGTGTTGTCGATCTTCAGCTTGGGGGCGTCCGAGGGCATGATGATCACCGCAGGCACGCCGTGCAGTTTGGCGGCATAGGCCACGCCTTGGGCGTGGTTGCCACTGGAAAAGGCGATGACGCCACGGGCGCGCAGGTCGGGCGCAAGGGCGGACACCGCCGACCAGCCGCCGCGAAACTTGAAGCTGCCGGTGTGTTGCAGGCATTCGGGTTTGATCAGCACGCGCCGCCCGGCGATGTCGTCAAGGAAGGGTGAGGACAGCAGCGGGGTCTGCCGCGCGTGGCCCGACAGGCGCTGGGCGGCGGCTTCGATCATGTCGATATTCATTGCATCTGTCCGATCCATTGACGCAGGGCGGCCAGTGCCTCGGGTTCGTCCAGAAACGGGATATGGGCGCGGTCGGGCACATGGGCAACGATCAGCGCCGGATTGTGCTGGGCCATTTTGGCGACGGTGGCTGTGCTGAGCAGGTCCGAGTTCATCCCGTGCAGCACCGCGCAGGGCAGCGGCGCGATGGCATCGAAGAAGGGCCACAGGTCGGGGGCGCCGGTCGCGCCGGCCTCGATCACCGCGTTGCGCAGTTTTGGATCATAGTTCAGGCGGATGCCCTCGGGGGTCTGGGTGTGGGTATGCGTGACCTCGATCCGCCAGCGTTCCAGCGGGACGCCGGGGAATTGCTGTTCAGTCGCCTTCTTGCGGGCGGCGGCCATGGTGTCGAAATCGGGGAAATCCGGGTGGATACCAAGATAGCCCATGATCACGTCCAGCCCCGAGACATCCAGCTCCGGGCCAATATCGTTCAGCGCCACGCCCAGCAGCCGGTCCTTGACCGAGGCGGCAAGCCCCATCGCGATCAGCCCGCCGCGCGAGGTGCCCAGAACGGCGGCCTGTTGCAGCCCCAAGTGATCCAGCAGCTCCAGCGCATCCTGCGCCTCGCGTGGGACATTGTAGGTAAGGTAATCTTCGGCCCAGTCGGATTTGCCACGCCCACGGTAATCCAGCCGGATCAGCCGCACGCCCTCGAGCAGCGGGGCGACGAAATCGAAATCGCGGGCGTTGCGGGTCAGCCCGGACAGGCACAGGATGGGCAGGCCGGTGCCTTCGTCTTCGTAATACAGGGACAGGCCGTCGGATGTGGTAAAATGGGGCATCAGGGTCTCACCAGTTTTGGAATTTCGGTCAGGTCGGACAGCATATGCTGGGGCCGTGCGGGCAGTCGGTCAACCGGGTCACCGGCGCGGTTCACCCAAGCGGTGGTAAAGCCATAGCCCGCAGCGGCACCTGCATCCCAGCCGTTGGAGGACACAAACAGCACCTGATCGCGGGTGCAGCCGAAGCGTTTGGTCACCAGCTCATAGACCTGCGGCGCAGGCTTGAAGATGCCAACGCTTTCGACCGACAGCACATCATCCAGCAGATCGCCGATCCCGGCGGATTGCACGGCGCCGTCCAGCATCTCGGGGCTGCCGTTAGACAGGATCGCGGTGTTCATTCCGGCGGATTTCAGCGCGGTCAACATGGCGGGCACCTCGGCATAGGCCGACAGTTCCCAGTACAGCGCCAGCAAGCGGTCACGCAGGGCCGCGTCGCCGTCCAGCCCGTTGGCCTCAAGCGCCCAATCCAGCCCATCCTGCGTGACCTGCCAAAACCCGGTGTGATCGCCGGTGATGGCGCGCAGCCAGCTGTATTGCAGCTGTTTCAGGCGCCAGTGTTCGGCCAGCTTGGGCCAGCTTGCGGCCAGCTTGGTCTGTCCGGGTTCCGAGGCTGCCTGCCGTGCGGCCGCGGCGACATCGAACAAAGTGCCATAGGCGTCGAAGATACAGGTGGTGATGGTCATGGTTGCGTTTCTCCCTAGTTGTCAGACTTGCACGGGCGCGCGTTACGGGAAAGACCGGAAAATTACTTACCCCGTTGTTTGCAATTGGGCGGAGCGGCGGCTAAGTTGGGGATATCGAGCCGAGCACCCGTCCGCGCGACGGCCTCGCCATTCATCCCCCCCCCCTTGCAAAGACAGGATTACTTATGACGCAGGTCAAATCGGGCGATACCGTCCGCATTCATTATACTGGCACCCTGGCAGATGGTTCCACCTTTGACAGCTCCGAGGGTCGCGACCCGCTGGAGTTTACCGTCGGCTCTGGCCAGATCATCCCCGGCCTTGACGTGGCGCTGCCCGGCATGGGCGTTGGCGACAAGAAGGTCGTCGAAGTGCCCGCCGATCAGGCCTATGGCGAGACCGACCCGGCCGCTGTTCAGGCTGTGCCGCGCGGCGAGATTCCGGCCGAAATCCCGCTGGATCTGGGCACGCAGCTGCAGGTTCAGACACCGCAGGGGCAGGTGATGGCCGTTACCGTGATCGAGGTCACCGAGACCGAAGTGACGCTGGATGCCAATCACCCGCTGGCGGGCAAGGATCTGACATTCGCGATCGAACTGGTCTCGGTTGGCTAAGTCGGGTGACCGATTGACATGTGCGCGCGCAGGGCTTTGCGCGCGCA
Source organism: Thalassovita taeanensis (assembly GCF_900110775.1). Classification (GTDB taxonomy): domain Bacteria; phylum Pseudomonadota; class Alphaproteobacteria; order Rhodobacterales; family Rhodobacteraceae; genus Litorimicrobium; species Litorimicrobium taeanense. Next base: position 7,755 of record NZ_FOEP01000002.1, on the reverse strand, counting down.
CAATACGTGTTATGCTGGGCACCTGCATGGACCGGAGGTCAGACTGCGATGCCCAATAGCGCCGAAAATCTGCTTAAACGTATCCGTGAGCTTCAGGATCAATTCGAGGCCGAGCTGGCCAAGAGGCGCGAGGCGCTGCGTTATACGCTGAAGAATGGTCGCGTGGTATTCGACGACGAGACTCGGCGCGAGCACCGGGCGCAGCGGGTGCGCCTGATGGCGTTTCTGCGTCAGACCCGGCCGTTGGTCGCGCTGACCTCGCCGCTGATTTATTCGCTGATCATTCCGTTTGTGCTGCTGGATCTGTTCGTGACAGTCTATCAGGCGGTTTGTTTTCCGATATACGAGATCCCCAAGGTGCGGCGGCGCGATCATATTCGCATTGACCGGCATCATCTGGCGTATCTGAACGGGTTGCAGAAGCTGAACTGTATTTACTGCGGCTATGGCAACGGGCTGATCTCCTATGTCCGCGAGATTGCCGGCCGGACCGAGGCCTATTGGTGCCCGATCAAACATGCCGCGCGGGTGGACGGCGCGCATGACCACTATGCGGGGTTTATCGATTACGGTGATGGTGAGGGGTTCGAGCCCGGGGTCGAGAGGTTGCGCAAGGCGCTGAAAGATCAAGTGAAATGACACAGACGACGTGGCAGGGGCGCTGTCATTGCGGCTTTGTCAGGTTCGCGGTCGTGGCCGATATTGATCATGTGCGGCTGTGCAATTGTTCGGTCTGTCATCAACGCGGTGCGCTGACGTTTCGGGTGCGGGATGCGGCGCTGAGCCTGCAAACTCCGCTGGACCAGTTGAACCTGTATGAATGGGGCAGTGGCACTGCCAAGGATTACTTTTGCCCGCGCTGCGGTATTCTGCCGTTCCGCCGCCCTTCGGCCCCCACGGCGCAGGAGCGCGCGATGGGGGTGGAGCCGTTTGACGGTTGGGCGGTCAACACCCGCTGTCTGACCGGGTTTGACCCCGACAGCGTGCCGGTGCGGCGCATTGCCGGGCGCGATATCGCGCTGGACTGAGGCGCGCCGGGCGTGCTGGGGTGGATCAAAACCCCAGCAGGATCGCACCTTGGCGGTGGCCCGCTTCGACCGCCTCATGCGCGGCAATGCAGTCTTCGGGGGCATAGACCTGCTGAATTTCGGGGCGTAATCCACCCTCGTCCAGCGCCTTGTGGATATGCACGATGGCCTGCACGCGTTTGGCCAGCGGCAGCAGATAGATCAGCACCGTCTCGAGCGTGATCGCCTTGAACATCAGGGTATAGAATGGCAGCTCGAACTCACGCCGCAGGGCCGACCCATAGGCGGCGATGGTGCTGTTTTCGGCCATGACCTCGGTCAGCAGGGTGATATTTGCGCCCAGTTCGACCTCGACCGCGCGGTCGATCGGATTGCCGCCGTTCGCCGCCAGGACCTGCGCTGCCAGATCGGGTGCGTCATAGCACAGCGCCACATCTGCCCCCGCCGCCAGCACCCGGTCGCGGGCCGCGTCGGAACAGGTGGCGATCACGCGCGCGCCGCCCCATTTGGCCAGCTGCACCGCCTGCATCCCCACGGTGCCCGATCCGCCCGCGATCAGCAGGGTCTGGCCCGTCACCTCGCCGCTGCCAAAGACACAATGCGCCGCTGTCAGCGCCGGGATGCCAAGCGTGGCGCCAACCTCGAGGCTGACGTCATCGGGCAGCGGCACCGCCTGTGCCTGATCCAGTGCCACATAGGTGGCAGCCGTGCCGAAGGGGCGGCGCCACTGAGCGTTCCAGATCCAGACCCGTTCGCCGATGCGCGCGGGGTTTACGCCGTCGCCCACCGCCTCGATCACGCCAGAGCCATCGCTGTGCGGGATGATCAGTGGCCAGGGCGGAGTGGTCATGCCCGGACGGGCGCCGCCGCGCGCCTTGACATCCGACGGGTTCACCCCGGAAAACGCAACGCGGATAAGGACTTCGCCCGGTGCAGGGCTGGGCACCATGTGCTGCTCCAGTCGCAGAACCTCGCGGGCGGGGCCGAGGGTTGTATAGGTGACAGCTTGCATGACGCTTCTCCGGTTGCCTTGACGTCAGCCTAGAGGCAAGGCGGGGGCAGGGCCATGGCAAAAGCGATGGCATATGAAAAACCGCATGTGAAGGCGGGGCCGCGCGGGTATGCGATGCGCTGCCTGAAGTCCGCGCCCGGCGCAGGGGTGGCATGGATTTGCTCATCTACCGGCAGAAACCGGCTTAACTGCGATTTGGCCGCTTTTATGACGCGGCACCATTCATATATGAATTGAGGAATGTGTTTGGTGTCCCATTGAACACGTCCTGAAACGATGAGGTAATACAATGAGAAATGCAGGGTTTTCCAAAGCCAAAGCAATGAACCAGCATCGCCACCAGTTCGGCAACTCTGACGATAGCGTGCCTGACGTCACCGAAGTTGAGCAGAGAGACACTGTCGCGCAGACGGACAGTACGGACAGTGTGGACAGTGTGGGCACGCAGACCATAACCGTCAGCTATAGCGACGACGTGATCGCGACGTTGCTGTATATGATCGAAGAGGAGAAGCTGGCCGGGGATATCTATGAGGCCTACTTCGATCTCTACGGTCTCAAGATCTTTGACAACATTGCAGAGTCCGAGGACCAGCACTTCGACGCGCTCATCAATCAGGCCGAGACCATCGGGATCGACGTGGACGAGTTCTTGTTCGAAGAGAGCGGCACCTTCGTCAATGAAGAGCTTCAGGCGATGTATGACGAGCTGCTTGAGGTCGGAAGCCAGTCGGTCATCGACGCGCTAGAGGTCGGTGTTCTGATCGAGGAAAAAGATCTGGTCGATATTGTCGAGGCGGTCGAAGAGGCCGAGGGCACCACGCTGGCCAGCGTCTACGACAACCTGTTGACCGGCTCGACCTATCACCTCGATGCATTCGAGAGCGCGCTGCTGGCCTAAGCGCCGCACTCTGTTCGATGGGCGGCCTTGCGTCGGCCATCGAGCCACATTTTTTGCCAAATTCTGGACGGGATGCCGGGTGGTGAAAGCTGCGAGTGGATGAAGGCGAGGTCAGCTATGCGGACAAAGTGAACTTTCGCTGCAATTGCACCAACGTCGGCTTTGGGGGAGCCGTTCAACAAACGGTAGCTTTCGGTGCGATTTTGCCAGCGAACGAATGACTGCTTTGAGCCTTTAGCCGCAATATGCCTAACGGTCGATCATGCGTCGTTTCGTGTCGCGGTTATTGAGCCGAATAGTGTGTTGATCTACCATAATGCAGTAAACTCGTAGCAAAAATCAAACTTCCGGAAAGGAACACGCCGCATGATTGCCTACGTCACCGTCGGCGCTGATGACATCGCTCGCGCGAAACGGTTTTACTCTGCGTTCCTGCCAGCCCTTGATTACGGGCTGGAGGAGGGTCCTGAGGGCCTAAGCTACGCGCTGCCCGAACAACCGGGTCAGTCTGCCGCTCTGCCGGATTTCTACGTTAAACCAACCTTCGATGGACGTCCGGCCTCGGCTGGGAACGGTGCTATGATCGCATTTGAGGCTCGCAGTCAAAAGCAGGTTCGTGATCTTCACTCCGCCGCGCTTGTCGCAGGCGGTTTTGACGAGGGCCAGCCCGGCTTCCGTGATTCGTATGGACCTCATTTTTATGTTGGCTACCTTCGCGACCCCCAAGGCAACAAGATCGCACTGTTCTCCAACGATCCGGACGAACCCGGACGAGAGGGATAACGCGGGTTGCACGGACGACGACAGCGCATTGTTCGCATTGCAGAAGATCGGCAAAATGGGCTCTATGCCGCCTTTCGTTCCCCTGTGCACAGGTGGCCGCTGTAGGCCGTGATGTGCGCGAAAGGCGGGCGGTCTCAGCCGCGGCGCAGGCGGATCACCACATCGACGGCGGTGATCACGGCGCCCTCGGGGGCGTCGGGCAGGCGGGTGATTTCAAGCTGGTCGCTGGGAGCGTCGGTCAGGGTGCCGCTGTCCTCCCAGAAGAAATGCGGGTGATCGTGGGTGTTGGTGTCGAAATAGCTTTTGGAGCCTTCGACCAGCACCTCCTGCATCAGGCCCGCGTCGCAAAACGCGCGCAGCGTATTATAGACGGTGGCCAGCGACACGCTTTCGCCCTCGTTCACGACGGCGGCGAACAGGCTTTCGGCGGTGACGTGGCGGTGTTGCCCGTCGCCCACCAGCACAGCCGCCAGCGTCACACGTTGCCGGGTCGGGCGGACGCCCGCGCCAGACAGCCATTCCGTGCCCCGCTGTGCTGCTTCAATTGTCACCGTCATTGCCGCGTTCCCCAATTCACCGGTCAATATAGCGGGCTTGAGGGGAGGATTTCAAATGAAAACAGATCACGATGCGGGGACACGCCGCACCGGAACAGGACCAGCACCGGATCGTCACAGGCTTGCAGGATCACTTGGCAGGGTGATAGAGGGGGAAGACTGGAACACGACATGACCAAGGGGACACGCCTGAATGGCCCAATATCCGAGCAGTTTCGACAAGGATGATCTTCTGAAATGCGCCCGTGGCGAGCTTTTCGGCCCCGGCAATGCGCAGCTGCCGGAACCGCCGATGCTGATGATGGACCGGATTACGGACGTCAGCGCCGATGGCGGGGCGCACGGCAAAGGCCATATCGTGGCCGAGTTCGATATCAACCCGGATCTGTGGTTCTTTGGCTGTCACTTTCCGGGCAATCCGATCATGCCGGGGTGTCTGGGCCTTGATGGGCTGTGGCAGCTGACCGGGTTCAACCTGGGCTGGCGCGGCTGGCTGGGGCGCGGCTATGCGCTGGGCGTGGGCGAGGTCAAGCTGACCGGCATGGTGCGCCCTGACCGCAAAATGCTGACCTATAAGGTCGATTTCACCAAGGCGATTCAGACCCGGCGGCTGACCATGGGGGTTGCCGATGGGATTGTAGAGGCCGATGGCGAGGTTATCTATGTGGTTAAGGACATGAAGGTCGCCCTGTCGGAAAGCTGAGCCGGGCAGGGGTCTTTTGCGCCCCTTGCACCGCCATGCACCGCGGGCCAAAAAGATTTGAGCATTCGGGTTGGTTGGGCCATCGCCGCGCCCCGACCCCAGTAAAAGGAGAGCGCCATGCGCCGCGTCGTCGTCACAGGACTGGGCATTGTTTCGTCCATCGGGAATAACGCCACAGAGGTTCTGGCCTCTTTGATGGCGGGGAAATCGGGCATCACCGCCAATGAGGCGATGAAAGAGCACGGGTTCCGCAGCCAGGTCGCCGGAGCGGTCAATCTGGATATTACCGAGCATGTCGAAAAGCGCACGCTGCGGTTCATGGGGCCGGGGGCTGCCTATGCCCATATTGCGATGGGGCAGGCGATTGCCGATTCCGGCCTGACCGAGGCCGAGGTGTCGAACCCGCGCACCGGGCTTGTGGCCGGATCGGGCGGGCCGTCGACCTCTTCGATGCTGATCGCGCATCAGACGGTGCTGAACAATGGCAGCCCCAAGCGGATCGGGCCTTTCGCAGTGCCCAAATGCATGTCCTCGACAATCTCGGCGAACCTTTCGACGGCCTACAAGATCAAGGGCATCAACTATTCCATCACCTCGGCCTGCTCGACCAGCCTGCATTGCATCGGCAACGCGGCCGAACAGATCATGATGGGCAAGCAGGACGTGATGTTCGCGGGCGGCGGCGAGGAACTCGACTGGACCCTGTCGTGCCTGTTCGACGCGATGGGCGCGATGTCATCGAAATATAACGACACACCGGAAAAAGCCTCGCGGGCGTTTGATGCGACCCGCGATGGGTTTGTCATCGCCGGCGGCGGCGGCATTCTGGTGCTGGAAGAGCTGGAGCACGCTCTGGCCCGCGGCGCGAAGATCTATGCCGAGGTGACGGGCTATGCTGCCACCTCGGACGGTCATGACATGGTCGCGCCCTCGGGCGAGGGCGGCGAGCGGGCGATGCGGCTGGCGCTGCAATCGCTCGATCCGGCCCGCAAGGTCGGCTATATCAACGCGCACGGCACCTCGACCCCGGTCGGCGATGTCGGCGAAGTCGAAGCCGTTCGCCGGGTCTTTGGCCGCGGCAGCACACCGCTGATTTCCTCGACCAAATCGATGACTGGCCACAGTCAGGGCGCCACCGGCGCACAGGAGGCGATCTATTGCCTGTTGATGCTGGAAAACGATTTCATTGCGCCCTCGATCAACGTCGAAACACTCGACCCGGCGATTGACGCAGGCGAGATCGCCACCGCGCGCGTGGACAGCGCGGGGCTGGATACGGTGATGACCAACAGCTTCGGCTTTGGTGGCACCAATGGCTCGATGTTGCTGTCGAAATTTCACGGGTAGGATGACATGACCGGACAATTGCAGGGCAAACGCGGCCTGATCATGGGCGTCGCCAACGACCGCTCTATCGCCTGGGGCATTGCCCGCGCGATGCACGCGGCGGGGGCTGAACTGGCCTTTACCTATCAGGGCGACGCATTTGGCAAGCGGCTGGAGCCGCTGGCCGCCAGCGTCGGATCGGATTTCATGGTCGATGTCGATGTAACCGACGACGCCTCGCTGGATGCCGCCTTTGCGCAACTGGGCGCGCGCTGGCCGACGATTGATTTCGTGGTGCATGCGATTGCGTTTTCCGACAAGACTGAGCTGACAGGCCGTTTTTTGAACACCAGCCGTGAGAACTTCAAAAACTCGATGGATATCTCGTGCTATTCGCTGATCGAGGTCGCCCGCCGCGCGCATCCCTTGATGGTGGAAAACGGCGGCACGATCCTGACGCTGACCTATCAGGGATCGAACCGGGTCACGCCGTTCTATAATGTGATGGGCGTGGCCAAGGCGGCGCTTGAATCGGCTACGCGCTATCTGGCGAATGACCTTGGCCCCGAGGGCATCCGCGTCAACGCAATCTCGCCCGGCCCGATGAAAACGCTGGCCGGGGCGGCGATCGGTGGCGCGCGCAAGACCTATAAACACACGGACCAGAACGCGCCCCTGCGTGGCAACGCCACACTGGAAGCCGTGGGCGGGACCGCCGTCTACCTTGCGTCTGACGCGGGGGCCTGCACCACCGGAGAGATCATTCGCGTCGACGGCGGATATCACGTTCTGGGTATGCCACAACCTGAAAACCTTTGATCCAGCGGTGGCGGGCGTTGCCCGCCGCTCTATAGGTTTTGCGCCGCGCTGACGCGCGTCGCGGTGCCTCCGGCGGGAGTATTTCTATCAGAAAGAAACGCTGGGGACACACCGCATGCGCTGCTGATTTGTGTGTTTCTTTCTGACTAAATACTCTCGCCGAAGGCGAAAAAAATGCCCGAAGGGCTCGGACGGTGCGCGCAAAGCGCGCTCAATTTTCCTGAAATACGTTGCGGTCAAATTTTTGCCCGATGAGGGTGCCAGTGTGTTGGCATGGCTGACGTTTATCGCAGATTCGCCGCGCGCAGGCGCAGGCAGCGCTGGATGCGCAGGATCAGGATGCTGGGGCGTCCGGTCTTGTGGGCAGTCTTTGTGCTGCTCCTGTTTGTCCCGCCACTTCACCGGCCCAGCGATGAGGCCCAACTTCGGGCCGAGCCGCGCACGATCAAGATAAACCGTCCGGCGCCGTACGGGGCGCCATCCAGGTTCAGGTCGATTCTGCGGGGGCGGGTCAGCCATGTTCGGGACGGGGTGACCTGAGCCCCTAAAACTCCTCCAAATTTGTGTAGAGTCCGCCCAACAAAAGGACGGACAAATGAAGGCACGATTTACGGATGAACAGATCA
>NZ_FOEP01000010.1 GCF_900110775.1 Thalassovita taeanensis | reverse complement strand
CCGAGCTCACCAGCATGGCGATCCTCAAATGGGTTCAAGATACAGGCATCGATTGGCATTACATTGCACCCGGAAAACCTCAACAAAACGGCTTCATCGAAAGCTTCAACGGCAAGCTACGTGATGAATGCCTCAATGAAACGCTGTTCGGCACATTGGCCGAGGCTCGCAAAACGCTCGAAGAATGGCAGGAGGACTACAACTGGCGCAGACCCCATTCAGCCTTAGGCAACCTGACGCCAATGGAATTTTTGCAGAGAAAGGCGATGGACAAGATGGCGGCCTAACGACAAAGATTTAACCCTAAGGACTCCGCGCAGAGCTGGGGGAAGCTTGGGGCTCAGGTCAGCATCCCGAAACTCCTCTGGCAAGACGGTCAAGAGGCGCGCAAGACCAGCAAAGTGGAGGAGAGCTGGAGCCTGAGAAAAATCTTCTTCCTGCAGTGAGATCGCTAACGAATAGGCCGCGTCCCAGTTCTGGGCGTCTAACTGGCAACTCAGGAGAACCACTTTGCCGTCTGCATCAATATTTGTTGGGGCAAAATCTGCGTCATGAAACCATTGCAAAGCTTGCTCGGAGTCCGTGCCGTGTTTGACTGCCATGAGGGCGGCCGTAACTTTTTCAGGATTATCAAGTGGCGCAAGCGCTTTTAGGCATTCCGTCCAATCCTTGGGCTCAGTCAAGAATGCCTTGGCGATGACTGCGTCGTTGCACTCACCAAGAGCTTTGGACTGCTTAATAGCCTCTTCAGCAACCTCTTTTTCCTCTGACCGTGACAACCAGCGCCCACAAGCACCAAATGCATTTGATCGAACTTGAGCCGACCCCTGACTAAAATCTCCATCCTTGAGCTGTTTGAGTATTCTCAACGCCGAAGCAGTGGTATCGCTTCCGGGAAAAAACCGCGATTTACGTAGCTCTTCAATCTTTCCTTGAAGTGCCTCGTCCAACACTCCACGATCTTTGTCACTTACTGGCTGTCCAAATCTCTGCCCTCCGGAAATACGCTCAAGATAACCTTCGATTTTCTCTTCACTATGGACAAGGCGAACTCGGAAAAACCGTTCCCTTATTCGGGGACGTTCATCCAACATTGTATCAATATCGGAAGGCCGAATGAGCTCATAAGAAAACGTCTCAAGCTGAAGCTTCACACGGTCCAATTTGTCCGCAACAGTAAAGCCCTTAAAGCTCTCGTAATCGCCAATCACATCATCGAGATAGCTCGATACTGCGACATCATTTTTTTCTAACCATTGTAATGGTGAGGTAAAAAAGTCGACTGCCGTTTTTGCTGGATCACTTGAAACTGCAAGAGAATACTTGAACGGTAGTCCATTCTTGAGAAGACTTGGGTCCAATTCAGCGAAGAGAATGAACTTAATGATTTCCCTTAAGGCCGCCGGGCGACTAAACGCCGCTTTAAGTCTCTTGCACTGAACCAGTCCAGCAGGGTTCCCGTTCTTGGTAAGCCAGACATCCCGCCCACCGTCTGCTCCTGCAACCATAAGCGTTGCTTTGTCATAATATCCTGCTGTACCAGAATTCTGCTTGTAAAGGCTCCAAAGCAATAGCTCAAAATCGGAATCTGACAGGCTGTTCAGTGGAGCCTTGTGCGCACCTGCTTCGACATCCAGTGTCTTTGAGACTCTTTCAAGCTCTTGCTCCAGCGCCTTTGTCTCAATGAAATCTGTCATCAAACACCTGTTTCCTCTTTCGAGGCTTATTTTGGGGAGCGGAAAGCCATACCTTTCATGCACTCCGATCCTAATATTTCGATGTCTAAAAAATACGCCCCAACAACACCTTTTTGCTCTCAACAAGCATAGTTACCAGCTCTCCTAACCGCAATCAGAGATTGGATTGAGTGCGCAGCGATTGCTCTTTTCTTTTATATCTGGCGGCGCACGACAGGCCTCATTGCTTTCTTCGTTTGCTCAGGGTGAGTTGTGCCGTTCTATCAGCTTTGAGCCCGCAGCGAATGTCTCCTTCGACGTTCCGCATCATAGTGACGACGACCACGAACGAATGTCGGCTGTGGGCCGTTGTGCTCACTAAGAGTGAAATCTTACCAGTTCCGCCAGCTTATTCCCATTGTGGCGGCGATAGATTCAGGACAACCTGCCTGAACACGGCTACGATATGCGCGAACAGATATTCCGTTTTCCAGCGCGACGACTTCCCATTCATCATCCGGATCATGGGCTATTTCCCGCACACCTTCAGTTGCTGCTCTTTCACCCAACCAGCCTCGTTTAAGCCTTTGTCTGAAAGTTTGGAATGCTATCCCATTTTCTTCCGCAACAGGCCAAGCAGGAAGGCCGTTATCTAATGTCGCCAAACCATCACGACGCCGATTTTCAAAGGCGCCACGATCATACGGGTATTGGGAATGTTCGCAGGGAACCCTCCACACTTTTGCTCCATTCTCAGCATCCTCTTGAAAGTTCACAGCTGATGCATCATTCAAAGGCAATGGCTTCAGACCATAGCGACGACAAAGCCACCAAGCATCTTCTGGACTTGCTGCTTTGCCGATTGTCTGGCCTCCCAGTGGGGCAACAAAATTGATCATCATTTTTTTCCGTTTCAAAATGTTGCGATAGATTCGTATGGAATGATCCTTGACCGCATGTAAGCACTCAAGGCCTTGAGGCAAGCAGTGTGCACGGTCATTTATTCAAGATTGTAAAAGGGTTCTGCATCTTCGTTCTGTTAGTTTGAGCGAGTACAGTTTTTAGGTTTGCGGCGAACGTCCGCAGAGCGGTGTTTGCAACCGAAGAAACCGAAAGATGACCTAAAAGTTGGCAATGGGCCGGCGACAGACGCCCAAGTCAGCCAGGGGCGTCCCACCAAAATTTTAGTTCCCCGTCTCTTTCGACGCTACAACTTGAGGCCAGGGCGGCTTATTCAACCGTTTCTGGCTTCAGATCAAGAACTTGACTGACAAGCGCGAGGGCAGCGCGTCGGCCACTTTGCAAGACCTCGAAGCAGCCGGTGAGATCGACGATCCGCATCAGTTGTTTTGGGGTGAGCTCGACGCCAAGGTAGATCGCTCCATTGCCGATAGCCCACGTGGGATCAATGATGCACTCAGATTTAGGGCAGAGGTTCCAAGCATGGTAGAACGGCTGCGCGCCCAGTTTGATGTCCCAACCGTATCCTTCACAGTATGGAAAGCCATGACGGAGGCTCAGTTCCCAAGCGTTTCGAAAGCACTGGCCGCTGGGCATTTTTTTTACGTGTTGCGGCAGGTCACTGCCTTCCCAGCGCCTGCCGTTCCTGTCCAGAAAATCTGCGAGAGGCAGCGCTCCGAAGGGACCGGCCAGAGTTTGGTCGATTAGGTTGCATTGTCGTGTCGTAGTCATGCCGTGTCTCCAATTTGGTACTAAGGAGATTGGTATCGTCCGGTCGGGTGAGAAATGAAAACCGACCATACTGGCAGTTTTCAGTGTTGCTGGGTGTGGACTTGGCCGTCGCCTCTCCAGGTGTGAGCGGCTTCTTCTTGCTTATCGCGGCGCAGCGAAGTGCAAGCGAGTGAAGCGGAGCTTTTGGGCTGCTTGAGTAGATGACGCAGGACAGGGTTTGATCCATGGCGTCGTGAACCGCCTGGACGGGATCGTAAGGGGGGGAATTGCGCATTGAATGGTCTCCTTTTGCACATGAACTCCAGTGGGGGGTGCCTTATCTGCGGCGTCACGTTCGTCGTGCGGAGATTGGTCTGTGCGGCTCGGGGTTCCCTTTTACGGTCCAACGGTTCTGGCTTTATCGCTTTCAAATCAGATATTGGCCGTTTCTATTTGAGACGAAGAATCTTTTTGCCCGAATTGGTTTGCACATGGTCTTCATTCCAGATTGCTAACCACCTGTTGCGCCGCTACAAAAATAACAGCGGTGCGGGGCAGGGCCCGCTGGCGCTCGAACAATGGCCGTTGTCCATCAGCCGTTGACGCCAACCTATGACCCGCGCCAGCCAGCCCACGACCCGTGGAAAGACAGACAGAGGTCCGGTAACGGATCTTATGCGGACGCCATCATCATTGAGACGTCGCCGCGAGAGGAGATGTAAATGAACCCGGTTGAGATCGAACAGGCCATCTCTGAGCTTGCTGAGGCGCCCTTCGATGCGGCTGAGTTCCCCTTTGCCTTCCTGGAAGCCTTCGGGCGCAAAGCCACCGAGATCAAGAAGCTGCGCAAGGGCGACACGAACAAATCCGATCTGGGCGGCATCCTCCAGCGCAACAACATCCATATCGCCGCCTGCGCCCCTGGCGCGGTCTCCCACACCCTCGTGGCGCTCAAGAACAGCGCGGCCACCACAAAGTTCAAAGCCAAGTTCATCCTCGCCACCGATGGTCAGGAGTTCGAGGCCGAGGACCTGATCGGCGGTGAAACCGTCGCCTGTACCTTTCAGCAGTTCCCCGATCATTTCGGCCTCTTCCTGCCCCTGGCGGGCATCTCAACCGTCAAGCAAATCCGCGAGAGCGCCTTCGATATCAAGGCCACGGGCCGCCTGAACCGCCTCTATATCGAACTGCTGAAGGACAACCCCGAATGGGGCACTGCCGAGCGCCGCCATGACATGAACCACTTCATGGCGCGGCTGATCTTCTGCTTTTTCGCCGAGGATACCGACATCCTGAATGGCGAAGACCTGTTCACCGCCACCGTGGACCAGATGTCGAACCGCGATGGCTCTAACACGCACGAGGTCATCTCGGAAATCTTCCGCGCGATGAACACCGCCATCCCGGACCGCGCCGCCGCCAATCTGCCCCGCTGGGCCGATGCCTTTCCCTATGTGAACGGCGGGCTGTTTTCGGGCAGCACCGAGGTGCCGCACTTTTCCAAGATTGCGCAGCGCTACCTAAGCCATATCGGCGGGCTGGACTGGACCAAGATCAACCCCGACATCTTTGGCTCCATGATCCAGGCCGTCGCGGATGAGGATGAACGCTCTGTCCTGGGGATGCACTACACCTCTGTGCCGAACATCCTGAAGGTGCTGAACCCGCTGTTTCTGGATGATCTGAACGCAGCGCTGGAGGAGGCGGGGGACAGCGTGCGCAAGCTGGCCAATCTGCGCGCCCGCATTGCCAAGATCCGTGTGTTTGATCCGGCCTGTGGGTCGGGCAATTTCCTTGTCATCGCCTATAAGGAATTGCGCGCGATCGAGGCTGTGATCAACGAGAGGCGAGGGGAGGCGGACCGCAAGACGGACATCCCCCTGACCAACTACCGCGGGATCGAGCTGCGCGATTTCTCGGCCGAGATTGCGCGGCTGGCGCTGATCATTGCGGAATACCAATGCGACGTGATTTATCGCGGCCAGAAAGAGGCGCTGGCCGAATTCCTGCCGCTGGACAGCCAGAACTGGATCACCTGCGGCAACGCCCTAAGGCTTGACTGGCTGTCAATCTGCCCGCCTACGGGGACGGGGGTGAAGTTTCAATCCGAGGATCTGTTTCAAAGCCCGCTGGATCAGGCGCAGATTGATTTCGAGAATGAGGGCGGGGAGACGTATATTTGTGGGAATCCGCCTTACGTAGGAGACAAAAAACAAAGTTCCTCGCAAAAAGAAGAGATGGAGGATCTCCTTTCAGGTAGAACGAAGAAATGGAAATCTTTGGATTATGTCGGAGCTTGGTTCGTGAAGGCGGCGGATTTTGGCCGCCATACAGAATGTTCTGCCGCATTTGTTGCTACCAACTCTATTTGCCAAGGCCAGCAGGTCCCAGTTCTTTGGCCTATCATTTCCGCTGAGACGCAAGAAATAATCTTCGCCCATACCTCGTTTAAGTGGAGTAATCTGGCGAGTCACAATGCTGGTGTAATGGTAGTTATTGTTGGTATTTCAAATGTACCACGACAGGAGAAATTCGTTTACACTACTGACAATAAAGGCAAAACAGTTTCCGTAGTTGCCAAATCTATCACGCCCTATCTGGCTCCTGGCCAACCTGTTTACGTACAGTCACGCAGCAAGCCTATTTCCGCTATTCCAGAGATGTTATTAGGAAACTTCGCAAAAGATGGTGGGTATCTCATTTTGGAGAAAGATGAGATAGCAGGTCTTGATCCTATCGCTTCACAGTTCGTGCGTCCCATGTTCGGCGGACAGGAGTTCATTAAATCTCATGCACGATATTGCTTCTGGATTGAAGACACTGATATCGAGGTAGCTAAGCAAAGCAAAATGCTTTTGGAACGCTTGTCACGGGTAGCGGCAAACAGACTGGCCAGCCCTAAAAAGGCGACGCAGGCTTGGTCAAAACAACCGCATCGGTTTGTTGAAATTCGATCCCCAAAATATTCTCAAGCTATGGTTTTGCCGATTGTGAGTTCTGAAAATCGAGAGTTTTTCCCTGTTGGTTTGCTACCTGAGAATGCAATCGTCAATTACGCTTTCGGCATGTATGATGCTCCTCTTTGGGCGATGGCACTTGTGGCGTCTCGCTTGCACTTAGCGTGGATCGCCACAGTCTGCGGCAAGATGAAAACCGATTTCCGCTATTCCAACACAATGGGCTGGAACACCTTCCCCGTCCCCAAACTCACTGAAAAGAACCGCGAGGATCTGACCCGCTGCGCCGAAGATATCCTTTTGGCCCGCGAGGCGCATTTCCCCGCAACCATCGCCGATCTCTACAATCCCGAAACTATGCCCGAAAACCTCCGCGCCGCCCACGACCGCAACGACGAAACCTTGGAGCGCATCTACATCGGCCGCCGCTTTAGAAACGACACTGAGCGGCTGGAAAAGCTGTTCGACATGTACACCAAAATGAACACGAAGGTGCCGGTATGAGCCTCGACAACAACGACGCGCATTTGCCGACATTGGACGATTTGGAAAGCCTGTTCGTCAACAATGCTGATTTGGACAATATCCGCGCCCACCTCAGCCGCTTTAACCCCATTAAGACCATGGGCATGGAGCGGATGGAAATCCGGCACTCTGCCATCCTTGGCTGGTTGCTGAACCCTCAGGAAACCCATGGGTTGGGAGATACCTTCCTCAAGGCGTTTCTGGCCCAGGCGTTGCGCGGCGATGACAGTAAGGCACGGCCAACCGCGCTGGATGTCTCGCAGGCGGACATGATGGACGTCGAAATCAGGCGTGAGTGGCGCAACATCGATCTGCTTGTTCTAAGCCCACGCAACGGCTGGGTTTTTGTGATCGAGAACAAATTCGACAGTGGTCAGCATAGCAACCAGCTGAAACGATATATGGACGTGGTAGATGCGACTTTTATGGGATCGGATAGCTTTCACTTGGTGCGCGGGATCTTTTTGACCCTTTGGGAGGAAGATCCGGAAGACGAGCGATATGCGCCGATCGAGTATGGTGCCATCTGCGAGTTGTTGGACCAAACCGCCTTGTCGGGTCGACTGCCGTTGACGCCGGAAGTCCAAACTTTTTTGCAGCATTATTTAGACGTTATTCGAGAGGCGACAGGCATGAGCAATGAGCAAGCCGAAATGGAGAAACTGGCGCGGCAGCTCTACCGTGATCACAGACGTGCGCTTGATTTTATCGTGGAACATGGAAAGAGCACAGACTTCTCCTTTGCGTGTGATGCGGTGTTTGGTGAAGACCTTGAAGACGAAGCAGTAATCAAAGTTGGAAAACGGGAATTTATTTTTAACCACTCGGATGCTCATTCATTCAGCTTTTTGCCAAAGGCTTGGTACGATGCATTTGGGGGTGATGAATATTGGTGGCATGGGTGTGAAAACTGGTGGGCAGGCTTCCCCCTCATCACTTGGGTCCAGCTTACAAGTGATGCAAATGGGGCCAGTGGTCAGGTTCGCCTGTACGCGGAGGTTGGTCCCCTAAGCGATCATGATTTCCGGCGTGACTTGATTGCTGCCATTACGGAAGTGGCCAAGAAGAAATCACTGACAACAATTGGTTTTCAACGTGGCGCGGCCGACGAGGGCAAAAAGTATTCAAAGTTCTTCAAGAAAAACTTCTTTGCAGTCGATGACATCCATGACCACGACAAGATCTCAAATGCCATCAAGAAGGCCCTGAAGTCTTTTGAGGCCGAGATGGACGTTGTTGCTAAGGTTTTGCCTCAGTTCGTATCGCACGGCCAGGAAGAGAGTTCGGAATGATTGGGTGTTCCCAACGCGATGCGGCGTGCTTCAAATGCGACGTGCACATTAAGATGAACGCGAAGGTGTCTGCCTAATATGTTCACTGCCGTACCTTATCCCGAGTTGAATTCACGTCAGCAGGAAAACTACAATTTCCACAAGATCGCGGCGCGCATGGCCGATTACGGGTTTAACTGCATCCGTTTGACCGATGACTGGCAGGGCGCTGATTTCATCGCGGTGCATGTGGATGGTGAGACCTTTCTAAAGGTGCAACTCAAAGGGCGGTTGATGATCGACCGCAAATATCTGGGTAAGCAGATCCACGTGGCGTTTTTGCATGGGGACGATGCTTACCTTTACGATCACGATGCCTTGGTGCGGCATTTGCAGGATAACAACCTGATCGGAGATGCCAGTATAACTTGGCACGAAAAGGGGTATCGCCATTGGCCGACCCCGCCGGCATGGGCCATACGATTTTTACAAGATTACAGGATTTCCCAATGACCAAACCCGTTCCCTCTGTCTGTGTTTCTTATCCTGCCAATGGCAGCTCAACCACGTCCAACGAAATGGGCATGCGCGCCATGCAGGAACGCGCCTATGAGAAGCGGGGCGAGCAGTATCTGCTGATCAAATCGCCGCCTGCCTCGGGGAAAAGCCGGGCGCTGATGTTCATCGCGCTGGACAAGCTGCACAACCAGGGCCTCAAACAGGCGATCATCGTGGTTCCCGAGAAATCCATCGGGTCGAGCTTTGCCGATGAGCCGCTGACCAAGTTCGGCTTCTGGGCCGATTGGACCGTCGCGCCGCGTTGGAACCTGTGCAATGCGCCCGGGGGCGATGACGGTAAGGTCGGGTCGGTGCGCTCATTCCTCGATAGCGATGATCAGATCCTGGTTTGCACCCATGCCACCTTCCGCTTTGCGGTGGATAAATTCGGGATCGAAGCCTTTGACGACCGGCTGATCGCAGTGGATGAGTTCCACCATGTCTCGGCCAACCCTGATAACAAGCTGGGCGCGCATCTGGGAGCCATGATCGCCCGCGATAAACTGCATGTCGTTGCCATGACCGGTTCCTACTTTCGTGGCGATACAGAGGCTGTGTTGGGGCCAGAAGACGAGGCCAAGTTCGAGACAGTCACCTATACCTACTATGAACAGCTTAGCGGCTATACCTACCTCAAAACGCTGGACATCGGGTACTTCTTCTACAGCGGTTCCTATGCGGATGACCTGTTGAAGGTCTTGGACCCGGATGAGAAGACAATCCTGCACATCCCCAATGTGAACTCCCGCGAGAGCACCAAGGACAAACATCGCGAGGTTGAGCATATCCTGGATGCTTTGGGGGAATGGCAGGGGACCGATGCTGAGACTGGGTTTCAGCTGATCAAACAGCCCGATGGGCGTGTGCTGCGGGTTGCGGATTTGGTGGATGATGAAGCCGCCAAGCGCGAGCGGGTTTCTGCGGCGTTGAAAGATCCCAAGCAGAAGAACAACCGCGAGCACGTAGACATCATCATCGCGCTTGGCATGGCCAAGGAAGGGTTCGACTGGATCTGGTGTGAGCATGCGCTGACGGTCGGCTACCGGTCCAGCCTGACCGAGATCGTGCAGATCATCGGGCGTGCAACTCGGGATGCCAAGGGCAAGACCCATTCCCGCTTCACGAACCTCATCGCGGAGCCTGATGCCTCGGAGGAGGCCGTTAAGGAGGCTGTTAACGACACTCTCAAGGCCATCGCCGCCAGCCTTTTGATGGAGCAGGTGCTGACACCCAAGTTCGAGTTCAAGCCGAAGGTTGCCACCAATACGGCGCAGGAAGGTTTTGACTACGGTAAGGGGGGCTTCGATCCGGAAAAGTGCAATGTCGGTTTCAATGAGGACAGCGGCAAGTTCCAGATTGAGATCAAGGGTCTGACGCAGCCCAAGAGCCCAGAGGCCAGCCGGATCTGCGAGAACGATCTGAACGAGGTCATCACGGCCTTTGTCCAGGATAAAACCACCATAGAGCGCGGGCTGTTTGATGAAGAGCTTGTACCGGAAGAACTCACCCAAGTCCGGATGGGCAAAATTGTGCAATCCAAATTCCCCGAACTTGATGCGGAAGATCAGGAAGCCGTGCGACAACACGCTGTCGCGGCGTTGAACTTCACGCAACAAGCCAAGAAGACCTTGCTGGGCGATGACACAGAAGCGCAGGCCAACACGGCCTTTGTGACTGGGGTCCGGCAGTTCGCAATGAATGTCCGCGATCTTGATATCGACCTCATCGATCGCATCAACCCCTTCAGCGAGGCCTATGCGATTCTGGCTAAGACCATGAGCGAAGATAGCCTAAAGCAGGTCGCTGCTGTCATCGAGGCCAAGAAGATCAAGCTTACCCCAGAGGAGGCCCGGGATCTCGCCAAGCGGGCCTTGAAGTTTAAGCAAGAACGAGGCGTTTTGCCGTCATTGACCTCTTCGGACGCATGGGAAAAGAAAATGGCTGAAGGTGTCGCATATCTGGCGCGGATGAAGCAGGAGGCGATGAATGCCCAGTGAATTCACAGATGACGATGATGCTCTTCTTGCTGAGCTCGGGGTTGAGATCGAGCAGAAGAAGCAGGCCAAAAGAACGCCGCGTGAAGAACGGATCATCGCGGGTTTCGAGGACATCCAGAAGTTTGTTGCCGACCATGAGCGCTTACCTGGGCATTCACCAGGTGGCGATATCTTCGAGCGACTATACGCAGTTAGGTTAGACCGCCTGCGCGAGTTGTCGGAAGCATGTGATCTCCTTGAACCTCTTGATCATCAAGGGCTGCTGAGCAGGCCGCCTGCTATGGACCAGAGCGATGATATGGACGACGACGCCTTGCTCGCGGAACTTGGTGTGGACATCGCCCCTTCAGCAATAACCGAGCTCAAGCATGTCCGCTCCGCGTCGGAAAAGAAGGCCGCAGAGAATGTTGCCAATCGGGAGGAATGCAAGGATTTCGATGAGTTCCAGCCGTTGTTCGAAAAGGTTCAGCGTGAATTGGACAGTGGTCAAAGGGAGACCCGTCCTTTTGAGTTAAAAGCTGAAATTGAGCATGGACGGTTCTTCATTGTACATGGGCAGAAAGCCTATGTTGCCGAAATGGGCGAGGTGACCCTCACGGACCAAGGTCGGACAGATGCCCGGCTACGGGTTGTCTTTGACAATGGCACCGAAAGCAAAATGCTCATGCGTTCTTTGCAACGGGCGTTGAACAGCGATGAAGCAGGCCGACGGATCACAGAGCCTCTGGCTGGACCATTGTTCTCGGACGCTCCAGAGGAGGGGGACGATACCACCGGCGCAATCTACGTGCTGCGCAGTAGGTCCGACAACCCGACCGTCGCTGCGAACCGTGATTTAGTGCACAAGATTGGCGTTACGACAATGAGTGTCGAAAAACGGATCGCGGGTGCACATTTGCAGCCAACATTCTTGATGGCACAGGTCGATATTGTGGCAACATACGAGCTTTACAACATCAACCAAACCAGGCTCGAAAACCTGATCCACCGGATATTTGACAGTGCACGGCTCGACATTCAAATCGAAGACCGATTTGGCCGCCCTGTCGTGCCACGAGAATGGTTCCTGGTGCCACTCTTCGCAATCGATGAAGCCGTTCAGAAGATCAAGGACGGTACGATCACCCAATTTGTGTATGACCCTCAGCAAGCAAAGCTTGTACTACGGCCCTCTTGAGCTGGTCCCTTGTAACAGTAGAGAGCATGGCCTGAGGACCTTTGACCGAAGACCATGGTTACAGACAAAAATTCAAATTTGTCTGTAACTGAGTAGCAAGCTACCCAAGTCTGTTGGTGGCAGTCCAACGCCCGATCTATTTCAGCGTTTGTTTTACTGCCTGCTGCTGATCTTCAAAGAAATCAGTCATGGCAAAACAGCCATGTGAATTCGTAGGTGTGGCAGGGGAAACCTGCATTAGTGCGCGCCCTAAACGCTTGTTTCCCCAGGAAGCCTCCGGCCGGTTCGACTTCGCCACGATATGGGGCACGAGGCCCCGAACTCGCTTCGCCCCGAAAGGGAAAAAGCACTCGCATGGTCGCAACAGCGACGTTTGTGTTTTCAAGCAGGATCCCGAGTTGCCACATTGCTGCGCGCCGCAATGCTTCAACCCAGATTCCCGCTTGGCGGATGCATCTGCTGAACACAAAAAGTATATGAAATCCTTTTCCGAAAAGGAAAAACGGCGAGCACAATTTTTATTGTGCCGCCTCTTTCTAATAGATTCATGATTCTTCTTGATTCAGGGGCTGATTAGGTGTTTGAAATCATACCCTTACAGAGGGCGCGACGCAGAAACTCCCCGTTGCGACGCAGAAACTCCCCACAAAGACGCAAAAACTCCCCAGTGCGACGCAAAGATTCCCCGCAAAGACGCAAAAACTCCCCGGTATCTTTGCATTGGAAGCTTTGAAATTGTTTTGGGGCATTTTTCAATGCGGCTGCAAGGCCCTATATCATGCAGATGAATGGGGGCCCGAAGCGCAGCGGAACCGAGCATCATCGATCAGACAGAGGGATTCAATACGTCGGCAGTTCCCGAATCTGACCTTTATTCATTTGCAAGATGTTTGGTGCCTTGCCTTCGAGTGTGAGTATGCCCCGGTATGCTGCGTTCTATACTGGTATAGAGCCGAGAATACCGAAGAATACCGCGTTTGGCCGCGACTGCGCGCGGCCAATCATGATGGTCTTTTCAAGACAGGGGGGGCCGCTGTCAAGCTTTGATACCCCATTGGCCGGCAGCTCCTGGGAGCACTGATTATTGCGCGCTGAGTGTCAGGCGCTGAAGCCTGTCTGAAACGATTGGGGAGCTCTGTCTTCGCATCCGTAAATCCCGTTTCCATCCAAAGTCTTTCGACACAAAATACCTGTGAAACAAGCGAATGCACTCCAAGCCATTCTCACGACGTCCGTTAAATGGACGGGGCGGTATGACCCGATCAGGACAATAGATTTTTGCTGATCGAGTAAGTTCTGAGGTTTGGGGGGCGCGGCCGATCGGATCGTCCCTTGCGGCGGGCAAGTGGATGGGCACTTGCGTAGAGCTTTGCATGCTCAAGAAGCGTGCGCGTGAGGCTGGGGAACTGTTCAAGTATGCAATCGTCAGCCTCAACTTTGGAGAGGTCGGCTATTTCATAAACCCCAATTCTGGTTCCCCTTATCACTGGCAGGCCATCCCGGATTCTTGGATCATAGATCACCTCAGCCTCAGCGGTCGCGAGGGAAGCCATCCGCAACACGGCCTGCGAGATCGAAATCGGCAGATCGATGCGCAACGCTCCTATCTCGAAGGCCTCGTTGGGCGCGTTTCCTCGCAGAATCTTGCCAATTTGTTGGATCATCCGACGTCGCATCTGACTGCTAAGAAGAGGGCCTGTAGTCACATCGAAATACGCCATTGGGCATGCAATGGGCCTCATCATGGATCGCGCACCCGGTGCTGAGGTGCCCTTGGACCGGCAAAATACCGACTTTGGCATGGTGCCATTTTTGACCACACGGATCATGGTGTTGCGTGATACCCCAATGACTGCTGCAACCTCATCGACCCCAAGCGGACGAAGGATGGCTTGGGGCAAGTCTGAGAGGTTTAGATAGTCTGACGACATGAAGAAGCCTTTCGGGTCGGTGCGATAGATATGCGTTTCACTTGGCGGAACGGTAAACGGATTACACTGGGAGCAGGGTAGTCTGGGTGTGCGCGAGGGCTAAGATACTGCGACATATCCGGAAAGCTGGCAATTTAAGGCCTGAGGGTACAGAGTATCACGCAGGTTTGTGTAAGTCCTGCCATAGGTCACGGATTAGGTGGGCTGTCTTCCAATGTAGAACGCTTGTTTTCCACCCTGAGCGCCGCTTCCCATCCGGATGCAAGCCGCGCACTGTCAGGGCCTGCACGACGCGGCTCTGCCTGACCTGATAGCGTCTCTTCGATAATACGAAGTCCTTCATCCGAGAAGATCTCTTTGCTGGCTTCCTCAAAAGAAGTGACTGGCTTTATATGCGCCAAATGGACCGTTTCAAACAGTTTGGCGAGCCAGTGCTGTATGTAGTCTGGCTGATCGGATACGACTGTACGGCCAGCGATGTGCGGGATCAGAGTCAGAGCAATCTGCGTGGCTTCTGGGGCGTCTCGGAGGTCCTTTACGGACAATCGGTGTGTCGCAGAATAAAAAACGTTGAAATCCTGTTTGTTCCAATGGGCGCAGGTTTGATTAGTGAGGACCAGGTATTCGGTTTGCTTTGTTCAAACCATGTAACGCCTACTTCGATTGGCCAACTTTCGATCCACAGGCTGGAGGCTTCCAAATCCAGGATCACGTAGTCGTCTAACATGTGGTTTGTCATAAGGATGCCTGCGGCGTCGAAAGCTGAGTTGAGGATGAAAAACCTTCACCTGCGATATCATGCAAGCTTCGTTTGAAAAAGACGGTACCCCGCATCGCTTTTTCAACACGCTCCCTGTCTCTATCTTCGCTCCCTGAGGCCGTCAGAAGCAGCCTATCGGGGTGGTACCAAGAGTGTGGTGGCCATCGGACACCTGGGTGACTGAAAATGCAATTGTTCATCTTTTGCTCCCTTTTTGGGAGCACTCGGTAGCATAGGCTAAGTGGTTGTGTCTATAGCGAAAGGGGCGTCATGGCCGGGGCACAACACACCAAAGAGTATAAGGCGGTTGTGACAGCCCTTGTCGAGTTGCGGTCGGAACGGGGATTGTCACAGACAGACCTCGCCCATCTGTTGGGGCGTAACCGTTCCTTCATCGCAAAGGTGGAGATTTGTGAGCGTCGTCTCGACGTCGTCGAGTTTTGTACTTGGGTGAACGCGCTCAGTTTTGACCCCGCCGAATTTATTCGGATCCATCTTTTAGGACTGCTAAGCAAGGATACTAACGGGATGCGTGGTCAGTGAGGGCCCGCCGCGTGACGTTGTCCTTTGCTCAATTGGCAAGTTCCCCGGTAAATCGCCGCCGTTCACTCCTGGTCCCATTTGCTTAAGAAATTATCGCTGGCAGCGCGGTGACGCTCGTCGAGCAGCTCAGCTACGTCGCTTAACATCACAAGGCGGGCTGCCTTCTGACTTGTGTCCAGACGAAAAAAGGGAAGGCGGACGTCACCGGCTTCTACTTTCTTTGCCAAAGTATCAGGTTCATAGCCCCAATAGGGCGCTGCGGCTTCAAGTGGGATCATTGGGATGCCGCCAAAATGAGCCAAGAGCATATCGAATGTTGTCATTTTTGCCTCCAGTTGTTTTCTTTGAAGGAGGTGGGAACATTCTTTTGCGAGCGGAAAGGCTGTCGGGAGAATAAGTTTGTCAGAGGTGGTTAAATTGAATTGAGGTCGGCGCGAAGATGGCGCCGACCCCAAAATAGTAATAGCCCTAATTTGTGTTCCAGTAGGTAATCACCCAATCCAGCCAGTGCCAGTTTTCGAATTTGTCACCGGTTTTTTCTACGTTGACGTAGCGATCCAAGCATTGTCGCGATTGGTGTCCAGATGTCTTCATAACGAAGTGATCACCCTCACCTTTCTCAAACAGCAAGCTAATTCCTTCATGGCGTAGGTCATGGAACCGAAGGTCTTCAATTTCGACCAATTGCCGGTGACGACGAAACGCGGTCCCCAAAGATCTTGGGTTATACGGGAAAATAAACTCTGACGTCCTCGGCATTGACAGGATGATCTTCAATGCTTCAGGGGGCAAATTCACGCGTACGTTGTGCCGTTTCTTTTTTCGCGGATGCTTCATCTGGCGAACCAGAATCGTACTTTCAGAGACGTTCAGGTCGCTCCAGCGAAGCCGGCAAATCTCGCTAAGGCGTCGACACGAGTAAATTGCGAATACACTTATGGTGACTACAGGAATTTTTTGCCGCTTGTTGGCAAGTACAGCGTTAAAAATTTGATCCAGCTCTGTCAGAGATGGCCTGCGTTCGCGTTCTTCCGAACGGGCAAGAATTTCATCGTCCCATAAAACTTTCATTGCCCGAATAATGACGTCATATGGCACATCGGCTTCCCGATCTGCGGCCCATTTGAGTGAAGCGGCAAGCATGGCCATGTAACTGGCAGCAGTCTGAGGAAGCATCCCTGTGTCGATAAGGTCATCGGCCATGGAAATGAACCAATTTAGGTCGATGGTTGACGCAGGCACCTGACAACGATCATGTTTGATCAGTAAATCCAAGTTTTGATTGGCCGAGCGTCCCAAGCGCCGACCACTTTCCCTCCTTCGCTGCAACAGATCGCAGACAAGGACTTGTTTTGTTTCCTCATCTTTCTGTTTGGGGACAAGTAAACCCAGTTGAATCTTAGCCAGTGTGTCGTCACGCCATTTCATGGCCGCTTCAAGAGTTGTAAAGGTCTTGCTTGCGCTGACATATCCTTGATCTTGTTTTCGACGAATTTGCACGCAGTATCGTGGTGATCCATCGTTGTCCGAGCGTTGAGAGATGAATGGTTCTTGAGAGCGATCTGCCCGCTCGGGAGAGTTCCCCGCTGGCTTTGGTATCGCCATTTTGCTCTGGGCGATTGAGCGTTTGGGGGACTTTTCGGATTTTGAGGTTTTCACACTTCTTGGTGCCGTCCCAGTGGATATCGTTGATGGGAGCGTGAAAGGTGAGCCGGCAGATTGTTTGCGCGAGATTTCTGCAAGAAGGCTCGCGGAACTATGTTGAGTGTTGTGAGACATGATATTCTTCCTTGATCGATTATGAGGAGCTGGTGTTGATTTTTTCGGGCCGGAAATCGCATGATGGATTTTTTCGAAGTTCAGGCCTGAAATGGGTGGGAATGTGTTTCAGGAGGGCCCCTCACTTGGGGATGCAGGCCACGCAAAAAGCTGCTACTCGGTAGCAAGCGTTCTCGGAAAACCCACGGAAACCACCGAAAATCGGGGTGAATCACAGGAAATGCGGCAAAGTAACGAAAACACGGAATTCCTGTTATGTCTCTGAATTCAAAAGCAGAATCAGCCGCTCGGCTCAGCATTGCACCCATGATGGACTGGACCGACCGCCATTGCCGGTATCTGCACCGGCTGCTGTCGCGGCATGCGTTGCTTTATACTGAAATGGTCACCTCGCCAGCGCTGGTGCGTGGGGGCGCGCTGCATTTGCTAGACTTCAGCCCACAGGAGCATCCGGTCGCGCTGCAATTGGGTGGGTCTGACCCGCAAGAGTTGGCACAGGCGGCGCGGCTGGGGGCTCAGGCGGGGTATGATGAGATCAACCTGAATGTCGGCTGCCCCTCGGATCGGGTGCAATCGGGGACGTTTGGCGCGGTGCTGATGAAAGACCCGGCGCTGGTGGCCGACTGCGTGGCCGCGATGCGCGCCGCCGTCGATGTCGAGGTGACGGTGAAATGCCGGATCGGCGTCGATGATCAGATCCCCGAGCAGGTCTTGCCGGACTTCCTGAACCGCGTGAGCGCCGCAGGATGCGAGCGCTTTTCGATCCATGCGCGCAAGGCCTGGCTGCAAGGGCTCAGCCCAAAGGAAAACCGCGATATTCCGCCGCTGGATTACGATCTGGTGCTGCGGATGCGCAAAGAGTTCCCCGCGCTGCACCTGTCGGTCAACGGCGGCATCACCTCGCTGGCGCAGGCCAAGGCGTTCCTTGATGCCGGGCTGGACGGGGTGATGATCGGGCGCGCGGCCTATCACCAACCTGCCGATATCCTGTGTGCCGCTGACGCCGAAATATTCGGCGACGGGCCGGTGACCGACCCGATCGTGGTGGCCCGGCAAATGCTGCCCTATATCGAGGCGCACCTGATCGCGGGCGGCAAGCTGGCGCAGGTGACGCGGCACATGCTGGGGCTGTTTGCGGGTCGCCCCGGTGCGCGGCAATGGCGGCGCGTCCTGTCCGAAGGGGCGCACCTGCCCGGCGCGGGGCCCGATCTGGTGGAGCAGGCACTTTCGCATATTGGCCCTCTGGCCGATCCGGCGCGCGCCGTGTAAGGCTGCGCCGCAACACAGGAGAGGTGCAATATGCCCGAAACGTCTTTGCTTTTGATGATGCTGGTGATGCTGATGGCGATCGGCGGTTTGGCCGGGGTGCTGGCCGGGTTGTTGGGCGTCGGTGGCGGCATCGTGCTTGTGCCTGCATTCTTCTATGCCTTCCAGACGCTTGGCTATGACGGGCCGCAGCTGATGCAGGTCTGTCTGGCGACCTCGCTGGCGACGATCATCGTGACCTCGGTGCGCTCGGTCCTGAGCCACAACAAGAAAGGCGCCGTCGATTGGGAGATCCTGCGCGGCTGGGCCCCCGGCATTGCCATCGGCGCGGTGCTGGGCATGCTGGTGGCGGCATCGCTGCGCTCGGCGACGCTTCAGGGCATCTTTGGCGTTCTGGCGCTGGTGGTCGGGGCCTATATGGGCTTTGGCCGGGCCGAGTGGCGGCTGGGGCAGGCGATGCCCAAGGGAATTGGCCGGGCGTTGACCTCGCCTGTCGTGGGCTTCCTGTCGGTGATGATGGGCATCGGCGGCGGCAGCTTCGGCGTGCCGCTGATGAGCCTGTTCAACACCCCGATCCACCGCGCGGTCGCCACCGCCGCAGGCTTTGGCGTGATCATCGCCGTGCCTGCTGTTGTCGGCTTTCTGTTCCTGCCGATCGACGCTGCAACCCGGCCGCCGTTTACCATCGGTGCTGTCAACCTGGTGGCGTTTTTCATCACCATCGCCATGACCCTGATGACTGCACCGCTGGGGGTGAAACTGGCCCACTCGATGGACCCCAAACCGCTCAAACGAATCTTCGCCGTGTTCCTGACGCTGGTGGCGCTCAACATGCTGCGCAAGGCGATGGGCTGGTAAGATTGTCCCCTATTTTGGGGCAATAGCGGCCCGCGGGCGGGACTGTGCCCGGCTCTCAGGCGCAGACTAGAAAATCCTTGTGCCCCCCTGCGCACGGGCGCTACTCGCTCACTAACACTTTGTGAGGGCTGTATTATGATTGAACTCCTGTTGATTTTTGGTGTTGCTGCTTTGGCCTCGGCGTTCGGCTTTGGGGATGATGACGATGACGATAGCACCACACCCGATGAGGACAGCGGTGATGACATCATCGAAGGCAGCGATGGCGCCGACCTGATCGATTCCGGGACGGGCGACGATGTGATCTTGGCCCGCGGCGGCGACGACACCGTGCAGGGCGGCGATGGCGACGATGTGCTCAAGGGCGGCTATGGCGACGATTATATGACCGGCGGCAACGACGATGACGACCTGCGCGGTGGCGCGGGCGATGATAGCATCAACGGTGAAGACGGCGATGATACGATCGACGGCGGCACCGGCATTGACCTGATGGTGGGCGGCGCCGGCGACGACCTGATTCTGGGGCAGGAGGATAACGATTACATCTCCGGCCAAGCAGGTGCCGACACGCTGGATGGCGGCGACGGCAACGATTTTATCTCGGGATATTACGACGGCTCTGACGAGACCGGGTACGAGCTGCGCGACGAACTGGACCCGGATCAGATCGACGGCGGCGCGGGCAGCGATTTCCTTCTCGTCGGCAGCGGCGACACCGTCACCGGCGGCGCGGGCATGGATGTATTCGCCCCCGGTATCTGGATCGACCCCGAAAACCCTGCGGTGATCGAGGATTACAGTCAGGACGAAGACCAGATCGTGATGGCCTATCCCACAGACTATGCTGGTGATCTGAGCATTGAGATTGGCCAATCCTCCGACGATCCCGCTGACGCGACCGTGCTGGTCGGTGGGCAGGTCGCGCTGCTGGTGACGGGCGGCTATGGCACGCTGTCGGCGTCCGATGTGTCGCTGGTGGCGGTCGACGAATTCGCCTGATCAGCTGCGGTTCAGCCGCGCGGCCCGTCCACCCCGGCGCTTTTGCAACAGCGGCGCGCGCGCGGGCAGGGCCTCCATGACCTCGCGCCGGGCCTC
Organism: Thalassovita taeanensis; assembly: GCF_900110775.1. Taxonomy (GTDB): domain Bacteria; phylum Pseudomonadota; class Alphaproteobacteria; order Rhodobacterales; family Rhodobacteraceae; genus Litorimicrobium; species Litorimicrobium taeanense. The sequence goes on along the minus strand of NZ_FOEP01000010.1, from coordinate 109,800 downwards.
GTGGCTCATCCGCGACCATTGCGCGATTTCATCCAGCGATCGCAGACAGCCGGTACAAATCCGCTCCTGCGGGTGAATAACGCAAATCTTGATGCAGGGCGACGCAATCTCGTCGCGCTTCCAGATGTCATCGCTCACGTCGTTGCCCTCAAGTGCCTCAGCCGGTCCAATACCCCTTGCAGGATATACGAGGCCGCAACGTGGTCGATCACCTCGGCGCGACGTTTGCGCGACGTATCCGCCTCCAGCAGCGCCCGTTCGGCGGCCACCGTCGACAGGCGCTCGTCCCAGAACCCGATCGGCAGTTCGGTCAGGCGGCTCAGGTTGCGGGCAAAGGCGCGGGTCGATTGGCACCGCGGCCCTTCAGAGCCGTCCATGTTGCGCGGCAGGCCCAGCACGATGCCGCCAATGCGCCGCGCCTCGATCAGCTCCAGCAGGCGGGCCGCATCCAGCCCGAATTTCTTGCGCCGCACGGTCTCCAGCGGCGTTGCGACCGAATGCATCAGATCCGACACCGCCACACCGATGGTCTTGTCGCCCAGATCCAGCCCCATCAGCGCCTGATGCGCGGGCAGGGCGGCGGCGAACTCGGTGATCTCGTCAAAGATCATTCCGCCACCCCGGCGCGCGCGGCACCGGCGCGCACCTCGGCCAGGGCGTTGGGTTTGTCCGCAAACACCTGCTGCGCCTCGGTCCAGATTTCGCGGGCGCGATCCGGTTCGCCCAGCACGCCGTACGCCCCGATCAGCCGTGCCCATTCCGCAGGCGTGCCGCCCTCGGTCGCCAGCCGCTCCGACAGCGTGCTCACCATGCCCCGGATCATCTCCTGCCGGTCCTCGGCCGACATTTCGCCCGCCGCCTGCACATCGGCCGCATCCGGCCCCTTCAGACCCTCTTCGGGCGGCAGGGTGAATTCGGCTCCCGCCAGCATCGCCAGCTCCTGGATCTGGCCGCGAATGGGCGCGATCCACGGCGCATCCGCTGGCCCTTCGCGCAGCAATTCTTCCCAGATCCGGAACGCCGTGTCGGGTCGCCCGGTCTGGGCAAACATCAGCCCCATGTAATATCGCGCAGCCCCCTGACGCGGATCGCGCGCCAGCGCCGCCAGCAGCGCCGCCTCGGCCTCGGGCGAGACATAGCCCCCCGTCGCCAGAATCAGCGTATCGGCATAGTCGACATAATCGTTTGCGGTCGCAGCATCGCCCAGCAGCGTCAGCACACGCGCCTGCGCCTCTTGGGCGGCAACGAAATTGCCCAACGCAGCCTCGTTGCGCGCCAGCAGCTTCACGCCCTGCAAATCATCCGGCCGCTCGGCCACGGCCTTGCGCAGCTTGTCCATCAGCGCGGCGTATTCTGGCGCGGGCTGGCCCAGCGGCGCATCAAGTGTCGCCCGGTTCGCCTCGACCTCAGCCTGCGAGGGGCGGTTGGCGCGGGTGTCCTTGGCCATCTCGATCCGGGTCTTCAGCGACAGATCATCATACCCCGGCGCGCCCAGCTGCCGGTAAAGCAGAAACGACCCCGCCAGCAGCCCCACAACCGTCAGCCCCGCAACGCCCATCGCCAGCGCCTTGGGCTGCCCGCCCGTGCGCCCGCCTTGCTGCAACTGCGCATCCGCCGCCAGAATCCGGCGTGAAATCTCGGACCGGGTGCGCTCGGCATCTTCCGCCGCAATCACCCCGCGCGCCAAATCACGCTCTACTTCCTTCAGTTGATCGCGGTACACCCGCAAGTCATACGCCGCCGGTGCCTCGTCTTCGCCGCGCCCGCGCGTCAACGCCAGCGCCAAAAGCACAGCAACAGTCAACGCCAGCGCGCCAGTGATGATCCAAAACAGCATGAGGCCTCCTGCAAGTTGGACAGACATGTATATGCGGCAGGCCTCTGGAAAAAGGGCAAACTGACGCAATGCCCCACCATGTCGCAACCGGGCGCCATTGTGACGTTTCAAAACGGGGCTGGACTGGCGTCCCGGTTCATTTATCTGATGCAGTACCCCGCACCGGATTCGAGGCTTGAGAGACGCAGATGAAACGCTATTCCGCCTTCGCCATCGCCCGAGAGGCCGCACGCTATCACTCCGGCTGGGGGCGCGCCTGGGCCGCACCACAGCCCAAAGCCAAATATGATGCGATCATCGTCGGCGCTGGTGGCCACGGGCTGGCGACGGCCTACTACCTTGGTAAAAACTTCGGCATCACCAACGTGGCCGTGCTCGAAAAAGGCTGGCTGGGCGGCGGCAATACCGGGCGCAACACCACCATCATCCGCTCCAACTACCTGCAAGACGCCTCTGCCGCGATCTATGAAAAAGCCCGCTCGCTCTATGAAACCATGAGCCAGGACCTGAACTACAACGTCATGTTCAGCCCGCGCGGCGTGATCATGCTGGCCCAGACCCATCACGAGGTCCGCGGCTATCAGCGCACCGCCCACGCCAACGCCCTGCAAGGCGTTGAAACTCAATACATCGGCCCCGACAAGGTCAAGGAACTGGTGCCGATCATCAACATCGACGGCCCGCGCTATCCGGTGCTGGGTGGCCTGTGGCAGCCGCGCGGCGGCACCGCCCGCCACGATGCGGTGGCCTGGGGCTATGCCCGCGCCTGTTCGGACATGGGCATGGACATCATCCAGCAATGCGAGGTCACCGGCGTGCGCCGCGATGGCGACCGCGTCATCGGCGTCGATACCACCAAAGGCGCGATTGATTGCGACAAGCTGGGGCTTGTGGTTGCGGGCCACTCCGGCGTGCTGGCCGAAAAGGCCGGCTTTCGCCTGCCGATCGAGTCGCTGGCGCTTCAGGCGCTGGTGTCCGAGCCGATCAAACCCTGCATGGATGTGGTCGTCATGGCCAACACCGTGCACGGCTACATGTCGCAATCCGACAAGGGCGAGATGGTGATCGGCGGCGGCACCGACGGCTTCAACAACTACACCCAGCGCGGCAGCTTCCACCACGTCGAGGAAACCGTGCGCGCCCTGATCGAAACCTTCCCGATGATCAGCCGCCTGAAAATGCTGCGCCAATGGGGCGGTATCGTCGACATGACCGGCGACCGCTCGCCGATCCTGTCCAAAACCCCGGTGGATGGCATCTTCGTCAACTGCGGCTGGGGCACCGGCGGCTTCAAGGCCATCCCCGGGTCGGGCTGGGCCATGGCCGAACTGATGGCCAAGGGCCACTCCCCCTTGGCTGCCGAATTCTCCCTAAACCGCTTCGCCGAAGGCCGCTTCATCGACGAAAGCGTCGCGGCAGGGGTGGCGCATTGATGCCCACGCTCTTCCCCTCCATGCCCACAAACGCGCACAAGACCGATATGGCCGGGAACCTTTTGCCCTCCGTCGCCGTTGTTTTGTCAGATCGACAGAACAAGGAGACAGAAAAATGGCCGACTTCAACCCTACCTCTTCGGGGCGCAGCACCACAGGCATGGCCTTCGTCCTCGGCGCCGTCGTCGTCGTCGTGGCCGGGCTTGCCTGGTATGTGGCAGGCGGCGACATGCCGGGCGACCAAGCTGAAATCCAGATCAACGTGCCGGACGAGCTTGTTCCGGGCGACTAAGCCCCGCCGCCCCACCTCTGACCTGCTCAACGCCGGGTGCCGTATGGTGCCCGGCTTTGGCGTTGGCAGACCGGCCAACACGCATCGCAAATTCGCGCAAAACTCCGGCGCGTACGCTGGATTTGTGCAAAAAACGCGCATGCATCAGATGTGCATGCCCCGTGCATGCCCTGTGCCCCCCTCCCTCCGCTCCAAAACCACAGGTGCATCATGCTGACCCTCCAATGCCCCTACTGCGGCGTTCAGGCCGAGGAAACCGAGCTTCACGCAGGCGGCGAGGCGCATCTGAAACGCTTCGGCCCCGGTGCGTCGGACGAAGATTTCGAGGCCTATCTGTTTATGCGCGAAAACCCCAAGGGGGTGCATTTCGAACGCTGGCGTCACGTCAACGGCTGTGGCAAGTGGTTCCACGCCGCCCGGTGCACCATGACGCTTGAAGTCTTCGGCACATACTCTGCCCAGACCTCCGAGCCGCCGCAATCCATCCGCGCCGCGATCAGCGCCAAACGCCCCGGCTGGCAGTGGAAAGACTTCGCATGAGCTTTCACATTTTCAAAATATCCACGCCGCTCCCCCGACCACAGGCGACCACACTGGCAACCAGAAGGGCACTGACATGAGCACCCGCCTCGCACACACCGGTCGCCTGTTGACCAAGGCCCGCCAGATTGCTTTTACCTTCAATGGCAAGCACTTGACAGGCTTTGAAGGCGACACGCTGGCCTCGGCGCTGCTGGCAAATGACCAGATGCTCGTGGGCCGTTCGTTCAAATATCACCGCCCGCGCGGCATCATCGCCAGCGGCGCCGAGGAACCCAACGCGCTCGTCGGCCTTGGCACCGGCGCCAGCTTCGAGCCCAACCAGCGCGCCACCACGACCGCGCTGTTTGACGGTCTCGCCGCCGCCAGTCAGAACCACTGGCCCAGCCTGGACTTCGACGTGGGCGCCATCAACAACCGCCTCGCGCGGTTCTTCCCGGCGGGGTTCTACTACAAAACCTTCATGGCCCCGCGTGCGGCGTGGAAACACCTGTTCGAACCGATCGTGCGCCACTCTGCCGGTCTCGGCAAAGCGCCCCGCGACCGCGATGCCGACACCTATGAACATTTCTATGCCTTCACCGATGTTCTGGTGATCGGCGGCGGCGTCGCCGGGCTTCAGGCCGCCCTCGCCGCAGGCCGCGCCGGCGCACAGGTTCTGCTGCTGGAACAGACCCCACACTACGGCGGCCGCGCCCCGGTTGATGGTGGTAAAATCAATGACTTACCTGTGGATAAGTTTGTGGAACAAATCGTTGCCGAATTGGAAACGATGCCCAATGTCACCCTGCGGCTGCGCTGCATGGGGGCAGGGGTTTACGACCACGGTTACGTGCTTGGGTACGAACAACTCAGCGATCACACCCCCGGCATACCGGGTCCGCGCCACCGCTTGTGGAAGATCCGCGCCAAACAGGTGATCACCGCCACCGGCGCGATCGAGCGGCCTTTGTCCTTCGCCGGAAACGATGTTCCCGGCGTCATGCTGGCCGCTTCGGTGCGCGATTATGCGGTCAATTACGGCGTTTCCGTCGGGGATCGCACCGTGGTTGTGACCAACAATGACGATGCGTATCGCACCGCGATCACCCTTAAAACACTGGGGCTCGAGGTGCCGGTCATCCTTGACGCCCGCACCAAGGGCGGCGGCGATCTGATGGTGCAGGCCCGCGCGCTGGGCGTCCGGGTCGAAACCGGCAAAGGCATTGCCAAGGTGCTGGGCACCAAGCGCGTCACCGGCGTGGCGATCTGCACCCAAGCAGGCGAAGGCGCCGTGCTGGAAGAGATCGCCTGCGACGCGGTTGCCATGTCGGGCGGCTGGTCGCCGGTCGTGCATCTGTGGTCGCATTGCGGCGGCAAGCTGATCTGGGACGCCGCGCAAGCGATGTTCCGCCCGGATGTGGACAAAGCCCCGACAGGGGCCAGTGGAGAAGCCTTTGTTCTGGCAGCAGGAACCGCCAATGGCGCCTTGTCGCTGGGCGCCGTTCTGTCCGACGCCGACGCCGCAGGCAAGGCCGCCGCCACCGCCACGGGCCACAAGCCAAAATCTGACAGCGCCCCGCAGGGCGAAACCCCGGCCGAGGCTCTGATTGAACCCGTCTGGATGATGCCGCAGGGCGCGGGCGTCAAACTGCGGATGAAATCTTGGCTCGATTTCCAGAACGACGTGAAAGTCAGTGATGTCCAACTGGCGGCGCAGGAAGGCTACGAAAGCGTCGAACATACCAAGCGCTACACCACGCTGGGCATGGCAACCGATCAGGGCAAACTGAGCAACATCAACGGGCTGGCCACGCTGGCCCGCGCGCTGAACGCTGATATCCCCGCCGTGGGCACCACCACTTTCCGCCCGCCCTATACGCCGATCAGCATGGGCGCGATCGCAGGCGAGGCGCGCGGCGAGATCTTCCAACCGCTGCGCCGCTCGCCGATGCACGCGTGGCACGAGGAAAACGGCGCCTATTGGGAACCGGTCGGCCACTGGCGGCGGCCCTATTGCTATCCGCGCAGCGGCGAAACCCATGCCGACGCGGTCGCGCGTGAGGTTAACCAGACCCGCGCCTCGCTGGGCCTGCTTGATGCCTCAACGCTGGGCAAGATCATCGTCAAAGGCCCCGACGCGGGCCGTTTCCTCGATATGCTCTATACCAATATGATGAGCACGCTGGCCGTGGGCAAATGCCGCTATGGGCTGATGTGCTCTGAGAACGGCTTTCTCAGCGATGATGGCGTTGTGGCCCGCATCGACGATGACACATGGCTGTGCCACACCACCACCGGCGGCGCCGACCGCATCCATGCCCATATGGAGGAGTGGCTGCAAACCGAATGGTGGGATTGGCAGGTCTATACCGCCAACGTGACCGAGCAATACGCCCAGATCGCCGTTGTCGGCCCCAACGGCCGCAAGCTGCTGGAGAAGCTCGGCGGCATGGACGTCAGCCGCGAAACGCTGCCCTTCATGACTTGGGCCGATGGCGCGCTGGCTGGCATCGGCTGCCGGATCTACCGGATCTCGTTCTCGGGCGAACTGAGCTATGAGATCGCCGTGCCCGCCAGTCAGGGCCGCGCACTCTGGGACAAGCTGCTGGCGGCGGGGCAGGAATTTGGCATCACCCCCTATGGCACCGAAGCGCTGCACGTGATGCGGGCCGAAAAGGGCTTCATCATGATCGGCGATGAAACCGACGGCACCGTGATCCCTCAGGATCTGGGGCTGAACTGGGCGATTTCGAAGAAAAAGTCCGACTATCTGGGCAAACGCGCGCAAGAGCGCAGCCATATGGCTGATCCCAACCGCTGGAAACTGGTGGGTCTGGAAACCGTCGATGGTTCGGTCCTGCCGGATGGGGCCTATGCGGTGGCCGAGGGCGTGAATGACAACGGCCAGAAGGCAACGCAGGGCCGCGTCACCTCGACCTATCATTCGCCGACGCTGGGCAAGGGGATTGCCATGGGGCTGGTGCTGCATGGCCCGGACCGGATGGGCGAGGTGCTGGATTTCCCGCGCATCGATGGCAGCGTGGCGCAGGCGCGGATCGTTGATCCGGTGTTCTTTGACAAGGATGGGGAGAAACAGAATGTCTGACGCAGTCAGCGCGCTGGATGGCGCCACCTATGACGGCCTTGTCCGCCTCGAGGATCTGGGCCTGCGGGGCATGATCACCCTGCGCGGCGATCTGGCCTCGGTCGCGTTGAAAAACGCGGCAACCGGCGTGGCAGGCGTGGATATGCCCGCACAGCGCCGGGCCAATACGGTCGGCGAACGCGGGCTGCTGTGGATGTCCCCGGACGAGCTGCTGGTGCTGGTGCCCCATGCCGAGGCCGATCAAGCCACGCGCACCATGCAGGCCACGCTGGCGGGCACGCATTTCCTGACCGAAAATCTGTCGGATGCGCGGGCGATGCTGCGGATCACCGGCACGCCGACCGCCGTGCGCGAGGTCATGGCCAAGCTGACCCCGGTCGATCTGTCCCCCGATGCCTTCGGTCCCGGCGATGTCCGCCGCACCCGTCTGGCGCAGGTCGCTGCCGCATTCTGGATGCCAGACCACAACACCTTCTGCATCATCTGCTTCCGATCAGTCGCATCCTACGTCTTCGACCTGCTGAAAGCCGCCGCAGCCCCCGGCAGCGCGGTCGGGTATTTCGACCAAAGCTGAGCGCCTAAATTCGCCCCGCCGCAGCTGTGGCGGGGGGCGCAATCCGCCATTGGGGGTTGACCTTGGGCGCGGAAGGCTACCATCTACGGCAGACCGAAACGCATGAACCAAAAGGGGGCCGTACCATGGCTTTTGAACTTCCTGATCTTCCCTATGCCCACGATGCGCTGGCCGATCTGGGCATGTCCAAGGAAACATTGGAATACCACCACGACCTGCACCACAAAGCTTATGTCGACAACGGCAACAAGCTGATCGAGGGCACCGAGTGGGAAGACCGCCGCCTTGAGGATATCATCACCGGCACCTACGCGGCTGGCTCTGTGGCGCAAAATGGCATTTTCAACAACGCCTCGCAGCACTGGAACCACACGCAGTTCTGGGAAATGATGGGGCCGGGCGGCGCGGCAATGCCCTCCGAGCTGGAAAAAGCCATCACCGAAAGCTTCGGCTCGGTTGATAAATTCAAGGCCGATTTCTCGGCCGCCGGTGCGGGTCAGTTCGGCTCGGGCTGGTGCTGGCTGGTCAAGGACGCCGATGGCGGCCTGAAAGTCACCAAGACCGAAAACGGCGTCAACCCGCTGTGCTTTGGTCAGACCGCGCTGCTGGGCTGCGATGTGTGGGAGCATTCCTACTACATCGACTTCCGCAACAAGCGCCCGGTCTACCTGTCCAACTTCCTGGACAAGCTGGTCAACTGGGAAAACGTGGCCGCGCGTCTGGGCTAAGCCCTCGCGATTCCACTAACTTATCAGGCAGCCTCGCATCATTCATGCGGGGCTGTTTTTTTATGCGCGCTTGACCCGTATCAAGGCGGCCCCCCTGATTAACCTATTTTGTCGTCCTCAATGAATACCAGCGAGGAGAGATACGATGACCAAACTGACGCAAGGCACATGGGTTCTGGTGGCCGATGGAAAAAAAGCACTGTTTCTTGAAAATATCACCGATGAAAAAGATCCGAACCTGAAGGTTGTCCGGGTTCAGCAGCAGGACAATCCCCGCGATGGCGAACAGACATCGGATCGTCCGGGGCACACCGTGACCGCTGGCGGGGGCGGGCGTCGCGCGGCGATGGAAGGGGCGGATTGGCACCAGATCGCCGAAGATACCTTCGCCGCCGAAATTGCCGATATTCTCTATCAGCGGGCACATGCCGGGGCCTTCCGGCACTTGGTTCTGGTCGCGCCGCCCAAAACACTCGGCGAGTTGCGCAAGCACCTGCACGCCGAGGTGACGGCCTGCGTCGTCGCCGAGATCGCCAAGGATCTGACAAACCATCCGATGCCCGAGGTTGAAAAACTGGTCAAAGCCGACATCGCCGAGGCCTAATTGGCTTGTGCCCATCCTCTGTTTCCTTCAGCACTAAGGCAGGACAACAGGGGATGGGCACGGGCGCATGACAGACCAAAGCAAAGGCGTTCTGGCCATGATCGCCTGCTGTACCGTGTGGGGGCTGTCACCGCTCTACTACAAGATGCTGGCGCATATCCCACCGCTCGAGGTGCTGTCACACCGCACCCTGTGGTCGCTGGTGTTCTTTGCGGTTGTGCTGGCCGTGCAGGGGCGGATGGGGCCGTTGCGCTCCGCGCTGTCCAGCCCGCGTTCCGTCGTGATCATCCTGATCGCGGCGCTGGCGATTGCCACAAACTGGTTTTTCTTCATCCTGTCGGTCCAGATCGGCAAGGCGGTCGAGGCATCGCTGGGCTACTACATCTTCCCGCTGGTCGCGGTTCTGATCGGCGTCGTCGCCTTTGGCGAGCGGCTGAACCGGGCGCAGGGGCTGGCGGTCGCGCTGGCGGTTCTGGCAGTGGTCGTGCTGACGCTGGGCTTGGGTGTGGCGCCTTGGATCGCCCTCATATTGTCTGTCAGCTTTGGTCTTTATGGTCTTGTAAAGAAAAGCCTTTCCATCGGCCCGGTCATTTCGGTCACAGCCGAGGTGCTGCTGCTCAGCCCCATTGCGCTGATCGTGATCGGCATGGCGTGGCAGCAGGGGCACGGGGCGTATGGCGCCTCATTGGGCGACAGCCTGCTGTTGATGGTCTCAGGCCCGCTGACCGCCACACCGCTGATCCTGTTTTCCTATGCGACCAAACGGGTGTCGATGGCCACCGTCGGGCTGGTGCAATACCTCAACCCGACGCTGCAATTCATGTGTGCGGTGGTGATCTTTGGCGAACCGTTCGGGCAATGGCATGTCATCGCCTTCAGTCTGATCTGGGCGGCGCTGGCGATCTACTCGCTCGCCAGCCTGCGTCAGGACAGGGCCGCCCGCAAAGCCAGGGTCAGATCCGAGGCCGAAGCAATCGGCCTGACCAGCTCGCGCAGCGACTCATCGGCAAACCCCTGATCAATCACATGATCCAGCAGCGCAATCAGCGGCTGCCAGTATCCTTCGGTGTCCAACAGGAAAATCGGCTTTTGATGCAGGCCAAGCTGGCGCCAGGTCAGCACCTCGAAAAACTCGTCCAGCGATCCCGCGCCGCCCGGAAGCACGACAATCGCATCGCAGTTCATGAACATGACCTTTTTGCGCTCGTGCATGTTTTCGGTCACCACAAACCGTGTCAGATCGGTCTTGCCGACTTCGGCCCGCAGCAGATGCACCGGGATCACGCCAAAGGTGTCCCCACCCGCCGCCTGCGCCGCGCGGGCCACCGTGCCCATCAGCCCGACATCGCCCGCGCCATACACCAACCGCCAGCCATTCTCGGCCAGCGCCTCACCAACGGCCTCTGCCTCAGATGTGAACGCGGTGCTTGCTCCGGGGCGCGAGCCGCAAAAAACGCAGACAGAGGGGCTGTTCATCGTGATTTTCCTTGGTCAAAAAAGGGAAAAGTGATTTTGACCCGTGATAGCCTTGTTGATAGGGTCGCTCAACCGCCGAACGAACAAAAGGCGGGCTGGAAGGAAGCGGATGACTAAGCTGAACGGGCTGGCAGGAAGCCAGACCATGACAATTGCTGCCGTCGCAGGGGGCGCCTTGGTGGCCACCGCTGTTGGGCTGTATATGACGGGGGTCTTTGATCGGGCCGCGCCCGGCAACCCGTCCGGTGATGTGGTGACCGCCGCGCAGCCGATACTGAGCCAACCTGCCACAGCGGTCGAACCCGCATCCGACGCTTCTAATCCCGCGCCCGAACCCGCCATGACCGCGCCAGAACCACCGCGGTTTGACGTGGTGCGCGTCGAAGCAGATGGCACAACGCTTGTGGCCGGGGTTGCCGCCAGCGGCGCCACGGTCGATGTGCTTCTGGATCAACTGGTGCTGGCCGCCGCCGACCCCGGATCAGACGGAAAATTCGCGGCGTTCCTCAGCATCGAGCCGTCAGAGCAGCCCCGCGTTCTGAGCCTTGTGATGCATCTGGGCGATCAGACCATCGCTTCTCTCGATCAGGTGATCATCGCCCCGGCCCAGCAACCACAGGTCGTCGCCGCCGTTCAACCCGCGCCGCAACCGCCAGTTCAGACCGCCCCAGCGCAGACCACCCCGACACAAACTGCAACCGCAGGGGCACCGATCTCTGACGCCGGGTCCGCGCCGCCACAACCAACCGCCGGTACGGCGGGCGAAGCGACCGCCGCGCAGCCAACACAGGCGCCGGAACAGGCGCCGACAACCCCATCTGTGGCAGCGGTCACACCCAACACGGCAGGGGCCGCCGCGCCCCCCCCGCAGACCGCTCAGGACCAGCCGGCGGAAACAACCATCGCGACGACACAGCCGACCACCGCAACCGAAGCGCCGACACCCGCCCCGGCGGCAACCCCCACCACTGCGGCCCCCGCGCCAAAGGCCCCGGTGGTCATTCTGTCCAACGCCGACGGCGTTACCGTCCTTCAGTCACCCGCAGACGACACCGCCCCCCCCGAGGTCATGGCCTCGGTCTCGATCGACGCTGTCAGCTACTCGGATACTGGCGAGGTCGAGGTGTCAGGGCGCGGCGCCAGCATCGGAATGGGCACAGGGTCTGGTTTCGTCCGCGTCTATCTGGACAACACCCCCATCACCACATCGCGAATCGCTGCGGATGGCCGTTGGCACACGGAATTGCCGGGCATTGATACCGGCGTTTATACCCTGCGCGTCGATCAGGTCAGCGAGGATGGAAAAGTCACCTCGCGCGTCGAAACCCCCTTCAAGCGCGAGGCCGCCGAAAAAGTCGCCGCCGTGCTGCCCGCAGCCTCTGCCACCGGGCAACCGCAGGTGCAGGTGGTGACGGTCCAACCCGGATCAACGCTCTGGGCGATTGCCCGCGACAAATACGGCGAGGGCCGGATGTTCGTGCGGGTATTCGAGGCCAACAAAGATCGTATCCGCGACCCTGATCTGATCTATCCGGGGCAGATTTTCGCCGTGCCCGACTAGGCTGGCCATTGGCGGCAAAGCGCCTTATCTCTGGGGCCTGACCAAAGAAAGGGCCCCGATGCGCCGCCTTCAGATGACAGACGAAAACCTGAGCAATGAACGGATTTCGGGCCTGCGCACGATCCGGCGCGTGATCCCCTACCTGTGGCCCAAAGGCGAGGCCTGGGTCAAACGCCGGGTGGTGCTGGCAATGCTGGCGCTGCTGGCGTCCAAATTGATCGCCGTATCCACGCCGATGCTCTATAAACAGGCGGTCGATGCGCTGGCGCACGAAGGCGTGCCGGTGCTGGCGCTTGGGGCGGTTGGCCTGACCGTGGCCTACGGTCTGGCGCGGCTGATGTCGAACGGGTTTCAACAGCTGCGCGATGCGATCTTCGCCGCCGTGGGGCAGCGCGCCCTGCGCAGCCTGGCGCTTGAAACCTTCGTCCACATCCACCGGCTTTCGATGCGCTATCATATCACCCGCAAGACCGGCGGGCTGAGCCGGATTATCGAGCGCGGGGTCAAAGGCGTCGATTTCCTGCTGCGGTTCCTGCTGTTTTCCATCGGGCCGCTGGCGCTTGAATTGCTGCTGGTCGCGGGCATCCTGTTCTGGTTGTTCGATGTCTGGTATCTGGCCGTGGTGGTCGTCACCATCGCCGCCTATGTCTGGTTCACCTTCGCCGTCACCGAATGGCGCGTGAAACTGCGCAAAGAGATGAACGATCAGGACACCGATGCGAACCAAAAGGCCATCGACAGCCTGCTGAACTTCGAAACCGTCAAGTATTTCGGCGCCGAGACGCGCGAGGCCACCCGCTATGACAGCGCGATGGAGCGCTACGCCGCCGCCGCGCTCAAGACCTCCTACTCGCTGTCGTTTCTGAACTTCGGTCAGGCTTTCCTGATCACCGGCGGGCTGGTCGTGGTCATGGTGCTGGCCGCGATGGGGGTCGAGCAGGGCAAGCTGACCGTGGGCGATTTCGTCATGGTCAACGCCTATATGATCCAGATCACCATGCCGCTGAACTTCCTCGGGACAGTTTACCGCGAAATCCGTCAGGCGCTGGTCGATATGGGCCAGATGTTCGACCTGCTGGAACAACCCGCCGAGGTGTCAGATAAACCCAACGCCAAGCCCCTCGCGGTTGCAGGCGGCACCGTGCGCCTGCGCGATGTCTACTTCGGCTACGATCCCGAACGCCCGATCCTCAAAGGCGTCAGCCTCGAGGTGCCCGCCGGGCAGACCGTGGCCATCGTCGGCTCGTCTGGCTCGGGGAAATCCACCATTGGGCGGCTGCTGTTCCGGTTCTATGATGTGCAAGGCGGCGCGGTCCAGATTGACGGTCAGGACCTGCGCGACGTGACCCAGACCAGCCTGCACGACGCCATTGGCGTGGTGCCGCAGGATACGGTGCTGTTCAATGACACCATCGGCTATAACATCGCCTACGGGCGTGATGGTGCCACGCAGGCGGACGTTGAAAAGGCCGCCAAAGACGCGCAGATCCACGACTTCATCGTCTCGTTGCCGCAGGGCTATGACACCACCGTGGGGGAACGTGGCCTGAAACTCTCGGGCGGCGAAAAGCAACGCGTCGGCATTGCCCGCACCTTGCTGAAAAACCCACCGATCCTGTTGCTGGACGAGGCGACAAGCGCGCTGGATACCGAAACCGAACAGGACATTCAGGGCGCACTGGCCCGCGCCGGGCAGGGCCGCACGGTCATCACCATCGCCCACCGCCTGTCCACCATCGCCGACGCCGACCGCATCATCGTGCTCGAAGACGGGCAGATCACCGAAGAAGGCAGCCACACCGACCTTCTGGACCGCAAAGGCCGCTACTGGAGCCTGTGGCAACGCCAAGCCAGCGAACGCAACGAAGCCGCCTGAGGCCAACCCCGCCCAGTTCACGCGGTAGATACAACAGCACCCACCCGACGCGCACAAAAGGCAAGAGCGGGGCGCCAAACAGCCCCCTCCACAAAACGCTGAGACTGCATTTTGGGAGCGTCGGATATAAACACAGGCCACAACCGACTGATATCTTTGGCGATGACCACAGATCGCGAGGCTCCAGCCTGGAACACGTTCCATTTTTCTACACGTAACCATATCGGAAGCGGGAAATCGCTGCTACGCTTCGCGCTGTATTTCATATTCAGGTTGTATCAATGGGTTTTCAAAGGTCAGCTAAATCGATTTTCCCCGCAGCGTCTGCGCCATTCAGGCAGTCACAGGAAAATGACGGACGAGCCAGAACCGCCTTCGCTGAGCGCGTCGTTTTTGAGCCTCAACATGATCGGCCCGGCACGTTTGACCGACACCAAGCGGATCGGGCTCTCTCTGCCGAGGGACCAAGTCAAAAGACCGCCTTCGCAGAGTTGGAAAGGGGGGCTGAGACCGGCGATCACTTTGAATTCATGCATGCCTCGGACCGCAGTACATCATCATCCACCGAAGGCCGGGGCGCCCCCGAGCGGGCAACGAGTATAGATGCCGCCAGGGCCGCTGTCGACGACGAGGGCCGCCCAGACACAGGGGCCGGTCCAGACGACACGACGCCGCCCGAGGATACAGATCCCGATCCGGCGCCGCTGCCGGTTGATCAGCCAGAACAACCCGCAGCCCCCACCAACCAAGGCCGCCCCACCGGCGCCGTACCCGGCCTGCCGCAGGATTCGCCGCCAAGCCCGCCGCCGGGCGATGACAACGCCGAGTATGGTCGCGCGCCGGGGGATTTGCCTGACCTACCGCCGGATATCGGCCCGGTGACCAGCTATACCAGTGGCGGCTTGGCAAGCACATCCTACAACGTCGCGATCGAGTTCGTCGGCGTCTGGTCAACCCAATTGCAGTCAGCCTTCACCGAAGCCGCCGATTATCTCAGCTCGATCATCCTTGCTGAACTTCCCGACGCTATTGTCGATGGCGTGTTGATTGACGACATTGTCATCACCGCCACTCTTGAGGGAATTGACGGTGTCGGCGGGACGCTTGGCAGCGCGGGCCCACGCGAAATTCGCGGCGACGGCACGTTCCTGACCGCGACGGGTGCCATGACCTTTGACAGCGCAGACGCCGAAAATCAGCTTGGTCTGGGGAACTGGGAAAGCATCGTTCTGCATGAAATGATGCACGCGCTCGGCTTCGGCACGCTGTGGACTTTGATGGGGCTGACCAGCGGTTCTGTCGCCGGCGGGGATCTTCGCTTTGTTGGCGTGAATGCCACCGATACCTATCAGACCGAATTCGCGGGCATCGCGGGGGCCGATGCTGGCTCTTTGCTCGGTGTGCCGGTTGAAACCGATGGGGGGCCGGGAACGGCAGGCGGTCACTGGGACGAGCTTCTGTTCGATGAGGAAATCATGACGGGCTATGTCGACACGGGCAGCTATGTCTCGGATATGACCATCGCCGCACTCGAGGACATGGGGTACGACACCGTGTTCGACAATCCTTACAGTGCAACCGATCTGACCGGACCGATACCAGCGGATCCGCTTCTGGATTTGTTCGCCTGACGGCATGGATGCAGAAGCCGCGCGACCGCGCTCGACCTAGCGGCGAACGCCCGCTGCAAACGCCCGCTGCAAACGCCCGCTGCAAACGCCCCCTGTGCGTCGGAAGCGGTGAAAGCCTGACAGGTTTGGGGGCGAAATGGGCCACGCCCCCGTCACCCCCACCCCAAAAGGGCAGGGCGCTTGCCCAGCCCTTTATTCCGCCGCCTTCAGCCGGGCTTTTGCCACCGCGGCCTGATCCGTCACCACACTGTCCGCATCGGGCACGCCATCGTCCCAGATGATCTCGGTCGCGGTCTGCCGCCGGGCCGCGCGTGCCAGCGCCCAATCCTGTGCCGCCTGGCTGGACCGGCCCAGCGACATCGCCTTCAGCGCCCGTGCGATCCAGTGCACATAGGTGGTGAACCACACCCGCAGCGCCAGCATCGACGGGGTGAAAACAAGCGTCAGAACCGTGGCGATGCCCAGTCCGAACACCACCGCCGTCGCCAGCTGAATCCACCACAGCGCGGTCGGGCTGTTGATCGAATATCCGCCGTTGATGAAATCAAGGCTCAGCCCGAACATCATCGGCGCCAGCCCCGCCATCGTCGTGATCGTCGTCAGCAGCACCGGGCGGATACGATCCTCGGCAGTGCGAATGATCGCCTCGATCCGCGGCATATACGCGGAATATTCCTGATAGGTATCAATCAGAACGATATTGTTGTTCACCACGATTCCGGCCAGCGCCACGATCCCGGTGCCGGTCATGATGATCGAAAACGCCTGATCCATCACCAGCATGCCGATCAGCACCCCGACCGTTGACAGAACCACCGCCAGCAGCACCAGAACCGAGTTGTAAATGCTGTTGAACTGCGCCAGCAGGATGATGAACATCAGCGCCAAAGCCGCGCCAAACGCCTTGGCCAGAAATGCCCCGGATTCCGCCTGATCCTCTTGGTCGCCGGTCCATTCCCAATCGATCCCCGGACCAAACGGATCGGTCTTCAGCCACGTGGTCAGAAACTCGGTCCGCTCATTCGCATTGATCGGAATGGCGTGGGTGGTGCCGTCCTTGGCAACCACGGATTTGCTCAGCCCTTCGGTAACGGCGGCCTT
This sequence comes from Thalassovita taeanensis, assembly GCF_900110775.1. Lineage (GTDB taxonomy): Bacteria > Pseudomonadota > Alphaproteobacteria > Rhodobacterales > Rhodobacteraceae > Litorimicrobium > Litorimicrobium taeanense. The sequence goes on along the minus strand of NZ_FOEP01000010.1, from coordinate 93,059 downwards.
GATGTCAAAATACCGCTTCTGATCCACGCGCTTGATCTGTGCCAGCTTCGGCACCGGCCGCCGGGTGATGAAATTCGCCAGCGGCACCAGCCCGTCCGTGGTGCGCACCTTGAGCGTATCGAGCGTGGACAGCACGCGGTCATCCTCGGGCAGGCGCACGCGGATCTCGATCTCTTCATCCGAACTGTCGACCCGCATCGTGTCCAGCAAAATACCGCGCGTCACCAGCTGCACCATCGCGCCCACGGTCGCCACGTCCGCACCGTAAAGGCCGGCCTTTTCGACATTCACGTCGATCTGCCAGTCGATGCCGGGCAGGGGCAGCGTGTCCTCGATCAGCTCAAGCCCGTCCGTTTCGTCAAACTTGGCGCGCGCCAGCTTGGTCGCGGCCAGCAAATCGTTCCAGTTGTCGCCCTTCAGCCGCAGATGCACCGGCTTGGCCGAGGCCGGGCCCATTGCCTGCGCCAGAATTTCGACCCCGATACCGGGGATCTCGGACAGGCTCTGCGTCAACTCGGCAATCACAAGATCCCCGTCCAGATCGGGCCGGTCGCGCCGGTCCTCCCACGGGATGGTTTCCAGCTGGACCTGACCGATCGTGTCCAGCGGCGGTTGCGCGCCGCCGGTATTGTTGTCCAGCCCGCTATCGCCGACAAACGCAAACGCGTTCAGAACGCCGGGGTGTTGCAGCACGATCTTCTCAGCCTGCGCGACCAGAGCATCCTTTTCCGTCAACGACAGGTTGCCGCGCGCCCGGACATAAACGATCGCCTGTTCCGGCTCGCTGTCCGTGAAGAACTCCACGCCCTTGCTGTTCTCGGAAAAAGTCGTGAACGTGACGGCGATGAACACCCCCACGGCGGCAATGGTCACCAGTGGCATCACCGGGTTGCCCGTTATGAACTTGATGAAATGGCCGAAGGGCGTGCGACGGTGGCCTGCCTTGATCCGGTTTCGGGTCCACTTGATTTCGGCTGCGCCCAGCGTGACCGACGCGGCAAACGCCCCCGCCAGAAACAGAACGCCGCCAACGGCCAGCCCTGCCATGGGCGGCACATTGCCCGGCAGCACATAGGCCGGGTTCAGCGCCTGCATTGCGCCCACAAACATCAGATACAGCGAGGGCAGCACCAATGCCGCACGCGCCCACCACGGCAAACGCCGCTTGAGCGCCTGCGACGCCCGATCAAAAATCCGGCTCAGCCGCCCCGACAGCCCGCCCACAATCGGCAGATAAATCAGCGCCACCACCAACGAGGCCGACAGCACGAAAATCAGGGTGATCGGCAGCATCCCCATGAACTGGCCGGGCACACCGGGCCAGAACAGCATCGGCAAAAACGCGCACAGCGTGGTCGCGGTGGAACTGACGATGGGCCAGAACATCCGCTTGGCCGCCTCGACATAGGCGTGCATCGGGCCTTCGCCCTCGGCAATGCGCTTGTCGGCGTATTCCACCACCACAATCGCGCCATCCACCAGCATCCCCACCGCCAGAATCAGGCCGAACATCACGATGTTCGAAATCGTCACGCCCATGATCGCCAGCAACACAAAGCACAGCAGGAACGAAGCCGGGATCGCAAACCCCACAAGCAACGCCGCGCGGCTGCCCAGACTGGCCAACACCACGATCATCACCAGCGCAATCGCCGTCAGAACCGAGCCCTCAAGCTGACTGACCATCGAGCCCACAACACGGCTTTGATCGTTCGAGGTGCCGGCGCTGACCGCCGCCTTCAGCTCCTCGGGCCAGTTTGCGCTGGCCTCGTCCAGCACCCGGCGCACCTCGGCTGTGGTGTCGATCAGGTTGAACCCTTTGCGTTTGACCACCTGCAACGCCACCGTGGGGCTGCCATTGAACCGCGCCACGCCGGTGCGGTCCTCGAAGGTCAGGCGAATTTCGGCCAGATCGCCCAGCGTGACCACGCGCTGGCCATTGATCTTCACCGGCAGTGTGTAAATATCGCGCGGCTCGTCGAATGATGACGGGATCTTGACCGAAAACGTGCCCTGCGCGGTTTCAACTTCGCCCGCCGCAATCAGCATGTTGTTGTTGCGCACCACGTTGATCAGCTCGGCTGCCGTGACGTTATAGGATTCCAGCCGCAGCGGGTCGATCACCACCTCGACCATTTCCTCGCGGTTACCCGCGATCCCGGCCTCCAGCACCGCATCCAGCGCCTCGATCCGGTCCTGCAGATCCTGCGCCACCTTCGCCATGGTGCGTTCCGGCACATCGCCGGTCAGGTTGATGATCAGGATCGGAAATTCCGAGAAATTGATCTCGTTCACAGTGTATTTGTCGAACCCTTCGGGAAACTTCCCCTCGGCGGTGGACATCGCTTCGCGGACATCGGCCATGATCTTGGTCTTGTCCCAGCCGAACTCGAACTCCAGCGCCACCCCGGCATAGCCTTCGGCGGCGGTCGAGCTCATCGTCTTCAGCCCGTCCAGATCGCTCAACTCGGTTTCCATCGGCTTGACCAGCAGGGTCTCGCTGTCTTCGGCGGAAATGCCGGGGAAGGGGACCGATACGAACAAAGCCGGGATTTCGATATCCGGCTCGCCTTCCTTGGGCAGGCTCCAATAGGCATAGCCCCCCGCAATCAGCGAAACGAGGATAAACGCCATCACCATCCGCGCGCGTGACGCGGCCCAATCCACCATTCCGGTCATTGCGTGGCCTCTTCTTGCCAGGTTGGCACCACCGCAACACCGTCAGTGACATATTCCTGGCCGACCACGATCACATCGACCTGATCGTCCAGCCCGGTCACCCAGACGCCCTTGACCGTATCGCGGATCAGCTGCACCGGCGCAAACTGCGCCACGCTGCCCGTTGCGACCAGCCGCACCCCCAGCCGCCCGTCGTCATCCAGCGTCAGCGCCGATTGCGGCAGAAGATGCGCGTTCGCCCCATCCGAGGCGATCATGATTTCGGCCGTCTGCCCGTCGCGGATGTTCAGGTCAGCATTGGGCACATCAATATCAACGCGAAACGTGCGGGTCTGCGGATCGGCCGAGCGTGACAAAAACGTGACCCGGCCCCGCACTTCGGCTCCGGTCGCCAACCGTGCTCCGGCCAGCGCGCCGACCGAAACCCGGCTTACCTCGGTTTCAGGCACATATCCCACCAGCTTGATCGGATCGAGCTGGATCACCGTGGCGCACAGCCCGCCAGATTGCAGCAGGCTGCCCAGCTCGGCCGCGTCGCTTTCCAACAACCCGCCGAACGGCGCCTTGATCGTCAAACGCTGCATTTCGGTTTCCGCCGAGGCCACCGCCGCCTCCGCAGACTGAATCCCCGCCTGCGCGCTCTGCACGCCCGAGCGTGCGGATTCCACGCCCGCCTCGGCCCCGCGGGCCGCCGCCTGCGTTGCCGCAACGCGGGTATCTGCGGCATAGCCATCCTTGGACAGCTTGCTGGCAACCGTATCGTTGATCACCGCCTCGTCCAGCCGCGCCTGCGCCTCTTTCAGCCGGGCCTGTGCTTCGGGAACACGGGCCTCTGCCTCGGCCAGCGCCGCGCGTGCCGTTGCCAACGATGCCGGGCGCGTGCCCGGATCAAGCTGGCACAGCACCTGACCAGCCTCGACATAGCTGCCTTTGCGCAGCGGCTCTGATATCACCTGCGCCCCGGTTTCTGCCCGCACCTCGACCGCGCGCGCCGCCTGGGTTTCCCCGCGCAGCACCACCGCGCTGTCAATCGCCTGCGCGCCCGAATGCACCGCAACAACCCCAATCGGTTTCAGCGCCTGCTCGGGCGCCACAGCGACCTCTTCGGTTGTTGCATCGATCTCCGCCGGGGCATCCTTTGACAGCGCAAACGCCATCAACGCGTCGCGCTCCATGACCAGAAGATACAGGACAGCGCTCACCAGAACGGCTGTGAGGATCGGAACAATTTTCATGGGTGGTCCTTTTCGCGCGACAGGGCCTGTTGGAATCCAGATGGGCAAGGGTATCGCGATTACAAGTGCAACAAGGCAATACCCCAAGACCACGGCACTCAGACTAAACTTTTCCACAGGCCCGCGCAAGGCGGCGCTGCCGGGCGTTCCTCGCGTGGCAAGGCCTTGGCAGCCGGGGGGCTTCGCGCTAAGAGGGGGCAAATCATGAGGGGCACCGGCGTGAGCGATACCGACAGTTTCATCGAAGAAGTCACCGAAGAGGTCCGCCGTGACCGCCTGTTCGCCCTGATCCGCCGCTATGGCTGGATCGCGATCGTGGCGGTTTTGCTGCTGGTCGGCGGCGCGGCGTATAACGAATGGCGCAAAGCGCAGGACATCGCAACCGCACAGGCGCTTGGCGATTCCATCGTCGCCGCGCTGGAACAGGACGACGCCCCCGAACGTGCGACTGCCCTGGACGGCATCGGCGAAACCGGCACCTCGGCCGAAGTTGTCGTGGCCCTGCTGCGCGCTGCCGAACTGGCCGACGCGGGCCAAACCCCCGAGGCCGTCGCCCAGCTTGATGCCATCGCCCTGAATGGTGACGTCCCCGAGATTTACCGCCAGATCGCGGGCTTCAAGTCGATCCTGTTGCAAGGTGACAGCCTGGAACCCGCCGAACGCCGCCTGCGGCTGGAAAGCGTGGTGCAGACCGGATCACCGCTGCGCCTGCTGGCAGAAGAGCAACTGGCCCTGCTTGACAGCGCCGAAGGCAAGCCCGAGGCGGCCATTTCCCGGCTTGAGCGGATCATCGCGGACTCAGAGGTCACTGCAGGCTTGCGTCGCCGCGCGTCTCAGTTGATTGTGGCCCTTGGTGGCGGCACGCAAGAGGCCGAACAAGGGAATTGAGGGCACGCGCCCGGATCTTGGACAACCACCACGGAATGAATGAAAGAGGGCAGGATCGGTGAAACGCAGTTCAGTTGTTTTTGGCTTGATCGGGGTGACCCTTCTGGCAGCCTGTGCCGAACGCGAGGTGATCCTGCCGGGCAAGCGCGAAGATATTCGTGCGATTCTGGCCAATCAGGACACTGGCCAAGACAGCGAGGCGCCGCTTGACGCGGTCAGCAAACCCACCGCGCTGCGCCTGCCTGCACAATCGGTGAATGCCGAATGGACCCACCGCATCGGCAGCCCCAAATACCGCGCCTCCAACCCCAGCCTGCGCGCCACCCCGGCGCTGGTCTGGAGCGCCGAAATCGGCGCGGGGGATGGCCGCCGCAACCGCATTACCGCCGATCCCGTGATCTCGGGCGGGCGTATTTTCACGCTGGACGCCGAAGCCAAAGTCACCGCCACTTCGACCGAGGGCGCCACGCTGTGGCAAAGCGATCTGACCCCGGCACGCGATAAATCCTCCGAGGCCACCGGCGGCGGGCTGGCTCTGGGCGAGGGCAAGCTGTTTGTCTCGTCCGGCTTTGGTCGCCTGACCGCGATGGACCCGACCACCGGCGCCGTGCTGTGGACCCAGAACCTTGATGCCACCGGCTCAGGCGCGCCCACCGTTTACGGCGGGGTGGTCTATCTGGTGGGCGGCGACGATACCGCATGGGCGCTTGAGGCCGATACCGGCCGCATCCGCTGGCAGCTGACCCAGGCTGGCGATATCAGCAACGTGCTGGGCGCCGCGGCCCCCGCGGTCACCGACAAGTTCGCGTTGTTCGCCTATGGTGATGGCTCTGTTCAGGCAGCATTCCGCAAGGGCGGCCTGCGGGTCTGGGCCACGCAGGTCTCTGGCCAGCGCCGCTTCAAATCCATCGCCAAGGTCAGCGACATCACCGGCGATCCGGTGGTCGATGGCAATGTGGTCTATGTCGGCTCGCATTCCGGGCGCCTCGTGGCGCTGAACATTGATGATGGCGAACGGATCTGGACCGCCCGCGAAGGCGCGATCAGCCCGGTCTGGCCTGCGGGCGGCGCGGTGTTCGTGCTGACCGACCAGAACGAACTGGTCCGGCTGAACGCCTCGGATGGTCGCCGCGTCTGGGGCACCAAACTGCCGAATTTCGTCAAATACACCCCGCGCAAAGCCGCCGAGGTCTATGCCCACTACGGCCCGATCCTTGCCGGTGGGCGGCTTGTGGTCGCCTCGAACGACGGCCTGCTGCGCTTCTATGATCCGGCCAGCGGCGCGCTCTTGAGCACGATCGAGGTGCCCGGCGGCGCCACCACCGCGCCGATCGTTGCGGGTGGCACGCTCTATGTCGTTGGCACGCGCGGGCAATTGCACGCTTTCCGTTGACGCCACAATGGTGTATCTGAGCGGCTTGATCCGTCTTGGAGCCTTGAAAGATGACATTCACCCTGGCCATTGTGGGCCGTCCCAATGTGGGAAAATCCACGCTTTTCAACCGCTTGGTTGGTCGCCGCTTGGCGCTGGTCGATGACCAGCCCGGTGTGACGCGCGATTTGCGCGAAGGCGAGGCGCGGCTGGGCGATTTGCGTTTTACGGTGGTTGATACCGCCGGGCTGGAAGAAGTGACCGACGACAGCCTTCAGGGGCGGATGCGTCGCCTGACCGAACGTGCGGTCGATATGGCCGATATTTGCCTGTTCATGATCGACGCCCGCGTCGGCGTCACCCCCACCGATGAACTCTTCGCCGAGATCCTGCGCAAACGCGCCAAACACGTCATCCTCGTTGCCAACAAGGCCGAGGGCAAGGCGGGCGAGGGCGGCTATCTCGAAGCGTTCGGTCTGGGCCTGGGCGAACCGCTGCGCCTGTCCGCCGAGCACGGCGAAGGCATCTCTGACCTGCTGACCGTGCTGATGCCGCTGGCCGATGGCTTTGCCGCCAACGCCACCGAAGACACCCCCGAAACCGATGTTGATCTGTCCGAGGACGACGAAGACGAAGACGCCGTGCGCGTGCCGACCATGGACAAGCCGATGCAGATCGCTGTCGTCGGTCGCCCGAACGCGGGTAAATCCACGCTGATCAACGCCATCATGGGCGAAGACCGCCTGCTGACCGGCCCCGAGGCCGGGATCACCCGCGATGCGATCTCGCTGACCATCGACTGGAACGGTCTGCCGATCCGCATCTGGGACACCGCCGGCATGCGCAAACGCGCCAAGGTGCAGGACAAGCTGGAAAAACTCAGCGTCTCTGATGGCCTGCGCGCGGTCAAATTCGCCGAAGTGGTGATCGTGCTGCTTGATGCGGAAATCCCGTTTGAACAGCAGGACCTGCGCATCGCCGATCTGGCCGAGCGCGAAGGCCGCGCCGTCATCGTCGCCGTCAACAAATGGGACGTCGAAGAGAACAAGCAGGAAAAACTCAGGGCCCTGCGCGAATCCTTCGAACGCCTGCTGCCGCAGCTGCGTGGCGCACCGCTGGTTACCGTGTCTGCCAAAACCGGCAAGGGCCTTGATCGGCTGCACGCCGCTGTCGAAAAAGCCTATGATGTCTGGAACCGCCGCGTCACCACCGCGCAGCTGAACCGCTGGCTCGCGGGCATGATGGAGGCGCATCCGCCACCCGCCCCCGCCGGCAAGCGGATCAAACTGCGCTACATGACGCAGGCCAAAACCCGGCCCCCCGGCTTTATCGTGATGTGCTCGCACCCCGAAAAGATGCCCGAAAGCTATTCACGCTATCTGGTCAACGGGCTGCGTACCGACTTCGACATGCCGGGCACACCCATCCGCCTGACCATGCGCGGGCAGGGGGAAAAGAACCCCTATAAAGGCCGCAAAGAGCGCAAACCCGGCGCCCTCGGCAAGCACCTTGCCAAGAAACGCGGCCCCGCCAAGTAAGCTGCACCAAGCACGCGCGCGGTCCGGGCTGAATTTGAGTCCGCTTTCGCGCGCGTTGCGGCTAGACTGCTGGCATGAAGCGGATCGTATTCTTTTGTGACGGCACCTGGAACCGGCTGGATGCGGGGCGGCCCACCCACGCGGTGCGCCTGGCGCAGGCGGTCACGCCCTCGGCCGTCGATGGCCGCACACAGGTGGTGTTCTACCAACAGGGTGTCGGCACCGGGCGCGGCAGCAACATGGTGGCGCGGCTCACCGACAGGTTTCTCGGCGGCGCGTTCGGCTGGGGGCTGGATGACAATATCATCGACGCCTACCGCCATCTGGTCTTTTGCTACGAACCGGGAGACGAGATTTTTATCTTCGGCTTCTCGCGCGGCGCCTATACCGCGCGCTCGCTGGCCGGGTTGATCCGCAGCGCGGGCATCCCGCCGCGCGACCGGATCGCCCGTATCAACGAAGCGATTGCCCAATACCGCGCCCGCGGCCCCGATACCCACCCCGACAGCAAGGCGTCGAAACGCTTCCGCGCCGATTTCGCGCCGATCACCGCTACCAGCCAACAAGATTTCGACTGGCGGCTGGCGCAGGGGATGGATGACACGCGCTTGCTGACACTCGCCTATCTTGGTGTGTGGGACACGGTCGGCGCCCTTGGCCTGCCCAGCTTTCTGGGGGTGCTCGCCAAGCTGATCAACCACAAATACACCTTCCACGATGCCGCGCTGTCGCGCTCGGTCCGCTCGGCCCGCCACGCGGTGGCGATTGACGAACGCCGCCGCCTGTATCCGCCGACCCTGTGGGACAATCTCGATACCCTCAACGACGGCGCCACCGATCCCGAACCGCCCTATCGACAGCTCTGGTTCCCCGGCAACCACGGTATCGTCGGCGGCAGCGGCACCGTGCCGCAGCTTTCCGCAGGCACCGCCGACTGGATCGCCGAGGGCGCGCGCATGGCCGGGCTGGAATTCGACCGCGTGCTGCTGCGGCAACTGGTCGGCCCCGCTGATTCGGCCGCCCCCCTGCCAGATACGCTCAAAAAAGCGGGCCTGTTCTCGCTTGGCGGCCTGCTTTTACGCGACCGCTCCGGGCCCGCGCGCCCTTCCGAGGTCTCGATAAACGCCGCCGACCGGGTGCGCGCGGTATCCGGCTACCGCCCGGCGTCCCTCAGCAGGGTTCTGGCAGCTATTCTGGCGAAATGATCGGCGCCTTTTGGCCGATTTTTCACCGCGCCACAGGGCGGCTCATCTTATCCCTCTTGTGGGTTTCAAAATTTCTGACATGTATCTCGTCGAGGGCAATATCGCCTTTGTTTCAGTGGCTTAATCGTCACTTTTGGAGTAATCCTGAATGAAAAACCTTGTTCTGACCCTGGCCGCCGCACTGGCGCTGACGACAGTTCAGGCTTCTGCCGAAACCATGCTGGCAGACATCGACGGTAACGGTACCTATTCGATGGAAGAAATGACCGCAGCCTACGCTGACCTGACCGCCGAGACCTTCGCCGAAATCGACACCGACGCCGATGGCGAAATCAGCGAAGACGAGCTGGCCGCCGCAATCGAAGCTGGCGTTATCGAAGGCTGATCCCGGTTCCGACTGTCTGCCTCGTGACATGTCGGTAAGCCCCCGGTTTGCCCCCGGTGCTTTTGCGCCGGGGGTTTTGTTTTGCCCGGATTACCTTCCGGCGCCCGCTGATTTGGTCAAATATCTGTCGTGAAACCGCACTAGTGGTTGCAACAATCCGTTTGTGCCCCATCTTAAAGAGGCGCGAAGAAGAACTCCGGGGGTTATTATGTCGGTCAGGGACTTTACGCAGAATTACATTGAGAAAGACAACCGGCTGGCCAATGTCAGCTACTTCGGCACATTCGCCGTCTACTTTTCCTCGCTCTGGATCGCGATCCACTGGGCGTCGGTCTGGTGGGTGGTCGCGCCGATGGTGGTGATCAATGCCTTCGCCGGTGTGCGGCTCTATGTGCTGCAACACGATTGCGGCCACGCCTCACTGTTCGAAACGCGGGCACAGAACGACTGGGCGGGTTACGGCCTGTCGGTGTTCACGCTGACGCCCTACAAGGCGATGCGCTATAATCATAACGTCCATCACGCCCATATCGGCAACCTCGAACACCGCGAGGCTGGCGAGGTCAACACCATGACCCTGCGCGAGTGGCAACAAGCCGGACCGTGGCAACGGCTCTACTACCGGCTCTACCGCAACCCGGTGATCCTGCTGCTGGTCGGCGGCGTGTTCGTGTATTTCCTGCGCTACCGCTGGCCGAAAAACACCCTGCGCACCGGCGTGGCCGAGGTGCTGGCGCATAATCTGGGCATCGCCCTGTGGCTGGCGCTGATCTATGCACTGTCGGGCTGGGTCGGCATCTGGGTCTGGGTGGCCACCGCCATTCTGGCCGGGGCAATCGGGGTGTTCCTGGTCTACCTCCAGCATAATTTCGAGGACACATATTGGGACCGTCGCCCCGATCTGGACCCGCAGATTGCCGCCCTCAAAGGCTCCTCGGCGCTGGATCTGGGCTGGTGGTGGGATCTGGGCACCGGCAATATCGCCTATCACGACATCCACCATTTCGACCCACGCATCCCATCCTACCGGCTCCGGCGTTGCCATCGCGAGATCAGCCATGCACTGGCCCCGCAAACCAACATCGTCCGCTGGCCGCAGGCTCTGGGCGCGTTCCGGCTCAAACTGTGGGACGAGGAGCGCGGCAAACTCGTGCCGTTCCCCAAAGCCGCTCAGTCAACAACTAGCGCAACAGCCTAAGCCCATCTAAGCCCAGCCGCACACGAATACCGACGCGCGCGGTCACGCGCTTCTGAACCCAAACCCCGGCTTCTTTCTGATGAAAATACTCCGGGGTTTGGGGCAGCGCCCCAATCCACCCGAAGATGAAATGCCCACGCTTCGCCGGATCAGATCAGCGTGCTGTCTTGGCTCAATGTGGTTTTGCCGCCCAGATAGGGATGCAGCACCTCGGGCAGGCGCACCGACCCATCCGCCTGCTGCCCGTTCTCCAGAACCGCAATCAGACAGCGCCCGACCGCAAGCCCCGACCCGTTCAGCGTATGCACGAACTCGGGCTTGCCACCCGCTGCGGGCTTATACCGCGCGTTCATCCGCCGGGCCTGAAAATCCCCACAGACAGAAACCGACGAAATCTCGCGGTAGGTATCCTGACCCGGCAACCAGACCTCGATATCGTGGGTCTTTGTCGCGCCAAATCCCATATCCCCGGTGCACAGCACCACGGTGCGATAGGGCAGGCCCAACCGCTCAAGGATGCCTTCGGCGCATTTGGTCATGCGATCATGTTCCGCCTGGCTGTTTTCCGGCTTGGTGATCGACACCATCTCGACCTTCTCGAACTGGTGCTGCCGCAGCATGCCTGCGGTGTCGCGCCCGGCGCTGCCCGCCTCAGAGCGGAAACACTGCGTCTGCGCCACATAGCGCCGCGGCAGGTAATCCTCCTCCAGTGTTACCCCGTTGACGATATTGGTCAGCGTCACCTCTGCCGTCGGCACCAGCCACCAACCATCCGTGGTCCGATAGCTGTCTTCGCCAAATTTCGGCAACTGTCCGGTGCCCAGCATCATCTCTTCGCGCACCAACACCGGCGTCCAAGCCTCGGTCAGCCCGTTCTCATCCACATGGGTGTTCAGCATGAACTGCGCCAGCGCCCGGTGGATCCGTGCCACAGCGCCCGAAAGCACCACAAACCGCGCCCCCGACAGCTTCGCCGCCGTCTCGAAATCCATCCCCGGCACAACGCCGGTCAGCTGGTAATGCTCCTTGGGCGCGAAATCGAACACGCGCGGCGTGCCCCAACGGTGGATCTCGACGTTGTCCGCCTCATCAGCACCATCCGGCACGCCGTCCAATGGCGTATTGGGCAGCGTCATCAACAGATCGGTCAGCTGCTGGTCCAGCGCCTTGGCCTCGGTCTGCATCTGCGCCACTTCGGCCTTCTTCTCGGCCACCAGCGCCCGCAGCCGCTCGAACTCGGCCTCATCACCGCGGCCTTTGGCGGCGCCCACTTCTTTGCTGGCCTTGTTCTGATCCGCCTGCGCCGTTTCCGCCGCATTGATCATCGCACGCCGTGCCTCGTCCAGCGCAAGGATTTCCGACGACATCGCCGACGCCCTACGCCGGGCCAAAGCCGCATCAAAAGCGGCGGGGTTTTCGCGGATGGCGCGGATGTCGTGCATTGTCGTCTTCCTTGCAATGAGTCGTCAGTTGATCAGGTTCTTACTGCCTTTTTGTTCAAGGTGTAACCGATTGCTGCACGGCGGTGGCATCGGCGGTTAAGCTGACACCACAAAATAACGAATCGGTAAGGACACAGCATGAGCAGGCTACATACGGAATCCCATAGTGTGCATCGGGTCGGCTGGCTACGCGCAGCGGTACTGGGCGCGAATGACGGGTTGGTTTCGACCGCCAGTTTGATCGTGGGTGTGGCCGCATCAGCCGCAAGCACCGGTGAAATCCTGACTGCCGGAACCGCAGGGCTCGTGGCCGGCGCAATGTCGATGGCCGCAGGCGAATATGTGTCGGTCAGTTCGCAGTCGGATACAGAAGCCGCAGATCTGGCCCGCGAGAGCCTGGAACTGAAAGAGCAGCCCGCGTTCGAGCTCGAAGAGCTGGCCGCAACCTTTGTCGATCGTGGCGTGACACAGGAAACCGCGCTGGACGTGGCGCGCCAGCTGACAGCGCACGACGCGCTGGGGGCACATGCGCGCGAGGAGTTGGGGATCTCTGACATGACAACGGCGCGACCACTACAGGCGGCACTCACCTCGGCGGTGACCTTTGCGGTTGGGGCGTCGCTGCCACTGGCGGTGGTTCTGCTGGTGCCCGCATCGGCGCTGTTGATCACGGTTACGATTTCGACCCTGATCTTTCTGGCGCTGCTGGGCGCGTTTGGGGCTCGGGCCGGCGGGGCGCCGATGCTGCGCGGGTGTCTCCGCGTGACCTTCTGGGGGGCGGTGGCAATGGCGGTGACGGCTATTGTTGGGATGATGTTCGGGGCGGTGGTCTAGGCACCACGCTGCACCGACGTGATACCGACGCAATACCGACGTGATACCGACACCTGTTTGTCGCCTTGCAAATGCCGATCTTGGCACATAGGTTCCGTGCAAAATCGCGGGGCCGGTCCCCGCCATAGTCAACAAGGACAGACCCGATGCAAGCTTACGGCCAGTTTCTCCCCCTCATCCTGATCTTCGCAATCATGTATTTCCTGCTGATCCGTCCCCAGCAGAAAAAGTTGAAAGAGCATCAGTCGATGGTCACCGCCCTGCGTCGCGGCGATCAGGTGATCACTCAGGGCGGCCTGATCGGCAAGGTCAGCAAAGTCAAAGATGACAACGAGATCGAGGTGGAACTGGCCGAAGGCGTCAAGGTCCGCGTCGTCAAGTCGACCATCGCTCAGGTGATCAGCAAGACCGAGCCTGCTGCTGCAAATACCTGATTACGAACGACAATTCCTAGCGAAAGTCGGATAAATGCTACAGATCGATCTGTGGAAGCGAGTGGTGATCATCGGGCTTTGTGTCCTTGGTCTGCTGCTGGCGCTTCCGAATGCCTTCTACTCGCGGGTTGAAGCGCGCAACGATGCCGTGGCCGCGATTGAGAATGGCGCATCCGGCAACGGGCTGGAAGAACAGGCGGCGCGCTGGCCGTCTTTCCTGCCCTCCGGTCTGGTCAATCTGGGTCTGGATCTGCGCGGTGGTGCGCATCTTCTGGCCGAAGTTCAGGTGGCCGATGTCTATGAGGCGCGGGTGCAGGGCATGTGGCCCGAGGTCCGCGACCTGCTGCGCGAAGAGCGCGACAGCATCGGCACCATTCGTCTGCAACGTTCCAACGGCCCGGAACTGCGCGTTCGTCTGAACCAGCATCCCGACATGGCAGACCGCGCCGCCGAACTGGTGCGCGGTCTCGCGCGTCCGGTGGTCAGCCTGACCGGGGCAGGGGCCAGCGACATTGACGTGACCGTGGACGGGGCAGACGTGATTGTCACGCTCAGCGAGGCTGAAATGCTGGCCACTGACGAGCGTACGGTGAAACAGGCGCTGGAAATCATCCGTCGCCGGATCGACGAGGTCGGCACCCGTGAGCCCACGATTCAGCGTCAGGGCTCGGACCGGATATTGATTCAGGTGCCGGGTGTCGGATCGGCGGCCGAGCTGAAAGGCATCATCGGCACCACCGCGCAGCTTACTTTTCAGCCCGTGGTGACCCGTACCGGCAATGCGGACATGCCGCCGGGCGCCGGGCGCGAACTGCTGCCTGCTCTGGACGAAGAAGGCCTGTACTACGTTCTTGAGCAAAACCCCGTTGTCACCGGCGAAGAACTGGTCGATGCGCAGCCGACGTTTGATCAGAACGGTCGCCCCGCAGTGTCGTTCCGCTTTAATACCTCGGGCGCCCGCAAGTTTGGCGACTATACTGCGGAAAACATCGGCAACCCCTTTGCCATCGTGCTGGACGACGAGGTGATCAGCGCGCCGGTGATCCAAAGCCACATCGGCGGCGGATCGGGGATCATCACCGGGTCTTTTTCCGTTGAGGAAAGTACCAATCTCGCGGTTCTTCTGCGGGCCGGTGCCCTGCCTGCCGGGCTGGAGTTCCTTGAAGAACGCACCATCGGGCCGGAACTGGGCGCTGACAGTATCGCGGCGGGCAAGATTGCCTGTATCGTGGCCTTCCTGGCCGTGCTGGTCTTTATGCAGCTAAGCTATGGCCTGTTCGGGACCTTTGCCAACATTGCTTTGATGACCAACGTCGGGCTGATCTTTGGCGCGCTCAGCCTGATCGGCGGCACGCTGACCCTGCCGGGGATCGCGGGGATCGTGCTGACCATCGGTATGGCCGTCGACGCCAACGTGCTGGTGTTCGAGCGTATCCGCGAAGAGTTGCGGACCGCCAAAGGCCCGGCCCGCGCGATCGAGTTGGGCTATGATCGGGCGCTGTCGGCGATCATCGATGCCAACATCACCACGTTCATCATCTCGGCGATCCTGTTCATGCTGGGCTCTGGTCCGGTACGGGGCTTTGCCATTACGCTGGGGCTGGGTATCCTGACCTCGGTCTTCACGGCGATTTTCGTGACCCGCCTGCTCATTGTTCTGTGGTTCGAGCGCCGCCGCCCGAAAACGATTGAGGTCTGACATGCGCCTGAAACTGTTCCCCGAAGTCACCAACTATGACTTCTTCGGCTATGCCCGGATCACCTTCGGGGCATCTGTGGTGGCTATGATCCTGTCGCTGATCGCCTGGGGCGTGATGGGGCTGAATTTCGGCATCGACTTTCAGGGCGGCACCACGATCCGCACAGAATCCTCGCAAGCGGTCGATGTCGGGTCTTATCGCGCTGCAATCTCGCCGCTTGATCTGGGGGACGTGTCGATCACCGAGGTTTTCGACCCCTCGTTCGGCTCAGACAAATTCGTTTCGATGATCCGCATTCAGGCCCAAGACGGGCAGGAAAGTGTTGCGGCGGATACGATCCAGTCGATCGAGGATGTGCTGAAGGCGGTGGACCCGTCGATCACCTTTCCGTCGGTCGAATCGGTCGGCCCGAAAGTGTCGGGCGAGCTGATCCAAACGGCGTTCATCGCGGTCGCAGCATCGCTTGCGGCGATCCTGTTCTATATCTGGCTGCGGTTCGAATGGCAGTTCTCGGTCGGGGCGGTTGTGGCATTGTTCCATGACGTGATCCTGACAATCGGGATTTTCGCAGCGCTGCAAATCCGCTTCGATCTGGCGACGATTGCGGCGATCCTGACCATCATCGGGTATTCGATCAACGACACGGTGGTGATCTTTGACCGGCTGCGCGAGAACCTGATCAAGTTCAAGACAACGCCGCTGCGCGACCTGATGAACCTGACGGTGAATGAAACCCTCAGCCGGACGGTGATGACCAGCGGTACCACGCTGGTCGCGCTGATTGCGCTTCTGGTGCTGGGCGGGGACGTTATCCGCGGGTTTGTTTTTGCCATTACCTGGGGTGTGGTCGTGGGCACGTATTCGTCGGTCTATGTGGCCAAGAACATCGTGCTGTTTCTTGGGGTCAAGCGTGACTGGTCCAAGCCCGATGGCAATCAGGGCAACCAATTCGCCAACATAGATGCCTGAGGCGGTGTCGGCCCTGCTCGACTTCGACGGGTTGGGCTGGCTGATCGCGGGCGTTTTTCTTGCAGGGTTCGTGCGGGGCTTTTCCGGCTTCGGCACGGCCCTTGTTTATTTACCGATCGCCGGGCAGTTCATGCCGCCGGTCTGGACGCTGATCACGCTGGTGGTGATGGATGTTTTTGGCCCGCTGCCAAATCTGCCCCGCGCCAAGGCAGACGGGCGGCTGGCCGATGTGGGGCGGATGTGGCTGGGGACGCTGGTTGCACTGCCGTTCGGCTTGATGGTTCTGTATGCGGTGCGCCCCGAGGTGTTTCGTTATCTTGTCAGCGGCATCGCATTGGTGGTGCCGCTGCTGCTGGCCGCAGGATGGCGCCTCAGGGGGCAGATCACCGCCCTGATGCAACTGGGAACCGGTGCTTTGTCGGGGTTTCTGGGCGGGGTGGCGGGCCTGCCGGGGCCACCGGTGATCTTGCTGCACATGGCTTCGACGGAACCGACGCAGGTGATCCGCGCGAATATCATGATGTACCTTTTTGCATTCGATGTGACATTGCTGCTTTTGCTGGGCGTGCAGGGGCAGCTTGAGCAGACGCCGATCCTGCTGGGACTGATGCTGGCGGTGCCCAACCTGTTGGGCAATATGGCAGGGGCGGCCGCGTTCCGACCGGACCGGCAGCGACTGTATCGTGCAGTAGGATATGGTATTACCTTTGTGGCGGCGCTAAGCGGCTTGCCGCTGTGGGATTAAGGAGTGCTTCATGCAGATGAACGAGATCACGTTCCGCGATGCGGTGCCGATTGACGGCTATGGTCCAGGCTTTTTTCGCGTGGCGGGCCAAGTCTTGACGGGGGCGATCATCGTTACGGCTGAACGCGCAAGCGTTTGGGGTGGGCTGGAGGATCTAGCCGCACTAGAGGCGTTGGCCGGGCAGGTAGATGTGTTGTTTTTGGGCATGGGGTCAGAGATTGCCCACCCGCCTGCCGGTCTTCGTACGCGGCTTGAGGCGCTGGGGATCGGGGTTGAAACCATGAATTCGCCGTCGGCCTGCCGGACGTACAATGTGCTTGTGTCCGAAGGGCGCCGCGTCGCCCTGGCGGTGCTGCCGGTCTGAGGACCTGGCCGCGTTTGCGCCTTGTTTCAGGCAAGGTGGAACGGGCGATGTGACGCGGCTATCGGATCGCGCTTTTCCGTTGGCAGGCAATCGGATAGGAGGGGCATATGGAACTTGTTGTCACCGATTTATCCGTGGCCAGAGGGGGCGTTCCCGTGCTGGAAGGCGTTGCCTTCACAGTGCGGGCGGGCGAGGCTTTGGTGCTGCGTGGTCCGAACGGATCGGGCAAGACCACGCTATTGCGTACGATTGCGGGCTTGCAGCCTGCGCTGGCCGGGCACGTGGGGCTTGAGCGTGAGGCGATGGCCTATGCCGGGCACGCCGACGGGATCAAGGCGGTGCTGAGCGTGCGCGAAAATCTGCAATTCTGGGCGGATGTCTTTGCCACAGGCGGGATCGACCCGGCCTTGGCCGCGTTCGAGCTTGAGGGATTGGCCGAGCGTCCGGCAGGCGGGCTTTCGGCTGGGCAGAAGCGGCGGCTTGGGCTGGCGCGAATGGTTGTCACCGGTCGCCCGGTCTGGGTGCTGGACGAGCCGACCGTGTCGCTGGACGCCGCCGCAGTGGGGCTGTTTGCACAGGCGGTACGGGCGCATCTGGCGGGTGGAGGGCTGGCTTTGATGGCGACGCATATTGATCTTGGATTGGCCGAGGCGCGCGTGTTGGATGTCGCACCGTTCCGGGCCAAAGCTCCGGCCTTGGATGATTTCGACGGGGCGTTCCTGTGATTGCGCTGCTGATCCGGGATCTGCGTCTTGCAGTCCGCGCCGGGGGCGGTTTTGGTCTTGGGCTGGCGTTTTTCCTGATTGTGGTGGTTCTGGTGCCCTTCGGCGTTGGCCCCAACAGCGGGCTGTTGTCAAAAATCGCGCCGGGTATCCTGTGGGTCGGGGCGCTGCTGGCGTGCCTGCTGTCGCTGGACCGGATTTTTGCGCTCGACTGGGAGGACGGCAGCCTTGATCTGCTGGCCACCGCGCCATTGCCGATGGAGGCGATTGTCAGCATCAAGGCACTGGCGCATTGGCTGACGACGGGCCTGCCGCTTGTGCTGGCGGCTCCGGTCTTTGGCTTGCTGCTCAGTTTGCCGGAAGCGGGATATCAGCCGCTGCTGATCTCGCTTTTGTTGGGAACGCCCGCGCTGAGCGTGATCGGAACGTTTGGCGCGGCGCTGACGGTCGGGCTGAAACGCGGCGGGCTGCTGTTGAGCTTGCTGGTCTTGCCGCTGTATGTGCCAACGCTTATTTTTGGTGCCGAAATGGCGCGGCGCGGAATCGAGGGGCTGGAGACCACGACCCCTTTGATGATGCTGGCCGGAATCACTTGCGGCGCTATCGCGCTGTTGCCTTTTGCATCGGCTGCGGTACTGAGGGTCAACCTGCGCTAAGGCGCATGCTTAGGAGAGGGAGAGACATGGGCTCGATCTGGGAATATGCCAATCCGCGGAAATTTATCGCCACCACGGACAAGCTGTTGCCTTGGGTGTCGGCGCTGGCCGTTGTGGCGCTGGCGGGCGGGCTGATCTGGGGGTTCTTTTTCACGCCAGAGGACTATCGTCAGGGGGCGACGGTCAAGATCATCTATCTGCATGTGCCTGCCGCTTTGATGGCCATCAATGCTTGGATGATGATGCTGGTCGCTTCGCTGATCTGGATTGTGCGGCGGCATCATGTCAGCGCGCTGGCGGCACGCGCGGCGGCCCCGATCGGGGCGACGATGACCGTCATCGCGCTGATTACCGGCGCAATCTGGGGCCAACCAATGTGGGGCACTTGGTGGGAATGGGATCCGCGCCTGACCTCTTTCTTGATCCTGTTCCTGTTTTATCTGGGCTATATGGCACTGTGGGCCGCGGTCGAAGACGATGACACTGCGGCGGACCTGACCTCGGTCCTGTGCCTTGTCGGATCAGTTTTTGCGATCCTCAGCCGCTATGCGGTGAATTTCTGGAATCAGGGGCTGCATCAGGGGGCATCGCTGTCGTTGGACAAGCAGGAAAACGTGGCGGATGTGTTTTACTATCCGTTGTTGGTCAGCATCGCCGGGTTCGTCCTGTTGTTTGTGGCTTTGGTGTTCCTGCGGACACAAACCGAAATTCGGGCACGGCGGACACGCGCCTTGCTGGCACGTGAGAGGGTGAGCTGATGCCGGAACTGGGAAAATATGCCGGGGCGGTTCTGTCGTCCTATGCGGTGTCGATTGCGTTGATTGTGGCGCTGGTCGTGGTCAGTGTCATTCAATCGCGCCGCGCCAAGGCGGCGCTGAACGACGTCGAAAAACGGAGCAAGCGCAATGGCTAAGCTGTCACCGATGATGCTGGCGCCGCCGGTGATATTTGCCGGGTTGGCGGTGATGTTCTGGGTCGGGATGAGCCGGGAAAACCCCGACGAACTGCCCACCGCGTTGGCAGGTAAACCTGCGCCTGCGGTGCAGGTGACGTCGCTGGGCGATCTGCCGGTGTTCACCGATGAAACCCTGCGCGATGGTACTGTGAAGCTGGTGAATTTCTGGGCCTCGTGGTGCGCGCCCTGCCGGGTCGAGCACCCCAATCTTGAGGCGCTGGCACAAAGTGGCGTGACGATTTATGGCGTGAACTATAAGGACAAGCCGGAAAATGCGCTGAGGTTTCTGGCAGAACTGGGCGATCCGTTTGCCGCCATTGGTGCTGATGAGGGGGGTCGGATGGGTCTGAACTGGGGCGTGTATGGCGTGCCTGAGACCTATGTGATTGACGGGAACGGCCAGATTGTGGCGCGCCACGCCGGGCCTATCACGCAGAGGGTGATCGAGACGACGCTGGGCCGCGCGATCGCGCAGGCCAAGGGGCAATAAGCCAAGTCAATCCTGCCAGAAGGTCCGGGTAAACAGCACGAAGACCGACAGCACTTCGAGCCGCCCCACCAACATACCGAAAATCATCAGCCATTTTGCGGCGGCTGGAAAGGCATCCAGCGCGCCCGAGCCTGATACTTCGGGCCCGTAAGCCGGACCGACATTCGCGATCGAGGTCCAAGCGGCGGTGATCGCGGTCGAGATATGCAGCCCGGTCAGATCCAGCGCCACGGTCAGCAGACCGAAGGTGAGCGTAAACAGCGCGAAGAAGGCGATCACCGAATCGAACACGTCTGGCGGGATTGGTTGCGCACCCAGACGGGGTTTCAGAATGGCATTCGGGGACTGGATGCGGCGCACCTGCGTCTTGATCGCTTCGATCAGCACCAGCCAGCGGAACACCTTGACCGAACACCCGGTTGACGCGGTGCAACCGCCGATCAGCCCGACGATGAAAATCACGCTCAGGGGAAAACTACCCCAAGCAACCACATCGGCGCTGGCAAACCCGGTGCCGGAAAACAGCGTGACGATGTTGAAGGTGGTTTCACGCAGCACCACCCAAAAGCCCGTGGTTTCATGCAGCAGGCGCCAGACCACCACCGAGGCGATCGCATACCCGGTCCAACGCAGATAGCTGCGTACCTGCACGTCCTGCCACAAGGGCTGCACCTGTCCACGCGACAGTTGGATAAAGCGGATGAATGGCATCGACGCGATCAGCATAAATACGGATGAGACGTATTCCAGAGGCCCCGAGTAGGCCGCGAAGGAGGCATCGGACGTGGCGAATCCCCCGGTTGAAACCGTGGTCATGGCCACCACGGCAGCATCGAAAATCGGCATTCCGAACAGGATATAGGAAAACGTACAGACAAGCGTCAGCAGGATATACAGCTCCAGCAGAGAGCGCGCGATATCCGGCGCGCGCGGCATCACCTTGCCCAGTGTGTCAAACCCCTCGGAGCGGAAAAACTGCATGCCGCCCACACGCATCACCGGCAAAAAGATCATCGCCACCACAACAATGCCCAGCCCACCCAGCCATTGCAGGATACCGCGCCACAGTTGCGTCCCGGCTGGCAGGTCCTCGATCTTTTCAAACACCGTGGCTCCGGTGGTGGTCATGCCCGAAACTGCTTCGAAATAGGCATCCAGAAAGTTCACCTCCGGCGCGCCGAGGATGAAGGGCAGGGCGCCGACCACCGGCAGATAGAACCACGTGCCGCTGGTCAGCAGGAATGCTTCGCGGATGCTCATGGTGTTGTGTTTGTTGTTGGAGGTGGCGATCACGACCAACACGCCGATCAGCAGCGCCAATCCAGCGGATTGTCCGAAAATCGCCGGGCTTTGCTGCCCGGTCAGAAGGTCGACCATCAAACACGGCAGCATGGTCACGCCCATGGCGATCGTAAGATAGCCGTTGACCCGGACGACTTGACCGTAAAGCATATCTACCTGCCCGCTCCACTTTCGCGGAGTTAACGCCTGCGCATAGGGAACGTCCAGAGGGAAAGAGCCGTGTCCCGCATCATCATAGCCGGTAGCTCCCTGAAACAGTCAGTCCCTCGCCGGTGATGAAATCAGCCTCAAGGGAGCAAGGACGCGGACAGCCTTGGCAATGTCCTGCGGGGGTGCCGATGCGGCCAGGTGCGGTCTGATTGATAAATTGCGCGGTCAGGTCAGCGTCGCGATGCGGCTCGGGGGTGTATTGATTACGCTGGGGGCGATTGTCCGTCTGACCACCTGCGCGGCGCTGCCATCCGGTGTCAGGTCTGTGTGGCGTGGAGGTTCAGCAGGTCAGGATGGGCAGCATCCAGCAGCGCAGTGGGATTGATGCCGAGGCTGGTGAACGCGACGTCATGATCCGCCGCAAGGTTTTCGACAATGGCTCGGTCAATTCCACGCGCGCCACCGGTGACCAGCACCACTTTTTCCATGGCGTCACCCCATTGGACGGTCCCAAAGAAGAAGGGCACCCCGAAGGGTGCCCGTCAAGTCACGGCAATGTGGCGCGGTCTTACGACTTGGCCAGGTTGCGCAGCACATAGTGCAGAACGCCGCCGTTTTCGATGTACTCAACCTCAACTTCGGTATCGATCCGGCATTTTACCTGAATCTCTTTCACCGTGCCGTCGGCATAGGTGATTGTGGCCGGTACGTTGGACAAGGGCGTCAGATCGCCTTCCAGCCCGGTGATCGACACGGTCTCATCTCCGGTCAGACCCAAGGTCTTGCGAGTGTCGCCACCTGTGAACTCGAACGGGATCACGCCCATGCCCACCAAGTTGGAGCGGTGGATACGCTCGAAGCTTTCAGCGATCACAGCCTTGACGCCCAGCAGGTTGGTGCCCTTGGCCGCCCAGTCACGCGACGAGCCTGCGCCGTATTCGATGCCGCCAAAGATCACCAACGGAGTTCCGGCTTCCTGATAGGCCATGGACGCATCGAAAATCGTTGTTTGGGCGCCATCGGGCCCTTTGGTGAAGCCACCTTCGACGCCATCCAGCATTTCGTTCTTGATGCGGATGTTGGCGAAAGTGCCGCGCATCATGATCTCATGGTTACCACGACGCGAGCCATAGGAGTTGAACTCGCGTACCGGAACCTGACGGTCGATCAGATACTTACCGGCAGGCGTGTCAGCCTTGAACGAACCGGCGGGGCTGATGTGGTCAGTGGTGATCATATCGCCCAGCACCGCCAGCACCTTGGCGCCGGTGATGTCTTTGATTGTGCCAGCTGTTGCGCTCATCCCGCGGAAATAGGGCGGGTTTTGGATATAGGTCGATGTCGCGGGCCAGTCATAGGTTTCGGCCTCTGACGTCTCGACGGCTTGCCACTTTTCATCGCCCTTGAACACGTCGGCGTATTTTTTCAAAAACGCTTCGCGGGTGACGGTCTGTTCGACCAGAGCCGAGATTTCGGCATTGGTCGGCCAGATGTCTTTCAGATAGACAGGTTGACCATCCTTGCCGGTGCCCAAAGGCTCGGTTGTGATGTCGACGTTCATGTCACCGGCCAGCGCATAGGCCACAACCAGTGGCGGCGAGGCCAGATAGTTAGCGCGGACATCGGGGCTGATCCGGCCTTCGAAGTTGCGGTTGCCCGACAGAACCGACGTGGCGATCAGGTCGCCTTCGGCAATCGCTTCGGACAATTCGGGCTGAATCGGACCCGAGTTGCCGATGCAGGTGGTGCAGCCATAGCCAACGAGGTTGAAACCGATGGCGTCCAGATCCTCTTGCAGGCCAGCGGCCTCAAGATATTCGGAAACCACCTGCGAGCCGGGGGCCAGCGAGGTTTTTACCCAAGGTTTGCGATTCAGGCCCAACGCGCGGGCTTTGCGCGCCACAAGGCCGGCGCCGATCATCACATAGGGGTTCGACGTGTTGGTGCACGACGTGATCGAGGCGATCACGATCGAGCCGTCACGCAGTGCGTAATCTTCGCCCTTGACGGGCTGCGATTTGCGCAGGTCCAGCGGGGGTGTGGGGGCAGGGCCTTCGGCGGCCATGTCTTTGGCGGCTTCGGTTGCATCCACGCCACGGTAGTCAGACACGACCTTCAGGAATGCCTCTGACGCGGTGTCGAGCGGCAGATAATCCTGCGGGCGCTTGGGGCCGGAAATGGCAGGCACAATCGTGCCCATGTCCAGATGCAGCGTGTCGGTATAGATCGGAGCGTATCCGGCATCGCGCCACAGACCGTTTTCACGGGCATAGGCTTCGACCAGCGCGATACGCGCTTCGTCACGGCCGGTGTTGCGCAGATAACGCAGGGTTTCGCCGTCAATCGGGAAGAATCCGCAGGTCGCGCCATATTCCGGCGCCATGTTGGCAATCGTGGCCCGGTCTGCCAGCGGCAGGTGATCAAGACCCGCGCCATAGAATTCAACGAATTTTCCAACCACGCCACGCGCGCGCAGCAGTTCGACAACTTTCAGGACCAGATCGGTGCCGGTGGTGCCTTCGACCATCGCGCCGGTCAGCTCAAACCCGATGACTTCGGGGATCAGCATCGAAATCGGCTGTCCCAGCATCGCGGCCTCGGCCTCGATCCCGCCAACGCCCCAACCCAGAACAGCAAGGCCGTTGACCATCGTGGTGTGGCTGTCGGTGCCCACCAGCGTGTCGGGGTAAGCGACCTCGGCCCCGCTTTGGTCGGTGTCGGTCCAGACGGTTTGCGCCAGGTATTCCAGGTTCACCTGATGGCAGATGCCTGTTCCCGGCGGGACAACGCGGAAGTTGTTGAACGCGCCCTGACCCCATTTCAGGAACTGGTAGCGTTCCATGTTGCGTTCATATTCGCGGTCGACGTTCATCTGGAACGCACGCGGATTGCCAAACTCGTCGATCATGACCGAGTGGTCGATGACCAGATCAACCGGGTTCAACGGGTTGATCTTCTGGGCGTTGCCACCCAGAGCCTTGATGCCGTCGCGCATGGCGGCAAGGTCAACCACGGCGGGAACGCCAGTGAAATCCTGCATCAGAACGCGGGCCGGGCGGTAAGCGATCTCGCGCGGGTTTTTGCCGCCGTTGGCGCCCCACTCGGCAAACGCTTTGATGTCATCGACCGACACGGTGCGCCCGCCGTCTTCGAAGCGCAGCATGTTTTCCAACACCACTTTCAGCGCTGCGGGCAGCTTGGCGAAGTCGCCAAGACCGGCAGCTTGCGCGGCGGGAATCGAGTAATAGGAAACGGATTGACCGCCGACCGTAAGGGTCTTGCGGGTCTTGGCAGTATCTTGTCCGACGATGATGGGCATCTGGTGGCCTCCCTCTGTGCAGGAAAATAAGGGGTTGTGCTGGCTTGCTTCTGCCGCATCGCGCGGGCGCAATCAAGAGGGGTGTCGTGAAAATTGTATACCATCGCACACAATTCACCGAATTCCGCCGCTGCCGACGTGTAAACACAGGGGGAAAGGCGGTAAATGCGGCAAGCGTAATATCGCTTCGCGGAATATGCCCCGCCCGAAAATTCAGCAACGGTCTGCAACGGTCGGTCCGACTGTGGCAGTGCCGCACTCAGCGGTATTGCGTGAATAGCGCAGGTCAGGGGATCACCCGCGTCTCGCAAAACCTTGATTGGTTATTTCAACCTGAACCACCTAGAACTCGGGCATCAAAGGATTTGGGGAAGTCAGGCGATATGCGTCAGTTGGTGATTTGGGCGGCTGCCCTTTGGGTCGGGGCAATGGCGGCGGCGGCTGCGGACACGCGGCCAGTCGTGGTCGAGCTATATACCTCTCAGGGGTGTTCGTCTTGCCCGCCGGCCGATGCGTTCCTGACAACGCTGGCCCCGCGTGACGATGTGATCGCGCTCGCGCTGCACGTGGACTACTGGGATTATATCGGTTGGAAAGATGTGTTCGCCAGTCCGCACCATACCAGACGGCAAAAGGCTTATGCCGTGGCTGCCGGGCGGCGCACTGTTTACACGCCGCAGATGATTGTGGGCGGGAAGGAGCATGTGGTTGGCAATCATCCGGTTGATGTGGGTGATCTGATCCGCAAACACGCCGACCAACCCGCGGCAGTAACGCTGACCCTGAAACGCAATGGCGCACAGGTTATGATTTCGGCGCGGATGCAACGCCCGATGGACGAGCCTCTTCTGGTGCAACTGGTGCGGTATACTCCCGAAGAGCGGATCACAATCCGGTCTGGCGAAAACGATGGCAGGCATCTGACCTATTCCAACATCGTGACCGAATGGCGGAGACTGGAGGAATGGGATACCCGGCGGCCACTCGCACTGACCGCCGCCGCTGCAGGGACCCAACCGATTGTGGTGATCGTTCAACGCAAGGGCCCTGGCGAAATTCTGGCCGCTGCACGGTTGCGCTGAGTCACGCCTTCCGGTCAGCGTTTTTCCAGCGCCGGTGAATCCAGAACCATTGATCCATGTGTTCGCGCACCAGCGCTTCCAGTCGGTCATTGGCTTCCCGCGTCATGGTCTCGGGGTCGGATGGGGCGATCGGCTCTTGCAGGATGACGGTGAAATCCAGCCCGTTTTCCGCCCGCAGCACGAAAGTGGGGATCAGCGGCGCGTTATATTTCAGCGCCAGTTCCGCCGTGACCAGTGAGGTCAGCGCAGGTTTGCCAAAAAACGGCAACGGCACACCATCAGCCGCGTAGAGATCGGTCAGAATGCCCAGAACGCCACCACCGCGCAGGTGTTTGACCAACTGCATCATGCCGCGCCGTCCCTGTTGAAACAACGGCAGGCCAATGCGCCCGATCGACCGTACATAGTGGGCGTTAAAATAGGGGTTATTCATTGCGCGGTACAGCGCGCCCATATTGTGACCCCGTGCGATCAATGCGGCGCGTGCGACGTCGTAATTGCCAAAATGCGCGGTCATCAGGATCACCGGGCGACCTTGATCGCGCGCTTGCTCCAACGCGGCAAGACCGGGACCTTCGATTGGTGCGCGTCTGGCGCGGGCGGTGAAATCGTCGCCCGAATAGATTTCGATCAGAGTGCGGCCTGCATTGTCGGGGACAGCACGCGACAACCGCTCAACCTCGGCCTGCGGCAGGTCCGGCATCACGTGCGCAAGGTTCTGCCGCACGCGCCGACGCCATCCGGTGATCGGTGCCAGAACATGCGAAGCCAGCCAGCCCATCATCGGCACGCGCCAGCGATAGGGTAGCGATAGCGCAAGCCCGAACAGCGCGCGCAACACCAGATTGCTAAGGAAATACCGGGCACGGGTGCCAAAGGGCAGGGCGCTGGTCGGGCTGTCGGTCATCGGGCTCAGTCAGGTTGAACGGGGGGCCACATTGGTGGCCTTGCCGAAGGTTTCTCGGTGCCAGACATAAATCCCTGAGATCACAATCACAAGCGCGCCCAGAATGGTCCATTGATCAGGGAACTCATCGAAAAAGACGATGCCCCACAGCGTGGCAAAGATCAGCCCGACATAGGCATAGGGGGCAAGCATTCCCGCCTCACCCAGTGACAAGGCCCGGATCAACAAAAGCTGCGACAGCGTGCCGAACAGCGCCAGCATCGCCATCAGCCCGACTTCTGTCCAGTTCAGTGGTTGCCAGTAGAACGGCACCACCGCCGACAGGATCACCGTGCCAAACAGCGACGTGTAAAACATTGAGGTCCATGTATCTTCATTCTTGCCAAGGTACCGTGTCACCAGATTGTAGGCCGAAAAGCTGAAAGCCGCGATGAGCGGCAGTAGCGCGTAGGGGGAGAAAACTCCCGAACCAGGGCGGATCACGATCAGGGCACCGATCATGGCCGCTGCAATGCCGATGGCCCGGCGCAGGCCGATCTTCTCTCCCAGAAACAACGCGGCGCCCAGCGTGATCAGAACCGGGTTAATATCCATGATTGCTGTCGCTTCGGCCAGACCGATATTGGCGATGCCGAAGAAGAAAAAACCGGTGCCACACATCAGCAGGATCGAACGCGCCAGCTGGAACCAAGGATAGCGTGTCCGCGCAACCTGACCCAGGCGGGGCGCAACGAGGATCAGCACCACCAGGCTTTGCCCGGCATACCGGGCCCAGATTGCGGGCACCGGGCCAATACGCCCGCTCAGTTCTTTGGCGGTTGCATCCATGGCTGAAAAGAAAAAGATCGCCCCGATCATCAGGACGATCGCCAAGGCCGTGTCGGACAATTTGTTCATTCAAGCGCCCGAGGCAGCCCCGTGCCGATCATGGAATCTCGTGTCACCAACTGCGCCAGCGCCGCTTCATCCAACCCTTCGGTGCCCGCAGGGCGCGCGGGCAGCACGATATAGCGCATATCCGCAGTACTGTCATGCACGCGCAGCTGCACGGTCTCGGGCAGGGTTATTCCGAATTCCGCCAGAACGGCACGGGGCTCGCGTACGGCGCGACTGCGATAGGCTCGCGTTTTATACCAGTCTGGCGGCAACCCCAGCAGATTTCGCGGATAACAGGAACATAAGGTGCAGACGATCAGATTGTGCACCATATCGGTGTTTTCCACCGCGATCAGATGCAGGACGCCGATGTCAAACCCCATCTCGCGCGCCGCATCACCTGCATTGTCCAGTAGCCGCGCCTTGAAATCCGGGTCTGTCCAAGCGCGCGCGACAACTGCGGCACCGTTGGCAGGGCTTCTGCTGTCCATCAGATCAATCTGGGCGGAAACCTCGGCCGCCGTCAGGATGCCTTTTTCGATCAGCAACTCGCGCAGCGCAATTTCCATTTGCTGCCAATAGGTCAGAGGGCCATCGTTATCCGTCCTGTAGGGATGTCCAGAGGGGCTTAGGTCGTGGTGATCATGGGGCATCGCTCAGCTCCTCCAGCCAGTGCGCGAAGATTTCGGCGTCAATTGTGTCGATGGGCGATTCCGCCTGCTCACCCCAGATATCCTGCATGGTGAACCGCACACGATAGAGCGGTGTTTTGTCTGCTGGCAGCCCATAGGCAAGTTGTTCGGGGTTGCTGAAAGCACCAAGTGCGCGCTCAATCACCCCGGTTTTACCTCGCAAATAGGCAGGCACCCGAACATGGCCTGGCGGCATAATCGCCCGCACCCGCACGCGATTATGCACCTGATGCATCGCCATAGGTGCGTCCTCGTGCTGCGACCACCTGCATCCGCGTGCCAAGTTCTTCAAGCGTGTACAGCCCGGCCTCGATCAGGTTTTGGTTGATCGCGGCGACCCAGCGTTCATAGTAACTGTGGTTCTCAAACGCGTCTTCGCCCATATCTTCGAGCGCGCGGCGCAGCCCGTCAACGGTGAAATGTCCCTTGGCCGAGCACAATGCCATCAAAGCATCTACACGCTTTTCCCACAGAGCAAAATCATGCCCTTCCATCGGGACCGGCCCTGCCGCGTCCCCGCCCATGTCGTGCCAGCGGCGTCCTGAAATATCGCTCATGACATCAGGTTAGGCGCGCCGGGGCAGGCTGTCCATAGGCGCGGGGCGTCAATCAGCGTCTTCGTCTTCTCCCAACAGCTCTATATCTCCGGCTGATTGCAGCTGGCGGATTTCATTGACGATCTCGCCCATCGCATCTTCACCGGCTTTGACTTTGATTTTGCCCATTTCTCCGATCTCTTCACGCAGGCTATCGGCCATACGCGCCGACATGTTGGACAGGATGAACTCTGCAACCTCGCCCAGATCGCTATCCGGGGCGGCGGCCAGGGCGGTCACCAGAACGGTCTGATCGACGCCGCGGACGATTTTGGGCACGTCGCGGGGGGCGATGCGGGCAGGGATGTTGGCGAACGTGAAAATTGCCTTGCGCACCCGACCAGCGAATTCCGCATCTTCTTGATCCAGCCCATTCAGCAGCTCTTCTCGGGTGGCAGAGGGCGAGTAATTCAGGATCGCGCCGATCCGCTCCTCGGGATCAGCATCAAAGGCACGTTCTGGCCTGGCATCCAGCTGGCTGGCCAACGACAGGCCGATCCGGTCCACGGCATCGGGTGTGACGGCACCGGTCAGCGATACCGCATATGTAATCCGCCGCGCCTTGTCACCGGGCAACAGCGCCAGAACCTCGGCTGCACGAGCGACATCAAGTTTCGATAGAACCACCGCAGCCACTTCGGTCGCTTCCGCTTCGAAGATTGGCAGCAGGGTGGGTGCCGTCATGGCGCGGATCCGGTCCCATGGGTCGGAATATTGTCGCACGCCCGCCTGTTTGCGCAGTTTGGCGGCTGTCCGCGGGTGAATACGCCCATCCAGAACCGACAATGCCCCCGCCAGATCATGCGGAAAGGTCACGCCGATCTGCTCCAGCTCGTCGGCGAACTCTGCGACCACACTCGCAAGTGTAGAGCGGTCGACCACGCGCATGTCGCCCAACTGCAGCGTAAGCCCTGCCTGAAGATCCTCGGGTAGGTCAGAAAAGCTCAGATCTGCCCCCTCGTTCAGTAAAAACCGCACGATGACGGCGGCTTTTTGACGACGTGACAAGGATCTGGCCGGGCTGACCCGTTCTTTGCCCGAGGCCGTGTTCGGTGGGGCGATCCGGGCAAGCGGTGTCAGGTTGGTCATCCGTCCCTCATTGGTGCGATTTGCACCAGATACGCAGGGAAGGGTAAACAAAGGCTGAAGGCGCGCTGTTCTGGTCGCCGGTTTCTATTAGCCAGTCAGCTTTTTGCAGCTTCCGCTTTGGCTGTCCCAGACCGTGCCGCTGGCGCAGGACAGGGCTTGTTGGTGCCCGGCTGAACATTCGGCAATGGCAAGCGCGGGGGCGGCTGATAGGGCCAGCGCAGTCAATACAATCTTAAACATGAAAAAGCTCCCTCCAGTGGGTTACACTGGAAAGAGCCTAGCACAGATGCGCGAAATTCAGAAATCACGCTTCGCCGAACACCCGCCGGAAAATCGTGTCGACGTTCTTGGTGTGATAGCCGAGATCGAATTTCTCTTCGATCTCTTCTGCGGACAGCGCCTTGAGAACATCTTCGTCGGCCAGAAGCTCGGTTTTGAAATCCTTTCCCTGCTCCCAGACCTTCATCGCGTTTCGCTGCACCAGCTTATAGCTGTCTTCACGGCTGACGCCCGCTTGGGTCAGTGCCAGAAGCACGCGCTGCGACATCACTAGACCACGGAATTTGTTCATGTTGGCCAGCATGTTGTCGGGATAGATCACCAGCTTGTCGATCACGCTGGTCAGGCGCGACAGGGCGAAGTCGAGCGTTACGGTAGTGTCGGGGCCGATGTTGCGCTCGACCGAGCTGTGCGAGATGTCACGCTCGTGCCAGAGGGCAACGTTTTCCATCGCGGGCACAACGGCCATGCGCACCAGTCGGGCCAGACCGGTCAGGTTTTCGGTCAGGACCGGGTTACGTTTGTGCGGCATTGCCGACGAACCCTTTTGACCGGCGCTGAAGAATTCTTCAGCTTCCAGCACCTCGGTACGCTGCATGTGGCGAATCTCGATCGAGACGTTTTCGATCGACGAAGCCACAACGCCAAGTGCCGCAAAAAACGCGGCGTGGCGGTCGCGCGGGATCACCTGCGTGCTGATCGGTTCGGGGGTCAGGCCCAGTTGGGCGCAGACATGTTCCTCGACGCGCGGATCGATATTGGCGAAGGTGCCGACCGCGCCGGAAATCGCGCCGGTGGCGATCTCGTCGCGGGCGGTTTGCAGGCGGGCAAGATTGCGGTCCATCTCGGCATAAAAGCGTGCGAAGGTCAGGCCCATCGTCGTCGGCTCGGCATGAATGCCGTGGCTGCGGCCGATGCGGATGGTGTCTTTGTGCTCAAACGCCCGACGCTTCAGTGCGGCCAGAAGGCCTTGCATGTCCGCGATCAGGATGTCGGAAGCGCGCACCAACTGGACGTTGAAGCAGGTGTCCAGCACGTCGGACGATGTCATGCCCTGATGCACAAAACGGGCTTCATCGCTGCCGACATGTTCGGCCAGATGGGTCAGAAACGCGATCACATCGTGCTTGGTCACGGCCTCGATCTCATCGATCCGGGCGACGTTGAATTCCACGTCTTTGGCTTTCCATACGGCGTCGGCGTTTGCGCGCGGAATCACGCCCAGATCGGCCATCGCATCGCAAGCGTGGGCCTCGATCTCGTACCAGATGCGGAATTTCGTCTCGGGCGACCAGATGGCAACCATTTCGGGGCGGGAATAGCGGGGGATCATGTCTGAGGCCTCTTCGCGTCTGCTTGGGTTGGGCGCGGTTTAAACCGCGCGGTGCCGCGCGGCAAGGCGGGTCTATGGCGGTTTTGCACAAAAGCGGCCGGGGACCGCAGGTAGGTCATGCAAAATGCAGGAATTTTGGCGGCAGCGCCGCCGTCACCCCAACATCAAGAGTGGCAGAAGCAGAAGCGCCCCGATCATCCCGCCGAAGCCACCGTCATCGCCTGAGCTTTCGTCGTCGCCCTCGTCTGAGGTGTCCTCCGTGTCGGGGGCTTTGTCGGACGGGGCCAGCATGACGGTGGCAAGGAAGGCGTCAGTGCCGTCTTCTTCGGGGCTGTCTTGCGCGACTGCGGGGGCGAAGGTGGCGGGTGTGGGCGCGTCGACCGTAGCATCTGTCTGGTTGAAAAGGGCAGGAGCCTCGTTATCCATCAGAGCGGTCATGGTCATTTCCGGAGCAAGGTCAGCCGCCATCTCTTCTGGCGGCTGGTCGAAAAATCCGTTCGCCTCCAAAAATCCACTGTAGTTGTCAGTGAGGGTCGGTGCCTCGAGCACGACCTCAAGGATTTCGTACGCATTAAGATCGGCCATCAGCACACCGTCTTGCAGGACCGCGTCTTGGCTCAGGCCGGTGACAGCCGCCTGCGACGCGCCATCGCCCGGCGCCTCACCGGGGGCCACGCCCAGCCGGGTTGCAGTGACCTGGCCTGGGTCGGTCACGATGCCGGACAGGTCGATCATCGTTTCCGCCTGTTCACCGGTTGTTGAGGCGACATAGAACACGATCCGGTCCTGCCCCTGAAACATATGAATGTCTGCGTCCGGGGTTTGCTCTTCGGTTTCGCGCCCAGCCCCACCGGTCAGATCAACAGGCCGGGTATCGGTCAGGTTCTGCTTCATCATGCGGAACATTTCACCCGGCACGCGCAGGTCCAGATCGCCCTCGTCTCCGCTGAGTGTGGTGTTGTTGTTCTGTTGCACCGGCCAGACATAGGCCGCCTCGACATCAAAGAGGTTCATCGCCTCGGCGACGTTCAGAATTTCATGCGCCTGAAGCAGCCCAAAATCCTCGCCCCGCTCGAATGCCGCAGAGCGGGACGAGACATTCCACTCGGTAACGTGGCGTTCCAGATCGGGAATCGCTTTTTCCCAAGTGCTTTCAACTGTCGCAAGATCGAAGTAGCGACTGTTAGGGATCTCTGGCCCGCGTGAATAGATGTGACTGACCACACCATCGATGGCCATCTGTTCCGATGAAGTGTCGAACTCACCAATGATGATTTCATTGGCGACCCGCGCCCATACGATCTGACCCGAGTTGGACACATGGCTGTCGTCCAGTGCCAGGCCGTAGTCCTCATTCAACGCGGCGATCTGGTCCTCAACATTGGTAAGATGGGCATAGTCACCATCAAGCCCGGCGGTGCCGTAGTTCGTGCCCATCTGCACGATCACATCCGTTTCAGTGAAAAGGATCGCATTGGGATGACTGTTGAGTTCTTCATCGATAATTTCCGACATCCGCGCCGCAACCCGACCATATTCGAGCGAGCTCATCCCGACGCCCCAATATTCGTTGCCGATCTCGAACGACCGGATGTCGGGCGCGCCAAACTCTCCATTCAGGGTGCTCTGAATGAACCCGCGCACTTCGGCCTCGTCTATCTGAGCAAAACGGTGGCCATTTGCATCGGTTTCTTCGGACAGGTACGACGTGGTTGGCAGCACGATATTGACCGCAATGTCGGCATCCT
The DNA here is from genome assembly GCF_900110775.1 of Thalassovita taeanensis. GTDB lineage: Bacteria > Pseudomonadota > Alphaproteobacteria > Rhodobacterales > Rhodobacteraceae > Litorimicrobium > Litorimicrobium taeanense. The sequence goes on along the minus strand of NZ_FOEP01000010.1, from coordinate 59,875 downwards.
CAGCATAGGCCATGAATTCGCCATAGGGCAGCAGGGGGATCTCATTGCCGTTTGTGACGTCGACCGCTGTGTCCTGATTGGGATTGGACAGGTCGAAATAACGCTCGGTCAGCGTGCCTCCGGGATAGCGGATGACGCTTATGCCGAGGCTTTCGCAGATATCATCATAGGTGCCAGCCTCGCCCAGATCGTCGCGGGTGGACAGAATATTTGCACCAAACATATCGGCGCCGAATTGGTATGGTGAAATACCTGTTGGTGTCAAAACTGGCAAAACTGGCCCCCTAAAATCACTTTTGCGACGTGCCGGATAGCGGCGGGGTCACGGTCGGTCAGATTGGGGGCAGGGGCCTGTGTGCATCAGCGTAAAGCGATGGTCATTTTGACTATGACCAGACAGGAGGAATAGGGCGAACTATGCCAATGGTCATGCGGGGCTGGTCTTTTTGGGGGCGCCGTTGGGGTGGATATTCGGGTTTCAAAACCTCCCGCATGTGGTTCTGGCTTGTTTTAGCGGGCGTTTTGCGCCACCGCTGGTGCATGTCGGAAATATTGCAAAACACGATCCCCTATGATGTGCACTCCCCGCGACCGTTACCTGGGATAGCGCCCCTGCCGCCCAAGGACTGGTTGCTGATCGACGAGGCGTATGGCCCGCAAATGGCCGAGCGTACCCGCCTGCTACGTGATCATCGTGCGGCTGTTCTACGGTTGGACGAGACCGCACGCCCCGCGGCTGAGGAACTGCTCGAGGTCGTGTTGGAACAGCTGCGTCAACGCGCCGATTTTTCTGTACAGGCAGGGCAGGTGGTGCGCCCCGATGGGCAGCTGGTTCAGATCGACCGCGCCGATCCTTTGGCGACACTGGGGCAGCTGGTGCAAGATGACTTGTGCTTGTTGGAAAAACGTGGAGAAGAGCATGTGCTGACCGGCGCGGTTCTGTGCTTTCCGGCCAGCTGGACTCTGGCCGAGAAATTCATGCGTCCTCTGATCGGTATCCACGTCCCCGTCGACGTATATGATGCAGAACTGGCCAAGCGCGTTCAGCGCCTTTTCGACGGGGTGCAGCCGGGGCGACCGCTTTGGCGTTTCAACGCGCTATGGTATGCTGACGCCTGCCTGCACCAACCTCGCCCCGAGGCGGGACCGCGCAGACAGGATACTACGAAAACCTACTTGCGCAGCGAACGGCAGGCCCTGATGCGCCTGCCGCTTAGCCGGGCCGTGGTGTTTTCCATCCACACTTTCGTACTGTCAGCGCAGGATGCCGCGCGGCTATGATCCGCCACTTCGGGCGCGCAACACCACGTGCGGCTGCCCGTCCGATGTGGCCGCGACCGTCACGCCTTGCGAATTCACCGTGCAGTTGATCTGCTTGCGGAACGAGCTGAACAGCGGCGACGTCACCACATCCACCGGCGTGTCAAATACCAAGGTCAGTCTCCAATACCCGCCGCCAGACTGGTGTGCGGCCTTGATTCGCCCGGTAAAGCCTTGGCCCAGATAATGCCCCTGAACCGCTTGCCCGATCTGCCAGCGTATCGCTGGCGCGGCTTCAGCTCGGGCTGACAGGGTGTTCCAGTCACGGTACCCCCATTGTTGCGCCACGGCTTCCAAAGCCAACGCATGAGAAATCGGCGTTCCGGCAGCATCCATCGAGTTGCGCAGCCGTTTTGCGTGCGCCTTCAGCGCTTCGCGGGAAGGAAGAGACGTGTCCATCAATTGTAGCCCTTTGCATGGGTCAATTCTACCTGACAGCGCTCGCTTTGCTGCCGTGTCATGACCCATAGGACAGAACAACGGAAAGACGTATCAGGGCTTCACCATGGCCAAAGGCCGCGAGCGGCAGGTGCCTGAACCTTGCCCTCAAATAGAGGTAGCTTCCGATGCGTTCAAGCCCCTGGTTTCTTTCTGACCCAAATACTCACCTTGCTCAGGTCTAGCGGTCGATCCGCTCGGCCATGATGGCTATGGCCTTCTGATACACGCCCGCCGCGTTCCACTGCTTGATTACAGCGAAATTCGGCTGTCCCTGCTGATACCCTTTGCCGGGCTTCCAGCCTTTACTGGCGAGGAAATTCGCGGTCGAGGTCAGCGCATCGGCCTGATTGGTCAGATCCAGCCTTCCGTCGCCATTTCCATCAACGCCATAGCTCAGCACATTGCCCGGTAGGAACTGGGTATGGCCCAACTCACCATGCTTTGCCCCAACAGAACCGGATGAAATCACGCCGCGATCCACCAGTTGCAGGGCGGCCAAGGCATGCGGGGTAAAAAAATCCGAGCGGCGGCAGTCATAGGCCAAGGTGGTAATGGCCGACACCACGTTGCTGTCCCCCATGAAATGACCAAATGCGGTTTCCATCCCGTGAATGGCGATCACGACCCCAGCGGGCACACCATAGCGTTTTTCCAGCGCAGCATAGAACCCGGCGTCTCGTGCCTTACGTTTTCGCCCCTGTGCAACGATCGTATTCGCACCGCGCACCTGCATGAATTTCTGGAGGCTGTATTTGAAGGATTTCTGATTGCGATCGGCGGCGATCGTCCGACTGGCATAGCGCGCTCCGGATAGAGCAGATAACCCTCGTTGTCCAACACCAGCGGCGGCGGCCTCGCGGGAAAATGCCTGTTTCCAAGCGTCATACCCGGCGGATGTGGACCCGCAGGGGGCAGCCGCTGCGCCGGTGCAGAGGCTTGAAATAACGGCGGCAGACAAAGCAAGGCGCTGAAAAAAAAGTCGGGGCATGAGGCTCTCCGGCATATATAAATGTCAGAAGCCTAGCCTGTCCTATATTGCACGCCAACAATTATTGCTGCGTGGTCACAGTCACGCGCCGCCAAACGATCTGCCCGCGCACTTGGATCAGCCAGTAATCGCCTGCAACACCTGTGCGGTCGCACCCGACGCGTTGAGCGTCACCAACAGTCCCGTCAGCGCAAGTGACTGGCCAGCAAGTCGCAGATCTTCACCCCTGAACAGATTGATGATCGCCAAGCTTACTGCGACAGGCAAAGAGAATACACCAACCGTCAGCGCTACCATCCAAGTGGCAAGCCGGATCGTTGAACTCTGATCCTTGGATTGCGGCGCGGTGGTCACATTGGGGCCCGTATCATAAATCGCAGCCCGAATATCTGACAGATTCTGCGCCCCTTGTTCGGGCGACTTGATTGTCTTGAGGCGGCGTTTGTATTCGGACTCGAGCATGTGGGTCGTCTCTTCAACGGTCGGAAACCGCGCCTTGTCCACCGTCACCGTGGTTTCGGACGCTGTGATCGCGGGCTGAAGCTGCATTACCGGGCGTTTGCTGCGTGTCGCGTTGCGTTGAGCCGTGTTGCGCACACGCCGCGGCATGACACGGGTCACGGCCTTGATGAATTCGTCGGTGTCGAGAATGGTGTCAGGGCTAAGCCACTGCACATGCTCCGGGCGCATCCAGACGGCCATCTGACAGACCAGCGTTGCAAGGCAGGCCTGCGAGGTCCGTTTTGCCGCCAGTGCATCGGATTTCGCGGCGCCAGACAGCTGCGTCAGGGTCACTTTTATGATCAGTTCGGCCTGATCGAGCACTTGTTGGGTTGCGTTGCTGTCCGCGGTGGCTTGATCGCGCGCCGCGTTGTGATAGTCCGCATGATCGCTCGCGTTCGGTTTGTCGGGGACCGAAAGGTCCACAACCAACAAATCGGATGTGATCCGGAAGTGGGTTTCTGACATTGCGTCGACGGAGCAAATGCGCTGGCCGTTTGCTTCGAGAATGCTCTGAAGCCGATTGCTCAAGCTTAGTGTATCGCAGTGCTTTTTACCAAGAAATACTAGTCCCGCAGAGTACCGGTTGTCTTCCGTTTCCATAACAGACCTCCAGTTTGATGTTCTGTTTACTCAACCTGTCGGTGAAAAAAGGAGTTTGTGTGGCAGAAATCAGAAGAGGCAGGGGCAATCCCACAATTCTAGCGAAATAAACAATGGAATTGTGAAGTTGAGTTGGGCCTAAGCACAAAAAAGGGGCACTCGTGAGCGCCCCTTGATCTTCCTATACGTGTAGACGCGCGCTGCAATTAGCAGCTGTAATACATCTGGTACTCGACCGGGTGCGGAGTGTGCTCGTACATTTCCAGCTCTTCCATTTTCAGGTCGATATACCCTTCGATCTGGCTTTTGGTGAACACGTCACCGGCCAGAAGGAAGTCCATATCTTTCTGCAGTTCGTCCAGAGCCTCACGCAGCGAGCCACAAACGGTCGGGATATCGGCCAGTTCTTCGGCAGGCAGATCATACAGGTTCTTGTCCATGGCTTCGCCCGGATCGATCTTGTTTTTGATCCCGTCAAGGCCAGCCATCAGCAGAGCCGCAAAGCACAGATAGGGGTTCGCCGACGGATCGGGGAAACGTGCTTCGACGCGTTTTGCCTTGGGCGATTCCGCCCACGGAATACGAACGCAGCCCGACCGGTTACGTGCCGAGTAAGCGCGCAGAACCGGGGCTTCGAAGCCAGGGATCAGACGCTTATAGCTGTTGGTCGACGGGTTGGTGAAAGCATTCAGTGCTTTGGCGTGGGTCAGGATCCCGCCAATGAAATACAGCGCTTCGGACGACAGATCGGCATATTTGTCACCTGCGAAAAGCGGCTTGCCGTCTTTCCAGATCGACATGTTTACGTGCATGCCGGTGCCGTTGTCGCCTTTGATGGGTTTCGGCATGAAGGTCGCCGATTTGCCATAGGCTTGAGCCACGTTATGGATCACGTATTTGTATTTCTGGATCTCGTCAGCCTGCTTGGTGACCGAACCGAACACCAGACCCAGCTCATGCTGGCAAGACGCCACTTCGTGGTGGTGCTTGTCAACCTTCATGCCCATGCGCTTCATCGTGCTGAGCATTTCCGAACGCAGATCCTGCGCATCGTCGGTCGGGTTGACCGGGAAATAGCCGCCTTTGATGCCGGGACGATGGCCGGTGTTGCCCATCTCGTAATCGGTGTCGGTGTTCCAGGAGGCGTCCAGAGCGTCCACTTCAAAGGACACTTTGTTCATGCTGTTCGAGTATTTGACGTTGTCGAACAGGAAGAACTCGGCCTCAGGGCCCATGAACGCGGTGTCGCCAATACCCGAAGAGATCAGATAGGCTTCGGCTTTCTGCGCCGTGCCACGCGGGTCGCGGTCATAGGCTTCGCCAGTGTCCGGCTCGACGACCGAGCAATGGATACACAGGGTTTTTTCGGCATAGAAAGGGTCGATATAAACGCTTTCGGTGTCGAAAATCAGTTTCATGTCGGAAGCTTCGATCGACTTCCAGCCCGCGATCGAAGAGCCGTCGAACATGAAGCCGCCTTCGAGGAAATCGGCATCGACTTCGTCGCAGATCACGGTCACGTGCTGCAGCTTGCCGCGCGGATCGGTGAAGCGAACGTCGAGATACTCGATCTCTTCGTCTTTCATGAGTTTGAGAACTGCGTCTATGCTCATTCCCTTGTCCCTTTCGTTTTATTTTGGATAATTACAGTGCGTCCGAGCCGGCTTCGCCGGTACGGATGCGGATCGCTTGTTCGATCGGGCTGACGAAAATCTTGCCATCACCGATCTTGTCGGTTTTTGCCGCATCAATGATTGCCTCGATGGCGCCATCAACCAGATCATCGTCCAGAACGACTTCGATTTTCACTTTGGGAAGGAAATCGACCACATATTCTGCGCCGCGATACAGTTCGGTATGGCCTTTCTGACGACCAAAGCCCTTCACTTCGACAACGCTGAGGCCTTGAATCCCTGCTTCTTGCAGAGCTTCCTTGACCTCATCAAGCTTGAAAGGCTTGATGATCGCTTCGATCTTTTTCATCGCTGGGTCTCCTCGCCAAGACGTGTTGCAGAGCGACAGAACACTTTCCCAAGGGGGGCTCAATTGACTAGGGTCAAGCCAAGGGCGGACAGCCTTTGGAATCTCGATGCGTGGCTAAATATTAGGCGTGTTGATTAAATAATGATCGAAATTGAATCGCATAGTGGGGTGGTATGACCGAATTGCTGACATCTGCTCAAATGCGCGCCATCGAGCGCGCCGCGATTGAGTCGGGTGCCGTCACCGGGCTGGAGCTAATGGAGCGCGCCGGGCATGGCGTGGTTGATGCCGTGTTCGCCGAATGGCCGGAGCTGTCTTTGACGTCACATAGGGCGATTGTGCTGTGTGGTCCGGGCAATAATGGTGGTGACGGATTCGTGGTGGCGCGGCTGCTCAATGGCTGGGGGTGGGAGGTTGAGGTTTACCTTTACGGTGATCCAGAACGGTTGCCGCCGGATGCCAAGGCGAACCACGCGCGATGGTGCGCTTTGGGAGAGACGATTCCCTGGGATGACCAAAAGCAAAGAGATCATTTTGAAGATGAGGACACGTCGTTTGATCTGGTCGTCGATGCTTTGTTCGGAACGGGCCTGACACGCCCGATGCCGGAAGACACTTGTGCGACATGGTACGGCCTTATGCCGGGACCACTGCAAGACATGCGCGCAGAAGGCGCCCCAAAATTTGTGGCTGTGGATATCCCAAGCGGCATTTGCAGCGATAGCGGGCGTGATTTCGGCGCGATGCCTGCACATCTGACTGTCACCTTTCACCGGGCCAAAGTCGGTCACTATCTCAGCCAGAACTGCGAAAATTATGGTGGGGCCTACGGTTGCGGTCGGCTGAGGGTCGTCGATATCGGTCTGGGTCCGACCTGCCCATCCGATGCCGTGTGGAAGGTTTCGGGGGCGCGTGAAAGGCTCGAAAAGCTTAGCACCGGCCATAAATACTCACACGGTCATGCGTTGATCCTGTCGGGCGGTCCGGGGCAAACGGGCGCGGCACGGCTGGCGGCGCGGGGCGCGTTGCGGATCGGGGCGGGGCTGGTCACCGTGGGCGTGCCGCCCGCAGCGCAGCAAGAGGTGGCAAGCCAGATCACTGCGTTGATGTTGAAGCGCGTTTGCGATGGTGCTGCATTGCAGGCTTTGTTGCAGGACCCGCGCTTCAACGCGCTATGCCTTGGACCGGGGTTGGGGGTTGAACGCGCGCGTGAATTGGTTCCGGTGGCGTTGGCGGCGCAACGTGCAACGGTTTTGGACGCGGACGCGCTGACTGCATTTACACAGGATCCAGAGGCGCTGTTTGACATGCTGCACAAGGACTGCGTTCTGACCCCGCACGGGGGCGAGTTCAAACGCCTGTTCCCCGACATTGCCGCGAAATTCGATGCGAGGCCAACTAAGGGCCCAGCCTACTCCAAGGTTGATGCTACGCGCGAGGCGGCCGCAAGGGCCGACTGTACCGTGTTATATAAAGGAGCGGATACGGTGATCGCCGGACCGGACGGGCAATGTAGCATCAGTTCGGCCCTCTACGACCGTACAGCGCCTTGGTTGGCGACGGCGGGGTCCGGTGACGTGCTGGCCGGTTTTATCGCCGGACTTCTGGCACGTGGGTTTTCCCCGATCGCGGCGGCGGAAGCAGCAGCCTGGCTGCATGTGGAATGCGCGCGCAGCTTTGGTCCCGGCTTGATCGCCGAGGATATGCCGGAGGAGTTACCGAACGTGTTCAGGCAGGTCGGTGTGATTTAGCGAACGACCGCAAGGGCAGGGTGGTGAGATGCCAGTTCAAGGCCGCTGGCATAGATGACTTGAGGCGTGTCAAACACCAGCGTGAAAACGGAATGCCGGGCCTCGGGCTGCAGCGTCAGAAAAGCGCCGTCGACCAGTCGCGCGGCGGCGACCAACGCTTGCTCTTGTCCGAACATCGCCTTTGCACGCCAGTCGCGGATCAGGATCATCTGCCCGACGGGCAGATCCACATCACCCTCAGGCCGGGTGTGCCCCAGCGTGCCTGCGCGAATGCGGACGGTTTCACAGGTTAACACGTGGTGGTGAATGTTGCGCAGCGCCACAAATCCTGCGCCGCGGGTAATGATCTTGTCACCCGCACTGAGCGCTTCGACGGGAAACTCGCCATCCTGCGTCAGTATTAGTGTTCCGGCCAAAAGGCCCTCTGGTGTGGAATTACGACGCGTCGCGGGCTGTTGCCCGTCGTTGCGCCCGACCGTATTCGGTTTCATGGGCGTGTCCTGCTGCTGCCTGCTCTTTTTCTACAACCTTAGCGTCTGCACATATTTTTGTCGCGCCCTTTTTTGCGAAGGTGTTTTTCCTCTCGCTTCCCCTCAAAGGGTTTGCTAGACAGCGCCGGAACAGCGGGCGGCCCCCATGAGGCAATGGGCGTTGCCTGTGAGGTTTTCGCGGGTGTGGCGGAATGGTAGACGCACCAGATTTAGGTTCTGGCGCCGCAAGGCGTGGGGGTTCAAGTCCCTTCACCCGCACCAGAGACATGGAAAAGGACGAATAAATGCAGGTCACCGAGACCCTGAAAGAAGGCCTGAAGCGCGGCTACGAGATCACCGTCGCGGCCACCGAGCTGGACGCGAAAGTTGCCGAAAAGCTGAAAGAGGCGCAGCCCGAGGTCGAAATGAAGGGCTTCCGTAAGGGCAAGGTGCCGATGGCGCTGCTGCGCAAGCAGTTTGGTCAGCGTCTGCTGGGCGAAGCCATGCAGGAAACCATCGATGCCGCAATGGGCCAGCATTTTGAAGACAGTGGCGATCGCCCCGCGCTTCAGCCGCAGGTGGTCATGGTCGATGGCGATAACTGGAAAGAGGGTCAGGACGTTCTGGTCTCGATGACCTATGAAGCGCTGCCTGAGATCCCTGAAGTTGATTTCAAAGCAATCTCGCTGGAGCGTCTGGTGGCCAAGGCCGATGATGCGTCGGTCGACGAGGCGCTGGCCTCGCTGGCGGAAACCGCACAGGATTTTGCTGATCGTGATGAAGGCGCTGCGGCCGAAGAGGGCGATCAGGTTGTGATCGATTTTCTGGGCAAGGTTGACGGCGAGGCGTTCGAGGGCGGCGCGGCGGATGACTACCCGCTGGTTTTGGGCTCGGGTTCGTTCATCCCCGGATTCGAAGAGCAGCTGGCCGGCGTGAAGGCCGGTGACGAAAAAGAAGTCAGCGTGAAGTTCCCCGAGGAATATGGCGCGGCCAACTTGGCTGGTAAAGACGCAGTATTTTCCTGCACAATCAAAGCAGTGAAAGCGCCCAAAGCGCCCGAGCTGGATGATGAGCTGGCCAAGAAATTCGGCGCCGAGGATCTGGCCGGTCTGAAAGCTCAGATCGCCGAGCGTCTGGAGGCCGAGTACAAAGGTGCCGCACGCGCGGTGATGAAGCGCAAGCTGCTGGATATTCTGGATGGCATGGTGTCGTTTGACCTGCCGCCGTCGCTGGTCGAAGCCGAGGCAACTCAGATCGCGCATCAGCTGTGGCACGAAGAGAACCCTGATGTGCACGATCACAACCACGACAAGATCGAGCCGACCGAAGAGCACAACACTTTGGCTGGCCGCCGTGTGCGTCTCGGACTGCTTTTGGCCGAACTCGGACGCAAGGCCGAGGTTGAAGTAACCGACGCAGAGATGACCCAGGCGATCATGGCGCAGGCGCGTCAGTATCCGGGGCAGGAGCGTCAGTTCTTCGAGTTCATCCAGCAGAACCAGGAAATGCAGCAGCAGCTGCGTGCGCCGATCTTCGAAGACAAGGTCGTGGATTACATTGTCGAGCTGGCAGACGTCACCGACAAGGAAGTCGGCAAAGACGATCTTCAGAAGGCCGTTGAGGCGCTGGACGACGAATAATCCCACAGGGTTTTCAACGAATTCAAAGGGCTGCCCGGAAACGGGTGGCCCTTTTTCGTATGTGGCGATGCTTCGGGCGGGATGTGGGCGCGCTTGACCGGGCTCGAGGGCAGGGGCACTCTGGTCGGGTATGATCAGGGAGGATCGGCATGGAATACACAGGCTTCAGTAGGGACGATTTTGACAGGTTTCGCGCCAATGACCGGTCTGGGCCGATCCATATGCTTAATCTGGTCAAGTTGCGCGATGTCGCCGTGTATCCTGACGGGCGCAAGGCCACGGGTGCCGAGGCCTATGCCGCGTATGGCACGGGCAGTCAGCCAGTTCTGGAACGATTGGGCGGGCGGGTGGTTTGGCGCGGCGACATGGAGCAGATGCTGATCGGCCCGCAGGACGAGATTTGGGATCTGTGCTTTATCGCAGAGTATCCGGGACCGCACGTGTTCGCTGATATGATCAAGGACGCGCAATATCGCGAGGCGATGGTGCATCGGCAGGCGGCGGTTCAAGATTCGCGGTTGATCCGAATGGCTCCGCTACCGTCCGGCGCCAATTTCGGATCATGAGATACCACCACTGTTGCCTTTGAACGGGAGAGATTCAAAGGCAACAGCCGTGAGTGGTGGTCGGTCGTATCAGGCGTCGAGGCGACGCGGTGCCGCGCCTTTCAGAAGGTCTGCCAATTCGCGTTTCAAAGCGACAGCGGCGGCATACTCCTCTGGGGTTGAAGCGTTGGCAATCTGCTCTTCACAGTAGCTGCGCAGATGGTCGCTGCGATAGGCTTCGGTCGGAGCGGGTGCTGCAACCGGGGCATCGGTGGCGGGAAGCGCCGAACGGGCAGGTACACCGGTTTCGCGGTCGACGCGCGCGTTGAACAGGGCCAGCGCTTCGTCTTCATCGGCAAAAACATCGTGGGAGATCCCGGCGTAGTTGCGGATCTCGTTGATGCGTTCGTCTGTGCAGTCCAGCAAGGCGGCCATGGCTTTGACCTTGCCCATCGGCACGGTCGCGCCGACATAGCCGTAAGGTGCGGCCCCCGAGCGTTTCAGCACGCGGTTCATGACCGGGTCGATTACGGTCACAATATCGGTGATCCCCGCGTTCTGCGCCCATTGCAGCGAGCCGATCATCACCTCACAGGTAACCTGCGAAATCGTGCTGGTTGCATCTTCGCGGCTCAGGCGTTTGGTATCGACGCAGAACCGTGTGGATTCCCACAAGGTCGAGCTGCGCAGTGGCGGCTCGCCGTTCAGGATCGACTGAAATACGTCTGACAGCATATGCGGCCCGGTCGTTTGCAGCGCCCGAACGCAGCCAACAACATGGCCATCGTCATCCAGGCAGATGAAATAAGCCGGATCAAGGCGGTCGAACTGGTCAATCTCAAGACCATTCGTGATATCGACTTCCCATCCCAACCGGCCGCCAAACACGCGCGCCCGAAGTTGGAACATTTCTGTCAGAACGTCTGCGAATTTTTCTCTGTTAAGTGCATCTACGACAATAATCATGGCAATTTCCCCAAATTTGCGACTAAGGGAACGCTACCAAGGATTTCGCGCTAAGGTTATTGGGGGTTTCCCGTAGTCTGAGTTGACGTTCTGGTAACCTTAGCCCGGGTGGATTATTCCGAAACTTATTGCGCGACCGATGGCCTGAGCCGTCGTCAGGGCCGCCAGCTTGTCGCGAGAAGAGCGGATATGTACCTCGACCGTGCGGTGCGAGATGCTGAGGATATCGCCGATATCCTGCTGGGATTTGCCCACGGCCACCCATTGCAGGATCTCGCGCTCGCGCGCCGAAAGGGCAGGGCGGCGCAGGATGCGCGACAGGGAATCTGTTTGCATAACCGAGTCGTGCAAGACAACTGCGGCCATCTGCAAATCCGAAGCGTGGTGGCGTGTATGCTTTTCCCAATCGCTATCTCCGCAATTGAGGGTCACGCTGAGCAGCCCGCATTCACCGTAAGGCCCGCGGACTGGAATCGTCAGGCCGCGGTCCGAGATGCCAAAATCATGCGCATGACTGAAAACAGACAGGAATTTCTTGTCGCGGTCCAATCGGTCCCAGTTGACCGGCGCGATACTGCGGGCTGACATGTGCAGAGTCGGATCAATCCGGTGAAAACCGCTTTCAGCATAGTGTGTTTTCCACTCGTCCGGGTACGTGGCGTAGCCCTGCATCGTGCCGACAATCGGATTTGCGGTGGCATAGGCGGCATAATCGAACCCATATTGATCACACAACGTATCAAGAAAGGTGACGAAACCTTCGTCCTTTCCATCCAGAAGACTGAGATCGATCAGATCCATTTATACGATTCCTCTGACCACAAGGTCATGGCGGTGTGGCGGTGTCGAGCGGATACACTGGATGATCGACAGATCCCGCACGCGGGTGTCAGAGATGTGATCAACATACATGTTTGTCCTGCTCATTTTCCTCTCCCACCGGGGCCGCCCCTTCAGAAAAGGGCCGGATGAACGAAGGGTATTCGTGTTGGCGTCCTAACGGAGAAGAAGCAACGAGGAAAATAACGCTAAGTCAGCGTGCCCCAAATCTTTTCCCGAATCAATGGGGAAGGAAGAGAAACGTCGAATGCCGCGCAGGGTTAGCTGCGCGGCATTCTTTGCATCAGAAGGTCTGAACCTTGCGATTAGTCTTCGTCCGAAGCTTCTTCGGAAGGCGAACCGCCTATGTCGTCGTCATCCGACGCTGCAGCCCCTATATCGTCGAACAGTTCGGCGATCTCGAATTCGGCTTCAGCTTCGGCTTCGGCTTCCAGTTCCTGAATCGACTTGCCCGAAGCTTGCAGCTCGGCTTCTTCGGTCGAACGAGCAACGTTCAGCTGGATCGTCACTTCGACTTCAGGGTGCAGCACAACGCGAACGTCATGCAGACCGAGATCTTTGATCGGGTTGATCAGGACGACCTGTTTTTTGTCGACAGAGAACCCACCGGCGGTGGCGGCATCGGCCGCGTCACGCGTGGTAACCGAGCCATACAGCGCGCCACCATCAGAGGCCTGACGAATCACGATGAACTGCTGGCCACCCAGCTTTTCACCCATTGCTTCGGCTTCTTTGCGGGTTTCCAGGTTCTGCGCTTCAAGCTGCACTTTGCGGGCTTCGAAGTCGGCGATGTTACGCTGCGACGCGGTCAGCGCCTTGCCCTGCGGAAGCAGGAAGTTGCGTGCAAAGCCGGATTTGACGTCAACGACGTCGCCCATCTGACCAAGTTTGGCCACGCGTTCCAGAAGGATAACTTGCATTGTCTGCTCTCCTTATTTCACAGCATAGGGCAGCAGGGCGAGGAAGCGGGCGCGTTTGATGGCGCGAGCCAGTTCACGCTGCTTCTTTGCCGAGACGGCGGTGATACGCGAAGGCACGATCTTGCCACGCTCAGAGATATAGCGCTGCAGCAGTTTCGTGTCTTTGTAGTCGATCGCAGGCGCATTGTCGCCCGAGAAGGGGCATACTTTGCGACGGCGGAAAAACGGTTTAGTTGCCATGGTTTAGCGTCCTTTCTTGAGGCTAGGGATCAACGACGCTCGCGGCGGTCGCCACGATCACCGCGGTCATCACGTTTCTGCATCTGGACCGAAGGACCTTCTTCGTGGCCGTCGACCTTGATGGTCAGAACGCGCATTACGTCGTCATGCAGGCGCATCAGACGCTCCATTTCCTGTACTGCCGTCGCCGGGGCGTCGGTTTTCAGGAAGGCATAGTGACCCTTGCGGTTCTTGTTGATCTTGTAGGCCATCGTTTTGACGCCCCAGTACTCGCTTTCGACGACTGCGCCGCCGTTGTCCGCGAGGACGGTGCCGAAATGTTCGATAAGCCCTTCAGCCTGCGTGTTGGACAAATCCTGACGCGAGATGAATACATGCTCGTAAAGCGGCATGTGCACTCCTGTTCATGTTCAGGCGCATTTCATAGGATGGGCTGACCTTCCGCGACCCATCCACGAGAGACTGCGCGGTTCAAAAAGAAAACTGCGAAAGGAGGTGCCCCTTTACGCTTCTTCGCACATCAGCGCAACCCTGCCATGTTGGCGCAATACCAGTCCCCCGCGCCTTGTTTTGCCCATTCTAAGACAAATTTGTGCCTTTATTCCTTTGCACTGTGAAATCAGTCATGGAGGCGGGCAGATGAACACACCGACACAGAGTATCGTTTTGGGGCAGCCGGATGAACCGATCAGCCGCATTGGCCAACTTGCACGCGGCACTTTGGTTTTCGCGGGCGTTGTTTTATGCTTGTCAGCCTTTGGTCTTTGGCTGGTCCCCACCGAGAGCCCGGATTCAGGCAAAGCGCTGATGCGTTGTCTGGTGTCTGTCTTGTTCAGTGGCACAGGACTTGCCTTGTTCTTTGCAGGCCGCTCACCGGGCGTTGATGAGTTCCGTCTGGATGCCAAGACCGGGTATCTAAGTCATATTCTACGCGGCGGCGACGGAATCGCCCGGCTGCAACGCCGCTATGCGCTGTCCGAGCTCGAGGAACTGAGCCTCACCGATGATGTGCTGATCGTTCGGGCGCCGGGCGGGCGAGAGCTTCTGCGCGTGGCACTATCGGGGGCAGCGGGGATGCCTGACCTGAATTTGCTGAAATCAAAGTTCGCGCAAGTCTCGCTCTGACCCTGTTCATCGGTCCACAGTCGGTGTGGGATTGTGCGGAATTGCTATCTTTCGGGGAAAAGAGGACCATTTCGGCATCTGTAAATGGCCACACACAGGAGTGCCCAAATGAAATCTGCTATTTTTGCCGGTCTTGCTGCCACCATGCTGAGCGCGGGCGTTGCCCAAGCCGAAGCTGAGAAATACGTTCTGGACGCAAGCCACAGCCAGATTGTCTTCACCTATAACCACCTTGGCTTTTCGACCGGCGTCGGCATGTTTTCGGGTTTCAGTGGCGAAATAATGTTTGATCAGGCCGACCCCGCGTCGTCTTCGGTTACGGTGTCGATGCCTGTGATGTCGATGATCACCGGCTGGCAAGAGCGTTTCGACCATTTCATGTCCCCCGACTTCTTCGCCGCAACCGACGACGAGATGGTAACATTCTCGTCCACGGGTATCGAGGTGACGGGTGAAACCACTGCCATGATTACCGGCGATCTGACGCTGAACGGCGTGACCAAGCCGGTCGTGCTGGATGCCAAGCTGAACCAAGCGGGCGATCACCCGATGGCGGGCAAGCCATGGGCGGGTTTCGACGCAACCACAACTCTGATCCGCAGCGACTTTGGTCTGGGCATGTTTGCCCCCTATGTTAGCGATGAAGTTGAGGTGATTATCTCGATCGAGGCCATGAAAGCCGAATAATTCCGGCCTTTTGAGAACAAAAAAACCGCCGGGCAGTGTCCCGGCGGTTTTTATTTGCGAAATCGGTCAGGGCGCTTTGTGTGCCACCAGGGTGAATTCCACCAGGACCGAAAACGCCAGCGTCCCTTCATCTTCCACCTTTGCGCCAATCCCGAAGGCGCGCCGATCCAGCGTGACCTGACCTGATGCGGTGGCGGTGTCGTCTTGGACGTCAAGCACAAAGGGCAGGCTGATCGGAACGCTGTGGTCCTTGATTGTGAGTGTTCCATCAGCCCGCAAGTCATCCCCATCGCGCAAGATATCGGCCTCGAAAACGGCGGTGACAAAGCTGTCGGCATCGAAATAGTCCGGCCCCATCGCCTGTGCTGTGACCGAGCCCAGCGTAAGAGAAGGGATCGAGACCGTGACCTTGACCGCGCCGTTGCGATCTGCGGTCAGATCCTCGGCATAGGTGATGCTGGCGGTCCAATCGGCAAAGCTGCCGGTCACAGGATGACCAAGTTGGGTTGCGGTCAGGGACAGGGTGCCGTTTTCAACCTGCCAGTCGCTTTCAACGGCTTGCAATGCTGCGGTGGTCGCGGGCGGGGTATGCGGCGAAAACAGACCCGCCGCGCCGCCAGCCCCCAGTGCCCCGGCCCAGATCACCAGCGCGCTGAGGACAGAGACAAGATGCGAGGGCTGCGCCGTTGTGGGCATGCCTGATGTCCCGGAAAACAGCATCCGTCGCAGGGTGGCATCGCGCTCAATCAGGTGATGCTTCAGCGCGCCCGCCACATGCAGCGCAATAGCGCCCGCCAGAACCAGCTGAAACACGAAATGCAGCGTGGAGAACAGCTCGGACAGGCTCGGGCTTTTTGGGATGAAGGGCAGGGATTGCCCAAACGGCCACCAGATCGGGGCGAAGCCATCGGCTGCGGCATGGTGGATCCATCCGGTCAGTGGAACAAGCACCAGCGATCCGTAAAGCAGCCAGTGCACGGTTTCCGCCAGCCAGGCCTCGGTCCGTTCATCGCCATTCAGCAGGCCGGGCTTGGGCTGTGCCAGAGTCCACAGAATGCGCAAGATGGCCACGGTGAACAGGCTGACTCCGATGGTTTTATGCAGCGAAAACAAAGTTGTCGCGCGGGCAAGGTCGATATCTGTGCTGGAAATTGCCGGGTCGGCGATACGCTCGGCCAAGCTGCTGGCCAGCCACCCGAGCGGAAAGGCTGTGAAGATCAGTAGGGCGGACAGCCAGTGAAAGGTTTTGGTGACTGCACCATAGCGCGTGGCGGTATTGGTCAGGGGCATGGTATCGCTTTCAAAATTGAACTGATTTTATGCTAGGGTAAAAAGACGCTGCCGGAAATGCGGCTGGCTGCACAAATGCCCTGCGTAATTTGACAGAGCGGTGCACTGCGCGCCGACGCCGTTTCACTTGTGAACATGTCTTGGGCCGTTTACACCACCGCAAACTTTAAAGGGATGAGGGCCACATGACCAAAGCATTCGTTTTCCCCGGACAGGGGGCGCAAACCATCGGTATGGGCAAGGCCCTGGCCGACGCATATCCAGCGGCCAAGGCCGTGTTCGACGAGGTCGACAATGCGCTCGGGGAAAAGCTGAGCACGCTGATCTGGCAAGGCGAACAGGACCAGCTGACCCTGACGCAGAATGCGCAGCCCGCGCTGATGGCCACGTCGCTGGCCGCACTGCGTGCGCTGGAGGCCGAGGGCGTGGTTCTGGCGCGGGATGCGGCGTTTGTCGCGGGCCATTCACTGGGCGAATATTCGGCGTTGGCGGCGGCGGGGGCGCTGAGCATTGCAGACGCGGCACGGCTGTTGCGCACGCGCGGGTTGGCAATGCAGCAAGCGGTGCCGGTCGGGCAGGGCGCGATGGCGGCGCTTCTGGGACTGGACTTCGCCACCGCACGCGAGGTGGCCGAGGCCGCAGCGCAGGGTGACGTGTGTCAGGCCGCGAATGACAATGACCCGGCGCAGGTTGTGGTGTCCGGTCACAAGGCCGCCGTTGAACGCGCGGTCGAACTGGCAAAGGAAAAAGGTGCTAAGCGCGCCGTGTTGCTGCCGGTAAGCGCACCGTTTCATTGTGCCTTGATGGCACCGGCGGCCAAAGCAATGGCCGAGGCACTGGATGACGTGGATATCTCTGCCCCCGTCGTGCCATTGGTGGCGAATGTGCGCGCCGAAGCGATCAGTGATCCGGCCGTGATCCGGTCGCTGCTGGTTGAGCAGGTGACCGGTTCGGTTCGGTGGCGCGAAAGCGTGCTGTGGATGGCCGGACAAGGCGTGACCGAAGTGTGGGAGATCGGCGCAGGCAAGGCGCTGTCGGGGATGATCCGCCGGATTGACAAGACAATCAGCTGTAAGGCCGTGGGGATGCCCGAGGACGTGAAAGCCGCCACGGCGGCCGGAGAATAAGGAGCAGACATGTTTGATTTAACAGGAAAATGCGCGCTGATCACCGGGGCATCCGGGGGGATTGGCGGTTCGATCGCGAAGGCACTGCACGGAGCGGGAGCCACCGTTGGGCTAAGCGGAACGCGTGTTGAGCCGCTTGAGGCGTTGGCGGCCGAACTGGGAGAGCGGGCACATGTGCTGCCGTGCAACCTGAGCGACAAAGATGCGCTTGAGGCGCTGCCAAAACAGGCTGCTGAAGCCATGGGTGCGGTCGATATTCTGGTCAATAATGCGGGCATCACGCGTGATCAGCTTTTCATGCGGATGTCGGACGATGAATGGCAATCGGTCATCGATGTGAACCTGACGGCAACGATGCGGCTGTGTCGGGGTGTGATGCGCCCGATGATGAAGGCGCGTTGGGGCCGGATCATCAATATCTCATCCGTTGTGGGCGCGATTGGCAACCCCGGTCAGGCGAATTACGCGGCCTCCAAGGCGGGTGTGGTCGGGATGACCAAATCCATCGCTTATGAGGTTGCAAGCCGGGGGATCACCTCGAACGCGGTGGCGCCCGGGTTTATCGCCACGGCGATGACTGAGAAGCTGACGGAAGAGCAGAAAACAGCGATCAACGTCAAGATCCCTGCTGCGCGCATGGGCCTGCCGGAAGAGATCGCAGCAGCGGTTTTGTATCTGGCCAGCCCCGAGGCGGGGTATGTTACCGGCACTGTGCTGCATGTGAATGGCGGCATGGCGATGGTCTGAGGACCGAGAATCGCCGGGCAGAGACCGCAGATGCGGTTTCTGCATTTGCGAAACCGTTTGCCTTGTGCGCACCATGTGCTATAGGCCACGCAGATTTTCCGGGGGCCGCAGTTTTTGGCCGATGGAAGTCCCATCTTGCGGGACAGGAAGCCGCCCGATAGACAGGGCACTTGAGACGCCATGCCCGAGGGCGAGGGCAACAAACGGGCCAAAGCGCCCAAAACGGTATGAGGACTTGATATGAGCGATATCGCAGACCGCGTGAAGAAGATCGTTGTAGAGCACCTTGGTGTTGAAGAAGACAAGGTGACCGAGAACGCCTCGTTCATCGACGATCTGGGCGCGGACAGCCTGGACACCGTGGAACTGGTGATGGCCTTCGAAGAGGAATTCGGTATCGAAATCCCCGACGATGCAGCTGAAACCATTCAGACTTTCGGCGACGCAGTGAAATTCATCACTCAAGCTTCGTAAGCAGAACCGGCTTTATGCCGGTTCACTCAGATATTTTTTTGGAAAACGGCGCCTTTCGGGCGCCGTTTTCTGTTTTGCTGATGCGGTTGGCTGGCGATGGACGGACCACAGATTGAATCAGGTCGGAGTCCAGATGATGGGCGAACGACAGGCCGGCAAAATTCGCGTTCTGCCACGTCAGATGGGCGGGGTATGGCCGGTTCTTGATCCGTACCATCATCTTGTGCCCGGCGTGTAAAGGGATGTGCAGGCGAAGCTTCGCTCCCAGCTGACTTAGATCTATGATCTCGGCATCATAGATCAGACCGTCCTGTTCAACCTGACATGGCACCGCGCAGACGAAGCGCCGGGACCTGCGTTGCTTTAGATAAAACCGCTTGGACAGCACATATCCAACGCAGCCAGCGCTGACGCCAAGTGCGGTTAGAATCGCCCCCAGACGCGACAAGGGAATCGCCCCGCCGGGAACCTGCGCATATGCGCGGGCGCGCCACTCTTCATCCTCGTTGCAGCGCATTCGCGACACGATGTTTTGCAAAGCCGCCAACTGGCTGGCCAATCCGGCGTTCTGTGCGACGGATCTGGCATATTGCGGCCCGCCACGGTTCAGCGCGGACAGAACAAGGTTCTGCGTGGTCAGAAACTGGCTGATTTCAGCCGCGTCGCCGGACATGCCGCTGTCCCGCAGTTTCAGCCGCACATCAAGCAAAGAGTAGCGGTCGGCGTGTCTGGCGGTGATCAAGGCCACCTGTTCGGTATCGAGGGGCCCGCTCAACTGGCCCGAGAGGGCGGTCCCGTTGTAGTACAGCGTCGCCAGCCATGTGTTGATCTGGCAAGGTGCCTCGGACAGCGCCCGATTGCCCCAGAACGCGATGAGACAGGTAACCAAAAATATCTGAGGGTATCGTTTCATCGCATCCGAATCTGGCGGTCAGTTCGCACCAAACTCACACAGCCGAGTTAATGGGGGCTTATCCTGAGCGAAACCCGACCGCTGTGATGCAGGACACACTGCACGGTCTTGCGCCTTTTGGGCAATACAAGCTAATGAGGGGGGCGCGAAAAGCCGAGGCGAAGGAGAGCAGAACATGCGTCGAGTTGTTGTAACCGGACTGGGGCTGGTGACTCCGTTGGCATGTGGGGTCGAGGAAACCTGGGCACGTCTGTTGGACGGGCAATCAGGGGCGGGCACGATCACGCGCTTTGACGCCAGCCATCTGGCCACGGATTATGCTTGCGAGGTGCCCTATGGCGATGGGTCCGACGGTACGTTCAACGCAGATGATTGGATGGAACCGAAAGAGCGCCGCAAGGTGGACGATTTCATTCTCTACGGTATGGCTGCTGCGACGCAGGCCGTGCGCGACGCGGATTGGATGCCGGAAGACGAAGAAAGCCGTCTGCGCACAGGCGTGATGATCGGATCGGGCATCGGCGGTTTGCAGTCAATTGCCGAAACGGCGCTGCTGATCAAGGAAAAGGGGCCGCGCCGTGTGTCGCCGTTCTTTATCCCCGGCGCGCTGATCAACCTGATCTCGGGTCAGGTCAGCATTCGTTATGGTTTCAAAGGCCCGAATCACGCGGTGGTGACGGCGTGTTCGACGGGCGCGCATGCGATCGGCGACGCGGCACGGTTGATCCAGTGGGGCGATGCCGATGTCATGGTTGCGGGCGGTGCCGAAGCGGCAATCTGCGAGATCGGGATGGCCGGGTTCAACGCCGCCAAAGCCCTGTCGACCAAGCGCAAAGACGATCCCAAGGCCGCCAGCCGCCCCTATGATGCCGACCGTGATGGTTTCGTCATGGGCGAAGGCGCGGGCGTGGTTGTGCTTGAGGAATACGAGCACGCCAAGGCGCGCGGCGCAAAGATTTACGCCGAGGTTCTGGGCTATGGCCTGTCGGGGGATGCCTATCACATCACGGCGCCTGCGCCGGATGGCGATGGCGGGTTCCGTGCGATGATGGCGGCACTGAAACGTGCCGGGCTGGAGCCATCGGCAGTGGATTATATCAATGCGCACGGCACTTCGACCATGGCGGACGTGATCGAGCTGGGCGCGGTTGAGCGGATGCTGGGCGATGCGGCAAGCACCGTGACGATGTCCTCGACCAAGTCGGCCACGGGGCACCTGTTAGGCGCTGCCGGTGCGATCGAGGCGATCTTCTCGATCCTCGCGATCCGTGATCAGGTGGTGCCGCCGACGATCAATTTGGATACCCCGGCGGTCGAGACATCGATTGATCTGGCGCCCAATGCCAAGCGCGCGCGTAAGGTCAATGTGGCTCTGTCCAACAGCTTTGGCTTTGGTGGCACCAACGCGAGCGTGCTGTTCGGAAAGGTCGACTGATGTGGCGGGCTGTTGCCTCGAATGCGCTGACGGTTCTGCTGGTTGTCCTGTTCCTGGTGGGGGGGGTGATCCTTTGGGGGCAGCGCCAGTTCAGCGCTGAAGGTCCGTTGACGCAGGCGATTTGCGTTCGGGTCGAGCGTGGGTCTAGCATGTCGCGGGTCAGCCGCGATCTGGAAGAGCGTGGCGCCATTTCCAGCGGGGTCGTTTTCCGACTGGGCGCAGAATACACTGAGAAATCTGAGAAGCTGAAAGCAGGTAGTTTTCGTGTTCCCGAAGGCGCCACGATGGAGGAGATCATCGATATCGTGACCCGCGGAGGGGCCAGCAGCTGCGGCACCGAAGTGGTCTATCGGATCGGTGTGACGACAAGTGCCATTCTGGTGCGTGAGTTGGATCCGACCACCAACCGCTATGAGGAAAAGGCAGCTTTCGACCCGGCAACCGAAGAGGCGCCAGAGGCGTTCACCACGGTGCGCGCGCAGGCCGATACCCGGTACCGGATTTCGATGGTGGAGGGCGTGACCAGCTGGCAGGTGGTGGATACGCTGAAGCGCGTTGATGTGCTGGAAGGCGAGGTGAAAACTGTTCCGGCAGAGGGTGTTTTGACGCCGGACAGCTATGAAGTTTCTGTTGGAGATTCAAGGGTTTCCGTTCTGGAGCGCATGCAGGAAGCGCAGGGTGAGATCCTTGCGGCGGCCTGGCAAAACCGGATGGATGGGCTGCCTTTGAAGACGCCCGAGGAAGCGCTGATTCTGGCCTCGATCATCGAGAAGGAAACCGGGGTTCCAGAGGAGCGGCGACAGGTTGCCAGCGTCTTTATCAACCGGCTGGAAAAAGGCATGCGGCTGCAGACCGACCCGACGGTGATCTATGGCATCACCAAAGGCGAGGGCATTCTGGGGCGCGGGTTGCGGCAAAGCGAACTGCGGCGCGCAACCCCTTGGAATACATATGTTATTGAGGGCTTGCCGCCGACGCCGATCGCCAATCCGGGGCGGGCCAGCATCGAGGCCGCATTGAACCCCGACAGCACGGATTACGTGTTCTTCGTGGCGGATGGGTCGGGCGGACATGCCTTTGCCGCAACGCTGGAAGAGCATAACGCCAACGTCGCCAAATGGCGCCGGATCGAGGCGGAACGGGTCAATCAGTAAGTCTGATTTGGGCATGTGATTTCTATGCACAAACCATGCACATAACATGCATATAAGCCGGGCGCCTTGGTGCCCGGCTTTTTGCAACAAATGGTGCAGTCTTGTTTGGTCGACGCCAGCGTTGATCAAGGTCGGCTTCGAGCTCATGCCGACCGATGCGTGACGCGTGAACTACAGCTTTCGAAATGGCGAAGTGTCGGTTCGCTCAAACCTTCTGAACCGCGAAGCCGAACTCACCGTTCGGAATACTCGTCCATTAGTGCCTGTAGCTCTTCGAGCGAATCTGGATATTGAGCAAAATTGTGAACGACAGGAACACTTGCCTACGGCATTCTTTCGTCTGTCATCAATTCAACGAACGGTTCAAACAACGCGGCTTCGTTGAGTACCGATGTGCGTACGTTGTCCGCTGATCTGCTCCGTGAATCTGAGGGAAGACAAAATTTAAGCATGATTTGCAAAAGTGATGCGTTCGCCCGCTTGAGCCGAGGCCGCCTTTGACTAGTTCCCTAGTGTAGGAAAAACCGTGGCTTGGGAGCATTGTGGTCAATGAGTACGCGCTCGCGGATAACTTCTGACAGTCGCGACAGTGGCACGCCAGCGTCAGAAGAGGTGATGCGGTCAGGTTGATCTGCACTGATCCACAAAGGCATGCACCCGCTAGGGGAGGCTCAGGAAGTACCATTGGGGGGCATTCTTTTATGGTCTCTGAAGGATTGCAGACATTTGAGGGAGAGAGCCAGATAACCGCTTCGTCCGCATAGCCGTCAAAGATTTCTTCGGGAGCCATCGGGCGCCCAATGCCAGGAAATGTTTTGATCGCCGAGCGCCCCGGTTGGCGGTTAGCGTGGCAGGGGCTTTTGTAGCAGCGCCAGCGCTGCACCGAGGGCGAGGATGGCCCCGCCGCAAAGCAGGCTGACTCCGATGTTGCCGGAAGCGTCGCCGATCAGGCCGGCGGCGACGGGGCCGATGGTTTGACCCACAGCAAAGACCACGGTGAACAGGCTGACCGCGCGGCCCCAGGCGGCGGGGGGCAGGTTGAGGCGGCAAAAGCTGGTGACAGCGCTGGGGGCCATGAAGACCGAGATGCCGAAGAGCGCGGCGGAGCTGAGCAGGCCCAGCGTGCTGGGCAGCGCCAGCGGCAGCAGTGCGCCGGTGGCCATGGTCAGCAGGATCAGCGCCAGCGGCAGGCCAGAGGAGAAGCGCGCCAGCACCCGCCGCCAGACAAAGGGCGAGGCCATGATGCCGAGGCCCATGGTGATCCAGACCGCCGAGATCAGCAGCGGCGTGTCGAAGCCGGTTTTCATCCAAGCCACCAGGAAGGTGACATAGACGATATAGCCGAGGCCAAAGCCGAGGTAGCCGAGGATCTGGAACAGCATCGGAGCGAGAGGCGTGGCGACGGGGGACTGTTTGCTCTGGGTCGGGGGGCGCAGGCGTTGGGCGGCCCAGAGGCAGAGCGGCAGGAACAACAGCGAGGCGGCGGCCATCAGCAGCCAAGCGGAGGGCCAGATGCTGGGGGCGGTACGGGCGAAGAGTGTGGGCAGCACGGCGCCGCTGAGGACCATTCCGAGGCCGCCGCCGACGCCATAGTAGATCGCAATGGCCAGCGCGTTGCGGTGTTTGTCGTCGGGGTGCAGGGCGGCGGCCAAGGCGCCGCCGGCGATAAAGGCCATCGCTCCGCCGATGCCGGTCAGGATGCGCCAGAGGGTCAGGGCCCAGAAGTCATGGGTCAGCCCGGTGGCGAGCAGAAAGGCGGTGGTGGTGAGCATTCCGGCCTGAAACAGCCGCGCGGCCGAGACATGGCGCACCAGAGCGAGGGTCAGCAGGGCTCCGGCGATATATCCCAGCGCGTTGGCGGTATTGATCCAGCCGGCCTGAGCGTAGGTCCAGCCGAGGTCGGCACGCATGGCGGGCAGGATCAGCCCATAGGCGAAGCGGGCAAAGCCATTGGTGATGCAGACGCCGAGGGTCAGGCCCAGCAGGAGGAGCCCGGTGCGGGTGGGGGTCATGCGGCTCTCTCTCCCTTGATTGCGGGCAGAGTAGCGGGGTTTGGCGTGTCGTCAATTGGTATGGGGGCACGGGGCCAGAGGCCCGCCTGCGGCGGGCGATCCTTGCGGGGCGCTGTTGCGGGCAATGGGGTGGTGCGGCGTCAGGATCGCCACCGCGTGCGGTGGCCTCTGGCTGTTTGGCTGGATATGGTAAAGCCCGCCTTTTTGGGGCGGGCTTTGGGTCAGGGTTTGGGGCAGGCGGGCCGGGTCAGGCGTTCCACGGGCGGTCGCCGTTGGCATCCTTGACGCGGGTGGGCAGGCCGATCTGGTCCAGCAGGGTGAGGAAGGGCTTGGGGTCCAGTTCCTCGACGTTGACCATGGTGCCGGTGTCCCAGGTGCCGTTGGCGATCAGCATCGCGGCGGCGACGGGCGGCACGCCTGCGGTGTAGGAAATGCCCTGCGAGCCGACCTCGTTATAGGCGTCCTTGTGGTCGGCAATATTGTAGACGAAAACCTCGGTCGGTTTGCCGTCCTTGGTGCCTTTGACCAGATCACCGATGCAGGTTTTGCCGGTATAGTCGGGCGCGAGGCTGGAGGGGTCGGGCAGCACGGCCTTGACCACTTTGAGCGGGATGACTTCCAGCCCCTCGGCGGTTTTGACTGGTTGTTCGGACAGCAGGCCGAGGTTTTTCAGCACAGTGAAGACGTTGATATAGTGATCGCCGAAGCCCATCCAGAAGCGCACGTCGGCCTGGGGGTAGTTGGTGGCGAGGGAGTGCACCTCGTCATGGCCGGTCATATAGGCCTTTTGTTGGCCCACGACGGGCAGGTCCCAGGTTTTGCCGACCTCGAACATGGTGTTGGTCTGCCAATTGCCATTTTGCCAGCTGTAGACGGTGCCGGTGAATTCGCGGAAGTTGATTTCCGGGTCGAAGTTGGTCGAGAACCAGCGGCCATGCGACCCGGCGTTGATATCGACGATGTCGATGGATGTGACCTCGTCAAGGTAGTCATCAATCGCCAGTTTGGCGTAGGCGTTGACGACGCCGGGATCGAAGCCGATGCCGAGGATCGCGGTGGTGCCGGTTTTGGCGCAGCGGTCGCGGCGTTGCCATTCGTAGTTGCCGTACCACGGCGGGGTTTCGCAGATCTTGGTCGGATCTTCGTGAATCGCGGTGTCCATATAGGCGGTGCCGGTTTCAATGCAGGCTTCGAGCACGGTCATGTTGACGAAGGGCGAGCCGACGTTGATCACGATCTGAACGCCGGTGTCGCGGATCAGTTGAGCCACCGCAGCGCTGTCCATCGCGTCGAGCGCATGGGCGGCCAGCACGCCGTCGGTCTTGAGGCTGGATTTTTCGCGGATGCTGTCGATGATCGCGTCGCATTTGGCGCTTGTACGGCTGGCGATATGAATGTCGCCAAGCACATCGTTGTTTTGAGCGCATTTATGCGCCACGACCTGTGCCACGCCACCGGCGCCGATGATGAGAACATTGCGTTTCATTGACCCGCGAAACCCCCTTTGGTTGTTGAATATTGAGCTGAGTTAAGACAAGGCGGATGCGAAATCGGTGTAGTCAAAGTCTCGCACCAGCCGCTCGGTGCCATCCAGTTCACGGATGGCGATGGATGGCATTTTCACGCCATTGAACCAGTTCTTCTTGACCATTGTGTACCCTGCGGCGTCCTGAATGGACAGCCGGTCACCGGATTTGAGCGGGTTTTCGAAGTGAAACTCGCCGAAGATATCACCCGCGAGGCAGGATTTGCCGCAGACCATCCAGTCATGCGCACCGGTGTTGGGGCTGATTTTCGCGGATTCGCGATAGATCAGCAGGTCGAGCATATGCGCCTCGATCGAGCTGTCGACGATAGCGAGGTTCTTGCCGTTGAACAGCGTATCCAGAACGGTGACCTCGAGCGTGGTCGAGTTGGTGATCGCGGCCTCGCCGGGTTCCAGGTAAACTTGGATTTCGTTTTCACCGGCAAAGCGTTTCAGGCGTTCTGCCAGTTTTTCCAGCGGGTAATCGGCGCCAGTGAAATGAATGCCGCCGCCGAGGCTGACCCATTTCATGCGCTTGATCAGCGCGCCGAAGCGGGATTCGATCAAGGTGAGCATGTCATCGAAGCGGTCGAAGTCGGCGTTTTCACAGT
Source organism: Thalassovita taeanensis (assembly GCF_900110775.1). Classification (GTDB taxonomy): domain Bacteria; phylum Pseudomonadota; class Alphaproteobacteria; order Rhodobacterales; family Rhodobacteraceae; genus Litorimicrobium; species Litorimicrobium taeanense. Next base: position 33,567 of record NZ_FOEP01000010.1, on the reverse strand, counting down.
TGTTGTGAAACATGAAGCCGGAAATCAGATCGGCCACGGGTTCGATGGTTTTGGGGTCGTGTTCGCCAAGGCGCGAGAAGGGCCGGGCGGGATCGGCCAGATCAAAGCTGGAGGTCGAGACGCCGGGATTGACCCGCAACCCGCGGGTATGGCTGCGCGAGATTTCTTCGAAGCGCGCGAGCTGTCCGACGGTGTTGAAAATGACCTTGTCGGAGGAGGCGAGCACCTCGGCGATTTCGTGATCGGCCCAAGCGACGGAATAGGCGTGGGTTTCGCCGGGGAATTTCTCGCGGCCCAGTTTGACCTCGTAGAGCGAGGAGGAGGTGGTGCCGTCCATATACTCGGACATGAAATCGAACACCGACCATGTGGCGAAGCATTTCAGCGCCAGCAGCGCCTTGGCACCGGAGGCCTCGCGCAGGTGGGCGATTTTTTCCATGTTCGGCAGAAGCCGGGATTTGTCGATCAGGTAATAGGGGGTCTGGAGCATCTGGGCAGCTTCCCGGGCAGGTTTCGGCGCAGGGTATCGGCGGGGCGGCAAACGCAGCGCGTGCTTAGCGGGTTGGGCCATATGACGCAAACCCCAAATGCGCGGGCACGGCATTTATTGCCGGTTGGCGGCGAGGTGTGTGATGGGGCGCGTTAAGGATTTGTTAATGATACCGTACGGTTATGGTGCGGTGTTGAGGCGATTTGGCTTGACTCAGCGAACGGTCTCGCGTATAAGTTGTGACATGCTAGAAGAGGTGGGCAAACGGCCGCGGGGAAACCCGAGGGCCGTTTTTCTGTTTCTCTCGTGCGGAGCAATCAGCGCATGAGGCAGAGCGAGCAAACATGACAATGATCACATCTGAAGAAGACGCTTTCCCCCTGGGCGGCGCCCTTAACACTGTTGAGGCGCAACTGAGGGATATCACGTCTGAGCTGAGCGCATTGCAGACCCGCCTGAGAGAGGGCGATCTGGGGGCGGTCAAGGACGCCAGTAAAGTGTCTTCGGAACTCCGCCAGTGGCTGCGGATCGCATTTGAATTGGAGGCCGGTTTTGAAGAGCGAAAGAAAAGGCAATCAGGAGTCGTCCGGGACTATGCCCTCGATTTCGAGGACGCCAGGACTAAGATTGGGTGCCGACTGGATCGCCTCCGCAAGTGCGGAGGTGCAACGCGCCTTTCTGGATGAGCTGAGCGAGGGCGAGCTGTTGGCGTTGCCCTATTTGTTCGAATTCTGGGCACTGGATCATCAGTTGCCACCCGAGGGCGATTGGCGCGCCTGGGTGATCATGGGGGGGCGTGGCGCGGGGAAAACCCGCGCCGGGGCCGAGTGGGTGCGCGCGCAGGTCGAGGGCGCGCGGCCGCTGGATGCGGGGCGGGCCAGCCGGGTGGCGATCGTCGGCGAGACGATTGATCAGGCGCGCGAGGTGATGGTGTTCGGCGAGAGCGGTATTCTGGCGTGCTCGCCGCCCGACCGGCGGCCCGACTGGCACGCGGGGCGGCGGATGCTGATCTGGCCGAACGGGGCCACGGCGCAGATATTCTCGGCGCATGACCCCGAGGCGCTGCGCGGGCCGCAGTTTGATGCGGCTTGGGTGGATGAGCTGGCGAAGTGGAAGAAGGCGCAGGACACCTGGGACATGTTGCAGTTTGGTTTGCGGTTGGGTGAGGCGCCGCAGGTTTGTGTGACGACAACGCCGCGCAATGTCGGGGTGCTGAAGGAGCTGCTGAAGTTGCCCGCAACTGTGGTGACCCATGCGCCGACCGAGGCGAACCGGGCCTATCTGGCGGAGAGCTTTCTGGAGGAGGTTCAGGCACGGTACGCGGGGACGCGGCTGGGGCGGCAGGAGTTGGAGGGGGTGTTGCTGGAGGACGCCGAGGGCGCGCTGTGGACCAGCGCCATGCTGGAGGGATTGCGGCGCGATATGGCCCCAGAGATGGACCGGATCGTTGTGGCGGTCGATCCGCCGGTAACCGGACATGCGGGATCGGATGAATGCGGGATCGTGGTTGTGGGCGTGCGCAGTGGCGGCGCGGTGTCGGACTGGACGGGTTATGTGTTGGAGGACGCCAGCATCAGTGCTGCCAGCCCGACGCAATGGGCGCGCAGAGCGGTTCAGATGATGGAGAAGTGGGGCGCCGACCGGATGGTGGCCGAGGTCAATCAGGGCGGTGATCTGGTCGAGGCCGTGGTGCGGCAGGTCGATCCAATGGTGCCGTTCAAGAAGGTGCATGCCTCGCGCGGGAAGGTGGCGCGGGCCGAGCCGGTGGCGGCGCTGTATGAGCAGGGGCGGGTCTGGCACTTGCGCGGGCTGGGGGCGTTGGAGGACCAGATGTGCGCAATGACGGCGCAGGGGTTCGAGGGCAAGGGCAGCCCGGACCGGGTGGATGCTTTGGTGTGGGCATTGCACGAGCTGATCCTTGAGCCGAGCGCGAAATGGCGGCGTCCGCAGGTGCGTGCGCTCTAGTTCATAATTGTTAAACTTTTCAGCGGATTGTTCTGAGCAAGGTCGGAACAGTTTCGACGGACCAATGGAAATGGCGAGCAGAAGGTGACGGGCCCGGCGGGGCGCGACCGCCGGAGGCTTGCCCGGATCGAGGAGCATCACGGGATGGCATTTCAATTCTTTCGGCGCGAGGCGGCAGTGGCGGTGCCCGAGGTCAAGGCCAGCGCCACCGGGCCGGTCGTGGCAATGCAGAGCGCCGGGCGCGTGGTCTGGAGCCCGCGCGATACCGGATCGCTGACGCGGACCGGCTTTGCGGGAAATCCGGTCGGGTTTCGCTGTGTCAAGATGATCGCCGAGGCGGCGGCGGCGTTGCCGGTGGTGTTGCAGGACCGTGTGCAGCGCTATGACGTGCATCCGATGCTGGAACTGGTGCAGCGCCCCAACCCGGTGCAGGGGCGGGCCGAGCTGTTCGAGGCGCTGTTTGCGCAGCTGCTGTTGACGGGCAATTGCTATGTCGAGGCGGTGGGCGGGGATGCGGGGGTTCCGGTGGAACTGCATGTTCTGCGCTCGGACCGAATGTCGTTGGTGCCGGGCAATGACGGCTGGCCGGTGGCCTATGATTACACGGTGAACGGGCGCAAGCACCGGTTCGATGTGACCGGGGCAGTGCCGCTGATCTGCCATATCCGCAATTTCCATCCGCAGGACGATCATTACGGGTTTTCGGCGATGCAGGCGGCGGCGCAGGCGGTGGATGTGCACAACAGCGCCAGCCGCTGGTCCAAGGCATTGTTGGACAATGCGGCGCGGCCCTCGGGGGCGATTGTGTACAAGGGGGCCGAGGGCCAGGGCAGCCTGAGCACAGATCAGTATGACCGGCTGGTGAGTGAGATGGAGAGCCATCATCAGGGCGCGCGCAATGCCGGGCGGCCGATGTTGCTGGAAGGCGGGCTGGATTGGAAACCGATGGGGTTCTCGCCCTCGGATATGGAATTCCAGAAAACCAAGGAAAGTGCCGCGCGCGAGATCGCGCTGGCGTTCGGGGTGCCGCCGATGCTGCTGGGGATCCCGGGCGATGCGACGTTTTCGAATTATCAGGAGGCGAACCGGGCGTTTTACCGGCTGACGGTCTTGCCGCTGGTGTCGAAGGTGACAGCGCGGGTGTCGGACTGGTTGTCGGGCTTCGCGGGGGCGCCGCTGGATCTGCGGCCCGATCTGGATCAGGTGCCGGCGCTGTCGGGCGAGCGCGATGCGCAGTGGCGCCGGGTGAGCGAGGCGGATTTTCTGACCGATGCCGAGAAGCGCGCGATGCTGGGGTTGCCTGCGCTGAGCGAAGGCGGCGTCGATGCGGGATGAGCGCGAGCGGGTGGGGTTCGAGGCGTTCGATTGCGCGCCCGCCCTGCGGCTGGAGGCGCACGAGCGGGTCAGCTCGTTGCATTTCGACGGGCTGAACCGGCGTCTGGAGAAGCTGGAGGAGATGATGGAGCGGCTGGAAAAGCGGCTGTGGCTGACGGTGTACGGCGTGGTCGGGGTGATCCTGGCGCAGGCGTTCCAGTCGCTGTTGCAGGCGGCACCTTAACGGGGTTTTGCAAAGGAATGGATATGGAGATGGACACAGGGTTGGAGCGCAAGTTTGCCCGGTTTGACGGCGATCTGAGCGTGACCGATGGCACCCGGATTGAAGGCTATGCAAGTTATTTCGGGGCCTGCGATCAGGGCGGTGATGTTGTGCAGAAGGGGGCCTATGCGGTGTCTTTGGCGGCATTGGCGCGCGACAGGCGGCAGGTGAAAATGCTGTGGCAGCATGACCCGGCGCAGCCGATCGGGATCTGGGACGAGGTGCGCGAGGATGCGCGCGGTCTGTATGTCAAAGGCCGGTTGCTGGACAGCGTCGAGAAGGGCCGCGAGGCGGCGGCGCTGATTGCGGCGGGGGCGATTGACGGGCTGTCGATTGGATACCGCACCAAGCGGGCGGGCAAGACTGACAGGGGCCAGAGGCTCTTGACTGAACTGGAGCTTTGGGAGGTGTCACTGGTGACCTTTCCGATGCTGCCCAGTGCGCGGGTAGCGGCGAAGGGCGAGAGCCTGACCGACGACGCTTTGCGCGAATTGGCGGCGGCGTTTGACGGCGCTCGTCAGGAGTTGGCGCGCGGCTGACGCGCCAGCTCATCACAGCATCAAGGAAAAGCGATGACAATGACCGAGAGAAATTCTCGGGCCGGGGAAGATCTGTCTCCGGTCGCCGAGGTGAAATCCGCCGTTGCGGGTTTTGTAAGCGAGTTCAATGGCTTTCGGGCCAACATTCACAACCGACTTCAACAACAGGAAGAGCGACTGACCATGCTTGATCGTAAATCTTTTGCCCCCGCACGTCCCGCACTGGCCGCCGGCGGCGACCTTGAGGCCCCCCATCAGAAGGCGTTCAACGCCTATGTCCGCACCGGCGACGACGACGCGCTGCGCGGTCTGGAGCTGGAGGGCAAGGCAATGTCCACGGCGGTGGCTGGGGATGGCGGGTATCTGGTGGACCCCGAGACCACGGCCAGCATCAAGAGCGTGCTGAAGTCGGGCTCGTCGATCCGTCAGGTTGCCAATGTGGTGACGGTCGAGGCGACCTCGTTCGATGTGCTGGTGGATCATTCCGACGTCGGCCACGGCTGGGCCACCGAGGCGACCGCAACCACCGAGACCGGCACGCCGAGCATCGACCGTATCACCATTGCGCTGCATGAGCTGTCGGCGATGCCGAAGGCGAGCCAGCGTCTGCTGGACGACAGCGCGTTTGATATCGAGGGCTGGCTGGCCGGTCGGATCGCCGACAAGTTCGCCCGCGCCGAGGCCTCGGCCTTTGTGAGCGGCGACGGGGTGGACAAGCCCACGGGGTTCCTGACCCATCCGAGCGTCGACAACGATGTCTGGGCCTGGGGCAATCTGGGCTATGTGCCGACGGGTGTGGATGGTGATTTTGGTTCTGCCGATCCGATCATCGATCTGGTGTATGCTCTGGGGGCGGAATACCGCGCCAACGCGTCTTTCGTGATGAATTCCAAGACCGCTGGCGCTGTACGCAAGCTGAAGGACAACGACGGCCGCTTCCTGTGGTCTGATGGTCTTGCTGCGGGCGAGCCTGCGCGTCTGATGGGCTATCCGGTGCTGGTGGCCGAGGACATGCCCGATATTGCCAGCGGTGCCGATGCGATTGCCTTTGGCGATTTCGCCGCCGGGTACACCGTGGCCGAGCGCCCCGATCTGCGCATCCTGCGCGATCCGTTCAGCGCCAAACCGCATGTTCTGTTCTTTGCCACCAAGCGTGTGGGCGGCGACGTGAGCGATTTCGCCGCGATCAAGCTGCTGAAATTCGCCGTCGCGTAAGCGGGGGTGAAGGGGGGCTGGCCTGACGGTCAGCCTCTGGGGTGCGCGCTGCCGTAAGCATTTGCGTTGTCTAGCTGCTCCCTCCGTCCGAGCAACGCTGGTGGCGCGCACCTGAGGATCGGAGAGGGGGCCGGAATTTTCGGAGTAAGTCCATGATGTTAGTCGAAGAGACCACCGTGCCGCTGGCGGCACTTCCGGTCACGGAATTCAAGGCCCATCTGCGGCTGGGAAGCGGGTTTGCCGAGGACAGCGTTCAGGACGCGGTTCTGGAAAGCTTTTTGCGGGCTGCGATGGCTGCGATCGAAGCGCGAACAGGCAAGATCCTGATCGAGCGGGAGTTTTCCTGGACGCTGAGCCGTTGGCGCGATGTAACGGGGCAGGTGTTGCCGGTGGCCCCGGTCAGCGCGATCGCGTCAGTGGTGCTGATTGATCGGGGCGAGGTGGAAACTGTGCTGGACAGCGCGGTGTACCGGCTGGTGCCGGATCTGCAACGTCCCCGGATCAGCCCGGTGGGCACTTTGTTGCCGCAGGTTCCCAGCGGTGGATCGGTTCGGGTGGGGCTGCTGGCGGGCTATGGCCCGGAATGGAGCGATCTGCCTGCAGATCTGGCGCAGGCGGTGCTGCTGCTGGCGGCGCATTATTACGAATATCGCCATGATACCGGGCTGAGCAGCGGCTGCATGCCGTTTGGGGTGACCAGCCTGTTGGAGCGCTATCGCACGGTGCGGATTTTCGCGGGGTCGCTGTGATGGCCGGGGTTCAGTTGAACCGGCGGTTGGTGCTGGAGAGCGCCGAGCGGGTGGCGGATGGCGCGGGGGGCTTTGCGCAAAGCTGGGGCGCGCTGGGCGAGCTGTGGGCGGATGTGACGCTGCGCAGTGGACGCGAACGGGCGAGCGCGGGTGTTCAGGTCTCGCGGGCGGCGTTTCGGATCGTGGTGCGCGGCGCGCCAGAGGGATCGACGATGCGGCCGCGGCCGGACCAGCGGTTTCGCGAAGGCGCGCGGATTTACCGGATTGAGGCAGTCGCAGAGCGGGACCCCGAGGGGCGGTATCTGACCTGCTTTGCAACCGAGGAGGTGGTGGCATGAGCTATGGCGTATCGGCGGCGCTTCAGGCGGCGGTGTATCAGCATCTGCTGGCGGATGCGGCGGTGACAGGATTGGTGGGCACGGCGGTTTATGACGCGCTGCCTGCGGGCACGTTGCCGTCTACTTACGTGAGCCTGGGGCCGGAGGTGGTCAGGGACCGCTCGGACAAGACCGGGGCCGGGGCCGAGCATGAGGTCACCGTTTCGGTGGTGACGGATGCGGCGGGGTATCAGGGCGCCAAGGCGGTGGCGGGCGCGGTCAGTGATGCGCTGGTGGATGCGGATCTGGTGCTGAGCCGGGGCAGCCTTGTGGGGCTGTGGTTCGTGAAGGCGGTGGCGCGGAGCGACGGCACGAGCGGGCGGCGGCGGATCGATCTGAAATTCCGTGCGCGTGTGGATGACAACTGAAATTTCTCAAGAATGGAGTGACTGCTATGGGTGCCCAGAACGGCAAGGATCTGTTGATCAAGGTGGATCTGACTGGCGATGGCCAGTTCGAAACAGTGGCGGGTTTGCGCGCCACGCGGGTGAGCTTCAACGCGGAGAGCGTGGATGTGACCAGCCTGGAGAGCCAAGGCGGGTGGCGCGAGCTTCTGGCCGGGGCCGGGGTGAAGTCGGCGGCGATTTCGGGATCGGGTGTGTTCAAGGACGCGGCGACGGATGAACGCGCGCGGCAGATCTTCTTTGACGGGGAAACCCCGGATTTTCAGGTGATCATCCCTGATTTCGGCGTGGTCGAGGGGGCGTTTCAACTGACCTCGATCGAATATGCGGGCAGCCACAATGGCGAGGCGACCTATGAGGTGGCGTTGGCTTCGGCCGGGGCGCTGAGCTTTACGGCGGCGGCGTAGAATGGCGAACCCCTGGGCCGGAGAGGTGGGGTTGGTCATTGATGGCCAGCACCATGTGCTGAAGCTGACGCTGGGTGCGCTGGCCGAGTTGGAGGCCGGGCTGAAGGCGGGGACTTTGCTTGGGTTGGTGGAGCGGTTCGAGGCGGGGCAGTTTTCCAGCCGCGACGTGCTGATGCTGATCGTGGCGGGGTTGCGCGGTGGCGGGTGGCAGGGACATGCGCCCGACCTGATGCAGGCCGACATCGAAGGCGGACCGATGGCGGCGGCGCGGGTGGCGGCAGAGCTTTTGGCGCGGGCCTTTACTGTGCCGGGCGAGCGCGCGGGGTGAGCCGGTTTGACTGGCCAGCCCTGATGCAGGCCGGGATCAGGGGATTGCACCTGAGCCCGGCAGCGTTCTGGGCGCTGACCCCGGCAGAGCTGATGCTGATGCTGGGGGCGGGATCGGGGGCGGCGCCACTGAACCGGGCGCGGCTGGATGAATTGCTGCAGGCCTATCCTGACGACAAAGGAGAGACAGACGATGAGTGATATCGAAGGGGTGGAGACGCTTCAGGATCAGGTTGAGGCGTTGGAGACGAGCCTTGGGGCGGCCTCGGCCATGACCAGCGGGTTTGATGCGGAGTTGCGGCGGGTGCGCGAAACGCTGGCCTCGACCTCGCATGATGTTTCGACGCTGGAAAAGGGCATGAGCCGCGGGCTGCGCAAGGCGTTTGACGGCGTGTTGTTGGACGGGGTGAAGCTGTCGGATGCGTTGCACACGGTGGCGCAGTCGATGGTGAACACGGTCTATGCGGCGGCAGTCAAGCCGGTGGCCGATCACTTTGGGTCAGTCTTGGCGCAGGGAGTGGGCGGTTTGGTGACGGGGCTGTTGCCATTCGAGAAGGGCGGCAGTTTCAGCCAGGGCCGGGTGATGCCGTTTGCCAATGGCGGAGTTGTCTCGGGGCCGACGACATTCCCGATGCGTGGCGGCACCGGGTTGATGGGGGAAGCGGGGCCAGAGGCGATCATGCCGCTGACACGCGGGGCCGATGGCAAGTTGGGCGTGCGCGCACAGGGCGGGCGGGCCACCACGGTGGTGATGAATATCTCGACGCCGGATGTGGAAGGGTTTCGCCGTTCGCAAAGCCAGATCGCGGCCCAGATGGGGCGTGCGCTGGGGCGTGGGCAGCGGATCCGCTAAAGCAACAGAGGGAGAAGCAGGATGCAGTTTCATGAGGTGCGGTTTCCCGCAAACCTGAGTTTCGGCGCCGTTGGTGGGCCGGAGCGGCGCACGGATGTGGTGACGTTGGCCAATGGTTTTGAAGAGCGCAATACGCCCTGGGCGCACTCGCGCAGGCATTATGATGCCGGGATGGGGATGCGGTCGTTGGATGACATCGAGATTCTGATCGCGTTTTTCGAGGCGCGGGGCGGGCAGATGCATGGCTTTCGCTGGAAGGACTGGTCGGATTTCAAATCCTGCCGCCCCTCGCGCGAGGTGAGCTATGAGGATCAGGTGATTGCGATGGGGGATGGAGAGCGCGTGAGCTTTCCCTTGGTGAAGAATTACCGGTCCGGTGAGCAAAGCTATGGCCGGTTGATCGGTAAGCCTGTGGCGGGGACGGTGCGCATCGGCGTGGACCGCGATCAGTTGCAGGAAGCGGTGCATTTCGCGGTCGATGTCACCACCGGGATCGTGAGTTTTGACGAGCCGCCCAATACCGGCGCCGAAATCACTGCGGGGTTTGAGTTTGATGTGCCGGTGCGGTTTGACACTGACCGCATCCGCGCCAGTGTCGCCAGCTTTCAGGCGGGGGAAGCGCCGGATGTGCCTGTGGTGGAGGTGCGTGTGTGATGAAGCTGGATGACGCGTTTCTGTCGCATCTTCAATCGGGGGTGACGACACTGTGCCGCTGCTGGTCGATCCGCCGCAAGGATGGCGAGACCTATGGGTTTACCGACCATGATCTGGATCTGAAGTTCGAGGGGATCCGCTTCAAGGCGGATACCGGGTTGTCGGCGATGGCATTGCAGCAGGGCACCGGCCTGTCGGTGGACAATACCGAGGCGCTGGGCGCGCTGTCGGATGCGGCGGTTTCCGAGGAGGATATCGAGGCGGGGCGGTTCGATGCGGCCTCGGTGCGGTGCTGGTTGGTGAACTGGGCCGATGTGGCGCAGCGTGCGCTGCAGTTCAACGGGATGATCGGCGAGTTGAGCCGCGCGGCGGGCGGTTTCCAGGCCGAGCTGCGCGGATTGACCGATATGCTGAACCAGCCGGTGGGGCGAGTGTATCAGCGGCCATGTACCGCCGTTTTCGGCGATACCGAGTGCGGGTTTGATGCGGAAACGTCGGGGTATACGGCGGAAATCGCGGTGGAGCAGGTCGACGAGGCGCGGGTGTTCCGCTTTGCTGAGTTGGCCGGGTTCGACTTGGGCTGGTTCCAGCGGGGCAGTTTGGCGGTTCTGGACGGGGCCGCGGGCGGGCTGAAGGGGGCGATCAAGCAGGATCATATTGATGGCGGCCAGCGGGTAATCGAGCTGTGGGCACCTTTGCGGGCCGAGATTGCGGCGGGGGATCATATTCGCCTTACGGCAGGGTGCGACAAGCGGTTCGCGACCTGTCGGCTGAAGTTCGACAATGTGATGAACTTTCAGGGGTTCCCGGACATTCCGGGGGATGACTGGACTGTCGCTTATCCGGGGAGCAGTGCGGCGGCTGGCGGCGGGAGCCGAAGATGAGGGGCGCGCAGGTAGTAGGCGCCGCACGCGGGTGGATCGGGACGCCCTATCGGCATCAGGCTTCGGCCAAGGGGGCGGGAACCGATTGCCTTGGATTGCTGCGCGGAGTTTGGCGCGAGTTGCTGGGGACGGAACCCGAATATGTGCCGTCTTACAGTCGGGACTGGTCCGAACCACAGGGCGAGGAGCGGTTGCTGGCGGCGGCCTTGCGGCATCTGGTGCCCAAGGCGCTGGGCGACGAGGCGGCGGGCGATGTGTTGCTGTTTCGGATGCGAGACAGGGGCGTGGCCAAGCACGTGGGCATCGCGGGCGAGATCGGGGCGAAAGCCACATTCATTCATGCGTATTCCGGCCATTCGGTTGTGGAAAGCCCTTTGAGTGCGCCTTGGCGCCGGAGGGTTGTGGCGCGGTTTACCTTTCCTGAGGGGAGTTTCTGATGGCGACCATTCTTTTGTCGGCGGCCGGTGCGGCGTTGGGCGGCTCTGTTGGTGGAACGGTTCTTGGGTTGTCAATGGCAACGGCAGGGCGGTTTGCGGGGGCCTCGATGGGGCGGGTGATTGATCAGCGGTTGCTGGGGCAGGGCTCGGACGCGATTGAGACGGGCCGGGTGGACCGGTTCCGACTGACGGGCGCGGGCGAGGGCGAGGCGGTGTCGCGCGTGTTTGGCCGGATGCGGGTAGGGGGGCAGGTGATCTGGGCCAGCCATTTCGAAGAGCATACGCAGAAGTCTGGTGGGGGCAAAGGGGCCGCGCCAAGGCCAACCACGCAGGAGTATAGCTATAGCGTCAGTCTGGCGGTGGCGCTGTGCGAGGGCGAGATCAGCGGCGTGGGACGTATCTGGGCCGATGGCAGCGAAGTGTCGGCTGTGGATCTGAACCTGCGGGTTTACCCTGGGAGCCGGACGCAATTGCCCGATCCGAAGATCGAGGCGGTTGAAGGCGCTGGGCAGGTGCCTGCCTACCGCGGGACGGCCTATGCGGTGCTGGAAGATCTGGACCTGTCGCAGTTTGGCAACCGGGTGCCGCAGTTCACATTCGAGGTGATGCGCCCGGATTTTGAATACGACGGCGGCGCGGATGAGGAACCGGCCCATGCTATTCGCGGCGTGGCTTTGATGCCGGGCACGGGCGAATATGCGCTGGCGACGGACCCGGCGGTGTTTGACTTTGGGCTGGGGGCGTCGCGGACGGCGAATGTGAATTCGCCATCGGGGAAGACCGATTTTGAAACCTCGTTGGATCAACTGACGCAGGAACTGCCGAATTGCGGGGCGACGTCGTTGATTGTCAGTTGGTTCGGCGACGATCTGCGCTGCGGCAATTGTGCGGTTCAGCCGAAGGTGGAGCAGGCCGAGCATGATGCCGAAGACATGCCTTGGCAGGTGGCCGGGGTGTCGCGGGAGCAAGCTTTGATCGTTCCGGCGGCGGACGGTCGCCCGGTTTATGGCGGCACGCCGAGTGACATCTCGGTAGTGCAGGCGATCACACGGCTGAATGATCTGGGGCAGAAGGTGATGTTTTACCCCTTCCTGCTGATGGAGCAGGTGGCGGGGAACACGCTGACGGACCCATGGACCGGCGAAGAGGGGCAGCCGTTTCTGCCTTGGCGGGGGCGGATCACCGGGGCATTGGCGCCGGGGCTTGAGGGCTCGTCCGACGGCACGGCGATGGCCGAGGCCGAGGTGGCCGCGTTTTTTGGCACAGTGCGGGCGGCGGATTTCGCAATTGCGGAGGGGCAGGTCACATATTCGGGCCCGGACGAGTGGAGCTATGGCCGCTTCATCCTGCATTGTGCAGCGCTGTGTGTGGCGGCGGGGGGCGTGGATGCTTTCTGTATTGGGTCGGAAATGCGCGGACTAACGCAATTGCGCGGGGCCGAGGGCGGTTTTCCTGCGGTGGCGCAGCTTCGGCAGTTGGCTGCCGAAGTGCGCAGCCTTTTGGGCGCTCAGACACGGATCGGCTATGCGGCGGATTGGACGGAATATTTCGGCTATCAGCCGCAGGATGGCAGCGGAGACGTGTATTTCCATCTTGATCCGCTGTGGGCCGACCCCGAGATCGATTTCATCGGGATCGACAACTATATGCCGTTGTCAGACTGGCGCGATGGCGAGGCCCATGCAGACGCAGAGTGGGGCGCGATTTACAATCTGGACTATCTGCGGGCCAATATCGAAGGCGGCGAAGGCTATGAGTGGTATTACCATTCGCAGGAGGCAGAGCTCGCGCAGATCCGCACAGCGATCAGCGATGGTGCATATGACGAGCCTTGGGTTTACCGCTACAAGGATATTCGCGGTTGGTGGTCAAACCCGCATCACGAGCGGATTGGTGGCGTGCGCGCTGCGGATGCAACCAATTGGGTGCCGGGGTCAAAGCCGATCTGGTTCACCGAGTTGGGCTGTGCGGCAGTCGACAAGGGGACAAACCAGCCGAACAAGTTTCTTGATCCCAAGTCGTCCGAATCTAGCCTGCCGAAATATTCAACTGGGCGGCGGGACGAGCTGATTCAGATGCAGTATCTGCGCGCGATGTATGGCTATTGGGGCGCGCCTGAAAACAATCCGGTGTCAGAGGAGTACGGCGGCGCGATGATTGATATGTCGCATTCTTTTGTCTGGGCATGGGATGCGCGGCCCTATCCGTTTTTTCCCAGCAATGCTGAGTTGTGGAGTGATGGCGAGAACTATCCCAAGGGGCATTGGTTGTCCGGGCGCGGGTCGGGGCGTTCGCTGGCATCGGTTGTGACCGAAATTTGCCGGTTGGGAGGGGTCAGGGATATCGAAACCACGCAGCTTTTTGGCTATGTGCGCGGCTATGTCGTGGCGGACGTGTCCGATGCCCGCAGCGCGTTGCAGCCTTTGATGCTGCGCTATGGCTTCGACGCGATTGAGCGCGATGGGGTGTTGGTGTTCCGCACACGCAATGGCAAGGCGAATTGGACCCTGTCGGCAGATGCGTTCGCGTCGACGGATGAGCTGTCGGGCACGGTCGAGGCGACGCGTGCGGGCGAGAGTGATCTGGCAGGGCGGGTAAGGTTGCGGTTTGTGCAGGCGGATGGCGACTATGACACTGTGGCCGAGGAAGCGGTTTTACCGGATGAGGCGACACATGCGGTATCGTCTTCGGAAGTGCCGTTGGTGATGACGCGAGGTGAAGGGCGACAGGTTGTCGAGCGGTGGCTGAGCGAGGCGCGGATCGCGCGCGACAGCGTCAAGTTTGCGTTGCCGCCCTCGGCGCTGAATGTCGGGGCCGGAGATGTTCTGAGCATTGAAGATGGCGGGACAAAGGGCTTGTTTCGTGTTGATCGGGCCGAAATCGGGACGTCGCAATTGATCGAGGCGGTCAGAATTGACACGGAAAGCTATCGTCCGGTGGACATGGAGGAGGACACAGCCACGATGCGGGCGTTTTCTTCGCCGGTGCCGGTGTTTCCGTTGTTCATGGACCTTCCGATGCTGAGTGGCGACGAGGTGCCCTATGCGCCGCATCTGGCGGCGACGGCGGATCCGTGGCCCGGAAGTGTGGCAATATACGGCGCGCCGCAGGATGCAAATTACGAGTTGCTGGGGACGACGACGGCGCGGGCCACAATCGGGCAAACGGAAACGGTTCTGTTGCGTGCGGATCCCGGACGGTATGATCGGGGCGATGCGCTTCAGGTGCGGCTTGCGCACGGAAGCGTGGAAAGCATTGGCGAAGAGGCGCTTCTTGCGGGCGGAAATCTGGCGGCGATCGGCGATGGCACGCCGGAAAATTGGGAGCTGATACAGTTTCAGATGGCGGAGCTGATTGATACGGATACCTATCTTCTGTCGGGGCGCTTGCGTGGGCAGCGCGGGAGCGAAGCGAATATGCCTGACGCCTGGCCTGCCGGATCCTATTTTGTTCTGCTGGACGGGGTGCCAAAGCAGCTGGATCTGGCATCCTCAACGCGCGGGTTGGCACGGCACTATCGCGTGGGCGCGGCGCGGCGCGGATATGATGATCCGTCCTACAAGCATTTTGCCTTGGCATTTTCGGGTGTTGGGTTGAAGCCTTATGCCCCGGTTCACATGAAGGCTCTGCGTGATGTCGGGGGGGATCTGGCGCTGAGTTGGGTACGGCGAACACGGGTTGACGGCGACAGTTGGGACGCGCTGGAGGTGCCGTTAGGGGAAGAGAGCGAGGCCTATCTTGTTCGGGTATTGAGTGCTGGGCAGGTTGTACGTGAGATAAGTGTGAGCAATCCGGAATGGATGTATTCTGCGGCTGAGCAAGCCTTAGATGGGGTTGAGGCGCCGTTTGAGGTATCGGTTGCACAAGTCTCGGCCCCTTATGGCGCGGGGTATTTCGGGGCTCTGACGATCACGGCATGATCAGACGGTCGGGTGGGGTCAAATTGGCATCGCCCGGCTGAAACCTATGTGAATTACAAATCTGGCTCATCACAGCTTTGCATTTTGTTAAACGCGCCTATCTGATATAGAGAAACGGACCGGAGGGCGTAAGTCATGGCAAAAACTAAGACACAACTGACAGAATTTGACCCGGTTTGGGACAAGATCATAACCGAAGCCGAGTTGGCCGTGCGTGATGAGCCGCTGTTAGGCGGGTTGATCCATTCCAGTATTCTGCACCATGCGTCAATCGAACGGGCGCTGGCGTATCGGACATCATTGAAACTGGCATCGGGTGAGATGTCGGAGCAGTTGATCCGCGAGATTTGTGATGCGGCTTATGCCGACGATCCCTTGCTGTCGCTGTCGGCACGGGCAGATATCACTGCGGTTTACGAGCGCGATCCGGCCTGCCATCGCTTTCTGCAACCGCTGATGTTTTTCAAAGGCTTTCAGGCGCTTCAGGCATATCGTATCGGCCATTGGCTGTGGCAAAATGGGCGTCAGGACATGGCGTATTTCTTCCAGATGCGGGTGTCAGAAGCATTTGGTGTCGATATTCACCCCGCAGCGACGATCGGCAAAGGGATCATGATCGATCACGCTCATTCCATCGTGATTGGCGAAACGGCTGTGGTTGGCGACAATGTGTCGATGCTGCATTCGGTGACACTGGGCGGGACTGGTAAAGAAGAAGAGGACCGGCATCCGAAGATTGGCGATGGAGTGCTGATCGGCGCGGGGGCCAAGGTGTTGGGCAATATCCATATCGGTCATTGCTCGCGGATTGCGGCGGGTTCGGTCGTGCTGCACGATGTACCGCCGAAAAGCACGGTTGCGGGCGTACCGGCCAAAGTGGTGGGGGCGGCAGGTTGTGCGACGCCTTCGATCACCATGGATCAGTTGCTGGGAACGCAGTGACTTCTGGTATTTATGTGAAAACCCCCCGAGCGTTGCTCGGGGGGGGGGGTCGTATTTTGAAGGGTCGATCAAGCCAGCATGACCATCGGGTTTTCAAGGTTTTCGACGATGGCTTGCAGCAGTTCCGCCCCAAGCGCGCCATCGATCACCCTGTGATCGACGCTGAGCGTGACCGTCATCACCGTGGCGACAGTCAGTTCGCCGTCCAGACCAACAACGGGTTTTTTCACCCCAGCGCCCACGGCCAGAATGGCCCCGTGCGGCGGGTTGATTACCGCGTCGAAATTGTCGATTCCGAACATGCCGAGATTTGAAATCGCGAAGCTGCCGCCCTGATACTCATGCGGAGCGAGTTTACGATCCCGGGCGCGGGTGGCGAGGTCTTTCATTTCGGCGGACAGCGCCGAAAGCGACTTCATTTCGGCGTCTTTCAGCACTGGCGTGAACAGCCCGCCCTCAATGGCAACGGCCACAGCTACGTCCGAAGGCTTCAGCTGCAGAATACGGTCGCCAGCCCAGACGGCGTTTGCCGCAGGCACCGATTGCAGGGCCAGAGCGCAGGCCTTTATGATGAAATCATTCACCGACAGCTTCACGCCGCGGCCTTCCAGTTGCTTGTTCAGCTGGCCACGGAATTTCAGCAATGCATCCAGTTTGATATCGCGACGCAGATAGAAGTGCGGGATGGTTTGCTTTGCCTCGGTCAGGCGGGCGGCGATGATTTTGCGCATACCGTCCAGCTTGATTTCGGTGAAGCTGCGATCGGCATAGGTTTTGAGCACAGCATCTGTCGAAGGGCCGGTTGGCGCTGCGGCTGCGACCGGGGTTGGTTGCGATTCCGGGGCTGAAGCAGCGACGGCGGCGGGGGTACTGGCTGTGGCGTCTTGCACATCCGCTTTTACGATCCGCCCACGCGGGCCAGAGCCCGCAATCTGGCTCAGGTCGAGACCCTTTTCCGCAGCAATCCGACGAGCCAGAGGCGAGGCAAACACGCGACCGCCGTCCGCTGCTTTAGGGGCCGCCGGGGCAGCCACAGGGGCAGGTGACGCCGTTTCGACCGTGACCGGTGCGGCGGAGGGCGCGGCTGCTGGCGCGGCTGCGCCGATATCATCCGCGCTTTCGCCGTCTTCCAGCAGCACGGCGATCGGGGTGTTTACCTTCACGCCCTCACTGCCTTCGGCGATCAGGATCTTGCCGATCACACCTTCGTCGACGGCTTCGAATTCCATCGTCGCCTTATCGGTTTCAATCTCGGCTAGCAGGTCGCCAGAGGATACCGTATCGCCCTCTTTGACCAGCCATTTCGCCAGTGTTCCCTCTTCCATCGTGGGGGAGAGAGCAGGCATTAGAATTTCTACAGGCATAACGCTCTCCTCAGCGATAGGTCACTTGTTTGACAGCGTCGATCACCTCGTCGGTTGTCAGCAACGCATGCTTTTCCAGATTGGCGGCATAGGGCATTGGCACGTCCTTGCCGGTGCAGTTGATGACCGGCGCGTCCAGATAATCAAACGCGCGCTGCATGATCACCGCCGACAGATGGTTGCCGATTGATGCGACCGGAAAGCCTTCTTCCACAGTCACGCAACGGTTTGTTTTCATGACGGAGTTGAGAACGGTTTCGTAATCCAGCGGGCGCAAGGTGCGCAGGTCGATCACTTCGGCACTGATGCCTTCGGCGGCCAGCATTTCACTCGCCTCAAGCGCATAGCTCATCCCGATGCCGAAGCTGACGATGGTGACATCTGTGCCCTCGCGGCAGATCTTGGCCTTGCCGAAGGGGATGGTGAAATCATCCATAACGGGCACGTCGAACGAGCGGCCATAGAGGATCTCGTTCTCAAGGAAGATCACCGGGTTCGGATCGCGGATCGCGGTTTTCATCAGGCCTTTGTAATCCGCCGCCGAATAGGGAATGACCACTTTCAGACCGGGGATTTGTGCGTACCAGGCCGAATAGTCCTGACTATGCTGGGCGCCCACACGCGCGGCGGCGCCGTTTGGACCACGGAACACCATCGGTGCCCCCATCTGACCGCCGGACATATAAAGCGTCTTGGCGGCCGAGTTGATGATATGGTCAATCGCCTGCATGGCGAAGTTGAAGGTCATGAATTCGACAATCGGGCGCAACCCGCCGAACGAGGCACCAACCGCGATGCCGGCAAAGCCATGCTCGGTGATCGGCGTGTCGATGATGCGTTTGCTTCCAAATTCGTCTAGCAAGCCCTGGCTGACCTTATAGGCCCCCTGATATTCGGCGACTTCTTCACCCATCAGGAACACGTTCGGGTTGGCGCGCATTTCCTCGGCCATCGCATCACGCAGCGCCTCGCGCACGGTCTGCTTTTTTACCGGCGTGCCTTCGGGCCAGTCCGGGGTCAGATCGCTTTGGGCAGAAGCTGGAGCTGCCACAACGGCGGGGGCCTTATTGACCGGGGGGGCAGCAGGCACGGGGGCCGCTGCCGACGCAGGCGCCGCGGCCATGTCATCAGCGCTTTCGCCCTCTTCCAGAAGAACCGCGATGGGGGTGTTAACCTTCACCCCTTCGGTGCCTTCGGCGATCAGGATCTTGCCGATCACGCCTTCATCGACGGCTTCGAACTCCATCGTGGCCTTGTCGGTTTCGATTTCGGCCATGATATCGCCAGAGGACACGGTATCGCCCTCTTTGACCAACCATTTCGCCAGCGTTCCCTCTTCCATGGTGGGGGACAGGGCGGGCATCAGAATCTCGGTTGCCATTGGTGTCTCTCCCCTCAAGCGTCAGCGTAAATGTCGGTCCAGAGCTCTTCGAGCGCTGGTTCCGGGCTGGTTTTGGCGAAGTCCGCCGCGTTGTTCACGATCCCTTTGATCTCTTTGTCGATTGCCTTCAGATCGTCCTCGCTGGCGTGCTTTCCGCTCAGCAAAAGGTCGCGCACATGTTCGATGGCGTCTTTTTCCTCGCGCATTTTCTGCACTTCCTCGCGGGTCCGATATTTCGCCGGGTCCGACATGGAATGGCCGCGATAGCGATATGTTTTCACTTCAAGGATGTAGGGGCCTTCGCCCGACCGGCAGTGCGCCACGGCTTTTTCGCCAGCGGCCTTCACTGCCAAAACATCCATGCCGTCCACCGCTTCGCCGGGAATTCCGAATGCCTCGCCACGCATGTAAATCTCGGCGGAAGAGGTCGAGCGTTGCTGCGACGTACCCATGGCGTATTGGTTGTTTTCGATCACGAAAATCACCGGCAGTTTCCACAGCGCGGCCATGTTGAAGGTTTCGTATACCTGGCCCTGATTGGCTGCGCCATCGCCGAAATAGGTAAACGTGACCCGCCCATTGTCTTTATACTTGTCTGCAAAGGCCAATCCGGCCCCTAGCGGCACCTGCGCGCCGACAATGCCGTGCCCGCCATAGAAATGCTTCTCTTTCGAGAACATGTGCATCGAGCCGCCTTTGCCTTTGGAGTACCCGCCTTCGCGACCGGTCAGTTCGGCCATCACCCCATCAGGGTTCATGCCGCACGCCAGCATATGGCCGTGATCGCGGTATGAGGTGATGCGCTTGTCGCCTTCTTCAGCGGCGGCTTCCAGCCCGACCACAACGGCCTCTTGCCCGATATACAGATGGCAGAACCCGCCGATCAGGCCCATGCCATACAGCTGGCCCGCCTTTTCTTCGAATCGCCGGATTAGCAGCATATCGCGATAAAACTGTTTCAGCTCATCGGCGGAAACATTTGTTTTGCTTTGGGTTTTTCTGGTGGCCATGCGGCGTCCCCCTCCCGGAAACAATAATAGTTTAGCGTTAAACTATCTTATACAGCATGAATCAATTTGGTGCGAGTGCAAATTGCCGCCGCGCATTCCGACTGTAGTCTTGAGGGGAAGGGCTAGCGGACGACGATTTCGTCGCTGCGCAGCATGCCAAGGACAGAACGCGCCTGTTCGTCCAGTAAATCCAGATCCAGATAGGTATCAGACAGCCGCAGGGTCAGGTTTTCCATCCGGGTGACCTTCAGCTCCAGCGCGGCCAGATCTGTGCGCAGGGTTTGTGCCTCGGCGTTGATCTCCACCCGACGAAACACACCATAGCTGCCCTGAACCGCAGCGAAGGTAAAATAGGCGCCAAGGCTGAATGCAATGGCGAAATAGGCCCAAACGCCTAAGGCGGGTCTTCTGCGGGATGTCATCTGTTTTGCCTCTATGTCCGCGTCTGACGGGCGGTGCATACAGAATGCCACAGGCGAATCATTTTGTGAATCCCCCTTTTTGAAAAACCCAGCGTCGTGACGTCACACTGGATCGGGCGACCGTTGCCGCGCATCCTGATGCAAACCCGTTTCGAGGAGGAGACGACATGACGAACCCCCACAGCAATTTACCGACGCATGAGGTCAGCAACCAACCGACCCCGCGCGGCGCGCGCAACCTTTGGGCCGAGGACCAGCCGCTGCGCGAATGGGTTGCCGCGACTGGTGCCGATGCGCAGGCCCTGACCGATGCCGGTCAGGCATTCGGCACGGCGAACACGCTTCAGGATGCTGAGGATGCCCGGCGCGATCCGCCTCGTTTGGTGTTGTTTGATCGCTCGGGCCGCCGGGTGGATGAGGTGAGGTTCCATCCCGGATATCACAATCTGATGTCATTGGGGATTGAACACGGCTATGCCGCCGCAGCGTGGGAAGATCGGCCGGGCGGTCATGCCACCCATGCCGCGCTGACTTATTATATGGCGCAGGTCGAGCCGGGTATTTCCTGCCCCCTGACGATGACCTATGCCGCCGTGCCTGCCTTACGCAACGACGCCAAGCTGTCCGCCGCGTGGGAGCCCAAGCTTGCCGCCCGGCACTATGATCCGTCGGTGGCGCCGCTGTCCGCGAAACAAGGCGTGACCATGGGCATGGCGATGACTGAAAAACAGGGGGGCTCGGACGTGCGTGCCAACACGACCCGCGCCGTGGCGGATGGCGAGGATTATCGTTTGACCGGGCATAAATGGTTCTGCTCGGCCCCAATGTGTGACGGGTTTCTGACGCTCGCGCAGGCCCCCGGCGGGCTGACCTGCTTTCTGGTGCCGCGCTGGCTTGAGGATGGCAGCCGCAACACCATGTATCTGCAACGGCTGAAGGATAAACTGGGTAATCGCGCCAATGCCTCGTCCGAGATCGAGTACAGTAACACCTTCGCGCATCGTCTGGGCGAGGAAGGGCAGGGCGTGAAAACCATTATCGAGATGGTGCATCACACAAGGCTGGACACGGCCATTGCGCCCGCCGGGCTGATGCGGGCGGCGCTGGCCGAGGCAAATTGGTGGATCAGCCACCGTACCGCCTTTCAGCGCCGACTGATCGACCAGCCGCTGATGCGTACGGTGATCGCTGATCTGGCACTGGATTGGGAGGGGTCACTGGCGCTTGCCATGGGCTGTGCCCACGCCTTTGATAGCGACACCGAAGAAGACCGCGCCTTTGCCCGCATCGCAGTGGCGCTGGCGAAATACCTGTCCAACAAACGCGCCCCCGGCATGATTTACGAGGCGATGGAGGCCCTTGGCGGCATGGGCTATATTGAGGAAACGCCGATGCCGATGCTGTATCGCGAGGCGCCTCTGAACTCGATCTGGGAAGGGTCGGGCAACGTGATCTGCCTGGATATCCTGCGGACATTGGCGCGGGCGCCGCTGGCGGCACAGACGCTGACGGCCCGGCTGCAAAGCGTCACGGGGGCCGATGCTCGCTATGACGCGGCGTTGAAGGCGCATCATGCGCGCTGGCCAACGCTGCCAGAGGAGGCCGAAGCGCGCTGGTTCACCGAAAGCCTGGCCACGCTTCTGGCGGCGTCTTTCCTGATCGAAACCGCGCCACATGCGGTGGCTGATGGCTATGTATCCACCCGCGTAGACGGGCAGCGCGGCGCGACGGCTGGTGCGGTTTCAGGGCTGGATGCCGCGGCTATCCTTGCTCGGATCTGAATTGAACAGGGGCGGTGCTTGAACACCGCCCCAATTATTTTGCAGACACGCGTGCTACACGCCTGCACAAAGGTGCGCGCGACTCTTAGCCCGCAACCGATGCCGCATAGATGCTGGCGATGGTATTGCTCAAGGTGGCGTCGAACTCTGCATCGTTTTGCTGAGCGGTGAGGCCTTCGGTCAGAGCGCGCGAGAAGCTGGCGATGATCCCGGTGTTCTGCGACAGTTTGGTATTGGCAACATCGCGCGGATACCCGCCCGATAGTGCGACAACCCGCATCACGCGCGGGTGGTCAACCAGTGGCTTATAGGCGTTGGCTGTTTCGGGCAGGGTCAGTTTCAGCATCACCTGCTGGTCCTCGGGCAACGCATCCAGGTGCTTGAGGATCTCGGCCAGAAGAATTTCTTCGGCTTGAGCCTTGTCTGCAATCGAAATGGTCACTTCGGGTTCGATGATCGGTACCAGCCCATGCGCCAGAATCTGCTTTCCGACCTCGAACTGCTGCGCGACAACTGCGGCGATGCCGGTGGGCGAGGCTGCGTCAATCACCGAGCGCATTTTGGTGCCGAAAATCCCGGCTTTCACGGCCTTTTCCAGCAGCGCGTCCAGCCCGTCGTTCGGTTTCATCAGGCGCACGCCGTCGACCTCGTCCATCAACCCTTTGTCGATCTTCAGAAACGGCACGACACGACGCTCTTCCCACAGATAGGTAGCCGAGGGTTTGCCGTCGATCTCGCTGTCCATCGTGCGTTCAAACAGAATCGCGCCAATGATCTGATCGCCAGTGAAGGCGGGCGATTTGACGATCCGCGCGCGCATGTCATGGATCAGGCCGAACATTTCCTCGTCCGAGCCATAGGCGTCTTCGCCGATGCCATAAAGGCCGAGCGCCTTGGGGGTCGATCCGCCGCTCTGATCAAGAGCGGCGATAAAGCCGTTTCCCGTGCGCATCTGGTCTGCTTGGTTCTGTTTTGACATTTTGAATTCCGTCCAAAGGCGTTAAATACATGGGGGCTGCCCGTTTCGCGCCGACACTAGGCGAGAGGCCGCCGGGTTACAATTATGGTGGCGCTAACGATCTGCGGCGCAACGGTTTTCAGGCATTTGACGCTTCAAGTGCCGCAACACCGGGCAGGGTTTTCCCTTCCATCCATTCCAGAAACGCGCCCCCCGCCGTGCTGATATAGGTGAAATCATCTGCGGCTTCGGCCTTGTTCAGCGCCGACACTGTGTCACCGCCCCCCGCGACCGAAATCAGCTTGCCCGCACGGCTGAGGGTTGCGGCGGCGCTGGCGGCGGCATTGGTGGCGGCATCGAACGGTTCGATCTCGAACGCCCCCAGCGGTCCGTTCCAGATCAGCGTTTTGGCTTGACCTAGAATGTCGCAAATCCGTGCCACGGCTTTGGGCCCGGCATCCAAAATCATCGCGTCGGCGGGGCATTCATCGGCCCCAACCACTTCGTTGGCGGCGCCAGCTTTGAACTCACGCGCCACGACGACATCCGAGGGCAGCACAATCTCGCACCCCAGGTCCAGCGCTTTCAGGCGGATCTGTTCGGCGGTTTCCGTCATCTCATGTTCGCACAGGGATTTCCCCACGTCGATACCGCGCGCGGCCAGAAATGTGTTGGCCATGCCGCCACCGATCACCAGATAATCCACCTTTTCAACCAGATTGCCCAACAGCTCCAGCTTGGTCGAAACTTTTGCGCCTCCCACAACGGCGACAACCGGGTGTTCCGGGTGGCCAAGTGCTGTTTCCAGCGCTTCCAGTTCGGCCTGCATCTGACGTCCGGCGCAGGCGGGTAGCAATCGCGCCACGCCCTCGGTCGAGGCGTGCGCCCGATGAGCCGCCGAAAACGCATCATTGCAATAGACATCGGCCAGTGCGGCAAGACGCGCGGCAAAGGCCGGGTCATTCTGTTCCTCGCCGGGATGGAAACGGATGTTTTCCAGCAGCACAACCTCGGCGCCCTTCACCTCGTCGGTCAGCGCCTCGGCGCCTTCCAGTGTCTCGACAAAGCCCACCGTGTGGCCAAGCGCCTTTTCTAGCGCCTTCAGCACTACCCGCAGGCTGAGATCCAGCACGACCTTGCCCTTGGGGCGCCCGAAATGCGCGACGAGCAGGGGGCGACCGCCCTTGGCCAGAATGTCGTTTATAGTTGGCACGATCCGCTCGATGCGCGTGGCATCTGACACGACACCGTTTTCCAGCGGCACATTGATGTCCACGCGTACCATGACACGTTTGCCGTTCAGGTCGATGTCATCCAATGTCTTCCAAGCCATGCCTTGATCTCCAAATGTTTTGCGCACTTGTCTTGGCGCGAAGCCGCCCTTCCGTCAACCTCCGGCTTGGCAATCGCGTGGCTTGCGCTTAGGTATCTTGCGACACAAGTTGAAGGAGCCCCCAGATGGCCGAGATCAAAGACCCCGAAAACACCATCCTGATGGAGCTGAAAGACGGCACCGTCACCATCGAACTGCTGGCCGACGTCGCGCCCAAGCACACCGAGCGGATGAAAGAGCTGGCCCGTGCCGGAGCGTATGACAACGTCGCCTTTCACCGGGTGATCGACAGCTTCATGGCGCAGACTGGCGATGTTCAGCACGCCAATATGGAAAAAGATTACAATCCGGGCCGCGCTGGCACCGGTGGGTCGGATTTGCCGGATCTTCCGGCGGAATTCTCCAAGCTGCCGCACGACCGTGGCACGCTGGGCGCGGCGCGTTCGGCGAACCCGAATTCGGCTAACTCGCAGTTTTTCATCAACTTCAAGGACAACCATTTCCTGAATGGACAATACACGGTCTATGGTCGGGTGATTTCCGGGATGGAGCATGTGGATGCGATCGTGCGCGGCGAACCCGCGCCGAATCCTGACCGCATGATTTCGGTCAAGGTTGCGTCCGATGCGTAAGCTGGCCTTTGTTCTGGCGTTGCTGGCTAGCCCGGCCGCAGCAACCGGGCTGAGCATTCAGATCGAGGGCGACGGGGCCAATGGCACCGTGGTCATCGATCTGGCGGACGATATCGCACCGGGTCATGCGGCTCAGATCGCGGCACTGGCGGCTGAGGGCGCGTATGATGGGGTTGTCTTTCACCGGGTGATTGACGGCTTCATGGCGCAGACTGGTGATGTGGAATTCGGCAAGATGGGCGGCAACATGTCGCGCGCTGGCACGGGGGGCTCGTCGCGCCCTGACCTGAAGGCCGAGTTTTCCGACGTCCCGTTTGAGCGCGGCGTGGTCGGCATGGCCCGGTCGAAGGATCCGAACTCGGCCAACTCGCAATTCTTCATCATGTTCGCGCCGGGATATTTCCTGAACGGGCAATATACCGTCGTCGGTCACGTGACCGAAGGTATGGATGTCGTGGATGCGATCAAGCGTGGCAAAGGCCGCACCGGCGAGGTTGTGGGTAAGCCCGATGTGATGACCAAAGTCACAGTCACTGATTAGTCCGCTTCGGCGGTGCAGCCTTAATTGCAGATATCAGGCCCGGCCATCGACTGTCGGGCCTGATATATTTGCACAAGCCTTCACGCCGGGATCGTGAGTTCAGTTGCAAAGGCAACAAGCTGCTCCAACGCAGCAGCAAATGGCGCATCTGGGATCGTCATGGCGATGCGGATGTGCCCTGCGGCAGCCTGTCCAAAACTTTCGCCCGGCATCACGGCGATGTGGTGGGCGTCCAGCAGGCGATAGGCGAAGTCTTCTCCGCTCAGGCCAGTCGGGCGAATATCCAACATCAGATACATCGCTCCTTCGGGGGGAACCGCGTGCAGGATATTCTGGCGTGACAGAATATCCAGCGCCAAAGCACGGCGGCGACGGAACGGGGCGGCGATGCCTTCTTCGGTCGCGGGGCCCTGATTGAGGGCAAACAGGCCCGCATCCTGAATATATCCGGGCACGCCATAGTTGGTGTTGGTGGCCAGATCAATCAGGTGCGCAATCGCGGGCTGCGGTCCGATGATCCAGCCCAAGCGGCTGCCGGTCATGGCGTGGGATTTAGACATTGATCCGACCACCAGCGTACGCTCGGCCATTCCGGGCAGGGCGCGGGGCGACAGGTGGCTGCCGTGCCAGACCTGCGTGTCATAAACCTCGTCCGAGATCAGCCACATGTCATGATCCTGCACCACCCGCGCGATCCCGGCCAGCGTGTCATCGGAATAGACCACGCCGGTGGGGTTGTTGGGCGAGTTGATCAGCAGTGACCGCGCGCGGCTTGCAAGGGCCGCGATCGCCTCGGCGCGGGGTTGGAAGCCGTCTGCGGGCGCGGTAAGCACCGGCACCGGAACGGCGCCATTGGCGCGGATCGTACCGGGGTAGGTGGCGTAATATGGATCCATGAACAGTGCCCGGTCGCCGGGATCGCAGACTGCATGATGGGCAGCAAACAGCGCCGCCTGGCCGCCTGCGGTGATCAGCACGTTGTCGCGCGTCGTGGAAACGCCGGTACGCGCCTGCACCCGCGCCGCGACCGCATCGCGCAGCGCCGGGATACCGGGAACCGAGGCATAGCCGGTATGCCCGGCCAGCGCGGCGCGGTGCATTGCGGTCAGAATGTCGGGTGAGGTGGGAATGTCATGCTCGCCGATGGTCAGTTCGGTCACGTTTGTGCCTGCGGCTTTCATGGCGCGCGCGCGATAAAATACGCCCCACCCGTCCGAGCCGCCGCCATTAATATGAGTGATCCGGTCTGATAGCCGCATGTCGCCCCCTTTGTCCCTGTGATGAGTTGCGGGGCCATGGGCACCGCAATTTCCGGCAATGTCAATTCAGTGATTGTGGCAGAGGCGATCACGGTTTATTATGATCGCCATGAAACGGAACATCTGCATTATTTGCTGCATTACCGGCTGAGATTCTCAGGCGGGCCGTTCTTTCTTTCAAACGTGAGATGAAATTGTTAAGCCCGCCCGCGAAGCTGTCGCGTGTGAGGGACCTATGACGACGATCAAGCTGCACAACACCAGGACCCGCAAGAAAGAGGTCTTTACCCCCATCGATCCCGACAATGTGCGGATGTATGTCTGTGGGCCGACGGTTTATGACCGCGCCCATATTGGCAATGCCCGCCCGGTGGTGGTGTTCGATACATTGTTCCGGTTGCTGCGGCATGTGTACGGGCCGGATCATGTTACATATGTGCGGAATTTTACCGACGTAGATGACAAGATCAACGCGCGCGCCGCGGCCAGCGGGCGCTCGATTGGGCAGATTACAGAGGAGACCACGCGGTGGTATCTGGAGGATATGGCCGCGATTGGCGCGCTGGAGCCCACACAGATGCCGCGCGCAACGCAGTATATTCCGCAGATGGTAGCGATGATCGAAGACCTGATCGCCAAGGGGCATGCCTATGCCGCTGAGGGGCATGTGCTGTTTTCGGTCGAAAGCTATAAGGATTACGGCGCCCTATCTGGCCGCGCGGTGGATGACATGATCGCTGGAGCGCGGGTTGAGGTGGCTCCCTATAAGCGCAATCCGATGGATTTTGTGCTGTGGAAACCCTCGGACGCGGCCACACCCGGTTGGGACTCGCCTTGGGGGCGGGGCCGTCCGGGGTGGCATATCGAATGCTCGGCCATGAGCTATGAATTGCTGGGGGCGTCGTTCGATATTCACGGGGGCGGCAATGATTTGATGTTCCCGCACCACGAGAATGAAATTGCGCAAAGCTGCTGTGCGCATCCCGAGGGGCATTTTGCGAATGTCTGGCTGCACAACGAGATGTTGCAGGTTGAAGGCAAGAAGATGTCCAAGAGCCTTGGTAACTTCTTCACCGTGCGCGATTTGCTGGACGGGCATGATGGGATGCCGGGAGTGCCGGGCGAGGTGATCCGGTTTGTGTTTCTGAGCACGCATTACCGCAAGCCAATGGACTGGACGGCTGAAAAGGCGGCAGAGGCTGAGGCAACCTTGCGCAAATGGCGCGGGATGGTCGAGGGTATCGAGGCGACCGAGGTGGCAGAGGGTGTGCTTGCTGCGTTGGCGGATGATCTGAACACTGCGGGGGCAATTTCGGAACTGCACCGACTGGCAGGTGAGGGTGACTTTGGCGCATTCAAGGCGTCGGCTCTGCTTTTGGGCTTACTCGGGGCCAATCTGGGGGATTGGGCCAAGGCCGTCGATGTGGATCTAAGCGGTTTTGTGGCGCAGCTTACAAAGGCGCGCGATGTCGCGATGGCAAGCAAAGATTTCACGCATGTGGACCGGCTGAAGGCGGGGCTGCTGGAGGCCGGGATTGAGGTGCGAATGAGCAAGGCGGGGGTGGAGCTATTGGCCGGGCCAGAGTTTGACGCGGTCAAGCTGGAGGCGCTGCAATGATGCGGGTTCGCCTGCGGCGGGCGGGGCGCGGGGGGCTGTCCGCCCCCCATATTGACACCCTTGCGGGCTTTCAATGTTCCCCCCGAGAGTATTTTCATCAGAAAGAAGCAGGGGGCAGGCCATGACCCGCGAGCGGCTTTATTTCTATGATACGACCCTGCGCGACGGGCAGCAGACGCAAGGGGTGCAGTTTTCAACTCCAGAAAAGATGCAAATCGCGGCGACGCTGGATGCTTTGGGGGTGGATTACATCGAAGGGGGATGGCCGGGGGCCAATCCTACGGATTCAGAGTTTTTTGACGCCAAACCACAGATGGACGCCACGTTTACCGCCTTTGGGATGACCAAGCGGGCCGGGCGCTCGGCTGAGAATGATGATGTGTTGGCGGCCGTGATCAATGCGGGCACGGCGGCGGTGTGCTTGGTGGGCAAGACGCACGATTTTCATGTGGATAAGGCGCTGGGAATCACTCTGGCCGAGAATACGGACAACATCGCGCGCTCGATCGAATACCTGGTCGCGCAGGGACGTGAGGCGCTGTTTGATGCCGAGCATTTCTTTGACGGCTACAAATCCAACCCCGAGTACGCGCTGGAAGCGGTGCTGGCCGCATATATGGCGGGGGCGCGTTGGGTGGTGCTGTGTGATACCAATGGCGGCACCCTGCCGCATGAGATTTACGCGATCACCAAGGCAGTGATTGCGGCGGGCATTCCGGGCGACCATCTGGGGATTCACACCCACAACGATACCGAAAACGCGGTGGCGGGGTCGCTGGCGGCGGTGGATGCGGGGGCGCGGCAGGTGCAAGGCACACTGAACGGGCTGGGTGAACGCTGCGGCAATGCCAATCTTACAACGCTGATCCCGACACTGTTGCTGAAACAGCCCTATGCCAGCCGGTTCGAGACCGGGATAAGTCAGGATGCATTGAAAGATTTGGTGCGGGCCAGTCGTCAGCTCGATGATATCCTGAACCGTGTGCCGTTCCGACAGGCGCCGTATGTAGGGGCCAGCGCCTTTGCTCATAAGGCGGGGCTGCATGCCAGTGCAATCCTCAAGGATCCGTCGACCTATGAGCATATCGACCCGGCGGTGGTCGGCAATGCGCGCATCATTCCGATGTCGAACCAGGCGGGTCAATCGAACCTACGCCGTCGTCTGGCAGAGGCCGGGCTGGAGGTCGCACCCGGTGATCCGGCGCTGGCGCGCATTCTGGATCTGATCAAGGCACGCGAGGCCGAAGGATATACCTATGACAGCGCGCAGGCCAGTTTCGAACTGCTGGCGCGGGTCGAACTGGGGCAGATTCCACAGTTTTTCGAGGTCAAACGCTATAAGGTCACGGTCGAGCGGCGGAAGAACAAATACAATAAAATGATCAGCCTGTCCGAGGCCGTGGTCGTGGTGAAGGTGGATGGCGAGAAAAAACTGTCGGTTTCTGAATCGCTTGACGAGCATGGCTCGGATCGCGGCCCGGTGAACGCGTTGTCGACGGCGCTGGCCAAGGATCTGGGCCGCTATTCCGAGGCGATCGGGGATATGCATCTGGTCGATTTCAAGGTGCGCATCACCCAAGGCGGGACCGAGGCCGTGACGCGTGTCATTATCGACAGTGAGGATGGGCAGGGGCGGCGCTGGTCGACGGTGGGCGTGTCGCCCAACATAGTCGATGCCTCGTTCGAGGCACTGCTGGACGCTATCAACTGGAAACTGCTGCGCGAATACCATGCGGTGGGGGCGGGTTGATGTTGGGAAAAGTTCTGGGGTTTGTCGGAATTTCCGCAGGGATCAGTCTTAGCATCGCTTTGGGGTTGATTGCGTCGCAGCGCCCCGGAAGTGTTTCGGCGCGTGCAATGGGCGAAGGTGGTCTGGATTTCACCCGACAGATGTCGGGCGGGGCCGGGGTTTTGCAAGTCACGCCGGTTTCGATGCGCGACGGATTTGACTTGACCACCCGCCATCTGCCGGGGCCCGAGGGTGCGCCGCTTTTGGTGCTGGTGCATGGGTCGGGCTGGTATGGCGCGCAGTTTGATGGGCTGGCGCGGGCTTTGTCGGATCAGGCCGAGGTGTTGGTGCCCGATCTGCGTGGCCACGGTGCGGCGCCTAGGCGGCGCGGCGATGTGGATCATATCGGGCAATTGGAAGAGGATCTGGCGGATCTGATTCGCGCCTACGCCAAGACGGGTCAGAAGGT
Source organism: Thalassovita taeanensis (assembly GCF_900110775.1). GTDB lineage: Bacteria > Pseudomonadota > Alphaproteobacteria > Rhodobacterales > Rhodobacteraceae > Litorimicrobium > Litorimicrobium taeanense. The sequence goes on along the minus strand of NZ_FOEP01000010.1, from coordinate 3,310 downwards.
GATAATGCTCGGGCACAGTTCGGGCGGGGGGCTGGTCGTGCGCTTTGCAGGTGGTGCCTATGGTGATCTGCTGGGCGGGGCGGTTTTGCTGGCGCCGTTCCTAAAATATAACGCGCCCACGACGCGGACCAATTCCGGCGGCTGGGCACGGCCGCTGACCCGGCGGATTATCGGGCTGACCATGCTGAATGCCGCCCGTATCCGCATGCTGAACCACCTGACGGTGATCCAGTTCGCGATGCCGCAGGCGGTGCTGGATGGGCCGTTGGGGCATATGGCAACGACCGCTTATTCTTACCGGATGAACACGTCCTATGCGCCGCGCCCGGCCTATGAGAAAGACATCGCCGCCCTGCCGCCGTTTCTGTTGATCGCAGGCACCGCGGATGAAGCTTTTGTCGCCGACGCCTATGAGCCGCTGATGACACAGTATTCCAGCAAGGGCCGGTATCACCTGATCGAAGGTGTGTCGCATCTGGACGTGGTGAATGCCCCGCAAACCCAGACCCTGATCCGGGGCTTTCTGAATGAGCTTTGATGATCCCGACCTGAGCGGTTGTGCCGCATTGGTTCAGCGCGCCGATCCTGACCGGTTTCTGGCAACCATGGCTGCACCACTATCTGCGAGGGTCGTGCTGTTCCCGATTTATGCCTGCAACGTGGAAATTGCGCGTGCGCCCTGGGTCACCAAAGAGCCAATGATCGCCGAAATGCGCCTGCAGTGGTGGCGTGATGCGCTGGAAGAGATTGCCGCAGGCGGAAAAGCGCGGCGGCACGAGGTGGTCAGCCCGCTGTCACGGGCGCTGGACAAGGCGGGCGCGGAGCTGTTGGACAAGCTTGTTCAGGCCCGGCGCTGGGATATCTACAGCGACCCGTTCGAGGATGCGGCGCATTTCGAAGACTATCTGCAATCTACCTCCTCCAACCTGATGCTGGCGGCTGCCCGCGCGCTTGGTCCGGCGGATGAGGACGTGGTGCGCGACTTTGGTTACGCTGCGGGGTTGGCGAATTATCTGTGTGCGATACCGGCGCTGGAACAGGCCAAACGCGTGCCGCTTTTGGACGGCCGACCAGAGGCGGTCTCAGGCCTTGCGCAAAACGCACTGATCCGCCTCAAGCGTGCGCGTGCCAACCGGGCTCGCCTCTCGGCCCCGGCGCGATCTGCTTTGCTGTCGGGCTGGACGGCAGGCGCGATCCTGAAGCAGGCAGCTTCTGAGCCAGACCGCGTTCTTGCAGGGGCACTTGGCAAGTCGCCGTTTGCCCGGAAATTTGGGTTGATGGTCCGTGCGACGTCGGGCCGGTGGTAGCTCGCTTGTTTCTTTCTGAGGCAAATACTCAGCCTTACCCTCCCAACTCCGCAGCGCTGCGGGTGGGGATAATCCTCCGCCGACTGCCGAGTTTCCCACAGACGTAGCCATTGGAAGGACACTCTAGGAGAGCCTCGCGCATTTGTGCTAAGCAAGGCCGAGGCATAGAGGAGACCGGACATGAGGCTGGCGTTTGTCACGATGGTGTGGCGCGATTATTGGTTGCTGGACAAATGGGTGCGCCACAATGCGCAGTATGTTGACCGGCGCAGCCTGTATGTCATCAACCATGGCGGCGATCCACGGGTCGAAGAGATTGCGGCGGGGTGTAACATCATCAACATCCCGCGCGACGAGGTCACTGTGGATCTGACCCGGCGGCGTTGGGATCTTTTGGGCGGGCTGACCAACGGCTTGCTGGGCTTTTACGGTTGGGTAATCTGCACAGATGTTGACGAACTGATTGTCTATGCTGGGACCGATGGCACGTTGTTGGACCATCTGGCCAACAGCACGGCTGAAACGACGGCACTGTCGCCGGTTGGGCTGAACCTGATACCGACGGGCGAGGGGGATGTGAACGACGGCGTGCTGAACTTGCACCACAACGCGATGCTGAGCGCCAAATATACCAAACCGTGTATTGCGCGATCTCGGGTGGTTTACACGATTGGTGGGCATGGGCTGGTGCGGGGCAAGTTTACCATCGATCCGCAGATCCTGCTGTTTCACCTGCACTATGTTACGCCCGATTACGCCGACCGCATGGCGCAGCGCAAAGATATCGTGGCGGAATCCGTCGAGCGGAATGAGACGGCGGCGGATCCGGTTTCGGTTGGCAAGCGATTCTGGATCAACTGGTCCAATCCCGAAATGATCCGCGAGAAAGAACTGTCGATCTTTGCCCAAGCAAGCGAACTGCCGGTGGAGCAGGGTTTTGATCACGCAGCAGAACTGCTCAGAGCTGCGGTGCGCCACACTGACAAAAAGATGGTTGTCGATCACGCTGTGATGAACAAGTCCCCGCAGCGCGTGACCGTGCCAGAGCGCTTGCGTGATTTGATCTAAGACCGTTGAACTGACCGAGTCGGGCGCAAGGGCGAGCAAGCGCCGCGGCTGCATACTATCGCATACTGAAGCGAAATGTCGCACCAACGCTTGGGCGTGTGATGGGCCTTGTCCTGATCAGATAGCAGTAAATCTGTGAAATTTATGTTGCCAAGCTTGACATCAATTCATGTGGAGTTTGAGGTTGTTACCTAACGTCATATTGACTCAATTTACAAAATTAACCTAATATTGGAAATATATTTACACCTTAATTGTTGCTTATCAAATAGTTATTTATTCGTTTTCAGTTTTCTCTATTATCTCTCTAAGCCGTTCACATTCTTGTGTGTAGCGGCCGGGCTGCCAGCAGCCCGTTGTGAATATCAAGGGAGGAGCCTTGCCATGTCTGCCGATAAATCCACCGAAACCAGTGCGCCCGCCGCGCACGCAGTTCCTTCCGCTTTTGCGGGTGATGCGCATGTTGATGCGTCTGGTTATGCGTCGCTTTATGCGGCGTCGGTTTCGGATCCTGAGGGGTTCTGGGGCGAGCAGGGCAAGCGTCTGGACTGGATCACGCCCTATACGAAGGTCAAGAACACCTCCTTTGCGCCGGGTCAGATTGATATCAAATGGTACGAAGACGGCGTTCTGAATGTCGCTGCCAATTGCATTGACCGTCATCTGGCGACGCGCGGCGATCAGACCGCGATCCTGTTCGAGCCTGACGATCCCGCCACTCCGGCGCAGCATATCAGCTATAAAACGCTGCACGAAAAGACCTGCCGGATGGCCAATGTGCTGTTGTCGCAGGGCGTGATGCGCGGCGACCGGGTGGTGATTTACCTGCCGATGATCCCCGAGGCGGCCTATGCGATGCTGGCCTGCGCCCGGATCGGTGCGGTGCATTCGATTGTTTTTGCGGGGTTTTCCCCCGATGCCCTGGCCAACCGGAT
>NZ_FOEP01000031.1 GCF_900110775.1 Thalassovita taeanensis | reverse complement strand
ATGACAAGCACTCGCGCCAAAGCGCACGACAAACGATAACTCAGTGGACCAGTTTTACGCCGCGATCTGGCACCTTTTTACTCTGCGATTGACAGCTGAGTTGGTGACCTGATCCCCGAATTGTCTTACATCTGTGGATATCCTGCTCTTCAACCGAGGAAAGATGGCAGCCGTTAGGCTGTGTCTTCACTGTTGCGATACATATCAGGAAACAGCACCAATTAGCCTTTTTCAGCGCAGGAATTAAGACGATCGGAGATTTTGATATTAAGGGAGCTCAGGTAGGCCCAGCTCTCGGAGGAAAGTATTGTGTGCATTCTTCGCAACTGAAATCCTTTCTTCCAGCTTGGTCAGTAATCCATTGGTTTGGACAAGATCAACTTCCTTCTCTGCTTCAGCTATGCTGACATATCTGGCGATATTAAGATTGAAGCCTTTTTCTTCGATCTCAGTCATCTCGACCCGCCGAGAGAAGCGGTCCTCCTCCTTTCGGAACTGATAAGTCTCGATAATGTCGCTGATGTGCTTGGGTGAAAGTTTGTTCTGACGCTTATCCTTCGCAAACCGATCCGGCCCGGTTGCATTGATAAACAGGACGTCGTCGAACTTCTTACACTTTTTCAACACGAGAATGCAGACGGGGATACCTGTCGAGAAAAACAGATTTGCTGGCAGACCGATGATAGCGTCAATATGGCCGTCTTTTAGAAGCTTGGTTCTAATTTTTTCTTCTGCCCCGCCCCTGAACAACACGCCATGCGGAAGGATGATTGCCATGGTGCCTTCGTCTTTCAGATAATGAAAGCCGTGTAGCAAGAATGCGAAATCGGCGGCGGACTTGGGGGCGAGGCCATAGTTTTTGAATCTGGCATCTTCTCCAAGAGCTTCCGAAGGATCCCAACGATAGCTAAAGGGCGGATTAGCTACTACGGCGTCAAAACGTGGCATCTTTGCAGGGTTTGGCTCCCTAAGCATGTCCCAGTCGTTGGTCAGTGTATCGCCATGAAAAATCTCAAATTCTGTGTCTTTTACCCCATGCAGTAGCATGTTCATTCGGGCCAAGTTGTAGGTTGTGATATTTCGTTCCTGCCCATAGATTTTTCCTATGCCCAGGGGGCCGAGCTGATTTCGAACGTTTAGCAGCAGTGAGCCGGAGCCACAGGCAAAGTCAAACACGCTGCCAATGTGATCCCTTCTACCAAGCGCGGGATCCTGGCTGTCCAGTGAGACGATTTCTGACAAGATGCTGGAGACCTGTTGCGGCGTGTAAAACTCACCCGCTTTTTTACCGGATCCGGCGGCGAATTCCCCGATCAGGTACTCATAGGCATTGCCCAATGTGTCATTGTCCGTTGAGAAACCTACAAGGCCTTTGGCGATTTCCTTAATGATGCCGCATAACTTGGTGTTGCGTTCCGTATACCCCTTGCCCAGCTTTTCCGAGTCCAGATTGATCTCTGAAAACAGCCCGTCGAAGGTGCTGGAGAAGGACTCGTTCTCTATGAACTTGAAGCCCGCCTTGAGCGTGCTCAATAGATCATTGTGCCCCACCCGTGCCATTTCGGCGATGCTGGCCCAAAGGTGCTCCGGTTTGATAACGTAATGGGTCTTGCGACGCATCTGCGCCTCGAATGCACCGACATCATCTTTGTTCTCTTCGTACCAGACCGCCAGAGGCGTACGGCGATCCACGTCTTCCAACGCAGGATAATCGCGCCCAAGCTCGCGCTGCGCAGCAGCCTCGTAGTTGTCGGACAGGTAGCGCAGAAAGAGGAAGGACAGCATGTAATCGCGGAAGTCATCCGCGTTCATGGCACCACGCAGCGTATTGGCAGTGTTCCAGAGGGTTTTGCCCAGTTCTTGTTCTTCTTGGTCGGTCATGTTGCTTCTGCCTCTTCGGCGACTTCTGGAAATAGCTCGGGATTGAAAGGATACCGTTGCAGAAATTGCCCCAGGATTCTTTTGAAGTATGTCTTGTTTTCGTCCAGCATGGCTTGCGGCTCATAGAGCGAGTAGTTTCCGTGGCTTAGGATGTTAACCAGGCGCGCATGCAGGACGCCGTCAGGGTCATCCCTTCCCTGATCAATGCAGGCCGAGAATTTATTGAAGCCATGGAAACTCGCAGATTTTTCGAGGATCGTCCGCAGCATATTGAAGTGGTAGGTGTAAAGCTCATCACGTTGCGCCGCCTGATAGAGGTCTGACAGCATAGCTACATGATGAAAGAAAGGCGTTTCGCCAGTCGTCCGCACCACGTAGGATTCCGGGTTCTTCTGCCTGTTCAGGAACAGCTTCACAGCACGTCCGAGCTCATTGCACATCACATTGAAGAAGAGCGTATGATGGGTGGAAATTACCGTCTTCAACTCGTGATCAGTCCGCTTGAGGAGCTGGGCCAAATGGTTAGCCACTCCAATCGCGTTATGTTCATCAAGGGACGAGATCGGATCGTCGATATAGATGAATTTTACCCAATCGTATGGCTCCTGACCATCCATGGCGAGCTGAACGATGGCCAGGAAAAAACACCAGATGAAAGTGTTCTCTTCACCGCGTGAAATCTTGATGTTCTGGATTTCAATTGGTGAGGTTTCTGCAGGCACGGTGCGGGAAAAGCTCACAGTCCAGTCGTCATAGTCGATGATGAAGTCGAAGTTGGCGTAGCGTTGCAAGAGGGGTCGGATACGATTTTCCATTTCCAGTTCTTCCAACCCTTGCAGAAAGCTGGAATCGCGGTTCATTTTTAGGACGCGCTCTGTATCGCCGTCCAGATCATTGTTCCAGGTGAACAGATCCTCGGTGAAGGCATTGAAATACAGGGTGTCACGCCCACCGTCCTGTTTCCCAAGTTCCTTGAACTCCATTGACAGACGCGTCTTGCCGGTGCCGTTATAGGCATAGAGAAGCAGATACCTCCTGTTCTCCAGTTGCTCGTGCAGGTGAGCGGCCAAGGCGCTCAGGTCGGGAAAAGCCGCCTCAGTCATACCTGCACCTCTTCGAGGACTGGGAAAAGCTGTTGCATTAGGCCTCGTTTATGAACTTTTAGCTGTTCCAACTTCAGCGTCTGCGAACGGATTTGTTCATCGACAGACATCAAGACGGAAACGATTTTTGCCTGTTCCTTTTCGTCCAATGGGAAAGCGATGGGGCATTCGAGGACGCTTCCTTTGCTCAAGTGTGTTTGGTTCAGACCATCGTTGAAAGCGAGAAGGAAGGGATGCCTATCCAGCGCGTAGTAAAGAAAAGTGCTGTCAATCGCGTGTGCTGTCAGGCGGCAAACACGCTGGTTCACAGCATATTTTTCGTCCTTATCGACAAGGAAACACTTCGCCAAAGCACGCCCCTTCGGCAAGTCACTTAGCACCATCAAGACATCGTCCCTGGAAGCGACGCAGTATCTCTTGTTGCTGTATTTGCGAACCTTGCCATCGGTAGAGATAAAGCGGGCGTTGACCACGATAAAATCACCCTCTTCTTCAATATCCTTTTCAAAGGCCTTTCCGTTTTCGTAATCGGCGACCTCCCCAAGAGGTTTTTCTACCCAGCCTTCAGGATCTTGAAGCTCTGGGAAGCGGCGCTTGGGAAGTGTCTCCAACTTGATCGGGAAGAGTTCGAGCATCAGCCCTTGCTTGTGGTCCTTGAGTGCGTTGAGCTTTTCGCTTTCTGCATCGATCAGGACGTCAATCGAGGCGAGGCATTCGGCGATCTGCTCTTGCTCCCGCAAGCTCGGTAGCGGCGCACGCCCCTGACCTGAGCCCCAAGCTTCCCCCAGCTCTGCGCGGAGTCCTTAGGGTTAAATCTTTGTCGTTAGGCCGCCATCTTGTCCATCGCCTTTCTCTG
>NZ_FOEP01000003.1 GCF_900110775.1 Thalassovita taeanensis | reverse complement strand
CCTCTTCGAACCCGAAGGTTTGATTACTTCAGAATTTTCGACACGACGCCGGCGCCGACGGTACGGCCGCCTTCGCGGATGGCGAAGCGCAGGCCGTCTTCCATGGCGATCGGCGCGATCAGTTCAACCGTGAACTTCAGGTTGTCACCGGGCATCACCATCTCGGTGCCCTCGGGCAGCGTAACGGTGCCGGTCACGTCCGTCGTACGGAAGTAGAACTGCGGGCGATAGTTGGCGAAGAACGGCGTGTGACGGCCACCCTCTTCCTTGGTCAGGATATACGCCTCGGCCTCGAACTGGGTGTGCGGGTTAACCGACTTCGGCTTACACAGCACCTGACCACGCTCAACGCCTTCGCGGTCGATGCCGCGCAGCAGGACGCCAACGTTGTCACCAGCTTCACCACGATCCAGCAGTTTGCGGAACATTTCCACACCGGTACAGGTGGTGGTTTTGGTGTCGCGGATGCCGACGATCTCGATGCTGTCGCCAACGTTGATCACGCCACGCTCAACACGACCGGTTACAACCGTACCACGACCCGAGATCGAGAAAACGTCTTCGATCGGCATCAGGAACGGCTGATCCACGGCACGCGCCGGGGTCGGGATGTATTCGTCAACAGCGGCCATCAGCTTCTTGATCGACTCTTCGCCGATTTCCGGATCACGGCCTTCCAGCGCGGCCAGAGCCGAGCCGGGAATGATCGGAATATCGTCGCCCGGGTAATCGTACGAGGACAGCAGTTCGCGGATTTCCATTTCCACGAGCTCCAGCAGCTCTTCGTCGTCAACCTGGTCAACCTTGTTCATGTAGACGACCATGTAGGGGATACCCACCTGGCGACCCAGCAGGATGTGCTCGCGCGTCTGCGGCATCGGGCCGTCAGCAGCGTTCACAACCAGAATCGCGCCGTCCATCTGCGCCGCACCGGTGATCATGTTCTTCACATAGTCAGCGTGGCCGGGGCAATCGACGTGCGCATAGTGACGTGCTTCGGTCTCATACTCGACGTGCGCCGTCGAGATCGTGATCCCGCGGGCTTTCTCTTCCGGCGCGCCATCAATCTGGTCGTAGGCCTTGAAGTCACCAAAGTACTTGGTGATCGCTGCGGTCAGCGTCGTCTTGCCGTGGTCAACGTGGCCAATCGTGCCAATGTTAACGTGCGGCTTATTACGCTCAAACTTTTCCTTTGCCATGATGGCCTCCTATTGTCTGTCAGGCCGATCGCACAGGCGCTGCGCGATCGGCAATTTCGATTAGGCGAATTTCGCCTGAATTTCGTCCGAGATGTTCTGCGGGACCGGATCGTAGTGGTCGAACTGCATCGAGAACTGTGCGCGGCCCGAAGACATGGAACGCAGAGTGTTGATGTAGCCAAACATGTTCGCCAGAGGCACCATGGATGCGATTGCAACAGCGTTACCGCGTGCATCCTGACCAGTCACCTGACCACGACGCGACGTCAGGTCGCCGATGATACCGCCGGTATACTCTTCCGGGGTCACAACCTCGACCTTCATGATCGGCTCCAGCAGCTTGGCGCCGGCCTTTCTCATGCCGTCACGCATTGCTGCACGGGCGGCGATTTCGAAGGCGAGAACCGACGAGTCGACGTCATGGTAGGCACCATCGATCAGCACCACTTTGAAGTCGATCACCGGGAAGCCAGCCAGCGGGCCAGAGTCCATCACCGACTTGATGCCTTTTTCGACACCGGGGATGTATTCCTTGGGAACCGAACCACCAACGATCTTGGATTCGAAGGAGTAACCTTCGCCCGCCTCGGTGGGGATAATCACCAGCTTGATCCGTGCAAACTGACCCGACCCACCCGACTGTTTCTTGTGGGTGTAGTCGATCTCGGCTTCGCGCGAGATGGTTTCGCGATAAGCCACCTGCGGTGCACCGATGTTCGCCTCGACTTTGAATTCGCGCTTCATGCGGTCAACAAGGATATCGAGGTGAAGTTCGCCCATGCCCTTCATGATGGTCTGACCCGATTCGAGATCGGTTTCGACCCGGAAGGAGGGATCTTCTGCGGCCAGACGCGCCAGAGCAACGCCCATCTTTTCCTGGTCACCTTTGGTTTTCGGCTCAATCGCGATCTCGATCACTGGATCGGGGAAGGTCATGGTTTCCAAGACGACCGGATCTTTGGGATCACAGAGCGTGTCACCGGTGGTGGTGTCTTTCAGGCCCGCCAGTGCGATGATGTCGCCTGCGAAGGCCTCATCGATCTCTTCGCGGTTGTTCGAGTGCATCATCATCATACGACCGACGCGCTCTTTTTTGCCTTTGGTCGCATTCAACAGCGTGTCGCCCTTTTTCAGGACGCCCGAGTAGATGCGGGTAAAGGTCAGCGTGCCAACGAAGGGGTCGTTCATGATTTTGAACGCGAGGCCCGAGAACGCCATGTCGTCGTCTGCACGACGCGGGATGTTCCGAACTTCTTCTTCGTCACCGGGTTTGAAGCCCATGTAATCGACAACGTCCATCGGGCTGGGCAGATAGTCGATCACGGCGTTCAGCAGCGGCTGTACACCTTTGTTCTTGAAGGCAGAGCCACACAGAACCGGAATGAACTTGATCGCCAGCGTCCCCTTACGGATCAGCCTGCGCAGCGTCGCGACGTCGGGCTCGGTGCCTTCCATCAGGTAGGCTTCCATCACGTCGTCGTCCATTTCGACGGCGGTCTCGATCAGCTTGCCACGCCATTCGTTTGCAAGCTCTTGCAGTTCGGGACGGATGTCACGCCTTTCCCAGGACGCGCCCAGATCTTCGCCAGCCCAGACCCACTCCTGCATGGTGACCAGATCGACCATACCTTCCAGTTCGGTCTCGGCGCCGATCGGAATCTGGATCGGTGCCGGAATCGCGCCGGTGCGGTCTTGAATCATGTGCACGCAGTTGAAAAAGTCTGCGCCGATCTTGTCCATCTTGTTGACGAACACGATCCGCGGAACCTTGTAGCGGTCAGCCTGACGCCACACGGTTTCGGTCTGGGGCTCAACACCCGCGTTGGCGTCCAGAACGGCAACGGCACCGTCGAGAACTGCCAGCGAACGCTCGACTTCAATCGTGAAGTCAACGTGGCCGGGGGTGTCGATGATGTTCATCCGGTGCTTTTCAGTATCCGGAGTCGCGCCATCTTCGGTGCGCTCCCAGAACGTGGTGGTCGCAGCCGACGTGATCGTGATCCCGCGTTCCTGCTCCTGCTCCATCCAGTCCATCGTTGCGGCGCCATCATGCACCTCGCCGATGTTGTGGGATTTGCCGGTGTAATACAGGATCCGCTCGGAGCAGGTGGTTTTACCTGCGTCGATGTGGGCCATGATGCCGAAGTTACGATAGCGGGACAGAGGATAGTCGCGTGCCATGGGGTCAGAACCTTTTCAGGATTACCAGCGGTAATGGCTGAACGCTTTGTTAGCGTCTGCCATTTTGTGGGTGTCTTCGCGTTTCTTCACGGCCGAGCCACGGCTGTTGACCGCATCAAGCAGTTCACCTGCCAGGCGCTCTTCCATCGTGTTCTCGTTGCGCGAACGCGATGCGTTGATCAGCCAGCGGATTGCCAGAGCTTCACGACGCTCGGGGCGCACTTCGACCGGGACCTGATAGGTGGCACCACCAACACGACGCGAGCGAACCTCGACCGACGGCTTGATGTTTTCGAGTGCTTCGTGGAACACTTCGATGGGTGCGCGTTTGATCTTGGCTTCAACGCGATCCATCGCGTTGTAGACGATCTTTTCCGCGACCGACTTTTTACCGTCGATCATCAGGTTATTCATGAACTTCGTCAGAACCCGATCACCAAATTTGGCGTCGGGCAGAACTTCGCGTTTTTCAGCGGCGTGACGGCGGGACATCTGTTAATCCTCTTACTTCGGACGCTTGGCGCCGTATTTCGAACGACGCTGCTTACGGTTTTTAACACCCTGGGTATCCAGAACACCGCGAACGATGTGATAACGGACACCCGGAAGGTCTTTGATACGACCGCCACGGATCAGAACCACAGAGTGTTCCTGAAGGTTGTGGCTTTCACCGGGAATATAGCTGATCACCTCGAAACCATTGGTCAGACGCACTTTGGCGACCTTCCGCATAGCCGAGTTGGGCTTTTTCGGTGTCGTCGTATAGACGCGGGTGCATACGCCGCGCTTCTGCGGGCACGACTCGAGGTGCGTGGACTTCGAGCGTTTTATTTTTGGCTGGCGCGGTTTGCGGATCAGCTGCTGGATCGTTGGCATTGGGTCTCTTTCCCCGTCTATCAACACATGTGTCTGCACGCCGAGACGTGCGGTTTCTCATTTCCTGGCCCTTCACGCGTCCGTAAAGCGCCAAATCGTACCCGAGGATACGACGCAAAAAACCGCTGCGTCCCCTTGTTCGCGGGAACGACGCGGTGGGTTTCCAGAGGATCGGGCGGTTAACCGGATCTTGACCACTCAGTTCTGGTATCGGCGCATGGGGCGACCCCCAAGCCGGGATGTTGGGCGTATAGGGGGAGTCGCAAGCCTTGTCAACACAAGCCGACCGGTTTGACCTAGGCCCGGCCGAGCGCCCGGTCCCAGGCCGAGATCAACCCGTCGAGAGGGATGGCAAAGCGGTCGAGCAAAGTCGCGGAGAGCTGATCGGGATCGAACGCGATCACGTCGGAACTGTGCGGCGAGATCGAAACACTGCTGTCGTTTTCGCCATGCGCCCCGCGCAAGTACATCGGCGCGCAAAGCCTCGTAGCTGTCGGCATCTTTCTGGAACGCACCGGGGGGCGGAGGGATAGGACCAGCGGCACAGCCCGAGAACTTGTGCTTCTATGGTCATGCCGTCCGTTTCTTTTCTCGTGCGCGCGCGCGGGCAAGCTGACCCTCTCTGTAGAGCATGAAAATCCCGCTACTGACAACAATGGCCGCGCCGATCAGGGTCAGGGGGCGTGGCCATTCGCCAAAGACGAACCAGCCCAGCACCAAGGCCCAGATCAGCCCGGTATATCTGAAGGGGGCCACGAATGAGATCTCGCCGACGCGCATGACCAGCACCGAAAACATATAGCCGCAGATCACCATGGCCGAGGCGCCCAGTGTCAGCAGGGCCGCGCGGGTATCCAGCGCCACCCACTCGGTACCGATGCTGCCAACACTGAAGAAGGCCGTCACGGCCAGCGCGGTCGAGAATGTCACCAACATCGACGGAACCGCCGCCGAAAGCCGCCGGGTGACCAGATCGCGCAGCGTGACAAAGGCAACCGCGATCAACGCATAGAGCGAATAGATCGAGAACCCCTCGGCCCCTGGTCGGACGATCAGCATCACCCCGACCAGCCCCACCAGAATCGCCGTGATCCGGCGCCAGCCCAGCGGCTCTGAAAACAGAAGTGCGGCCGCCAGCGTCACGATCAACGGCAGGGATTGCAGAATCGCGGTGACGTTGGCGATGGGCATGTTGAACAGCGCCGTCAGAAAGAAATAGGCGGCGCCGATTTCGGCCAGCATCCGCAGGGCGATCAGCACGGCATCGCCGCGCCGGACACGCCAATGCAGCGCCCCCATACGCCACGCCAGCGCACCAGTGAAGAGCGTGGTCACCACCCCGCGCAGCACCAGCAACTGAAACAGTGGCACCTCGCCAGCGAGCGCTTTCATCAGCGTATCGTTCAGGGTGAAGGCGGCCATGCTGGCCATCATCAGCAGCGCGCCGCGGGTATTGTCAGACATCATTGGGGAACCGCCTCGTTGGATCGGCGCGACGTTACCGTCGCAGGGCGCGACCGCAAGGTAAATCTGAACGCAAAAGGCCCCCGCCAGAAGCGGGGGCCTTTGCAATATCAATACGTTGATCGAATATTAGTCGTCGCGGCTTTCCGGGGTCTGGACGAAGTTGTCAAAGACGTCACCGCCAACAACATCGTCCACCGGTGCTGCCAGAGCGGCTGCGGCCTCGGCCTCTTCACGGCGGGCTTCGATCACGACATTGTCGCGACCCTGCGCGATGTTGCGAACGCGCTGGGTTGCCCCACCGGTGCCAGCCGGGATCAAACGACCCACGATGACGTTTTCCTTCAGGCCGACCAGCTTATCGCGCTTGCCCTGAACCGAAGCTTCGGTCAGCACGCGGGTGGTTTCCTGGAAGGACGCCGCCGAGATGAACGATCGCGTTTGCAGCGATGCCTTGGTGATACCCAGCAAGATCGGCTGGCCCGTTGCGACACGATCACCACGCGCGAGCGCCTTCTCGTTGGCTTCGTCAAACTCGGCCTTGTCGACGGTTTCACCCTTCAGCAGAACGGTTTCGCCACTGTCCTGGATCTCCCACTTCTGCAGCATCTGGCGAACGATCACCTCGATGTGCTTGTCGTTGATCTTAACACCCTGAAGGCGATAAACGTCCTGCACCTCGTCGATCATGTAGTCGGCCAGAGCCTCGACACCCATAATGGCAAGGATGTCGTGCGGCGCCGGGTTGCCGTCCATGATGTAATCACCCTTCTGGACAAAATCACCTTCCTGAACCGGAATGTGCTTGCCTTTGGGCACCATGTATTCGACGGGATCACGGCCTTCTTCCGCGGGCTCGATCGTGATGCGCCGCTTGTTCTTGTAGTCGCGGCCAAAGCGCACGTAACCATCGATTTCGGCGATGATCGCGTGGTCTTTAGGACGACGTGCTTCGAACAGTTCGGCCACACGCGGCAGACCACCGGTGATGTCCTTGGTTTTGGCGCCTTCACGCGGGATACGCGCGACAACGTCACCGGCTTTGATCTCTTGGCCTTCTTCGACCGAGAGGATCGCATCCACCGACATCGGATAAGTCACGGGATTGCCGCTATCGGTGCGGACCGGCTCGCCATCGGCATCGACCAGAATGATCTCGGGCTTCAGCTCGTTGCCTTTGGGGGCCGCGCGCCAGTCCATCACGATCTTCTGGGTCATGCCGGTCGCATCATCGGTGTCTTCGCGCAGGGCGATACCGTTGACAAGATCGACATATTTAACGGTACCGGCCTTTTCGGCGATGATCGGCAGGGTATAGGGATCCCACTCGAACAGCTTGTCGCCACGCGCCACGGCCTGACCTTCGCTGACGAACATTTTGGTACCGTAGCCAAGCTTGTGGCTGGCACGCTCCTCGCCGTTCTCATCCTTGATGATCAGTTTCATATTCCGACCCATGACCATCGTTTCACCCACTGCGTTTTCCAGCGTGGTGGTGTTTTCGAAGGAAATGATGCCGGCGTGGCTGGCTTCGAGGAAGGACTGCTGACCACCCTGCGCAACGCCGCCGATGTGGAAGGTCCGCATCGTCAGCTGTGTGCCAGGTTCACCGATCGACTGAGCGGCGATGATGCCGACAGCTTCGCCAGTGTTCACCATGGTGCCACGTGCAAGGTCCCGACCATAGCAGGCCGCGCAGACGCCGTCATCAGCTTCACAGGTCAGCGGCGAGCGGATGCGAGCGCTTTGCAGGCCCGATTCCTCGACCGCGTCGGCCATGCGTTCGTCGATCAGCGTGCCCTTGGCGATGATCACCTCGTCGGTGCCAGGCTTAAGCAGATCCTCAGCCGCGACACGGCCCAGAATACGCTCGCCCAGCGAGGATACGACCTCGCCGTCGTTCACGGCATTTTCGGCCGTGATCGCGTTTTCAGTGCCGCAATCGCGCGACCGCACGATGCAATCCTGCGCCACGTCAACCAGTCGACGGGTCAAATAACCCGAGTTCGCTGTCTTCAACGCGGTGTCCGACAGACCCTTACGGGCGCCGTGTGTCGAGTTGAAGTATTCAAGAACGGTCAGACCTTCCTTGAAGTTCGAGATGATCGGCGTTTCGATGATGTCGCCGTTCGGCTTGGCCATCAGGCCGCGCATCCCGCCCAACTGTTTCATCTGGGTAACCGAGCCACGCGCACCGGAGTGAGCCATCATGTAAACCGAGTTCGGTTCCATTTCCGAGCCATCCACATCGCGCTTGTTGGCGGAGATGTTGGACATCATCGCCTCGGTGACCTTGTCGTTACACTTCGACCAAGCATCGACGACTTTGTTGTACTTTTCGCCCTGAGTGATCAGGCCGTCCATATACTGCTGTTCAAAGTCTTTCACCTGATCGCGAGTTTCGTCGACGATCGGCCATTTGGTATCGGGCACGACCATGTCGTCCTTGCCGAAGGAAATACCGGCCTTGAACGCTTCGCGGAAACCCATGGTCATGATCTGGTCACAGAAGATCACGGATTCCTTTTGACCGCAGTAGCGGTAGACGGTGTCAATGATCTGCTGCACTTCTTTCTTCCGCAGCAGGCGGTTGACCAGCTCGAAGGGGGCCTTGGCGTTCTGCGGCAGCAGCGCGCCCAGACGGATCCGGCCCGGCGTGGTTTCGAACCGCTTGGCGATTTCGTTGCCTTCATCGTCGATCTGCGGAACCCGCGCGGTGATCTTGGCGTGCAGGTGCACGGCACCGCTGTCCAGCGCGTGCTGAACTTCCTCGATCGAGGAGAAGGCCATGCCTTCGCCCTTCATGCCTTCGCGCTCGATGGTCGTATAGTAGAGACCAAGGATCATATCCTGCGACGGAACGATGATCGGCGCGCCGTTGGCAGGCGACAGAACGTTGTTGGTCGACATCATCAGAACGCGCGCTTCCAACTGCGCCTCAAGGCTCAGCGGGACGTGAACGGCCATCTGGTCACCGTCGAAGTCGGCGTTGAAGGCCGAGCAGACCAGCGGGTGCAGCTGAATAGCCTTACCTTCGATCAGGATCGGTTCGAACGCCTGAATGCCCAGACGGTGCAGTGTCGGCGCCCGGTTCAGCATAACGGGGTGTTCGCGGATCACCTCATCCAGAATGTCCCATACCTCGGGGCGTTCCTTTTCGACCAGCTTCTTGGCCTGCTTCACAGTGCTGGACAGGCCTTTCGCCTCGAGCCGCGAGTAGATGAACGGCTTGAACAGCTCCAACGCCATCTTCTTGGGCAGGCCGCACTGGTGCAGCTTCAGCTCGGGGCCGGTCACGATGACCGAACGACCGGAGAAGTCGACGCGCTTGCCCAAAAGGTTCTGACGGAAGCGACCTTGCTTACCCTTCAGCATGTCGGACAGCGATTTCAGCGGGCGCTTGTTGGCGCCGGTGATCACGCGGCCACGACGGCCGTTGTCGAACAGAGCGTCGACAGATTCCTGCAGCATCCGCTTTTCGTTACGCACGATGATGTCGGGCGCACGCAGTTCGATCAGGCGCTTCAGACGGTTGTTCCGGTTGATCACACGACGGTAAAGGTCGTTGAGGTCGGAGGTCGCGAAACGACCACCGTCCAGCGGCACCAGCGGGCGCAGCTCTGGCGGAATCACGGGAATCACGGTCAGGACCATCCACTCGGGGCGGTTGCCCGACTCGAGGAAGGATTCGACCACTTTCAGACGCTTGATGATCTTCTTCGGCTTCAGCTCGCCTGTTGCCTCTTTCAGATCGGCGCGCAGCGTTTCGGCTTCCTGCTCCAGATCGATCGCGGCCAGCATCTCGCGGATCGCTTCAGCGCCGATGTTGGCGGTGAAGGCATCCATGCCGTAGTGGTCCTGCGCGTCCATGAACTCTTCTTCCGTCAGCATCTGACCATAGGTCAGATCGGTCAGGCCGGGTTCAATGACGACGTAGTTTTCGAAATACAGCACGCGTTCCAGATCGCGCAGTGTCATATCCAGCATCAGGCCGATCCGCGACGGAAGCGACTTGAGGAACCAGATATGCGCGACCGGGCTGGCCAGCTCAATGTGGCCCATACGCTCGCGGCGGACTTTTTGCAGCGTGACTTCGACGCCGCATTTTTCGCAGACAACGCCGCGATATTTCATCCGCTTGTATTTGCCGCAAAGGCATTCGTAATCCTTGATCGGGCCAAAGATACGCGCGCAGAACAGGCCGTCACGCTCGGGCTTGAACGTACGGTAGTTGATGGTTTCGGGCTTCTTGATCTCGCCGTACGACCACGAGAGGATCCGTTCGGGAGAGGCCAGCGAGACCTTGATTTCGTCGAAGGTCTTAACCGGGGCAACCGGGTTGAACGGGTTGTTTGTCAGTTCCTGGTTCATTTTGATGTCCTCAAATTTGTGCGGGATGGGGTGAGGGTTGGGGCGCGGGGCCCTTAATCCTCACCCTCCGCATCCAGGAGTTCCATGTTCAGGCCGAGGCCACGGACTTCTTTCACGAGAACGTTGAAGCTCTCAGGCACGCCGGCCTCGAAGTTGTCCTCGCCCTTGACGATGCTTTCATAGACCTTGGTCCGGCCTGCCACGTCATCCGATTTAACCGTCAGCATTTCCTGCAGGGTATAGGCGGCGCCGTATGCTTCCAGTGCCCAGACTTCCATTTCCCCGAAACGCTGGCCACCGAACTGAGCTTTACCGCCCAACGGCTGCTGCGTGACAAGGCTGTATGGCCCGGTGGAACGCGCGTGGATCTTGTCGTCCACAAGGTGGTGCAGTTTCAGCAGGTATTTGACACCCACTGTGACCTTGCGTGCGAACTGTTCGCCGGTACGACCGTCAAACAGCACCGACTGGCCCGAGGTATCAAAGCCTGCACGGGTCAGCGCGTCGTTCACGTCCGCCTCTTTCGCGCCGTCAAAGACCGGCGTTGCAATCGGCACACCGCGGGTGACGTTGCCTGCGGCTTCGACCAACAGGGTTTCGTCCATGTCGGTGATGCCTTCGGCGTAAACGTCGTCACCATAGGCAAGCGCCATGGCTTCGCGAACCGGGGTCAGGTCGCCGGAGCGGCGGTAGCTTTGCAGCGCCTCATCGACGTTGATACCCAGACCACGAGCAGCCCAACCCATGTGGGTTTCGAGGATCTGACCGACGTTCATACGCGACGGAACACCCAGCGGGTTCAAACAGAAATCGACCGGCGTCCCGTCGGCGAGGAACGGCATGTCCTCCATCGGGACCACTTTCGAGATCA
This sequence comes from Thalassovita taeanensis, assembly GCF_900110775.1. GTDB lineage: Bacteria > Pseudomonadota > Alphaproteobacteria > Rhodobacterales > Rhodobacteraceae > Litorimicrobium > Litorimicrobium taeanense. Next base: position 402,510 of record NZ_FOEP01000003.1, on the reverse strand, counting down.
CACCCTTGTTGCCGTGACGACCGGCCATCTTGTCACCCGGCTGAAGCTTGCGCTTCACGGCAACAAAGACTTTGACCATTTTCATCACGCCCGGCGGCAGGTCGTCGCCACGGCGAACTTTCTCGACCTTGTCTTCGAAACGGGCATCCAAGGTGCGCTTTTGCACCTCGTACTGCTCGTGCAGGGCCTCGACCACCTGTGCGTCGGCCTCGTCTTTCAGGGCCAACTGCCACCACTGACCACGGGTCAGGGTTTGCAGCAGCTCTTCGTTGATCTCGGCGTTGGATCTGACACCTTTGGGGCCTTTGACAGCCACCTTTCCAAGGATCATCGACTTGAGACGGGCATAGATGTTGCGATCAAGGATCGCCATCTCGTCGTCGCGGTCACGCGCCAGACGCTCGACTTCTTCCCGCTCGATCTGCAGCGCGCGTTCGTCTTTTTCAACGCCATGGCGGTTGAAGACGCGCACTTCGACGACCGTGCCGAAATCACCCGGTTTCACGCGCAGCGAGGTATCGCGCACGTCAGAGGCTTTTTCACCGAAGATGGCGCGCAGGAGTTTCTCTTCCGGCGTCATCGGGCTTTCGCCTTTGGGGGTGATCTTGCCGACCAGGATATCGCCCGGCTCTACATCGGCGCCGATGTAAACGATGCCCGCCTCGTCGAGGTTGCGCAGGGCTTCCTCGCCGACGTTGGGGATATCGCGGGTGATCTCTTCCGGCCCAAGCTTGGTGTCACGTGCGGCGACTTCAAATTCCTCGATGTGGATCGAGGTAAAGACGTCATCACGCGCGATCCGCTCGGAGATCAGGATCGAGTCTTCGTAGTTGTAGCCGTTCCATGGCATGAACGCGACGATAACGTTCTTGCCAAGGGCCAGTTCGCCCATATCGGTCGAGGGACCATCGGCGATGACTTCGCCCTTCTGAACCGTATCGCCCACCTTCACCAGCGGACGCTGGTTGATGCAGGTGTTCTGGTTCGATCGCTGGAATTTGCGCATGCGGTAGATATCAACCCCCGCATCGCCAAGCTCCAGATCCTCGGTCGCGCGGATCACGATACGCTGGGCATCGACCTGGTCGATGATCCCGGCGCGTTTGGCCATATAGGCCGCACCCGAGTCGCGTGCCACGATTTCCTCGATACCGGTGCCGACCAGCGGCGCCTCGGCCCGCAGAAGCGGAACCGCCTGACGCTGCATGTTCGAGCCCATCAGAGCGCGGTTGGCGTCGTCGTTTTCAAGGAAGGGGATCAGCGAGGCCGCAACCGAGACCAACTGCTTCGGGCTGACGTCAATCAGGTCCACACTTTCGCGCGGAGCCAGAGTGTAGTCGCCCGACTGGCGGGTGCTGACCAGATCGTTGATGAACTTGCCGTCTTCGTCCAGCGAGGCGTTGGCCTGCGCCACGGTGTGGCGCATTTCCTCGGTCGCGGACATGTAGTGGACTTCGTCCGTAACCTTGCTGTCGGTGACAACACGGTACGGGGTTTCGATGAAGCCATATTTGTTGACGCGCGCGAAGGTGGCCAGACTGTTGATCAGACCAATGTTCGGGCCTTCGGGCGTTTCAATCGGGCACATCCGACCATAGTGGGTCGGGTGAACGTCGCGCACTTCGAAGCCTGCGCGTTCGCGGGTCAAACCGCCCGGCCCAAGCGCCGAAAGGCGACGCTTATGCGTCACTTCGGACAGCGGGTTGGTTTGGTCCATGAACTGCGACAGCTGCGAGGAGCCGAAGAATTCACGCACGGCCGCCGCTGCGGGTTTGGCGTTGATCAGATCCTGCGGCATCACGGTGTCGATTTCGACACTGGACATACGCTCTTTGATCGCGCGTTCCATACGCAGCAGGCCGACGCGGTACTGGTTTTCCATCAGTTCGCCGACCGAACGCACACGACGGTTGCCGAGGTGGTCGATGTCGTCGATGTCGCCTTTGCCGTCGCGCAGTTCAACCAGCGCTTTGATGCAGGCGATGATGTCTTCGCGGCGCAGGGTGCGCTGCGTGTCTTCGGCATCCAACGCCAGACGCATGTTCATTTTCACGCGGCCAACGGCGGACAGGTCATAACGCTCGCTATCGAAGAACAACGTGTCGAACAGGTTCGACGCGGCTTCGACGGTGGGCGGCTCGCCTGGGCGCATGACGCGGTAGATGTCCATGAGCGCGGTGTCGCGGCCCATGTTCTTGTCCATCGCCATGGTGTTGCGGATGTAGGCACCGACGTTGATGTTGTCGATATCCAGCACGGGGATCTCGGTCACGCCCGCTGTCATCAGCTCTTGCAACGTACCACCAGTGATGTCGCCATCCTTGTCGAATTCCAGCGTCAACTCGTCGCCAGCTTCGATATAAATCGCGCCGGTTTCCTCGTTGATGATGTCCTTGGCGACAAATTTACCGACGATATGCTCGAAGGGCACCAGAAGATCGGTAACCTTGCCTTCGTCCTTGAGCTGCTTGACCGCGCGCGGCGTGACTTTCTTGCCAGCCTCGGCGATGATTTCGCCGGTGGCCGCATCAACCAGATCATAGGTGGGACGGGTGCCGCGTGCACGGTCGGGGAAGAACTTGGTAACCCAGCCCTTGTTCTTCTCCAGTTTGAAATCGATCGTGTCGTAATAGGCATCCATGATGGATTCCTGATCAAGACCCAGCGCATACAGCAGCGTCGTCACCGGCAGCTTGCGGCGGCGGTCGATCCGGCAGAACACGATATCTTTGGCGTCGAATTCAAAGTCGAGCCACGAGCCGCGATAGGGAATGATGCGGCAGGCGAACAACAGCTTGCCCGAGCTGTGTGTTTTACCTTTGTCGTGGTCGAAGAACACGCCCGGTGAACGGTGCATCTGGGACACGATCACACGCTCGGTGCCGTTCACAACGAACGTACCGTTGGGTGTCATCAAGGGCATGTCACCCATGAATACGTCCTGTTCTTTGATGTCTTTGACCGATTTCGCGCCGGTATCTTCGTCGATATCAAACACGATCAGACGCAGGGTGACCTTCAGCGGTGCCGCATAGGTCATGTCGCGCTGCATGCACTCTTCGACATCGTATTTCGGCTTTTCCAGATCGTATTTCACGAACTCCAGCACGCTGGTTTCGTTGAAATCCTTGATCGGGAAGACCGACTGGAAAACCCCCATGATGCCTTCGCCGTCAAGCGGCTGAAGCTGATCACCGGAGTTCAGGAACAGATCATACGAGGATTTCTGAACCTCGATCAGGTTCGGCATCTCCAGCACTTCGCGGATTTTGCCATAGTATTTACGCAAACGTTTCTGGCCAAGGAAGGATTGAGCCATGGTCGATGTCACCTTTCAGTTTCTCACCGGACGCGGATGCCGTCGGGCCCCGGCACCTCGCCCATACGAGACGGTCTGATTCTGATCCATTCACGGCCCCTGTCCCACCAGAGGCCTCCCGATCGTTGAACCGCACCTAAGAAAGGGTTTTGCACGAAAACCCTTGCTAAGACAGGTTCGGCTGGGCCCGGAAAAACCGGACCCAGCCTTCACTCAATTCCGGGTTGCCCCGGCAGAGATTACTTAACCTCGACTTCGGCGCCAGCTGCTTCCAGCTTGGCTTTGATGTCGTCAGCTTCGGCTTTGGAAACCTGCTCTTTAACAGCTTTGCCACCAGCATCGACCAGGTCTTTGGCTTCTTTCAGGCCCAGACCGGTGATCGAGCGGACTTCTTTGATCACGTTGATCTTGGAAGCGCCTGCCGATTTCAGGATGACGTCGAATTCGGTCTGCTCTTCAGCAGCCGCACCGCCGGCGTCCGCAGGACCAGCCATCATGACAGCGCCGCCAGCAGCGGGCTCGATGCCGTATTCGTCCTTCAGGATAGTTTTCAGTTCTTGTGCTTCAAGAAGCGTCAGGTTGACGATCTCTTCAGCCAGTTTTTTCAGATCAGCCATTGTACTGTTTCCGTCTCATTAGATGTGTTCCAACGTGCGAGCATTGCCCCACGCAGATCATTAGGTTGCTCAAGCGGCCGCCTTGTCCTCGATCGTGGACAAGATGGACGCAATATTCGAAGCAGGCGCGCCAATCGCACCGGCGATGTTGGAAGCAGGTGCGCCAATGCAGCCAACGATCGAAGCAATAAGCTCCTCGCGCGACGGCATTTTCGACACGGCTTCGACACCGGCCCGGTCCAGAGCCGTCTCACCCATTGCACCACCAAGAATTTCAAACTTCTTGTTGTCCTTGGCGAAGTCCTCGGCCACCTTGGCAGCTGCCACGGGGTCCTCGGAGTAGGTAAGTACGGTCATGCCCGTCAGAAGATTGCCGATGCTTTCGCAAGGCTTCCCTTCAAGGGCGATCTTGGCGAGCTTGTTCTTGGCGACGCGAACGGACCCGCCGACGGTACGCATACGCGCCCGAAGGTCCTGCATCTCAGCAACCGTAAGACCTGCGTAGTGGGCTACGACCACAACGCCAGAGCTTTCAAAGATCTGGCCGAGTTCTTCGACCAGTTTCTCTTTTTGTGCTCTATCCACAGTTTCACTCCAAATTTGGGGGTTGCCCCCCGGCTCAGTTAAGCCCCTCTGCCAAACGCGGCGTTGGGGCCGTTCGGGTCCAATTTCAGGGTCCCGAGGCCAGATCACCCGAGGGAACGGTCCCTGCGGTCAATTCGTCTCGCTCCCCATCTCAGGAAGGAATTATTCAGACTTTCGCCTGAACCCTCCGTCTCGGACAGGACAGGGCCTTGCGGCCCCGCCATTCTGCGGGAAACCCCGCGGAATTCTTTGACCGTGGCGAGACATGCCCGCCACCGGTCTGATCCGTCGCGATTGCGACCGACCGATTACTCGGCGGTTACGCTGCCCAGATCGATCGAGACACCCGGACCCATGGTCGAGGAGATCGCGACTTTCTTCATGTAGGCGCCTTTGGCACCAGTCGGGCGGGCGCGCGACACGGCGCCAACAAAGGCGCGAATGTTTTCGACCAGCTTGGCTTCGTCGAACGAGGCTTTGCCGACGCCAGCATGCACAACACCGGCCTTTTCAGCCTTGAACTGAACTTCGCCACCCTTGGCAGCTTCGATTGCAGCTTTGACATCCATGGTCACGGTGCCGACCTTGGGGTTCGGCATCAAGTTGCGCGGACCAAGGACTTTGCCGAGACGACCAACGACAGGCATCATATCCGGGGTGGCGATGCAGCGATCGAATTCGATCTTGCCGCCCAGAATGGTTTCCATCAGGTCTTCTGCGCCAACAATGTCTGCACCGGCGGCCAGAGCTTCGTCAGCTTTGGGGCCACGTGCGAACACGGCAACCCGAACGGTTTTGCCGGTGCCGTTGGGCAGACCAACCACGCCGCGAACCATCTGGTCAGCGTGACGCGGGTCGACACCCAGGTTCATGGCGATCTCGACGGTTTCGTCGAACTTGGATGTGGCATTTGCCTTGACCAGAGCAACGGCTTCTTCAACCGTCAGATCCTGCTTGCCAGCGAAAGCCTCACGAGCGGCGCGGGTGCGTTTTCCGAACTTTGCCATCTTACTTCACCTCAATGCCCATGGAGCGGGCCGAGCCCATAACAATCTGCATCGCCGCTTCAACGTCATTGGCGTTCAGGTCGGGCATCTTGGCTTCCGCGATCTCTTTGACCTGCTTGATGGTCACAGAACCTGCAACGTCGTGGCCGGGCTTTTTCGAGCCGCCCTTCAGTTTAGCAGCCTTCTTCAGGTAATACGACGCGGGCGGCGTCTTGATTTCCATCGTGAACGACTTGTCCTGATAGTAGGAAATCACGGTCGGGCACGGTGCGCCGGGCTCCATATCTGCAGTCTTGGCGTTGAACGCCTTGCAGAATTCCATAATGTTGATGCCGCGCTGACCCAGTGCGGGACCGACGGGCGGGGAGGGGTTGGCTTGCCCGGCTTTCACCTGGAGCTTCAGCTTCCCGATCAGTTTCTTGGCCATGTGGCCTCTCCTTTTTCCAACACCTGCGCGACGCGTCGGCAGGTTCGAGTTGTGCGGTCCGGTCCGGGGCGCGCGCGCCCCTCGCCTCCCGCAAGTTACACGCTCAGACCTGCTTGGTGACCTGAGCGAATTCCAGTTCGACCGGGGTTTCGCGACCAAAGATCGACACCGACACCTTGAGGCGCTGTGCGTCTTCGTCCACTTCCTCGATCATGCCGTCGAAATCTTCGAACGGGCCGTCGTTGACCTTGACCTTCTCACCCACTTCGAAGCGGATGAGCGTGCGGGGCTGATCCTCGCCTTCCTGCACACGGTTCAGGATCGCGTTTACTTCTGCATCGCGCATCGGCATCGGGCGACCTTGCGGGCCCAGAAACCCAGTAACGCGGTTGATCGAGTTGATCAGGTGGTAGCCACGGTCGCTCATCTCCATGCGGACCAGCACATAGCCGGGCATGAAGCGGCGCTCGGACGTGACCTTTTTGCCACGACGAATCTCAATCACCTCTTCGGTGGGCACCAAAACTTCTTCGATATCGTCCTCAAGACCGCTCTCGATAGCGGATTGCCTGATCTGTTCGGCGATTTTTTTCTCGAAGTTCGAGAGCACGCTCACCGAATACCACCGCTTCGCCATCTTGACCCAGTCCTTGCATCCTTCGACCCTAGGGCCGAAATTCTTAATTCTATCAGGCGATTAATCGCCATCTTCTGAAACAAAAAATCGGCGTGCAACACGAATCGCAGCACGCCATTTTCAGATCAGGCTTGTCACCTACCCCCGACTCAGACGGAATTCAAGAGTGAAGGTGTGATTTCGCCCTGCCTCGGCCAGTCCTGGCCGAGATCGGCCTTAGCCGAAAAAGGACAACAGGCCACGCAAGCCGCCCTTGATTGCCAGATCGACCAACGCGAAGAAAACCGCAGTTACTGCGGCCATCGCAAACACCATCACGGTCGTCAGCATGACCTCGCGGCGGGTCGGCCAAGCGACCTTGCCCACTTCGCTGCGGACCTGCTGAATGAATTGAAGCGGATTAGTGCGTGCCATGTAAGCTGTCTTCTCTGTCAGGAACAGGGGGCACATACGCGGATCAGTGCCCGATTTCAAGGGGAGTTGCGACGGGATTAGCCCTGTCGGCACGGGGCTGCGCCACAACGCCGCCCCGCAGGTTGGATCAGCCGCGCAACACACCGCCGGTCGCTTTGGCCACTTTTTCGACGACTTTTTTCGCCACGGCCTCGATCTCGGCCTCTTTCAGGGTTGCCTCGACCGGCTGCAGGCGCACTGTGATGGCGATGGATTTCTTGCCCTCGCCCATCTGCGCCTCGGCCTTATCGCCGGTGAACTGGTCGAAGACCCGCACCCCGTCGATCAGCGCCTTGTCTGCTCCGGCGGCGGCATTGACCAGCGTCAGCGCCTCGACCTTGCTGTCCACGACGAACGCGAAGTCACGCTCGACCGCTTGCAGATCGCGCAGCGCCAATGCCGGGCGGGTGGCCGATTTGCTGCGCGCCTCGGGGACTTGAGCGGGCCAGAGGGCGAAGGCCACGGCGGGGCCTTTCACATCCATGGCGTCCAGCACTTTCGGGTGCAATTCGCCAAACACGCCCAGCACCTTTTTCGGCCCCAGACAAATGCGGCCAGAGCGCCCCGGATGGAACCAGCCCGGCGCATCGCGCAGGATCTGCACCTTGGCAGGGGCACCGATGGCGGCCAGAACCGCCTCGGCGTCCGCCTTGGCATCATAGAGATCCACCGCGCGCGCGGTACCGTGCACGTCCTTGGGGCCAGTGCGCCCGATCAGAAGGCCCGCAACCTGCAACTGCTGCTCGCCAGGTTCACCACCGCTGAAAACGGGGCCCACCTCGAACAGGGCCAAATCGGCAAAGCCGCGGGCTTGATTGCGCGCCGCCGCCAGCAACAAACCGGCCAGAAGATCGGGGCGCATATGGCTCATTTCGCTGGAAATCGGGTTCTCCAGCATGGTCACATCAGTGCCGCCACCGAACAGCGCCGCGCTGTCCCGATCGATGAAGGAATAGGTCACACACTCATTATACCCCAACGCGGCCGTGGTCCGCCGGGCGATCTGTTCGCGCTTTTGTTGCGGTGACAGGATCGGCTTGGGCACGCCGGTGTGGGCGCGCGGCATCGGCTTGCCTTTGAGCTTGGTCAGCGACGCGATCCGCGCCACCTCTTCCACCAGATCAGCCTCGCCCAGCACATCGGGGCGCCACGACGGCACATGCGCCATGTTGCCCTCAAGCCGGAAGCCCAGCTTGGTCAGGGTCTGGCGCTGTTCGCTTTCGGGAATGTCCATGCCAACCAACGAGGACACGCGGCTTGCGTCCAGCTTGTAGGCACGGCTGACGTCGGGCACCTGCCCCGCCACGACCACATCCGAAGGTTCGCCGCCGCACAGGTCAAGGATCATCTGCGTCGCGTCATCCAGAGCCTGCATGTTATAGGCCGGGTCGATCCCGCGTTCGTTGCGATAGCGCGCGTCCGAGTTGATCTTCAGCGCGCGACCGGTCATGGCGATCTGTACCGGCTCCCAGACGGCAGCCTCGAGGAAGACATTGGTGGTCTCTAACGTGCAACCCGTGGCCAGCCCCCCCATGATCCCGGCGACGGACTCGATGCCCGCGTCATCCGAAATCACAACCTGCCCGGCACTGAACGTGTGTTCCTTTTCGTCCAGCCCCACCATGGTTTCGCCGCCCGCCGCGCGATGGATGCGCAGGCTGCCCTGCACCTTGTCGGCGTCAAAGACGTGCAAAGGCCGGTTGCGATCATAGGTGAAGAAGTTGGTCACATCGACCAGTGCCGAAATCGGCCGCAGCCCAAGCGCGCGCAGCTGAGTTTGCAGCCATTGCGGGCTGGGCACATTCGTGACGTTGCGGATCAGGCGACCGGCGAAAACCTCGCAACCGTCTTCCCGGGTGTCTTCGTCGATGCTGACGGCGATGGGACAGGAAAACTGCCCATCAATCTCGGCGGTTTTGGCAGGCTTCAGCGTGCCAAGGCCGCGCGCGGCCAGATCCAGCGCAATACCGCGCACGCCCAAAGCATCGGGGCGGTTGGGAGTGATGGCGATCTCGATCACCGGGTCGACGCGGGCGGGATCGTTTTTCGCCAGCCAATCAACGAAGCGCTGACCAACCTCGCCCGAGGGCAGTTCGATAATGCCGTCGTGCTCCTCTGACAGCTCCAGCTCGCGTTCGGAGGCCATCATGCCATGGCTTTCAACGCCGCGGATTTTGCCGACCGAGATAGTGATATCCAAACCGGGGATGTAGCTGCCGGGCTTGCACAGAACCACGGTGATGCCTTCGCGCGCGTTGGGCGCGCCGCAAACGATCTGCTTCTCGCCCTCGTCGGTATCAACCGTGCAGACGCGCAGCTTGTCGGCGTCGGGGTGTTTTTCGGCATGCGTGACCTTAGCGATGGTGAAGTCTTTGAGCTTCGCCGCCGGGTCTTCAACGCCTTCGACCTCCAGACCCAGATCGGTCAGGGCATAGAGGATTTCATCCAGAGTGGCCTGCGTATCCAGGTGCTCTTTCAGCCAGGAGAGAGTGAATTTCATAGCGATTTCCTTTTCGCCTCTTCGTACGCGTTGGCTGGCAGACGTGACTTTCCGTAGTAGCCGAACATTGATAAGCCAAGCGCATCTCGGCGCATTTCTAGAATGATATCATTGTGAGCTTTTGCCGCTTCTTTAAAAGCAGGATGCAGCGGCTCGCTTTCAGGTCCAAGCTCTATGTCTGCGGCATTCAAGAGATCAAGATACAGCGAAATGGCCAAAGTTACCGCAGGTGCCGCATACAACATCAGCTTGCCATAGACACTCTGAAAAGCTTCAGTGCGCTCCTGTTCACGCTCAGGTGTCCAAGCTTTGTAGGCATCATTCGGCATCGGACAAACTGTGAGGAACTCCTCATACACACGGCGTTTTTCAGCAAGAACTGCCTCTGATTGGCTGAATATACGTCCAAGCAGAAAGCTGAAACCTGCAAGGCACACCCCCCCAAGCCCCAAAAGCAGTTCACCAGTCGTCACCGCGACAACCCCCCATGCAGGGTCGGCTGATCCAGACTTGCAAACCCATAGTGCCGCAGCCAGCGCAGGTCGCTGTCAAAGAACGCGCGCAGGTCGGGGATGCCGTATTTCAGCATGGCGATCCGATCGATGCCCATTCCAAAGGCAAAGCCCTGATATTTGTCCGGGTCGATCCCGCCGGCCTGCAAGACCCTGGGGTGAACCATGCCCGAGCCCAAAATCTCCAGCCAATCGTCGCCCTCGCCCACTTTCAACGCGCCGTCCTGCCAAGAACAGCGGATGTCCACCTCGGCCGATGGCTCGGTGAAGGGGAAGTGCGACGCGCGGAAGCGCAGATCGACGTTGTCCACCTCAAAGAAGGCTTTGACGAACTCCTCCAGCACCCACTTGAGGTTGGCCATCGAGATATCGGTGTCGATCGCCAGCCCTTCGACCTGATGGAACATCGGGGTGTGGGTTTGGTCGTAATCGGCGCGGTAGACACCGCCGGGGCAGATGATGCGGATCGGCGCGCCCTGCGCCTCCATCGAGCGGATCTGCACCGGACTGGTGTGGGTGCGCAGGACATGCGGCGGACGATTGTCGCCCTCAGCGCGGTGCATATAGAAGGTGTCCATTTCCGCGCGCGCCGGGTGGTGGCCGGGAATGTTCAGCGCGTCGAAGTTATACCAATCGGTGTCGATGCGCGGACCTTCTGCGACGGAAAACCCCATGTCTGCGAAGATTGCGCTGACTTCCTCGGTCACTTGACTGACCGGGTGAATGGTCCCTTGGCGACGCTCGCGCCCCGGCAGCGTCACATCCAGCCATTCGGTGCGAAGGCGCTCATCAAGAGCTGCGTCGGACAGGGCAGCCTTCTTGGCGGCAAGGGCGCTGTTGATCTCGTCCTTGAGCGCGTTCAGCGCGGGGCCTGCAGTCTGGCGCTCTTCCGGGGTCATCTTGCCCAGTTCGCGCATTTTCAGCGCGACCTCACCTTTTTTACCGACGGCGGCCAGACGGATGTCTTCCAACGCAGCCTCGTTGCCCGCGCCAGCGATGGCACCCAGATATTTCTGCTTCAGATCGTCCATCCGACCCTCCAAATTCCGTTGTCCCCTGCTATCCAGCGGGGGGCCAAAACGCAAGAAGCCGCGAGACCCAAAAGGTCCGCGGCTTCCTAATTCAAACCCTGAGCAGGGTCTTACGCGAGCGCGGCCTTCGCCTGATCGACGATGGCGCTAAATGCGGCGGGTTCGTGCACGGCCAGATCGGCCAGAACCTTACGGTCCACTTCGATACCGGCCAGCGACAGACCGTTGATGAAGCGCGAGTATGTCAGCGCTTCGTCATGGGCACGCACAGCGGCGTTGATCCGCTGAATCCACAGGGCGCGGAAGTTCCGCTTGCGGACGCGACGGTCACGGGTTGCGTATTGGTTTGCCTTGTCGACCGCCTGCGTTGCGGTACGGAAGGTGTTCTTACGGCGGCCATAGTAACCTTTGGCTGCCTTGATGATTTTCTTGTGACGGGCGTGGGTAACCACACCACCTTTTACACGAGACATATCAGACCCTCCTTAGCGCGCGTAGGGCATCATCGACTTGATGATTTTCTCATCAGGAGCCGACAGCGTGGTGGTTCCGCGAGCAGTGCGGATGAATTTGGTGGAGCGTTTGATCATGCCATGGCGCTTACCGGCTTGACCGGCAACAACGCGGCCACTGGCCGTCACTTTGAACCGCTTTTTGCAGCTCGACTTCGTCTTCATCTTGGGCATTTCCGTCTCCTTAGTCTTTGGGTCGGTTTATGCGCGACTCGGCATGCCACTATCGGCCGGTCGCACAGATAGGGGGGTCCTATACGCGGGGTTCCTCAGGCTGGCAAGGGGGAATCAGTTGATCAAGCGCCCGATAACACCAACGATCACATCGGGGACCTGCTCCAGCCGGTAACCGCCGGGCTTTTGGGTAAGCGCCCAAACGATCATGGCGCAGCCGACCACCACCACAATTGCAGCGGTGCGCGGCACCCGCCTTTCGCTCCAGGCCGAGACGATCGACGGAATGGAAAACGCGGCCAGAACCAAGCCCACCACGAAAATCAGGTCCGTGTCCATTCTCTTTACTCCCAAGCTACAAAGGCAGCCTACTCCGGATCAGAGGCAAAAATCAAATGTTCGGCGCAGGGCGCGACACGCAGGATATTCGTCGTGCCCGGCATGTTGAACGGCACCCCGGCCACGACAACGATCTGATCCGCTTCCGTGGCATAGCCCCCAGTGCGTGCCGCACGCGCGGCATTGACCACCGCTTGCTTGAACCGCTCAAGCTCGCCGGTCATTACGCAGTGCGTGCCCCAACTGAGCACCAACCGCCGCGCGGTGCCGCGTTGCGAGGTCAGCGCGATAATCGGCACGCGCGGGCGTTCACGCGCCGTCAAAAGAGCGGTCGTGCCCGATTGCGTAAAACAGCAGATCGCCTTGATATCTGTCGTCTCGGCAATCTCACGCGCGGCGGCAACAATGCCGCCAGCAACCGACTTGCGGTTCGCGCTGCGCGATGCCTCGATCACCTCGCGGTAGGTCGGGTCGCCTTCCACTTCGATGGCGACATTGTCCATCGTCGTCACCGCCTCGATCGGATAATTACCTGCAGCGGATTCAGCCGACAGCATGATTGCATCCGCACCTTCATAGATGGCGGTGGCCACGTCAGACACTTCGGCGCGCGTCGGCATCGGCGATTCGATCATGCTTTCCAACATCTGGGTCGCCACAATCACCGGCTTGGCCGCGATCCGGCATTTGCGGATCAGACGCTTCTGGATCGGCGGCACGTTCTGCACCGGCAGTTCGACCCCCAGATCACCGCGCGCAACCATGATGCCGTCACTGACTGCCAAAATATCATCAAACTTGGCCACGGCCGAAGGTTTCTCGATTTTTGACAGGATCGCGGCGCGACCGTCCGCCAATGTGCGAGCCTCGTGCACATCCTCGGGGCGCTGCACGAAGGACAGCGCCAGCCAGTCCACGCCAAGCTGGCAGACAAACTCCAGATCACGGCGGTCTTTTTCCGACAGGGCGGCCAATGGCAACTCCACATCGGGAACGTTCACCCCCTTGCGATTGGAAATCGTGCCGCCATTCACAACGACGCAATCGGCGAAATCAGTACCACAGGCCGTGACCCGCAGACGGATTTTACCATCGTTGACCAGCAGGCTTGCGCCCTCTTCCAGCGCTGCAAAAATCTCGGGGTGCGGCAGGCAGACGCGGCTAGCATCGCCCTCAGCCTCGTCCAGATCCAGACGGAAGGCTGCGCCCTCAGCCAAGTCTTCCTCACCACGCGCAAAGGTTCCCACCCGCAACTTTGGCCCCTGAAGATCTGCCAGAATGGCGATCGGGCTATCCAAATCACGCTCGATCTGGCGGATGATCGCGTGGCGGGCGCGAATTTCGTCGTGGTCTCCGTGGCTCATGTTCAGACGAAACACGTCGGCTCCGGCCTCGTGCAGGGCGCGGATCATCGCATAGTCATTTGATGCCGGGCCCAGGGTGGCCACGATTTTTACATTGCGAAAGCGTCTCATCCGGCTCGTCCTCACTGTTTTTCTTAGGTTATTGTATTCATATCGCGTTCTGCGGGCGAACGACAATTCCATTTCCCGCTATTCTGTCCTAGAGCGTGGTCAAAGGAAATGACAACCGCATGACATACACCCCCTTTGAAATCATTGGGGCGGACCGCCCCTCGCGCTGGCTGATCACCTGCGATCATGCCGCCAATACGGTGCCGCCTTTTGTCGGCAATGGCCAGCTTGGTCTGGCACGCGGCGATATGGAGCGTCACATTGCCTATGATGTGGGCGCGGCAGGCGTCACACGCGCGCTGGCCGATGCGTTGGATGCGCCCGCAATCCTGTCGAATTTCTCGCGGTTGGTGATTGATCCAAACCGGGGCGAGGACGACCCGACCCTGCTGATGAAGCTCTACGATGGCACGATCATTCCCGCCAACCGCCATGCCGGACCGGACGAGCTGGAACAGCGGCTGAACGCCTGCTACCGGCCCTATCACACGGCGCTGAGCGAACTGGCCGCGCGGCGTGATGACACGGTGATCCTGTCGATCCACAGCTTCACCCGCCAGCTTCAGGGACGCGAGCCACGGCCTTGGCATATTGGCCTGCTCTATGCCGCTGACGCACGGCTGGCCAAGCCGCTGCTGCGACGGTTGGAGCAGGAGCACGACCTTTGCGTCGGCGAAAACGAACCCTACGGCGGCCACCTGCCCGGCGACGCGATTGCCCGGCACGCGCTTGCCTATCAGCGGCCAAATGTTCTGGTTGAGCTGCGCAATGACCTGATCGAAACCCCTCAGCATCAGCAGGATTGGGCCAAACGGCTGGCGCCGATCCTTGAACAGGCGCTGACCGACAGCGGAGTGTAACCCCAGCCCATGCCCCATATCGTGATCGACTATTCCGCCGGGCTTGAAACACGCCATGACATGCAGGCGCTATGCGACGCGCTTTTTGCCGCCATGGCAGCAGACCCAGCGATCCCCGATCCCACATCGCTGAAAATCCGCGCTCGCCCGCATGATTTTTTCCGCATCGGGACCGAGCCGCAGAGCTTTGCCCATGCCGAGTTGTTTTTGCTCGCAGGGCGAGACGATGCGACTAAAGCCGGGTTAACGGCCACGATCCTAGGCGTTATGGATCAGATGTTACCAGATGTCGGCAGCCTGTCGGTCGATGTGGCCGACATGGCCCGCGCCACCTATGCCAAACGCGTTCTTTGACCAAGGAGACCCCGATGGACGATCAGACCCGGATTGAAATAGAGGCCGCCGCCTTTCGCGCCCTGCGCGCGCATCTGATGGAAAAGCGGACCGATGTGCAGAATATCGACCTGATGAATCTGGCCGGGTTTTGCCGCAACTGCCTGTCGCGCTGGTATCAGGAGGCCGCCAACGCCCGTGGAATCGAGATGAGCAAGGACGAGGCGCGCGAGATCTACTATGGCATGCCCTATGACGACTGGAAGGCGCAAAGCCAGACCGAGGCCAGCCCGGAAAAGCAGGCCGAGTTCGAGGTCGCCTTCCGCGAAAACGTCACCGCCCCCAAGGACTGATCCGCCGGGGCCCGCATCGCGCCCTCAGTAGACATCTCCCTTGTCCACCCGGCGCGAAAACTCTGTTTCGCTGCCTGCGGCCAAGGCCTTTGCCTGCTCCATCCAGTTGTCGCGGCTGACCCGGCCTTTGAACCCGGTCAGATTGGCGTCGACCCACGTGATTTCCCGGTCGGTCCAGCCCGCGATCTGATCGAAATGAAAGAAGCCAAGGCTGTGGCACAGCTGTTCCAGCTTCGGACCGATCCCCCTGATCCGTTTCAGGTCATCCGGCTGTCCGCCACGCGCCTCAGCCAGCGCCGCCGGGCGATCCGCATCAGACAGCCCATCCACTTCGCCGTCGCCATCCAGATCCACGGGTGCCACATCGCCCTGCAATTCGGTCGCGGCCGGGGCCATGCTGTCGCCGCCGGGCACTGCCGCAAAGGCGGATGGGGTGCTGTCAGGCGTGGACACACGCGCCGCCAGCTCGGCCTCAAGCTCGGCAATCCGCGCCGCGCTTCGCTCTTGCGCCGTGCGACAGCGCGTCAGATCGTCTGACAGCTGCCGGTGCGCCACCGCGTCAGCCCCACCAGAGGAGACGACAGGCGCCGTCGCCCCATCCCGACCGCGCGCCCAGATCCACCAGCCCACCAGCAGCCCCAACAGCGCGGCAAGGATCAGCAGGCCGATCATTTCAGACATCAAGAAACCCCAGTTTCGAAACATATGACTTCTCCCGTTTTAATCGTCCGATAATGGCTTTGCTGCCCAGGCCACCGTGGTGCGGCGGTTGCTGGCGCGCCCCTCGTCGGTTGCGTTATCCGCCACCGGCTGACTTGCGCCATACCCCACAGCGCTCAACGCCTCTGCCGGAACACCCCGCGCAATCAGCGCCGCGCGCACCGCATCGGCGCGGGCCTGCGACAAGACAATATTGGCCGCATCGCTGCCCTGTGCATCGGTGTGCCCGCCCAGTTCCGCCACCAAACCCACATTGGCAATGCAGGCGGTCATCACGCTGGCCAAAGCATTCACCGCCCGGACCGACCCCGCATCAAGCCGCGCCGAGCCGGTCACGAAATTGACCCTGTGCTGCGCCAAAACAGCATCTGATTGCGCCGGGCAGCTTTGTTCTGACGGCTCAAACATCACCTCTGGCAACCAGAAGCCATCCAAGAACTGCTCTGCCGCGCCGGTCGCGGCATTCACCCGCGTCGTGCCCGCAACCGGCAAATCCCCGGACAGATTAACCGCCACAGTTGCCCCTTCGGGCAACGACCGGCTTAGGGCCGCAGTCAGCAATTCAACGTCAACACCGGGCGACGTCAGCCCCTGCACCACAGTCGCCTCTTCAGATATCTCGGCCTTCAGGGTCTCAAACTCGGGCAGCCACAGGGCGAGCGCGGCCAGCACCTCCTGCGCGATAGCCTTCTGAACAATCAGCCCTTCGGTGGCTGTACTGGGCACCTCTGCCAGCCCCAGAAGGCGGCTCACCTGCGCCGGGGTCAGACCCGCAGGCAGCTTGCCCGACAGGGTCGCCCCCGTTGCGGCGTTGTAATCCAAAGCCATCGCATAGGCTGTGCCGTCATCCAGAAAATCCATCACCACCACCGGTTCGATCCCGCCGGGCAGCGCCAAAAGCGCCTCTTCTGCCTGTGCCGCTTCGTGCGGTGTGCGTGCGGTGCCACTCAGGTGCAAAGCCTCTGCGGTGACCTCAAGCGTTCCATCCTCAAGCGCGCGCAGCGCCGCCAATCCGGCCCGAGCCGCCGCAGTGAACCGGTTGTCCTCATCGGAGATATAGGCCTGTGCCCACTCCGCGCCCGCCACGACGGACAAAGCCTCAGGTGTCAGCTCGGCGGGCAGCTTGCCTGTGGCCGTGATTGTGCCGTCCGACAGCTGCGCCGACATCGCAAAGGGCGCGCCGTCATCAAACAGCGTGATGACGCTGACCGCCAGCACCGAATTGGGCAACTTATCTAGAAGCGCCTCGGCCTTGACCTTGCCCTCGGGCGTTGCTTCGCCCGACAGGTGTAGCGCCACACCTTCGATCGCAAGGGCACCGTTTTCAAGTTGGGCCAGCGCCGCCAGACCCAGCTCAGCGATGCCGGGCCACAGTCCACTGTCATCGCGGATCTGCGCGTTGCTGGCCTCGCCTTCCAATCCCGGCAGGCCAGAGCCGCGCGCGAGTATTCCTGCGGCTATGCCCTTGGGCAGCTTTCCCTGCGCCACCGCCTTCTTGCCATCGAAACTGACGAACAGCGAAAGCGGTTTGCCATCGTCCTCGGTGTCGATCCGGGTTTCCGCCGAAAACCCCTCGGGCAACTCGGCCAAGACCGCTTCGGCTTTGCCCGCCTCAACCGGAGTTGCGGCCAACCCTGTCAGGGTCAGGTGCTGATCCGACACGGACAGATCGCCGGTTTTAAGCTGATCCAGTGCATCAAGGCCATGTTCCACAGCCTGAACCCACCCCACAGGGGCACCCGCCGCGACCGGAAGCCCCCCGGCCACTGTCGCGCCAATCCGCTCTGCCAGTGTGTCGCGGGCCGCCTCACTGGGCACAACCCCGTCATAGGTGACGCCCCCTGCCCCCCTTTGAGCGCGCAGGTGGAACGGCGTTACCACCTCAAGCACTATCAGATCATCATGAACGGCACGTCGCCCCGGCACCGCATCAAGCGCGGTCAAAAGCGCCTCATGTTCCTGCGGGCCATCCGCCAGACCGGCAACATAGATGTCGCGCCCGGCCACTTTGGTTTCCACGCCGTGCACGGAACTGGCCCCAACCGCCGCGGCGCCATCGGCCACGCGCGCCTGCATCCGGGTGGCCTGATGGTTGCTGCCCCACAGGCCCATCCCGGCCACGCCCAGCGCCAGTACCGCCAATCCGATCCATGTTCGCATGACTTCCCCCATACCCGCAAAGGTCTGCGGGTATTTGGACAAAGTCACAGGTCAAATTGCAAGCAGGAAGGTAAATGTGACAGGGCAGACACGCGTTAAAAGCGCATCCGCCGCGTTAAATCCTTCAGATCGCGGTCTTCAGGCTTTCTTCCAGATAGATCTCGCGCAGGCGCACGGCCACCGGACCCGGGGTGCCGGTGCCGATTTTTGCGCCGTCGATCTCGACCACGGGCATGACGAAGGCGCTGGCCGACGTTACAAAGGCCTCATCGGCAGCTTGCGCTTCCTCGATCGTGAAAGGGCGTTCTTCGACCTCCATCTGTGCCTCGCGGGCAAAGCGCAGAACCGCGGCACGGGTGATGCCGTGCAGGATGTCTTTGGTCAGGTTCCGGGTGATGATCTTGCCGCCCTTGACGATATAGGCATTGTTGCTGGTGCCTTCGGTCACAGAGCCGTCTTCGACCAGCCAAGCATCATCAGCACCGGCCTTCTTGGCCATCATCTTGCCCATCGACGGGTACAGCAACTGCACCGTCTTGATATCGCGGCGACCCCAGCGGATGTCCTCGATGGAAATCACCTTGAGGCCGACTTTGGCCGCCGGAGTATTGGCCATTCCGGGCTTGTTCTGAGTGAACAGAACGATGGTCGGCTTGGTGGTTTCGGGGTCGGGGAACACAAAGTCACGATCGCCCGGTGCGCCGCGGGTGATTTGCAGGTAAATCATCCCCTCGTCGATGTCGTTCAGCTTTACCAACTCGCGGTGGATCGCCAGCAGCTCGTCCATGGTGACGGGGCATCCCATGTCCAGCTCGGTCAGGGACCGTTCCAGCCGCGCAGCATGGCCGCCAAAATCAATCAGCTTGCCGCCCAGTACGCTGGTCACCTCATAGACGCCGTCCGCCATCAGGAACCCACGGTCGAAGATCGAGACTTTGGCCTCGGTTTCCGGCAGGTACTCTCCGTTTACGTAAACAGTGCGAGTCATGGGCGTCTCCTTATCCCCAAAGGGCTGCGACGGGCGGGTGCACACCCTGCGCGTCGAATTGCAATGCGTTTTCACGGTCTTCGGCCAACAGAAGCGGCCCGTCAAGGTCTGTTACCATCGCGCCCTGCGCCACCAGCGTGGCAGGCGCCATTGCCAGCGAGCTGCCAACCATGCAGCCGACCATGACCTTGTAACCATCCGCCAAAGCAGCATCCCGCAGCGCCAGCGCTTCGGTCAGGCCGCCGGTCTTGTCCAGCTTGATATTGACCACATCGTACTTGCCCTTCAGCCCGGCAAGCGACGCCCGGTCATGGCAGCTTTCATCGGCACAGACCGGCACCGGCCGCGCCATCCCGATCAGCGCCGCGTCATCGCTGGCGGGCAAGGGTTGCTCGACCAGCGCCACGCCCAGCCGCACCAGATGCGGTGCAAGGCTGGCATAAACCTCGGCCGACCAGCCCTCGTTGGCATCGACGATGATGGTTGACTGCGGCGCGCCTGCGCGCACGGCCTCCAGCCGGGGCATATCGTCGGGCGTGCCCAGCTTGATCTTCAGCAGCGGGCGAAACGCATTTTTCGCCGCCTGCGCGCGCATCGCCTCGGGCGAGGCCAGCGACAGTGTATAGGCGGTGATCTCGGGGCCAGGGGCGGCCAGACCGGCCAGTTCCCACACGCGCTTGCCGGTCTTTTTCGCCTCAAGATCCCACAACGCGCAGTCCAGCGCATTGCGCGCGGCGCCTGCGGGCAGCAGCCCCTGCAACGTGGTGCGATCAAACGATGTGCCCAGCGCCTCGATCTCTGCCGTCACGCTTTCCAACGTCTCGCCATAACGCGCATAGGGCACGCATTCGCCCCAACCGGTCACGCCACCATCGCTGATCCGCACGGTCAGAACCTGTGCCTCGGTCCGGGATCCACGGCTGATCGTGAAGACCTGTGCCAGACGGAAAATGTCTTTCTCAACGGTGATCTGCACGCGCTCGCCTCTTTTCATCTTGTCAAAAACACTCAAAAGTCGGGCTGTTTCCAACGGCAGCCCGGCCCGAGTTTGATCAGATCGCTTCCAGCGCGTCCACCAGATTAGCCGCGCCAAAGCGGAACGGATCGGTGGCAGGCAGGCCCAGTCGGCTTTCGACTTCGGCCAG
Organism: Thalassovita taeanensis; assembly: GCF_900110775.1. GTDB lineage: Bacteria > Pseudomonadota > Alphaproteobacteria > Rhodobacterales > Rhodobacteraceae > Litorimicrobium > Litorimicrobium taeanense. The sequence continues at coordinate 382,363 of NZ_FOEP01000003.1, read as the reverse complement.
ATAGGCGCGGGCCTCGTCCTCGGCCATGTGCTGCGTGTTGATCGAGTAGCCGACTACCTGACAGGCCGGATTGGCCACACGCGCCAGCGTCAGCGCCATGTCGCGGACCTCTTCCAGCTGCGGCAGTTGGTATCCGGGCAGGCCGCGCATGTGGACACGGGTGGGTTCGTGACACACGATCAGCGCATCAGGTTGACCGCCGTGGATCAACGCCATGGTCACCCCGGAATATGAGACGTGGAACAGGCTGCCCTGACCTTCGATCAGATCCCAGTGATCAGCGTCATTGTCCGGGGTCAGCCACTCAACGGACCCCGCCATGAAATCGGCGATCACCGCATCCAGTGGCACACCGTTACCCGTGATCAGGATCCCGGTCTGACCGGTGGCGCGGAAATCGGCATTCATGCCACGCGCGCGCATTTCCTTTTCCATGCACAGCGCGGTGTACATCTTGCCGACCGAGCAATCTGTGCCCACGGCCAAGCAGCGCTTGCCGGTGCGCTTCACGCCATTGGCGATCGGGTATTCAACGCTGGGCACGCGCACGTCATGCAGCGTTTGGCCAGTGGCCTCGGCCACAGCGGCCAGTTCGGGTTCGTCGCGCAGCAGGTTGTGCAATCCAGACGCCAGATCGAACCCTTCTTCCAGCGCCATCACCAACACTTTCTTCCACGCGGGAGAGATGTATCCGCCCCGGTTGGCCACGCCGATGACCAGCGTTTTGACGCCTGCGGCCTTCGCTTCTTCCAGCGTCATGTCGGGCAGCTTCAGATCGGCCTTGCAGCCTTCCATGCGGAACTGACCCACAGCGAATTCAGGCCGCCAGTCCTTGATGCCCTGGGCAACCTTAGAGGACAGCATGTCGGGCGCATCGCCCAGAAACAGAAGATATGGGGTCTCGATCATCTTGGGGCCTTTCCACAGGTGTTGACGCACAGTGTCTAGGATTCGCGGCGGGATTGGATTGCAAATCCGTCATGCTGCACCCGCAGCACGCAAGATTCTTCGAGTGTTGCTGAATTTTTTCGCAGAACCTTCACGCGTCAGCGCGCGACGCCCAACAGTCTTCGCCGCATCGCAGCAGCCCTGCCGCAGACGCAAAATTGGCTTGCGAAGATATGCGCAATTTAATAACTCTCGCACCTAGAAAAACGCAATTTCCTTACACGAAGGACGCCACCCATGAGTTTTCGCATTCAACCCACCGCGCCTGCCCGTCCCAACCGTTGCCAGCTTTTCGGACCGGGGTCGCGCCCTGCGATTTTTGAGAAAATGGCGTCCAGTGCGGCGGATGTGATCAACCTTGATCTGGAAGATTCAGTGGCCCCGTCGGACAAGGACAGCGCGCGCGCCAATATCATCGAGGCGCTCAACACGCTGGATTGGGGCACGAAATATATGTCGGTGCGGATCAATGGGTTGGACACACCCTATTGGTATCGCGATGTGGTGGACCTGCTGGAACAGGCCGGCGACCGGCTGGACCAGATCATGATCCCGAAAGTGGGATGCGCCGCTGATGTATACGCCGTGGACGCGCTGGCCACTGCGGTCGAGCGTGCCAAGGGCCGGACCAAGCCGATCAGCTTTGAGGTGATCATCGAAAGTGCCGCAGGCATTGCCCACGTCGAGGAAATCGCCGCGTCGTCGCCGCGCCTGCAAGCTATGTCCTTGGGGGCCGCGGATTTTGCGGCTTCGATGGGCATGCAGACCACCGGGATCGGCGGGACGCAGGAAAACTATTATATGCTACACGACGGCACCAAGCACTGGTCCGACCCGTGGCATTGGGCGCAGACCGCGATCGTCGCTGCCTGCCGCACCCATGGCGTTCTGCCGGTCGATGGCCCTTATGGCGACTTCAGCGATGACGAAGGGTTCCGCGCACAGGCGCGCCGTTCGGCCACGCTGGGCATGGTTGGGAAATGGGCGATCCACCCAAAACAGATCGCGCTGGCCAACGAGGTTTTCACCCCGTCCGAGGAAGCAGTAGCCGAAGCGCGCGAGATTCTGGCTGCGATGGAAACGGCCAAAGCCAACGGCGAAGGTGCCACGGTTTACAAGGGCCGTCTGGTCGATATCGCCAGCATCAAGCAGGCCGAAGTGATCGTGCGCCAGTCGGAAATGATCAAAGGCTAAGGCCCCAAAAAGCGATGTGATTTGCATGCACATATCATGCACATCACATGCATATCGCAGATGCAGCAAAAACGGCGGGCCGATCTGATCGGCCCGCCGTTTTTTGTTCCGCCCAGACTGTGCACCGCGCCCTGTCCGCTTGCCATATCCTCAACCGCTGGGCGCGCGCCCTCCGCGCGCTCGTGCGCGTCGGGCGCAGTGCTCAGGCGCGGTCGTCCTTGGACGAGCCCATCACGACATAAGAGGTGATCGCATGCACCTGTGGCAGGGTGCCCAGCACATCGGTGTGAAAGCGTTTGTAGGCGGCCAGATCTGCGGCCTCGACCCGCAGCAGATATTCCACCGCGCCGGTGATGTTGTGGCATTCGCGCACCTCTGGCGCGCGCGAAATCGAGCGCTCGAACGCCTCTTGGCTGGCCTTGGTGTGGGTGTTGAGGCCGACGGTGATATAGGCAGTAAAGCCGGTGCCCATCGCAACCGGGTTCAGCACCGCGCGGTACCCGGAGATCACGCCGGAGCGTTCCAGCTCTTGCACCCGGCGCAGGCAGGCCGAGGGCGAGAGGCCGACGCGATCGGCCAGCTCGATATTGCTGATCCGGCCATCGCGGGTCAGCTCGTGCAATATACGGTGGTTTATGGGGTCAAGCTTGGTCATTTGTTGCAAACATAGATGACATCCGCACAAAATATCAATTTCAATGCGCAGGGTTTCGCATATTTCTGCGGACATGACATATGAAATCCTTACGGCCCTTGCGGCCTTTGCCTTTGTCGCGTCGATCACGCCGGGGCCGAACAATCTGATGCTCATGGCCTCGGGGGCCAATTTCGGCTTTCGCCGGTCGATCCCGCATATGCTGGGGATCGGGATCGGGTTTACCGTGATGATCATTCTGGTGGGGGTCGGGCTGATCCAGATTTTCGATGCGGTGCCGGTGACCCACACGATCCTGAAGGTGGTGGGCGTGCTGTATCTGCTGTGGCTGGCCTGGAAAATCGCCCATGCGGATATGCCGGACACGCGCGACTCCACCGGGCGGCCGATGACATTCATACAGGCGGCGCTGTTTCAATGGGTCAATCCCAAGGCCTGGCAGATGGCGCTGACGGCGATCACAATGTACGCGCCCGAGCGGTCAGTTCTGTCGATCCTGTGGGTGGCGCTGGCGTTCGGCCTGATCAACCTGCCGTGCATCAGCACCTGGACGGTGATGGGGCAGCAGATGCGGCGGCTGTTGTCGAACCGGCTGCGGTTGCGAGTGTTCAACTGGGGCATGGCGGCATTGCTGGTGGCCTCGTTGGTGCCGGTGGTTTATGCCGAGTTCGGATGAGCCTGACCCTGATCCATACTGCCGAGGTGCATCGCGCCACATTTGAGGCGCTGCGCGACCGGATTGCGCCGGGGGCGGTGCTGCGGCATGTGGTGCGGGCCGATTGGCTGGCGCGGGCGCAGGGCGGCATTGACGGTGCGCTGACCGCCGAGATTACCGAGGAGATCGCGGCGGCGGGCGGCAAGGTGCTGTGCAGTTGCACCACGTTGGGGCCAGTGGCCGGGGCGGCGGGGGCGATCCGGATTGATCAGCCAATGATGCAGGCCGCCGCCGAGGCGGGCGGCGCGGTGATGCTGGCCTATTGCCTGCGATCGACCGAAGGCCCGAGCTTGGCACTGTTGCGACACGAGATGGCGGCGGCAGGAAACAACAGCGCGGTGGTGCCGCTGTTCCTGGGCCAGCACTGGCCGTTGTTTGAAGCGGGTGATGGGGCGGGATTTGCCCACGCGCTGGCGGCCTCGCTGCGCGAGGCGATCCTTGCGGGGCAGCCGGGCTGTGTGGTTCCAGACTGTGTGGTTCTGGCGCAGGCGTCGATGGCGGGGGCGGCCGAGGTCTTGGGCGATCTTGGCGTGCCAGTGCTCAGCTCGCCCGCGTTGGCGTTGCGGGCGGGATTGGCGGTTTGATGCCGGGCTGTCAATACATTCCATTTACTTGATGTATATCAAAGCCCGGTTTCACCGCGCTTCTAGGGTCGGTCGCGCGCCACCATGGGCGCGACGATTTGGGAGAGCCTTATGAAACCGTTTATCCTGTTTGCTGCGCTGGTCTGCGCCATGGCCACGGGCGCCACTGCTGCGCCGCGATCCGAGCTGTCGGCGCCCATCGTCGCCTATACGCCGGTCATCGTGAAAAACGCCGAAGCGCTGGAGCTGACGGCGGAACAGCGCGCCGATCTGAAGGCGTGGATGGCGACGATGCCAGCCAAGCGCATGGCCAAGGAGGCCGAGGCCATTGCCTTGCGGGCGCAGTTGCGCGCGGCGATCAACACCGGGGCACTGGTGGCCGAGCGGCAAGCGCTGGCGGAACAGATCGGCACGGCGGAAACCGAGCTGTTGATGATGCGATCCGGCTGCGTTGATCATTGGCGCGAGGTTCTGAGCCCGGCGCAATTTGCCAAGGTTCTGGAAATCGCGGCACAACGCTGAGGCCGTTTCAAAGTGGGCGGACGGGCTGACGCAGCAGCGTTTTCAGCCGGCCCGGAGCCACGCGGCGGGGGTCGGAGAGATAGATCTCGTGATGTGGGCCGTTGAAGGTCAGCCCGAGGCCTGGCATCACCACGCAGTGCAGATCGACCAGCACCGGGGCCTCGGCGGTATATGGACCAATGTGCAGGGTTTGCAGGCAATCGCCTTCGTCCAGCGGCGCAAGGTGGACCTCTGCCAGCGCCTCGGGGTCGGCGGTCGTGCGGCGCTTGGACAGAGTGGCGGTGCGGGCTTGATCAAGCGCGGTTTGCGCGGTGTCGTCCGGAACGCGTAGACATGCAGCCCAGCGCCAGACGGCGCGATCGCCGGTGGTGAAGGCGGCGGGGTCATCGGCCCACCACAGCGCCTCGAGCGGGGGTACGGCGAAATCGGCGCCGCGCGCCTTGGCGGCGAATTTGATCCCGTAGGCCAGCGGATACAGCGCGGCAAGGGCACGGGCATAGGTCGGGCCGTTCGGATCGCCCTGCCCTTCGATGCGCAGCGTCAGGATCGGCGGAACGTTCAGCCGGGACCACTGCCCGGCTTTGGCGGCATAAAGCGCGCGGTCGCGTTTGCGGAAATCGAGCTTGTCCATGGCAATCACGTCAACGGTAGACAGATATGGGTTTCAGGATCAGCCGGGGTGGCGGCGGCATGGATGTGGCGCAGCATCTTGTCCGCGCAACTGCCGGATTCGGGGTTTTGCATTGCGATCCTCCACCTCGTGAAGAAATCATAACATGCCCGTGGGGGGATCATGGCATGTCTTGATGTCGCAAATCTTGCCGTGTTGCATCTGGACGCGCAGGGCGCCATATATTCAGCCAACCATGCTGGAGAGACGCGGATGACCAATTACCTCGACTTCGAACGCCCGCTTGCCGAGATTGAAGGCAAAGCCGAAGAACTGCGCGCCATGGCGCGACAGAATGAGGAGATGGATATCGAGGCCGAGGCGGTGGCGCTGGACAAGAAAGCCGCCGATCTGCTGCGCGATCTTTACAAGGGGCTGACGCCTTGGCGGAAATGTCAGGTGGCGCGCCACCCCGACCGGCCGCATTGCAAGGATTACATCGAGGCACTGTTCACGGAATACACGCCGCTGGCCGGGGACCGGAACTTTGCCGATGATCACGCGGTCATGGGCGGTTTGGCACGGTTCAACGATCAGCCGGTGATGGTGATCGGCCACGAGAAGGGCAATGACACCAAAAGCCGGATCGAGCGCAATTTCGGCATGGCGCGGCCCGAAGGATACCGCAAGGCGATCCGCCTGATGGAGATGGCCGACAAGTTTGGTCTGCCGATCATCACGCTGGTGGACACGCCCGGCGCCTATCCGGGTAAGGGCGCGGAGGAGCGCGGCCAGTCCGAGGCAATTGCGCGTTCGACCGAGAAATGTCTGCAGGTTGGGGTGCCGCTGATCAGCGTCATCATTGGCGAAGGCGGGTCGGGCGGTGCGGTGGCCTTTGCCACGGCGAACCGCGTGGCGATGCTGGAGCATTCGGTATATTCGGTGATCTCGCCAGAGGGCTGCGCCAGCATCCTGTGGAAGGATTCCGAAAAAATGCGCGAAGCCGCCGAGGCACTGCGGCTGACGGCGCAGGATCTGAAGAAGCTGGGTGTGGCCGACCGGATCATTCCCGAACCGATGGGCGGCGCGCATCGCGGCAAGGAGACTGCGATCAAGGCGGTGGGCGAGACGATCGCCTTGATGCTGGCCGAGATCAACGGACAGAAGCCCAAGAAGCTGGTCACGGACCGGCGCAAGAAATACCTTGAGATGGGATCGAAGGGGCTGGCGGCCTAACGCGCCGCCCTGCCCAGTTTTGATCCGAAGCAACGGGCGCTGTGGCGCCCGATCTGCTGTTGTGTGAGCGGTGCCGCTGTTGCGGCCCCTTTCCGAACCCGCCAAATGCGGCAATAGTCGCCGGATGATCGACAAGCTGGATATGTTCATCGCGCTGGCACGGGAGCAGCATTTTGGCCGCGCGGCAGAGGCCTGCGGCGTGACGCAACCGACGCTGTCGGCGGCGATCAAGCAGCTGGAGGAACAGCTGGGCGTGATGCTGGTGTGGCGCGGGTCGCGGTATCAGGGGCTGACGCCCGAGGGGCAGCGGGTGCTGGACTGGGCGCGGCGGATCGTGGGCGACGCCCGCACGATGAAAGAGGAAATGCGCGCGGCGCGGCAGGGCTTGTCGGGCAACCTGCGGCTGGCGGTAATCCCGACGGCGCTGACGCTGGTGGCCAAGCTGACGACGGGGTTCGCGCGCAGCCATCCGAATGTGCGGTTCACGGTGTTATCGCGCACCTCGGCCGAGATCCTGGCGCTGCTGGAGAACTTGCAGATCGACGCCGGTATTTCCTATTTGGATAACGAGCCGCTGGGGCGGGTGACGACGGTGCCGATCTATGCCGAGCGCTATGTTTTGGTGGTGCGGCGCGATCATCCGTTGGCGGGTCAGGCGCAGGTCAGCTGGGGCGATCTGGGCGCGCTGCCACTGTGCCTGCTGACGCCGGACATGCAGAACCGGCGGATCATCACGCAGCATCTTGAAGAAGCGGGCGTGGCGGTGGCGCCGACGGTCGAGGCCTCTTCCTTGATCGTGCTAATCAGCCATGTTCTGAGCGGCGGTTGGGTCACGATCCTGCCGGTGAAGGCGGCGGAAATCTTTCTTCAGGGCGGAGCGTTGGCAGCGGTTGCGATCCGCAATCCCGATGCTGTGCACAGTGTCGGGCTGATTGCGCCGCACCGCGAACCGCATACGCCGGTGCTGACGGCGCTTTTGGCGCAAGCGCAGTCGCTTTCGGAGATTGGCGACAAACGATAGGCTTTATCTATGACCTGACGGATCTGTGATATTGATTTGCCGTGCAAATCTGTCACGGATCAGAGCAGGATTTATAGGGAGGGCCGCGCAATGCCGACAGCATTGGCCGATACTGAGCGCGCGCAGCTGGAGGAGATACTGGCGCAGCATACCGGGGTCGAGGGACCTTTGCTGCCGATTTTGCACGATGTGCAGGCAGCGTTTGGCCATATCCCGCAAAGCGTCGTGCCGGTGATTGCGGCGCATCTGAACATCGGTCGGGCCGAGGTGCACGGGGTGGTCAGCTTTTACCATGATTTCCGCGAGGCCCCGGCGGGGCGGCATGTGGTTCGGATTTGCCGGGCCGAGGCCTGTCAGGCGATGGGCGCCAATGGGCTGGCCGATGCGGTTTTGGCGCGGTTGGGCGTGGAGTGGCACGGGACCACGGCGAATGGCGCGGTGACGATCGAGCCGGTGTATTGTCTGGGGCTGTGTGCCTGCGGACCTGCGGCGATGGTCGACGGCAAGGTGCTGGGCCGGGTCGATGAGGCGCGGATGGCCGCGGTTCTGGCGGAGGTGGGCGCATGAAGATTTACGTGCCGATGGATGCGGCGGCCAAGGCCGTCGGCGCCGATGAAGTTGCGGCAGGCATTTTGGCCGAGGCGGCAGCGCGCGGCATTGACGTGACGCTGGTGCGCAATGGCACGCGCGGGATGGTCTGGCTGGAGCCTTTGGTGGAGGTCGAGAGCGATCAGGGGCGGGTTGGATTCGGGCCGGTGACGCTGGCGGATGTGCCCGCGCTGTTTGGCGATCTGGGCGCGCATCCCAAGGCGGTGGGCGTGGTTGAGGAGATCCCGTTTTTTGCCGCGCAGACCCGGCTGACCTTTGCGCGCTGTGGCGTGACTGATCCGCTGTCCCTGAGCGAGTATGAGGCACATGGCGGGCTGGCAGGCTTGCGGCGCGCGATTGGCATGGGCCCGGCGGGGATCGTGCAGGAAGTGACCGACAGCGGGCTGCGCGGGCGCGGTGGTGCGGGCTTTCCCACCGGCATCAAGTGGCAGACGGTGGCGGGCGCGCAGGCGGCGCAGAAATACATCGTGTGCAATGCCGATGAGGGCGACAGCGGCACCTTCGCCGACCGGATGATCATGGAGGGCGATCCGTTTTGCCTGATCGAAGGCATGGTGATTGCCGGGCTGGGTGTCGGCGCGACACGCGGGTTTGTGTATCTGCGCAGCGAGTATCCCGATGCGATCGCGGCGATGCGGGCGGCCGTGGTGCGGGCGCGCGGGGCCGGGATTTTGGGCGCGGATGTGCTGGGGTCGGGTGCGGCGTTTGACATGGAGGTGCGGGTGGGTGCCGGGGCCTATGTGTGCGGCGAGGAAACCAGCCTGCTGAATTCGCTCGAAGGCAAGCGCGGCGTGGTGCGGGCCAAGCCGCCGCTGCCGGCGCTGCAAGGGTTCATGGGGCAGCCGACGGTGGTCAACAACGTGATCTCGCTGGCCACCGTGCCGGTGATTTTCGAGAAGGGCGCGGCGTTTTACGCGGGCTTTGGGCTGGGCCGGTCGAAGGGCACGATCCCGGTGCAGATCGCGGGCAACGTGCGGTTTGGCGGGCTGTTCGAGACCGCGTTTGGCATGACGCTGGGCAAGCTGGTGGACGAGATCGCGGGCGGCACCGGCAGTGGTCACCCGGTCAAGGCAGTACAAATCGGCGGGCCGCTGGGCGCATATTTCGGGCGCGAGAAGTTTGAGACGCCGTTTGGCTATGAGGAATTCGACGGTCAGGGCGGGTTGATCGGCCATGCTGGGCTGGCGGTGTTCGACAGTCACGTGAACATGCGCGAGATGGCACGGTTTGCAATGGAATTTTGCGCGGTGGAAAGCTGCGGCAAATGCACACCCTGCCGGATTGGTGCTGTGCGCGGGGTCGAGACCATCGACCGGATCGGGCGTGGCGATACGGCGGCGGTCGAGTTGTTGACGGACCTGTGCGACACGATGAAGGATAGCTCGCTTTGCGCGCTGGGGGGATTTACGCCCTATCCGGTGATGTCGGCGCTGAGCCATTTCCCGGAAGATTTCGGTCTGGCGCGGGAGGCTGCAGAATGAGCCGGTCTTTGGCGACGAGCGGCGGGAACGAGGGGCCAGCCCCTCGCGCTCCCCGGAGTATTTGCGTCAGAAAGAAGCGAATTGGGGGAGCGTCATGAAGGATTTCATCATTCCAACGGACCGGGACATGGGCACGCCTGCGTCAAGATCGGCGCAGATGGTGACGCTGACGGTGGACGGGTTCGAGGTGACGGTGCCCGAAGGCACGAGCGTGATGCGCGCCAGTGCCGAGGCGGGGATTTCGGTGCCCAAGCTGTGTGCGACGGATAGTTTGGAAGCGTTCGGGTCGTGTCGGCTGTGTGTGGTCGAGATCGAGGGACGGCGCGGCACGCCTGCATCCTGTACCACGCCGGTCGCGGCGGGGATGGTGGTGCATACGCAGAATGCCAAGCTGAAGAAGCTGCGGCGCGGGGTGATGGAGCTGTATATCTCTGATCATCCGCTGGATTGTCTGACCTGTTCGGCAAATGGCGATTGCGAGTTGCAGGACATGGCCGGGGCCGTGGGGCTGCGCGATGTGCGATACGAGGCGGTTGAGACGCATTTCGAGGTGCGCAAGGGGGGCGAGGCCAATCCGGCCTATATTCCGAAAGACGACAGCAACCCCTATTTCACCTATGACCCGGCCAAGTGCATCGTCTGTTCGCGCTGTGTGCGGGCCTGTGAAGAGGTGCAGGGCACCTTTGCGCTGACCATTGAGGGCAGCGGATTTGACAGCCGGGTGTCGGCGGGCATGGTCGGGGATGATTTCCTGTCGTCGGATTGCGTGAGCTGTGGCGCCTGTGTTCAGGCCTGCCCCACCGCGACGTTGCAGGAAAAGAGCGTGATCGAGATCGGCACGCCGGAGCGGTCGGTGATCACCACATGTGCCTATTGCGGGGTGGGGTGTTCGTTCAAGGCCGAGATGCGCGGCGATGAGGTGGTGCGGATGGTGCCGTGGAAGCACGGCAAGGCCAATCGCGGTCATAGCTGTGTGAAGGGGCGGTTCGCCTATGGCTATGCCAGCCACAGCGATCGGATTTTGAAGCCGATGATCCGCGAGCGGATCGAAGACCCTTGGCAGGAGGTGAGTTGGGACGAGGCGATGCGTTTTGCCGCTGACCGGATGCGCGGATTGCAGGAGGCGTATGGGCGGCGGTCAGTTGGGGTGATCACCTCGAGCCGGTGCACCAATGAAGAGACGTTTTTGGTGCAGAAGCTGACGCGGGCAGTGTTTGGCAACAACAACACCGACACCTGCGCGCGGGTGTGTCATTCACCCACCGGATACGGGTTGGGGCAGACATTCGGCACCTCTGCGGGCACGCAGGATTTCGACTCGGTCGAGGCAACGGATGTGGTGATCGTGATCGGGGCGAACCCGACGGACGGGCATCCGGTCTTTGCCAGCCGGTTGAAAAAGCGGCTGCGGGCGGGGGCGAAACTGATCGTGATTGATCCGCGCCGGACCGATCTGGTGAAATCAAGCCACATTGCGGCGGCGCATCATCTGGCGTTGCGGCCGGGCACCAATGTGGCGGTGGTGTCGGCGCTGGCGCATGTGATCGTGACCGAAGGCTTGATGGATGAGGCGTTTATCCGCACGCGCTGCGATTGGGAGGAATTCAGCGAATATGCCGAGTTCATCGCCGATCCGCGCCATTCGCCCGAGGCCACCGAGGCGCTGACCGGGGTGGCCGCCGAGGAGCTGCGCGGCGCGGCGCGGTTGTTTGCGACGGGCGGCAACGGCGCGATTTACTATGGGTTGGGGGTGACGGAGCATTCTCAGGGCTCGACCACAGTGATCGCGATTGCCAATCTGGCGATGCTGACCGGGAATTTGGGGCGCAATGGCGTGGGGGTGAACCCGCTGCGCGGGCAGAATAACGTGCAGGGCGCCTGCGATATGGGATCGTTCCCGCATGAATTGCCGGGGTATCGTCATGTGAAAAACCCCGATGTACGGGCGATTTTCGAGGAGCTTTGGGGGGCGAAGATCGACCCCGAACCGGGGTTGCGGATTCCCAACATGTTGGATGCGGCGGTCGATGGCACCTTCAAGGGGCTGTATTGTCAGGGCGAGGATATCCTGCAATCGGACCCTGACACCAAGCATGTGGCGGCAGGGCTGGCGGCGATGGAGTGTGTCATCGTGCATGACCTGTTCCTGAACGAAACGGCCAATTACGCGCATGTGTTCTTGCCGGGGTCCACCTTCCTTGAGAAGGACGGGACGTTCACCAACGCCGAGCGGCGGATCAATCGGGTGCGCAAGGTGATGGCGCCGCGCAATGGCTATGCCGATTGGGAAGTGACCCAGATGTTGGCCAATGCGATGGGGGCGGAGTGGCACTATACCCATCCGAGCCAGATCATGGCCGAGATTGCGGCGACCACGCCGAGCTTTTCACGCGTGACCTATGAGCTGTTGGAAGAGCATGGATCAATCCAGTGGCCGTGCAACGACAGCGCGCCAGAGGGCACGCCGCTTATGCATGTGGACGGGTTTGTGCGCGGCAAGGGGCGGTTCATCGTCACCGAATATGTGGCGACGGACGAGAAGACCGGGCCGCGGTTTCCGCTGTTGCTGACCACCGGGCGGATCTTGTCGCAGTATAACGTGGGCGCGCAGACGCGGCGGACCGAAAACGTGGTCTGGCACGATCAGGATGTGCTGGAGATCCATCCGCATGACGCAGAGGTGCGCGGTGTGAAGGATGGCGATTTTGTCCGGCTGGCCAGCCGGTCTGGCGAAACCGCGCTGCGGGCGACGGTGACGGACCGGGTGTCGCCGGGGGTGGTTTACACGACGTTCCATCACCCTGACACGCAGGCCAATGTGATCACCACGGATTTCAGCGATTGGGCGACCAATTGCCCGGAATACAAGGTGACGGCGGTGCAGGTCAGCCCGTCGAACGGGCCAAGCGACTGGCAGGAAGATTATGCGGCGCAGGCGGCTTTGGCGCGGCGCATTCTGCCGGCGGCGGAATAGGCCGATGCAACGCAGCACCCCGGTTCCGATGGCCCTGCCCGATCTGCATCCCGTAGGATCGCGCGCGCGGGCGCGCGCCTTGCCCGAGGAAGTGCCGGTGGCGCTGGTCTATAACGGGTCGACACTGGCGGTGATGATGGCCTCGCCCGTCGATCTGGAGGAGTTTGCGCTGGGGTTTTCCCTGACCGAGGGGATTGTCACTGCGCCCGGACAGCTGGGCGAGGTTGAGGTTGTGACGCACCCCAAGGGGATCGAGCTGCGGATGTGGCTTCAGGCGGATCGCGCCGGGGTGTTAGAGCAGCGGCGGCGGGCGCTTGCCGGGCCGGTGGGCTGCGGGCTGTGCGGGATCGACAGTCTGGATCAGGCACTGCGCACGCTGCCGCCGGTGTCCGGCGGGGCGATGCGGTTGACGTCAGCGGATATCGTCGCGGCGGTCGAGGGGTTGCGCGATTGTCAGCCGCTGCATGATGCGACCCACGCGGTACATGCGGCGGGGTTTTACCTGCCCGGCACCGGGATGATGTGTGCGCGCGAGGACGTCGGACGGCATAATGCGCTGGACAAGCTGGCCGGGGCGCTGGCGCAGGGCGGGATCGCGCCGGGGACCGGCGCCGTGGTGCTGACCAGCCGGGTTTCGGCGGATATGGTGCAGAAGGCGGCCGCGATCGGCGCGCCCTGCGTGATTGCCGTGTCGGCGCCAACCACGATGGGGGTTCAGGTGGCCGAAGAGACCGGGCTGACCCTGATCGCGCGGGCGCGTGGCGGCACCTATGAGGTGTTCGCCCATGCCCACCGGATTGATACAGGAGGCCCGCAATGAAGGCGGACAAGCTGATTTACATGGCCAACCAGATTGCCACGTTTTTCGAAAGCAAGCCGCATGATGAGGGCGTCACTGGCGTGGCCGATCACATCAGCGATTTCTGGGAGCCACGGATGCGGGTGCAGCTGTTTGAACTGCTGGAGCAGGGCGGCGCGGGGCTGAAGCCTTTGGTGCTTGAGGCTGCACCGTTCATTCGCCGCCCTGATATGGTCGATTGACCGGCGCTTGCCGGGTTACTTGATTTCGCCCGTCGGGCGCGGTGTCGCGGCAGTTTCAGCCGGAAGGACCGGATAGACCACGGGCGGTATCGTGCCGGTCAGGCTGCCGAGGAAGGCAACGATCTGGTCGGCTTCGCTGTCGCTCAGATCCTCGCCCAGTTGCGATTCACCCATGATCTGCACCGCGACCTTGAGATCCCAGACCTTGCCGGAATGGAAATACGGCGCGGTGATTGCGGTGTTGCGCAGGGGGGCGGCACGGAAGACGTAATCGTCGTCAGCGGTTTCGGTCACGGCAAAGCGGCCCCGGTCGCCCACGGGCAGCACCTCGGCCCCAGGTTTTTCGATCAGGCCGAAGGGATAGTAGTCGTGCCCACCGACGTTGACGCCGTTGTGGCAGGCAGCGCAGCCCTTATCCATGAACAGCTCAAGCCCGGCTTTCTGATCGGCGCTCAGCGCGTCTTCGTCGCCATTCAGGAAGGAATCGAACGGGGCGGGTGTGGTCAGGGTGGCCTCGTACGCCTCGATCGCTTTGGCGAAGTTGTCAAAGCTGACCGGATCGGCTTGATCCGGGAACGAGGCGTGGAACCATTCGACATACTGCGGCATCGAGTTCAGCGTGGCGACCACGTTGTCGGGGGTATTGGCCATCTCCACCCCGGCCTGCACCGGGCCTTTGGCCTGTTCGGCCAGATCGGCGGCGCGACCATCCCAGAACTGCGCCTCGTTGAAGACCGAGTTCAGCACCGTCGGCGCATTGCGCGGGCCTTTTTGCCAGCCGTGGCCGATCGAGGTTTCAAGGTTGTCGTCGCCGCCGGTCGCCAGATTGTGGCACGAGTTGCAGGAAAACACGCCAGAGGCCGACATGCGCGGATCAAAGAACAGCGCTTTGCCCAGATCAATCTTGGCCGGGGTGATCGGGTTGTCATTGACCGCAGGAACGGTCGAGGGCAGTGGCGCAAATACCTCGAGCGCGGTGTCGCGCAGGTCAGAGGCGAAAGCGGTGGAGGCGGTGAGCGCCGCCACGGAACTTAGCAGGAATGCACGGGCAAGTGTCATCAGTTCAGGACTCCTGATCCCCGGATTTTTCCGGGTCGGTTTGTCGCGCGCTTCATTCCGATATCTTGGTACTGCGGATCGGGCACCGCGCACATGACTTAGATCAATTCTAAGTGATGTGGCGGTGGAATTTCCGATTTATCAATCCTGCGGGGTCAGACCCATTTGGCCATGGGCGGCAGGCTCATCAGCACCGCGTTGGCGTCGTGGCCGGTTTCCAGACCAAACTTGGTGCCCCGGTCATAGACGAGGTTATATTCGGCATAGAGGCCGCGATGGATCAGTTGGGTATCTTTGTCCGCCTCGGTCCACGGGGTGTTGCGGCGTTTTTCGGTCACGGGCACGAAGGCCGGCAGGAAGGCGCGGCCAACGTCTTGAATGAAGCCGAAATCGGCCTGCCAATCACCGGTGTTGTGATCGTCAAGGAAGATGCCGCCAACTCCGCGCGCACGGCCCCGGTGCGGGATGAAGAAATACTCGTCCGCCCAGGCCTTGAGACGTGGATAATATGTGGCGTCGTGGCGGTCGCAGTGGTCTTTCTGGACCGCGTGGAAATGCGCGGTGTCTTCGGCATATTCAATGCAGGGGTTCAGGTCGGACCCGCCGCCGAACCACCAGGCGTGCGGGGTCCAGAACATGCGGGTGTTCATGTGCACGGCGGGGCTGTGCGGGTTTTGCATATGCGCCACCAAGCTGATGCCAGAGGCCCAGAACCGCGGGTCGTCCTTCATGCCCGGCAGGCCCTTGCGCGCGGCCATCGCCGCCTGCGCCCGCTCGCCCAGCGTGCCGTAAACGGTCGAAACATTGACCCCGACCTTTTCGAACACCCGGCCGCCGCGCATCACGCTCATCAACCCGCCGCCTGCGTCTGAACCGTCATCAGAGGCGCGAGTGGTTTCGGACACTTCGAAGCGGCCTGCGGGCTGATCGGCAAAGGGGCCGGTTGTCTGGCTGTCTTCCAGCGCCTCGAACGTTGCGACGATTTCATCGCGCAGGGTGCGGAACCATGCGCTGGCGCGCTGTTTTTCGGACTGGAAGTCTTCGGTCATGGGGGCCTCGGTGCGGTCTGGAAATATGGGTGTCGCGCAGGATTAACAGGCCCGGCGGGGCAAGGCCATGGACAAGACCGCGCAGAGCGATCAGGCGGAAGCGATCAGTGCGCCGGGGCCGAGACCGGATCAATCAGGGTGCGACCACCATCAAGGGTCATGATCTGCCCGGTCATGAAGGCCGACGCATCGGCGGCCAGATATTGCGCGGCGTGGGCCAGTTCGGACGGGGCGGCGATGCGGCCCAGCGGTGTGTGCGCTTCGATCTCAGAGCGGTATTCAGTATTGTCGCGCAGCGTTTGTTTCAGCGAATTCGACATCACCGACCCGAACGCCAACCCATTGACCCGGATCCGGTGCGGCGCCAGCGCCACCGCCAGCGAGCGGGTCATCTGATCCAGCGCGGCGGTCGAAACGGAATAGGCCAAAAGCTCGGGCGTGGTGCGGCGCGCGGCAATGCAGGACAGGTTGATGATCGCCCCGGCAGAACCTTCGGTCTGCTTGCCGGATTGCTTGATCATCCGCCGCGCCACCAGTTGCGACAGACGCAGGGCGGTCAGCAGGTTCTGCTGCAACAGCGTATCCACGGCATCGTCGACCACGTCGCTGAGCGGATCGGCGGCGATGACCTGCCGCGAGGCGTTGATCAGGATATCGACCCCGTCAAAGGCATCAAGCGCGGCGGACAGCAAATTGGCCTGTGTCAGCTTTTCGCGCAGATCCCCGGCGAAATAGCGAAAGCTTCGGCCCTCTTCATTGTCGCCCAGCTCTTTTTGCAGGCTGGCCTCGTCCATGTCGGCAAAGACGACGTTGGCCCCCTTGTCGACAAAGTGGCGGCCAATGGCCAGCCCGATCCCGTTGGCGCCGCCCGTGACGATGGCGGTCTTTCCGGTGATGGCAAAGGACATGAACAGACACTCCTGATTCTGATCTTGAAGGTAACCGGGCTTAGCGCCTGTGGCGAGAGGGACGCGCGGCGCAGAAGATTTTGAACCGGTTGTCGCCTGCGACCTCGGTCACATCGACGAAATGCTGTGCAAGCGCCGCCTCGTAGGGCAGGTGCCGGTTGGCCACCAGCCAGAGCCGCCCCGACGGGGTCAGCGCGGCGGCAGCGGCGGCAATGAAAGCGCGGCCAAGGTCGGGATCGGCGGCGCGTGCGGTGTGAAACGGTGGGTTCATCACCACGGTGTCCAGCTTGTGCGCTGGGGTCCAATGCGTGGCATCGGCCCAGTGAAAGCGCGCGCGCGGGTCGGTCACATTCAACCGGGCGCAAACCAGCGCGGCGTGGTCCGCCTCGATCAGATCAAGGGTTTTGATCGTGTCGCGGCGCAGCAGCCCGGCGGACAGAAAGCCCCAGCCCGCGCCGAAATCCGCGACACGCGCGCCCAGCTTTTCGGGCAGCGAGGCCAGAAGCAACGCCGATGCCGGATCAATCCCATCGGCGGAAAACACGCCGGGGGCGGTGACAAATCCGCCCTCGATCGCGGCGGGGCCTGCGGGGTGCCAGTCGCTGAACGCGGCGGCGGCGGGGGCGGTGAACCAGAAAATCTTGCCATGCGCCTTGGACAGGCTGCCAGAAACCTCGGCCCGTTTGCGGATATCCTTGAGCATGGAATCGACGCCATCGGTTTTTTGACCATCAACGATGATCACCCCGCCCGGCGTGGCCTGAACCGCCGCCGCGATCAGCGCGCGGGCCTGCGCTTTGGCGCGGGGCAGGAAAACCACGGCGGCGGCATATTTCTCGTCCGGGTCGGTGGCACAGTGGAAACCAGCGGCGGTGAAGCCGTCGAAGTCGGGCTTGAAGCCGGTGATCACCCGGCAGCGGTCCTGTGGCAGGGCCGACAGATCCATGCCAAGGCGCGGGGCGAATACGGCGACGAGCCCGGAATCGGGCAGGACAAGCCCTCCCTCGGAGAGGGCAAGCAACAGACGTGGGGTGTTCATCAGATCAGGCGCTTTCGGGCCGGGACGCGGAAAGGGTCATTCCTTTTCCATCGTACATTGCAGCGGGTGCTGGTTGCGGCGGGCGAAATCCATCACCTGCGTCACCTTGGTTTCCGCGATTTCATGGCTGAAGACGCCAACAACTGCCAGCCCCTTTTTATGAACGGTCAGCATGATCTCGAACGCTTGCGCGTGGGTCATGCCGAAAAACCGCTCCAACACATGAACGACGAATTCCATCGGGGTGAAATCATCGTTCAGCAGCATCACCTTGTACAGCGGCGGGCGCTTGGTCTTGGGACGCGTCTGTAGCACGACCGACACGTCGTTATCGTCGCCATCATTCTGATCAGACATTTTCAACGGCCAACCGTTCATTTGCACGCTTCTTTGGTTTTGACGTTTGGGGCTTAGAACGGTCTATATAACCTCTGGGACCGAATAGAAAAGAGCTCTGCGCAAGTAGAAGGGCGGGACAATGGCAAAACTGACCACGATCGGCTTCGATGCGGACGATACGCTGTGGCACAACGAGCGGTTTTTCCGGATCACACAAGAGCGATTCGCCCAACTGCTGGCGCAGTATGCCGACCCCGATCATCTGATGGAGCGGCTGCTGGAGGCGGAAAAGCGCAACATCAGCCACTATGGGTTCGGTATCAAGGGTTTCGTGCTGTCGATGATCGAAACCGCGCTGGACGTGACCGGCGACAAGGTGCCCGGCCCCGTCATCCGGTCATTGGTCGAGGCCGGGCAGGACATGCTGCGCCATCCGATCGAGCTGCTGCCGCATGCCCGCGACGCAATCGCGGCCGTGGCAGAGCAATATCGCGTTGTGTTGATCACCAAGGGCGATCTTCTGGACCAAGAACGCAAGCTGGCGCAATCGGGCTTGGGCGAGCTGTTCGACGGAGTCGAGATCGTTTCGGAGAAGACCACAGCGGTTTATGCCGGGATTTTCGACCGTCACGGCGACGGGGCCTCGTATGGTATGATGGTGGGCAATTCGATGAAATCCGACGTGGTGCCGATGGTACAGGCCGGGGGGTGGGGCGTGTATGTGCCGCATGGGCTGGAGTGGGAGATCGAGAAAGCCGATGCGCCCGAAGATGCGCCGCGGTTCCGTCAACTGACGGACCTGGGGGAATTGCCCGCACTGATCGCTGCCCTGCGCTGATTTCTGTTTACTTTGGCCCCAATTGCGCAAATTCTCGAATAAGGGAATCACTTCCAGATTTGAGAACTTGAAATGACCGACCCACAAACAGCCCTTGCCACGCATCTTGCCGCGCTGCGCGCCGGGCGCGGCTGGACGCTGGACCAGCTGGCCGAGCGTAGCGGTGTCAGCCGGGCCACGCTGTCGCGGATCGAAAAATCCGAAGTCAGCCCCACCACCGAGGTGCTGGGTCGACTGTGCACCGCGTATGATCTGACGATGTCGCGGGTGCTGGCCATGGTCGAGGATCAGTTCCGCCCGGTCCAGTCCGCCCGCGACCGCGTGACATGGGAGGACCGCAGCACAGGATTTCGGCGGCAGGTGGTATCAGGTGCCACGGGCGGGTTAGCGGGCGAGGTGCTGTCGTGCCATCTGCCGGCGCATCGGCATCTGAGCTATGACGCGCCACCGCGCGCGGGGTTGGAGCATCACCTGCTGGTGCAAACCGGCGCATTGCAGGTCACCGTGGATGGTGTCACCCATGATCTGCGCCCCGGCGATTGCCTGCGGTATCGGCTGCATGGCGGCTCGGACTTCCGCACCGGGGCCGAGGCCGCAGATTACCTGATGATCCTGATATGAGGGTACGATGATCACCATTGAGCAATGGAACGGCCAAACCGACGATATTGAAGCGCTGGCGCGGGTGCTGCATGGCTGCGTGCACGGTGGGGCCAGCGTGGGTTTTGTCCTGCCGCACCCGATGGCCGAGGCGCGGAGATTTTGGCGCGATACGATCCAGCCGCAGGTCACAGGCGGCGGGCGGGTGGTGTTGTTCGCGCGACGTGAAACGCAGATCGTCGGAACCGGCAGCCTTGTGATCGACACCCCCGCCAACCAACCGCACCGGGCCGAGGTGTCAAAGCTTCTGGTGCATCCCGACCACCGCAGGCAAGGCATCGCCCGCGCGCTGATGACCGCGCTTGAGGGCCACGCCCGGACGATCAACCGCCGTCTTCTGACGCTGGACACGCGCAGCGGCGACACCGCCGAACCGCTGTACGTGTCGCTGGGGTTTCAAGTGGCAGGGCGCATTCCCGGCTATTGCATGGACCCGACGGGCGCACGATTTGAGTCGACGACCTATATGTTCAAACCTCTCTGACGGCGGAACCTGGCCTGTGCGCCCGAAAAATGTGCACTTTTTACGCGAATTTTCCTGCCTTAGTTTTGCCTTATTGGCATCTATTGGGGCACGAACCGGACAACCCCCTAGATTTGCCAATTCTGCGCGCTTCAAGATCAAATACTATGGGAATGAAAGCTTTATTCGGTAATTTTCATGTGTTAGCGTTGGATTAATCAAGAAGTCAGACCGGAAAACCGGCGGCGTTGAGGCAGTGTAAGGGCAAAGATCGTGAGAGATCGGCAGTGGCGGCCGGCCCGTTTGGGCTTGCTTATTTTCGCAGCATTTTGGCTGATGGTGGTTATCCCCCTCAGCGCGATGGCAGCACCCTATGCGGCGCTGGTCATTGATGCACGCACCGGAGAGGTGCTGCATGCAACCAACGCGGATACGCGGTTGCATCCGGCCTCTCTGACAAAAATGATGACGCTTTATATCGCGTTCGAAGCGATCGAGAGGGGCGAAATCAGCCTCGACACGGTTGTGCGGGTCTCGGCCAAGGCGGCGGCAGAGCCGCCCTCGAAACTGGGGCTGAGGGCGGGGCAGCGGATCAAGCTGCGGTACCTGATCCGGGCGGCGGCGGTGAAATCGGCCAATGACGCGGCCACCGCGATTGGCGAAACGATCGCCGGATCCGAAGCGGCCTTTGCCCGGCGGATGAACCGCACGGCCAAGGCGCTTGGGATGACGCGCACCACCTTCAAGAACGCCAACGGGCTGACCGAAGAGGGGCATTTGTCGACAGCGCGCGACATGACCCAGCTGGGGCGGCATCTGCTGTATGATTACCCCGAGTATTACAATCTGTTCTCGCGGCGCACCACCGATGCGGGCATGCGCGAGGTCAGCAACACCAACCGCCGCCTGCTGGATGCATATCGCGGCGCGGATGGGATCAAGACCGGATATACCCGCGCGGCGGGGTTCAACCTTGTCGCCTCGGCCGAGCGCGGCAATGAACGTGTGATTGCCACGGTGTTTGGCGGGCGGTCCACCGCGACGCGCAACGCCAAAGTGGCCGAGCTGCTGGACCTTGGCTTTCGCCGGGCGCCCAGTTCTGCGCCACTGCGCAAGCCCTCTGCACCGCGCTATGTCGCGCCGCAGACTGCGGGCAAGACGATTCGCCTGATCACGGCGGTGAAGAAAAGCCTGCGGCCACAAGCGCGGCCGGGTCAGGCCGCACCGGCGCCGGTTCTGCTGGCGATGAAGGACGATATCAAGGATGCACTCGCCGAAGCGGCCGCCCCTGCCCCAGCGACAGAGGCACCCCCGGCGACAACGCCCAAGATGCGCCCCAGCGATCTGGTGATGGCCAGCGCAGGGAACGCGCAGGCCGATGCGGTGGAAGCCGTGGCCGAGCCGGAGGTCGTGACCCGCATCAGCACCTCGGGCGGGCGGCATTGGGGCATCAACGTGGGGCGCTATCCCAGCCGCTATGCGGCCGAGCGGATACTGCTGAAAACCGCGCTGACCGAGATGACGACGCTGGATGGCAGCCTGCGCAAGGTGGTGAACCGCAAAGGCGGGTTTGACGCCAACTTCATGGGGCTGAGCCGCGAGAGCGCCGATCTGGCCTGTCGCCGGTTGCAGGCGCGGCAGGTGATGTGCTTCATGATCGGGCCGGGCTGAGGCCCTGACGCACACGCCAGACGAACAGACCCCGGTGCCCTGTGCAGCGGGGTTTTTTCATGGGGTGCGGCGTGTGTGCTTTCGACCAGCGAAGGAACGGTCAGGGTTTGGGGTGATCGTCCCATTCATCGCTGAGGATGCGCTGGCTGTCGCCCTCGGGGTCGTCATACTGGTTCGAGCGAACGGTATAAACGAAGCCGAGCAGCCCGATCCCGCCAAGGATCAGGGAAATCGGGATCAGGTAGGTCAGGATGGACATGTGTGGGTCACCTTAGGCGCAGGGCATTGAGCGACACTGTAATCGAGCTGGCGGACATGGCCAAGGCAGCAACCAGCGGCGTGGCAAGACCAATCACCGCAATCGGCACGGCGATCACGTTGTAAAGCGTGGCGATGCGAAAGTTTTCGCGGATGCGCCGGGTGGCCGAGCGGGCAGTGTCCAGCGCCTCGGCAATCGGGGTAAGATCTCCGCCCAGCAGCACAATGTCAGACGCCACGCGCGCGGCATCAAGCGCAGAGGCCGGAGAGATCGAAACATCGGCAGCCGCCAGCGCGGCAGTGTCGTTCAGCCCATCGCCCACCATCAGCACATGTTTGCCCTGCTGGCTGAGGGCGGCGATGCGGTCGGATTTGTCGGCAGGCAGTGCTTCGGCCATCCAGTGGGTGATGCCAAGGCGGGTGGCCAGCGCCTCGACCGCGGCTGAGGTATCGCCCGAGATCAGGTAAACCTCTTTACCCGCATTTTGCAGGGCAAGCACGGCTTCGGCGGCGCCTTTGCGCAGGCGGTCGGTGAAGGTGAAGGCGCGCGGCGCCTCGTCCTCGATCGCCAACCAGGCAGAGGTTTCGGCACTGGCAGGCGCGCCAACCCAAGCGGCGCGGCCAAGGCGGATGCTGCGGCCCTGCCATATGGCCTGCGTGCCGTATCCGGGCACCTCGGTGATTTGATCGACCTGGGCCGGGGTGACGCCCGCGGCGCGGGCGGCAGCGGTCAACGACATGGACAGCGGGTGCGACGAGGCTTGCGCCAGCGCCAGCGCCAAAGACAGGTCGCGCGGGCTGTGATCGCTCAGGTTGGTCAGCTCGGGCGTGCCAGCGGTCAGGGTGCCGGTTTTGTCGAACACCACCGTATCGACCTGCGCCAGACGTTCCAGCGCGGTGGCGTGTTTGATCAGCATCCCCTTGCGGAACAGGCGGCCAGAGGCGGCGGTGGTCACGGCAGGCACGGCCAGACCCAGCGCACAGGGGCAGGTGATGATCAGAACGGCGGCGGCGATATTGACCGCCATCCGCAGATCGCCGGAATACAGCCACCAGCCAACAAAGCTGAGCGCCGACAGGATATGCACGCCGGGGGCGTAAAGCTGCGCCGCCTTGTCGGCCAGCGAAGTATAGCGCGAGCGCCCGGATTCAGCGATGGCGACCAGATCCGCCATACGGTGCAGCGATGTATCGCGACCAACGGCGCTGGCGCGGATCGTCAATGGCCCGGTCAGGTTGACCTCGCCCGCCGACACCGCCTGCCCCGGCTGGGCAAAGACCGGCAAAGTTTCCCCGGTCAGCAGCGAGCGGTCAATCTCGGACGTGCCATGGGTAATCTCGCCGTCCACGGGCATACGGCCACCGGGGCGGACCAGCACCAGATCGCCAACGCTCAGCTCGGCCACGGGCACCTGTGTCTCTGTGCCGTCTGTCAGGCGGATGGCGCGGGGCACCTCAAGGGCGGCCAGCTCCTCAGCGGCAGAGCGGGCAATGGCGCGGGTGCGGTGATCAAGATACCGCCCGGCCAGCAGAAAGAAGGTCAGCGCAAGCGCCGCGTCGAAATAGGCGTGATCGCCCGACAGCGTGGTTTCCCAGACCGAGGTGCCGACCGCCAGCACAATGGCCAGCGTGATCGGCACATCCATATTCAGCCGCCCGACGCGCAGCGCGGCCCAGGCGTTGCGGAAAAACGGCTGGCCCGAAAAGGCAATGGTCGGCAGGGTGATGGCCGCGGAAATCCAGTGGAACAGATCGCGGGTGGCATCGGCCGCCCCCGACCACACCGCCACCGACAGCAGCATCACGTTCATCGAGGCAAAGCCCGCAACCGCCAGCCGCATCAACAACTCGCGCCCGGACTTGTCGGTCTGCGTCGCCGAAAGCGTGCCCGCGTCCAGCTCGTGCGCCTCGTATCCGATGCCGTCCAGCACGCGGATCAGGTCGTCGGGCATGACATCTGGGTCCGCCTCGATGCTGGCGCGTTTCAGGGTCAGGTTGACACGAGCGGAATGAACACCGGGGGCGGCGGCCAGCGCCCGCTCCACCGTTGAAATGCAGGCGGCGCAATGCACCGCAGGCACCGACAGGGCAATCCGCGCCTCTTTGGGCAGTGCAAGTTCGGCCAAAGCCTCGGCCGCGGGGGCGGCGGCACAGGCGGGACAGGCAGAGGGCGCAGGGCGCATCGCGGCAGTCATCGTGGTTTACCTTTTGACGTGCAGAATAACCCGTTGGGTGAACTCGGTTCCGTTATCGGCCAGCGCGGTCATGCGAATGTTCCAATTCCCCCCCGCCAGTTCAAGTGGCGCGGTATAGGCGGCACCGTCAAAGGCGAAATCCGGCTCGACATCATCAGCGATCTGGGTGGCGCGCCCCACGATGGCATGCAGCTGTTTGACGCGCACCGGCTGCCCGGTGGCGTCGGTGATCTTCAGCACCACAACCCCGTCAGCCTCGTCTGCGCGCACGGTCCAGCCCAGTGCCTCTTGCGCGTCCTTGCGGACGTTGAACTCCTGACTGGCAACATAAGAGTTCTTCACCTCAAGCCCGGGGAACGTGCGCACCGCCTGCACCGCCAGCAGGATATTCACCCCGATGATGATGCCGAATGCGGCAACGAAGCCCATGAAGACATGACGCCCGGTAATTTCGCGCACAGCCATCAGTTTGTCCTTCCGTTAAACACAGTGTCCTTATAGGCGCGTTCGCCGCTTGCGGTATCTTCGACCCAGATGCGGAACTCGGTCCGCCGGTGTTCCGCAGGCGCCGATCCCTTGGGCGCAATCACATAGACCCGCTGCAAGTGGGTGCTGTCAGCAGGCACCGTGACCGAGCTATAGATCGTGCCTTCCAGCTCGACCCGCAAGGCCGGATCGCCCTTGAGCGAAATCAGGAAGGGCCGATCTTCGCCGTGCTTGTTGCGCAGACGCACGTCATAGGTGTTGCGCACCGACCCGTCAGACAGGGTAACAAAGGTGGGATTGCGCACCGGCGCCACGGTCAGGTCAATGTCGGGGCGGATAAACAGCGCCACCACCAGCCCGATTCCAACCAGCGACCACAGCGCAGTATACATCAGCGTGCGCGGTCGCAGGATATGCTTCATCACCGGCTTGACCGGTTTGCCCGCACGTTCCGCCGCCTCGTCCGTCAGCGCCATATAGTCGATCAGCCCGCGTGGCTTGCCGATTTTGTCCATCACTTCGTCACAGGCATCAATGCACAGGGCGCAGGTGATGCATTCCAACTGCTGACCATCGCGGATGTCGATCCCCATCGGGCAGACGTTGACGCAGGCCATGCAGTCGATGCAATCGCCCTGCGGCTCGGTGGTTTCGGCCTTGCGATGCTTGCCGCGCGGCTCGCCCCGCCAGCTGCGATAGCCAACGGTAAGGGTGTCCTCGTCCATCATCGCCGCCTGAATACGCGGCCACGGGCAGGCGTAAACGCAAATCTGTTCACGGAAGAACCCGCCAAACAGAAAGGTGGTCAGCGTCAGCGAGGCCACGAACATATAGGCGATCGGATGCGCCTGAAGCGTAAACAGATCAACCAGCAACGTGGGCGCATCGGCGAAATAGAACACCCAAGCGCCGCCCGTGGCCATGCCGATCAGCAGCCAGACAACCCACTTGGTCAGCCTGAGCCGCGCCTTGCGAAAATCCAGCTTTTTCTGTCGGTGCAGGCGCAGGCGCGCATTTCGGTCGCCCTCGATCCATCGCTCGACAAGAATGAACAGGTCGGTCCAGACGGTCTGCGGACAGGTATAGCCGCACCAGACCCGGCCAAGCGCCGAGGTGAACAGGAACAGCCCCAGCCCCGCCATCACCAGAAGCCCGGCGATGAAATAGAATTCATGCGGCCAGATCTCGATCCAGAAGAAAAAGAACCGGCGGTTGGCCATATCAATCAGAATCGCCTGATCCGGCAGTTGCGGGCCACGGTCCCATCTGATCCAGGGGGCAAGGTAATAAATCCCCAGCGTCACCGCCATGATAACCCACTTCAGCGACCGGAACTTGCCTTTGACGCGGCGGGGGAAAATCGGCTCGCGGGCCGCGTAAAGGCTTGGGGGGGCTTCGGGTTCGGTCTGCGACACGGAATCACTCCGGCTATGGTTCAATTTACGTTCTTGTCACAGGCTTGTGCTGGCCAGACCTTGACCTGCATCAAATCTGACTCTGAAAAACATCTATTCCGCCGCCTGCTTGCGCAGCCAGTTCACCATCGCGCGCAACGGCGGGCGCTGCACGCCGGGGCGCGTGACCACATAATACCCCTTGCGGCGATCATCTTGAAACAGCTGAATAAGGCGGCCCGCGTCAATATCTGCCGCGACAAAGACGCGGGCGACCACGCCGATGCCCTGCCCGTTTCTGGCGGCATCAATCATCAGATTGCCGGGCAGCGTGGTCATGCCCTTGGCCCGGTCCGGCGTGACCCCGTGCAGGTCCAGCCAATCGGTGGCCTCGCTGGTGCCAAGCTCTTGCAACCAATGGTAATTCCTCAGGTCCTCAGGCGCGTGTGGCCCCTCGCCATCGACAACGCCGGGGGCCGCGACAATCACAATGGGCGACGAGATCAACCGCTCGGCCTGCAGCCCCGGCCACTGCCCATTGCCATAGCGCAGGGCGATGTCGATCCCGCCGGGGGCCAGGGTTTTCACCTCGGACGTGGGATCGATCATCAGGTCGATCTGCGGGTGGTGGTGACGAAAATCAGCGAGGCGCGGCATCAGCCACCCCGAGGCAAAAGACGGCGTGACCGACAGCTGCAACGGGCGGTTCGCATCCGCCCCCGTCAGCTCGGCCACCGCGCGCGCGACGGTGTCGAACCCCTGCTCCAGCGCCTCGGCCAGGCGGGCGCCATCTGCGGTCAAACCCGGAAGCCGGGTTGACCGATCCAGCAACGTCACGCCCAGATGCGCCTCAAGCGCCTTGATCTGCTGCGAAATGGCCGCGTGGCTGACATTCAGCGCCGTCCCCGCCGCCGACATCGACCCGGCCTGATGAAAGGCGGAAAAGGCCCGAAGCGCGCTGAGCGAAGGAAGGCCGCGCCAATCCATTATGTAACCCCAGCTTACAGTACGGAATTATTCCTGAATCGCAGAATTGCAGGTTTTACGTCATGATAAAAGCACAATTCAGCAACTTGGAAAGGGAATGCCATGCTGGGAATTTATGCTCAATCTTTCATGACGGCCACGCGAACCAACACTGTGCAGCTGCGTGATGCGCCACGCCCCCAAGCGCGCAAACCGCGCCGTTGGTTGCCGCGGGGCAATTGGTGGGTCGATCCGATCCGCAATACCGATCCCTATGATCTGTAAGGCGTGACCCCGCAGACCGGGTTTGCTTGACAGCTCGGGGGGTCTTGCGGGAAAAAGGTGGCACCGGCCCTCCAGGAAACGCGCGAACAGGACGGAAGACCGGTGCCGACCCATGGGCGCAGGAAACGCCCATGGGTATTCTTGTAACTTACTCGCCGCCGCCCAACTGGTGGACGTATGCAGACACGGCGCGGATCTCGGCCTCGGACAGGCGCGTGTTCCAGTTTGGCATTACACCAAAGCGGGCGTTCGACACCGTGGTCTTGAGCGTGGCGAAATCACCACCATAGAGCCAGATCGCATCGGTCAGGTCCGGCGCACCCTGTGCACGATCCCCGGTGCCATCTTCCATATGGCAGGCGGCGCAGTTGTCCTCGAACACAACGGCACCTTCGGCGACCATCGTGGGATCCTGCGGCGTGTCGGACAGCGACATCACGAAGTTGACGACCTGATCAATCTGCACAGGCTCCAACAGCTCGTCACGACCGAATGCGGGCATTTGCGAGAACCGCGCATCGTCGTCGTCCGTGTTGCGGATCCCGTGGGTGACCGTGGTGTGGATCGCCTCGATATCCCCGCCCCAAAGCCAGTCGTCATCCAGCAGGTTGGGATAGCCCTTGGCCCCCGCGGCGCCCGAACCGTGGCACTGTGCGCACCAGGTTTTGAACACCGCACCACCTGCCGACGCGGCATAGGTTTGCAACTCGGGGTCACCGGCGATGGCTGTCAGATCCGCCGCCTCCAGCTTGACGTTCATCGGCGCCAACCGCGCTTCGGCCATGTCAATCTCGGTCTGAACATTGGCGCGGGTGGACCAGCCCAGCAGGCCCGGCGTGGCCGCCTTGATCCCCGGCCACGCCGGATAGGCGACCGAATACAGGATGGCCCAGACGATACAGGCGTACCATGTCCACAGCCACCAACGCGGCAGCGGTGTGTTCAGCTCTTCAATACCGTCCCATTCATGGCCGGTCGTGCCATGGTCTTGCTTCTTCTGAGGTTGTTTAGCCATATCCTCACGCCTCCTTGGCGGGACCGCCGTCTGCGGCGGGTTTGTCTTCATGCCGGAACGGGATGTCAGCAACGTCCTTATAGGTCTTGGTTCCGCCGGGGCGCATCACGAAGATGATCATGCCAACGAAAAAGCCAAACAAAAGCAGCAACATCCAGCTGTCGGCGAACTCTCTGAGCAGGGAATAGGTTTCCATATCCGTGCCCTCCCTTACCGGCTTGCGTCGGGGGTGAAGGTCGAGAAATCAACCAACGTGCCCAACATTTGGAGATAGGAGATCAGAGCATCCGCTTCGGAGATCCCGGCCTGACCGTCAAAGTTGCGAACCTGAGCACCGGGATAGCGTTCCAGCAGCGCATCGAAGTCGCTGTCCGGGTCAGATTGCGCGGTGAAATCAGCCTGCGCGTTTTCCAGCATCTCGTCGGTATAGGGCACACCAACCAAGCGGTGCGTGCTCATGAGATCCTGAATATACTTGCCGTCGATCATGCGGTTTTCAAGGAAACCGTATTTCGGCATGACCGATTCCGGCACAACCGATTGCGGGTTGCGCAGGTGATCAAGGTGCCAGTCATCCGAATAACGGCCACCGACGCGGGCCAGATCCGGCCCGGTCCGCTTGGACCCCCACTGAAACGGGTGGTCATACTGCGATTCCGCCGCCAGCGAGTAGTGGCCATAGCGTTCGACCTCGTCCCGCATCGGGCGGATCATCTGGCTATGGCACACATAGCAGCCTTCGCGCACATAGATGTCGCGCCCGGCCAGCTCGAGCGGGGCGTAGGGGCGCATGCCCTCTACGTCCTCGATCGTATTTTCCAGCCAGAACAGCGGGGCGATCTGTACGATCCCCCCGATGGTCACAACGAGGAAGGCAAAGATGGCCAGCAGCGTAACGTTGCGTTCAAGGATCGCGTGTTTGTCGAGAATTGCCATTGTCCGGCCCTCCTTATTCAGCCGGGACTGTGCTGTTCGTGGCTTCAACAGCCGGCGAACGTTTCACAGTCATCCAAAGGTTGTAGCACATGATCAATCCGCCCCCGAGGTACATCAGACCCCCGGTTCCACGCACCACATACATCGGGAACTTCGCGGCAACCGTGTCAGCGAACGAGTTCACAAGGAAACCGTTTGCGTCGACTTCGCGCCACATCAGGCCTTCCATGATCCCCGTCACCCACATCGAAGCGGCGTAGAGAATGATGCCGATGGTCGCGAGCCAGAAGTGCCAGGACACAAGGCTGAGCGAATAGAGCCGCTCACGGTTCCACAGCTTCGGCGTCAGGAAGTACAGCGCGCCAAAGGTGATCATACCGTTCCAGCCCAAGGCACCGGAATGAACGTGACCGATGGTCCAGTCGGTATAGTGCGACAGCGAGTTCACCGCGCGGATCGACATCATCGGACCCTCGAACGTGGACATGCCGTAAAAGCCAACCGAGATAACCATCATACGGATGATCGGATCGGTGCGCAGCTTGTCCCAAGCGCCCGACAGCGTCATCAGACCGTTGATCATGCCGCCCCAGCTGGGCATCCACAGAACGATCGAGAACACCATGCCGAGGGTCGAAGCCCAATCCGGCAACGCGGTATAATGCAAGTGGTGCGGCCCAGCCCAGATATAGATGAAGATCAGCGCCCAGAAGTGGATGATCGACAGCTTATAGGAATAGACGGGACGCTCGGCCTGTTTCGGCACGAAGTAATACATCATGCCCAGAAAACCCGCAGTCAGGAAGAAGCCCACGGCGTTGTGGCCATACCACCACTGCGTCATTGCGTCTTGCACGCCCGAAAAGACCTGAACCGACTTGGACCCGAAGACCGAAACCGGGATCGACAGGTTGTTCATCACATGCAGCATTGCCACGGTGATGATGAAGGACAGATAGAACCAGTTGGCGACGTAGATGTGCTTTTCTTTCCGCTTGACCAGCGTACCGACGAAAACCGCCAGATAGCTCAGCCAGACGACGGTCAGCCACAGGTCAACATACCATTCCGGCTCGGCGTATTCTTTCGACTGGGTCGCGCCCAGAAGATACCCGGTTGCGGCCAGCACGATGAACAGCTGATAGCCCCAGAACACGAACCACGCCAGATTGCCGCCCCAAAGCCGCGCGGCGCTGGTGCGTTGAACCACATAGAACGATGTTCCGATCAAAGCGTTGCCACCAAAGGCGAAAATCACCGCCGAGGTGTGAAGAGGGCGCAGGCGGCCAAAGTTGGCATAGCCCTGAGCCCAGTCGAAATTAAGCTGCGGAAAAGCCAATTGGAATGCGATTGTCACGCCTACCAAAAAGCCGACAACTCCCCAGAACGAGGTCGCGATCACGCCCGCGCGCACCACCCCATCCATGTATTCCCCGGACAAATCGACATCTGACGTTTCCTCGTCAGTATGGCGCAATGTCCACAGAAAAAAGCCTCCGGCGACCAGCGCGATTGTCAGCGCGTTCACCATGTAAGCCACATCGCGCGCATAGTTGGCCGCGATCATCGCCAGAAGCGTGATCAAGCCAAGCACGATCAGCTTGATATAATTACTCATTTTGCGTCCCTTCGTCTAATTCCTGAACGATTCGTATGCCGCTCAGGCGGTTCCAGACTGATTGTCTTAATGCGTGCCTGTGCGCCGCCCTGCCTTGATCTGTGTCAAAATTTGCGTTTCGATTTGTTGACACGTATCAAAGCCAAAGACCATTCCGCACCCTAACGTGATCTCAAGTCGTTTTAAGCGAATGGAGGGTGAAATGGCCTATAAGACTTTATTCTCGGTCCTGACCGATCCCAAGTTGGTGGATCCGGTTCTGGAACAGGGCATTGCCCTTGCGAATGCGGGTGATGCGCATCTTGATGTGCTGTGCATGGGCGTGGACCGGACACAGACCGGATATTACTATGCCGGGGCCAACGCGATGGTGCTGCAAGAAACCATCACGCGCGCCCATGAAGAGGCGCAGGCCGTCGAAGCCCGTGTCAAACATGTGCTTGACGCTTCGGGCATCCGGTGGAGTTCGGAAACCGGTGTGGCGCAACTGGCCGATATTGGTCGGCATGTGGCGATGCGGGCGCGCTTCTCGGATCTGGCTATTCTGCCGCAGCCATATGGCGAAAAACGCGGGGCCGAGCTTGAACCGATCCTGGAGGCGGCGATGTTTGACGGCAAAGTGCCGGTGATCATGCTGCCCGCCAAGGGCAAGCCCATCTCTGCCGCCAAGAACGTGTCGATCGCATGGAACGAAAGCAACGAGGCGATGGCCGCCGTGCGCGCTGCCTTGCCAATTCTGCAAGCCGCCGACACCGTGCGCGTGGTCGTGATTGATCCGCCAGTCCACGGCCCCAGCCGGTCGGATCCCGGTGGGCAATTGTCGCAATTTCTGGCACGTCATGACGTGAAAGTGGAAATTGACGTTCTGTCAAAAACCATGCCGCGGGTCTCGGATGTGCTGCTGCGCCATGCTGACGACACCAACGCCGATCTGGTGGTGATGGGGGCCTATGGCCATTCCCGCTTCCGCGAGGCCATTCTGGGCGGTGCAACCCGCTCGATGCTGGAACAGGCCGATCTGCCGGTGTTCATGGCGCACTGATCTAAATGCAGGGGGCCGTATGGCCCCCTTCCCCTTGGCCCGATGATTGCGAAACCATGGCAACAGGAGATCGCAAAGATGGGACTACACATTCTTGTACAGCTGGGAATTTTTCTGGCGCTGGTCTTTGGCGGCATCGGCGTGATGCTGGCGGGGCTGGGCCTGATGAAATGGGGAAATGGCCAAGAGAGCAAAGGCAAGGCCGCCGAAGCCGAGGCGCAGCGCAAATCCTAGCGCCAGCGCCCCTCTGTTTAACTTAGGCGAACATGCCGCCGTCGCTGTCGTCGCCCGCCTCGTCCAGCAACCGGTTGAAATCCGGCACTGTAATGTGGCGTTTGCCTTCCAGCACAATCACCCCGTCGCGTTTCAGCGCCGAAATCTGACGGCTGACCGTTTCCAGCGTCAGGCCCAGATAATCGGCCATCGCCTCGCGGGTCAGCGGCAGATCGAACACCAGCGCCCCCTGCGGCGTGCGCAGGTTCAGCGTGGCATCGCGCCGGGCGATGATCGACAACAGGCTGGCGATCTTTTCACGCGCAGTCTTGCGCCCCAGCACCAGCATCCATTCGCGTGCCGCATCCAGTTCGTCCAGCGTCATTTCCAACAGGCGCTGCGCCACATGCGGCGTGCGCTCCATCATCGTCTCGAACGGCTTCTTGCGGAAGCAGCACATCACCAGATCGGTTGTCGCCACCACGTCATAGGCCGATCCGTCACGCCCCGGACGCCCAACAAAATCGCTGGGCAGCAACAGGCCCACCATCTGGGTGCGCCCGTCTTCCATTGTCTGGGTCAATGTCGCGATTCCTGTCACGACGGAACCGACAAAATCCATCTTGTCGCCCGACCAGATCACTGTCTGGCCAGCCTGGAAGCTGCGATAATATTTAATCTCTTCCAACACCTCCAGCTCGTC
Source organism: Thalassovita taeanensis (assembly GCF_900110775.1). GTDB lineage: Bacteria > Pseudomonadota > Alphaproteobacteria > Rhodobacterales > Rhodobacteraceae > Litorimicrobium > Litorimicrobium taeanense. Next base: position 349,636 of record NZ_FOEP01000003.1, on the reverse strand, counting down.
GCTTTCGCAACGCGCGCAGACAGCCCGGTGTCGAATTGGGCATTCGGTGCAGTCGTGTGGTGTCGAAAGTGTTTCTTCTTTCAGCATGATTTCCGTCCGCGCGCTTGATCTGGGTCAAAGTAGGCCAGTCCTGTTCCTACTAAAGGCTAGGCTTATGAAGCCAAAAACGCAACTTGCAAAACTCGGTCTGTTCGATGCCAAAGTGCCTCGATATACCAGTTACCCCACAGCACCGCACTTCTCAAAGACGGTCGGTGCGGGTAAATTTTCTATATGGGTCAAGGAGATAGCGCCAAACTCCAACATATCCCTTTATGTGCATGTGCCCTTTTGTCGCCGGCTCTGCTGGTTCTGCGCTTGCCGGACTCAAGGCACGCAAACTCAAGCCCCGGTTGCCGCGTACCTAGAAACCCTGAAAGCCGAGTTGAAACTACTGGCAGCGATTCTCCCTGAAGGCGTGCGTCTTTCGCGGCTGCATTGGGGCGGCGGCACGCCCACGCTTTTGTCCGCCGAAATGATGACCGATCTGGCCGAAGCAATCGCCGAGGTCGCGCCTTTCGCCGAAAATGCCGAGTTTTCGGTCGAGATTGATCCGAACGAGATTGACGATGCCCGCCTGACCGCGCTCGCCGCCGCAGGCATGAACCGCGCCTCGATCGGGGTGCAGGATTTTGACGATCAGATTCAGCAGACCATTGGCCGGATTCAGGGCTATGAAGTAACCCGCGACGCGATCGAAGCGATTCGCGCGCATGGTGTCTACAGCCTGAATGCCGACATCCTGTTCGGCCTGCCGCATCAATCGCGCGAACGCATCACGGAAAGTGTGCAGAAACTGCTGTCGCTGAACCCGGACCGGGTTGCGCTTTATGGCTATGCGCATGTGCCGTGGATGGCCAAGCGTCAGCAGATGATCCCGTCAGAGACCCTGCCCACCCCGCAAGAGCGGCTGGAACTGTTCGAAACCGCCCGTCGGATGTTTCTGTGGGACAACTACGCCGAGGTCGGGATCGACCACTTCGCCGCCCCCTCTGACGGGCTGGCCATCGCGCAAAAAGCAGGCTCGTTGCGGCGCAACTTTCAGGGCTACACCGATGATACCTCTGATGTGCTGATCGGTGTCGGCGCCTCCTCGATCTCGCGCTTTCCGCAAGGCTATACCCAGAATGCACCGGCCACCGGGGCCCATACCGCCGCCATCCGCGATGGCCGTTTCTCGGTGTCCAAAGGGCATGTCTTTTCAGACGAAGACCGCCTGCGCAGCCGCATCATCGAAATGCTGATGTGCGATTTCCGTGTCGATACCCTCGAACTGCAACAGCGGTTTGCAGTCACGGCTGAGCGGATGACCGATATGTTCAACGACACGCTCAGCGCCTTTCCAGATACGCTTGAAGTGCACAACGGCGACCTGCATATCCCGCCAGACGCGCGCCCGCTGACCCGGATCGTCGCCCGCAGCTTTGACGCCTATGATCTCAGCAAGTCCGGGCATTCTTCGGCGATCTAAGCGCCCGACAGTTTTGGCCCCAGAGCAGACCGGAGGCGAGTGTGAGGATTGCCACCTTCAACCTGCAAAACCTGCGCCTGCGCGGCACCCATCTGGATGGCGCGCGCGACGGTGACATGCCCCGCGATCAGGGGCCTCAGGCCGCCCGGCTGGATAAGGCCGACCGACACCTGACCGCGCAGGTGATCCGCGAAACGCAGGCCGATGTTCTGGCACTGCAAGAGGTCTTCGATCAGGAGACGCTGGACCATTTCCACGACAACGTCCTTGCGCCGATCGGCGTGAATTACCCCTATCGCCACTGCTTGCCCGGCAACGACGGGCGCGGGCTCGACGTGGCCGTGTTGTCGCGTCGGCCGCTGGACAGCGTGCAAAGCCACGCCAGCCTGACCCCCGCGGATCTGGGGCTGACCCTGCCCGGCGCCGCTCCTGACCTGCCGGTGTTTCGCCGCGACGTGCTGCAGGTCGAAACGCGGGGGCTGACCCTGTTCATCTGCCACTTCAAGGCGCCCTACCCTGACACGCCACAAGTCTGGGCCACCCGCCACGCCGAAGCACAAGCCCTCCACCGCCTGATCACCCGCCGCTTTGCCGATCCTGCCCATGCGCTGTGGCTGGTGCTGGGGGATCTGAACGAACCCGCCCGCAGAAGCAGCTCAAAAAGCGCGCTCGCACCGTTGCTGGGTGATTTCTCGGTCAATCTGCTTGATCGCTTGCCGTCCGAGGACCGCTGGTCCTGGCACAATACGCACCAACAGCTTTACGGCCACCCCGACGCGATACTTGCCAGCCCCGCAGTCGCCCGCCGCTGGCCCGATGCCGTGCCGCAGGTGATCCGCTCAGGGATGAGCCTTGAAGCCCACCGTAACCCCGGCCCGCATCTGGCGCAGACCGGCCATCACCGCCCGCATGCCAGCGACCACGCCGCGCTGGTGCTGGACCTTCCCGGATTGTGATCCCCGGCTTCACATTTTGTCAAATACCCCCGCCGGAGGCACACAACCGTGCGAACAGAAGCCTCCGGCGGGGATATTTCCAAAATGTGAGATACGAGTTCTCAGCCAGCAGTGACCGGGGCGGGTACTGGCGTGGGTTCCAGCGCGGCGGACAGAAGCGCGCGGGTGTATTCGGTCTGCGGCGCGGAAAAGACGTCTTCCGCGCGCCCGGCTTCGATGACATCGCCCTGCTTCATCACCATCACCTTGTGGCTCATGGCGCGGACCACGTTCAGGTCGTGGCTGATGAACAGATAAGCCAGCCCATGTTTGACCTGCAACTGGCGCAGAAGATCGACGATCTGCACCTGAACCGTCATGTCCAGCGCCGAGGTCGGCTCGTCCAGCACCACAAGGCGCGGGCGCAGGATCATGGCGCGGGCAATGGCGATGCGTTGGCGCTGACCGCCCGAAAACTCATGCGGATAGCGGTGCATCGTGGCCGGGTCGAGGCCAGTTTCAGTCATCACTTCCGCCACCATATCGCGGCGGTTGCGCCCCGGATCGACCCCGTGCACGCCCAGCCCCTCGGCGATGATCTGTTCACAGGTCATGCGCGGCGACAGCGATCCGAACGGATCCTGAAACACGATCTGCATATCCTTGCGCAGGCTGCGCAGCTTGCGCGTGGACCAGCCGCGCACGTCCTGCCCGTCATAGGTGATCCCGCCTTCAGAGCCGATCAGCCGCATGATCGCCAGCGCCAGCGTTGTCTTGCCCGAGCCACTTTCACCGACGATCCCAAGCGTTTCGCCCGCACGCACGCTGATACTGGCGTCATTCACCGCCTTGACGTGGCCGACTACGGTTTTGAAAAACCCCCGCTGGATCGGGAACCAGACCTTGAGGTGGTCGGTGCGGATCAGCTCTGCCGCGCCCTCGGGCACCGGCGCGGGCTGCCCCACTGCGCGTGCTGCCAGCAATGTGCGCGTATAGGGATGCTGCGGGTTGGCAAATATCTGCTCCGTCGGGCCTGCCTCGACAATTTCGCCGTCCTTCATCACGCAGACCTTGTCGGCGATGCGTTTGACGATGCCCAGATCATGGGTGATGAACAGCAGCCCCATGTTTTCCTCGGCCTTCAGCTCGGCCAGCAGCTCCAGGATCTGCGCCTGAATGGTCACGTCCAGCGCCGTTGTCGGCTCGTCCGCAATCAGGACATCGGGCTTGTTGGCCAGCGCCATGGCGATCATCACCCGCTGGCGCTGCCCACCTGACAGCTGATGCGGATAGGCCCCCAGACGGCTTTCGGCATCACGAATGCCGACCTTTTGCAGCAGCTCTAATATTCGCGCCCGTGCCGCTGCCCCCACCAGCCCCTGATGCAGTGCCAGCGATTCCACCAGCTGCTTTTCGATCGTGTGCAGCGGGTTCAGGCTGGTCATCGGTTCTTGGAAAATAAAACTGATGTCGTTGCCGCGCACCTTGCGCAGCATCGTCTCATCCGCGCCGATCATCTGCTGCCCGTCATAGGTGACCGAGCCACCCACCTCGGCCGATCCGCCCAGCAGCGACACAGTGCTCAGCGCCGTGACCGATTTACCCGAGCCGCTTTCACCGACCAGCGCCACGGTCTCCCCGCGGTTCAGCGTAAAGCTCACGCCTTTGACGGCCTGATTCATCTTGCCATCCTGGCGGAAGGCCACGGTCAGGTTCTTGACCTCAAGCAGGCTCATAGGCGCTCCAGCATATTCAACATGATCACCGCCCAAACAGCACCGCCCGCAGCCGCTGCTAGTGCAAGCCAGCCCGGCGGACGCTGCATCACCCGCAGGATCACGGCCAGCCCCACCGCGCAACTCGTGGGCCACAGCGGCACGATCAGTAGCCCTAGCATCAGGCCAATCGACGCTCCCGAACTTAGACCCTCAAACACCACCCAGGCCAGCGCAGTGCCGCAGATCACAACCAGTGTCCCGAACAGACCCGTCAACTTGCATTGCAGGGACGATATGCAGACAGACCCGCTCATTGAAACGTCTTTCTGGGGTCAAACGCATCACGCACGCCCTCGAAGATGAACACCAAGAGCGACAGCATGATCGCAAAGGTGAAAAACGCGGTGAAGGCCAGCCAGGGCGCCTGCAGGTTCTGCTTCGCCTGAAGCGTCAGCTCGCCCAGCGAGGGCGCCGAACTGGGCAGGCCGAAGCCCAGAAAATCCAGGCTCGCCAGCGTGGCAATTGTGCCGGTCACGATGAAGGGCAGCATTGTCACCGTCGCCACCATCGCATTCGGCAGCATATGGCGGAACATGATCACCGTGTTGCCCACCCCCAGCGCCTTGGCCGCGCGGACATACTCCAGATTGCGCGCGCGCAGAAATTCCGCCCGCACCACCCCCACAAGCGAGGTCCAGCCAAACAGCACCGTGATAAAGACCAACAGCCAGAAACTGCGGCCCAGAATGGCAAACAGGATGATGATCACATACAGCGACGGCGTCGCACCCCAGATCTCGATTACGCGCTGGAAAATCAGGTCCAGCCAGCCGCCGAAATAGCCCTGCAACGCCCCCGCAACGATGCCCAGAACGCTGGCCAGCGTCGTTACGATCAGCGTGAACAGGATCGACAGCCGGAAGCCATAAATCACCCGCGCCACCACATCGCGTTTGGTGTCATCGGTGCCCAGCCAGTTCTGCGCATTCGGCGCCAGCGGCGCAGCCCCCGGTCGATCCACCGTGGTGCGGTAACTATAAGGGATTGGCGGCCAGATCGCCCAGCCCGCCTTGATCGCCTGACCATCCACGATCCCCGTTTGCTCGGCCTCGACCATAACCCCCTCGGGATCATCGAAACAGGCATCCAACCCGCCGCTGGCAATCAGGCATTTCACCTCGGGGTCGCGATACGCGGCCTCGGTCTGGAAATCGCCGCCAAAGGCGGTTTCAGGATAGAACCGGAAGATCGGCGTATAATATTCCCCGCGATAGCTGATCAGGATCGGCTTATCGTTGGCGATGAACTCGGCGAACAGCGACAGGCCGAACAGCACGCAGAAAATCACCAGCGACCACAGCGCCCGGCGATTGCGTTTGAAGTTGTTCCAGCGGCGCTGGTTGAGCGGTGACAGGGCCATCAGCCTTCCCTCCTCTCGAAGTCAATGCGTGGATCGACGACCACATACATGATGTCCGACAGAATGCCGACCACCAGCCCGATCAGACCAAAGATGAACAGCGTGCCGAAGATCACCGGGTAATCGCGCGCCACGGCGGCCTCGAACCCCAGACGACCAAGACCGTCGAGCGAAAAGATCGTCTCGATGATCAGCGAGCCGCCGAAAAACACGCCAATGAAAACCGCCGGAAACCCGGCAATCACGATCAGCATCGCGTTGCGGAACACATGGCCATACAGCACCTGATGCTCTGACAGGCCCTTGGCCCGCGCCGTCATCACATAGTGTTTCTTGATCTCGTCCAGAAAGCTGTTCTTGGTCAGCAACGTCAGCGTCGCAAACGCCGAGATGGTCGAGGCCACAACCGGCAGCGTGATATGCCACAGATAATCCGCCGCCTTGCCCAGCCACGACAGCTGTTCGAAATTATCCGACGTCAGACCGCGTAACGGGAAAATCTGCCAATATGACCCGCCCGCGAACAGCACCAGCAGCAGGATCGCAAACAGAAACCCCGGAATCGCATAGGCGACGATGATCACCGCACTGGTCCAGGTGTCGAACCCGCTGCCATCCTTCACCGCCTTGCGAATGCCCAACGGGATCGAAATCGCATAGGCAATCAGCGTTGACCACAGCCCCAGCGTGATCGACACCGGCATCTTTTCCAGCACCAGATCAATCACCGAAATCGACCGGAAATAACTGGTCCCGAAATCCAGCCGCGCATAGTTCCACAGCATCATCATGAACCGCTCCAACGGCGGTTTATCAAAGCCGAATTCCTTTTCCAGCTTGGCGATGAATTCCGGCGGAAGCCCCCGCGCGCCGATATATTGCTCTGGGCCCGCAACTGCCGCGCCTGCGTCATTGCCCCCGCCCGAAAATCCCTCGAACACATCGCCCTGCCCCTGCATCTGGGCAATAACCTGTTCGATCGGGCCACCTGGCACGAATTGCACAAGGGCGAAGTTGATGATCATAATCCCCAGCAAGGTCGGAATGATCAGCAGCAAACGCCTGAGAATATAGGCTCCCATGCGCAGCTTACCTCAGCGCGCCCGCGGTTTTCAACGCGGCGGCCTTGTCTGCGTTGAACCACCAGAAATCCAGCACACCCAGCGAATAGGTCGGCAATTCGGCGGGGTGTTCAAACATATCCCAATAGGCGACCCAATTCTTGTCGTTGTACCAGACCGGAATCATGAACCGCTCGTACCGCAGCACCCTGTCCAGCGCGGTCAGGGTCACGTCGCGATCCTCAACCGTGGTGGTTTCCAGCGATATATCGATCAGCTTGTCCACCAGCGGGCTGGCCAGCCCGGCGGGGTTGAACAGGCTGAACGCCGCCTCGCCCGATCCATACATCTGCATCAAGCCGGTGCCGGTATCCAGAAACGCGCGGTAGCCGTCGAAGACCAGGTCATAATCGCGATCCCGCGTGCGCAGCGTGAATTGCGAGGGGTCAACCTTTTCGGAATGCGCGTCGATCCCCATCGCCACCAGGTTTTTCACGAAGGTTTCCACCACCGCATCCATCGTCGCCGACCCGCTTGACGACATCGGAAAGTCGATGGTCAGCTTTTGCCCCTTGGCATTGCGACGAATGCCGTCGCTGCCCACGGGCCACCCGGCCGCGTCCAACAGCTTCATCGCCCGGCGCAGGTTGCGCCGATCCGTCAGCCGATCAGCGCTCGAAGTATGCGCCATGACAGCAGGTTCGGTCAGCAGTTCGGCAGGCACCAGATCGCCCAGCGATTTCAACAGCTCCAGCTCCGCCCCTTCGGGCACGCCCTTGGCCTCAAGATGCGACCCCTGCACAAAGGAATTCCGCTGCTTGAACAGCCCATATTGCAACGAGGCGTTGGTCCACTCGAAGTTGAACCCCAGCGCCACGGCCTCGCGGACCCGCTTGTCCTTGAAAATCTCGCGCCCCAGGTTGAACACGATCCCCGAAGGTTCGGGCGGCGTGCCATCCGGCAGCTCTTCGCGTTTGACATAGCCCTTCGTGACTGCCGGAAACTCGTACCCGGTGGCCCACTGCTTGGAATTGCCCTCGGCGCGGAAGGTGTATTCCCCGGCCTTGAATGCCTCGAACGCGGCGGAATCGTCGGCGAAATATTCGATGCGGATGCTGTCAAAGTTGTGCCGCCCCTGATTGATCGGCAGATGCCGCCCCCAGTAATCAGGGTTGCGGCGATACACGATCCGGCGGTTCACGTCATAGCTGTCAAGCACATAGGGCCCCGAACCGGGCGCCGCATCCAGACGCGGCTCGTCCAGGCGGGCGTCATTGTCCTCATACCACTTGCGCGGAAACACCGGGGTGCTGCCAACCTGATCAATCAGGCTGCGGCGCGAAATTCCGGTGGCGAAGGTGAATTTCACCGTGTGATCATCCAGCGCCTCGGCGGTCAGAACCCGCTTGGCCACGGCCTGCGCATAAGACGGCAGCCCCTGCTCCAGAAACAGGTTGTGGGTGAAAACCACGTCATGCGCCGTAACCGGGGTGCCATCGGAAAACCGCGCCTCGGGGCGCATGTGGAAAATCACCCAATCCTTGCTTTCAGGATATTCCAGCCGCTCGGCCAACAGCCCGTACATCTCGCCATTCACATCCGCAGGGGCACCGCCGCCGCTCGACGGCTCTTCGCCCAGCAGGCTTTCATACACCATCCAACTGTACCGCCCGGCCCGGCCCTTGCGGCTGTAGGGGTTCATTGAATCAAACGTCCCCGGCGCCCACAGCGCGATTTCGCCACCCTTGGGCGCCTCGGGATTCACATAGTCGAAATGCGGATAATCTGCCGGATACTTCAGATCACCGAAATAGGAATACCCATGACTGTCAATCATCTTGTCCTGCGCCAGCGCAGGCAGCGCCATCAGCGCCATGCCCAGCGCCATCAACGCGGTCAGGATCAGCCGCATCGCCTGTGGGGCGGCTTTTTCGGCAGCCTGTGCACGGGTCCGGGTGCGGTTCATTTGCTCATCCTCCTGCGACGGGCCGCTGCGGGCCTGCTCTTATGCGTTATGTAAGCTAAAGCGCAGCTTGGCCCATGTTCAAGTTGAGAATGCGTGAGATCGCCGTGATTGACACAATCATTGCCCCGCCCATGCAAAAGGCCGCTGCCCGGCGGGGAAGCGGCCCTCAAAAATCTCAGTACTGATCAGATCAGCCGTCGATGCTGTCGAGATAAGCAATCAGGTTGGCGCGATCTTCGATCTTTTTCAGACCGGCAAACGACATCTTGGTGCCCGGTGCAAACCCTTTGGGGTTGGCTAGGAACTCCTGAAGATTCTCGGGGTCCCAAACCTCGGCAACGGCTTCCAGCGCACCGGAATAGCCAAAGCCGGGAAGCGAATCAACCTTGCGGCCAACAACCCCGTACAGCGACGGGCCAGTGGCGTTCGCGCCCTCTTCCAGCTTGTGGCAGGCCTTGCACTTCGAAAACACCTTGGCGCCCCTTTCGACATCAGCCGAGGCCAGCAGGGTTGCGAAATCCGGGCCTTCTTCGGCTTCAGCAGCGCCGTGGCCGTCTGCTTCGCCGGTATCGATCACATAGGCCTGTTCCGCGTGGTCGCCGTGACCGCCGCCCGTGGTATAGAGCGTGTCCGCTGCCCAGCTGCCCAGCAGGAAGATCAAAAGCGTGCCGCAAAGTGCGCCAACGACCTTGGTGAATGTCATCGTGTCAAGCATGGTTCGCCCGTCCGTTTCATGTCCGTCGGCGCGTATGTATCCGCTTCACCTTGTCCTGCGCAAGGTGTAGTTTCCGCGACCAAACGCCCTTGGGGCGCAAACTGACAGGAAAACCACACTATGACCAATCGCATAGCATTTCAGGGCGAACCGGGCGCCTACTCCCATCAGGCCTGCCATCAGGCACGCCCCACGATGGAGGCACTGCCCTGCCGCACCTTCGAAGATGCAATCGATGCGGTCCGCAACGGCGATGCAGACCTTGCAATGCTGCCGGTCGAAAACTCCACCTATGGCCGCGTGGCCGATATCCACTCGCTGCTGCCCGATTCCGGCCTGCATATCATCGACGAGGCCTTCGTGCGGGTGCACATCAACCTGCTCGCCCTGCCCGGCACCCGGCTGGATCAGGTCAAAACCGCGATGAGCCACACTGTCCTGCTGGGTCAGTGCAAGAATTTCCTGCGCGACCACAACATTCACCGCATCGTCGGCGCCGACACCGCCGGCTCTGCCAAACATGTCGCCGAACAGCACGACCCGTCGCTCGCGGCGCTGGCCGGTGAACTGGCCGGTGAAATCTATGGTCTGGATGTGCTCGCCAAGCATATCGAGGATCAAGGCAACAACACCACCCGATTCCTGATCATGTCCCGCGAGGCCGATTACGCCCGCCGTGGCGCCGACGGCATGATGACCAGCCTCGTGTTTCAGGTCCGCAACATCCCTGCCGCGCTCTATAAGGCGATGGGCGGTTTTGCCACCAACGGCGTCAACATGACCAAGCTCGAAAGCTACATGGTCGGCGGCTCCTTCACCGCGACGCAATTCTATGCCGATATCGAAGGCCACCCCGAAGACGCCAACGTCAAACTGGCACTTGACGAACTCGCCTACTTCACCACCGAAACCTCCATCCTCGGCGTCTACCCGGCAGATTCGAAACGCTACTGATTTTGGCCCCACAAGGGTTCCCATCCAGCTGAAGCGCGAAAATCTTTGCACGCCCCTCTGGCCATCCTGACATGCCACGGTCAGGGGCCAGTGCCTGCGAAGACCTGCACACGGCTGGACCAAAGGCGGCGCGCATCTTCTGTGAAAATGCTGCACCTGCGATATGCATGGGATGTGCATGACGTGTGTATGGTTTGTGCAGGGGGTTAAACCGGCCAATTCAGGCCCGCACGCTTGCCCCAGACCTCAAACCTCAGCAGTTGCGTTTATAGCGTGCTTCCAACTCGGTCGCATAATCCGCGACCCGCAGATGGAACCGTTTGTTCAGCTTGTTGCGCGCCAGTTTCAGTGATTGCAACATCAGCCGCGCCGACAAAGTCGTCGCCTCCAATTCCATCTCCAGCGCCATCCGGGTGCGGGTGCGCGACATCGCCACCAGATCAACGGCCATCACCCCATTCAGCCCGGCCGACGCCGCCTGAAACACCATCGCATTCGCCGGATCATATTCCGCCAGAGTGATACGCAGATTGCGCAGCTTGCTGCGCATCATGAAGCTCACATCCCAAGCCATCCCAACGCCATTCGCCGTCATACCGTCGATCCGCTGCACCTCTGCGCCGCGGCGCAGAGCCGCACGCTCAAGCCCGTTGAAATCCGACACCATCAGAAAAACGCTTTGGATCGGGGCCTCGATATCTTCTTTTGTCGCGAATTTCATCAGGTTACTCGTATCTTGAGGGTCACATACAAAAGTAACCCATTTGTCGCCTCAATCCAACCGGTCCGCAAGCCAGTTCCGCAGAATAAACTGCGCAATTGCGCCTTTTCGCGCAGGCATAAGTATCGGATGTTGCCCGGAAAACGCCAAAGCGATCTCTTCACGGCTGAACCAACGGGCATCCTCGATCTCTTTGGGGTCAATGGTGATCTCGCGGCTTGTCGCCTGTCCCAGGCACCCGATCATCAACGAGGATGGAAACGCCCAGGGCTGACTGGCCAGATAACTGACCGCACCGACGCGCACGCCAGCCTCTTCCCAGACCTCGCGGCGCACGGCGGCCTCGATCGTCTCGCCGGGTTCCACAAAGCCCGCCAGCAGCGAATACATCCCCTCGGGCCACCCCGGCGAACGCCCCATCAGGATGTCGTTGCCATCGGTTATCGCCATGATCACCACCGGGTCGGTGCGCGGAAAATGATGCCCACCACAGGCGGCGCAATCGCGCTGCCATCCGGCCATCGCCACAGCGCTTTCCTGCCCGCACATCGCACAAAAGCGGTGGCTGCGGTGCCAGCTGAACAGCGCCCGCGCCGTCGCCGACAGCTCGGCATCGCGCGGGTTGATCCGCGTCATGAGACCGCGCAATTCCGCGAAACGCATCTCTGGCGGCAGGCTTGGATGATGCTGTTCGCTTCGATCCAGGAAACTGTTCAGCGCGGCCTCGTCCGTGTTCTCAGGCGTCCAGCCGGACAGGTCATGCGCAAAAACCGCTTTGCCGTCCTCTCGCCCCAGAAACAACGCCGCCTGCCCCGCTTCTGCCAGAACCGGATGATCCAGCGGCAAACGCACCACCACCGCGCTGCGGTCGGGGTGCGCCATCACAAGCGGCTTGCCGCGCCACAGCAGGATCGTGCTTGCGCCCGCGCGCATCGCCTCCAGCGCCACGGGATCCCCGCGCAATTCGGCGGCCCGGTCCAGTCCAGACCCCCCGAATGTGACCGTCTCGGCAATTCTCATGGCTTTCCCTTCCTCGGCACCTCGTGTATCCGCAAAATGTTCCCTGCGGCCATTGTCGGACCGGTTATGGGGAAAAACGTCTTGGGATTCATCTGTATTTTTTACGGATCCCTTGTGTGGTTACATTTTAGTCGAATGACCCTGTGGCTTTTTTGTTCACATTCTTTTTGTCGATAAAGTGCTTATTTCTTATCGCAATTCCACCCCAAGTTGATAATTTAGAATTTCTCGTATTCCTCAACTCAATGCCAAGGCCCGCTTTGCACCAGTCTCAGCCCCCCTTCTTTGCGACAGCAAAGACGCAAATCCATTTGCGAATTTTGCAAACGACAGACATTCATGTCCATCTGCTGCCCTATGATTACTTCGCGGACCGCCCAAATGACATGATGGGCCTGTCGCGCACCGCATCGCTGATCGAAACAGCCCGAGCCGAGGCCGCGAATACCCTGCTGCTCGACACCGGCGATTTCCTTCAGGGCAATCCGATGGGCGACCATTTTTCCAACGTCCAGACCGCAACCGACGCGCCGCACCCGATGATCGCCGCGATGAACGCGCTTGATTATGATGCGGGCACCTTGGGCAATCACGAGTTCAACTATGGATTGCCTTTCCTGCTGGGTGCGCTGGCCTCTGCCGCGTTTCCTGTTGTGCTGGCAAATGTCGCCCGTCGCCTTGGCCCCACCCCGACCGAGGACGAACCGCTGCTTCCGCCCTACCGAATCGAGACGCGCCAGCTGCGTGACGGCAACGGCCAAAGCCGCAGCCTCAACATCGGCCTGATCGGCTTTGTGCCGCCACAGATCGAGATCTGGGATCACCGCCATATCGCGGGGCAACTGGGCGTGCGCGACATTCTGGAAACCGCCCGCGCCTATGTTCCGAAAATGAAGGCAGAAGGCGCGGATATCATTATCGCGCTGAATCACTCCGGCATCGGGGCCGCGCAGGAAAGCCCGCATATGGAAAATGCAGGTATTCCGCTGGCTGCAATTCCCGGCATTGACGTCGTGTTGTGCGGACATCAGCACCTGACCTTTCCCGGCCCCCGGTTCGAAGGCATCGACAATGTTGATTCGCGGGCCGGCACGATTCACGGCAAACCGGCGGTAATGGCCGGTTTCTGGGGCTCGCATCTGGGTGTGATCGATCTGGCGCTTGAGCAAGACAGCACCGGGAGCTGGCGCGCACATCACCACGCCACCCACCTGCGCCCGATCTATATCCGCAACGACAGGGACGACATTGTTCCCACAACCCCGGAATCACCGCTGATTCTACGCACTGTGCAAGATCACCACCGTCGTACGCTGAACCATATCCGCAAGCCCGTCGGCGAAACCGCGCAGCCGCTACACAGCTATTTCTCGATGGTGGCCGATGATCCCTCGGTGCAGATCGTCGCGCAGGCACAGGCCTGGCGTGTGGCCGATCTGCTGCGCGGCACGCCGCATGCCAACCTCCCGCTGCTGTCGGCCGCTGCGCCATTCAAGGCTGGGGGCCATGCCGGGCCAGAGCATTTCACCGATGTGCCCGCCGGTCCGCTTAGCCTGCGCAATCTGGCCGATCTTTACCTGTTTCCCAACGATCTGCGCGCCGTGCGCTGCAGCGGGGCAGAGCTTGCCTTTTGGTTGGAGCGATCAGTCGGCCTGTTCAACCAGATGACGCCCGGCGCGCAGGACCAGCCCCTTCTTAACTCATTGTTTCCTTGTTACAACTTCGATGTCATCCACGGCCTCAGCTATGATATCGATCTGTCCAGACCTTCACGCTATAGCATTGAAGGCGCCCTTGTCGCGCCCGGCGCACAGCGCATATCGCGGCTGATGTGGCAGGGGCGCGCCGTCGATCCGGCGCAGGAATTCATCGTGGCCACCAACAGTTATCGCGCGGGCGGCGGCGGGGGCTTTGCCGGGACCGGCCCCAACCGGATTGTGCTGGACGTCCCGCAAAGCAACCGCGAGGTGCTTCAGGATTACGTCGCCCATACCGGCCGGATCGACATGCCGCCCACCCCCGTCTGGCACTTTGCCCCACTGCCCGACACCACCGCGACGTTCGACAGCGCCCCGCGTGCGCTGAGCCACCTGCCAAATGTCGCCAACCGCCGGATCACAGCCGCCGGGCGGGGGCCGGGTGGCCATGCCCGGTTCCGCCTGCACCTGTAACAACGCCCCACTTGCATCTCTGCGCGCCCCGCCATATATCCCCGGTTGAGAGGTTGGCGCGGGCAGGCACCTCGCCAACCCGGTCAGATCCGGAAGGAAGCAGCCGTAACGAGCCCCGCTTGGGTCGTTGTCCAGCCTCTCACCTTACCCCCAAAGCTGCGCCCGAATGGGCCACATCGCGGATCTCAGTCTGCAACAGCGGGCAGAATTCCGCGTGCGCCCCCTTGCCCTACGGGGCAAAAGGCGCGATCTCTCGCAATATGAAGCACACCTCGCCGCCCTTTCGGTCACCGCTTTGACCGGTACGTCCTTTGATGCCCCCGACCCGCTTGCCGCGCTGGGGTGGTCGCCGCATTTCGCAGCACAGCTGACCGACGAGGATGCCGAGCTGACGCCGCTGCGCATCGCCTCGGTGCAACGCAACAAGGCCACCGGCCTTGGCCCCGACGGGCCTCAACGGTTGAGCTATAGCAACGACCTCAGTGCTGCGGATGTTGCCGTTGGTGACTGGGTGGTGGCCAACACCACAACCACGCAAATCATGCGCATCCTGCCGCGCACGTCGCAGCTTAGCCGTCGCGCGGCGGGGGTCGAGGCCAAGGCCCAGCTGCTGGCCGCCAATGTCGACACGCTGTTCATCACCACCTCGTGCAACGCCGATTTCAACCTTGCACGGCTGGAGCGCTATGTGGTGCTGGCGCTTGATGCGGGCATTCACCCCGCGATCCTGCTGACCAAGGCCGATCAGTGCGACGACCCGGCCGCCTATGTGGCGCAGGCCACCGCGTTGTCGGATAAAATCATCGCCGTTCTGGCGATCAACGCCAAAGATCCCGCGCAGGTCGATCAGCTGCGCGCGTGGTGCGGGCCGGGGCAGACTGTGGCCTTTGTAGGCTCCTCTGGTGTCGGCAAATCAACGATCATCAACACGCTGACCGGCGCTGATCAGACCACGGCCGACATCCGCGCTGATGATGCCAAAGGTCGCCACACCACCACCGCGCGGTCGCTGCATCTGCTGGCGGGCGGCGGGTTGGTGATCGACATGCCGGGGATGCGCGAACTGGGACTGCATGATGTGGCGGGCGGCATTGATGTGCTGTTTGACGACATTTTCAAGCTGGCAGGCCAATGCCGGTTCCGCGATTGCGCCCATGTCAGCGAGCCCGGCTGTGCGGTCAAGGCCGCCATTGATGCGGGCACCGTCAGCGCCGAGCGTGTCGAGCGTTGGCGCAAGCTCAAGTCCGAGGATAAGCTGAACACCACCACCATGGGCATGGACCGGAAACGCGCCCGTGCCCTTACCCGCAGCCACCGCGCCATTCAGGCCGAACAGCGCGGCAAGAAGGGCGACAAATAGAGCCATTGCCAAGGGGACACTGCCGCCACCATTCTGACCACTCCCAAAGACAAAGGTCACACAATGCTGCGCATCCTGCTTCTGATCGCCTCCGTCTTCGCTGCCCCGCTGGCCGCCGCGCCCGTGTTGGAGCCTCAGCAGATCACCCCCGACGCCTGGGCGATCGTCGGCCCCACGACACAGCGCGACCCGCAAAATCTTGGCAACAACTCAACCCACGGATTGATCGTCACACCGGACGGGGCCGTGTTGATTGACGCTGGCGGCAGCTATGCCGGAGCCGCCGCGCTGCACGCTGTGATCCAAGACCTTACCGATCAACCCGTGCGCTTCGTCATCAACACCGGCGGGCAGGATCATCGCTGGCTTGGCAACGGCTATTGGCAAGAACACGGCGCGCAAATCATTGCCTCTGCCGATGCGGTGGCGGACCAAACCACCCGCGCGTCGATGCAACTGACCGCGCTGTCGGTGCTGATCGGTGCTGAGGCGTTGGCGGGGACCAGTCCCACCTATGCCGACATCCGCTTTGACACCGACTATGAATTGACCCTTGGTGGCACCACACTGTACCTCAGCCATCTGCACGGTGCCCATACCCCCGGCGACGCCTTTGTCTGGCATCCCGCCGCCGCGACCATGTTCACTGGGGACATCGTCTATGTTGGGCGAATCCTTGGGGTGATGGAGTTTTCCAATTCCGCCCATTGGCTCGACACCTTCGATGCCATGGCAGCACTTAACCCGGCCCATATCGTGCCCGGCCACGGGCCTGTTACCGATCTGGCCACCGCAACCCATGATACGCGCGATTACCTTGCCAACCTGCGCCAGCAGATCGCAGCCTATATCGAGGAGGGCGGCGATATCTTCGGTGCCGTCGATGTGGATCAATCCGCCTTCGCCAGCCTTGAAAATTTCGACACTCTGGCGCGGCGCAACGCGCAGGAAGTCTTTAGCCAGATGGAGTGGGAATAAGCGCCCAGTCCATCTGCGCCTGAGTTTCCACAGCGCAGGGGCGCCGCGCGCGCAAGCGCTTCAGCGCCGTTTGCGGCTCTTCACCCGCCTCGACCATCAACCGCAGAACCACCATACCCGACCGACCACAGCCGCCCTTGCAGTGCACCAATACGCGCCCGCCGCCGCGCAAGGCTGACAGGGCCGCACGGCTGACCTCCGGCCAGCGCCCCCGAACCTCTGGCCCGGGCGTTCCAAAATCCTCGACCGGCAGATGCACCCAACGGGTTCCGTGTTCCTGCATATCGGGGCCCAGCGTCCCGGCGCCTCTGGCTTCCATCTCGGCCTTCGTGGTCAACGAGATCAGCATCGCCGGACGCCACTCCAGCAAATGCTCCAGATCTTCGGCATAGCGCCCGCCCTGCCCCGGCAGCGGCGATAGCGCCAATATCCCATCGGCCACATGCAGCGCGTGCAGGACCAGGTCCGACATCTGTCAAAGCTTCCTGGCGCTGAACGTGTCGCATTGATTGACGTCACCGCTTTTGTACCCGGTCGCAAACCAGCGTGACCGCTGCTCTGAGGTGCCATGGGTAAAGGTATGCGGCTGCGGCACGCGCCCCGCCTGCCGTTGCAACCGGTCATCCCCGATCATCCGGGCAGCGTTCAACGCCTCGTCGATGTCGCCGGGCTCCAGCAAGCCATCCACCGCCTGCGCCCAGACGCCCGACAGACAATCCGCCTGCAATTCCAACCGCACCGTCAATGCGTTGGCCTGCGCCTCGCCTACGGCCTGACGGCGCTGATTCACCTGCCCCAGAATGCCCAGCTCGTTCTGCACGTGATGCGCGACCTCATGAGCAATCACATAGGCCGCAGCGAAATCACCTTTCGCCCCCAGCTGCCGCGACAGCGTGGCGAAAAATTCGGTATCCAGATAGGCCTTCTTGTCCGCCGGGCAATAGAACGGCCCGGTTGCCCCGCTGGCGCCACCACAAGGGCTCTGCGTCACCCCGGAATAGAGCACCAGAACCGGCGGCGTATATTGCCGCCCCAAGTGCTCCGGAAACACCTGCCCCCAGACCTGCTCGGTCGTGGCCAGCACCCGCGACGAGAACTCTGCCGCCCGCTCTTCCTCGGCGCTCAACTCGCGCGGCGCGCTTTGCTGCCCGCCCTGCCCCTCAAGCAAAGGTGTCACATCAACCCCGGCGAAATATCCGATGGCCAGCACAATCAGCAATCCGACCCCGCCAATCTGTGCCCCGGCGCGGCCGCCGGTCCGGCGGCGATCCTCAACATTGCGGCTGGCCCGCACATTCTTCAATCGCATCACTGTCCCCTTCGTCGGAATGCCAATCAGACCTTACAGCAGTTCCACCGGCATTAAAGTCTGGAAATCCTGCCCACGCGCTGGACGCGGACGCAACCGCAGCTTAGGTTGCCCGCGACACCCGAAAAGAGGCCCACATGAGCGACGCACCCAAGACAGGCTATCAGGTACTGGCGCGGAAATACCGGCCGGAAACCTTTGCCGATCTGGTCGGACAAGACGCCATGGTGCGCACCCTGAAAAACGCGTTCGAGGCTGATCGCATTGCTCAGGCCTTTATCATGACAGGGATTCGCGGGACCGGCAAAACCACCACCGCGCGAATCATCGCCAAAGGCATGAATTGCATCGGCCCCGATGGCACCAGTGGCCCCACCACCGAGCCCTGCGGCCAGTGTGAACATTGCGTGGCCATCATGGAAGGCCGCCATGTTGATGTGATGGAGATGGACGCGGCCTCGAACACTGGCGTCGCCAACATCCGCGAGATCATCGATTCGGTGCATTACCGCGCTGCCTCGGCCCGGTTCAAAGTCTATATCATCGACGAAGTGCACATGCTCTCGACCGGTGCGTTTAACGCGCTGCTGAAAACGCTGGAAGAGCCGCCCGCCCACGTCAAATTCATCTTCGCCACGACCGAGATCCGCAAAGTTCCCGTCACCGTTCTTTCGCGCTGCCAGCGGTTCGACCTGCGCCGGATTGAGCCCGAGGTGATGATCGCGCTGCTGCGCAAAATTGCCACCGCCGAAGGTGCTGATATCACCGATGATGCGCTAGCCTTGATCACCCGCGCCGCCGAAGGCTCGGCCCGTGATGCCACCTCGCTGCTGGATCAGGCAATCAGCCACGGGGCCGGCGAAACTACCGCCGATCAGGTCCGCGCCATGCTTGGCCTGGCCGATCGGGGCCGCGTGCTTGACCTCTTTGACATGATCATGCGCGGCGATGCCGGGGCTGCACTTTCAGAGCTCGGCGCGCAATATGCCGATGGGGCCGACCCCATGGCAGTGCTGCGCGATCTGGCCGAAATCACCCATTGGATCAGCGTGGTGAAAATCACTCCCGAAGCCGCTGATGATCCCACCGTGTCGCCCGACGAACGCGCCCGCGGGCAGGGCATGGCCGAAAAACTTCCCATGCGCCCGCTGACCCGGATGTGGCAAATGTTGCTCAAGGCGCTGGATGAAGTCGCAAACGCCCCCAACGCGATGATGGCCGCCGAAATGGCCGTGATCCGCCTGACCCACGTCGCCGACCTGCCCAGCCCCGAAGAGCTGGTGCGTAAACTGCAGGACATGCCACCACCCTCCGGCCCCGCCGACGGCGGCGGCGGAGGTCTTGCACATGGCGCAAGCTCGCCTGCGGCGGGCGGGAGGACAACCTCTGGAGCGGGGTCTGCTCACGCCTCGCCGACCCTCGGACAGGCAGGCCAGCCTCAGGCCAACGGGGCGGCAACCGCACTTGCCCAAGCGCCCGATCAGGTGTTGGCACACTTTCCCACATTCGACCACGTCGTCGAGCTGATCCGCGCCCACCGCGACATGCGCCTTCTGGTCGAAGTCGAAACAACCCTGCGCCTGGCCGCTTTTCAGCCTGGTCGGATCGAGTTCCAGCCCACGGATAGCGCCCCCGCCGATCTCGCTCAGCGCCTCGGCAGTCGTTTGCAGCTCTGGACAGGCAGCCGCTGGGCCGTCACGCTCGTCAATGCCGGCGGCGGCGAAACCATCGACGAAAAACGCAACGCCCGCGAAACTTCGCTGCGCACTCAGGCGGAAACCCATCCGCTGGTGCAGGCCGTGCTTACCACGTTCCCTAAGGCCCGCATCACCCAGATCCGAACCCCACAAGACCTCGCGGCCGAAGCTCAGGCCGACGCCCTGCAAGAGGTCGAAGACGAATGGGATCCCTTCGAGGACACCTAACAGCGCCCCTTGTCGCGCCCTCACGCGCTCCATATCTCTACCTCACAACAGACACCCAGGAGAAATCAGATGCTCAAAGGCTTAGGTGGCCTTGGCGATATGGCCAAGATGATGAAAGCAGCTCAGGAAATGCAGACCAAGATGGCGTCCCTCACAGAGGAAATGCACGCCATGACCGTCACGGGTGAATCCGGCGCCGGGCTGGTCAAAGCCACTTGTTCCGTCAAGGGCGAGCTCAAGAGCCTCGACATTGACCCGTCGATCTTCTCGGCGGACGATAAGGAAGTCGTCGAAGACCTGATCCTCGCCGCGATCAAGGACGCACAGCAAAAAGCCAATGAAAAGGCCCAGACCGAAATGGGAAAACTGACCGAAGGCATGGGCCTGCCCAAAGACATGAAGCTGCCGTTCTGACCCGAACCCTTCATTCACATTTCCCAAATATCCCCGCCGGAGGCCCCCGGTCAACACAGGCACCGCCCCTTGAGCAGCACCCGAGACATTGATGCCCTGATCGCGATGATGGCCAAACTGCCCGGTCTCGGCCCGCGCTCGGCCCGTCGCGCTGTGCTGCACATGATCCGCAAACGGGCACTGCTGCTGACCCCGCTGGCCGACTTGATGCAGACCGTCGCCGCCACTGCCCGCGAATGCCTGAACTGCGGCAATGTCGGCACGAGTGACATCTGCGACATCTGCGCTTCAGAAAAACGCGCCAACGGCATCCTGTGCGTGGTCGAGGACGTGGCCGACCTTTGGGCGATGGAGCGTTCAGGCACCTTCAAAGGCCGCTATCACGTTCTGGGCGGCACGCTTTCGGCGCTGGATCAGGTCGGTCCGTCACAGCTTCGCATTCCCAAACTGATCGACCGCGTTGCGACTGAAGGCATCACCGAGGTCATCCTCGCGCTGAACGCCACCGTGGACGGCCAGACCACCGCGCATTACATCGCAGACGAGCTTGGTGGTCGCGCAGCCCTCAGCTCTCTGGCGCAGGGCGTACCGATCGGTGGCGAGCTGGATTATCTGGATGACGGCACCATCACCGCGGCTCTGAACGCTCGGAAGCGGCTCTGACTAGGGCGAAAGCGCTTTCCTCAACCAGTGCTGACGAAGCGGAATGCCAATGATGTCATTGGCAGAGCTTCACTCAAAGGGGGATATTTTCCACCAACAGACGGGCCTGCGTCGCGTCGCAAGTCATCTGTCGTCGTATATCAAGGGTAAGTGGTGGACTGGGGAGGATTCGAACCCCCGACCCCTTGATTCGTAGTCAAGTGCTCTATCCAACTGAGCTACCAATCCATCGACGCGGGGTTTAGCCCCTACCCCAGTGCAATGCAAGCGCAAAAGTTACAGAAAGTTCACATCCGGTCGCTTGCGGGGAAATATTGTTATTTTTCAAACTCGTAACATCAAAACCCCGAACCGCCATCACGCCAAGTGGGGGATATCTTCGACGGCGCTGCCCCGCGGCAGGCAGATGGCGAAAACCGTGCCATCGGGGCCAGTCTGTTCAAGCGTGAGCGTACCGCCATGACCACGGACAAGCTCTTGGGAAATCGTCAACCCCAGCCCCGAACCACCTTTGGTGGCGCCGCCCTGAAACGGGGTGAACAGGTGCGCGCGCGCCTTGGTCGGCAGGCCGGGACCGGTATCAGAGACGCGGATGATCCATTGAGTTTCATCCTCGGTGGCGCTGACGCTGATTTCGCCGGGCTCGCCCGATTGCATGATCGCCTGGCGCGCATTGCGCACGAGGTTGAAGATCACACGGTACAGCTGCTCGGAATCCGCGCGTACGATCAGGGTCGAAGGTATGTCTTCGGCGAAGGAAATATCATGCTCGCCCACCGACAGCCGTTCGCTGTCGATCACATCACTGACCACATCGGCAAGGAAGACGCGGGACAGTCGCGGGGCGGGTTCTTCGGCCTTACCAAACGCCAGTGTGGATTCGCACAGGTGGACGGCGCGGGTGATCGAGTTGACCAACTTGGGCGCAAGCCGCTTGACCGACGGGTCCTCTGACATCTCGATCCGATCGGTGAAAAGCTGTGCGCTGGTCAGCATGTTGCGCAGGTCATGACTGACCTTGGCGACGGCACCACCAAGTTGCGCCAACCGCTCTTTTTGCTTGAGCGCGCCGGTCATCTGCGTTTGCAACGAGGCAAGCGCCTCTTCGGCTTCGCGCAACTCGCGCACGCTGGCGGTGGGCATGATGATACGGCGCGCGTCTTCGGGGTTGGCAGCATAGGACTGCATGTGGCGGACCACACCCTTGATCGGTTTGACCAGAAACGCCCGCACCGCCATGAACAGCAGAACCGCCGTGAAGCTGGAAATGACCGCCGACAGCAACAGAATACGCAGGCCATAGTCGATCATCGCCATGCGCAGGGGCTGAGTTTCCATCGTGATCTCGATCAGCAGACCGGCCTCGCGCACCGGGTTGCCGATGACGCGGATCACGCGCGGTTCGGGGTTGAACAGCTCGGACATGGCGTCGCGGATCAGGGCAAAGGCCGGGGCATCGCGCAGATCGAACGTTGCGTCGATCGGGCGCGGCATCGGCGACGACAGGATCAACTGGCGGGCCTCGTCGCGGCGCAGCACGACGTTGAACACCTCGGCATTGCGCAGCAGTTCCTCTTCGAGGTCGGGCGAGATCATATCATCGGCCAGCAGCGCAAGGCTGGCGATCTGCGCGCGCTCAAGCCGCGACAGCAGGTAATCCTCGCGGAAGCGGGCGATGGAGGGCACAAAGATCAGAACCTCGGCCAGCATCACGAAGATGACAGTCAGGATCAGGAATCGGCCCGAAAGCGAGTTCAGCATTTGCTCTCCATCACACGGGTCAGGGCAGCAGGCGTTGCACCAGCCGCACGACCCGTTTGACCATCATATTATCAAACAGTCTGGGAGAGAAATAGGCACCCGCAGCCCTCTTGTTAAGCTCTGCGATGGTCGGATAAGGCGCAATCATGTTGGTAAGGGCCGAAATCTTAAGGTTATTGGCGATGGCCAGCGACCATGGCGTGATCAGTTCGCCTGCCTGCGCACCAACGATTGAGGCCCCGACAGGACGCCCCTTGACGAGCATCACCTTGATCAGACCGGTGGTCTGCCCGGTGGCGATGGCGCGGTCGTTGTGGTGATAGTCAGCGCGGACAACCTCAAGCTTGTCGCCGTATGTCTCGCGGGCCTGCGCCTCGGTCAGGCCAATCTGGGCCAGCTCGGGGTCGGTATAGGTGGCCCACGGGATATGCGCGGTTTGGACCTTGGCGGGCAAGCCAAACAGCACCTGCCGGATGATCAGCCCGGCATGATAGCCCGCGACATGGGTGAATTGCAGCCCGCCCGCCACATCTCCGATGGCATAGACATGTTTATCGGTGGTGCGCAGGCGGGCGTCGGTTGTGATGCCCTGTTTCGTGGCCGCAATCCCGGCGGCGGCAAGGTTGAGCCGGTCGATATTGGGTTTACGCCCCACGGCGATCAGCAAGTGGGTCCCGGTAAAGCTGCCAGCCGAGGTTTCGACAGTAATCGCACCGCCCTGCCCGGTGATGTGCTGGGCCAGCGCGTTTTCCGCGATGGTGACGCCTTCGGCGCGCAGGCGCTCAAGCACGATAGCGGTCAGTTCGGGGTCGTCTTTGGCAAGCGCTGTCGCACCTTCGATCACAGTGACCTTACAGCCGAGGCGGACATGGGCCTGCGCCATTTCCATTCCAATCGGACCGCCGCCGATGATCAGCAGATGTTCGGGCTTTTCGCGCAACTCGAACAAGGTCTCATTGGTCAGGTACGGCACATCGGCAAGGCCGGGGATCGGCGGCACCAGCGGCGACGATCCGGTGGCGACAACGATCCGACGGGCGGTGATGGTGGTGTCGCCCGCCTGCACGATGCGCGGGCCAGTGAAGGCGCCGAACTCGCGGATGACGCGGACGCCCAGCCCCTCGAACCGTTCTTGGCTATCGACGGGGGCGATGGTGGCAATGACGCGGGCGACGTGATCCTTGGCGGCGGCATAGTCGATTTCTGGCACGGTCGGGGTGATACCCATCGCGGCACCCTGCGTCATGGCATGGGCGGCGTGACCTGCGGCCAGCAGCGCCTTGGACGGAACGCAGCCATAGTTCAGGCAATCCCCCCCCATCTTGTGCCCCTCAAGCAGGGTGACATCGGCCCCCATCTGGGCAGCGCCTGCGGCGACGGACAACCCGCCCGAGCCTGCGCCGATCACCAGAAGGTCAGTTTTGATCCGGGTCATACGATGCCTTTCCGGCCCTTCAGGACCTTGATGACGATAGGAAGCGCTGACAGCGCGCAAAGGCCAAGCAGCGGCAACAGGATGTGTGGCTCGAAGATCAGCCCCAGATCGGGGGTTTCGCCCCGCTCGAACACCTCTCCCAGGCCCGCGCCGACCGAGGTGAAGACCAGGCCGCCGGGGATGATGCCCAAAAAGGTCGAAATCACGAAGCGCGACAAGGGAACCCCCACAAGCGCGGGCACGAGATTGGCAACAAAGAACGGCACGGCAGGCACGAGGCGGATCAGGAACAGCATCGGCCACTGATTGTTGTCGATGCCGTCTTTTAGGCGCTTGATCGCGCCCGTGCCATTGTCCATCCGCGCAGCAAGGCGCACGCCCAGACCCCAGCGCGCCGCGAGAAATATCAGCACCGCCCCCAGCGTGGCGGCGGTAATATTGATCAGCACGCCGGGCCATGTGGCAAACAGGAACCCGCCGGTCAGGGTGGTGACCGCCGACCCCGGCAGCGAAAAAGCAACGATCGCAGTATAGGCCAGCATGAACAGCGCCACGCTAAGGGGGTAATTTTGATCCCGGAAGCTGATCAGCTCGGCCCGGTGGTCACGCAGGGTTTCGAAGCTGAGCCAATCGCCAAGGGTCACGGCCCCGATCGCCGCCGCGACCAGAATCAACAGCAGAGGCAGGTGCCGGATCAGGCTGCGGCGGGGCGTAGGCGGAGGTAAGGGGCTTTGCATCGGGTGTCCTGTTGCTGTGACGGTCAAGATGCGGGTTTGGCCGCCGATTTGACAGGCCCATCACAGCGGGTTGATCATGGGTGACCAATCCCGCAAGGTTTTCGCTGTTCCCCGGTGTGAATGAAACATATCGCGGGGTGCTGCGGGATTTTTGTTGCAAAACCGTCATGGGGTGTTTGACTTGTCAGAGACTCCCCCCTATAGACCGGGCTTCGGATAGCACGGGCACCGACGATTCCGTTCGGCGTGGCCCCAGATAACTTGGAGACGGAGCGATGAAACGCACCTACCAACCCTCGAACTTGGTTCGCAAGCGGCGTCACGGTTTTCGTGCACGCATGGCCACCAAAGCAGGTCGTAAGATTCTGAACGCACGTCGCGCACGTGGCCGCAAGGATCTGAGCGCGTAAGCGCCAGACCAAGACGGATAGATGACACCGCCGGAGGCACCCGTGGATGGCACCAATGCCAGACAAAGGGACACGCCCCCGGCGGTTTCCGTTTGCCTGACGGTTCTTCAGAACCGATCAGATTTCCTGCTCGCGGCACGCGCCGAGCGGCAGGGAACCCGTGGCATGATGGTGCAGGCGCGAAAGCGCCGCGCAGACGAGTTGCCCGTGGGCATACGTGTGGGGTTCACCTGTTCCAAAAAGGTCGGCAACGCCGTGGCACGCAACCGTGCCAAGCGTCGCCTGCGCGAGGTCGCACGGATGATTCTTCCCATCCATGGGCGCGCCGGGTGGGACTATGTGCTGATCGGCCGCGCCAACGCGACGGCCGAGCGCCCCTTTGAAGATCTGAAAACAGATCTTATCTATGCGCTGAAGAAGCTGCATCAGGAGGGGTAATGTCCCCGCTGGCCCATATCCTTGCCATACCCGTCCGCGCCTATCGGTTGATTTTTTCGCCGTGGGTCGGGTTCAATTGCCGGTTTCAGCCGACATGCAGCGCCTATGCGCTGGAGGCGTTGGAAAAACACGGCGCGGTGCGCGGCAGTTGGCTTGCGGCGCGGCGAATCGGGCGGTGCCATCCGTTGGGGTCAGACGGGTATGACCCGGTGCCCGATCCGAAAAAGCCCAAATAGGCACCTGCTGCCCTGAATTAGTCAGCTTCAAACGGTTTGACCCGACGCAGCCGCCAGACATCCCGAGCACCAGTTTGCGCCAGAATCGCCTCTTCGGTGAGAAACAGAAATGCCGAATGCACTTGGAACACATCCTCCAGCGTTGCAGGGACCTGTTCATACCGGTCGACGCGAAAGCTGCCGGGCGCGGCCTGATCTGCCAGTTGGCTCAACGCATCGGCGGCGAACACGAAAGCCCCATCAAAATCGACCGAGCGCAGATCAGCTCCGTCGAAATCAGTGCCCAGAAGGACGGCGTTTAAGAACGTCGCCGCGCCCAACTGTGCCCCGGAAAACGCACCACCGCTGAAGGTTGCGCCATCGAAGTTGGCGGCCCCTGCATTTGCCCCCGAAAAATCACAGCGCAACAGGAAGGCGTTTGAGAAATCCACCCCCGCCAAAGCGGTGGGATATATTCCCTCTGCCAGCTGGTAGGGCGGTTTGGCCTCGTTGGCAGAGATTGCAGAAAACAGGCTGTCGCGCAGCACCGCCTTGCGGAACGAGGCATTTTCAAGCGCCGCACTGCGGAAGTCGCTTTCCATCACCTGCGCGCGATCAAACCGGGCATAGCTGAGCTGCCCACCCTGCATCGAGATCCCCAGCAAGTCCGTATCCTCGGCGTAGGCAAAGGACAAATCCAACCCGAACCAATTCAGCGCCTCGTAATCCCGCAGGCCCGCCCGGATCAGCGTTTGCAACAGTTGCGCACGCTCGGGGCTGGCCGGGCGCGGGATCAGGCGATCCTCGGGCGGGGGTTCGGTCCAGTCGAAGACCCCCTGCAGCGTGCTGAAAGCCACGGGCAGCGCGGCCCGCCGCCGCTCCATCGCGACGCGGATCTTGTCGGCATCGTCATGGGCGCGCAGGCGAGGGTCCAGAAACCGGTAAGGCTTTACCGCCCGCGAGGCGGAGGTAATCCGCATCACCAACTGCGGATCAAGATCACGCAACGGATCCAGCACCGGCACACGCGCGCCCCATCCGTCATCCGGCTGCGGGGGGCCACCATCGCGCGCAACGGCGCGCGTCATGGCCTGTCCCAGCAGATCGGCGATATTGGTGATCTCGACCGCGAGTTCGGCATTTCGTGCAGCCTCGGCCAGCTGAACATCCTGCGCCAAATAGGCCGATTGAGCCTGCAGCTTGTCGTTCTGCTCCTGCATCAGCCGTGACTGCACCGCCAGCAGCTCGTTCTGCTTGAACAGCAGCGCCGTGCCCGCCAGCGCCGCCATCGCGGCGATCAGCCCGGTCAGCGAAGCGATGATCCAGCGCCGGGTCGACAACCACGCATAGCGCGCCAACGCCAGCCGCACCAATTGGCGGGCGGCGGCGGTGGCACGGTGCGGGTCGCGGTCAACGGCACCCTCAGCGACCTGCGCCAGCGGATCAGCGAAGCGTTGCAGCTGAGTATCGGCGATACCGAAAACCCGCCGCAGCAAGGGTTTTCGCAACAGAATCGCCAGCGACCCGAGCAGCCCAATCACAAAAATCGCCGACAAAAACACCGTAACGATCAGCCCGGCACTGTCTTGCAGAATGCTATACCCGGAAAACGCCAGCAGAAACCCCGCCGCCAGCCCAAAACCAAACAGCAGCGCACCAAAAGCAACCGGCGCGCCGCGCGCCTCGTCAAACTCCGCGCGATCAGTGGTTTCGGGCGGATCGGGCGGGTCCACGTCCATGATAATCCCTTTGGGTAAATGCAGTCAGAGTGGCAAAGCCTGCCCTGTCAGGCAAGGGTTAAGGCTGTTTTGCGGTTTTCTGCGCCGCCGCCGCATCTGCCCCCTTCCCCCGTGCCTCGCGATTTGGCATAGGAGCGGGATGCTTGATGATGCTGACGATATTCACCCGCTGTTCCACGGCGCGCCCTCCTCGACCGAGTTCCGCAAGCTGCGGAAACGGATCGTGCGGCATACGCGTGAGGCGATCGAACAATACGGCATGATTGAACGCGGCACGCGCTGGCTGGTCTGCCTGTCAGGCGGCAAGGACAGCTATACCTTGTTGGCGGTGCTTCACGAGCTGAAATGGCGCGGGTTGCTGCCGGTCGATCTGCTGGCGTGCAATCTGGATCAGGGTCAGCCGGGCTTTCCGGCGACGGTCCTGCCGGAGTTCCTTGAGCGGATGGGCGTACCGCACCGGATCGAATATCAGGACACCTATAGCATTGTGATGGATAAGGTGCCTGCGGGACGGACCTTCTGCGCACTGTGTTCGCGTTTGCGGCGTGGGAATCTCTATCGGATTGCCCGCGAAGAAGGCTGCAGCGCGGTTGTTCTGGGTCACCACCGCGATGATATCCTTGAGACATTTTTCATGAACCTGTTCCACGGCGGGCGCTTGGCAACGATGCCGCCGAAACTGGTGAATGAAGAGGGGGATCTGTTTGTCTATCGCCCTCTGGCCCATGTCGCCGAAGAAGATTGCGAAAAGTTCGCCCGCGCGATGCAGTATCCGATCATCCCGTGCGACCTGTGCGGCTCGCAGGATGGGCTGCAACGTCAGCAGGTGAAGCAGATTCTGGACGGCTGGGAGAAGAACAGCCCCGGTCGCCGTCAAGTGATGTTCCGGGCGCTGATGAATGCGCGCCCTTCGCACCTTCTGGACCCGAAATTGTTCGATTTCGCCGGGTTGGCCCGTGGATCTGTCGAATTTGAACAAATCCCTGACGAGATTCCCAAGCTGCGTTAAGTCCCTCTTGAGACTCTGCCCCTAGCCTCCGGTCAAGACCCGCGAGAAAGGTGGCAAAGCCATGAATGATCAAAGCCCTCCAGCCATGGACCGGTTGCGCCGCAAACTCAGACAAGCGCTGACAGGGCCGCATATTCTGGCGTTTCTTCCTGCCGTCGTCCTGGGGTCGTTCTGGATCGGGGGCGAAGCGTGGCTGCTCGCTGTTTCTCTCGGCTTACCAGTCCTCTATGCGTTTGCGGGCGGGTTCAGCCAATGGCAGCCAGACGGCGAAAATCGCCCACCGCTGCCCCCTCTGGATCAGATCCTAGACACGCGACTGGAAGAGAGCGTGCAAAAAGGCATGGGATTCGGCTGTTTCCTGATTGCTCTTGATGACTTCGAGGAGTTGCGCGAACGCCATGGCGTATCCGCGGCGCGGCGCGTTGTTGCGCGCGTGACCGACCGTATCGGTTCAGCTCTGCGTCAGGGCGATTTGGTGCTAACCCCCGACGACGGTGTCTTTGTTGTGATCCTGGCCCCGGTGCGCCATCTTGACCTCGAGGCCGCCATTCAACTGTCTCGCCGGATGCAATACGCAGTGGAAGAGCCTATTTCCATGGACGCAACCAGCGTTTTCATCTCGTGTTCGATCGGGTTTTGCCTGAGCCAGCAAAGTGTCAGTACGACCGGCCTCCAGATGCTGGACGGGGCCACGACCGCCCTCAGCGAAGCCCGCGCGAACGGCCCATCAGCCATACGTGCCTTCACCGAAGGCATGAAAGCCGCCAATATCAGCCGTACCGCCTTGAGTGACGAAGTGTCTCTTGCCTTGGAAAGCGGGCAGATCCACCCTTGGTATCAGCCCCAGATTTCGACCGATACCGGGCACATCACTGGGTTCGAGGCGCTGGCACGTTGGATCCACCCCAGTCGGGGCGTCGTTCCGCCTGCCGACTTCCTGCCCGTCCTCGAACGCGCCGGGCTGATGGAACGATTGGGCGAGGTCATGCTTGCACGCGCGCTCGATGCTCTCAGGGATTGGGACCAAGCCGGGGCAATTGTCCCACGCGTAGGCGTCAACTTCACCCCCGAAGAGCTGCGCAATCCCAAACTTCTGGAGAAAATCACATGGGAACTGGACCGATATGACCTGAGCGCCGACCGCCTGTCCGTAGAAGTTTTGGAAACGGTGGTCGCGGCGTCACCTGACGATGTTGTTGCACGCAATATCAACGGGTTGTCCAAACTGGGCTGCGCGATTGATCTGGACGATTTCGGAACCGGTCATGCCTCGATCTCGTCCATCCGCCGCTTTGCAATTCAGCGAATCAAAATCGACCGGTCCTTCGTTATGAAAGTGGATCGAGACCCGGATCAGCAGCGCATGGTCGCCGCAATATTGACAATGGCCGAGCGGTTGAATCTGGAGACATTGGCCGAGGGCGTCGAAACAGTCGGCGAACATGCGATGCTGGCGCAGCTGGGGTGCGGCCATGTCCAAGGCTTTGGCATCGCGCGCCCAATGCCATTCGAGCAAACACTGGATTGGATTCGCGCCCATGAAGCGAAGTTGCAAAACACCCCCTGCATCGGTCGCAGTACCGGCTGAACCCCTGCGAAGTGCCGCCGAACCGTCGCTTTTCCGGGATTCCGCTTGACCTTTCGGGCCGCACTCTGTTGAACCAGCCTGAAGTTTACCAGGACAGGCAGCGACCCCCGATGAACGATCAGAACAAGAATCTCATTTTGGCAACAGCCCTCAGCTTTGTCGTTATTCTGGTATGGTTCACACTGTTCCCGCCACCTGAACCGACACCGGCAGATCCGAATGCACCCGTCGCCTCGACTCAGATGCAGGCCCCCACAGCGCCAACCCCGGAAAACACTGCCACTTCGCCTTCGATGGCGATGGAAGCAGGCGCCGACGTACCGCGGGTTGTCATCGACACTCCGCGTGTCAAAGGCTCGATCTCTTTGCTGGGCGGCCGGATTGATGAACTGGCCCTGAAAGACTACCGCGAAACATTGGAGCCCGACTCGGATATCGTGACGGTACTGTCTCCTCTGGGCAGCGCCGACGCGTATTATGCCGTTTTCGGATGGGCTCCTGGTCAAGGCACCGAAATTAACGATGTGCCCGGCGCCAACACGCAGTGGACCGTGGAACGGGGGCAGACCCTGACACCCGAGACGCCTGTCAGCTTGGTATGGGACAATGGCAAGGGGCTGACCTTTCGGCGGGAAATTGCAATTGATGGGGACTTCATGTTCTCGATCACGCAATCTGTCGAAAATGCCAGCGGTGCCCCGGTCACGCTTGCGCCCTACGGTGTTCTGACCCGCCACGGCGAGCCGTCCAATGCGAAGAAGTTCTTCATCCTGCATGAAGGCGTCGTTGGTATGGCGGACGGTAAACTGACCGAGACCAGCTATAAGAACGCGGCTGATCTGGGATATAATGAACGCGAAGGTGCCCGGGCCGAGGTTGCGCAAGTAGCCGAGTCGGGCTGGATCGGCTTCACCGACCACTACTGGATGTCGACGCTGGTTCCCGCCCCCGGAACGCCGTTCAAATCCGTTACAAAATATGACGAGCGGCGTGATATCTTCCAAACTGAAGCTGTGCTTCAAACGCTGACCGTCGCGCCCGGCGCCACTATCAGCGCCGACATGCAACTGTTTGCTGGCGCCAAGGAATGGGAAGCCATTCGCCACTATCAGAACGAGGGCGGCGTCGCAGGCTTCGTTGACTCGATCGATTGGGGCTGGTTCTTCTTCATCACCAAACCGATGTTCTGGCTGCTGCACACGCTGCATGGCCTGATCGGCAACATGGGCTGGGCGATTATCGCGCTGACCATCACAATCAAAGCGCTGGTCTTTCCGCTGGCCTATAAATCCTACGCCTCAATGGCGAAAATGAAAGAGCTTCAGCCCAAGATGGAGGAGCTGAAGAAAGCTGCTGGCGACGACCGTCAGAAAACCCAGCAGGCGATCATGGAGCTGTACAAGAAGGAAAAGGTGAACCCGGCGTCGGGGTGTCTGCCGATCCTGATCCAGATCCCGATCTTCTTCTCGCTCTACAAGGTTATTTTTGTCACGCTGGAACTGCGGCATGCGCCTTGGATCGGCTGGATCCGCGACCTCAGCTCTCCCGATCCGTCCTCGATCCTGAACCTGTTTGGTCTGCTACCCTATGCAGCGCCCGAACCGGGTTCGCTTCTGGCGATCCTGTCACTTGGGGTTCTGCCGATCCTTCTCGGGATCTCGATGTGGTTGCAACAAAAGCTGAATCCGGCCCCCACCGACCCGGTCCAGGCCCAGATCTTTGCCTTCATGCCTTGGGTGTTCATGTTTATGCTCGGCTCGTTCGCCAGCGGGTTGGTCGTTTACTGGATCGCCAACAATACGATCACCTTTACGCAGCAATACCTGATCATGCGTAGCCACGGATATCACCCCGACGTGTTTGGCAATATCAAGGCCAGCTTCAAACGAAAGAAGCAGACGCCAAAATGACACGGCTTACCCATATCCTTCGGCACCCGGTCAAGGCGATCGGGTACGAAGAAATTAGCGGCGCGTCCCTGACAAAGGGGCGCGCTTTGCCCTTTGATCGGCACTGGGCTGTGGCCCATGCCGCAGCGAAATTCTCGGGGCAACCAGAGGCTTGGCATGCCAAGATGAATTTCCTGCGCGGCGTCGCTGGCCCCGACCTTATGGCTGTGCAGACACGTTTAGACGAAGCGAAGGGCGTTTTGACCCTGACGCATCCGCGCGCGGCCACGATCACCGTGGACCCTGCGCGCGATGAGGCTGAATTGCTGGCGTGGCTGGCATCGCTTTGGCCCAAGACGCGCCCCGCGCCGTCGCATGTGGTTTCGGTGCCGGAACAGGCCATGACTGACATGCCCGAGCCGTTCATCGCACTGCTAGGGCTCGCGTCAAATCGGGCACTGTCACAACGGATGGGGCGCGATCTGTCGATCCACCGCTGGCGCGGGAACCTATGGATCGATGGCTGGGCGCCGTTTGAGGAATTCGACCTGATCGGCAGGCGCGTCCGTATTGGCGCGGCCGAACTGAACATTGTGCAGCGGATCACCCGCTGCGGAGCAACGCGCGCCAACCCCAAGACCGGGCGCGAAGATGCGGATACATTGGGCACGCTGAACAAGGCCTATGGCCATCAGGATTTCGGCGTTTATGCTCTGGTCACAAAAGAAGGCCCCATCGCCACAGGCGACCGGGTGGAGATATTGTAATGCAACTACCCTTTCCACTGACCGAAGAACCTGATGCGTTCACCCGCGAAAAAGGCCGCCTTCTGTTTGCGGGCCAGACTGATTTCCTCAAAGGGGTGGTGGCCATGTCCGGCCTGCCGCCGTCTGACCGGATCGAGGTCTGCTTCGCCGGGCGCTCAAATGTCGGAAAATCCAGCCTGATCAATGCGCTGACTGGGCGCAAGGGGCTGGCGCGGGCGTCGAACACGCCGGGCCGTACACAAGAGATCAACTTTTTTACGCTGGCAGACAGCCATTATCTGGTCGACCTTCCCGGCTATGGCTATGCCAATGCGCCGCTGGCCGTGGTCGAAAAGTGGCAGAAACTTCTGAAGCAATACCTGTCGGGGCGGCAGAACCTGCGCCGGGCCTTCGTCTTGGTTGACGCCCGGCACGGGATCAAGGCCGTGGACGAGGAAATCCTCAGCCTGCTCGACAGCGCCGCCGTTACCTTTCAATGTGTTCTGACCAAGGCCGACAAGGTGAAGGGCGCCGACCGTGATGCGGTACTGGCCCAAGTGCGCGGTGCGCTGGCCAAACACCCGGCAGCCTTCCCCGAGATCATTCTGACCTCCAGCGAAAAAGCCGAAGGCATCGCCACCCTGCGCGCCACGATTGCCACGCTGATTTAGCCTGCGGTTCGGCTCAGACGTTCCTCCCCTCACCGGGGGGCATCATGTGCCCACCCAGCACAGCGGAGCGATACGCCCGCCAAACCCTATGCTTGTGCGGGGCCTAGAAATACCCGCGGACCAATGCCCCCGCGATTAAACTCCAGCCGTCCGCGATAACAAAAAAGGCCAACTTGAACGGCAGCGATACAATCGCGGGTGGGACCATCATCATACCCATCGACATCAAAATCGCCGCCACGACCAAGTCGATGATCAAAAAGGGTAAAAAGACAAGAAACCCGATTTGAAATGCCCGAGAAACCTCGGACAACAGGAAACTTGGGATCAATACCGAAAGCGGAGCATCCGCGTTCATTTGAATTGCGTCTGCGTTTGGCCGCAAGGCTGCCATCGCCTCAAATGTGTCCACATCCACCCGCGCTGACATAAAGATACGAAACGGCTCCAATGTTTCGAAAAATGCGGTCTCAGCGTCGATTGTTTCAGCAAGAAGCGGAGATATGCCGTTGGTCCAGGCAGCCGTAAACACCGGATCCATAACAAAATAGGTAAGGAACAACGCGAGGCTTACGATCAGCATATTCGGAGGAGATTGCTGCAGACCAATGGCTTGCCGCAGAATCGACAGCACAGTCACAATAAACGGAAAACAAGTCACCATGATTGCAATGCCGGGGGCGATGCTGAGCAGAGTGACGAGCGTGATCAACTGCAGACTGCGCGCGGTCAGAGAGCCGCCGTCCCCCAGCGAGACCGAAAACTCCTGCGCGGCAGCAAACTCGGGCAGAAACGAAAGCGCGGTCGCGATAGCCAGAGCAGAAATATGGCTGCGGTTCATCCAAGACCATCCGAGAGGTTTGCAATCTCTGTCAGACGCACCGCAAGTTGGCCGCGTTGATCGCCATCCAGTTCTTCCAGTTCACCCCGAGCGATCAGGCGGTCCCCGACGAACAACTCCACCAAGTCATCCACCCGGCTGTCCAGCGGAAGGATGGCATTTTCGGTCAGCTTCAGAAGCTCGCGAACCAAGGGGCGCGCTCTTCCGACCGAGACCGTGATTTCAATCGGAACCGCTGCGAAAGGATTGTTGGACCCAGCCTGCGCTGTCGAATTTGGTGCATCTGTTTTACCCATGTGCCGTATCCTTTTGGAGGTCATCAAAAAACCCATCGAAGGCCTG
The DNA here is from genome assembly GCF_900110775.1 of Thalassovita taeanensis. Taxonomy (GTDB): domain Bacteria; phylum Pseudomonadota; class Alphaproteobacteria; order Rhodobacterales; family Rhodobacteraceae; genus Litorimicrobium; species Litorimicrobium taeanense. Next base: position 314,975 of record NZ_FOEP01000003.1, on the reverse strand, counting down.
CGAAATGCCTGCGAGCACCTCATCAAGATCGACTCTGCGCTCAGCCTGTCCGAACTTCAGCTCAATTTGGCCGCCCGCAAGTGCGTCGTTTTCCTCAATTGTGAATGGGGTCGTGAATTTCTTAACCAGCATATCTTCAAGGACAGCGCGATTAGAGGGCGCAATACAAAGGATCATCCCCGAGGAGCTGTGCCCGCGCGCCATCTCTGTCATTTGCTCGGTGATATGAAGGGCAAGAGATTTGCGCGCGATATCTGGAAGCAGCTTTTCCGATATTTGCGCCATAAGCGGCTGTAATCCCCGCATGATATGGCCATACGCCTCGTGGTACGTGAACGAAATGTCCTGCAGGCTTTTTGCAAACTCACTTGTGACATTCTGCTGGTCTTCCGCATGTGCTTTGGCGGCATCGTCCCAACCAGCTTTGTATCCTTGCTCGAAGGCTTCCAGCTGATGCTCCTCCAGCGTCGCATCCGACATCACGGCCCCGGCTTTGGAGCCATGGTATTGACCGAAATCATGCAATAGATGGGCAATCGACATCAGGCATTTTCCTCCCGATCTTCCAACCAGCTTCGCAGTATTTCGACCGTTTCCTCTTTGCGATCGCTGATCAAACCTCTGAGCCGCTCCACCGGGTCACCGTTTTTCTGGCCGAGATGGGCCGGTAGTTCAGCATTGTCAGTGTTTTGCGAAATCACCGAGAGATCGGGCAAATCGACGTCGTTATCGGCGATTTCACCTGTCAGAGCCGTCAGGGGAACATCAGATTCGCGTCGTGCCTTCTCCCCCGTACCCTGCGGAGAGGGCAATTCCATCACTGCGGGCTGTTTGGACAGAAGCGGGCGTATTACAAACAGGCCAAGGATCAACGCAACAAGCGCCAACACCGCCATCTGAATAATCGACATCAGATCCAGCGCGGGCATGGTTAACATGCTCGAGGAGGCTTCAGTGCCCTGTGGCAAAATTGGCTCGAAAGACATGGATTTGAGGGTGATGACATCGCCACGGTCTTCGTCGAAGCCAACAGTTGAGGCCACCAGTTCACGCAAAGCCTCAAGCTCTTCGGACGGGCGCGGCTGAAGTGATTGCGCTCCGTCTTCCGTGGTGGTGAGAACCCCGTTCACCAACACCGCGACCGTCACGCGCTTGACTGCACCGGGCGCACGCACAACCTCTCTTTGCGTTTCAGAGACCTCATAGTTAACGCGCTCACGGCTTTGACTGTTTTGCGCGCTTGCACTTTCGTTGCCTGCGGCATCCCCGGCCGGGATGTTCGAGGCAACAGTGACGTCACCTCCCGCACCATTCTTCGAATTGTTTGTACTTTCTTCAGTGTCGGAACTGACCACCACGCGCCCTGTCGGGTCAAAACGCCGCTCAACAATCGATTCGCTTTCCGTCACCGTCTCGACGCTCAGCTCGACGACAGCATTTCCACGGCCCACACGTGCTTCCAGGATGCGCTGGACACGGTCCCGCAAAGTATCGTTCCGATCCTCTCCTGTGGCGGGGGAAGCGACCTCATCGGCGCTGATCAACCCACCCGACCCGTCAATAACGGCAACATCGTTTGGTCGCAGGCCCGTTACCGCCGAAGCGATCAAAAACCGCAGGGCGCGGGCCTGGTTGGGCGACAGCCCCCCCCCAACGGTGGTGACAGAGACTGATGCCGTCGGTCGCACCTCACGCTGAAATGGGTTCGAGCCAGAGTTGGCGATGTGCACGCGCGCCTGCGTTATATGCGGGCTAGCGACAATCGTACGGGCAAGCTCGCCCTCTTTTGCCCGCCAATAAGCCGCATCAAACATCTGCGACGTCGTGCCAAACCCAGAGAGGTTGTCGAGCAATTCATATCCACTGTTTCCGTTGGTTGGCAGCCCTTCGCTTGCCAGTGTCATGCGCAACTCATCCCGTTGTGCGGACTCGACGAAAATCGACCCGCCGCGGATGCTGTACCGGACACCGCGCTGCTCCAGTGACTGGACCACATCACCCGCCGCGCCACTTTCCAGTCCAGCATAGAGCAGGCTCATACTTGGTGTGGCGGCCTGTCTTGAAAGCGCCAGAACCGCCGCAAAAACGGCCACCGTCGCCAATATGACAAAAACACGTTTGCGCGGGTCCAAAGCGGACCAGAGTTGCACGATCTGCTTCACGTTAAGCCTCCGTCAGACCGGACTTTCTGCCCGGCGTCGAAAGCATGTTTCCTTGATGAGCCTTAACAATCGGTTAGCTCCTGCCGGGTTATAGACGTTTTGTCAAAAAGTTCGGGAACATCCTATGGCTGTAGCAGAAGCGACCCAGGCCCAAGCGCCGAAGAAAACGTCAAAAACGCCTATTTTCATTGGGCTGGTGCTGGCACTTGTTGGCGGCGGCGGCGGGTATTACGCGGCAACATCGGGTTTGCTGGGAATCGGGGAATCGCAGGCCGAGGCACCTCATGGTGAAGAAACCGATCATGAGGCACCCGATCATTCTGGGGCCGCGTCTGATCCGCATGATGATGGCACGGCAACCGATCACGGCGACGGCAGCTCCACTACGGCCGTGGGTGATTTGGCCTTCGTTCCGGTTGACCCGTTGGTGATCTCGCTTGGTCCCCGCTCTGCCGCGCACTACCTGCGGTTCCGGGCGCAATTGGAAACCCCGAAGAAGTACCGCGCCGAAGTTCAGACCCTGATGCCAAGGGTGGTGGACGTGCTGAACAGCTATCTGCGCGCGATTGAGGTGGCAGATCTGCAAGAGCCGACAATTCTGGTGCGCTTGCGGGCCCAGATGTTGCGCAGAGTTCAGATTGTTACCGGACCGGGACGCGTGAACGATCTTCTGATCATGGAATTCGTATTGAACTAGGAGAGATCTGAGATGGATATGATCGCAGACATATTATTGGTGGCCGGCGCCCTAGGGGCTGGGCTTTATTGCTACATACTTGCGCGGCGTTTGAGCCGGTTCAACGACCTTGAGAATGGGGTTGGCGGAGCCGTGGCTGTTCTCTCGTCGCAGGTGGATGATTTGACGCGCACGTTGAGTGCCGCGCAACAAACCGCCTCCGCATCGACCAGTTCGCTGGATGGGCTGACCGATCGGGCAGAGAATGTCGCAAAGAGACTGGAGCTATTGGTTGCCTCTATGCACGACCTTCCCGACGCGGCGCCTGAGCCGACATCACACCCGGAGCCAATGTTCGTGCGCCACGCCGGGCCACGCCAATGAGTAAAAGACTCAAAACACGCTCAAGACGCCCCGGAAAGGGCGCCTTGTCCCTCATCGCTTGCCTGCTGCTGGGGTCCGCCCTGATCCGGCTTGGGATGGGGGCCGGACAAGCACTGGCAAAGGCTGATCCCGCGCCACATACGCCCACCGCTGCGCCTGTCGTGCAGGAAACATGTGAAACACCAGAAGATTATCGCGCGATGATCGAGGCATTTCAGGTGCGTAAGATACGCCTAGATAGACAAGAAACCCAGATGCGCGACCGGATGCAAGCCTTGGCAATTGCAGATCGTGAAATCGAAACCCGCATGTCAGCGTTGCAGCAGGCCGAGGAAAATCTAAGGGCAACATTGGCTTTGGCGGATCAGGCCGCCGAGGGCGACATCACGCGTCTGGTGGCCGTCTACGAGACAATGAAGCCCAAGGATGCTGCGGCATTGTTTGAGGAAATGGACCCAGATTTTGCTGCAGGTTTTCTGGCGCGCATGGCACCAGAGGCCGCAGCGGGCGTCATGGCCGGGCTCAGCCCACAAAGCGCCTATACAATTTCTGTGGTGTTGGCGGGCAGAAACGCGAACGTGCCCAAAGAATAGCGCGACGCTCGACGGTTTCTTAACCCTTCGCGGCCAATATGACCGAAAGAGTTTTCTGGAGCAGATATCATGTTCGGACTGATCGGAATTGTCGTCATCTTTGTGATGGTTTTTGGTGGATATCTGGCAGCCGGCGGAAAGCTGGGCATCATCATGAAGTCACTGCCTTTCGAGATGATGATGATTGGCGGCGCAGCTGTCGGAGCCTTTCTGATCAGCAATGATCTGCGTGCTATAAAACATACAACGAAAGACATCGGGAAGGTGTTCAAGGGCCCGAAATGGAAACCTGGTGACTATCGCGATTTGCTGTGCCTTCTGTTCGAACTCATCCGCCTGGCGCGTGCCAACCCTGTGGCTGTGGAAGAGCATATTGAAACGCCTCAGGACTCATCTATTTTCTCCAAATACCCCAAAATCCTGACTGACAAAGAAGCCGTAAACCTGATTTGCGACACAATGCGCGCGGCCTCGATGAACTACGACGACCCCCATCAGGTCGAAGAGGTTTTGGAAAAGCGTATCGAGGCGAACCTGCACCACGCCCTGCACTCCAGCCATGCCTTGCAAACAGTTGCAGATGGCCTTCCCGCGCTTGGCATTGTCGCCGCGGTTCTGGGCGTAATCAAAACGATGGGGTCCATCGATCAACCGCCAGAGATCTTGGGAAAGATGATCGGCGGCGCGCTTGTCGGCACGTTTCTTGGTGTTTTTCTTGCCTATGGATTGGTCGCGCCATTTGCCACAAAGGTGAAAGCAGTGGTTGAGGAAGATGGGCACTTCTATCAATTGATCCGCGAAGTGCTTGTGGCAAACCTCTATGCTCACCCGACAAACATGTGCATCGAAGTTGGGCGACAAAACACGCCCTCGCACCATCGGCCCAGCTTTTCCGAATTGGAAGACGCCTTGAAAGCGACGAAACAGGAAGCGGCATGAAGCGCCTAATCTTCTGCGCCCTATTGTTGCTCATCTGTGCGCGCGGAGCTCTTGCTGCTACAGCCGAAGTGCGATCCGGCGAGCATGTCGAATTCACCCGGCTGGTCGTCGACCTGCCAACCCCCGCGCAATGGACGATCAGGAAAGATGACCGCAGTCTGGTTCTCGATGTGTCAGGACCGAAGCTGGCTTTTGATCTCAGGCACGCGTTTGATCGAATTGATCGCAGCCGCGTCGCGTCTTTGAAAGATGTCCAAGGCCAACTGCATATTGGGCTTGCATGCGACTGCGCCTATGAAAGCTATATCCTGGGCAGCCGGATGCTGGTCATAGATGTGTCTTCGGAAATCAATCCGCTCCCCTCCCATCCCCCCGAACATCTGACCAAAGCAAATTTTGAACGCCTCGGCTTTGGGCAATACTTAATGGTCGAACCGCTCGATCTGGGCGTTCCGGTTGACGCAACAGAGACGCCGTTGTTCGGTCCCGCACCTCAGACTTTGCCCGCGCTTCGGGGCGGCCCCCCGTCGCCCCCGAAAACCGTAGGGGCCGCTGAAAAGAGATTGTTGATGCAACTCGGGCGCGCCGCATCGCAAGGTTTGCTGGACGTGAAAACGCGCGCGCCGATCAATTCCCCAAAGGAAAAGCCGCTAAAAAGCACCCAAAGCGTCGTTGACCCCAAACGGAGCGGCAAAAATATCAACCTTCGCGCTCAGACAAGCATCGACCGAGAGCTTCGGCCAAGTATGCGGCTTCGTGAAACGGCGCCGAGTGGCGCTGAATGTTTGAGCGATGATGATCTCGACATTGCGAATTGGCGCCACGGAGGCGACTTCGCTTCTGGCCAAGCTGAACTGCGTCTACATCTCGGGGACGAGATTGAACAAATCGACCCGAATGTGGCCCTGAAGTTGGCGCGCCATTACCTCCACTTCGGAATTGGAGCTGAGGCAACGCAGGTCTTGAGGTTTGCGGACGAGACTTCAGAAACCGACGTTCTCTTTGCTATCGCGAATATATTTGATGGTGAGCCTGATCCTCAAGCATCTGCTTTGCGATATCAAATCGGGTGCGACACCTCAGCCGCATTGTGGGCTCTCTTGGCCTCAAAGGCCCCGACGGGGGAGCTCACGCCGAACATTGATGCCATATTGCGCGCATTTTCAGCTTTTCCCGAGCATTTGAAACAATTAACGGCCCCAGAGTTGAGCGAAAAACTTCTTGCTGCGGGTGAAATGGAAGCGGCACAATCCGTTTTAAGGATTAACAAGCGCTCAAGTACGATTGAGCCGACGGCCAACCAAATCGTCTCAGCGAAAATAGACGCGCAGAATGGAGAGCTAGAAAAGGCCTCGCAGACATATGAAAATGTTCTCGAGGATACAAAACAGCTCCCCCCAGAAAGCCTGCTCGCTATGGTCGATACTTATTTGAGCCTTGGCCAGCCGATTTCACCGGCAATGGCCGATCTGATTTCCAGCTATGCATACGAGTACCAGAAAGACACGATTGGTCCGGCCCTATCTCGCGCCTCAATTCTGGCCCGTGCAGACTCAGGGCAGTTCGACGCAGCATATTCGGAGCTTGGTCATGTCCCTTCGCCGGACCACGATCCTCAAGGCCGCCCAACCTACGATGGGTTCCTCGATATCCTCACTCGCAAGGCAGAGCCGTTTGAATTTGTGAAATACTCCAGCAGCCTCGCGGAACACGCCGCTGAATTCGACCGCAATTATTCCAACCACGCGGCGCGGCGGCTTGTGAAACTCGGCTTTCCCGAAACGGCGTTGAAGTTTCTCGTTGCGGGCGTGGAAGGTCCCGATGCCCGTGACAGGCGGATATTGCGCGCGCTTGCTGCGCTTGAAATGGCCGACGCCCAACAAGCCGAGGCTGATGTCCTTGGCCTCAACGGTCCGGACGTCGAAGCCATAAGGGCAAAGGCGAAATCAATTCTCGGCCAACACGATGCGGCTTATCACTCGTTCATCGCGCTACAGGATCAGGATGCCGCACAGCAAGAAGCCTGGCTCGCCGGAAACTGGCAGGGGCTGGCGCAGGCAGGTCAGGATGAGGTTTCCGAACTGGCGCATCATCTTTTGACTGAAAAGCAGCAGCTGCCAACGCATGAAAAAACTTCACTCGCGCACAGCAAACAGTTGCTTGGGGAAAGCGTGAAAGCCCGCACGCTTTTGGAAGCAGTGCTTGCGTCCAAAGACGTTAAAACGGCCCCCCCCTAACTGACGCTTACCAAAAATAAATAAATGCCTTCTAGAAAGGTGGTAGCAACAGAAGGTGCTGAGAAGATCAATATGCACGAACCATCATCTAGCAGAGCGCATTTCTATGGCGGGCGATCGAACGCATATGCCGTTTGGGATATCCAAAACCTTTTCGCCTCGGTTTGCAAAAGGCTCTGCCTCCTCGTTGCACTCGTCACGCTTGGCTCTATCGGTGCACATGCACGCGGAACGCAAGTGTGCGACGACGCCGCCAGACTGGCCGCAAAAGAAACAGGCGTGCCGCTTTCCATATTGCGCGCAATAACCCGCACAGAAACTGGCCGCAGGCAAAACGGTGCCGTCTCGCCGTGGCCCTGGACTGTAAATATGGAAGGTAAGGGCGTCTGGTTCGATTCAGAGGATGAAGCCCTCTCATATGTCTTTCAGCACTTCAAACGTGGCGCACGCAGCTTTGATGTCGGGTGTTTTCAAATCAACTACAAATGGCACGGGCACGCATTCAACTCGATTGATGAAATGTTCGCCCCCGAGATGAACGCGCAGTATGCCGCTCGTTTTCTTGCTCGCCTTTTTCAAGAAACCGGCGATTGGGACGCCGCCGCAGGCGCATTCCATTCCAGAACGCCAGAGTACGCGCAAAAATATCTTGCACGCTACAATACAATAAAATCGTCTCTGATCAGCACGTCAGACGATGCGGACGCACCTGAACGAGGGCCCACAATCACAACGAAACACAACGGTTTTCCGTTGTTGAAGCGGGGTACGACCTCTGCCGCCCTCGGCTCATTGGTCATCCTGCCAGACACCCCAAACCGCACGATCTTCGCCCGCATCAATCCTGAAGGTTGAGTGTTTACATGACCCTTGGATCCATATTTCGCCCAACCGTGCTCTTCGCCTTTGCACTGATGACGGTCATCGTGATGATGATCCTCCCGGTCCCTGCCTTTGTGTTGGACATTGGGCTTGCGACATCCTTCGCGCTCGCGATCTTGATCTTCACAGTCACGCTGTTTATCGAACGACCGCTCGATTTCTCGGCTTTTCCGACAATCCTCTTGGCGTCGCTGATGCTCCGCCTGTCGCTCAATGTGTCGTCCACCAAATTGATTATCGGACAAGGTCACACAGGGACGCGGGCAGCGGGCGATGTAATCGAAGGCTTTGCCAGCTTTGTCATGTCTGGCAGCGTTTTCCTGGGGCTGGTTGTCTTCGGCGTTTTGCTGATCGTCAACTTCATGGTGATAACCAAAGGTGCCGCGCGCATGGCCGAGGTCGGTGCGCGCTTTGCACTGGATGCCATGCCGGGCAAGCAGCTCGCAATTGACAGCGATATGTCCGCCGGCGCGATCGACCATGCTGAAGCAAAATCAAGGCGTGAAAGAGAACAACAAGAGACAACCTTTTTCGGCTCGCTGGACGGCGCCTCGAAATTTGTAAAAGGGGATGCTGTTGCAGGGTTGTTGATCACACTTCTAAACTTGATCATGGGCTTGATTATGGGGGTTGTCGTCCATGACATGCCGATACAGTCGGCATTTGAGACATATGCGATTCTGACCGTCGGTGATGGGTTGGTAACGCAAATACCCGCAGTCATCATTTCGATCGCTTCCGCTCTATTGCTCGCGCGTGGGGGGGCGACAGGATCGACGGATCTGACCCTCCTGACACAGCTTGGAAAATATCCGCCTGCCCTGGCCACGGTTGCGGCTTTGATGGTTGTGTTTGCACTGATCCCCGGCCTCCCCTTCATCCCGTTTCTGGCAGGCGGGCTTGTGCTGGGCTTCGCAGCGTTCGTTCTGAACCGAAATACGATAGCCAAAGACGGGGCAGAACAGGCACAATGCGACGCCCCCGGACCCGAACCCGCAAAGCAACTGGGTGACGTACTCGACCTTGACGACATTCATGTCGAATTCTCTCCGGATCTTGTGAGCATGGTCCTCGACCCCGGAACGGGCCTCGATGTTCGGATCACGAATATGCGGCTGCATGTGGCCAAGGTTTTTGGCCTCATCCTGCCAGAAATCAGGTTGACCGATGAACCTAGCCTGCCCCCCGGCACCTATGCCGTTCGTATTCAGGGCGTTGAACAAGCCCGCGCGCGCTTGCGCCCGGAAAAGGTACTGGCGCTGATCCCCGATGGCGGGGGCACTGTTCCCCCGGGCGAGGACGTCCGGGAGCCCGTGTATCAGGCGCCCGCCCGCTGGATCAATGCGACGGACCAGGATCAAACGGTCCTCGCGGGCGTCACAATCGTCAGCCCCGCCGAAGTGCTGGCAACGCATTTGCTTGAGGTGATCAAACAAAACTTCGGGCGTCTTCTGACCCTCAAAACACTGCGCCGGTTGCTCGACGAGATGGTAAAACTCTCTGATCCGACGCGCGCAGAAGCAAACCGTAGGCTGCTGGACGAGTTGATTCCGGATCGTGTGCCAATCGATGCCCTTCACGCGGTTCTACGGCTGTTGCTGGAGGAGCAGGTGTCGATCCGCAACATGCCGCTGATCCTGGAATCCGTGGCCGAGGGCCGAATGATCAGCGCCAATACAGAGACGATCTGTGAACATGTTCGGCAGCGCCTTGGCTTCCAACTGGTTGCGGCGATGCGACGCGAGGATGGCACGATCCCCCTGATCCAGCTAGCGCCGGAATGGGAAGACTCCTTTGCAACCTATCAAATCGACAGCGATCGTGGCGGGTTGGATGTCGCGCTGCCACCGGATCTGTTCAACAAGCTTGCGAATGCTGTGTCAGAAAGGGTCGGCGAAGCCGCGGAACGCGGAATTTTCCCCGCCCTAGTCACGTCCACGCGGCGGCGGCGTTTCCTGCGCACGGTCCTAAGTGCAAAAAGTATCTCAGCTCCGGTGCTATCCTTCGAAGAAATCGGGCTGGAAGCAAAACCCTCACTGGTCGGACTGGTTCAGGCATGACGGGGCTGGCGGCCCTGACCGGCTGGGCCGAGGAAGGGCTTTGGCACATATTTCTAGTGTTTTTCAGAGTTGGCGCGGTGGTCTCGCTTTTGCCCGCATTTGGCGAGCATTCGGTGCCAGCGCGGGTAAAACTCGCCGCAGCTTTGGCGTTTACGCTGATCGTCGCACCTTCCATCCCCCTCTTTGCCCCCGAGGTCTGGGCGCTTCCGGCGCTCATTCACTATTTGTTAACCGAAACGCTAAGCGGCTTGGTCTTGGGCATGGGGTTTCGCCTTTTCGTACTGGCGCTGCAAACTGCGGGTTCGATTGCCGCGCAGTCCACCTCGCTTGCGCAAGTCTTCGGAAACGCCGGGGCAGAGCCGATGCCCGCCATTGGGCATATTCTGGTGGTTTCTGGCCTTGCTCTGGCCGTGATGACTGGCCTGCATGTGCGGGGCGCGGCGCTGATGATACTGTCCTACGAGATGCTCCCGCCCGGCACCTTTCCGGATCCCACGCATATGATGGTGTGGGGCGTTGGCCACATTTCGATGGCGTTTTCTCTGGCTTTCACCCTCGCCGCCCCGTTCTTGATTATCTCGTTGCTGTATAATTTAACGCTCGGCGTCATCAATCGCGCCATGCCACAACTCATGGTCGCTTTTGTCGGTGCTCCGGCGATCACAGCAGGCGGGCTTGCATTGCTGCTCGTGTTGTCGCCGCTGATGTTGACGGTCTGGATGTCAGCTTTCAACGCCTTCATGGCGGCTCCCACCTCGGTCCTGCCATGAGCGGCGACGACGACAGTGAAAAGTCCCACGAACCAAGTCAGCGCAAGCTCGACGAGGCCAGAAAAAAGGGTGAAGTTCCACGCTCGAACGATTTGGCAACCACGGCCGGCTACGGCGGCTTGCTTCTGGCCCTTATGGCCACGGGGCAGGCTGGCGTAACACACATGGGCGAAGCGATGATGGCTTTGATCGCACGGTCAGACCGCCTTGCGATTGAGCTGTTCGACGGCGGCGCACGCGTGGGTACAGGCACCATCATGTCAGCCGTTTTTCGCGCCATTGCTCCGTGGTTCGCTTTACCCGCACTTGCCGTCGTGCTGGTGATCTTGGCGCAGCGCGCCTTTTTGTTCACCCCGTCCAAACTCGCCCCGAAGCTGTCCCGCGTGTCGCCCATGTCGAATGCCAAGAACAAATTCGGGCGCAGCGGCCTGTTCGAATTTGCAAAAAGCTTTGCCAAGTTGGTGATTTACTCCGCCTGTCTTGGCATTTTTCTGAATACCCGCCTGCCCCAAATGACCGAGATCGTTTGGACAACCCCAATGATCGCGATGACAATTCTCGCGCGCTTGGCGATCGAGTTTCTGGCGGTTGTTTTCATCGTCTCGATGACAATTGGCGGCTTGGACTATCTATGGCAATATCAAGAACATATGCGGAAAAACCGCATGTCCCTCAAAGAGCTGAAAGACGAACACAAAGACTCCGAGGGCGATCCGCACATGAAGCAGAAACGCCGTCAGCGCGGGCAGGAAATCGCGGCCAATCAAATGATGGCAAATGCGGCGGGCGCGGATGTCGTTATCGTCAACCCGACCCACTACTCAGTTGCGCTGAAATGGAGCCGCAAGAAGGGCGAGGCCCCGATCTGCGTGGCCAAAGGCGTTGACGAAATCGCACTGCGCATCCGCGAGATCGCGCAAGAAAACGGCATCCCGATCCACAGCGATCCCCCCACCGCGCGCGCGCTTTATGCGACGACCGAACTCGGGTGGCAAATTGCGCCCGAGCATTACATGGCCGTGGCTGCGGCTATCCGGTTTTCCGAAGCAATGCGGAAACGAGCAAGGAAATGGTGATGAAAAAGAAGTTGCAGGAGCTTGCACAGATCACGGAAACGATTTTTGCGGCTCAGTCCACAACGATGCAGCAACTGCGCACCCAGGAAGCAAAGCTTCGAAACGACTTGGCCACTCTGATCGCAAACGCAAAACAGGCCGAAGCCGATTTCAATTCCGACCTGTCACTGAAGGCGACTGGCGCGGATATCCTGTGGCAAGGCTGGGCCGGGCGCAACCGCGCGGAGTTGCAAACCCGTTTGGCCAATATTCTGGTGTCCAAAGCGGAAGAGGCCGAAAACTTGAAACAGGCCTTTGGCCGCAAAGAAGTCGCCGCAGAACTGGTTCAACGCGACATCCAGGATCGCCGCAAGATGACCTCAAGGTATTGAGCCCCGCCTGCCCAAACCGACCCGATTTTGCGCTCTCAAGGTCCGGCGTCGATGCACCCCAGCGAAAATGGTGACCCCGACTGGATTCGAACCAGTAACCTGCCCCTTAGGAGGGGGCTGCTCTATCCAGTTGAGCCACGGGGCCACGCTCTCGCGTCATAGCCCGACGCAGTGACTTGAACAAGCCCGTGGGTTCGCGCTAACACTTGACGACCGAAGTTTTCAGGATCCAGCCTATTGAGCCGAAATGAGAACCGCCCCCTGACCCTGCGCGACGTGTCCGAAGCCTCGGGTGTGTCCGAGATGACTGTCAGCCGTGTCCTGCGCAACCGCACGGACGTGTCCCAAGCCACCCGCGAAAAGGTGCTGAAGGCCGCCAAGCAGCTTGGCTATGTCCCCAACAAGATCGCAGGCGCATTGGCCAGCCAGCGGGTCAATCTGGTCGCGGTCATCATCCCGTCGCTGTCAAACATGGTCTTCCCCGATGTGATGACCGGTATCAGCGGCGTTTTGGAAAATACCGGGCTTCAGCCGGTTGTCGGCGTCACTGACTATCTGCCTGAAAAAGAAGAAAAAGTTCTCTACGAAATGCTGTCGTGGCGCCCCTCTGGCGTCATCATCGCCGGGCTGGAACACTCTGACGCCTCGCGCGCCATGCTGCGTGCTGCCGGTATCCCCGTGGTCGAAATCATGGATGTCGACGGCACCCCGATCGATACCATGGTCGGTATCTCGCACCGCCGCGCCGGGCGTGAAATCGGTAATGCCATCGTCAAGGCGGGCTACAAGCGGATCGGCTTCATGGGCACCAAAATGCCCCTCGATCACCGCGCCCGCAAACGGTTCGAGGGCTTTACCCAAGCGCTCGCCAAAGGCGGGATCGAGGTCGCCGATCAAGAGTTCTACTCCGGCGGCTCCGCCCTCGCCAAGGGCCGCGAGATGACCGAAGCGATGCTCAAACGCACGCCGGATCTGGATTTTCTCTACTATTCTAACGATATGATTGGCGCTGGTGGGCTGCTCTACCTGCTTGAACAGGGCCGCGACATACCGGCACAGATCGGCCTGGCCGGCTTCAACGGGGTCGAGCTGCTGCAAGGCCTGCCCACGCAGCTGGCCACGATGGATGCCTGCCGCACCGAAATCGGCCGCCGCGCCGCCGAAATCATCGTCGCCCGCATTCAAACCCCCGACGACGACATCCCCACCCGGATCGAGCTGACCCCGACCCTCAGCTATGGCGACACCTTGCGGCGGGGCTAGGCGCGTGGCCACCCCCACCCTGTCAAACGCGCGCGCCCGGCGGCTGTTCCTGCAAACCCACGGCCTCAGCGGCCTGCCCCCCGGCCCCGGCAAAGGCGCCGATCTGGCCGGGGTGATCGCGCATCTGGGCTTTGTTCAGCTTGACAGCATCAACACCGTGGCCCGCGCCCACGACCTGATTCTGTTCGCGCGCCGCCCCTCATACCGCCCCCGAAATCTTGAACTGCTGCTGGACCGGGACCGCGCGATATTCGAGCACTGGACCCACGACGCCTCAGTCATCCCGATGCAATTCTACCCACATTGGAAACTGAAATTCGCCCGCGACGCCGACCGCCTGCGCGATCGCTGGAAAGCCTGGCAACGCCACGGGTTCGAGGGGAAGTTTGACGAAATCCTGACCCGCATCCGCGACACCGGCCCGCTGTGTTCCAGCGACGTCGGCACGGACGAGGTGAAAAAAGGCGACGGCTGGTGGGATTGGCACCCGTCGAAAACCGCGCTCGAATTCCTCTGGCGGCGCGGCGATCTGGCGGTGGCGCGACGGGTTGCGTTTCAAAAACACTATGACCTCAGCACGCGGGTGATCGCCCCTGATATGCTGGTCCACCTTCCCGATCCGCAAGACACGATAAACTGGGCCTGCGCCGAGGCCCTGAGCCGCCTTGGCTTCGCGACATCGGGCGAACTTGCCGCCTTCTGGGATCTCGTGACCCCGGCCGAGGCGCGCGCATGGTGCGCATCCGAACAGGCCAGCGGCAAGCTGATCGAGGTCGACATCACCAGCGCCGACGGCAGCCTCCGGCGCAGTTTTGCCCGCCCCGATATCTTCGATCAGGCCGCCACCGCCGCCGACCCCACCGGGCGTATTCGCGTGCTCAGCCCCTTCGACCCGGCGCTGCGCGACCGCAAACGCGCCGAACGCCTGTTCGGCTTCTTCTACCGGATCGAGGTGTTCACCCCTGCCGCAAAACGCCAATACGGCTACTATGTCTTTCCGCTTCTCGAAGGCGACCGGCTGATCGGGCGGATCGACATGAAATCGCACCGGGCCGAGGGCACCCTGCGCGTGACCGCCCTTTGGCCGGAACCCGGCGTGCGTTTTGGCAAGGGCCGCCTGACCCGGCTCGAGGCAGAGCTCGACCGCGTCGCCCGGTTCAGCGGTTGCGACCGGGTGGAATTCGCCGACGGCTGGCTGCGCGAAACACAGCCCTAACCCCGCTCAAAGCATCTTGATCACGTCCCGATCAACCGCCAGCATATACCCCTTGCGCGCGATGTTCTTCACCAACAGCTCGCTGATCATCTGATTGCCCAGCGTATCGCGCAATCGCTTGATCCGCGTCGCCCCGGCCGCCTCGTCGCAATCGGCGGCATTCCGACCAGACACCACCGCCTCGATCTCGGCCCCCGACAGCACGTCGTCATCCATTCGCGCCTCGGCCAGCACCGACAGCGTTTCCATCGCTGCCGCCGTCAGGCGGAACCCCATGTTGTTCAGATAAACCGTGCTCTCGTCCCGGCTGATCAACAACGACGAAACCTGAATCCCCGAATGTTCAATCTGCGCCATCCGCCGGTTCATCGCCGCCAGCATCACCAGAAACACCAGCGCGGCAATCAACAGCGCCGTGGCAAACACCAGCAGCACAAAAATCACCATCCGGTAACTGTTCAGCGTCGCCGAAAACGCGGTGCCCGATTGCGCCAGAATCTCCAGCAACTTGATCTCGGCCTGCGCCGTCAGATCGTTGTTGTCGATAAACAGCTGCTCGACCCGCGCATTGAACGCGTTGGCATCGGGCAGGTTCACGAACAACAGCACTGCCGCCAGCAGCAGGATCAGAAAAATCGCCGCCAGCCCGAAACCGACCAGTCGCCCCCCCGAGCGGCGCATCTCAGAAGCGGAGGAAGTAACGTCCTGCACTGTCCTGCCTTTCCTTCAAACCATCCTTGCCGAAGACCGACATCACATTCAGCAACGTCCAGCCATTGGGTTTCAACCGCGCCGCAACCTCGGATCGCGCCGCCGCGACCGAACACGGCCCCGACAGTTCAACCACACCGTAATGTAGCTTTAGCGGATTGTCGCGCTTGGCTTTGTAGTCGGCATAGCAGCTCTCCGCCGAGGCCGCAGACGCGACCGACAGAACCAGCACCGACGCAAGAGAGAGGAGGATATGTTTCATGTACCCAGAATGCGCAGTCTGTCGCTGTTATTCAATAACCAAAGGGGTTTGGCCTGCGTGTTATCCGATAACAGGCCGGTGTTATTGCCTGACTCGCCGTTCGGACCCAGTTTGATCCCACACCGCTCGGCGACACATGAGCCCGGGCATCTTCCATCACGCTCACCCCGAAAGGATCACGCTTATGTCCCGCAAATTCATCGCAACAATTCTGGCCGCATCGCTGGCGATCACTGGCTTCAGCACCGCCCCCGCCCAGGCCGGAAATGACGACCTGGCAAAGTTCCTCGCCGGGGCCGCTGCTCTGGTCATCATCGGCTCGGCCATCGACGATAACAAAAACCGCAAGGTCGTGACGCGCCGCTATGACGACAACCGCTACTATGGCACCACCAACCAGCATCAACATCGGTATCAGCACCAGTACGAACGCCGCTCTGCCCCGCTGCCCCGCTACGACGACAAACGTTACAATGACCGTGGCCGGAACCAAGCCAAGTCGCGCGATCACCGCCCGTCCGGCGCGAATGACCGCCACGCGGCCCGCACTCACCCCCGTGCCCGCGCTCTGCCCGAACAGTGCCGCCTGCCGGGTCGCGGCAAAGCGGCCTACTCCGCCAAATGCCTGAATCGCTACGGTTATCGCGCAGACCGCCAGTAACCTGATCGCGCCAAACGCGCTCCACATTGCCCCGCGTCCGCCCCCGGACGCGGGGTTTTGGCTTGATCCGCCGCCGCAACTGCGCTTTGTCCCACCGGCATGAGCACACCTGATTTCTCCTTCGAGACCGAATCCCAGATGCAGGGGTTCACCCGCGTCGCAGGCGTCGATGAAGTGGGCCGCGGCCCGCTGGCCGGACCGGTCACCGCCGCCGCCGTCGTTCTGGACCCCGCCCATATCCCGCCGGGGCTGAACGATTCCAAGAAGCTCACCGCGAAACGCAGGCAGGCGCTGATCGCGCTGCTGCTCGAACACGCCGATGTCTCGATCGCCCATGCCAGTGTCGAAGAGATCGACGAAATCAACATCCTGCGCGCCAGCCATCTGGCGATGGAACGCGCCATCGCCGGTCTGCGCACCCCGCCCGACTTTGCCCTGATCGACGGCAATCTGATCCCGCGCGGCCTGACCCTTCCCGCCCGCGCCATCATCAAAGGCGACGCGCTTTCGCTCTCCATTGCGGCGGCCTCAATTGCGGCAAAAACAAGGCGCGATCAGATGATGTGGGATTTAGCGCAACAGTTTCCCGGCTATGGCTGGGACTCAAACGCCGGATATCCGACAAAACAGCACCGCGAGGCGCTGCAAAATCTTGGTGTCACCCCTCACCATAGACGTTCGTTCAAACCGGTCCACAACATCTTGTATCAACATAAAAATCTAAGTGACTGATTCAAAAAAGAAATTGACCGCGAATCAGCTTTGACTCATCTTTGTACCTAACCAAAGAGCGCACTAATGCGCCGTGGAACCGAGGCAGAGAATGACGACAATGACCAAAACAAAGAGCGCAAACGCGCTCCCTCTCAACACGATTCTGGCAGGCGATTGCATCGAGGTGATGAACAGTCTCCCCGAGGCGTCGGTGGACCTGATCTTTGCTGATCCGCCCTATAACCTCCAGCTCAGAGGCGACCTGCATCGCCCCGACAACTCCAAGGTCGATGCCGTCGATGACGCATGGGACCAGTTTTCCTCCTTCGCGGCCTATGACAGATTTACCCAAGACTGGCTGGCCGCGGCGCGTCGTTTGCTCAAACCCAATGGGGCCATTTGGGTGATCGGCAGCTATCACAACATCTTCCGGGTCGGCGCCGCGTTGCAAAACGAAGGCTACTGGATCCTGAACGATGTGGTCTGGCGCAAAGCCAACCCGATGCCGAACTTCCGCGGCAAACGCTTCACCAACGCCCATGAAACCATGATCTGGGCCTCCAAGGCCGAAGGCGCAAAATACACCTTCAACTACGAAGCGCTGAAATCCCTGAACGAGGGCATTCAGATGCGCTCTGATTGGGTTCTGCCGATCTGTAACGGCGGCGAGCGGCTCAAGGACGATAACGGCGACAAGGCCCACCCGACCCAAAAACCCGAAAGCCTGCTGCACCGCGTACTGGTCGGCTCGACCAACCCCGGCGATGTGGTCCTCGATCCGTTCTTTGGCACCGGCACCACCGGCGCCGTCGCCAAGATGCTCGGCCGCGATTACATCGGGATCGAGCGCGAAGAGGCCTACCGCAAAGTCGCCGAAAAGCGCCTCGCCAACACCCGCAAATACGACCGCGAGGCGCTGATGGTCAGCACCTCCAAACGCGCCGAACCGCGCGTGCCCTTCGGCCAGCTGGTCGAACGTGGCATGCTGCGCCCCGGCGAGGAACTGCTCAGCATGAATGGCCGCCACAAGGCCAAGGTCCGCGCCGACGGCACCCTGATCGGCGATGATGTCAAAGGCTCGATCCATCAGGTCGGCGCCGCCCTCGAAGGCGCGCCCAGCTGCAATGGCTGGACCTATTGGTGCTTCAAGCGCGACGGCAAAGTGGTCCCCATCGACCTTCTGCGCCAACAGATCCGCGCCGAAATGGCCAACTAAGCCACACCCCATAAATACAGTTACCGCCGATGCCTGTGGCCTGACCACAAGGTATTACCTTGGCCCCGCCTTCACCGGCGGGGCTTTTTTACGCGCCAAACCGCCAAGGCTTCTTTCTGACCAAAATACTCGCGCCGCAGGCCCCCGCCCTCAAAGCCCTCAAAGCCGGGGCAGCGGGTTGACCCCCTTGTTATAGGCCACCCAATCGGTGATCTCGGGATAATACATCTCGCGCCACTTGCGCACCCGTGGGTTCATCCGCGCGCGCCACAACGGCGGGATCATCGCCACCGCCGCCATCAAAGGATAGCCAAACGGCAACTGCGGCGCCTCATCCGCGCCGACATTCTGCAACAACGGAAACCGCCGGTCAGGCTTGTAATGATGGTCCGAGTGTCGCTGCAAATTGATCAGCAACCAGTTGGTCGCCTTATGCGCCGCATTCCATGAATGATGCGGTTTCACATGCTCGTATTTGCCACCGCCCAGATGTTTGCGCGTCAGGCCATAGTGCTCAACATAATTCGTCAGTTCCAGCTGCCACACCGCACTCAGCGCCTGCACCAGAAACAGCACCACGCCTTCCCAGCCGCCAACCAGCAGCGCCAGCACCAGCGCCCCCAGCTGCAACGCGCCATAGCGCCAGAACGGATTGCTCATATCCCCCGCAGGCAGAGACTTGCGCTCCAGCATCGCCGCCTCCGCCGCCCAGGCCGACGCCGGGCACTCGCGCACCACACGCAGAAAATACCGATGGAACCCTTCGTTATACCGCGCCGTCACCGCATCACGCGGCGTGCCGACATGGCGGTGATGCACCAGCAAATGCTCGGACCGGAAATGCGAATACAACACCGTCGCCAGCAGCAAATCCCCCAACCAGCGCTCCAGCTTGTTTTTCTGATGCATCAGCTCGTGGCTGTAAACGATCCCGATCGTGCCCGAAATCACCCCCACCCCGGCAAACAGCACCAGCTTTTCCAGCCCGCCCAAGTGCGCCGCCCGCGTGGCATAGAAAATCATCCCGTAAATCATCACCGCCTGCACCGGAAACCAGATCAGCGTGATCAGCCGATACCAGAACAGATCCTCCTCGGGCGTTTCCGGGTCGGCGTTTTCGACATTCAGCCCCAGCACCGCATCCAGCAACGTGAACAGCCACCACGCCCACAGCGGCAACAGCAGCGTCGCCCAGCCGCCAACCCCGGCACTGATCATCGCCACCGGGATCAGGCTCAGCGACAACCAGAACGGCGCGGCGCGGCGAAAATGGGAAAAATCGGCAGCAAGGGGCATCAGGCTACTCCGTATCGGATCACAACCATATCAGGCACAACTTAAGACAAGCTTACCCATCATTGTCGAACGTGCTTTGCGCAAGGTCAAACGCCTTTCGCATCACCGTCGGCAGATCCGATGGCCGAAACTCCCCCGCGGGCAGAAACGCCCCCGCCTCAGGTGCCGCCTCAATGGCCACCTCGGCCACATGAACCCGCAACCGCAGGTGAAAATGCGTGAACGTGTGCAGCGCCTCGGCGGGCACCTCGGACCACTCGGCCTGCATCGGCGGAGCCGCCTCTGGCACGGCCTCAATCCACTCCGACCCCGGCCAGCCCAGCATCCCGCCCAGCAACCCCTTGTCGGGCCGCCGCTCCAGCAACCACGCCCCATCGGCCCGCCGCACGACATAGGCAATGCCGAACCGTACCGGCTTGGGCTTTTTCGGCAGCTTTTTCGGCAGCATCGCCGCCGTCCCACGCACCCGCGCCAAACACGGCGCCCGCCACGGGCAAATCCCGCAGGCGGGGCTTTTGGGTGTGCAGATCGTCGCCCCCAGATCCATCACCGCCTGCGCATAATCCCCCGGTCGCACCTCGGGCGTCAGCGCCGCCGCCAGTACCGTCAGCTCGGGCTTGGCGGTGGGCAGCGGGGTGTGCACGTCATACACCCGCGCCATCACCCGCTCCACATTGCCATCCACCACCACCTCGGCCCGGTCAAACGCAATCGAAGCAACGGCTGCCGCCGTATAAGGCCCGATTCCCGGCAGGCTCAGCAATCCCTCGCGCGTGTCGGGAAACACCCCGCCATGATCCGCCACCACCGCCCGCGCGCATTTCAACAGGTTGCGGGCGCGGGCGTAATACCCCAGCCCGGCCCACTCCCCCATCACATCGCCATCCGCCGCCGCAGCCAGCGCCGCCACATTCGGCCAACGCGCAGTGAACCGTCGGAAATACTCCGTTACCGCCGCCACGGTCGTCTGCTGCAACATCACCTCGGACAACCACACACGATAGGGGTCGGGGCGCAGCTGCGCCGCGCGATCCTTCGGACCCACCCGCCATGGCATGTCGCGGGCGTGGTCATCATACCACGCCAGCAGATCCGCTGCCGCCGGTCCCGCCGCCCTGTCGCCACTGTCGTCACGCAATGTTTATCCCTCCGAAGTGCCCAATTCGCTGGCGTCCCGCCACCGCCCCACTAGAATAGCGCCCAGTTCAGGGATGCAAGACATGGCCTATCGACCCAGCACAACAAAAGGGTTCGCCCGAACCTCTGCCCTGCTTCAGGGCCAGATCCGCCGCGCTGGCGAAACCCGTGGCTTTGCCGTCACCCGCCTGCTCACCCACTGGCCCGAGATCGTCGGCGAGGACATGGCCAACATCGCCCGCCCCGTCGACGTGAAATACGGCCGCCAGGGCTTTGGCGCCACCCTGACCGTGCTGACCACCGGCGCACAGGCCCCGATGCTGGAAATGCAAAAGGAAAAGCTGCGCGAGAAGGTCAACGCCGTCTACGGCTACAGCGCCATTTCCCGGATTCGCATTACCCAAACTGCCCCCACCGGCTTTGCCGAAGGGCAGGCCAGCTTTACCCACCGCTCGCGCACACCTGCGCCGCAAGCCCCCGACCCGCAAATCGCCCGCGCCGCCACAGCCGTGGCCGCAGGCATCGGCGATGAAAATTTACGTGATGCGCTTGAAGCCTTGGCGCAGAACGTTCTATCCAAGTCAAAACGTTAGGAAGGGATTCCAATATGAACCGCAGATATGCTCTGGGCGTGATCGGCGCCGCCGCCGTCGCCGGAGGCGCGTTTACGTTGACCAACCGCACTGGCGGCCTGCCGGAACTGGGCGCCGCCTATGCCGCAGGCGCCGAAGCCGATACCTCGGGTGTCCTTGAAATGACCATGGGCGCCGTCGATGCCCCCATCACGCTGGTCGAATACGCCTCGTTCACCTGCCCGCACTGTGCCAACTTCCACAACGGCCCGCTCAAACAGCTCAAGGCCGACTATATCGAAACCGGCAAAGTGCGCTTCATCTACCGCGATGTCTATTTCGACCGCTTCGGCCTCTGGGCCTCGATGATCGCACGCTGCGACCCCAACCGGTTCTTCGGCATCTCCGATCTGCTCTATAACGATCAGAAAAGCTGGATCGGCAGCGGCGACCCCAGCGAAATCGCCGAAAACCTGCGCAAGGTCGGCCGCATCGCCGGGCTGACCAACGAACAGCTCGAAACCTGCCTGTCCGACAATGACAACGCCAAGGCCCTCGTCGCCTGGTACGAGGAAAACAGCACCCGCGATGAGGTCACCTCGACCCCGACCCTGATCATCGACGGCGACAAGCACTCGAACATGACCTACGCCGAGCTGCAAACCCTCCTCGACAAGAAACTGGGGACGGAATGACAACCCCGCTTGCCGGACTGAAAGTCGTCGAACTCGCGCGCATCCTGGCCGGCCCCTGGGCCGGTCAAACCCTCTCCGACCTCGGCGCCGACGTGATCAAAGTCGAATCCCCCCAGGGCGACGATACCCGCCAATGGGGCCCGCCGTTCATCCAGCACGAGGGCGAAACGACCGCAGCCTATTTTCACTCCTGCAACCGTGGCAAATCCAGCGTCACCATCGATTTCCGCACCTCCGAGGGCCAGCAACAGGTCCGGGACCTGATCCGCGACGCCGATATCCTGATCGAGAATTTCAAGGTCGGCGGGCTGGCCAAATACGGGCTGGACTACGACAGCCTGCACGCGCTCAACCCGCGCCTGATCTACTGCTCGATCACCGGCTTCGGCCAAACCGGCCCCTACGCCCACCGCGCCGGGTACGACTATATCATTCAGGGCATGTCGGGCCTGATGTCGATCACCGGCGACCCCGATGGCCAGCCCCAGCGCACAGGCGTCGCCGTCACCGACCTCTTCACCGGGATCTATTCCGTCACCGGCATCCTCGCCGCGCTCTATCAGCGTGAAAAAACCGGGCTGGGCCAACAGATCGACATGGCCCTGCTCGATGTCGCCGTCTCTGTCACCGCCAATCAGGCGATGAACTATTTCGCCACCGGCACCCCGCCGGGGCGCACCGGCAATTATCACCCCAACCTGACGCCCTATCAGGTGTTCGATTGCGCCGATGGCCATATCATCATCGCCACCGGCAACGATGGCCAATACCACCGCCTGTGCACCCTGCTGGGCCTCGACTGGATGGCCCAAGCCCCCGAATACCTCACCAATGCCGACCGCGTTGCCAACCGCGCCGCGATGATCGACCTGCTGATGGCCGCAACCCGTCAGCGCACCAAAGCCGATCTTCTGACCGGCTGCGAGGCCAACGGCATCCCCGCCGGTCCGATCAATGACATGGCCGATGTGTTCGCCGACCCTCAGGTAACCGCCCGCGGCCTGCGGATCGACCCCGAGGGCGTTCCCGGCATCCGCGCCCCCTTCCGCTTTTCCGAGGCAGAACTGAACCTTGCTTGCGCCTCGCCAAAACTCGGACGAAACAACAGCTGAGCATCACGCCTCCCGCAGGCGCTCAGCCGCGCCTGCCCCCTGCGCCCGGTTTCTTTCTGACCAAAATACTCCCGCCGGAGGCGGAAAACCCTGCGACGCAAAACCGCCGCAACCGGTTAAGCCCGCCCCGTTAACCCGCTCCCTTGCCCGTCACGATGTGCATCAGATGTGCATGGTCTGTGCATGTGTTTCACATGCCCCAAAACCACCGCATCGCCCTTGTTAACCTGCACGAACCGCGCCCGGCGCGCGCAGCCCCCCGCACACGCCCGAACGCCCGGTTAACCCTCAGCCGTAATCGCGCTCGCCAAAAATCGCCGAGCCGACCCGCACATGCGTCGCCCCCAGCGCGATCGCGCTCTCGAAATCGCTGCTCATGCCCATCGACAGCCCCGTCAACCCGTTGCGTGCCGCGATCTTGCCCAGCAACGCAAAGTGCAGCGATGGCTCCTCGTCGACCGGCGGGATGCACATCAACCCCTTGACCGGCAGATCCAAGCCCCGACATTCTGAAACGAAATCATCAGCTTGCGCAGGCAGGACCCCGGCCTTCTGCTCCTCCTCGCCGGTGTTGACCTGAATGAACAGGTCGGGGCACTGCCCGATGTCCTGCGCCAGCCGCGCCAGCGTCGTCGCCAGCTTGGGCCGGTCCAGCGAATGGATCGCCTCGAACAGCTCCATCGCCTGACGCGCCTTGTTGGTCTGCAACGGCCCGATCAGATGCACCTCAACACCCTGAAAACGTGTGCGAAACTCTGGCCACTTGCCTGCCGCCTCCTGCACCTTGTTTTCACCAAACACCCGGTGTCCCTGTTCCAGAACCGCCTCGACCCGTGCATTCGGCTGTACCTTCGACACCGCAATCAACGTCACGCTGCCCGCCGCCCGTCCGGCCGCCCGCTCCGCCTTTGCGACCCGCTCCTTGATCTCTGAAAGTGCCATCCCGACCCCCTTTTTTCCTTTGCCGCAAAGAACACCACCGCGCCGCAAAAGAAAACCCCCGCCCCTGCCCGCGCAACGCCCATTGATGCCACTTTGCCCCCTGCCTATAGTCCCGCAACCCGACACGGAGCAGACAAAATGGCATACAACCCGCACGCCGATGCCGACCGGATCATGGCCCATCTCAACGCGGGCCAGTTCAAACAGGCCTTCAAAGCCGCCAAAGCCGCCACCAAAGCCTACCCGCGCGAGGCGTATTTCGCCAACCTTGCAGGCACGGCACAGGCCCAGATGGGCGAGGAGCGCGAGGCGATCACCTGGTTCCAGAAGGCGCTGAAACTCAACCCCGCCCACCCTGATGCACAGAACAACCTGATCCAGGCGCTGATTTCGACCGGGCAGGCCAAGCGTGCCCTCGACCTGATCACCCGGCTGCTGCCCAAGCGCCCGGACCGCGCCAATATGCTGTATTTTCAGGGCCTTGCTCAGATGAACGCCGGGCTGCCCGACGCCGCCCTTGCCTCGCTCGATCAAGCGCTCAGCCTTGATCCCCGCCAGCCCCGCACCCTCACCCTGCGCGGTGTCCTGCGCTCTGAGGCCGGGGACGAAGACGGCGCGATCACCGATTATCAGGCCGCTCTGGCACTCAATCCCAAGGCGCCCGACACCCTGTCGAACCTGTCGACCGTGCTGGGCCGCAAACACCGGATGGACGATGCGCTTGCCGCTGTCGAAAAGGCGCTTGCCCTCAGCCCCAACCATATCGCTTCGCTACAGCGCCACGCCGTTGTGCTCAATGAACTTGGCCGCCGCACTGATGCCATCACCGCCTATCGCCGACTGCTCATCGCCGCCCCCAACCACCCCGAGGCCCTGCTGGAACTGGCACTCCTCTCGCCTGCCGAAGACCGACCCGCGCTTCTGAACACGGTCGACGCGGCCCTGCGCAGCACGCCCAAAGCCGCCCCCGCCGCGCCCTTTCTGGCGCTGGCCAAAGCCAACCTGCTGATGAAATCCGCCGACGGCGACGGCACTGACGCTGACCGCTGGTTCCAGACCGCGAACGAGGGCTTCGCCCGCCAGCGTCCCTTCGATCCCGCGCTGGCGCAGGCCGAATTCGCCGCGATCACCGCGCGCTTCGCCAATGCCACCGACCTGCCGCCCGCCGCGGCACCAGAACAGCCCGCGCCGGTCTTCGTGCTTGGCCTGCCGCGCTCTGGCACCACGCTTACCGAACAGATCCTCACCTCGCACCCAGCGCTGTTTGGCTGCGGTGAACTGGCCACCGCCGGGCGCCTTGTCCGCCCCCTGCTTGAGGCTGACACCGACTTTGACCCCACACAATTCGCGCAAAGCTATCGCGCCGCCCTGCCGCCGATGCCCGAGGACACACAGGGGTTCATCGACAAGATGCCCGCGAATTATCGCTATATCGGGTTCCTGCTGACAGCGTTTCCGAACGCGACAATCCTGCATATCACCCGCGATCCGCGCGACGTGGCCCTGTCGATGTGGCGCACGTATTTCTCCAGCCCGGCGATGGCCTTTACCTATGACCAGCGCGCCATGGCGGCGCAGATCAACATATATCGTCGCTATATGGCCCACTGGCAGGCACTGTTCGGCGGCCGGATCACCGATATTTCCTATGAAACACTGGTGCGCGATACTGAAAACACCAGCCGCACATTGGCGCAGGCCTGCGGCGTGGACTGGCACCCCGACATGGCTTTGCCGGAACGCAACACAGCCCCAGTGCTGACCGCCAGCGTCGCGCAGGTCCGCGAGGGCGTGCATGACCGCTCGCTCGGCGGCTGGGTGCGGCACAAACAGGCTCTGTCACAGGTGATCGACAACCTTGATCCCGCTCTCTGGCCTGATCTCTGATCCCAGAACGTAAAAAGGGCCCGCAGGCCCGCACGTCATATCAGACAAAAAGAAAGGGCAGGTCAAATGACCTGCCCTTCTTTTAGGATCGTCTGGTTCTAAGATATTAGAACGAGAACTTCAGACCCAGGTCGGCACGTGTTGTGCTGCCGGCCAGGCCGCCGAGCGAAACAACGCCGCCTTCGATCGAAGCGCCGCCACCCAGCTTGTGCTTGACGCCAACACCGTAGTTTTCGTCATCGATTGCTTCGTCATGGTTGACGTAGCCGATGATGGTGGTTGCTGCGCCAGCTTCGAAGGAAGCCGAAACGCCGTACTTCATGTCGCCATCGTTGTCAGCAACCTGCAGAGTAACTGCGGCGGGGCCGAAGTTGCCCGATGCGGTCAGCGCCCAAGTGGTGTCGCCAACGATATCGCTGTCCTGACCAGCCACGGCGACGGAGTAGTCACCCATGGTGTAAGCAACAACCAGAGCGGTACGGTCGAAGTTGCCGTTGTAGGCGTTGTCGAACGAGTGCGACAGGTGAGCCGAGAAGGCGCCTGCAGCGTATTTCACGTCAACACCCTGACGGCCGGGAGCACCGGAAGTGTAATTGTCGGCGGCGTAGTTATAAACAATGTCGCGGTAGCCCAGGCCGGTCAGGCCAACGCTGCCAGCATACATGCCGGGCATGTACTCGAGTGCACCCTGAACGTGACCCATCGAGATTTCCAGACCACCGGTCGAAACCCAGAAACGGGGAGCGTTGAAACCGGCGTTGCCGGCGTAGCCATTCGACATCTCGTTCGCTTGGTAACGAGTCTGTGCACCGAACGACAGGCCGTTGTCGGCTTCTGCAGTTGCGGTCACGATCAGACGGAGACGGCTTTCCATCGTGGTTTCTTCAGCTGCGTTTTCGATGTAGATCGCGCCAAAGCGGGCGTAGCCGCCGAACGAAACGTCTGCAGCTGCAACACCAGCGGTTGCGACCAGAGCAGTCGTAGCGAAGAGAACTTTTTTCATCTTTTTTCCCTCGGTTTTCCAATCAGCCCCAAAACGGGGAATCCGATTTGGGTATGAATGTTCTCTCGCTCTTTTCGGGGTCGCATTGCAAGCTCAGCCACCTTTCGTGCCACATTGCCGCCTCGGATGGTGCAGCTTTGCCACACTCTCTCCGTCGCGGCGGCGCAATTCTGCTGCACGACCCGCCCTATATAGCGTAACGCACTAAGTTCTTGCCCCTCGCCGGGCCGTTCGGTAGGACGGTACAAAAGCAGGATTTGGGCGGCGGCATGACCATAAATCGCATTTTCAAGGTAACTCTGGCCTGTCTGGCGCTGACGGCGCTGGTCGCATGTGGCGGGCGCGATCGCGCCCCCGGCGAGCCGCTGATTCCCGGCGACATCGAAGCGTATAACAAGCGCGACGACATCGGGAACCCGCAGAACCGCCCAGGCGAAACGTCGCTGTTCGATATGTTCAAGAAGAAAGACGGCGATACCACCGTCGCGGTGAACCGCTATATCTGGAATGCCTCGCTTGAGGTGCTGAACTTCCTGCCGGTACAGTCGATTGATCCGTTTACCGGCGTGATTGTCATGGGATACGGCACACCACCGGGCGGTGGTCGCGCCTATCGCGCTACGGTCTATGTCAAAGACCCCGCGCTCGAAGCCCGCTCTTTGATTGTTGCCATGCAGACCCGTGGCGGTGCCCCTGTCAGCGCAGGCACCCAGCGTGCCGTCGAAGACGCGATTCTGTCGCGTGCGCGTCAGTTGCGGATTGCCGACAAGAAATACTGATCCGTTCGAGGGCCGCGCCTGCGCCCGCACAACACTCAACGGCGAAGCGCGACAACAGCGCCTTGCCGCAAAGCCCGCGCATCAGTCCCCCACAGTGCCCGCCTGCGTTTGATACAGCCGCTCGATCCACTCCAGTTGCTTCGGCAGGCAGATTGACTTGAGGTCGTAATTCGCCACCACATGTGCCCGCGCCGCCCGGCCCAATGCCGCCCGCGCCTCTGCGTCCTGCAACAGTGCGCAAACCTCTGCCACCAAAGCGTCACCATCAAAGAAATCAACCAGCCGCCCGGTTTCCCCGTGGCGGATCGCCTCGTGCAAAGGCGCGGTATTGCTGGCCACAATCGCCGCCTGCGCGCTCATCGCTTCGAACAGCGACCAGCTCAGCACGAACGGATAGGTCAGATACACGTGCACCCGGCTGACCTGAAGCAGCGTCACGAACTGGTCATAGGGAATCCGCCCCAGAAAATGCACCCGGCTCCAGTTCGGCGTCGGAATGCGCCCGCGCACCTCGTCGATGAAAATCTGCTTCCAGGTCTGCCCCTTGGGCGGCCGCGCGCCATAACTTACGTCGTCGCCCCCCACGATCAGAACCTTCGCATTCGGCCGCTCTTTCAACAGCTGCGGCAGCGCCCGCATGAAGATGTGATAGCCGCGATAGGGCTCCAGATTGCGGTTCACGAAGGTGATCACCTCATCGTCGCGCGTCACCACCGACCCGTCCGGCAGGGTGAATCGCGCGCCCTCATTCGCCACCACATGGTCGGTGTCGATCCCGTCATGGATCACGCTGATCTTCTCGCGGAACTCGGGCGGAAACGTGCCCGCCTGAAACTCGGTCGGGCTGATCCCCAGATCGCCCACCGGAAAATGCACCCGGTTGTTCAGGTTCTTCAGCCGGATCCGCAGATGCTCGGCCTGCCCCACCTTCGCCTGAAACTCTGGGTCAAACCCCAGATGCTCGTCCGATGAGATGTGGTACAGTTCGTAATACAGACCAATCCGCGCCTCGGGCCAGACATCGCGCAGAAACATCGATTCGCCCCATCCCGGATGCGCCACGATGATATCCGGCGAAAACCCCTGCGCCCGCAACCGACAGGCCGCGTTGAAACAGGCCTCGCCCCGGATCACCTTGGTGTCGAAATCCAGTACCCAGGGATGCGCCCCCTGACCCTGCTTGCGCTGCACAGCATAGGGCAGCACCTTCACCCCCTGCCAATCCCCCGGCTTTTTCACCCGCAGCGTCAGCGCCACCACCTCGTGACCCGCCTTGGCCAACGCGGGTGCCAGATGCTTGAACTGACCGGGAAAGTTCTGGTGAATAAACAGGATCTTCATGAATACGCCCTTCTGCCACAATAAATCTCTTATACAGCCTCTGGCGATCCCGCCCAGACCCGCATTTTTCACCCAAACCCCTAGACCAACGCCCCGCGTCCGCCTATCACCCGGTGCGGTGACGCCTGCCCATGCAGTCATGACCACGCCCACGCAGTCAAGAAAGGTTCGCCCCACATGTCGCGCTATTCCGCCGCCGAGATCGAAGCCAAATGGCAAGAGGCCTGGTCACAGGCCGAACTCTTCAAGGCCGTGCGTTCGGCGGACAAGCCGAAGTATTACGTGCTGGAAATGTTCCCCTATCCGTCGGGGCGTATCCACATGGGCCATGTGCGCAACTACACGATGGGCGACGTAATCGCGCGCTACAAACTGGCCACCGGCCATAACGTGCTGCACCCAATGGGCTGGGATGCGTTCGGCATGCCCGCCGAAAACGCCGCCATGGCAATTGGCGGCCACCCCAAGGACTGGACCTACTCCAACATCGCTGACATGCGCGGACAGATGAAGCCGCTGGGCCTGTCCATCGACTGGTCGCGCGAATTCGCGACCTGCGATCCCGAATACTACGGTCAGCAGCAGGCGCTGTTCATCGACTTCATGGACAAAGGGCTGGCGTACCGCAAAAACGCCGTGGTGAACTGGGACCCGGTTGATATGACCGTTCTGGCCAACGAACAGGTGATCGACGGCAAGGGCTGGCGCTCGGGTGCCGATGTCGAACGCCGCGAGCTGACCCAGTGGTTCTTCAAGATTTCCGACTATTCCGAAGAACTGCTCGACGCACTTGATACGCTGGATAACTGGCCCGCCAAGGTCAAACTGATGCAGGCGAACTGGATCGGCAAATCGCGCGGCCTGCAATTCGCCTTTGGCCTGATCGACGGCCCGCATGGCACTGACCGGATCGAGGTGTATACCACCCGCCCCGACACCCTGATGGGGGCCAGCTTCGTCGGCATCTCGCCCGACCACCCGCTTGCCAAACAGCTCGAGCGTGACACCCCCGACGTCGCCGAGTTCTGCGCGCTCTGCCGCAAGGGCGGCACCACCGCCGAAGCGATCGAGACCGCCGAAAAGCTGGGCTATGACACTGGCCTGCGCGTGCGCCACCCGTTTGACACCGCATGGGAACTGCCGGTCTACATCGCCAACTTCATCCTGATGGATTATGGCACCGGCGCGATCTTCGGCTGCCCGGCGCATGACCAGCGCGACTTTGATTTTGCCACCAAATATGACCTGCCTATCAACCCGGTCTTTATCCCCACCGGCGCGGAAGAGGCGCCGCTGACGCAGGCGTTTACACCGCTGAAATCGGAAACCGTCCACTATGTCCGTGGCTTTGCCGGCGAAGCCGCGCAGACTGGCGATGACGCTGTCGCCACCGCCATTGATTTCTGCGAATCCAATGGCGTCGGCCAAGGCGTGACCAAATTCCGCCTGCGTGACTGGGGCCTGTCGCGGCAACGCTACTGGGGGTGCCCGATCCCGATCGTGCATTGCGACACCTGCGGTGTGGTCCCCGAAAAGAAAGAGAACCTGCCGATCGAGCTGCCCTATGATGTCACCTTCGACACCCCCGGCAACCCGCTCGACCGCCATCCAACCTGGCGCAATTGCAGCTGCCCGACCTGCGGCGAACCCGCGCTGCGCGAAACCGACACGATGGATACCTTCGTCGACAGCTCGTGGTACTATGCCCGCTTCACCGCCCCCCACGCCAGCACGCCCACCGATATGGCCGAGGCTGAGTATTGGATGAACGTCGATCAGTATATCGGCGGCATTGAACACGCGATCCTGCACCTGCTCTATTCGCGCTTCTTTGCCCGCGCGATGCAGATCACCGGCCACCTGCCGCCCAAAGCGATCGAGCCTTTCAACGCGCTCTTCACTCAGGGCATGGTCACGCATGAAATCTACCTGACCCGCGACGCAGCAGGCCGCCCGGTCTATCACCTGCCAGAGGACGTCACCGACGGCAAACTCGCCGATGGCACCGCGGTCGAGATCATCCCCTCGGCCAAGATGTCGAAGTCGAAGAAAAACGTCGTCGATCCCGATCAGATCATCGCCCAATACGGCGCCGACACCGCCCGCTGGTTCGTGCTGTCCGACAGCCCGCCCGAACGTGACGTGGAATGGACCGCCTCGGGTGCCGAGGCCGCGTTCAAGCACCTCGCCCGCGTCCACCGCATCGCGACCGAGGCCGCAAGCAGCGACACCGCCGCCAACCCGACCGAAGACGACGCCCTGCTGCGCGCGATGCACAAGGCCATCCACGATGTGACCGGCGGCGTCGAATCCTTCGGCTTCAACGCGTCGATCGCCAAACTCTACGCCTTCACCAACGCCGTGGCGAAATCCAAGGCCGGGGCCGCGACCAAACAACAAGCCGCGAAAACGCTGGCGCAGCTGATGTCGCCCATGACCCCCCACCTCTCCGAGGAACTGTGGCAACTGCTGGGCGGCGACGGCCTGATCGCTTCGGCCCCATGGCCGCAGGCCGACGAGGCGATGCTGGTCGACGAAACCGTCACCCTGCCGATCCAGATCAACGGAAAACGCCGCGCGGAAATCAGCGTGCCCGCCGATATGCCGAAGGAAGAGGTTGAAAAGCTGGTGCTGGCCCACGATGCTGTGATCAGAGCGCTGGACGGGGCCCAGCCGAAGAAACTCATCGTCGTCCCCGGGCGGATCGTGAATGTGGTTGTCTGACCGAAGAAACACCCTTCTGGCCCTCGTCGCGCTGGCGGCGTTGACCGCCTGCGGCTTTGCCCCGGCCTACGGCCCTTCGGGGCAGGCCGATAAACTGCTGGGCGCGATCCTCGTGGACGCGCCCGAAACCCGTGATGACCAATTGCTGGTGCGCCAGATCGAAACCCGGCTGGGCCGCGCCGACCTGCCGCGCTATGCGCTCGGCTATGACCTCAAGGTTGTCGAAGAACGGATGGCGGTTTCAGCCACCAACATCACCACGCGGTTCAACCTGGTTGGATCGGTCCGCTATGCCCTGCGCGATACCGACACCGGCGATATCCTGACCACCGGCACCGTCAGCCACTTCACCGGCTATTCCACCACCGGCACCACCGTCGCCACCCTTGCCGCCGAGCGCGACGCGCATGAACGTCTTTCGTCGATCCTCGCCGATCAGATCGTCGCCCGACTGATTGCCGCCTCGCCGGACCTGCCCGAATGAAACTGACCGGCCGTGATGCCAGCCGCTATTTCACCAAGCCGGACCCAAACCGCGCCGGCCTGCTGATTTCCGGCGTCGACCCGATGCGCGTGGCCCTGAAACGGCAAGAGGTGATCGCCGCCCTGATCGGCCCCGCCGGCGAAGAGGAAATGCGCCTGACCCGCATTCCCGCCTCCGATCTGCGCAAAGACCCCGCCGCCCTGCTTGATGCCATCAAATCCATCAGCTTCTTCCCCGGCCCCCGCGTCGCCTTCGTCGAAGACGCCACCGACGGGCTCACCGATCTGATCTCCGCCGCGCTGAAAGACTGGCAACAGGGCGACGCCCAACTGATCGTCAGCGCGGGCAACCTGACCACCAAATCGAAACTGCGCAAACTGTTCGAAGGCCACTCCAACGCCTTCGCCGCCGCGCTCTATGATGATCCCCCCACCCGCGAAGAGATCGAGGCAGATCTGGCCCGCGCCGGGATCAACGGGCTGGACGGCACCGCCATGACCGACCTGACCACCCTCGCGCGCGAACTGTCCCCCGGCGATTTCCGCCAGACGCTGGAAAAACTGACCCTCTACAAACTGGGTGACACCAGCCCCGCCAGTTCCGCCGATATCGCCGCCTGCGCCCCCGCCACGATCGAGGCCGCGCTGGACGATGTCCTCAATATCGTGGCCGAAGGCCGCTCGACCGAAATCGGCCCGATTCTGCGCAAACTCGAAGCCCAGGGCACGCAACCCGTTGGCCTGTGCATCAACGCCACCCGGCACTTCCGTACGCTCTATGCCGCCGCCTCCGATCCCGGTGGCGCGGCACAGGGCATTGCGCGAATGCGCCCGCCGATCTTTGGCCCGCGCCGCGACCGGATGCTGCGTCAGGCGCAAAACTGGGGCGCGCCCAATCTGGAAATCGCCCTGACCCTGCTCACCGATACCGACCTGCAACTGCGCTCCGCCGGGCAACACGCCCCCGCCATGGCGCTGGTCGAACGCGCCCTGATCCGGCTGGCGATGCTCGCCTCGCGCTAAACCGCCATTTCCCCGGCCAGTACCGGCGAATTGCACGCCATCACGACGCCCCAATCCGGGACTTGCCCGACGGGGCAGCGCCTGCGACACTCCGCTCCGGTCGCCATTTCGCGATGAACGGGAGGAAACTATGTACGAAGTCATTGGCAATGCGCAAAGCCGCGCATTTCGCGTCCTGTGGATGCTGGAAGAACTGGGGCAACCCTATACCCACACAAACGTCAAACCCCACAGCCCCGAGGCGCTGGCCTGCAACCCATCCGGCAAGGTGCCCTCGCTGCGCGACGGCGACGCGGTGCTGAACGATTCCACGGCGATTCTGACCTATCTGGCCGATAAGCACGGCGCCCTGACCTACCCCGCCGGCACGCCCGAACGCGCCCGTCAGGATGCCCTGATCCATGTTGCGCTGGACGAACTGGATGCCGTGCTCTGGACCGCCGCCCGCCACAGCTTCATCCTGCCACCAGACAAACGCGTGCCAGAGATCAAAGACAGCCTGAAATGGGAGTTTTCGCGCAACGCCACCCGGCTGGCCGATTGCATCAAGGGCCCTTTCCTGATGGGCGAGAAAATGACCATCGCCGATCTCATCACCGCCCATTGCCTGAACTGGGCCTATGCCGCGAAATTCCCGATCGAGGACGCGCGCCTGCTGACCTACGCGAAATCCATGCGCGCGCGCGACGCCTATAAACGGGCCGCAAGCAGATAACCCGCAGATCCCCCTGCGGCTTCTTTCTGAGGCAAATACTCAAACAGCGGGCCGTCGCAAAATAGAACGTCACCCAAAGCGGCACGCCACACTTGCAGCCCCACCCAATCCCTCCCTGCCGGATGCCTCCGGCGGGGAGGGATTGGAAAATGTGAAAACCGGGCGTCCGATCACCCCATGCGGCGTGCCGCGGCAATCCCGGCCCAACGCCCCGTGGCCAGACAGGCCGTCAGCAGATACCCCCCCGTGGGGGCTTCCCAGTCCAGCATTTCACCCGCGGCATAGGTGCCCGGGCAGGCGCGGATCATCAATGTATCGTCAAGCGCGTCCAACCGTATGCCGCCCGCCGTCGAGATCGCCTCGTCCATCGGGCGCGGCCCTTGCAACGGGATCGGCAGCGCTTTGAGCAGCGGCGCGATGTCGTCAGGCAGCGGACGGGCAAATTCCATAAGCAGCGCCTGCTTGACCGGATCCAGCTTCAGTGCCTTGCGCAGACGGCTGGACATACTTTGCTTCGCGCCGGTGCGCGCCAGGCGGCTTCGGATCGT
Organism: Thalassovita taeanensis; assembly: GCF_900110775.1. Taxonomy (GTDB): domain Bacteria; phylum Pseudomonadota; class Alphaproteobacteria; order Rhodobacterales; family Rhodobacteraceae; genus Litorimicrobium; species Litorimicrobium taeanense. The sequence goes on along the minus strand of NZ_FOEP01000003.1, from coordinate 280,525 downwards.
GTCCACGTCCAGATCCGGCAGCAGGTCCAGCGTCAAAGCCGCTCCTTCGCGCAGCGGCCTCGACAGCGCATAAATTCCCCCGCCCTCGATCCCGCGCGCAGAGATCACGCATTCGCCCCGGACAGAAACCCCACCGGCGCTCAGCCGGATCGTTTTGACCGGCTGACCAAAGTGGCGCGCCATATGCGCCGACCATGCCACAGCGAACCCCATATTCGACGGCTGAAACGGCGCCAGCGGCACATCGTCCATCCAGTCGGCCCAGGCCCCATCCGACCCCAACCGCGCCCAGCTTGCCCCGCCACAGGCCAGAACACAGACATCAGGCCGCAGCACCTGCCGCCCCTGCGGCGTGTCAAAGGCAAACCCATCCGCCCAGCCGACCCACCGCCAGCGGGTGCGCAGCTCTACCCCCAGCCCCGCCAGCCGCACCAGCCAGGCCCGCAACAACGGCGAGGCTTTCATCGCCACCGGAAACACCCGCCCCGACGACCCGGTGAACACCTCTTGGCCCAGCCCGCGCGCCCAATCCTGCACCTCGCCCGGCCCGAAGGCCTCCAGCATCGGGCGCAACACCGGCGCCGCCGCGCCATAGGCCTTCAGGAACGCCTCGAACGGCTCGTCCTTGGTCAGGTTCAACCCGGATTTCCCCGCCATCAGCAACTTGCGCCCGACCGAGGGCTTGGCCTCGGCCACCACAACAGCATGCCCGGCCCGCGCCAGATGTTCCGCCGCCATCAACCCCGCCGGACCGCCGCCAATGACCAGTGCCATCCTCACGTCAAACTGCCCGATTTGATCTCGACCACGCGGTGCGGGTATGGGATCTCGATCCCGTTCTCCTTCAGCGCATTCCACACGGCGAACAGCACCTGAGAGGTGTATTTGTTGCGCCCGTCGTCAATCCCGTTGACCCAGAACTCCACAGCGAAATCAATGCCGCTGTCGCCAAACCCACGCAGCTCACAATCCGGGCCATCCGGGTCCTGCAACACAAACGGCAGCCGCGCCACCGCCGCCTCGATCAGCGCAGGCACCCGGTTGATATCGGTGTCATAGCTTACGGAAAACGCCGCATCATACCGGTTGGCTGACCCGCTGTCGGAATAGTTGACCACCCGCGTCACGATGAAATCTTCGTTCGGCACCACGATCCAGCGCCCGTCGAAGGTCTCCAGTATCGCCGCCCGCGCCGTCATCTTCACAATCGTGCCCGCCTCACCGCCATCCAGCGCAACATAATCCCCCACCGTCGCCTGCCCTTCCAGCAGCAAGATCACCCCGGAAATGAAGTTCGACGCGATCTTCTGAAGCCCAAACCCCAGCCCCACACCAATCGCCCCCCCCAGAACCGCCAAAGAGGTCAGCGAAATTCCCATGATGTTCATCAGCAACAGAAACGCGAGGCCGAAAATCGTGACCTCCGCCGCCTTCGCCGCCAACGTCCGCGTCGCCGGGCGCAGCTCCTCCTGCTTTCCGATATAAGCCGCCGACTGATCATTCGACCACCGCCCGAACCAGAACAGCAAACTGCCCGCAATCAGCCCCCGCACCAGCGACATCAGCGAGAAACTGATATTGCCCAGATGCACCACACTCTCATTCAGCTTGTCACTGACCAGATCCAGCAGGCCCACCGCATAAATCGCCATCAGCGGGATCAGCACATAGCGCCCCAACAGCTTCAGAAACGGGTCGCGGATGATCTCGCTCACAAGAATCCGCGCCGCCAGAAACAAAAACACCCGCTTGCCAAACGCAATCACCGCGCTCGACCCGAACAGCGTTGCCGTCACGCTCTCGCCGATGGCCGTGAACAAATAGGCCAGCAACGGCAGCAACAATGGCAGAAACGCCAGAACAAACCGCCGCACCGTGGCGATCAGCCCCTCCTGCCCCTCTGCCGGGGCAATCAGCCCCCTCAGCGCCGGGTGCAACCGCCGCGTCGCCAAAACCGCCGCCACATAGGCCACCAGCAACAGACCGAACTGCGACCACGCCGCTGGACTCAGCAGCCACTGCAGCGCCAGATCCCAGCCCCACTGCGCAAATTCCAGCGCCTTCGTCACAATCTCCGGCTGGTTTTCCATGGCTCACCCCTTGCCTTCTGATCCACTGACATTCCTCTTGCCCGCAAGGCCCTGCAAACTCAAGCGTTACCCAAAGCGCGCCACAGCGCCCCCTAAGCCAAGGCACGCCCCGTCCCGCTTCTTTCTGACCAAAATACTCCCGCCGGAGGCACCTCACCCCGCCTCCAGCGCACAGTTTAATGGATCAGCGGCACATCGCCTTGATCCCGGCCGCGATCGCAGGCTTCGCCGCCAGCGTATCGGCCGCAATCGCCCGCGCCTCGGCCATCAAATCGTCGGAGGCCACCACCCGGTCCACCAGCCCAAAGGCCACGGCCTCGTCGGTGCCAACCTTCTGCCCGCCCATCAAAATAAGCTTCGTCCGCGACGGCCCGATCAGCGCCGTCATCCGCGCCGGGTCCGAGGGCTGCGGCAAATATCCAAGCTTCATCACCGGATAGAAAAACTTTGCCCCCGGCACCGCCAGCCGGATATCACAGGCCAGCGCCATGCCATTGGCGCCCCCTGCCAGCGTGCCGTTCAACGCGGCAATCGTCAGCCCCGGCAACGCCGCAATCGCGCCTGACAAACGCTCCCACAGCGGGCTGGTCGCCAACCCGGCCTTGGCGGCCTCCAGATCTGCCCCGGCGCTGAACACCTTGCCACGCCCGGTCAGGATCAGCGCCCGCGCCTCGCCCGCGCTCTCGGCGATCTCGGCCAGTTGCTCCAGCATGGCCCCGGTCAGCGAATTCGCCTTCTCGGGCCGGTTGATCGTCACGGTCCACAGCCCGCCGTCTTTCTCCAGCTCGATCATGCCAGCCCCACCTGTGCCCGGATCCCTGCATCACGCAGCGAAATCTCCTGCCCGACATAGGCATCTGCCTCGGCGCCGCACATCCACAACAGGCACCGCGCCGGCCAGTCGGCGGGAATGTGATCCTCCCACGCCAGCTGTGCCACCGGGTTCACACCACTGGCCTTGATCTCGCGCTGCATCTGCGTCGCCACCGTGCCCGGCGACAGGCCCATGATCCGCAGCCCCTTGTCGCGCGCCTCAAGATCGGCACAGCGCGTCAGCATCGCCACCCCGGCCTTCGAGCTGCAATAATGGCTCCAGCCCTCCATCGGCCCATGCGCGGCACCCGAACTGATGGTCAGGATCGTGCCACGCCCCGCCGCAATCATCCCCGGCAGCGCCGCCCGCATCCCGTTGAAGACACCCTTCAGGTTGATGTCGATCGCCGTGCCCCAGGCCTCGGGATCGGCCTCGGCCAAGCTCGCGACCGGCTCGATCACACCCGCGTTGTTGATCAGCACATCCAGCCCACCAAACCGCGCCACCGTCGCCGCCACCGCCTGCTCCATATCGGCATAGCGCGCCACATCGCCGGTCACGGCAAGGCCACCGATCTCGTCGGCGATCGTGTCAATCTGCGCCCCCGAGCGCGCCATCAGCACCACATTCGCCCCCGCATCGGCAAAGACCCGCGCAGCCGCTTCACCGATTCCGCGGCTCGCACCGGTTATCAGCACAGTTTTTCCCTGAATTTCAGTCATCTTCACCTCCAGTTGCTTTCCCTGTCGTAAACCGCACCCCCATAGGGGTCCAGCAGCTTCGGCCTTGACCACGCCGACACTTCCGCCGAAGCTAGCGCCGATTTTGAAATGGAAAGGCCGATTATGAAACCTCGGACAGCATTTATTACGCCCACCGCAGCGGCCATTGTTATTGCCTCAGGAATTTTCTCCGGAACCACAGCATGCGCCGACGTCACACCTCAGCAGGTCTGGGAAAGCTTTAAAGCCCCCCTGGAAGGGGTCGGCTATACCGTCACCGCGACCGAAAACAGCACCGCCAACAACCTGACCATCTCTGACCTGGAAATGACCTTCCCGTTGCCCGAAGACGACGGCACCGCCCGCATCACGCTGGGCTCGCTGACCTTCCACGACAATCACGATGGCACCGTGGCGATCCAAATGCCCGCCTCGATGCCGGTGCTGATCAACAGCACCCCGCGCAAAAGCAAGCCCTTCAGCGCCAAACTCAGCCTCGACACCGCAGGGCTGGTCACGACCGTTTCGGGGCAACCCGACGATATGACCTACAGCTATTCCGCCCCGTCCCTTGGCCTGGCACTCGATCAGCTGATGGTCGATGGCGCCCCCGTCAAGGTCGATCAGGCGATGCTGTCGCTGACCAATCTCAGCGGCACCTCCGCCATGACCAAGGCCGCCCTGCGCACCGTGCAGCAATCCCTGCGCGCCGATGGATTGACCTATGTGCTCGAATTCACCGACCCCGAAGGCAAAGGCGGTCATGTGCTGATGCAAGGCGACCTGACCGGCCTCAACAGCACCGGCACCTCCGCGACCCCTGAAAACTTCGACCCCAACGACCTCAGCGCCGCACTCAAGGCGGGCCTTGCGATTGATGTCGTCATCACACACACCGGCGGCACCACCGCGTTTGCCTTCACCGATAACGAAGGTCAGGACACTGGCGGACAGACCAGATCAGGGTCAGGCCGCCTGAGCGTGCTGATGAATGCCGATCAGCTCAGCTATGCTGCTGCTGCGACCGACACCAGCGTGGATTTCCAAAGCAGCGACCTGCCGTTCCCCGTTGCGCTGGACATGGCCAAAACCGGCTTCAGCCTGCGGATTCCGGTCGGAAAATCCGACGAGCCACAGGATTTCGCCCTCTCGGTCACCCTTGGTGATTTCACCATGTCCGACGTGATCTGGAGCCTGTTTGACGCTGGCGCGCAACTGCCGCGCGATCCCGCCACCTTCGCCTTTGACCTTGCAGGCAAGGCCAGAATGCTGGTCGATGTCCTGAACTCGAAAGAGATGGAAACACTCGGCGACACCGCTCCGGGTGAACTGCACGCGCTGACCGTCAACAGCCTGACCCTGCGCCTCGCCGGGGCCGAGCTGACAGGCGAGGGTGATTTCACCTTCGACAACACCGACACGACCACATTTGACGGCATGCCCAAACCCACCGGCCTGCTGCATCTGGCCCTGACCGGCGGCAACGCCCTGCTTGATAAAATGGTCGCCATGGGTTTCATCCCCGAGGATCAGGCCATGAGCACCCGCATGATGATGGGCCTTTTCGCGGTGCCCGGCGATGGGCCGGACAGCCTGAAATCCACAATCGAGGTGAACGAGGCCGGTCATGTTCTGGCCAACGGCCAGCGCCTGAAATAAGCGCAACGATCGTCAAACCTGTGAAAAACAGGGCCGCGCGCATCTCGCACGCGGCCCTTTTGCCGACCCACACCTTGCGAAAAGCCCCCCTGAGGGCTACCTGACTGCAATCATATAAAGAATATACAGGCCCCCATGACACAATCGCTCGACACGCTGACCCACGCCCTTTTGCAGGCTGCCCAGAAGGCTGGCGCCGATGCCGCCGATGCCATGGCAGTCGCCAGCACCTCGATCTCGATCGACGTGCGCCACGGTGCGCTGGAACAGGCCGAGCGATCAGAAGGCACCGATATCGGCCTGCGGGTCTTTGTCGGTCAGCGGCAGGCCAATGTCTCTTCCTCCGATACCCGGCCCGAAACGCTGGCCGCCATGGCCGAACGCGCCGTCGCCATGGCCCGCGAAGCGCCCGAAGACGCCTTCATCGGGCTGGCCGACCCGTCGCAGCTGGCCCGTGACTGGGATCTCGACGCGCTCGAACTGTCCGACGCCACGCCCGAACCCGATCCTGCCGCCCTCGAAGAAGACGCCCGCCGCGCCGAAGCCGCCGCACTCGCCGTCACCGGCGTCACGCAGGTGCAATCGGCCAGCGCCGGCTATGGCCGCAGCCAAGTGCATCTGGCCGCGACCAACGGCTTTTCCGGCGGCTATTCCCGCACCGACCGCGCCTTGGGATGTGTGGCCATCGCGGGCACCGGCTCGGGGATGGAGCGTGACCACGACGGCGATATGCGCACCTTCCAGTCCGACCTGCGCAGCCCCGAGGACATTGGCACCACCGCCGCCACCCGCACTGTCGAACGGATCGGCGCGCGCAAGCCCAAAACCGGCAGCTTCCCGGTGCTGTTCGATGAACGCATTTCCTCGTCGCTGATCGGCCACCTGCTGGCCGCGATCAACGGCACCTCGATCGCGCGCGGCTCGTCGTGGCTGCTGGGCGCTCTGGGTCAGCAGGTGCTGCCCACCAGCCTCAGCATCACCGAAGACCCCCACCGCCCCCGCACCTCCGGCTCACGCCCCTTCGATGCCGAAGGCCTGCCCACGCAGCGCCGCCAGATCGTCGACGACGGCATTCTCACCGGCTGGACGCTCGACCTCGCCAGCGCCCGCAAACTCGGAATGCTGCCCACCGGCAACGCCGCCCGCGGCACCTCTGCCCCGCCCGCCCCCTCGTGCTGGAACATCGCCCTGACCCAAGGCACCGCCACCCGCGACGACCTGCTGCGCGACATGGGCACCGGCCTGCTGGTCACCTCGATGATCGGCGCCACCATCAACCCCAACACCGGCGACTACTCACGTGGCGCCGCCGGGTTCTGGGTCGAAAACGGTCAGCTCCAGTACCCGGTGAACGAATGCACCATCGCGGGCAACCTGCGCGATATGCTGCTCGGGCTGACCCCCGCCAATGATGCCCGCCCCTACCTCAGCCGCGTCGTCCCCTCGCTGCTGGTCGAAGGGATGACCCTTGCCGGCGCATGACCTCCAACTGCTGACCGACGCCGCCCGACAGGCTGGCCGCATCGCCACCCGCTACAGCGGCCCGACCGCCAAAACCTGGCACAAACCCGGCGACCTCGGCCCCGTGACCGAGGCCGACCTGGCCGTCAACGCCATGCTGCACGACACCCTCACCGCTGCCCGCCCCACCTACGGCTGGCTGTCCGAGGAGACCGAGGACACCACCACCCGCCTCACCCGTGACCGCGTCTTCATCATCGACCCGATCGACGGCACCCGCAGCTTCATCGAGGGCGCCGACACATGGGCCCACTCGCTCGCCATCGCCGAGCACGGACAGATCATCGCCGCCGCCGTCTTCCTGCCACTGCTCGATAAACTCTATACCGCCGCCAAAGGCTCCGGTGCCTTCCTGAACGGAGAGCCGATCCGCGCCTCCGCCCGAACCGCCCTCATCGGCGCCTCAATGCTGGCCGCCAAACCCAACTACGATGCCCGTAACTGGCGCGGCCCGGTGCCAGACGTGACCCGCGCCTACCGCCCCTCCCTCGCCTACCGCCTCAGCCTCGTCGCCGAAGGCCGCTATGACGCCATGCTCACCCTGCGCGATAGCTGGGAATGGGACATCGCCGCCGGAGACCTCATCCTGCAAGAGGCCGGCGCCATCACCTCCGACAAACGCGGCCACCCCCTGCGGTTCAACAACCCCCGCCCAATGGTCAAAGGCGTCATCGCCGCAGGCCCCGCCGTCCACCACGACCTGACCCAACACCTCGCCCAATGGCCCGGCTGAGCCCCTCCACAACGCTTGCTGCATCGCGAGCGTGAGAGGCGAACGGTCCGAAGTCGGCGTTCACGAGCGTTCACAATGCCACATTGCCGCTTCTCCGAAGCGGGCATTCACCGTGAGTGCAGAACTCAAAAGTGAATAGCTACGGCCTGATCTTTCAGGTTCCAAGTATTCGCACCCACATCTTGCAGTTATTCGACAGGTTATGCATTAACTCGGCGGCAGGCCTTATGACACAAAAACAGCAGAAAAGCTTCCACAACGTTTATTGTGTCGATTACATCTACCACAAAGACCGTTGCGTTGCACAATCAGGAAGATCCTTCACACAACATGTTTTGTAGCGCAAAATTCTTCCACAACCCAACTTGTGTTGCATAATTCCCAAAATTTGTTACACAAAATTCAAGGAAATATTCGAAACAGGGGCCGCACAATGTCGGTGAACATAGAAAATTATAACCTCAACAATGTTGTCGACTACCACTATGGCCGCTTTCCACCTAGTGATCTTAATCTCAGTCACTTGATCGAACCCCTGACACGGGCGCAAGACGCGATCTCGCGCTATGATCAAATGCTGTTATCCCTCCCCAACAGTGAACTTCTTTTGGCACCACTTCGCCAGAACGAGGCTGTTATTTCCTCTCGGATGGAGGGCACGATCTCGACCGTGGATGAGGTCATGATCTACGAGGCAGAAAACGAGGATGACGGAACATCCCGACTGGCGCGAGATGATGTCGTCGAGGTTGCGCTCTACAGTGCAGTGCTTCGCCGCGCCCAAACCGCCGTTGCCGAAGGTGAACCAATCAACGAAGGCCTGATAAAGAACGCACATCGCATGCTGTTGAGCTTCGGTCGCGGGGCCAGCAAATCGCCGGGTCAATACAAAGTCGAGCAAAACTATGTCGGTGATGATCGTCGCAAAATAATCTACTTTAAGCCGATCAGCCCAATACAGCTTCAGCCCGCCATGCATGATTTGCTGAAGTTCATCCAGACTTCACCGATGCTGCCTTTTTTCAAGGTTGCCATTGCCCATGTAGAGTTCGAAGCACTGCACCCCTTCAACGACGGAAACGGGCGTATCGGGCGTCTGCTGATAACCCTTTTGCTTTGGAAGTTTGGCCTAATTCACAAACCACATTTTTATGTCAGTGCGTTCTTCGAAACCCATAAGGAAGAGTACATTGAATTAATGCGTGCTGTATCGCGCGATGATGATTGGACAAGCTGGACGGCGTTTTTCTTGAACGCCATCGCCGAACAGGCTGCAAGCAATCTTCGAACAGCGAAAAGGATCACTGCGCTTTACGATGAGATGAAGGAACCCTTCAGAGAGATGTCTGGTTCGAAATGGCACATTGCGGCTCAAGACAGCATTTTTGAAAACCCTGTTTTCAAAAATAGCCAGTTGATCAAACGCTCTGGCATGCCCAAACATGTAGCCACAAGGATCACGAAACTGCTGCACGAAGGCGGCTTATTGCGAGAGCTACGTCCTGCAAGCGGTCGGCGCGGCGCGCTCTACATGTTCGAACCCTTGATGGAAATTGTGAGAGCGTAAGCCGAAGGCTAAGATTGCGACTTCTCCGGCCCGCGTGAAGCATCAATCCTTTCGAAGCACCGCCATCCGCTCTGAGTGGGCAGAACAGTGCTGGTACCACGAAAATTGGCTTCTGCCCAAACCTCCACGAACACGATCGCGAAACCGATGGCGGCTTCGCCCCGCTATGTAAACAAAACACCCCCACCGCACTCTTACCTCTCCTCAAAACCGCAAAGCCGACCCGGAATCTCCCCCTTTCAACACCCCGAATACACGCCTCGGGGCGTCACCATATCCCAAACCCCATATGCATCGGTTGTGCATGGGATGTGCATGTTCTGTGCATCCGTCTTTTGCCCGTCTTGCGGCGGCCTCGGCAAAGCCTTACCCTGCGCTCATCTGACAGGAGATCCCCATGACCCAGCGCCTGCATCTCGTCTTCGGTGGCGAGCTTGTGACCCCTTCCAAGAATGTTTTCAAGAACGTAGAAGACCTTCATATCGTTGGGATTTTTCCCGATTACGCCACTGCGTTCAATGCGTGGAAGGCCGAGGCCCAGCGCACTGTGGACAATGCCCATATGCGGTATTTCATCGCCCATCTCCACCGTCTGCGCGACGAAGAAGCCCCCGCCTCCTCCACCGAAGAGCTCGGCTAACCCACTGAAATGCCAAGAAACCTTAGCCTGAAAACCTACATGGCCCTCGCCCGCCGCGCGCCGCGAGAGAAGGCTGGGTTTCTTCGCCCCCGTCCCACAGGGGATCTGTTATGGGGGCATGCCACGTCGCTCCCAAAGGCTGCAGCGCTGTTGCAGTTGACGCAAAGGTTGACCGCACAGCGCCCCGGCCTGCACCTGCTGCTGACCACTCCCCCGGATCTGCCGCGCCCGGACCAGCTGAAGTCCAATGTGATCTGGCAAAGCATTCCTGCGGAATCTATTTTGGATATCAAAGACTTCCTGTCGCATTGGCGGCCCGACATCTGCCTTTGGACCGGCGGGTATCTGCGTCCGGCTCTGATCGCCAGCGCCGCCCAGACGGGCATGCCGATGTATCTTGTCGATGCCGAAGAGCCCGGGCTGGACGACGCCCGCTTTCGTTGGTTGCCGGATCTGACCGGCGGCACATTGCGCCTGTTTCGCGGCGTCATGGCCAGTTCCGCCAATGCGGCACAACGCCTGCTCAAACTCGGCGCAAGCGAAGATCTGATCTCGATCACGGGTCCACTACAAGAAGGCCCCGCAGCACTTCCGTGCGACGAGTCCCAGCGCGACGCACTAGCGTTGGGATTGGCTGGTCGCCCGGTGTGGTTGGCGGCTATGGCGCAGCCCGAAGAGGTCGAAACCATTGCGCAGGCCCACCGCGCGTCAATGCGCTTTGCCCACCGGCAGTTGTTGATCCTTGTGCCCGATGACGAAAGCGGCGGCGCGGAAATCGCTGATACGCTGCGCAGCGACGGCTGGTGTATCGCGGAATGGTCAAAGCGCGAATACCCCGAGGAAGCCACGCAGATTCTGCTGGCCGACACACGCGGAGATCTGGGGCTGTGGTACCGGCTGGCCCCGATCAGCTTCATGGCCAGTTCGCTGGCGCCGGGGCATGGCGGGCGCGACCCTTATGAACCTGCGGCACTTGGCTCGGCCATCCTTTATGGACCGAACGTCAGCCGCTATCTGTCCGCCTATTCGCGCTTTGCCAATGCAGGGGCCGCGCGGATCGTCAAGGATACACAAACACTTGCTGCCGCCATCATGCGGCTGTCCGCCCCGGATCAAGCGGCCTCGATGGCCAATGCAGCGTGGGAGGTCAGCTCGGACGGGGCCGAGGTTACGGATGCCCTGATCGAACTGGTGCAGGACGTGCTGGACCTGAAAGAGGTGTCTTGATGCAGCCCCCTCGCTTCTGGTTCACCCCCCCCGACCGCCCCGCGTGGCAGGCACGTATGCTGGCGCCGCTTGGATCAGCATATGCCGCCGCAACCGCCCGGCGGCTTGCCAACACCACGGGCTTTCGCGCGGATGTACCGGTGATCTGCGTCGGCAATCTGAACGCGGGCGGCACCGGCAAGACGCCAACTGCCATCGCACTGGTACAGCGCCTTCGTGATCTGGGGGCCGAACCGTTCGTTGTCTCGCGTGGGTATGGCGGCAAGATCGCGGGCCCGATCGAGGTCGACCCGGCGCGGCATTCCGCCGCTCAGGTCGGGGATGAACCGCTGTTGCTGGCGGCCTTCGCCCGCGTCGTTGTCGCGCGGGATCGGGCGGCTGGCGCGCGGCTGGCCACCTCGTTGGGCGCGGATGTGATTGTGATGGATGACGGGTTTCAGAATCCTGGCCTGCACAAGGATCTGTCGCTTGTGGTGGTGGATGCCGAACAGGGGTTTGGCAACGGCAGGTGCCTGCCTGCGGGCCCGCTGCGCGAACCTGTGGGCGTCGGGTTGGCGCGCGCCGATCTGCTGCTGTCCATCGGCGCCGCCGAGGCACAGGCCAGTTTCGCTGCGCAATGGCGGGAAAAAATCACCGTGCCACATTTGACCGGCCAGCTTGAGACGCTTGAAACCGGGATGGATTGGACCGACACGCCGTTTCTGGCCTTCGCCGGCATCGGCCACCCCGAGAAGTTCTTTCGGACCCTGCGCGGGCTTGGGGCGAACCTGATCCGGGCCGAGGCACTGGATGATCACCAGACGCTGACCCCCGCCCTGCTGACTCGCCTAGAAAAAGAGGCGCAGATGCGTGGGGCGCAACTGGTGACCACAGAAAAGGATGCAGTGCGGCTGCCTTTGTCGTTCCGACTGAAGGTGGTCACACTGCCGGTGCGGCTGGCAATTGCCCAACAAGACATGCTGGATATGCGGCTGAAAGAGCTGCTAGCGCGTTAGTTAACGCACGATCAGCCGCGCGCCGGGGCTCAGCCGCGCCGCGATACGCAACAGGTGGTCGCGACGGAACGCGACGCAGCCTTCGGTCGGGAAACCGGGACGCCGCCATTGATGCAGAAATATCGCCGAGCCTTTGCCCGGCACAGACAGCGGCCAATTCCAATCCGTCAGCAGCACCAGATCATACAGCGGATCGGCGCGCCGCAGCCTTTCGTGGCTGTGCGGATAAGGCGCGCGCACCAACTGATTATACCCCGCATCTGTTGCGTCATCGGACCACAGATCGCCGGGAAAGATCGGGGCCGCCCAATGTGCAGGCCGGGCGATCCGATCCGGGCGGTACAGCATACCCACAATCTGGTGAACTCCTTGCGGCGTGGCCCCATCGCCCTCGTATTTATGGGCAGACACCCCGCCCCGGCCAATACTGCAGGGGTAATACTCGCCGCGAAACCGCAAACCGCGCCCGGTCAGGACCAGATCATCCGGCGTCACAGCAGATGCCCCGACTTGGCGGCTTTTGTCGCCAGATAGCCACGGTTGTGGTGCGTCTCGCCGACCTTCAGCGGCACACGTTCGACCACCGCAATGCCGTTCTTTTCCATCATCGCGATTTTTCGGGGGTTGTTGGTCAGCAACCTCACGGCACTGAACCCCATCGAGGTCAGAATCCGCGCGCCAAGTTTGAAATCGCGCTCATCATCCTCGAACCCCAGGCGGTGATTGGCCTCGACCGTGTCAAAGCCCTGATCCTGCAAGGAATACGCCCGCATCTTGTTGGCCAGCCCGATCCCGCGCCCCTCTTGGTTCAGGTACAGTAGAACCCCGGCGCCCTCGGCCCCCATCTGCGCCAGCGCGCCGCGCAATTGCGGGCCGCAATCGCATTTCAGGCTGCCCATGACGTCGCCGGTGAAACAGGCTGAATGCAGCCGCGCAAGCACCGGTTTGTCACGCGCGGGCGACCCGATTTCAAAGGCATAGTGTTCCTCGCCGCCATCCTCGGGGCGGAAGATATGAAGGCGCCCGGCCTCGTGTGCCTCAACCGGCAGGCGGGCGCTGACCACTGGGTGCGGCTGAGGAGAGGCGGCCAGCAGCGGCCCCGCCAGCGCGGCATTCACCACCGTCAACGCGTTCGCCGCCGCAAAACCCAGCGGGTCGGTCAGCGGCAGAACAATCGCGGCGGGCAGCAGCCGGGCGGATTTGGTCAACGACAGCGCTACGCGGTGCAGGTCCGCCGGACCCTCGCGACTGGTGCGCAGCGGGCCTTTCATTGGCGATTTCAGGTCATCCGCCGGATCGGCCACGCCCAGCACCCACGGCAAAGACACATCCGGCGGCAGGATCACGCGCGCCAGATCATCGTCATAGGCCCGCGCCTTGAGCGTTTCGGCGCGGCGGGCGGTGATGGCCAGAACCGGTGCTCCTCCCAAGGCGCGCAGATCGGCAAGCCGCTGGGCTTCAAGCGTTTCGGCGGCCATCACCAATGCACCGTCTGGTCCGGTCAGCACGATCGGCACCCCCATGCGCAGATCGGCGCGGGCGCGGGCAATGATCTCGGTCACATCTGGGGCGAAGCTCATGTGGGTCTTTCCGGTTGTCTGAACGCAGATGTAGCCCTTTGTGTTGGAATTTGAAACATTACCCCTGCGATTTACACGTCCGCGTGAAACCATTGCAGCAAATCTTGTCGGAACCGGCAGGGGACCGCATGTGTTGATCACAAACCAAGGAGGACCCGCGTGATGGGACAACTGAAGAAAATCCTGCTCGTCGACGACGACGAAGACCTGCGCGAAGCGTTGAGCGAGCAATTGGTCATGACCGAGGATTTCGACGTGTTCGAGGCCGCAAGTGGGTCCGAGGCGATGAAACGCGCCAAAGAGGGGCTGTATGATCTGGTCATTCTGGACGTGGGCCTGCCTGACACCGACGGGCGCGAGCTTTGCAAACTCCTTAGGAAACAAGGCGTTAAAAGCCCAATCCTGATGTTGACCGGGCATGATACGGATGCGGATACAATTCTGGGGCTGGATGCCGGCGCCAATGATTATGTCACCAAACCGTTCAAATTTCCGGTACTTCTGGCCCGCATCCGCGCCCAGTTGCGCCAGCATGAACAATCCGAGGATGCCGTGTTCCAGCTTGGGCCGTACAGCTTCCGACCGGCGCAGAAGATGCTGGTGACCGAGGATGACAAGAAGATCCGTCTGACCGAAAAAGAGACGAACATTCTGAAATTCCTCTACCGCTCGACCGAAGGTGTTGTGGCACGCGAGGTGCTGCTCCACGAGGTATGGGGGTATAACGCCGGTGTGACGACCCATACGCTTGAGACGCACATTTACCGGTTGCGGCAGAAAATCGAGCCTGATCCGTCGAATGCACGGCTGTTGGTGACGGAATCCGGGGGCTACAAGTTGGTGGCGTAAGGTATTCCAGACTTATTTGCGTCAGATCAACGTGGTATTCTGACTGCATCGTTACTAAATACGTATCCCGTCGCATATGCGGGTTATCATATGCACCTCCCTGTTGGACTTACCCGGGCTTCGCGCCCGGGTATTTTTTTGCCCAAAATCGGCCTGCACGCCGCATGCACAGGACATGCACATCCGGTACGCACGCCGGTGCACGGATTTCTTAACGCGCGCGGCGGATGATCGGGGCTGACACAGCGGATCACGGGGCCTGAACCATGCCAAAACCCACAGCCAAAATGACCAGAAAGCAGATCGAATATTTCGACTATATGAAAACCATCATGGCCCAGTTGGAATGGGACATGCATGACGAGATTTATCGCAACGGGCGCATCCCGGCCGCGTGGCACGAGATCGCCCAGACCCGACACGCGGGCAAGAAGACCCGGATCACCCTGTGCGTCGAGGAAAACGTGGTGCGGTTTTTCAAATCGATGGGCGCGGGATATCAGACCCGGATGAACGAGGTTCTGGCGGCCTGGATGTATTCGCGCATGGCGGGCCTGCTGAGCGGGCGCGACACGCTGCCGGAGTTTGTAGATCAGGAGCGACCACAGTTTGCTGCGCCTTCGACGGAGGAGGAGCCGGGGCTGTGACGCCCTTGTTTCGGCTCTGATCGGCGGCGTTGGGCCCCATGCCACGGTTCGGTACTGTGCAATTGCACAGCCTCATGCTACCCCTCTGGCGAGCCTATAATCGCGGAGCCTGTCATGCCCTTTACCCTTGCCACATGGAACATCAACTCGGTCCGGCTGCGCGAACCGATCGTGCTGAAGCTGTTGCAGGAGGAAGCGCCCGATGTGCTGTGCCTGCAAGAGTGCAAAAGCCCGGTCGACAAGATCCCGCTCGAGGGGTTTGCGGCGCTGGGATACACCCACATGATTGCGCGCGGGCAAAAGGGATATAACGGCGTGGCGATCCTGTCGAAGCTGCCGATCAAGGAAGTGGGATCGGAAGATTTCGCCGCTCTGGGGCATGCGCGGCACATCGCGGGGCAGTTGGAAAATGGCGTGACGATCCACAACTTCTATGTGCCTGCGGGCGGCGATCTGCCGGACCGCGAGGTGAACGAGAAGTTTGGTCAGAAGCTGGATTACCTGACCGAGATGCGCGACTGGTTCCACGGTGCCGCGCCCGAGAAGGCGATTTTGGTGGGCGATCTGAATATCGCCCCGCGCGAGGATGATGTGTGGGATCACAAAAAGCTGCTGAAGATCGTCAGCCACACCCCGATTGAGGTTGAGCATCTGGCGCAGGTGCAGGACGCGGGCAACTGGGTGGACATCACGCGACAGGATATTCCCGAGGGGCTGCTGTATTCGTGGTGGTCCTATCGCGCCAAGGATTGGGTGGCGGCGGACAAGGGTCGGCGGCTGGACCATGTATGGGCCACGGGCGACATTGCCAACGCGGGGCATGGCAGCCGCGTGCTGCGCGATGCGCGCGGATGGGAGAAGCCCAGCGACCATGCACCGGTTTTTGCCAGTTTTGACCTTTGATTTCGCGGCGCGTGCCCTCATATATTGCGCAACACTGTAATTAGGATGGACCCGATGCTGGAACTTGGACAAAACACCGCCCCCACTGCTGATCTGATCAAGGACGTGTCTGAGACCGATTTCATGGCCGAAGTCGTGGAAGCCTCGAAAGAGGTGCCGGTGATCGTGGATTTCTGGGCGCCGTGGTGCGGTCCGTGCAAAACGCTTGGCCCGGCTTTGGAAGCAGCCGTGACCAAGGCGGGCGGCAAGGTGCGCATGGCCAAGGTCAATGTCGACGAAAACCAGCAGATTGCCGGGCAGCTGCGGGTGCAATCGATCCCGACGGTTTACGCGTTCTGGCAGGGGCAGCCGGTGGATGGATTTCAGGGCGCCGTGCCCGGATCCGAAATTGACGCCTTTGTGGCGCGCACGGCCGAGCTTGGCGGGGAAGATGCCGGTTTGGCCGAGGCGGTAGAAGCGGCAGAAACCATGCTGGCCGATGGCGACGTGGACGATGCCGCGCAGACCTTTGCCGCGGTCCTTGAGGAAGAGCCCGAAAACGCTGATGCGTACGGCGGGTTGGTGCGCTGTCATATCGCGTTGGGCGAGCTGGATCAGGCCGAGGCCGTGCTGAATGGCGCGCCTGCGGCGATTGCACGCTCGGCCCCGTTGGATGCGGCGCACGCGCAGCTGGAACTGGCGCGGCAGGCGGCCAACAGTGGCCCGCTGGATGAGCTGAAGGCGGCCGTTGCGACGGACCCGGCGGACCATCAGGCCCGGTTCGATCTGGCACAGGCGCTGTATGCCGCCGGTGAGGTGCAGGAGGCGGTGGATGAGCTGCTGGACCTGTTCCGGCGTGATCGCGAGTGGAATGAGGGCGCGGCCAAGACGCAGCTGTTCACGATCTTTGACGCGCTGAAACCGAATGACCCGGTTGTGTTGCACGGGCGGCGCAAGCTCAGTTCGTTGATATTTGCCTGATCGTGGCGGCGGGCTAGATCAACGGACATGACCAGACAGATAGATCTGCCAGATATAATTGCGGTGTTTCCGCTGCCGGGCGCGCTGTTGCTGCCCCGGTCGCGGTTGCCGCTGCATGTGTTCGAGCCACGGTATCTGACGATGCTGGAGGATGCGCTGAAAACGCCGTCGCGGTTGATCGGAATGGTGCAGCCGTGTTTTCACCCCGGATCGGCGTGTTCAGGCCTGCATCAGATCGGCTGCGCCGGGCGGGTGACGCAATTTTCCGAGACCGAGGATGGCCGGTATATGGTCACGCTGACCGGGATTTCACGGTTCCGGATCGTGGCCGAGGTCGAGGGGTTTTGCCCCTATCGCCGCTGCGAAGTGTCGTGGAGCGGGTTCGAGCAGGACCGCGCGGCCGAGGATCAGGATCGCGGGTTCGACCGCGCCGGGTTTATGAAGCTGCTGACGCGCTATTTTCATGCGCGGGAGTTTGAAACCGATTGGGATAGTCTGACGGATGCGGATGATGAGTTGTTGATCAACTCGTTGTCGATGCTGCTGGATTTCGACCCCGAAGATAAGCAGGCTTTGCTAGAGGCGCCGTGCTTGTCGACGCGCCGTGAAACGCTGGTGACGCTGATCGAGTTCGCGCTGCGTGGTGGCAATTCCGAGGAGACGTTGCAATGAGCGAGACCCAATTGTTTGACCGTCGGATGCTGGAGGCACTGATTTGCCCGGTGACCCACGCGCGGCTGGACTATGACGCCGAGGCGCAGGAGCTGATCAGCCGACCGGCGCATCTGGCGTTTCCGATCCGCAATGGCATTCCGATCATGTTGATCGACGAGGCGCGCAAGCTGGACTGAACGGTCCGTTATGCCCCAAGATAGGCCCTGAGCGCGGCGGGCGGTGTTGCCAGAAGTGTTTCGGTGTCCATCGGCGCCGAGACGGTGCCATCGGCGACGACGCTGGCCAGTGGCGCGATGCGGCGGGCATCGTCGGGGTCGTGGCTGACCATCAGCAGGGTGGCGCCGGTTTCGGTCACCAGCGCGGCCACGAGGTCAAGCATCTCGGCCTTGAGCGCGGGGCCGAGCGCCGAGAACGGTTCATCCAGCAAGACAAGGGCGCGGCGCTGTACCAGAACGCGGGCCAATGCGGCGCGGCTTTGCTGGCCACCCGACAGCGTTCCGGGTTTGCGACCGCCAAGCCCATCCAGCCCAACGCGCGACAGCGCCTGAGCGACCTGTTCGTGCTGTGCTGCGCTCAGCCGCAGATCGGGGCGCAGGCCCAGCCCGATATTCTGCGCCACGCTGAGATGCGGAAAATGGTTGTTGTCCTGAAACAGCATCGAGACCGGGCGCTGGCCGGGGGGCTGGCCGGTAATGTCGCGCCCCTGCCACAGCACCCGGCCTGCGGTCGGTTCAAGATAGCCCGCAATCAGGTTTAACAGGGTCGATTTTCCCGCACCCGACGGCCCGATCAGCGCCAGACGCGCGCCTTGCGGGACGCTGAAATCAGCGGTCAGGGAAAAGTCGCCCTGGGTGATCCGCAGCTGTTCAAGCGTCAGCATCGCTGCGCCCTCCTTTGTCGAAAGTCCAGAAGATCGCCAGACTGGCGGCAAGCAGAAGCAGCCCGGCACCGGCGGCGGCCTCCATCCGGTAGGCGCCCATCAGGCGGTACATTTGCAGCGGCAGCGTGGCCTGCTGCGGGTCGGCAAACAGCGTGATGACGCCCAGATCACCCATCGACAGCGCCGCAGACAGCCCAGCGGCAAAGCCAAGCGCGGGCCGGGCGCGCGGCAGATAGAGCCAGCGCAGCCGCGCCCAGCCTGCCATGCCCAACCCGTCGGCGAGCGGGCCGAAATCATGCTCGGCCCGGCGCAGGGCAGGCAGGACGACCCGCAAGGCAAAGGGCAGCGCGGCCAGCGCATTGGCCAGCGCCGTCACCGGCAAGGCAAGGCTGGAGGGGTTGAGCCACGGGTTGATCAGGATGAACAGGCCGGTGCCCAACACCAGTGGCGACATGGCCACACCCAGCAGGCCGATGGCTTCGATCCAGCCGTGACGCAGGGCCGCCAGACCCATGGTGAGCGTCAGCAGCATGGTCAGGCTCATCGACAGCAGAGAGACACAGACCGAGACGATCAGGGCGGAATAGACACTGTTTGGCATGTGCGGCAGGCCTGCCAGCCCTTTGATGACGATCATTGACAGCGGCACCAGAAGGAACAGCGCGGCAAGGGTCAGCACGGTGGCATCTTGCACGCGCAGGGCAAGGCTGTTGGCATCCCAGCGGCGCAGCGCGCGGTCCATGCCTGCGCCCAACCCATCGCCGCGCGACACCCGCAGGGCGGCGAGCGCGGCAGCGCCGACCAGTCCGGTCTGGATCAGCGCCAGCACGGCGGCGCGGCCAAGGTCAAAATCGAAGCGGAATGCCTGATAGATCGCAAGCTCGACCGTGGTGGCGCGTGGGCCACCGCCCAGCGTCAGGGCCACGGCGAAGCTGGACAGGCAGATGGCGAAGATCACCAGAAGCGCGCCGGGCACGGTGGCGCGCAGCATCGGGCGTTCCAGTATGCGGGCGACCTGCGCGGGGCCAAGGCCAAGGCTGGCGGCAAGGCGGAAACGCTCGGCCGGGATCTGTTGCCAGCCTTGCAGCAGGATGCGGGTCGCAAGTGGAAGGTTGAAGAACACATGCGCCAGCACCACGCCGTGCAGGCCATAGATCTGCACCGGTGGCAGGCCAAGCCAGCCCAGCCCGAGGTTGAGCACACCAGAGCGGCCAAACACCGCTAACAGACCCAAAACCGCCACGATGACGGGCAAGATGAACGGGGCGCCCAGCAGGGTGATCAGCACGCGGCGCCCGGCAAACTGTCGCCGGGCCAAGGCGCGGGCGACAGGCACTGCCAACGCAACGCTGAGCCCGGCCGAAAGGGTGGCTTGCAACAGGGTGAAGCGCACGGCGGCCCAGTCGCCGGGGCCGGGCAGAGCGCCGCCCCCGGCAAACCACAACACCGCCAGAACCGGCCCGGCAATCAGGGCAGCGACAGATGCCGCCGCCGCGATGCCGGGCCAGTCACGGGTCATTTGGTCAGGGCCGTCAGCCATTCAGCAAGCGCCTGATCCCGGACCGCGTCGGCCTGATCTGCGGGCACGAGCAGGGCCTTTTGTGGGACGATCATCGTCTCGAACCCGGCGGGAAGGCCGGATTTTGGGGTCACGGCGGGGTACATCCAGTTGGTCGTCGGGATGATCGACTGGAACGCATCCGACACCATGAAGGCAAGGAACTGATCCGCCAGTTCAGGCTGATCGGTGGCCGCGAGTTTGCCTGCGACTTCGATCTGCATGTAGTGGCCTTCGGTGAAGGCGGCCGTGTCTTTGCTGGCGTCTTCTTCGGCGATCAGGTGATAGGCGGGCGAGGTGGTGTAGGACAGGACCATGTCGGCCTCGCCTTCCAGAAACAGGCCGTACGCCTCGGACCAGCCTTTGGTGACGGTGACGATATTGTCGGCCAAACCGGCCCAGATCGCAGGGGCTTCATCGCCGTAAGCGGTTTTGACCCACATCAGCAGGCCGAGGCCGGGGGTGGAGCTGCGCGGATCCTGAATGACGATTTTCAGGTCGCTATCGGCCAATGCGCGGAAATCGGTCGGCGCGCTGAGCGTGGTGTTCTTGACGAAGGCGAAATAGCCCCAGTCGTAGGGCACGAACAGCGGGTCATTCCAGGCGATGGGCAGGTCATAGGCGGCGGTCACGGCATGGGGCGCGAACAGCCCGGTCGCGGCGGCCGCCCCGGTGAGGCTGGTATCGAGGCCCAGAACGATATCGGCGTCAGAGCGCGCGCCTTCGAGTTTCAGCCGCCCCAGCAGGGCCGCGCCATCGCCGGTGCCGACGAATTGCAGGTCGCAGGCGCAGGTTTCCTCGAACGCTTTTTCGACGGCGGGACCGGGGCCCCACTCGGAAACGAAGCTGTCGTAGGTATAGATTGTAAGGACTGGCGTTTCTGCCACCGCTTGGGTGGCCGCGAGCAGTCCCGTGGCAAGTGCAAGATACTTCATGGTATCCTCCTATTTGCGACGGGCGGAGATAGTGTGGAGACTGTCCAGACCTTCCCTCCGCCGGTCTTAACCGGTTCAGGTTCAACGGGTTCACACGATTGCATCTCAGCCAGCTGTTGGTCACATCTGGCACCCCGAGGTGGCGCAACACCTAGCGCCCTGTCCCGGTCCCTTCAAGCCAAAATCGCTTGAGCCATGGCGCTGCCGCCGCTAGACCAGCGACAAAGGAGCCTGCCCCATGAGCATGAACACATTCGGCCATCTTTTCCGCGTCACCACATGGGGCGAAAGCCACGGGCCTGCGTTGGGGGCCACGGTGGATGGATGCCCGCCGGGGGTGGCGATCTCGGAAGAGATGATTCAGCAGTGGTTGGACAAGCGCAAACCGGGGCAGAACAAGTTCACCACCCAGCGGCAGGAAGCCGATCAGGTGCGGATCCTGTCCGGGGTATTCGAGGGCGTGACCACGGGAACGCCGGTGCAGCTGATGATCGAGAACACCGATCAGCGGTCAAAAGATTACGGTGACATCGCCGAGAAGTTCCGGCCCGGCCATGCCGATATCACCTATTGGCAGAAATACGGCGTGCGGGATTATCGCGGTGGCGGGCGGTCAAGCGCGCGCGAAACCGCAGCACGGGTTGCGGCGGGGGGTCTGGCGCGTGAGGCGATCAAGATGCTGGCGCCGGGGGTCGAGATCACCGGTTACATGACGCAAGTTGGCCCGCATGGGATTGATCGGGCACGGTTCGACTGGGATCAGATCGCGCAGAACCCGTTCTGGGCCCCGGATGCGGAAGCCGCCGAGGCGTGGGCCACCTATCTGGGCGAGCTGCGCAAGAGCGGCAATTCGGTCGGTGCCGTGGTCGAGGTGATCGCGCGCGGGGTGCCTGCGGGGATCGGTGCGCCGGTCTATGCCAAGCTGGACACCGATCTGGCCGCCGCGATGATGAGCATCAACGCGGTCAAGGGCGTCGAGATCGGCGAGGGCATGAATGCCGCCACGCTGACCGGCGAAGACAATGCCGACGAGATCTTTATGGGGAACGATGGCCAGCCGGTGTATTCCAGCAACCATGCAGGCGGCATTCTGGGTGGGATCAGCACCGGGCAGGATCTGGTGGTGCGGTTCGCGGTGAAACCGACCTCTTCGATCCTGAAAACCCGGCAGACGATCACCAAATCCGGCGAGGCGGCCGAGATCATCACCAAGGGGCGGCATGATCCTTGTGTCGGGATCCGCGCGGTGCCGGTGGGCGAGGCGATGATGGCCTGTGTGATCCTGGACCATCTGCTGCTGCACCGGGGGCAGGTCGGCGGGCAGATTGGCGAAAATCGCGGCAAGATCGGCTGACTTCCGCCTGCCCGGCCAAAGGGCAATAGAACGGTTACCACGCTGCGCTACAGTCCCCAGTGAGCTGAGGCTGTAAAACGGGGTGGGACCATGATGAGATGGCTTTGGGTTTTTGTTTTGGCCCTGCTGCTTCCGGTGCAGGCCAGTGCCGAGTTGCAACAGCACCGCATTATGGTGGACGGGCTGGCGCGCCATTTTCTGCTGTATACCCCGAAGACGGCGCCGGTGTCGCACACTATGCCGTTGGTGGTTGTTCTGCATGGCGCCGGTGGAACCGGGCAGCAGATAATGAAGAACACGCGCGGGCGGTTCAACGATCTGGCCGAGCGGCACGGGTTTCTGGTCGCCTATCCCGATGCGACCAACAAGGTCTGGGATATTGGCGAGGGGTCGGTCACGGCCCGGACGAGAACCCAGCAGGATGATCTGGCGTTTTTTGCCCACATGGTGGCCGGGATCGCTGCGGCGCACCCCGTTGATCTGCGGCGGGTGTATGCGACCGGAATGTCGCGCGGCGGGCAGATGAGCTATTTCCTGGGGTGTAGTCGGCCGCGTCTGTTTCGGGCGGTGGCCGCTGTTGCAATGCCGTTGCCGGATTTTCTTGAGGGCACATGCCGAGGCGGAGCGCCGCTGCCGGTTCTGGTGATGAATGGCACCGCAGACCCGATCGTGCCCTATGAGGGCGGGCCGCTGACGCTGGGCCGCAAGGACCGCGGGCAGGTGTTTTCGACCGATGCGACGATGCAGATGTTCCGCACGCGCAATCGCTGTGCGAACAAGGTGACCGCGCGGCGCATCGGGCAGGTGCAGCGCTATGACTGGCAGGGATGCGCCGCGCCGACGGTGCTGTACCGGGTCAACGGGGGCGGGCATACGTGGCCCTCGGGCCGGTCGGGGGTGGCGCCCCGCATGGTGGGGCGCACCAATGTCGACATCAACGCGGCTGACGAAATCTGGGAGTTCTTCAGTCAGATCCGCTAGGGGGTGGGGCGATCTGGGGCTGCTTGGACATCTGCACCGCGAGAATGCCTGCGGCGATGACCACGACCCCGATCACATCCAGCGGGCCAAGCTTTTCGCCCAGCAGCGCCGCGGCGATGGCGACGCCAAAGAACGGGTTCAGGAAGTGGAAGGTCGACGCCTTGATCGTGCCGATCTGATTGACCAGCGTGAACCAGACCCAGGTGGCGGCAAGGCCGGGAATCAGCGTGGTGTAAACGAAGGCGACGATCAGTTGCCAGCTCCAGACGATGTGGAAGGGTTCGAACAGGACGGCGGTGACGGCCAGACACGCCGACCCGACCAGCATCTGCAAACCGACGATCATCATCACATTCCCCCCCGAGGAAGCCCCGCGCACCGAGAGCGTGGCCACGGTCAGCGCCGCCGCCCCCAGCAGGCACAGCGCCAGCCCGGTGCGGTCCACGCCCGCCTCGATCCGGGCGCCCATGATCAGCGCGACGCCCGCCACGCCCATCACCAGACCGATGATGCCCAGAAGCGGCAGTTTCTCGCGGAACACAACCCAGCCCGCGAGTGCCACCATCAGCGGCATGGTCGAGGCGATGATCGAGGCCAGCGAAGCCTCGACCCACTGCATGGCGACGAAGTTCAGGCCCAGATAGAGCGCATTCTGGCAGACGCCAAAGATGATCGTGGCGCGCCATTGCGCGCGGGTCAGGCGGAAGGTCTGCCCCAACGCCAGCGCGATCCCGACGCCAAGCACCCCCGACACCAGAAAGCGCAGCGACAACGAGGCCACAGGCGGCGCATAGGCAACGATGACCCGCGCCGACGTGAAGGCCGACGACCACATGAGGGCAAAGGCCAGCCCCATTCCGATTGCACGTAAATTCAAACCCGGCCCCCAACTGCAAAATACGACCAACGAAAAAGGGCCGCCTTGCGGGCGACCCTTTCCGAAACTTGACGTAGATGCAAGCTTAGCCGTTCACGCTGTCTTTCAGCGCTTTGGCGATGGTCATCTTGACCACCTTGTCAGCTTCTTTCTTGATCTGCTCGCCGGTGGCGGGGTTGCGGACCATCCGCTCGGGGCGTTCGCGGCAATAGATTTTGCCAACGCCCGGCAGGGTCACGGAACCACCTTCGGATACTTCTTTGGTGATGATCGCAATGATTGCGTCCAGCGCGGTGCCGGCGGTTTTCTTTTCCGCGTCCATTTCTTCGGCCAGGGCAGCAACAAGCTGTGTCTTGGTCATCGGTTTTGCCATTTCTTGGTCTCCTTTGTCTGCCCGATTACTTGGGCCTCATCGCGCATATTTAACTGTATGTCGTGTGTAAACACAACGAATAGTGGATGCTCGCAAGCCCAAAACAGGTGATTTTTACTTCTTTACGCTAGGTCAGAGGAAGGCAGTTTCGTCAAAACTGCGCAATTTCCGGCTGTGGATGCGCTCCAACGGCATTTCTCTTAACCGCTCCATCGCGCGAATGCCAATCAGCAAATGCCGTGAAACCTGTGTTTTATAGAAATCACTGGCCATGCCGGGCAGTTTCAGCTCGCCGTGCAAGGGCTTGTCCGAGACGCAAAGCAACGTGCCATAGGGCACCCGGAAGCGAAATCCGTTGGCCGCGATCGTGGCGCTTTCCATGTCCAAAGCGACAGCGCGCGACTGGCTGAGGCGTTGCACCGGGCCGGATTGATCGCGCAACTCCCAGTTGCGGTTATCAAGGCTGGCGACGGTGCCGGTGCGCATCACCTGCTTGAGGTCATAGCCTTCGAGCAGGGTTTCCTCGGCCACGGCCTTTTCCAGCGCGATCTGGATCTCGGCCAGGGCGGGCACGGGCACCCAGACCGGCAGGTCATCGTCCAGCACCTTGTCTTCGCGCAGATAGGCATGGGCGAGAACAAAATCGCCCAGGCTCTGGCTGGAGCGCAGACCGGCACAGTGCCCGACCATGATCCAGGCATGCGGGCGCAGCACGGCGATATGGTCTGTCGCGGTTTTGGCGTTCGAGGGGCCAACGCCGATATTGACCAGCGTGATCCCCGACCCATCGGCGCGCTTGAGGTGATAGGTCGGCATTTGCGGCGTCTTTTCAGAGCGCGCAAGCGGCTGGTCGGGGCTGGTGATCTCGACATCGCCGGTCGAAACAAAGCTGCTGTAGCCACTGGCAGGATTGGCCAGCTGACGCCGGGCGTAGGCCTCGAACTCGGAGACATAGAACTGATAATTGGTGAACAGAACGTGGTTCTGGAAATGCGCCGGGTCGGTGGCGGTGTAATGCGACAGGCGGGCAAGCGAATAATCCACCCGCTGGGCCGTGAAAGGCGCCAAGGGTTCGGTGCCGTCCGGGGGCAGCTGAAAGGTGCCGTTGACGATATCATCATTGGTGGTGCTGAGGTCGGGCACGTCAAACACATCGCGCAGGGTGAACTGGGCGGCGCCTTCTTGCGGCACGGTAACCTGACTGTCGCCTGCGACGGCAAAATGCACCGGCATCGGCGTGTCGGACACGCCAATCACCACCGGCACGCCGTGGTTATGCAACAGCAGGCCGATCTGCTGTTCCAGATAATGACGGAACAGGTCGGGCCGGGTGATCGTGGCGGCAAAAGCGCCGGGATGCGACACGTGGCCAAAGCTGAGGCGGCTGTCGATCTTGGCAAAGCTGGTCGTGGTGATCCGCACCTCGGGGTAAAAGGCGCGATACCGGTGCGCGGGCTGGCCGCTTTCCATCGCCTTGGCAAAGTGATCGCACAAAAACCGCGTGGCCCCGCGATACAACGTGATCAGATGCGCCACGGCGGCTTTTGCGTCGTCAAACGCCGTCGCCTCTGGCAGATCAGGCGTCAGGATCTGAATACCCTTGAGATCTTTGGTCAAGACGGGCCTCTTTCTGTGGCATTTACGGTCGCGGCAGTTGCCGTTCAATTGGCCTCAGAACAGGCGGACGTGCAACCCCTCAAACCCACACCGAAGCGTCCGTGTGGCCGCACTCAGGACGCGCGCCAAGGGTGGCGCAGCCCCCCGCCGCCCAAGATTTCCAAGCACACCGGCGCCTGAAACCTGCGCGCTCGGGCTTCTTTCTGACCAAATACTCCCGCCGGAGGCGTCTTCGCATCCTGCCACGCTGAGCTCGCAAAAAAGGCGCGGCCAATCCGAATGGAGGCTTGTAACTCTTGTTCAGAAAGCGATTTCGCGCGATATGGGTACATGGCAAAAACACTTCTTTCTTTTGGGCACGGATATTCTGCGCAGGGGCTGGTACGTCTGCTTGACCCGCGGGGCTGGCGCATCATTGGCACCACGCGCAGCGCTGACAAAGCGGCGGCATTTGCGGCGCAGGGCGTCGAGCCGGTTTTGTGGCCCGATGGCGATCTGACCGAGGCGCTGGCGCAGGCGACGCATCTGTTGATTTCGGCCGCGCCCGATGCGCAGGGCGATCCGGTTCTGGCGCGCTATGGCGCGCAGATCACCACGATTGCCCCGCGGCTGGACTGGGTCGGGTATCTGTCCACAACCGGCGTCTACGGCGATCATCAGGGCGGCTGGGTCGACGAGGCGACGCCGCTTGCCCCCTCGACCAGACGCGGCCAGATGCGGGTCGAGGCCGAGGCGGCGTGGCGCGCCATTCCTGGCCTGCCGCTGCATATTTTCCGGCTGGCGGGCATTTATGGCCCCGGACGTGGCCCGTTCGAAAAGGTGCGCAATGGCACCGCGCGGCGGATCATCAAGGCCAATCAGGTTTTCAGCCGCACCCACGTCGAGGACATCGCCCAGGTGCTGGCGGCCTCGATCGCGCGGCCCAACGCGGGCGCTGTGTATAACGTCTGTGATGACGATGCCGCCCCGCCCGAAGATGTGATCGGCCACGCGGCCGCGCTGCTGGGTCTGCCGTTGCCGCCCGCCGTGGCATTCGAGGACGCCGAGATGACGCCGATGGCGCGCAGCTTTTATGCAGAATCAAAACGGGTGCGAAATGATCGGATCAAGAACGAGCTGGGGGTCACGCTGAAGTATCCCAGTTATCGCGACGGGCTGCCCGCGTTGCTGAAGGCAAGTTAGGTCAGCGCCGCGTCAGTTGGCGGCGGGCAGGATCGCTGTCGGGCAGGCGCGCAGACGAGAAAAGCGAATAAAGACGTCACGCGCGCTTCTCTCCGATATGGGCAATGTTCAACACGTCGAGCACCTTGGTCTCGATATCCGCCGCGTTCATGCCAGCGGTGGTATACATGTCTTCGGGGCTGGCTTGGTCGATAAAGGTATCGGGCAGCACCATGGAGCGGTATTTCAGCCCAGTATCGAACACGCCCTCTTCCGCCAGCAATTGCGCCACATGGCTGCCGAAGCCGCCAATGGCGCCCTCTTCAATGGTGATCAGCGCCTCGTGATCGGCGGCAAGGCCGAGGATCAGATCGCGGTCCAGCGGCTTGGCAAAGCGGGCGTCCGCCACGGTCGGGGTGATGCCGCGCGCGGAAAGCGCCTCGGCGGCTTTTATGACTTCGGACAGGCGGGTGCCGAAGGACAGGATCGCCACGCGTTTGCCCTGCTGGATCATCCGGCCTTTGCCGATCTCGAGCGGTTCGCCGCGTTCGGGCATGGTGACGCCTGCGCCCTCGCCACGCGGAAAGCGAAAGGCGATGGGGCCGTCGTCATGCGCGGCGGCGGTGGCGACCATATGCACCAGTTCGGCCTCGTCCGCAGCGGCCATCACCACCATACCGGGCAGGTTGGCCATGAAGGCCACATCGAACGCCCCCGCATGGGTCGCACCATCGGCCCCGACCAGCCCGGCACGATCAATCGCAAAGCGCACCGGCAGGCGTTGAATGGCAACGTCATGCACCACCTGATCATAGCCACGTTGCAGGAAGGTCGAATAGATCGCGCAGAACGGTTTCATCCCGCCGGCCGCAAGCGCCGCGCTGAATGTCACCCCATGCTGTTCGGCAATGCCAACGTCAAAACAGCGCGAGGGATAGCGTTCGGCGAACAGGTTCAGCCCGGTGCCGTCCGGCATCGCGGCGGTGACGGCAACGATCTTGTCATCGCGCGCGGCCTGATCCAGCAGCGCATCGGCAAAGACGCGGGTATAGGACGGCGCGTTTGACGGGGTTTTCTTCTGCTTGCCGGTGACGACGTCGAACTTGGCGGTGGCGTGGCCGCGGTCGCGGGCCTGTTCGGCCGGCGCGTATCCCTTGCCCTTCTTGGTGATCACATGAATCAGGATCGGGCCGGTGGCGCGGGCCTTGACCGTGCGCAGGACCGGCAGCAGTTGGTTCAGGTCGTGGCCATCAATCGGGCCGATATAGGAAAAGCCCAGCTCTTCGAACAGGGTGCCGCCGACGGCCATGCCTTTCAGCATGTCCTTTGCGCGTTTGGCCCCTTCGCGGAAGGGACCGGGCAGCAGGCTGACGGCGCCCTTGGCGGCGGCTTTCAGGTCTTGAAACGGTTCCTCGGCGTAAAGCCGCGACAAGTAGGACGACAGCGCCCCCACCGGCGGGGCGATCGACATTTCATTGTCATTGAGAATCACGAACAGGCGCTTTTTCAGGTGGCCCGCGTTGTTCATCGCCTCGAACGCCATGCCGGCGGACATCGAGCCATCGCCGATCACCGCAATCGCATCACCCAGCCCGCTTTCGATATTGCCACCCAGGTCGCGGGCCACGGCAAACCCCAGCGCGGCGCTGATCGAGGTCGAGCTGTGCGCGGCGCCGAAGGGATCATAGGGCGACTCGGATCGTTTGGTGAACCCACTGAGGCCGCCTTTCGTCCGCAAGGTGCGGATACGTTCGCGCCGCCCGGTCAGGATCTTGTGCGGGTAACACTGGTGGCCCACGTCCCAGATCAGTTTGTCGCGCGGCGTGTCGAACACCGCATGCAGTGCCACGGTCAGTTCGACCACGCCCAGACCCGCGCCCAGATGCCCGCCGGTGACCGACACGGCTGACACGGTTTCGGCCCGCAGTTCATCGGCGATCTGGTGCAGTTGCGCATCGCTGAACCGTTTCAGGTCGGCGGGGATATGGACCTGATCAAGCAGGGGCGTCTGGGGTGTATCGGGCATTGGCCCCCTCCGGGGTGGCGATTAGCTGTGGCGGGAGATAACGAAACGCGCGGCCTGCCGCAAGCAGTCGCCCTGTTCCCCATACGGATCAAGCGCGGCGCAGGCCTGTTCGGTCAGTTCGGTGGCACGGGCGCGGGCGCCTTCCAGCCCCAGCAGTGACACGAACGTGGCCTTGCCCGCCCCGGCGTCTTTTTGCAAACGCTTGCCTGCGGTCTGTTCGTCGCCGGTCACATCCAGGATGTCATCGGCGATCTGAAACGCCAGCCCCAGCGCGCGGGCATAGGCCCCGAGCGGAGCGGGGTCAGCCCCGGCCAGACGTGGCCCGGCGCAGGCTGACCATTCGATCAGCGCGCCGGTTTTGCCAGCCTGCAAGGCGGTGATCTGATCAAGCGTCAGCGGCGTGGCGGCGGTTTCGGCGGCGATATCCAGCGCCTGCCCCCGCACCATCCCCTGCGCGCCCACAGCGCGGGCCATGCTGAGCACCAGATCGGCACGAATGGCGGCATCGGGGGAGGTTTCGGACCGCGCCAGCAGCTCAAACGCCAGCGATTGCAGCGCATCCCCGGCCAGAACGGCGGTGGCGCTGTCCCATTGAATATGCACCGTCGGCAGGCCGCGACGCAGGTCGTCGTCATCCATGCAGGGCAGATCATCATGCACAAGGCTGTAGGCGTGCAGTGCCTCGACTGCGGCGGCAGGCCAGATCGCCTGCTCTGGGGCGATGCCGTGCAGCCGCGCGGTTTCCAGCACCAAAAAGGCGCGCAGGCGCTTGCCGCCCGCACTGGCATAGCGCATCGCCTGCACCACTGTCAGGTCGCCCATCGGCGCCATAACGGCATCAAGGTGGGCCTGCACAAGGGTCGCGGCCTCTGTCAAGCGCGTGTGGAACACTTACAGGCCTTCGACCGGCTTCAGCCCGGTGGGCTGCCCTTCGGCATCCAGCGTGATGGCCGCAACTTTTTCTTCGGCCTCTTTCAGCTTGGTCTCGCAGCGCTTTTTCAGCTCGGCGCCGCGAGTATAGAGCGCGATCGAATCTTCCAGCGGAACGTCGCCGCGCTCCAACTGGCCAACAACCTGTTCCAGCTCTCGCATCGCTTCTTCGAAGCTCATTTCGCTGACTGCTTTCTCGGTCATGCGCCCTTCTCCATCAATACCGTGACATGTGCGGCAGCCGAAGCCGCCAGCGCCGTCAGATCATATCCGCCCTCTAAAGTCGAGACAACGCGGCCACCGCAATGGGTGGTGGCCAGATCGCACAGGCGTTGCGTCAACCACGTGAAGTCTTCGGTGCGCCAACGCAGTTGCGCCAGCGGGTCGTCTTGATGTGCGTCGAACCCGGCAGAGATCAGGATCAGTTGCGGCTCGAAGGCGTCAAGCATCGGGAAAACCCGGCCTTCATAGGCCTGACGCATCGTGGCGCTGCCGGAATCGGGCGGCAGCGGGATATTGACGATGTTGTCATGCGCGCCACGATCAGACTCGGCGCCGGTGCCGGGCCAGAGCGGCGACTGATGCGAGGAGATGAACAGCGCGCGGGGCTCATCCCACAGCAGATCCTGCGTGCCGTTGCCGTGATGCACGTCGAAATCGACAATCGCCACGCGGGTCAGCCCATGCGCCTGCATTGCGTGTTTTGCGGCGATGGCGATGTTTCCGAACAGGCAGAACCCCATCTGGGTTGCACGCTCGGCGTGGTGGCCGGGCGGACGGCAGGCAACGAAGGCGTTGCTGACCTCGCCCGTCATAACCGCATCCACGGCGGCGATCACGCCGCCAACGGCCCGCCGCGCCGCCTGAACCGATCCGGGCGACATATGGGTATCGGCATCCAGCGCCACGGTGCCCGTGGCGGGTTCAGCCGCAATGATCCGGTCAAGATAGTCGCGCGGATGGCACAGCAGAATGGGATCGTCCCCGGCCAGCGGCGCCTGCCGCCGGTCCAGCGCATCGAATGCAGGCCCCGCAAGCGCGGTGGCGATATGTTCAAGCCGCGCCACCTGTTCGGGGTGACCCGGCGGGGTCACATGCGCCAGACAATCATCGTGAGAATATAAAGCCGTGGCCATGGCGTTTCCTCCCTCTCCTCGTGCCGGATATACGCCGTACGGCGCGTTCTGGCGCAACCGCAGACGCGACGCCATTGGTCAATCTGGCGACAGCATATACCCCGCGCCGCGCACCGTTTGCAGATAGCGCGGCTGCTTGGGGTCCGCCTCGATCTTGCGGCGCAGGCGGGTGATCTGCACGTCGACCGCGCGTTCCTGTGCCTGACCGCGATCGCGGCCCAGATCCTCGACCAGCTTGCTGCGGGTGATCGCTTCGCCGGGGGAAGACGAGAATATCCGCATCAGCTGCGTTTCGGTTGCGGTCAAGCGGATCAGATCGGCCCCGCGCCACATCTCTCCGCGCTCGATGTCATAGCGGATGGGGCCAAGCGTCAGCACTTTGGGGGCGACGTTGACCGGCGCCAGATCCGGCATCCGGCGCAGAATGGCGTTGATCCGCAGCAACAGCTCTTTCGGCTCGAACGGCTTGGCCAGATAATCATCGGCCCCAGCCTCGAGGCCCGCAATCCGGTCTTCGGTTTCGCCGCGTGCGGTCAGCAGCAGGATCGGCGTCGTCATTTCTTCGCGCAGTGACCGGGTCAGGCTGATGCCGTCTTCGCCGGGCATCATCACATCCAGCACGATCATGTCGAAATCCAACCCCGCCAGAAGCCGCCGGGCATGGGCAGCATCGCGCGCCGCCGAGACCAGAAACCCGTGCCGGATCAGGAACTTCTGTAACAGCCCGCGAATGCGTTCGTCGTCATCGACGATCAGCAGATGGGCGTCGACGTCGCTCATGCACCAGACTCCCGCATGGCGTGATAGCGGCGGCGCATGTCGGGGTCCATCATCGCCTCAAGCACCTGCCGAAACCCGGCCACGGCCTGCGGCCCTGCCGTGCGGTAAGCCGTGCGCATCCGCGCGCGCTGCGCGTCCGACAGCCGACGTTCAAGCGCCTCGCCTGCTTCGGTCAGGAACAGATGCCGCTCGCGCTTGTCGACGGTGCCGACACGGCTTTCGACCAGCCCGTCCTCGATCAACGTGCGCAACACCCGGTTCAGTGATTGCTTGGTCACGCCCAGCAACAGCAGCAGGTTGTTGACCGTCGTGCCCGGCGCACGATTGATGAAGTGGATCGCCCGGTGATGCGCCCGCCCATAGGCCATTCCGGCCAGAATGCGGTCTGGATCGGCTGTGAACCCACGATAGGCGAAATACATCGCCTCGATCCCCTGCCGAAGTTGTTCGTCAGTCAGAAACAGCAGGTTTTCCCCGGTGGTCACGTCAGACATCCGCGCCCCTCCCAAGTGATTGAATTGTATGACACGGGCCTCACCTTAAGTCAGTCTTGTTGACATTCCAAGACCGAACTGGTAGCGAATCCCAGTTTCTACGCAATATTATGTCAATATATGACATGAGCAGCGCAACTTTACAAAAGAGTGACGGCGCAAGAAGGAAAGATATGATGAGCTACGATGATCGCGACGGCAAGATCTGGATGGATGGAAAGCTGGTCGAATGGCGCGATGCCAAGGTCCATGTCCTGACCCACGCCCTGCACTATGCCTCTTCGGTATTCGAGGGCGAGCGGTGCTATAACGGCAAGATCTTTCGCGGCGTCGAGCATTCCGCGCGCCTGAAACGGTCGGCCAATCTGCTGGATTTCGACATCCCCTTCTCAGTCGAGGAAATCGAGGCTGCCAAATACGCCATGCTGAAGGCCAACGGCTGGACCGATGCCTATGTGCGCGCGGTCGCCTGGCGCGGCGCGGGCGAGGACATGGGCGTGTCGGCCAAGCGCAACCCCGTTCGGCTGGCGGTGGCCGGTTGGGAGTGGGGCAATTATTATGGCGACGCCAAGATGAAGGGGGCCAAGCTGGATATCGCCAAATGGCGCCGCCCGGACCCGGCCACGATCCCCTGCGAGGCCAAGGCCGCCGGGCTTTACATGATCTGCACCATGTCCAAACACGCCGCCGAAGCGAAGGGCTGTTCCGACGCGATGATGTTCGATTACCGCGGCTATGTGGCCGAGGCGACAGGCGCGAACATCTTTTTCGTCAAGAATGGCGAGGTGCACACGCCGCTGCCCGATTGCTTCCTCAACGGGCTGACGCGCCAGACCGTGATCACCATGTTGAACGAGCGTGGCATCACCGTGCACGAACGCCACATCATGCCCGAAGAGCTGGAAGGGTTTGAACAATGCTGGCTGACCGGCACCGCCGCCGAAGTGACGCCGGTGGGGCAGATCGGCGATTACACCTTCGAGGTCGGCGCCCTGACGCGCGAGATTTCCGAAGGTTATGAAACGCTGGTGCGCAGCTAACCGGCAAGACGCCGCCCCGGTTCTGTGGGCGGCGTCACAAAAGATTTCTGAAAATGTCACCCTCAGGTCAGGGGTGTTTTACCGACTCCCCGCTCTATCCCCTTTGTTGTCAGTCACCCCATTAGCAGGGAAACGCGAAGGGATCGCTCCATGACCAAACTGATCAGACCCAGCCGCCGCGCCGTTCTGGCCGGGGGCACTGCATTTGCCGCCGCACTTGCCATGCCCTCACTCAGCCGCGCCGCGGCGCGGCCGATTTTCACGCACGGCGTTCAATCCGGTGATGTGAACACCTCGTCCGGCATGATCTGGACCCGCACGGATCGCCCCGCCAAGGTGATGATGGAGGTGTCGACCACCGAAAGCTTCGCCGATGCGCGGCGCCTGGCCAGCCTTGACGCGCTGCCGCCAAGCGATTTCGCCGTGAAGCGCTTGGTGGAAGGGCTGCCTGCGGATCAGGACATCTTCTATCGCTTCACCGCCACCGACCTGCACGACATGAACGCCACCTCCGAACCGATCATCGGTCAGTTCCGAACCGCGCCGTCGTCGCGCCGGTCGGTCAAGTTTGCCTGGTCGGGCGATACCGCCGGTCAGGGCTGGGGCATCGACGACGAGGGCATGCGCACCTATGCCACGATGGCGCAGCACCGCCCCGATTTCTTCATCCACTCGGGCGACACGATCTATGCCGATGGCGCGATGCAGGATGAGGTGACGCTGAAAGACGGCAGCATCTGGAAAAACGCCACGCTGATCGACGAAAAGCGCAAAGTGGCCGAGACCCTGAATGAATATCGCGGCCAGTGGAAATACAACCTGATGGACGCGCATATTCTGGCGATGAACGCCGTCTGCCCGACCTTCTTCCAGTGGGATGACCACGAGGTTATCAATAATTGGTCCTCCTCCAAGGACCTGACCGCCGACGACCGCTATACCGAAAAATCGGTGCATGTGCTGGCCGCCAACGCCGCCCGCGCGTTCCACGAGATGACCCCGATCAGCTATACCCCGGCGGAACCCGGCCGCGTCTACCGCACCATCAACTACGGCCCGATGCTCGACGTGTTCTTCCTTGACCTGCGCAGCTATCGCGGCCCGAATGGCGACGGCATGGAAGACACCCTGACCGACGCCAGCCGCATCATGGGCGCCGAACAGGTGGCATGGCTCAAGCGTGAACTGGCCAACTCCAAAGCCACTTGGAAGGTCATCGCCTGCGATATGCCGCTGGGTCTGGTCGTGCCGGATGGTGACAAGATCGAGGCGATCTCGAACGGGGATAACGGTGCCGCCAAAGGCCGCGAGCTGGAGCTGGCCGACCTGCTGCGCTTCATCAAAAACGCTGGCATCAAGAACACCGTCTGGTTCACCGCCGACGTGCACTATACCGCCGCGCACTACTATGACCCGGACAAGGCGCAGTTTCAGGATTTCGATCCGTTCTGGGAATTCGTATCGGGCCCGCTGCATGCTGGCACCTTCGGCCCCAACAAGCTGGACGCCACATTCGGCCCCGAGGTCAAATTCGTCAAAGCCCCGACCGAGGAACAAGGCCCGAATCTGCCGCCTTCGATGGGGCTGCAGTTCTTCGGTCTGGTCGATATCGACGGTGCCACCCAGCAGATGAAAGTCCGCCTGATGGACCGCGCTGATACCAAACTATGGGCGATCACGCTGGACCCGCAGGGCCTGTCACTCTGATACGAAAAGGCCGGGGTGGTTCGCACCGCCCCGGCCTTCTTGTTCTTCGGTTTCTTTCTGACGAAAATACTCCCGCCGGAGGCTCCGATGCTCTCCGCGCGCGTCGACGTTAGCCGGGGCTGACGCCACGCAGTTTTTCCGAACGCCGCCGCAGCAGTTCAACCGTGGTCAGCAGCGCGATCGAGATCAGAACAAGGATCGTCGCCACCGACAGGATCGCCGGGCTGATCTGTTCGCGGATCCCGTTCCACATCTGGCGCGGGATGGTCTGTTCATCCAGACCACCGACAAACAGCACCACCACAACCTCGTCAAACGAGGTGACAAAGGCGAACAGCGCCCCCGAAATAACGCCGGGCAGGATCAGCGGCATCTGCACACGTCGGAAGGTGGTGATCGGGTCGGCGCCCATATTGGCTGCGGCGCGGGTCAGTGAATGGTCGAACCCGACCAAAGTGGCCGTCACGGTGATGATCACGAATGGAATACCCAGCGTCGCATGCGCCAGAACCACGCCCAGATAGGGAATGCCCCAATTCTGGATCCCGATCGACGAGTAGAAGAAAAACAACCCCGTCGCGGTGATGATGATCGGCACGATCATCGGCGAGATCAGGATCGCCATGATCACCCGGCGCGCGGGCATTTCCGGCCGCGACAGGCCAAGGGCGGCCACAGTGCCCAACCCGGTTGCAAGAATGGTCGAGAAGAAGCCGATGATGATCGAGTTCTTCGCGGCACTGATCCAGGCGGCGTTGCTCCAGGCATCGGCCCACCAGCTCAGCCCGCGTGGGGCGTCAGGCTCCAGCATGCCGAAGGTCAGCAGCATGTCATACCAACGCGTGGAATACCCGGTTGGATCCAGCTTGAGCATCTTTTCGGTGAAGGTGAAATACGGCTCGGCGTTGAAGCTGAGCGGCATCACCACAAGGATCGGCGCGATCAGGAACAGAAAGATCGCGGCGCAGATCACCAGATAGGTGTAATGCCAGACCCGTTCCAGCGTGGACGCATGTTTTGGAAGTGCCATGTCTTACCCCAACTTCAGGTTATCGATGCCCACCAGCCGGTCATACAGCCAGTAGAGGATGAGGATACCGCCCAGAAGCAGCGCCGCCAGAGCCGCCGCCAGCGACCAGTTCAGCGATTTCTGCATGTGGAAGGCGATGAGGTTGGAAATCAGCTGCCCATCGGCACCACCCACAAGGGCGGGCGTGATGTAATAGCCAACAGCCAGAATGAACACCAGCAACGCGCCGGCCCCAATCCCCGGCACGGTCTGCGGGAAATAGACCCGGCGGAACGCGGTCCAACTGGTGGCGCCAAGGCTGCGTGCGGCGCGCACATAACTGGGGTTGATCGGGCGCATCACCGAATAAAGCGGCAGCACCATGAAGGGCAGCAGGATATGCGTCATCGCAATCACTGTGCCCAGCTGGTTGTACATCATTTGCAGCCGGTTTTCGTCGCCCAGAATGCCCATGCCGACCAGCGTATCATTGACCACACCTTGTGATTGCAGCAGCACCATCCAACTGGTGGTCCGCACCAGAAGCGAGGTCCAGAACGGCAGCAGCACCAGGATCATCAGCAGGTTGGAGTGGCGCAGCGGCAGCACCGCCAGCAGATGCGCGATCGGATAAGCCAGAACAAACGTCAGGAACGTGATCAACAGCGACAGGAACAGCGTCCGCTTGAACAGCTTGACATAGACCTGCCGGTTTTCGTTGACCATGATCACCTTGCCATCCAGATCGCGGGTGCGGTCCATCGCGGCAAGATAGAAGTTGCTGGTATAGGCCGACGAGGCGTCACGCATGACACGCCAAAGCGCGGGGTCGCCCCAATCCTCGTCCAGATCCAGCAGCGCCTGTTTATACGGCGGCTCGAGTTTATCGGCCTTGCGCGCGGCCTTGGTGAACAGCGAACGCGAGCCTGAAAGTTCATAGTTGATCCGCGTTCCGGCCTGCCCCGGCGCGCGCAGGCGTTTCAGTTCAACCAGATCCGCGGCCAGCGCGGCATATGCGGGTTCGTCCGGCGAGGTGCCTGCGGGGTTGGCTTTGAACCAGCCCTTGAGATTGACCATGATCGGCGTTTCCACGCCCGACCCGATGTCAGTGTGCATCGTGAAGCCGTCATTATGGACAGAGCGTTTCAGCATCTGACCAATCGGGGCCACGAACGTAATAAGGATGAAAGCCAGAAGCGGCAGCACCAGCAAAAACGCGCGGCGTTTGGCATGGCTTTGCGCCCGCGCCAAGGCCTGCTTCAGCGGTTTGCCATCTGCGGTGGTCAGCATTTGCTGCCCGTTCGCCATTGCGTCGCTCATGTGGTGATACCTTTCCCCGTGTCGGATCGGGCCAACATAGGCCCGATCCTGTGGTCTTTTCCGCGCCCGCGTCTGCGGCGGGCGTCAGATTAGTTGGCCAGCCAAGCGTTGAAACGCTCGTTCAGCTCGGCGTCTTTGTCGACCCAGAACTCGAAGTTGTTGACCAGAGCATTGCCAAGGTTGGCAGCTGCGGTGGGCATGTGCGGCGCCATTTCGGTTTTGCCGTCCGAGTATTTGCCAACCAGCGCACCCGAGGATTTACGCGCGGGACCATACGAGATCCACGACGCCTGATCCGCCAGACGCTGCGTGTCGGTTGCGAAGGCAACGAACTTCATCGCCGCATCTTTGTTCGGCGCGCCTTTGGGAACGACAAACAGGTCGAAATCGAGGATCTGACCGTCCCAGACGACGTGCAGCGGCTGACCTTCGGCCACGGCTGCGTTGAAGATACGGCCGTTATACGCGGTCGACATCACAACTTCGCCATCGGCCAGAAGCTGCGGAGGCTGAGCGCCGGCTTCCCACCAGACGATATCGTCTTTGATGCTGTCCAGCTTGGCGAATGCGCGATCAACGCCTTCGTCGGTGTCCAGAATGCCATAGACTTCATCCGACGGTACGCCATCGGCCATCAGAGCCATTTCCAGCGTCGCTTTGGCGGACTTACGCACACCGCGCTTGCCGGGGAATTTGGTGGTGTCGAAGAAATCACCAATGGTGACGGGTTCGCCGGTCACGTTGTCGCTG
Source organism: Thalassovita taeanensis (assembly GCF_900110775.1). Taxonomy (GTDB): domain Bacteria; phylum Pseudomonadota; class Alphaproteobacteria; order Rhodobacterales; family Rhodobacteraceae; genus Litorimicrobium; species Litorimicrobium taeanense. The sequence continues at coordinate 242,015 of NZ_FOEP01000003.1, read as the reverse complement.
TTGTAAGCGAAAACAGTCGACCAAACGATGTTGGCCACGGCGCAATCCTGCAACGCACCTTCGATGAAGTCTTCGGTGGCCGGAGTGCCATCCGGAGCGGCGGGCAGCATTGCTACGTCCATCGGCTCCAGCAGGCCTTCGTCGCACAGACGCACGGCGTCCGAGAATTCAACGTCAGCGACGTCGATCGAGACATTGCCCGCTTCGACCTGTGCTTTGATCGGGGTTGCGGGGTTGTCCGCGTCGATCGAGTTGATCTTGATGCCGGTCAGCGCGGTGAACGGCTTGTGGTACGCTTCGACTTGGGACTTGGTGTAAGACCCGCCCCACGACATGACCGTCACTTCCTGCGCTTGCGCAGCATAGGCTGCACTGGTCAGAGCGGTGGCCAGAAGAACTGTTTTGAGTTTCATATCATAACTCCCATTGTTGCCCGTAGTTTGCTTTTCGGAGGCGGCGAAACGGGCAGAATATCCGCCCCCCCTTGTTCATCGTGGCCCCCCAAGGGGGGCACACGACATTCCTGTCACGCATCCAGCGCGCGACAATCCTGCGGCAGCCAGCCGATGTCGATCTGCTGACCGGGCCGCAGTCGTTCCTGATCGGGGGCGTTGCGGGTCTTGACGATGAAGTCGTCGATCCCGGCCACACGCAGGCGAGTGCGGAAAATATCGCCCATATAGATGAATTCCAGCACCTCGGCCTTGAGCGTATGCGCGCCCTCTTGCAGCCGGGACTTGTTGAACTCGACCCGCTCGGGGCGGATCGACACGCGGGTGCGGTCGCCGACCTTGTTGACGTTGACCGGCTTGGCGTCGATCACTTCGCCACTGTCCAGCTGCACCACGCAAAGATCGCCCTTGATCTCTTTTACCACGCCTTCCAGCGCGTTATTCTCGCCGATAAACTGCGCCACGAAGCTGTTCATGGGCTCTTCATACAGCTTGTCTGGCGGGGCCAGCTGCTGAATGCGGCCATCGTCGAACACCGCCACGCGGTCTGACATGGTCAGCGCCTCGGTCTGGTCGTGGGTCACGTAAACCGTGGTGATCCCCAGTTCATGCGCCAGATGGGTGATTTCGAACTGCAGCGTTTCGCGCAGCTGTTTGTCCAGCGCGCCCAGCGGTTCATCCATCAGCACCAGTTCGGGTTCAAACACCAGCGCGCGCGCCAGTGCGATTCGCTGCTGCTGACCGCCCGAAAGCTGCGATGGGCGACGGTTGGCAAAGGCCCCCATCTGCACCCGCTCCAGCCCGCGCATGATCTTTTCCTCACGCTCGGATTTGCCCATGCCGCGCACTTCCAGCGGGAACGACAGGTTTTCGCCGACCGTCATATGCGGGAACAACGCGTAATTCTGAAACACCATGCCGATGCCGCGCTTGTGCGGTGGGATATTGTTGATCGGCTTGCCGTCCAGCAAAATCTCGCCGTGGGTGGCGGTTTCAAAGCCCGCCAGCATCATCAGGCAGGTGGTTTTCCCCGACCCCGACGGCCCAAGCATGGTCAGGAACTCGCCCTTCGGCATGGTCAGGTTAAGGTCTTTTACAACGAGGGTTTCCCCGTCATAGCTTTTTTGCACACGTTCAAATGCAACAAATGCGTCGCTTGTCTGATGATCGGCCAAATCGGCCCCCCGTTGATTGTCTGGCAGTTTATCCGCCTATTTGTGACAAACTAAACCGCGTCCGGGCGCAGGTTGCAACCGGATCGCGGCGATTTTGAGCAAATTACGACCTTCGCCCGCAAAATGTGCAAGCGGAACTGGCGACATTTCATGCAACACCACCGGAATCCCCGGAAGCGGCACCAGATGGCCGCCCCCGGACGTTCGCGAAAGATCGAATTGGTGAATCACCCCAGCACCTTGGCAACGGCACGGGCGGTTTTTTCCACGACCTCATCCGCTTCGGCGCGGGTCAGGCAGAAGGGCGGCGCGAAGCCCAGAATGTCACCCTGCGGCATCGCCCGCCCGATCACACCTTCGGCCAGCAAGGCGCCGGACACTTGCGGGCCGATCTTGTCGGCCGCGTCGAAAACCTCTCGCTTTTCGCGATCCTTGACGAATTCGACCGCGCACAGCATGCCTTCGCCGCGCACATCGCCGACGTTCGGATGATCGCCCAGCGCAGCGGTCATCGCCGCATTCAGATAGGCCCCGACCTCGCCCGCGTTCTGCACCAGGTTCAGATCATCCAGCAGCTTCAGGTTGGCCACGCCAGCCGCCGCACCGATCGGGTGCGCCGAATAGGTCCAGCCATGGCCGATGGCGCCATTTTCATCGGTGCCCTGCTCCAGCACTTTCCACATCCGGTCGCCGACGATGGACCCCGACAGTGGCGCATAGGCCGACGTCAGCCCCTTGGCGATCGTGATCAAATCCGGCGTCATGCCATAGTGATCCGAGCCAAACATCGTGCCCAACCGGCCAAACCCGGTCACGACCTCATCCGCCACCAGCAGGATGTCGTGCTTGCGCAGGACCGCCTGCATCGCGGGCCAGTACCCTTCGGGCGGCGGCACGATGCCGCCAGTGCCCAGAACCGGCTCGCCGATAAAGGCCGCGATGGTATCGGCGCCTTCGCGTTCGATCAGCGCCTCAAGCTCGGCCACCAGATGCGCGGTGAACTGCGCTTCGGTCATGTTGGCGTCGGGACGGCGGAAATAATACGGCGCGTCGGTGTGGATCACCTGCGACAGCGGCAGATCGAATTTCTTGTGAAACAGCTCCAACCCCGTCAGCGACCCGGTGACCAGACCAGAACCGTGATACCCACGCCAGCGGCTGATGATCTTTTTCTTCTCGGGGCGACCAAGGATGTTGTTGTAGTACCAGATCAGCTTGACGTTGGTTTCATTCGCGTCGCTGCCGGACTGACCGAAATACACCTTGCTCATACCCTTGGGCGCGCGGTCCAGAATCATCTTGGACAGGGTGATGCTCGCCTCGGTGCCGTGACCGACATAGGCGTGGTAATAGGCCAGTTCGCGTGCCTGATCCGCGATCGCCTCGGCGATTTCCTGACGGCCATAGCCGACGTTGACGCAATACAGACCGGCAAACGCATCCAGCAGCTTTACGCCATCGCGATCCTCGATATGGCAGCCCTTGGCGGTGCGGATCACCCGTGTCGCCGTCTCGCCGCGGGCATGCTGCGCCAGATGGGTCGACGGGTGGAAAAAGTTCTCGCGGTCCCATTGGGCCAGTTGGTCATTCGTCAGCATAGTGTATTCCTTGGATAAAGCGGCACGGCCATGTTGTGCACAACAACAGCCGATTAAAGTCTTAGGTCAACCTACCAATACTATTTTTTCAGCACTTTCCTAAAAACGACCTCTGGATTTCGCTTTCAGAATTGCGCTGTTGTGCACAATTTCGGCAGATGTTTGGGAACAAGGAGAATGCCATGCACCAAACCCCGGCCCCTTTCACCGCCCCGGAATATGACCGCCGCCTGTCCCTGACCCGCGCAGCCATGACCGAACAGGGGCTTGATGTGCTGTTTGTCGAAGACCCGTCAAACATGGCATGGCTGACCGGATATGACGGTTGGTCGTTCTATGTGCATCAGGGCGTGATCGTGACCCATGACCGCGAACCGGTCTGGTGGGGCCGCAACATTGACACCAACGGCGCGCGCCGCACCGCCTGGCTGAGCGAGGACAGCCTGCGCCCCTATGACGACCAATATGTGCAATCCACCACCCGCCACCCGATGCAACATCTGGCCGCGCTGCTGAAAGAGATGGGGTTTGAAAACGCCCGCGTCGGGGTCGAGATGGAGAATTACTATTTCTCGGCCAAAGCCTATGTCACGCTGCTGGCGGAACTGCCGGGCGCGCAGATTCTGGATGCCACCGCTTTGGTCAACTGGCAGCGCGCGGTGAAATCGCCCGAGGAAATCGTTTTCATGCGCAAGGCCGCGCGGATTGCCGAAAAGATGGTCGATGGCGCGATCGAGCGCACCCGCCCCGGCCTGCGCAAGAACGAGCTGGTGGCCGAGATTTACCGTGATGCGCTGACCGGCGTGGGCGACGATTGGGGCGATTACCCCGCATTGGTGCCGATGTGCCCGTCGGGAGCCGACTCCTCGGCGCCGCATCTGACGTGGGATGGCAACGCGCTTGCGGCCCAGCAATGCACATTTTTTGAACTGGCGGGCGTGTACCGTCGCTATCACGTGCCGTTCTGCCGCACAGTGTATCTTGGCACCCCGCCCGATGACATGAAACGCGCCGAAGCCGCGCTGGTCGAAGGGTTGGAAGCCGGGCTGGAGGCCGCCCGCGCAGGCAACCGTGCCGCCGACATCGCCAATGCGCTGGCCGGACCGCTGGAACGTGCCGGGATCGAACGCGGCGCGCGCTGCGGCTATTCCATCGGGCTGTCCTATCCGCCCGACTGGGGCGAGCGCACCATCAGCCTGCGCTCAGAAGACGAAACCGTGCTGCGCCCCGGTATGACCTTCCATTTCATGCCCGGCCTGTGGGCGCCCAACTGGGGGCTGGAAATCACCGAATCGCTGCTGATCACCGAGGATGGCCCGGCGGAAACCTTCTGCGATCGCCCACGACAGATGTTCGTCAAACCATGACGGCATTGGCCCGCACCCGCGATATTCTGGCCGATCTGATCGCATTCCCCACTGTTTCAGCGGACAGCAATCTGGCGATGATCGTGCACATGGCCCAACTGCTGTCCGAGGTCGGGGCGCGGGTCGATCTGTTTCACGATAGCACCGGCGGCAAGGCCAACCTGTTCGCCACAATCGGCCCCGACCGCGATGGCGGCATCCTGCTGTCGGGGCACTCTGATGTGGTGCCAGTGACAGATCAGGATTGGAGCAGCGATCCCTTTCAGATGATCGAGCGTGACGGCAATCTCTATGGGCGCGGCACCTGCGACATGAAGGGGTTTATCGCCGCCTGTCTGGCGATGGCCCCCGAATTTGCCGCGCGTGAGCTGACCCGTCCGATCCACTTCGCCTTCACCCATGACGAAGAGGTCGGCTGCCTTGGCGCCCGCGCCTTGGTGCCAGAGCTGGCCAAGCGCGGCCTGCGCCCCGCCATGGCGATCATCGGCGAACCAACAAGCATGCAGATCATCGAAGGCCACAAAGGCTGCTGCGAATACAGCGCGCACTTTCAGGGGCTTGAAGGGCACGGATCGCTGCCCGATCAAGGCGTGAACGCGGTGGAATACGCTGTGCGCTATGTGCACCGCCTGCTGGAACTGCGCGAAAGCCTGCAACATCGCGCGCCGGTTGGGGGGCGGTTTCAACCGCCCTGGACCACGCTGAATGTCGGGCGGCTGTCGGGGGGCACGGTGCATAACGTCATCGCATCGCGTGCCGAGGTGGATTGGGAAATGCGCCCGGTGCAACCGGACGACGTCGATTTCGTCAACACCCAGATGGCCGCATTTTGCAACGACGTGCTGCTGCCGCAGATGCAATCGGTGCACCCTGACGCCACAATCACCACCTATGTGATTGGCGAGGTCGAGGGCCTGACCCCGATGGACGATAACGAAGCGCTCCACCTTGTGGCAGAGCTGACCGGCGCCAATACCGCCGATCTTGTGTCCTTCAGCACCGAGGCCGGGCTGTTCCAGACCCTGGGCCTGTCGGCGGTGGTGTGCGGGCCGGGCAGCATCGAACAGGCGCATAAGGCCGATGAGTTCGTCAGCCTGTCGCAGCTTGAGGCGTGCCTTAGCATGCTGCATGGCTTGGCCGAAAAGGTCGAACGCCATGCCTGACTACACTCAAGACACCGACGCCCGCGAACGCTTTCTCCGACTGCATTCCGCGTTGCGCGAACGAATTTGCCTGCTGGATTACCCGCCCGGCGCCCGCCTGTCCGAAGAGGTTCTGGCAGGAGAATTCGGCACCTCGCGCACCCCGCTGCGCCGGGTTTTGGCGCGCTTGGAGGATGAGGGGCTGGTGATCTCGCGCCATGGGGTCGGCACGCTGGTGACCGATGTCGATATCGGCGAGATGGCCCGCACCTATGACCTGCGCCGCGAATTGGCCGGGCTGGTCGGGCGGCTGTCGCCGGTGCCTATGACCGACGCCATCCTTACCGAGGCCCGCCGCTTTGCCGACCGGGGCCGTATGCTGCAAACCGCGCCGGATGCCCGCGAATTCGCCCGGATGAACATGGAATATTTCCACTTCGGCGCCGCGTTGACCACCAACGAGGCGCTGCGCGAAACCTCGGAGCGGCTGTATTATCGCACGGCGCGGATCTGGTTGAAATCCATCCCGCGCATGGATCTGCACGCGGAAGTGGCGATTTTCCTGTCCGAACTGGACCAGAACCTGACCGCCATAGAAAACGGCGACCTGATGGCCGCCGCTCTGATCCGTCAGGCTCATATTTCGATGTGCTTCACCCGGCTGGCCGGGGGCTGAGCCCGCTTAGGACGCGGCCACCATCAGCCCTTCTTTTTTGGCCTGAGCATAGCACTCATCCAACGATTTGGTCGCGCGCTCGATCAGCATATCGGCCTCGGCGGTGGTCATCACCAAGGGCGGGCTGATGATCATCCGGTCGCCGACATGGCGCATCACCAGATTGTTGGCAAAGCACCGCTCGCGACACATATACCCCACGGTGCCCGCGTCGGCGGCAAAGGTCGCGCGGCTTTCCTTGTGCGGCGTCAGGGCGATCGACCCCATCATGCCAACGATATTGGCCTCGCCCACCAGCGGGTGATCTACCAAGGCTTCCCACTTTGTCTTCAGATAGGGGGCGATCACATCACGCACGTGATCAACAATGCCTTCTTCCTGCATGATATTCAGGTTTTCCAGCGCCACAGCCGAAGCCACCGGATGGCCGTTATAGGTGTAACCGTGGTTGAATTCGCAGGCGCCGATCACCTCGGCCACTTCATCACAGACAATCGAGCCACCAATCGGTTGATACCCAGACGACAACCCCTTGGCGATAGTCATGATATGCGGGCGGATGCCCACGGTTTGCGAGCCGAACCAGTTGCCGGTGCGACCAAACCCACAGATCACCTCGTCGGCGATCAGCAGGATTTCGTATTTGTCGCAAATTCGCTGAATTTCTGGCCAATAGGTGGCGGGCGGCACGATCACGCCACCGGCGCCCTGAATCGGCTCGGCAATAAACGCCGCAACCCGGTCTTCGCCCAGCTCGAGAATCGCCTGCTCCAACTGCTGCGCGCGCTCCAGCCCGAATTCCTCGGGCGTTTTATCGCCGCCTTCGGACCACCAGTTCGGCTGATCAATGTGGTGAATATCCGGGATCGGCAGGCCACCCTGCGCGTGCATCCCGCTCATCCCGCCAAGGCTTGCCCCGCCCAGCGTGGACCCGTGATAGGCATTTTTACGGCTGATGATCACCTTCTTGGTCGGCTTGCCCTTTTGCGCCCAATAGGTGCGCACCATGCGGATATTGGTGTCATTCGCTTCCGACCCCGACCCGGCATAGAACACATGGTTCAGATCGCCCGGCGCCAGCTCGGCCAGCTTCTGGCTGAGCGCGATCACCGGCACGTGGGTCGTCATGAAAAACGTATTGTAATACGGCAGTTCGCGCATCTGCCGCGCCGCCACATCGGCCAGCCGGTCACGGCCATACCCGATGTTGACGCACCACAGACCAGCCATGCCATCAAGGATCTCGTTGCCCTCGCTGTCAGTGATGAACACGCCGTCAGCCCGCGTGATAACCCGCGCCCCGCGCGCCGCCAGTTCGGTCTGCGTGGTGAACGGGTGCATATGGTGCGCCGCATCCAGCGCCTGCAATTCCTTGGTGGGCATATGATTGGTGATCGTGGTCATCGCGGGCCTCGCATTGTTCGGGATATCGCGGCATCAAGCTGATATAACAGCCACTGGCCGCCGTCACCGACAGAATATGATCAAATATTCCCGTGTCAATCGAATCAGTTTGGTGCTTCGGAAAACTCCAACATCTCGCGGACCTGCTCCATTCCTTGCAACATATCCTCGCGACTGGCCTTTGCCGCCCCTTCGGCGTCACGGGTGCGCATACAGGCCAAAAGGTCCTTGTGTTTGTCCGGCAGATTCTGGGTTCCGACCCGGCCACAGACCACCCTCAACGACGGTCCAAACCGCAGCCACAGACCCTCGGCCATAGCCGCCAGAATCGGGGCATCGGCCAGGTCATAAATCCGCGCGTGGAAGCGATAGTTATACTCAAGATAGGCCTGCAAGTCGCCCGTGGCGATGGCGGCATCCAGCGTATCGTCGATCCGGGTCAGCTGCGCCAGGTCCTCTGCCGTGGCGCGCGCGGTCGCGCGCAGGCTCAACTCGGACTCAAGCCATTGACGTGCAAAGATAATTTCAGCGATATTTTCCGCCGTCAGCTGGGGCACGATCACCCTGCGATTGCCCTGAAACTGCAACGCCCCTTCGGAGGTCAGCCGCCGGATCGCCTCGCGCACCGGGGTCATTCCGGCGTTCAGCCGATCGGTCAGCCCCTGAATGGTCACAGGCTGCCCCGGAGCGATCTCTCCGAACAGAATTTGCTCGCGCAATTTGCGATAAATCACCTCATGCGCCGGAGGCCGCGCGACACCTGCTTCTGCACTGATCATTTTCCGGGCACTTCCATCCATTCCGCTACTTTTCTCCGCATCCGGCTCACACGCCTGCTTGCGAGTTTAACTGCAGCGTGGAAACATTACCATATTGCCTAAATGGCTGAAACTTGATCAAATTCGGATCAAGGGCAAAAAGACCCGAGATCCAAGGGGAGATACCAATATGAAATTCCGCTTTCTGACCATGACCGCCAGCCTTGCGCTTTTCGCCGGGGCTGCTGTGGCCGAAGAGGTGCGCGTCTATAACTGGTCCGACTATATCGACGAGGCCCTTCTGGCCAAGTTCGAAGCCGAGACCGGCATCAAGCTGATCTACGATGTGTTCGACAGCAACGAGGTTCTGGAAACCAAGATGCTGGCCGGCAGCTCGGGCTATGATGTGGTTGTGCCCACCGGCACCTTCCTGCAGCGTCAGATCACCGCCGGCGCGTTCCAGAAGCTGGACATGTCGAAACTGCCGAACCACGCCAACATGTGGGACGTGGTCGAAAAGCGCACCGCGCAATACGACCCCGGCAATGAATATTCGATCAACTACATGTGGGGCACCACCGGGATCGGCGTGAACGTCGGCAAGGTGACTGAACTGCTGGGCGAAGACGCCCCGATCAACTCGCTGGCTTTGGTGTTCGACCCGGCCAACATGGAAAAGCTTGCGTCCTGCGGTGTGCATTTCCTTGATGCCCCGTCGGAAATGATCCCCGCCGCGCTGAAATATCTGGGCGAAGACCCCGACAGCCACGACCCCGATGTGATCGCCAAAGCCGAAGGCGTGTTCATGCCGGTGCGCCCCTATATCCAGAAATTCCACAGCAGCGAATACATCAACGCGCTGGCCAATGGCGACATCTGCGTTGCTGTCGGCTGGTCCGGTGACATCCTGCAAGCGCGCGACCGCGCCGCCGAGGCTGATAACGGCGTCGAGATCGCCTATAACGCCCCGGTCGAGGGCGCGCAGATGTGGTTTGACCAGATGGCCATTCCTGTCGACGCCCCCAACCCTGATGCGGCGCATGTGTTCCTGAACTTCATCATGGACGCGCAAAACATGGCCGATGCTTCGAACTACGTCTACTATGCCAACGGCAACAAAGCCTCGCAGGCGCTGCTTGAAGAAGACGTGATCGGCGACCCGGCGATTTACCCGGACGAGGCGACGCTGGACAATCTGTTCACCACCACGCCGTACGATTCCAAGGTGCAGCGCGTCGTGACCCGCCTGTGGACCAAGATCAAATCGGGCACCTAAGACCCGCAACATATCAACGGCCCGCGCACCCCTGCGCGGGCCAACTTTTTGACAGGGACCAGCATGGCACAAACAGTTTTCGCCCCGTGGGATGACCCCACCCAGAGACCGCTGATCCAGTTCAAAGGCGTGACCAAGCGCTTTGGCGAATTTGTGGCGATCGACAACCTGACGCAGGATATCTACGAGAAAGAATTCTTCGCCCTGCTCGGGCCGTCCGGCTGCGGTAAGACCACGATGATGCGGATGCTGGCCGGGTTCGAAAACCCGACCGAAGGCCAGATCCTGCTGGCCGGTCAGGACATGGCCCATGTCCCGCCCAACCAACGCGCCGTGAACATGATGTTTCAGTCCTACGCGCTGTTCCCGCACCTGACGGTCTGGGAAAACATCGCCTTCGGACTGAAGCGGCAGAAGATGCCCAGGCACGACCTTGACGAGCGCGTCGATGAAATGCTGCGCCTGACCCGGCTCAGCAAATTCGCCAAGCGCAAACCGCATCAGATCTCGGGCGGTCAGCGTCAGCGAGTTGCCCTCGCACGCTCTCTGGCACGGGCGCCGAAACTGCTGTTGCTGGACGAACCGCTGGGCGCGCTGGACAAAAAGCTGCGGCAGGACACGCAGTTTGAACTGATGGATATTCAGGAAAAGACCGGCACCACCTTTGTGATCGTGACCCATGACCAAGAAGAGGCCATGACCGTCGCCAGCCGCGTCGCCGTGATGGACGAAGGCAGCATCATTCAGGTCGCCACCCCCGCCAATATCTATGAAGCGCCCAATTCGGTCTATGTCGCCGACTTCATCGGCGATGTGAACATCATCGAGGGTGCCGCGACCAGAACCGCCGAAGGCTATGATATCGCATGGGCCGAAGGCCAGCCGCCGTTCCACGCCAAAACCCCCGTGGTACTGGGCAACGGCGGGCCCGCCTATCTGGCGATCCGGCCGGAAAAGATCTCTATCTCGGCCGAAAAGCCCGACGATGCGGGCAATACCGTGCGCGGCAGGATCATCGACATCGCCTATCTCGGCAATATCTCGACCTACCACGTCGAGATCCCCGGCGGCACGATGATCAAGGCGCAATCGGCCAACACGCGCCGCCTGTCGCGCCGCTCCTTCACTTGGGAAGACGAAGTCTGGCTGTCCTGGACGGACACCGCCGGCATCGTATTGGAGCGCTGATCATGCGGCGCTTCACCCTCATCGCGGTTCCGTATCTGTGGCTTCTGGCGCTGTTTCTGGTGCCATTCCTGATCGTGCTGAAAATCTCGCTCAGCGATACCGCGCTGGCGATCCCGCCCTATACACCAACCCTCGATTTCTCGGGCGGATGGAGCGCGATCAAAGATTTCTTCTCGAAACTCGATTTCGAGAATTTCATCTTCCTGACCGAAGACGACCTGTACTGGAAAGCCTATCTTTCCAGCCTGCAAATCGCCGGCATTTCGACCCTGCTGACGCTGCTTGTCGGCTATCCCATCGCCTATGGCATGGTGCAGGCCCCCGATGAATGGCGCCCGACGCTGATGATGCTGGTGATCCTGCCGTTCTGGACCAGCTTCCTGATCCGGGTCTATTCTTGGATGGGCATCCTGTCGAACGAGGGGTTTCTCAATCAGTTTCTGCTGTGGACCGGGCTGATTTCCGAACCGCTGATCATCCTCAACACCAAGATCGCGGTCTATATCGGCATCGTCTATACCTATCTGCCGTTCATGATCCTGCCGATCTATGCCGCGCTGGAAAAGCTCGACATCTCTTTGCTGGAAGCCGCCGAAGACCTCGGCTGCTCGCGGCTTTCGGCCTTCTGGCTGGTCACCATTCCGCTGTCAAAGGGTGGCATCATCGCCGGGTCGTTCCTTGTGTTCATCCCGGCGCTGGGTGAGTTCGTGATCCCCTCGCTTCTGGGCGGCTCGGGCACGCTGATGATCGGCAAGATCCTGTGGGAAGAGTTCTTCTCGAACCGTGACTGGCCGGTGGCCAGCGCCGTTGCCGTGATCTTGCTGCTGATCCTGATCATCCCGATCATCCTGTTTCAGCGCAACGAACAAAAAGCCCGCGAGGCCGACCAATGAGACGCTTTACATGGTTCAACGCCACCTCGCTGACCCTTGGCTTTGCCTTCCTGTACCTGCCGATGATCATTCTGGTGATCTACAGCTTCAACGCCTCGAAACTGGTCACGGTCTGGGCCGGATTTTCGACCAAATGGTATGGCACCCTGCTGCAAAACCAGGCCTTTCTTGATGCCGCATGGGTCACGATCAAGGTCGCCGTGATCAGTTCGACCATCGCCACGGTGCTGGGCACCATGGCCGCCTATGTTCTGGTCCGGGCCGGGCGCTTTGCCGGGCGCACGCTGTTTTCCGGCATGATCTATGCACCGCTGGTGATGCCCGAAGTCATCACCGGCCTGTCGCTGCTGCTGCTGTTCATCGGCATCGGGCTGGACCGCGGGATTTTCACCATCATTCTGGCCCATACCACCTTCGCCATGTGCTATGTCTCGGTCGTGGTCTCATCGCGCCTCGTCAGCTTCGATAAATCGCTGGAAGAGGCCGCGCTTGATCTTGGCTGCTCAGCCTTCGATGCGTTCCGCCTCGTCACCCTGCCGATCATCGCACCCGCCGTGATCTCTGGCTGGCTGCTGGCCTTCACCCTGTCGCTGGATGATCTGGTGATCGCCTCGTTCACCGCTGGCCCCTCGGCCACCACCCTGCCAATCAAGATCTTCTCGGCCGTGCGCCTTGGCGTCAGCCCTGAAATCAACGCGCTTTCGACCATCATGATCGGCCTTGTGTCCATCGGCGTGATCTCGGCCTCGATCATTTCGAAACGCGCCGCCGTGGCGCAACAACGCGATGAACAGGCCGCAGCGCGCACATCATGAAACATATTTTTCCCGCGCACGCTTACGGGCCTGCGCCGCTCGACACATGTCACTGGTCGCAGGCCGTGCCCGACACGCTGCTGGATCGCCCCGCGCTTGAGGGCGATCACAGCACCGATGTGCTGATCATCGGCGCCGGGTTCACCGGCCTGTCCGCCGCGCTGCACCTGGCACAAGACGGCGTCGCCGTCACCGTGATCGACAGCGAGTTCCCCGGCTGGGGCGCATCGGGCCGCAACGGCGGCTTTTGCTGCCTTGGCGGCACCAAAGCCTCGGATTCGACCCTGAACAGGCGCTTTGGCCCTTCCGGCGCGCAAGGGTGGCATCAGGCCGAACGGGCCGCCGTCACGCTGGTCGGCGACTTGCTCACCCAGCATGGAATCGACGCCGACACCCACTCGCAGGGCGAAACCATTCTGGCGCACAACGCCCGCGCCATGCGCGACCTGCGCGCCCACGCCGATCAGATCACCACCAGCTACGGCGCCGCCCCCACCCTGCACAGCCAATCCGACCTGCCCGGCCTTGGCCTTGCCGGGCCGTTCCACGGCGGTATGACCATCCCGATCGGCTTTGGCCTGCACCCGCGCAAATACCTGTCGGGTCTGCTCAGCGCGGCCGAGGCCGCAGGTGCCCGCATCCACGGCCACAGCCCGGCGCAACACATCGCACAGGGCGCCCCGCACACGGTCACAACCCCAACCGCCACGATCCGCGCCAAACGCCTGATCTTTGCCACCAACGGCTACTCGTCCGAGGACACCCCCCCTTGGCTGGCCGCCCGCTATATGCCCGCGCAATCCAACGTGCTGGTCACCCGCCCCCTGACCCCAACCGAGCTTGACGCCGCCGGTTGGACCAGTCGGCAAATGGCCTATGACACCCGCAACCTGCTGCATTATTTCCGCCTGATGCCCGACAACCGCTTCCTGTTTGGCATGCGGGGTGGGCTGCAATCCTCACCGGCCTCTGATGTCGCGCTGAAACAGCTCACCCGACAGCACTTCGACCGGATGTTCCCGGCATGGCGCCACGTTGAAACCCCCGCCAACTGGTCCGGCATGGTCTGCTTTACCGCCAGCCTGGTGCCACATTGCGGCCCGGTGCCGGGGATGCAGAACAGCTTTGCGGGCTTTGCCTATCATGGCAACGGCGTCGCCATGGGCACCTATACCGGTGCCCTGCTCGCGGACCTTGTACAGGGCAAGCCGCCTCGCCACCCGTATCCGGCGGCCCTGCAAACCCCTGCCCCGCGCTTCCCGCTGGGGCGCTTGCGCCGCGCCGTAATGGGGCCTGCCTATGCCCTCAAGGCCCTGCAGGACCTCTGAGCGTTCACATGTCCCAAAATATCCCCGCCAGAGGCTCCAGCCCCCAAGCCCTTGGCCTCAGCGCAGAAAATCCCGGAACCGGTTCAGCGCGAACATAAACAGCAGCGACCCGATGACCAACAACGCCAACAGCTGCGGCCAGACCACCGCCATCCCCGCCCCGCGAAACAGAACCGCCTCGGCCAGAATGCCGAAATGCGTGTTCGGCGCGGCCAGCATGATGAACTGAATGATCTCGGGCATACTTTCGCGCGGCGTTACTGACCCCGAAAGCACCTGCAACGGCAACAACACCAGCATCAGCAACAAACCGAACTGCGGCATCGACCCCGTCAGCGTCGCCAGAAAAATCCCCATCGAGGTCGTCGCGAACAGATGCAGCGCAGCCCCCATCAAAAACAACGACAACGAACCGGGGATCGGAACTTGCAACATCCCCTGCACCACCACACTCAGCGAAAACGCCGTCGCCGCCAGCACCACCAGACCCATCGACCAGACCTTGCTGACCATGATTTCGGCGGCCGTCACCGGCATCACCAGCAAATGCTCCACCGTGCCATGTTCGCGCTCGCGGATCAGCGCAGCACCGGTCAGGATAATCGACAACATGGTCACAGCCATGATGACGTTGGAAATGGCGCCAAACCACGTCTGGTTCATCGAAGGGTTGAACCGCGCCCGCATCGTCAGCGCAACCTGCGATGCCGCACTCTGCTGGCTTCGCGCAAGAAAAGCCGTGATCTCGGTATAGACGATATTCTGAATATAGCCCGCCCCGCTGAACGCCTGCGCCATCCGCGTCGCATCCACGTTCAGCTGAACAACCGGCTGTCGCCCCGCCAGAAGATCCGCCTGAAAATTGGGTGGAAAGTTCAGCGCAAAGGTATCTTTGCCCGCATCCATCCGCGCGTCCATCTCTTCGCGGGTGATCTGCCGCGGCGCGCTGAAATAGGGCAGATAAAACGCTTCGCTGACGCGCTGCACAACCGGCGAGCGATCCTCGTCCACGATGGCAATCGTCGCCTTGTTCAGCGTCTCGGGCACCGCATTGGCCGAAGTATAGATCGACAGCGTAAAGGCATAGACAATCAACCCCGCCAGCATCGGATCCCGCAACAGCCCGCGCAATTCCTTGACACCCAGATGCAGAATAGTCTTCAGCCGCATCGCTCTACCTCGCCTGTTTGCGCAGGAACAGCGCCGCCAACACAATCAAAACTGGGCCTGTGATCAACAGCGGCACCAACTGCGGCCAAAGATCGGCAAACTCCAGCGCCTTGGAAAAGGTCCCGCGCGAGATCGTCACGAAATAGGTCGCCGGATAGATATTCCCGATCACCGCCCCAAACCCCTCAAGCGACGAAACCGGGTCTATCATGCCGGAATACTGTACCGATGGGATCAGCGTCAAAAGCGCAGTACCAAAGATCGCGGCGATCTGACTGTTCATGAAGGCCGAGATCAGCATCCCCATCCCCGTCGTCGCCGTTACAAACAGCAATGCCGCAAACGCCAGCGTTGTCACGCTGCCGGTGACCGGCACGCGAAATATCAACACCGCGAACCCCAACAACAGCACAAAGTTCATCATCGCCAGCGCGATATAGGGCAACTGCTTGCCCAAAACGAATTCCAACCGCGTGACCGGTGTCACATAAAGGTTCACGATCGAGCCAAGCTCCTTCTCGCGCACCACGCTCAGCGCCGCCAGCATCGCTGGGATCAGCACCAGAAGCATCGGAATAACCGCAGGCACCATCGCGTCCAGACTGGCAACGTCGGGATTGTACCGGAACCGCGTTTCCAGCGAATACGCCCCCGCCACTGCGGCATCGCCAAACGTCTCGCGCATCCGCTCGGTCATCCACCAGGCGTGAATACCCTGCACATACCCGCTGACCGTCTCGGCGCGCATCGGCATTGCGCCGTCGATCCAGGCGCCGATCTCGACCGGGCGACCTCTCTCCAGATTTCGGGCAAATCCGCTCGGGATCTCGATCGCAAGGCTCAACTCACCGGTGCGCATCCTGCGATCCAGGTCGTCATAATCCTTGATCGGCTCTTGTTCGATGAAATAGCGCGAGCCCGAAATCTGCGCCACATAGTCCCGGCTTATCACCGTCTGATCTTCGTCCAGCACCGCAAAGGTCAGGTCCTCGACATCCATATTGATGCCATACCCCACCACAAACATCAGCAGAACACTGCCCAGCGTCGCCAATATCCCGCGAATTGGATCCCGTCGCAGCTCCAGCGACTCGCGCTGGCTATAACTGAGCATCCGCCGCAAACTGAAGTATCCGCGCTTTTTCTGGTGCTGCGCCGTGGCCTCGACCACAGGCGCGGCTGCATCAGGCTCGGGCTCGTCGCCGATCGCCTCTTCCAGATACGAGATGAACGCGTCTTCCAGCGTCTTTACCCCGCGCTCCTCCACGATCGCCTGCGGCGCGGCGCTGACCAGAACCTTGCCCGCGTGCATCAGCGAAATCCGGTCACAGCGCTGTGCCTCGTTCATGAAGTGGGTCGAAACGAAAATCGTCACCCCATCCTTGCGCGATAGATCTGACAGGATGCTCCAGAACGCATCCCGCGCCACCGGGTCCACACCGCTGGTCGGCTCGTCCAAAATCAGAATATCGGGTCCATGCACCATTGCCACGGCCAGCGACAGCCGTTGCCGGATCCCCAAAGGCAACGCGCCAGGATAGCTGTCGATCACCTCGTTCAGGTCAAACCGCTCGACCATTTCGACCACGCGCGGCTCGATTGTGTCCGGCGCCATGTCAAACAGCCGGGCGTGCAATTCCAAGTTCTGCCGCACCGTCAGTTCGGTATACAGCGAAAACGCCTGGCTCATGTACCCGATCCGCCGCCGGATCGAGATGTCGCCCGCGTTCAACCCCTGCCCAAACAGCCGGGCCTTGCCTTCGCTCGCCACCAACAAGCCGGTCAGCATCTTCATTGTCGTGGTCTTGCCGCAGCCGTTCGAGCCCAGAAAGCCGAAAATCTCGCCCTTCTCGATCTGAAAACTGACATTTTCGACGGCAGTGAAATCGCCAAACTGCCGCGTCAGCCCCTCGGCTTCGATGACATACCCCGCATCCGCCTGATGCGCTCGGGGTGGAATGATCACCTGGTGGTGCTCCGCCCGCTCTTCCTCGGGCAGCAGCGCGATAAAGGCCGCGTCCAGGTTTGCCGCGCCGGTTTGCTCAAGCAGCTCCTTCGGCGCGCCGGTTGCCAGAACGCGCCCGGCGTCCATCGCCACCAGCCAATCAAAGCGCGCGGCTTCTTCCATATAGGCGGTCGCGACGATCACGCTCATCCCCGGCCGGGCGGCGCGTATCCGTTCGATCAAGTCCCAGAATTGCCGCCGCGACAGCGGGTCCACACCGGTTGTCGGCTCGTCCAAAATCAACAGATCGGGGTCATGGATCAGTGCGCAGCACAGGCCCAGCTTCTGCTTCATCCCGCCCGACAGCTTGCCCGCCGGCCGATCGACAAAAGGCGACAGCCCCGTCGCCAGCAGCAGCTCTGCAATCCGGCGCTCGCGCTCGGCTCGGTTGTGGCCAAACAGCCGCGCAAAGAAATCAACGTTCTCGAAAACCGACAGCGTCGGATACAGGTTCTTGCCCAGCCCCTGAGGCATATAGGCAATCTGCGGGCAGACCTTGTCGCGATGCTCGCGCGCGGTCATATCGCCACCCAGCACATGCACCCGGCCCTCTTGCACGGCCCGTGCCCCGGCCAACAGTGACAACAGGCTGGATTTGCCCACCCCGTCCGGCCCGATCAGCCCCACCATCTGCCCCGCAGGGACATCCAGCGTCACCGCCTCCAGCGCGCGAACAGCCTTATAGGACAGGCTGACGTCCTCCAGCCGTGCAACAGGCTCGATCTGTTGGGTCATTTGATCAACGCCGCCTCAAGATCGGCAGGCCAAGGCGCCTGCGGGTCCATCCGCACATATGCCATCCCCGGCAACCCGGTTTTGACCTGTTGAATATACTCCTGCAGCAACGCCTTATCGATCTGCGCCTTGATCCGGAACATCAGCTTTTCCCGCTCGATCTCGGTCTCGACCGTCTTGGGCGTGAACTGTGCCACATCGGAAACGAACGACACTTTCGCCGGAACCGTTATGCCGGGGGCCGCATCCAGAACGATCCGCACATCGGTCCCGATTCCGATCTGTCCGGCCTGACTGGTTGGCAGGAAGAAGGTCATGTAAACGTCGCCCAGATCCACCAGATTGATGATCCGGCCACCCGCCCCGACAATTTCGCCCTCTTGCGCGACCAGATATTGCACCCGGCCATCGCGCGGCGCGACCAATGTGCTGTCGTCGATCTGTACCTTGATGCTGTCGATCGCGGCCTGCGTCGCCATCACGGCGGCCTCGGCCTGTACAACCATCGCCTTTGCCGACTGGATCGCCGCCTCAGACGCCGCCAGCCCCGCTTCGCCTGCGCTGAAAGCGGCCTTGGCCCCCAGTGCCGCCGCGCGATCGGAATCCAGAACCTGCTCGGAACGCGCGTTGCTCGCCGCCAGCTTTTGCGAACGCTCCAGCTGCTTCTCGACCATATCCAGCGTTGCCTGCCGCTGTGCCAAAGTGGCTTCGGCGGCACGTTTCTCGGCTTCGCGCTGCAGGATCGTGATTTTGGCTGTCTCAACAGAAATCTCGGCCTGCGCCTTTTGTGCTTCGGCCTGCCGCAGTGTCACCTCAAGCTGAGTTGTGTCCACCCGCGCCAAAACCTGCCCGGCGACCACAAAATCGCCCTCATCCACCATGATTTTGGCAATTCGCCCCGGCGTCTTGGCCGCAATGTCGATCTCGACCGCCTCAATCCGCCCGTTTCCCGCAGCAAACCCCGCTGGCACGCCGTCCGCCTTCAGGCTGTCCCAAAGAAAGAATCCGCCGATCGCCGCAACAATAATCACAAGCGGCATGGCCCGTTTCACTGTCTTGAAGTTCATCCCGTTCTCCACGATACCTGTTCCGCATGCGTCACTTTGCAGGCGCAGCATCGGCGCGGCATTGACCTGAGTCAACTTGCGGCAGCAACCTTACCTTTGGTAATGTCAGGGCAAATTGCATATCTGCTGATTTTTCGACTCTGGCTGCGATACCACGCCGAAAACAGGTTACCCCTGCGGGGTCATGCCCGCGCGCGCCTTGCTGCGCCTCAACCCAAGCGCGTGCTCGCGCCAGATGATCAGAACCCCGGCGGAAATCACCAAAGACGCCCCCAGCAACATCTGCGTCGTCGGCACCTCGTCGAAAATGAAATACCCGATCCCGATGGCAAATATCATCGAGGCATAGTCGAACGGCGCCACCACCGACGCCCCGGCAAACCGATAGGCCGAGGTCAGGAAAATCTGCCCCATCCCCCCCAAAATTCCCGCCGCAACCAGCAACAACGCTTCGCGTGCTTCTGGGATCACCCAGCCAAATGGCAGGGTCAACAACGACAACCCGGTCGAGGTCAGCGAGAAATAGAACACGATCGCCGAGGTCTGTTCGCTCTGCACCAGCTTGCGCACATAGATCTGCGCCAATGCCGCGCACACCGCGCCCATCAGCACCAGAACCGCGCCCAGCGCTTCGGTGGTCTGCACCGTCTCGCTTGCCAGCAAGGTCAACCGCGGCGCCAGAACGATCGTCACCCCGGCCATGCCCAGCGCAACCGCGGCCATGCGGAACAACCGCACCTCTTCACCCAGAAACATCGCCGCGAAAATGACCGTCAGCAGCGGCGCGGCGTAACCGATCGCCGTCACCTCTGGCAGCGGCAGCAGCCCAAGCCCGGCGAACATCAACCCCATCGCCGCCGTCCCGACAAACCCACGCCAGAAATGCCCCATGCGCGAGGCCACCTTGAGCCCCGTCGACAGATCACGCCGCAACCACAGCCAGACAAAGATCACCGGGATCGCAAAGAACGAGCGGAAGAACACCGCCTCGCCGGGCGGCACATGCGATGCGGTCGCCTTGATCAAGGCTGACATACTGATGAAAAGAAGCACCGAGCAGAGCTTCAGTAATATTCCCCGAACCGGCTGCATCCGCATTCCCCTGTCGTGCCGAACGATGCTGACGGGCCGCGCGGCAAAGGTCAATCGCGCGGCCCCCCTTGATCTTGATAAAATCCATGCGCACACAAGGATACCGAGTTGCGCATTTAGCATTACAAAGGGGTCCGCCATGTTTGCCACCAACTACCTTGCCACCCGTCTGTCCCTCGGCGCCGAAGCGACACCGGACAAGGTTTTTGCCACGCGGCCCGGCCTGCCCGACGTGACCTATGCGCAGCTTTTCACCGGCGCACAGCAGATCGCCCAGCGCCTGCTTGGCGCGGGCCTGCGCCCCGGCGACCGCGTCGCAGTTCAGGTGGACAAGACCCTCGAGGCGGTACAGCTCTATATCGGCACCGTGCTGGCGGGGGGCATCTTTCTGCCGCTCAACACCGCCTATACCGGGCCCGAGGTCGCCTATTTCCTCTCCGATGCCACCCCTGCCATCGTGGTCTGCGATCCTGCGCGCCTTGCGGAAATCACCCCGCTTGCTGGTGCCGCCACGCTGTTCACCCTCGATAAATCCGGCCACGGCAGCCTGACCGACGATCTGCCCGCCGCCGACCCCGGCTTTCAGCCCGTGCCGCGCGATGGCAGTGATCTGGCCGCGATCCTTTACACCTCGGGCACCACCGGCCGCTCCAAGGGCGCGATGCTCAGCCATGCCAACCTGGCCTCCAATTCCGAAACCCTGCGTGACCTGTGGCAGTTCACCGATCAGGATGTGCTGATCCACGCCTTGCCGATCTTCCACACCCACGGGCTGTTCGTGGCCACCAACGTGGCGCTTCTGGCCGGTGCATCTGTCGTCTTCCTGCCGAAGTTCGACCCCGAGGCCATCTTGGACGCCATGCCAACTGCCACCAGCCTGATGGGCGTGCCCACCTTCTATACCCGCCTGCTCGAAAGCCCCCGACTGACCCCCGAGCACGCCAAAAACATGCGGCTGTTCATCTCTGGCTCGGCCCCGCTGCTGGTCGACACCCACGAGAAATGGCAGACCCGCACCGGCCACCGCATCCTCGAGCGTTACGGTATGACCGAAACCAACATGAGCACCTCGAACCCCTATACCGGCGACCGCCGCGCGGGCACCGTGGGCCTGCCCCTGCCCGGCGTCGAACTGCGGATCATGGAGGGCGACCACCCCGTCGCCCCCGGCAAGATCGGCGTAATCGAAGTGCGCGGCCCCAACGTCTTTCAAGGCTACTGGCAGATGCCCGAAAAAACCGCCGAAGAGCTGCGCCCCGATGGCTGGTTCATCACTGGCGACCTCGCGACTCAGGACAGTGACGGCTATGTCACCATCGTCGGTCGCGCCAAGGATCTGATCATCACCGGCGGCTTCAACGTCTATCCCAAGGAAATCGAAAGCCTGATCGACGACATTCCCGGCGTTCTGGAAAGCGCGGTGATCGGCGTGCCGCACCCCGATTTCGGCGAAGCCGTCGTCGCCGTCGTTGTGCCCGAAAATCCCGCACTGACACTGGCCGATATCGAAAATGTGATCACCACCCAACTGGCGAAATTCAAACAACCAAAACAGACCCTATTCCTGCCCGAACTGCCCCGTAACACCATGGGAAAGGTTCAGAAAAAGGCCCTGCGCGAAACATACGCCAGCGTCTTCAGCTAAACTTGGCCGATGCCTGCGCCGAAATCAGCCAAGTTTGGCCGATGCGTTTCTGCCGCACTAAAAAAGGATGGAACAGAAATTACGTTTCAATCGTTGAATGCATGAAGGCCCGGCAACCGGGCCCGCCACAACGAAAAGGAAAATGGAAATGTCAGTGAAAACGATCGCATTTGCCGTCCTCGGCACCGCCAGCCTCGCAGCTCCGGCAATGGCCGGCACAATGACGCCTCCGCCCGCAGAACCCGTTATCGTCGCCCCCGCGCCTGCGCGCGTCACAGGTGACTGGACCGGCGTGTATGGTGGTGTGGAACTCGGCTACGCCGATGTCTCGACCTCCGGTGCCGCAAGCGTCGATGGTGACGGCGCAATTGGCGGTCTGGTACTGGGTTATGACTATGACTTCGGCGACTGGGTCGTCGGTGCCGGTCTTGACTACGACTGGACCGATGTCGAACTCGGCGGCGTCAAGGCCGACAACCTCGCCCGCCTGAAGGTGCGCGTCGGTTATGACTTTGGCAACGGCCTGCTCTATGGTACCGCCGGTGCGGCCAAGGCCTTCACCGATGTTGCTGGTGATGACACCGGTTATTTCGCAGGCGTCGGTTACGAGCACAAACTGACCGAAAAAGTCACGGTCGGTGGCGAAGTCCTCTACCACCAGTTTGACGACTTCAACGGCTCCGGCGTCGACGCCGAAGCAACCACGGCTCAGGTCAAGGTCAACTACCGCTTCTGATCCAGACCAAAACGGGCGCCCCTGACCGGGCGCCCGCTTCCTTTTCCACCATCTCAGCCAAGGCCCAAGCCTATTTTCGCTGCGGCAGCACCCAATCGGGCCGCACGAAATGGCAGGTATACCCATTCGGCAGCCGCTCCAGATAATCCTGATGCTCCGGCTCCGCCTCCCAGAACGCGCCCACGGGCTCGACCTCGGTCACAACCCGCCCCGGCCACAACCCGCTGGCATTCACGTCGGCAATGGTTTCTTCGGCCTCGGCCTTCTGCGCCTCATCCGCGTAATAGATCGCGGATCGGTACGACAGACCCAGATCATTCCCCTGCCGGTTCAACGTTGTCGGGTCATGGATCTGAAAAAACACCTCCAGCACCCGCCGGTACGTGGTCTTGTCCGGGTCGAAAATGATCTCGATCCCCTCGGCATGGGTGCCATGGTTGCGATAGGTCGCGTTCGGCACATCGCCGCCGGTATACCCCACGCGGGTGCGCAACACGCCGGGCAACCTGCGGATCAGATCCTGCATGCCCCAGAAACACCCACCCGCCAGAACCGCACGTTCTTCAGCCATCAAATATCCTCCACCTGATCAAGATAGGCACCATATCCTTCGGCCTCCATGTCCGCGCGCGCGACAAACCGCAAAGACGCCGAGTTGATGCAATACCGCAGCCCGCCCCGATCACGCGGCCCATCCGGGAACACATGCCCCAAATGACTGTCGCCATGGGTTGATCGCACCTCGACCCGCACCATTCCGTGCGTGGTATCGCGCAACTCGGCCACATGCGCGGGTTCGATCGGTTTGGTAAAGCTGGGCCAGCCACAGCCACTCTCGTATTTATCAGACGACGCAAACAGCGGCTCGCCGCTGACCACGTCGACATAAATCCCCGCCTCTTTGGTCTTGAGGTATTTGCCGCTTCCCGCCCGCTCGGTCCCGCTTTCCTGCGTGACCCAGAATTGCTCGGGCGTCAAAGTGGCCACCACATCGGGGTTTTTCTCGTATTTCGGCATATCGCGCCTCTCATCCTGTTTCCTGCCCTAACATGGCGCATTCTGGCGAAAATCAAACCTGTGTTTCACCCGATGGCGCAGGCGTGATCGCCCCTAATCCGCAATCCTGGGCCGCCCCGAGGCTTCGACCGTGATCTCTGCCTCCAGAAATACCTCGCGCGCCTCGACCCGCGCCATCCGAATGTCACGCGTGGCGTGAATGTGAATGTCCTCCGCGCCTGAGGCCAACGCCTCAGCCCGCACCACCATCCGCAACGCCGCCTCCAGCCGCTCCATCGCATCCTCGGAACTGGCGAAATCCTCTGGCCCGGTCTCCAGATGCACCCGGTATTTGCCCTCGCTGGGGCTGGTCACGCTGCCGGTGCGCCGCATCGACACCCGCCCCACAACCGCGCCAATCGCATTGGCCACACCGCCATGTTTCGGCAGGATCATCTCGCACCGCAACCGCTCCCCCACCGCTGGATAATAGCTCAGGGCCGAGGCGCCCAACCCGATCACCGGCACATTCAGGCCCGCCTCCAGCCGGATCAGCCCCTGGTGCCCCGCCAGCCCCCGGCGCATCAACACATGCCGCGCCAGTTCCTCAGGCGGCAGGCCGAAACTCTCATCCTCCTCGGCAAAAGCAGTCTCTAACAAGGCCAAACTGGTCTGCTCTGTCAGCCGGTCCACGATCATCTGCGCCATCATCAGCGGATCGCGCGCCAGAACCTCCCCTGCTCCAGTGCGCCTGCGGCCAAACAGCAGCATCGCCTTTTCCGCAGCCGCCCTGTCCCACCGGTCCAACCCGCCCAGAACATGGCTCGCGTCCGAGGGCGTGAGCCCCGCCACCTGCACCAGCCCGCGCCCTACCAGACGCTGCAATGCCTGCACATCAACCTGCGCCTTCAGCACGGTGCCCAGCGGGTGCACATCGACCCCAATCCGCTGTAACAGAGCCTGATCCCGCGCGCTCAGCCCGCCCGCATCGACCCCCTCCACCGCACGCACAAACCGCCCGTCATGCTCACCCGGCACCGCGCTGCGCAGCTGCGCTTCCAGCGCCCCATGCACCACCTCCGGCGCGCTGGCCGCCAACAGGCTCACCGGCAGCAAGCGCCGCGGCCCCAGCGTCACACCCCCCTGCAACCCTTCGCTGATGAAATGCACCTCGCTGTCACCACCCAGGCCCGTCGTCCGCATCGCCACCGCCTCGACCATGGTCCGATACGGCCCCACCTGCGCGCCCGCCGGATCAATCGCAGGCCGCCCACCACGCAGCACTGCCACATCCGTCGTCGTCCCGCCGATGTCGGACACCAGGGCCTCTTGCGCCCCTGTCAGCCACCGCGCCCCGACAATACTCGCCGCCGGACCGCTCAAAATCGTCTCTATCGGGCGGTCTTTGGCCATCTCAGCCGAAATCAGCGCCCCATCACCGCGCACCACCATCAAGGGCGCCGTCACCCCGATCTCGGTCAGCACATCCTCGGCCCGCCCGATCAACCGATGCGTCAACCCGATCAGCCGCGCATTCAGCACCGCCGTCAGCGCCCGCTTCGGCCCGTTCAACCGCGCCGACAGATGATGCGAACACGACACTGGCCGCCCGGTCCGCGCCCGGATCACCTCTGCCACCGCCAGCTCATGCGCCGGGTTGCGCGTCGCAAACTGCGCCGCTACGGCAAAACCGGAAATCCCCTCGACAGTGTCTAACCATGCCGAAAGTGCCTCCAGATCCAGCGCCGCCGCCTCGCCACCCGCATGGCTGTGCCCGCCCGCCAGCACCGCCACCGGATCGCCCTTCAGCGCCTCGGTCAGCCCATGCCGCTCCAGATCCCGCGCATCAAACCCGACATAGACCAGCCCCACACGCCCGCCCTGCCCCTCAACCAGCGCATTCGTCGCCAAGGTGGTCGACAGCGACGCCAGCGCCACGTCCTGCGGCGCGATCCCCGCCTCGGCCAGCACCCGCCGCACCGCCTCGCCAATTCCGATCGCCAGATCCTGCCGCGTCGTCAGCGCCTTGGCGCTGGCCATGACCTCGACCTCATCCCGGATCAAAACCGCATCGGTGAAGGTCCCGCCCGTATCCACCCCCAACAGCATCGCCATCCGCTTCTCCTGTTCCGCCGTGCCTAGCTTGGCATAAATCAGAGCCTATTCCGGCCCATTTGCGGTATTCTGCAACCGTTCCACCGCCCATTTCGCCGCATCAACCACCGTCGCATCCGCATCCTCGATCAACCCCTGCGCCACCACCACCAACCCCGGATCACCCGAGTTTCCAATCGCATACAGTACATTGCGCACAAACCGGTCCCGCCCGATGCGCTTGATTGGGCTGCCCGAGAAAAACGCACGAAACCCGGCATCATCCAGCCCCGCCAACTCGGCCAACCGCGGCGCCAACAACGCCTCGCGCGCGTGATACCGCAGCTCGCGTGCCTCGACCGCGAACTTGTTCCACGGGCACACCGCCAGACAATCGTCGCAGCCGTAAATCCGGTTGCCCATCAACGCCCGCAAACTCTCGTCCACCGGCCCGTGATGCTCGATCGTCAAATAGGAAATGCAGCGCCGCGCATCCAACTGATACGGCGCCGGAAACGCCCCCGTCGGACAAATATCCAGACAATTCCGGCACGATCCGCAATGATCCGCCTCCGCCGTGTCCTCCGGCAACTCCAGCGTCGTAAACACCGAGCCCAGGAAAAACCAGCTCCCCAAACCCCGGCTCACCAGATTGGTATGCTTGCCCTGCCACCCCAGCCCGGCGGCCTGCCCCAGCGGCTTTTCCGGCACCGGTGCGGTGTCCACAAACACCTTCACCTCGCCGCCTGCCTCGGCAATCAACCACCGCGCCAGCCGCTTCAGCCGCTTCTTGACCAGATCATGATAATCGCGGTTCTGCGCATAGACCGAAATCGCCCCGCGATCGCGCTGCTGCAAAACCGCCAGCGGATCATGCGCGGGCGTGTAACTCTCCGCCAGCATGATCACCGACCGCGCCTCGGGCCACAGTGCCGCCGGATTGCCGCGCCACGCCACACGCTCGGCCATCCAGCCCATCTGCCCGTGCCGCCCCGCAGCCAGAAACTGACCCAATCGTTCGGGCACATCCGGCACATCCCACGGACGGCAGATCCGACAGGCATCAAACCCCTCGGCCAACGCCTGCTGCACGATCCGCGGCTTAAGGCTCATCCCAAGCCCCCGTTTCTTTCTGATAAAAATACTCCGGGGGGCGGCGCGCATCGCGCGACGGGGGGCAGAGCCCCCAGCGCTGGATCAAAAATCCAGATCGGCATAATGCGGCGGTGGCAGAAATCCGGGCACCTGATCCGCCAGAATCGACCGAAACGCCGGTCGCGACTTGATCTTGGCATACCAATCCTTGACCACCTCGGACCGGTTCCAATCCACGTCACTGATATAATCCAACGAGGACAGATGCGCCGCCGCCGCAAAATCGGCCAGCGTCATCACATCCCCCGCCAACCAGCGCCGCTGATCCAGCAACCACGCCATGTAATCCAAATGATACTTGATCCGCTTCGCCCCGTCCTTGACGTTGCGACTGTCGGGAAATCCCTGCCCCATCACCTTCTTGTTGACCCGCTCGTACAACAGCTTCGAGGTCACCTCGTGATGAAACTTGTCGTCAAACCAGCTCACCAGCCGCCGCACCTCATAGCGCTCCTCGGCGCCCTTCGGCATCAGCGACGGCTCGGGGTACATCTCCTCCAGATACTCACAGATCGCCGCGCTTTCCGACATGACCCTGTCGTCCAGCCGCAGAACCGGCACTTTCGCCGCCGGGTTCCGACGCAGGAAATCCGGGTCCTGCTCCCAATACCGCTCCTCGATCAGCTCGCATTCAATCCGCTTCTCGGCAAGGCTCAGCCGCACCTTGCGACAGAACGGAGACAACGGGACGTGGAACAGCTTGGCCATGATTCAATCTTGCATGTTGGGTTTCGGGTGTCTCCCTCAATGCCCCGAGCGGTACGGATTTTCAATCCTCGAAACATCCGGCGCGCCCATCCGCGCGGATCGTAGCCGCCCCATCCATGATCCGTGCGGCCCGACGTCGGACATAATCCGCCGGGTGAACCGCCGAACGCGCCTTGGGCGACGGCAGGATCGCGGCAAGCCGTGCCGCCTGCACCGGGCTCAGCGCCTCCGGCCCCACGCCGAAATATCGCCGGGCTGCGGCCTCGACGCCGAAAATCCCTTCGCCGAACTCGGCCACGTTCAGATAAACTTCAACGATCCGCCGCTTTGACCAGGTCAGCTCCACCAGCGGTGTGATCAAGGTCTCCAGCGCCTTGCGAACCCAGTTTCGCCCATGCCAAAGAAACGCGTTCTTCACCACCTGCTGCGTCAGGGTCGACGCGCCACGGGTGCCACCTTCGTTGATCGCCGCCCGAATCGCGGCCATGTCGAACCCCCAGTGGTCGCAGAAATTCGCATCCTCCGCCGCCACAACCGACCGCGCCATCACCGGCGCAATCGCATCCAGCGACACCCACTGCCGGTCCAACTCGCCCAGCCGCCGTTGCTCGGCCAGGATGTAAAACGTCGTCGGCGGGTTGATCACCGCGTAACTGCCAACCCACAGCGCCAGCGCCAGCACCACCGCCAAAAGCCCCCGCAAGGCCCAGCGCACAAGCCGCCGCACCGGCCGAACCGGGGGCGGCACGACCGTCTTTTTCTTCCGCGGGGGTGTTTTTTTCGTCTTGCGTGCCACGCCCCAGCTATAGGCAGGCACGCGCCACAAGAAAAGCCCCGCAAGCACGAAGCTGCGGGGCCAATTCAGTCTTGGTTCAGGATGCCTGCCTTATTCGGCGGGCATTGCCTTGGCTTCCACGCTCAGCGGGTGTGGAATATGGATCAGCATCTCTTTCGGGCAAACTTGCACGAAATTCTCCCGCTCCAGATCCCAGTGCTGCAGAATCTCGGCGGCCTTGCGGCTTCCGGTCTCTTCCAGATGCCGCTCGATCAACCCTTCCAGCTGCTGCACCCAATAGGGCACCGTGACCGGGCAGGTCACCAGCGTTTCCATGTTCATCATGTCTGCCACCTTGCCATCGGGGTCATAGAGATAGGCCATGCCACCCGTCATCCCGGCACCAAAGTTGGCCCCGATCGACCCCAGGATCACCGCCACACCACCGGTCATATATTCACAACCGTTGCTGCCGCAGCCCTCGATCACCACCGACGCGCCCGAGTTGCGCACCGCGAACCGCTCGCCCGCGCGACCCGCCGCAAACAAGAAGCCGTCCGTGGCGCCATACAGAACCGTGTTGCCGATAATCGTGTTCTCGCTCGCGACCAATGGGCTGTTCATCGGCGGACGCACCACAATCGTGCCCCCCGACAGACCTTTGCCAACATAGTCGTTGGCATCGCCCGACACTTCCAGCTTCAGCCCCGGCGCGGCAAACGCACCCAAAGACTGCCCCGCCGACCCGGTCAGCTTCACCGTCAGATGGTTGGGCTGCAACGCATTGCGCATTCCGAAATTGCGCACGATATGGCTCGAGGTCCGCGTGCCCACCGTGCGGTGCGTGTTCTGCACCGCATAGCTCAGCTGCATCTTCTCGCCATCCTCAAGGAACCGCGCCGCATCGCGCACGATTTCCGCGTCCAGCGTATCGGGCACCACGTTGCGCGGCTTGTTGCGATCGTAAACGATCTCATGCGCGCCATCGACCGTGATCAGCAGCGGGTTCAGGTCCAGATCGTCCAGATGCGCATTGCCCCGGCTGACCTGATGCAACAGGTCCGCCCGACCAATCACCTGATCCAACGAGGTCGCCCCGATGCTGGCCAGAATTTCCCGCACTTCCTGCGCATAGAAGGTGATCAGGTTTACCACCTTGTCCGCATTGCCGGTAAACTTCGCCCGCAGCGCCTCGTCCTGGGTACACACGCCCACCGGGCAGGTGTTGCTCTGGCACTGACGCACCATGATACAGCCCATCGCGATCAATGCCGCCGTGCCGATACCGTATTCCTCGGCCCCCAGCATCGCAGCCATCACAATGTCGCGCCCGGTGCGCAATCCGCCATCGGTCCGCAGGGTGATCCGGTCGCGCAGGTTGTTCATCGACAACACCTGATGTGCCTCGGTCAGCCCCATTTCCCACGGCAAACCCGCATATTTGATCGAGGTCGCCGGGCTTGCACCCGTGCCGCCATTGTGACCCGAAATCAGGATGATATCGGCCTTGGCCTTGGCCACACCGGCGGCAATCGTTCCGACACCGCTGGATGCCACCAACTTGACCGTCACCTTGCAGCGCGGGTTGATCTGTTTCAGATCGTAAATCAGCTGCGCCAGATCCTCGATCGAGTAGATATCGTGGTGCGGCGGCGGCGAAATCAGCATCACCCCCGGCGTCGAATGCCGCAACCGCGCGATCAGCTCGGTCACTTTCATGCCCGGCAGCTGCCCGCCTTCACCCGGCTTGGCGCCCTGCGCGACCTTGATCTCCAGTTCTTCACACTGGTTCAGGTATTCGGCGGTGACGCCGAACCGGCCCGAGGCCACCTGCTTGATCTTGGCACTGGGGTTGTCGCCATTCGGCTCGGGCACGAAATGCGCCGGATCTTCGCCGCCCTCGCCACTGTCCGACTTCGCGCCAATCCGGTTCATCGCCACGTTCAGCGTCTTGTGCGCCTCGGGGCTAAGCGCGCCCAAAGACATGCCCGGCGTCACGAACCGCTTGCGGATCGAGGTGATCGATTCCACCTGCTCGATCGGCACCGCATCGCCCAGCGGCTTGATCGCCAACAGGTCGCGCAGATGGATCGGCGGATTCGACTGCATCTTGGCCGAATACTGCTTCCACATCTCAAAGCTGGCCTTGTTGCAGGCCATTTGCAGCAGATGCATTGACTGCGCTTCCCATGCATGGGTCTCGCCCGACTTGCGCGCCTTGTAGAACCCGCCAATCGGCAGAACATCACGCCCGCCAAGCCAGCCCTGCGCGTGCACCGCTTCGGCTTTCTTCTGAATGCCATGTACCCCGATGCCGCTGATCCGGCTGGTCATGCCGGGGAAATACTCGGCACACATGGCGCGGGACAGCCCCACCGCCTCGAAGTTCAGCCCGCCGCGATAAGACGAGATCACCGAGATCCCCATCTTCGCCATAATCTTCAACAGACCCTGATCAATCGCATCCCGGTACCGCCGCACCGCCTCGGTCAGAGAGACATCCAGCAGCCCCTTTTCAACCCGGTCCGACAGCGAATCCTCGGCCAGATAGGCGTTGACCACCGTCGCGCCACAGCCGATCAGCACCGCAAAGTAATGCGGATCAATGCATTCCGCCGACCGCACGTTCAGCGAACAGAAGGTCCGCAGCCCCTTGCGTGTCAGATGGCTGTGCACCGCGCTGGTCGCCAGAATCATCGGCATCCCGATCATCTCGGCGTTCTGGCTGTGATCGCTCAGCACCAGATGGCCCGCGCCACTGCGCACCGCATCCTCGGCCTCGGCCCGGATCCGCGCCAGCCCGACATGCAGCGCCTCCTGATCGCCCCCCGCCATGAAGGTACAATCGATCTCGACCAGATCGGCGTTGAACTGCCGGGTCAGCTCGTCCCACTGCGCATTGCCCACAAACGGGCTGTCCAGCACCAAAATCTCGGTCTGCGCACTGCTTTCGTCCAACACGTTCTTCAGGTTGCCGAACCGCGTCTTCAGGCTCATCACGCGGTATTCACGCAGGCTGTCGATCGGCGGGTTCGTCACCTGGCTGAAGTTCTGCCGGAAGTAATGGCTCAAAGGCCGGTACTTCGACGACAAGACAGCCGCCGGCGTGTCATCCCCCATCGAGGCGAGCGCCTCTTTGCCATCCTCGGCCATAGGCGCCAGAATCTGCTCCAGCTCCTCCATCGTGTACCCGGCCGCGATCTGCCGCTTGCGCAGCTCCGCCCCGGTGTACATCGGCTTTTCCACCAACCCGGCCAGCGCACCGTCCAGCTCGTTGATCTTGCCGACCCACTCGCCAAACGGCAGCGCCGCCGCCAGCTTGTCCTTGATCTCGGTGTCGTGGAACAGCAGACCCTTTTTCATGTCCACCGCCAGCATCTGACCCGGCCCCAACGCGCCCTTTTCCTTCACGTTGGTCTCGTTCACCGGCACCATTCCGGCCTCAGAGCCCGCAATCAGCAATCCCTCGCCCGTCACGACATAGCGCATCGGCCGCAGACCGTTGCGGTCCAGCCCGGCACACACCCAACGCCCGTCGGTCATCGCCAACGCCGCCGGGCCGTCCCATGGCTCCATCACCGAGTTGCAATAGGAATACATGTCGCGCCACGACTGCGGCAGCTCGACCGCCTGCTTGCTCCACGATTCCGGCACCAGCATGGTTTTCGCCATCGGCGCTGACCGCCCGGCCCGCACCAACACCTCGAACACCGAATCCAGCGCCGCCGAATCCGAACTGCCCGGCTGAATGATCGGCTTGATGTCCTCGGCCAGATCGCCAAACGTCGATGACGCCATGCGGATCTCGTGGCTCTTCATCCAGTTGACGTTGCCCTTCAGCGTGTTGATCTCGCCGTTATGCGCCAACATGCGGAACGGCTGCGCCAACCACCACTGCGGGAAGGTGTTCGTCGAATACCGCTGGTGATAAATCGCAAACGCGCTCTCGAACCGCTCATCCATCAGGTCGGGATAGAACACCGCCACCTGCTCGGCCAACATCATGCCCTTGTAGATGATCGACCGGCACGACAGCGAACACAGATACAGATCGCGCACCCCGGCGGCATTGGCCGCCTTCTCGATCCGGCGACGGATCACATACAGCTCGCGCTCGAATGCCTCTTCGTCAATGTCCTTGGCGTTCGAAATCAGGATCTGCTCGATCTCGGGCCGCG
This sequence comes from Thalassovita taeanensis, assembly GCF_900110775.1. Taxonomy (GTDB): domain Bacteria; phylum Pseudomonadota; class Alphaproteobacteria; order Rhodobacterales; family Rhodobacteraceae; genus Litorimicrobium; species Litorimicrobium taeanense. Next base: position 209,587 of record NZ_FOEP01000003.1, on the reverse strand, counting down.
TCGCGTTGGCCTTCTCGCCCAGACAGGTGATATCCACCGGCACATGGCGCCAGCCATAGATATGATGCCCCATCCGCAGCACTTCGGTTTCCACGATCGTCCGGCAGGTCTCCTGCGCGCCAAAATTCGTGCGCGGCAAGAACACCTGCCCCACCGCCATCAGCGTATCCTTGCGCGGCTCGTGGCCGGTGCGACGGATCTGATCGTAAAAGAACGGCACCGGGATTTGCACGTGAATACCCGCGCCATCGCCGGTCTTGCCGTCGGCATCCACCGCACCGCGATGCCAGATCGCCTTCAGCGCGGTAATCCCGCTTTCCACGACTTTGCGGCTGGGCTTGCCGTTCAACGACACCACCAACCCAACCCCGCACGAGGAATGCTCCTCGGCTTCGGAATACAGGCCATTCTCGGCCATCCACTGACGCTTGGCTTCTTCGGCCGCAACCCAGTTTGCATCATATGTTGTCATGATTTTAACCCTTCGTGTCGGTTGGGGCGTCGGGGGCGGCAAACATTGCCCGCACCTGAGCCTCTGTAAATTTTTCTATGTCGTTATTCGGCTGATAGGCACATGTGCGTCTGTCCGAATAGAACTCGCGCACCGGCACCATATCATCGGTCTCGTTCAGCACCCCAACCCCAAGGCTGAGCTTCGCCGCATAAGGCCCTTCAGTCACATGATACCACAGGCTGGACCCGCACTTGTTGCAAAATGCCCTCTCGGCCCAGTCCGAGCTTTGGATCGTGGTGATCGCATCGGTCCCGGTGATCTCCAGATCCTCCGGCGCCACGCTCACCCCCATGAAGAAAGAGCCGGTCCAGCGTTTGCACATGTCGCACAGGCATTGGCCGAATGTGGTCGGCACGTTGCGCGCGGTCAGCTGCACCGCACCGCACATGCATTGCCCCGTTTTCACACTCATCGCGTTAACCCTCTCTTCACCTGATGGGTCAGACCCTATGCCCCATCGCTCTTTTGCCGTCTCACCCGCCGGTGCACAGGCGGTGCACACATGGTGCACGCCTATCACACACCGAAAATGGCTTACTCGGCGGCCACCGCGCGGGTCTCGTTCAGATATTCCAGAACCGCCTCGGCACTGTCGCGCCCGTCCTTGATGGCCCAAACCACAAGGCTCGCGCCGCGCACGATATCACCCACCGCATACACCCCCTCAAGCGAGGTTTTGCCGCTTGTGAACTCGGCCCGGACGGTGCCCCAACGGGTCACTTCCAGACCGTCAACGCCCCAAAGCTTCGGCAGGTCTTCCGGCTCGAACCCCAGCGCCTTGATCACCAGCTCGGCAGGCTCCAGATAATCCGCGCCATCAATGATTTCAGGTGATTGCCGCCCCGAGGCATCCGGTGCCCCAAGCCGCATTTTCTGCACGACAACCCCGTCCACCGGCGTCCCCATGAAGCCTTTGGGCGCGCTCAACCACTCGAACACAACGCCTTCTTCTTCGGCGTTCTGCACTTCGCGCTGCGACCCCGGCATGTTGGCGCGGTCCCGACGATACAGGCATTTGACGCTTTCGGCGCCCTGCCGGATCGCGGTCCGAACACAGTCCATCGCCGTGTCGCCGCCGCCGATCACGACCACCCGCTTGCCCGCGGCATTCAGCGACCCGTCTTCGTATTCCGGCACCTCGTCACCGAAGTTCAGCTTGTTGGACACCGTCAGATAATCAATCGCCCGCACGATGCCGTCAGCATCGGAACCGGGGCCTTCCAGATCGCGAGTCTTGTAGACACCCGTGGCGATAACCACAGCATCGTGTTTTCCACGGATCGCATCAAAGCTCAGATCCTCGCCGACGGTACAGTTCAGAACGAACTCCACACCCGACTGCTGAAGCTGATCAATCCGCCGCATCACCACGTCTTTCTCCAGCTTGAAACCGGGGATGCCATAGGTCATCAACCCGCCCGCGCGGTCGTAGCGGTCGTATACCGTCACCTGCACACCGGCCCGGCGCAGCACATCCGCCGCCGCCAGCCCGCCGGGGCCTGCCCCGATGATGCCCACCGACTGATCGCGCTCCATGCTTGGTATGATCGGCTTGACCCAGCCGTTTTCCCACGCGGTATCGGTGATGTATTTTTCGACCGCGCCGATGGTCACGGTGCCGTGGCCCGACTGCTCGATCACGCAGTTGCCTTCGCACAGCCGATCCTGCGGGCAGATACGGCCACAGATCTCTGGGAACGTATTGGTCGCCTGGCTGATCTGATACGCCTCTTCCAACCGCCCCGTCGCGGTCATGTTCAACCAGTCGGGGATGTTGTTGTGCAGCGGGCAATGCGACTGACAATAGGGCACGCCGCATTGGCTGCACCGGCTGGCCTGCTCCTTGGCCTTGGTATCAGCGTACTCCGCATAGATCTCATGGAAATCTTTATTGCGTAGGTTGGGCACACGCTTTTCCGGCATGTCCCGTTCCACAGTCACGAATTTCAGCATCGGTTGCTTGGCCACAGCGCTGCCTTTCTGAGAAAAATCAAGTCGCGCCTCTTTACGGCAGGTCGAATTCAAATAAAAGTCAGAATGAGTTACCTATTATCACAATTTTTGCCGCAAAATCGGCCCGCGCCCGATCAAAAGGTGTGATTTTGGGTCCGATACGGTCCTTATTGAAATCTTTCTTTTTAATCTCAGCAGTTTATACAAACGTCAGCGAACAATTACCGGACAATCTCATGCCGCTGCTTCACCTGCTGATTATTGCCGTTATTCAGGGTATTACCGAGTTTCTTCCCATTTCTTCCTCAGGTCACCTGATTCTTTTGCCGAATCTGTCGGGAATGCAGGACCAGGGGCAAGTTGTGGACGTAGCCGCCCATGTGGGCACACTCGCCGCTGTCGTGGCGTTCTTCTGGGCAGATGTGCGGCTGGGCTTGGCTGGCGTTCCGCGCATGGTCAGCGGGCGCATCGACACCCCCGGATCAAAGCTAGCCTTCCTGCTGGCCGTGGCCACCGTGCCGGTGGTGATCGTCGGGCTGGTTCTGAACCTCACCGGACTGGACGAGGCGATGCGCGGCATTGCCGTCATTGGCTGGACCATGCTGATTTTCGGCATTGTACTCTATTTCGCCGATCAACGTGGCCCGGTGACCAAAACGGATCAGGACTGGTCGCTAAAAGACGCCATCATCATGGGCCTGTGGCAGGCCGTGGCGTTGATCCCCGGCACCTCACGTTCGGGCATCACCATCACCGCCGCGCGCGGACTGGGCTATGCCCGCCATGATGCCGCGAAAATCTCGATGCTGATGTCGATCCCGACCATTCTGGCCAGCGGCCTGCTGCTGGGGGCCGAGGTCGCCGCGACCGCCAACGCCGCCGCCGCACGTGACGGCGCGATCGTCGCCGTGCTATCGTTCCTGTCGGCGCTGCTGGCGCTCAGCCTGATGATGCGCCTTCTGCGCAGCGTCAGCTTTACACCCTATGTGATCTACCGGGTGATTCTGGGCCTGATCCTGCTCTGGATCGCCTACGCATGAAAAAAGGCGGGCACCCGGCCCGCCTTCCAAATGTCATCAAGAACCGCGTTTACTGAATGCGCAGGTTCTTGGCCGATTCCTTGATCGCCGTGTATTGCCCCGATGGGCGGAACCGCCACAGGTAGTCCGGCAGAACTGCCTCCAGCGGCACCGGCTTGATCCCCAGATCGGCAAAGCCCATGGCCCCCTCGGACACCACATTGTCGTGCCTCAGGTTCTTCACCTGATCACGCGTCAGCACGCCATTTCCGATCAGCCCACCGGTGAATTTCTGCACCATGTCCAATCCAAACGCCATGATCCGCGCCAACCAGAACGGCAGGTTCACGATCAGCTTGCGACGCCGAATAACCGACAGCATATCGACCATCAACTCGCGGAATGTCGCCACTTCGGGTCCGCCCAACTCGTACACACCCGCGCCAGCCACACCATCGACCGCCAGCACAGCCGCCTGCGCCACGTCATCGACGTAAACCGGTTGAAACCGCGTTTCGGCCCCGACCACATTCAGGATCGGCCCCATGCGTGACATGCTGGCGAACCGGTTGAAAAACTGATCCTCGGCCCCGAAAATCACCGACGGCCGCAAGATCACGGCATTTGGCATATGCTCCAGCACTGCCGCCTCTCCCAGCGCCTTGGTCCGTGCATAATCACTGTCCGCCTCGGCATCCGCGCCGATGGCCGATACATGCACCATCCGCGCCACACCGGTTTCGGCCGCAATCCGTGCGATCCGCTCTGCACCTTCGTGCTGAACCGCGTCAAAGCGGTTCTTGCCGCGCTCGTTCAGGATACCGACGCAGTTCACCACCGCATCCGCCCCCTGCATCACCGCGCGCACGCTTGCGTCATCGCGAATGTTGCATTGAACCGGCTCGACCTGACCGGGCACACCGTATGGCTTCACATGCATCGCCTCGTTCGGGCGGCGCACAGCCACGCGCACGCGCCAGCCGTCTTTTGCCAGGCGCCGCGCAATATAGCGGCCAACAAAGCCCGACCCGCCATAGATGGTCACGAGTTTCGACATGGGAATGACTCCGGCTATGAAAATCCTCTCTGTTCCTAGCCCCCTACGCCCCGTTCGACAAGGAGATATGGCGTCGCACGAAAAAACCCGAAAATCTCCGTTGACACCACTGAACGGCACAGATACATCGCCCCTCACGACACCTGCCCAGGTGGCGGAATGGTAGACGCGCTAGCTTCAGGTGCTAGTGTTCGCAAGGACGTGGAGGTTCGAGTCCTCTCCTGGGCACCATCACTCTCTGATCAGGGATTGGTTTCGTTCCGGTCGATATTTTCACAAATATGACCCGCCCCCTAGCCCCAAGGCCACGATGAAATTTGCAGCGCATTTGAGCAATCAATTGGCGCGCGCCCGGTGTCTGCTCCGACTTTATGCAACAGACCGTTCAGTTGCCGTAAGGTCCTGCTGATCTGCCCCATCCGCAACAGCTAGCCTCGACCGATGACTTGGCTTATCATGCAAATATGACCAGCATTGCGTGCCGCGGAGGCACATGGGGATGACCATCAAAGAAAAAAGCGTTCTCCTTGCCACCTTGAGCGCGGAAGACCGGCAGAAACTACGCGGTTTGGCGCAGCCGGTACGTTTTGCTGCGGGACAACAGATATTTTACGCGGGCGATCCGGGCGATACCCTTCTGATGGTCGACAGCGGGCGGTTGGAAATTTCGATCACCTCGCAGTCGGGACGCAAGTCGGTCCTGAATCATATGGGTCCGGGCGAAGTACTGGGCGAAATCGCGATTCTGGACGGCGGCCTGCGCAGCGCCGATGTGACAGCCGCAACCGACGTCACTGGCCTGTCGCTACACCGACGCGAGCTTTTTGCCTTTCTCATGGACCAGCCCGAGGCAGTATTTGGCCTGATACGCGAGCTCTGCGAAAAAGTGCGCAACGCGTCAGAGATGTTTTCCGTTCAGTCGCAGACCAATGCCCAGGTGCGACTGGCACGGTGCCTATTGCGGCTGGGTGCCAAGTGGGGCGTGCGATCCCCAGACGGAACCGTTTGTATTGCAGGTTCGTTTTCGCAGTCGGATCTGGGCGAATTTTCGGGCCTCGCGCGCGAAAACGTCAACCGACAGCTCAAAGCGTGGAGCGCAGACAAGCTGGTTGAGATAACGAATTCAGGCATCACACTGAAAAACATCGAGGCGCTGGAAAGCCTCGCGCAGATCTGAAAAGCGCGGCCAATCCCGCACCTCAAGTTTTGATGCTACGACATCGATTCCCGGTCGTCTTGTGCTCAAAAAGATCAGAAATCCTAATTTTTACAATGGGCATGTGACGGACGTCACAGCGCTGTCTGCACAAAACTGGCAGTGTGTTCATACGGTCTAGACTGAGTATTTTGATTGGGCCGTTCGCTTCTCGCCGATTTAGAGAAGTGGTGTAGCGATTATTCGGTTCCCCAATTTTACCGTGAGTGGGGCGCGGTCTCTTCGGAGACCGCGTCAATTCATTTTAAATTTTTTGTCTGCGGACGAAACAAACGATGCCTGACGCGACCTTCGGGGCGGCAGGTCTTCGCGTGCCTCCACGTCAGAAAGTGTCGCCAAATCCGCCTGGATACGATCCCGAAACAGCCTTGCCGCCTGTGATTCGGCCAACATCAAGGCCGCTTCAAGCTCTGCACGCACCACCGGCGGCGGCACCCCGGTCGCAAAAGCAACCCGCGCGTTAAGTCGCTTCAGCTCGGCGGACATCCATCTGTAACCCTCGTGATCAGAAATCGACAAAGACAGCACTTCGGAAGCCTCCTCAAAGCGCCCCGAATCGACGCAGGCAGAGGCGTAGAGCACAAACCAGCCGCTCGTGAATGTGCTTGCGGCCTTCAGCCCATCCAACCCTTGCCGCGCCTGTGCAAAGCCCTGTTGCACATCGCCTTTCCCGATCTTTACCAACCCCGAAAACAGCGCGGTGTAATCCCGCCAGATCAACAGATCATGCGCTTCGGACAGGCTGCGCAATTTCTCTGTGTATTCTTCGAGCTTGTCGATTTGCCCCGACAGCGCCGCCAAGAAGCAACCCGAGAACACAGTCGAATTGCACATGTCATGTGCCGTGCCCAACTCGGCCGCGCGCAAGGCTTTGTCACGCCAAGCTGCGGCGGCCTCTGGATCGCCATAAAGCGTGTGGATCTGCGCCAGCCCCACCATCGACATGGTCGCGTGATTGGACGGGCCAACGGTGCTCAGCCGTTCCTCATGGCTCTCTCGATCGTATTTCTTCAGGAATTGAAACAGCTCATCCGCAGCCGCTTCGAAGTTGCCCACAAACAAGTGCGACGTCCCCAATACACGGTGCGCAAACAGCCGGTCCACTTCGTCCCCGCCTTGGGCAAGGTCATGAATGCGAAGCGCCAGTTGATGCGACGCAATCGAATTGCCGCTGGCCCCCAGAACAATCCACTTGGTGACGAGGGCCGGGATAAGCCCGGCACGCTCCCCAAACTTGTCGCTAAGCGCCTGCGCTCGTTCCATTTCTTGCGAAACGCTGTCTGCGGTGAAACCGCGCGCCGCAATCATCGCGCTGGTAAGGCTAAGTCGGAAAGACAGCTCGCGACGGTCTCGGTCGTCGCATTCTTCGCAGTCCGCATTGACCTTGATTGCCTTTGAAAAATACGTAATCGCTTCGGCATAGGCGGACCGTTTCGCCGCCTGTTCACCCGCAACATGGTATTCAACCGCAGCATTCAGCGCATCACCGCTATTTTCCAAGTGGAAGGCGGAAATATGGGGTGCGAACTCAGCGATCCTTGGGAAGTCCTGCTTGATCACCCGTGCGACACGGGCATGCAGATCTTTCCGGGTTTTGCGCAACAGAAGCTGATAACCGGTCTCGCGCAACAGCATGTGCCGGAACGAAACCGCCTCGCCAAAGGCACTCTGGCCAAGCTGCAGAACATTCGTTTCCAGCAGCTCCTTGATGCCCTCCTGCGCCTTTTCCTTGGGCAAGCCAGACACGGCAATCAGCAGATCAATCGGAAATTCAAACCCGATAACCGCCCCCACCAAGGCCAGTTCGCGGCCTTTTTCCAAACGGTCGATGCGCGCATTCAGGGATTCCGCCAACGTTGCGGGAATCCTGCCAAGTGCATCATCGCCAACATTTGCGCGGTCTTCGTTGTTGATCACACTATAGGTCAGCTCTTCGGCATAAATCGGGATGCCGTTGCAGCGTGCCGCAATACCATCAATGACCTCTTCCGAAAGCCGGACCTTGCCAGCAACATTTTGAATAAGCCCGCGAATGGCCTGATCGGGCAGCGGCTTGAGCTGCAACATCGTGGTTTGATCCCGGCAGAGCCAATCCGGAAAGTTGTTGGTCCGCATCGTGAAGAACACGATGATCGAAAAATCCGCCAGCCGAGGCAGAATGCCCTTCAGCAATTCCGAAGACGAAGGGTCAATCCATTGAATATCTTCAATGATGATTGCATCGGTCTGCTTCGCGACCCCCTCGATCAGCCCGCCCAGCAAAGCCATCAGGCGGCTCCGCTGATCTTGCGAGCTGATACCGCTGAGCACCGATAAATCTGCCTCGGAACACCGAACAAATTCAGCAATGAGAGCCACGTTTATTTTTGAAAACAGGCCGTGGTCATTCAGAAGATTGGCCAGCCGCAGAAGAATCTTCGAGTTGTCGTCCTTTGGGGTGATGCCGCTGCATCGCTGCACGAAAGCGCGGATCACGTGATAGGGCGAACTGATGTTTTTTGGCGAGCATTGCAGCACTGGCCGTTCGTGTTCGCGGTGCGGCCTGGCCCCCAACACATGCCGCGCAAGCCGCGATTTGCCGAAACCTGCCTCGCCCTCGATCAGAACATACTGCGCTGCGCCGCATGCTGATCGGTCATAGATCTCAAGCAGCGCGGCCACTTCGGCGTCGCGTCCGAAATAGGTGCTGCTGCGCGACACCGTATGCAACGCCTCAAAACGGCTCGCCTCGGTGTTATACCCCTCGACCTGCCAAACTCTTACCGTCTTCTCGAACCCCTTGAGCGTATGCCGCCCGAGATCGGTACACTGGAACAGACTGCCGACAAGCCTGCGGGTCGAAGGCGACAACAGAACCGTATTCACCTTGGCAAGCGCCTGAAGGCGCGCGGCAAGATTTGGCGTCTCGCCAATGATCGTGTCCCCGACAATGATACCCTGCTTGTCCGCGATCGTCACAACCGTCAGCCCCGTGGCAATTGCGATCCTGACCTGCGGCTGACTGCCGGGAAACGAGGCCATATTGCGAACATGCTGCACAACAGCAAGCCCCGCAGACACCGCGTTTTCGGCATCGTGTTCGGTGGCACGGGGATAGCCGAAATAGACAAAGATACCATCGCCGACAAACTGCGCGATATGCCCGTTGAACGGGGCAATCGCCGCGGCAATTTCTTCGCGGTAGCGTGAAATATAGTGCCGGTAATCTTCCGGGTCTGCCCCAACTGACAGCGCGGTGGACCCCACCAGATCGCAAAACATGACGGTCAGATCGCGCCGCTCTGCCGGCTTGTTGGCGGCGGGGTCTGAAACGGCCCCCGCCTCTGCGGCAGCACTCAAAATACGGCGCCTGTGCCCGATGGAAGCCACCCCCATCTCGCGCAGGTCGTCCGAGGTCAGCGTACCAAGCACCTCCATGTCGATGTCATTCTGGGTGAAGACATTAAGATATTTGGACATTCCTATCCCGGCAAGCCAAACGTCCAATTCAAATGGCTTGTCGTTACTCATTTCAATCCGCTGACTTGGACGCCAAAAGAGAGGCATTCGCCCCCATAACGCCACCGGCAAAGTTGATGTCGCCGCGTGCGGCCTTGACCAGATGCTCGGGAAAATCGCTCAGGTCCGGGGCGGCATCCCCCAAAACACTCACCTGCGGCACCTGCTGCGCGAAGGTGAACACGTTGTTCGGATCGTACTTGGTCTTGATCAAGCTGAGAAACGGCACTGCCCCACCCCAATAGTTCACCGTATAGTCCGGCGCGCTGAGGCTGGCGTAGTTTTGATAAATCTCGCCATTCCAATGCGGCTCCATCAAGGCCTTCCAGCCATCAAGGAAAGCCTCGCATTTGGCTTGATCGTCAGAATCGACCCAATAAACATCCATCACCGCATCATAGGCCGCATTGCGGTGAACAAAGGCGGTGTCATACGTCGGCACGCTGTTGATCGCTCCACCGTAGAATTCAAGATACATGTAAGCCATGTTCACCGGCGCGAGTGTGAAATATGCAATCAACTCATACCAATCGGCATTTGTCAGCATCGCCTCCACATAGCGCGATGCCTTATCCTCGAAGGGGATCTGGTCCAGCATCGGCATCGATTGCGGCACGTTCAGCAGCTCGTCATTCAGCACGATATAGCGCGCCGTTTTGGTCCACTGGGTGATACAGCCCGGCAGGGCCTGCAATGGGGCAATCGCTTGGGCGCCATCCTCGGACGATCCAACATACAGACCCCGCACCATGAAAAACGGCGTCAACGGCGTGTTGGGGGGCGGCGGCTGGTCCACATAGATCTGACTTTGGAAACACAGCGACACCTGAATCGTCATATTCGGATCGCAGTTCCCCGACAGCATGTAATCGGACTGCAACAGCATCATCGCATCTGCGGCTTTCTGGATATCGTCAGGCGTGTCCAGCTTCCAGATCAACGCCCAGCCGTAAGCCGTGTCCAGATCGTGCAACTGATAGGTCACGCTTAAAAGCACACCAAAGTTGCCGCCCGTTCCGCCCAGCATGGCCCACATCAGGTCGACGTTCTGCTGCTTGCTCGCCGTCACGATAGACCCATCCGCCAGCATGACCCGCATGCTCAGGACATTGTCGCAGTTCATCCCGTATTTGACCGAGGTAAAGCCGTACCCACCACCCTGCACATAGCCGCCGATGCAAACGTCCGGGCATTCGCCGCCCGGCACATGCAGGCCGTATTGGTTCAGGGTCTTGTTGAAGCTGCCAAAATCCACACCGCAACCAACCGTTGCGGTTTTGACAAGCGGATCAATATGCACCGAATCCAGCGATTTCACATCGATCAGAACACCCGGCCCGGTCGAGAATCCCGCCGTGCAATGCCCCCCCGAACGCAAACAGAACAGCAGCCCGCAAGTGGTTGCATAGTCCAGCGCGATCGCCACATCGCTTTCGACCTCGCAATAGATAATCATGACCGGATAGCTGTCAAAAATCGGGTTAAAAATCTTACGGTCTTCGTTGTAATCCGGCATCCCCGGCAGCACGATATAGCCTTGCAGACCGGTTTGTGCGGCCTTGGTCGCCTCCAGAGAAACATTCAGCGTATCGAATACCTTAGGATCCAATTTCTCCCACGCTGCGAACAAATTCTGATTGCGTTCCCGCGTTCTGGAATAGCTTGAGACCATTTGGACCTCCTGTTTGAAAAGATAAAATATTCTCGCAAAACAGACGCACTAATACTCCACCCTATTTGGCGGCTTTACCAAACTTGAATCAACGTCAGTAAACACGCGCATTCAAGCCCGTATTTCACTGGATGTCGAGCGGTCAGTGTCGGCTCGTTCTTCGATCTTGGCGCACGGACCGCTCAGAAAAATGACAAAACGCGTTACACCACCCCCGAAGCCTGACCAACACGGGGGCGATCACGCGCAAAATCCTGAGCAGTACTGACAGAAGGCTCTCAGCATCCCTGTGCCATATTGGCTCAACTGCAACTCACCTGATGGAGACCAAAATGACCTTCGCCCCCAAAGACCCGGTTGTCTGGACCGAGATTCGCATGTCCGACCTTGTCAAAGCCACCGCCTTCTATGGCACCGTGCTGCAAAACGGCATGCGTATCACCACGGATATGGGCCCCACGCCCATGGCCGTATTCCCCGCCGCCGAACAATCCGGCGTCGCCGGAAACCTGGTCGAAGGCACACACGCCGCCCCCGGCACCGGCAACATCATCCACTTGGCCATCCCCGATACACTGGCCGAGGTCCGCAAACGCGTGATCGCCGCTGGCAGCACCGCCTCGGACGACGACATGACCATCCCTTCGGGCACATTTTTTTACGCCAGCGACCCGGACGGGAAGACAACCGGGTTCTACCGGCCCAAAGGATAGCCCATGCGCCGCGCCGACCGCCTGCTTCAGATCGTTCAATATCTCAGGGGCGGTCGGCTGCTGATGGCGGCACAGCTGGCAGACAAGCTCGAGGTCACCCCGCAGACGATTTACCGCGACGTGGCTGACCTGATCGGCGCGGGCGTGCCGATCGAAGGCGAAGCCGGCGTCGGATACCTGATGCGCGACGGCTATGACCTGCCGCCGCTGATGTTCACCTCGGATGGAATTGTGGCGCTGGTCGCTGGCGCGCGGCAGGGCAACAGCCTGCGACAACCGCCACAGGCCACCGCACAAATCAGCTCAGCCTTTGGTGTCGTAGTGGCGCACCAGCCCCTCTTGCGCCACGCTCGCCACAAGGCGCCCATCGCGCGTAAACAGCTGCCCGCGGTTGAACCCGCGCGCGCCACCGGCCCAAGGGCTGTCCATCGAATACAAAAGCCATTCGTCCATGCGGAAATCATCATGGAACCACAGCGCGTGATCCAGGCTGGCGAACTGCATGTCCCGGTCAAGAAAGGTCTTGCCATACATCAACATACAGGTGCTCAGCAGCCCGAAATCCGAGGTATAGGCCAACGCCGCCCGGTGCATCGCCGGGTCATCCCCAAATGCGCCCCGTGCCCGGATCCAGATATTCTGGTTTGGCTCCTGTGCCTCGCGCACAAAAGGCGGGCGCAGTTGAACCGGGCGCATTTCGATCGGGCGCGGCGTGTCCAGCCAGTTCAAAAACACTTCGGGCAACTGGTCCCGCATCCCTGCGGCAATCTGTTGCTCGCTTTCCAGATCCTCGGGCATTGGCACGTCGGGCATCTTGTCCTGATGATGGAACCCTGACTCTTTCCCATGGAACGACGCCGCAAGGTTCAGGATCGGCTTGCCCGCCTGAACCGCCACCACCCGCCGGGTGGCAAAGCTGCGCCCGTCTCGGTCGCGCTCGACCTGATACAGCACGGGCTGTGTCGCATCGCCGGGGCGCATGAAATAGCCGTGCAGCGAATGCACCGGCCGATCCTCGCCCACGGTCCGGATCGCCGACATCAACGCCTGCCCGATCACCTGACCGCCAAAAGACCGCCCCTGCCCCTCAGGCGTCGCAATGCCAAGGAAATAATTATCCTCGACCCGCTCCACACCCAACACGCTGTGCAGCCACCCGGCCATATCTGTCTCGTCGCCCTGCGTCATTCACTCTGTCCTTTCGCCATTCTTCCCCCGAACCGATCCCATCGGCTGCCGGGGTTCAAGCGTTTTGTTGCACCTGCCGCAAAGCTTTCAGTGCCCGATCACCTGCTGGTCCATGCACTGCGCCCCGGGTTCTTCCAGCTCCAGCACGGTGTGGGAAATGTCGAACCGACTGCTCAACACCTGCTTGACCGACGCCTTGACCACCTCGGCCGGGTGCGATCCATCCAGCACCACATGCGTGTCCAGCGCGACCTCATGCTCCTGCATCCGCCACAGATGCAGGTGGTGCACACTGTCCACGCCCTCGACCGCGCGCAGGCTGTCCAGGACCTGATCCAAATTGGTATCCTCGGGGCTGGCCAGCATCAGAATGCGGATCACCGGCATGATCCCCTGCCAACTGTGCCACAAGATATACCCCGAGATCAGCAGCGTCACTATCGGGTCCACCAGCCGCCAGTCGTACAGCAGGATCAGCGTCCCGCCCACGATCACCGCGACCGAGCCCATCGCGTCCGCCACATTGTGCAGGAACGCCGCGCGCATATTGGCGCTTTCCTTGCTCAGCCGGAACACCAGAAGCGCCGTCACCGTGTCGATCAGCAACGCCACCGCCGCGACCACAACCACGATCCAGCCCTCGACCTCGGCCGGGTTGAACAACCGCTGCACGCCCTCAGCCGCCAGATAGACCGCCACCACGATCAGCGTGGTATAGTTGATCAGCGCCGCCACCACCTCGGCCCGGCCATAGCCAAAGGTCATGGTTTCATCCGCCGGGCGCTTGCCGATCCGCCGGGCGAAAAACGCGATCACCAACGACAAGGCATCGCTCAGGTTGTGGATCGCATCCGCAACCAGCGCCAGTGAGCCGGAAATGACCCCCGCCACGATCTGCGCCAGCGTCAGCAGGATATTGACCACCACCGCCGCGACGACGCGCTTGTCGCCACCGTCCAGATCGGGGTGATGGTGGTGATGCCCGTGACCGTGGCCATGCCCCTTGCCACCCCCGTGGTCATGTTTGTGGTCATGTCCGTGGTCGTGGTTATGGTCATCCGCCATGGTTCATCCTCAGCTTCGGGTCAGCTCCAGGAACACATCCTGAAGATCTGCCTCTTCGGTTTTTACGTCGCGAATGCGAATCCCGGCGTTACGCACGGCTTCAAGCACCTGCTCCGCCGAGGTTTCATGCGCATGATAGTTCAGCACAAGCGCCCCGTCAGCGCGCTGCTCGACCACGATCCCCGGCGCCTGCGGCAGGGTGGTCGGGGCGGTTTCAGGGTGAATGACCATGGCCTTGGCGTCAATCCGGCCCAGCAAGTTGGCGGTGCTGTCGCGCGCCACCACCTCGCCCTGATTGATGATGGCGATCTGGTCGCACATCTCTTCGGCTTCTTCCAGGTAATGCGTCGTCAGAATGATCGTCATGCCCTGTTCGTTCAGCTTGCGCACATTGGCCCACAGCATCTGCCGCAGCTCGATATCCACCCCCGCCGTCGGCTCGTCCAGCACCAGAATATGTGGATGATGCACCAAGGCCTTGCCCAGCAGCAACCGCCGCCGCATTCCGCCTGACAGGGTGCGGGCATAGGCATCGGCCTTGTCCTCCAACCCGATCAGCGCCAGAATTTCGTCGCTTTTGCGCTGTGCCTTCGGCACGCCGTACAGACCGGCCTGAACCTCCAACGCGCCACGCGGGCTGAAGAATGGATCAAGATTCAGCTCCTGCGGCATCACCCCGATCGAGGCGCGGCTCTGACGCGGGTTCACATCCTGATCGAAGCCCCAGATCGTCACATGCCCCGCCGTCTTGGTCACCAACCCGGCCAGAATGTTGATCAGTGTCGATTTCCCGGCGCCGTTCGGCCCCAACAGGCCAAAAACCGACCCCTGCGGAATATCCAGATCAATGCCCTTGAGCGCCTCTTTGGCCGGTTGCCCCTTGGCCCCACCATAGGTCTTGCGCAGACCTCGGATTTCGATCGCATTGTCGCCCATGCCACTCTTGCCCCTGCCGGTTTGATCGCTCATAAATGCACCTAGAACTTTTGCAGCCAAAAGGAAACGTCCCAGATGACGACCCAAGCGCCGGAAACCAAGATTGTGGAAAGCTCCAAGATCGCCTGTGACGGTGGGGACGGCGCGCTTGGCCACCCTCGCGTCTGGCTGCATATTCCCGAAGATACGGGCTATGTCGAATGCCCCTATTGCGATGCGAAATATGTGCTCAAAGGCTCTGAGGCCGCATAACCCGCGACACCGCGCGGCGGTTCAGCGTGGCGCAGTGAGTATTTGCATCAGAAAGAAACACAGGATGTGATGCCATCTGGCCGTGGCGCGCGCCGCGTGGCAGGCATTGGCCGCGTCGCACACACAGGGAGACACGTGTGATGGATTTCGGAAAAGGTTGCCACCTGCACCTGATCGACGGCTCGGCCTTCATCTTTCGGGCCTATCATGCGTTGCCGCCCCTGACGCGTAAATCCGATGGCCTGCCGATCGGTGCCGTGGCCGGGTTCTGCAACATGTTGCAGCGCTATATCGACGGCAACAATGGGTCAGACGCCCCCACCCATGTCGCGGTGATTTTCGACAAGGGCAGCCACACGTTTCGCAACGACCTTTACGACCTCTACAAGGCCAACCGCGAAGCCATGCCCGAGGATCTGCGCCCGCAGATGCCCCTGACCCGGCGCGCGACCGAAGCGTTCAACATCGCGTGCAAGGAGCTTGAAGGGTTCGAGGCCGACGACATCATCGCCACCCTGTCCTGTCAGGCGCGCGATGCCGGTGGGCAGGTGACAATCATTTCCTCGGACAAGGATCTGATGCAGCTGGTTGGCGGCGGTGTGGAAATGTTCGACGCCATGAAGAACAAGCGCATCGACCGCGATGGCGTGATCGAGAAATTCGGCGTGCCGCCGGAACGCGTGGTGGATGTTCAGGCGCTGGCCGGCGACAGCGTCGATAACGTGCCCGGCGCGCCCGGCATTGGCATCAAAACCGCCGCCTTGCTGATCAATGAATACGGCGATCTGGAAACCTTGCTTGACCGCGCGGGTGAAATCAAACAGCCCAAGCGCCGCGAGACCCTGATCGAAAAGCGCGCCCAGATCGAGCTGTCGCGCAAGTTGGTCGAACTGGACTGCAACACGCCGCTGGACTTCACCCTGGATGATCTTGAGGTCCGCGAGCCCGACCCCGAAACCCTGCTGACGTTCCTGACCGAAATGGAATTCCGCACCCTGACCAAGCGGATTTCCGACGCACTTGGCGTGGCCGCCCCCGCCATCCCTGACACCGACCCCGCAGGTGCCGAGCCCGGTGCGCCGGATACGCCCTCCGCCCTGCCCTTTGCCCCCGATACCTATGCCCGCATTGCGGATATGCCCGCGCTTGAGGGCTGGATCGCGCAGGCGTATGAGCGGGGCTATGTCGCAGTCGATACCGAAACCACCTCGCTGGACGAAATGCGCGCCGAACTGGTGGGCATTTCGCTGTGTATCGAGGCCGGGCAGGCCTGCTATATCCCGCTGACCCACAAACAGGGCGCCGCCGACGACCTGTTTGGCTCTGACACGCTGGCCAAGGGGCAGTTGAACAGCGATGCGGTTCTAGCCGCGCTAAAGCCGCTTCTGGAAGATCCCTCAGTTCTGAAAATCGGCCAGAACATGAAATACGACGCCAAGATTTTCGCCCGCCGCGGCGTGCGCGTGGCCCCGATCGACGACACCATGCTGATGTCCTATGCGATGAACGCGGGCCTGCATGGCCACGGCATGGATACGCTCTCGGAACGCTACCTGAACCACACGCCGATCCCGATTAAATCACTGCTCGGCTCGGGCAAATCCATGATCACCTTCGACCGCGTGCCGATCGACGACGCCGTGAAATATGCCGCCGAAGACGCCGACATCACCCTGCGCCTGTGGCAGCTTTTCAAACCACAGCTGCACCAAACCCGCGTCACCACCGTCTATGAAACCCTCGAACGCCCGCTGGTGCCGGTGCTGGCCCAAATGGAAATGGCAGGCATCAAGGTCGACCGCGATACACTCAGCCGCATGTCCAACGCCTTTGCCCAGAAAATGGCCGGGCTCGAGGCAGAAATTCACGAGCTCGCGGGCGAGACGTTCAACGTCGGCTCCCCAAAACAACTGGGCGAAATTCTGTTCGACAAAATGGCCCTCGAGGGCGGCAAGAAAGGCAAGACCGGCGCCTATGCCACCGGTGCCGACGTGCTCGAAGACCTCGCCACCGAACACGACCTGCCCGCCCGCGTGCTCGACTGGCGCCAGCTCAGCAAGCTGAAATCCACCTATACCGACGCGCTTCAGGACCATATCAACCCCGAAACCGGCCGCGTCCACACCTCCTATCTGCAAACCGGTGCCAATACCGGCCGTCTCGCCTCCTCCGACCCGAACCTGCAAAACATTCCCGTCCGCTCGGAAGAAGGCCGCCGCATCCGCGAAGCCTTCATCGCGGGCGAAGGCAAAACCCTGATCAGCCTCGACTACTCTCAGATCGAACTGCGCATTCTGGCGGAAATGGCCGACATCGACGCCCTGAAAGAGGCGTTCAAACAGGGGCAGGACATCCACGCCATGACCGCCTCCGAAATGTTCGGCGTCCCGATGGAGGACATGACCCCCGACATCCGCCGCCGCGCCAAGGCGATCAACTTCGGCGTGATCTACGGGATCTCTGGCTTCGGCCTCGCCCGCAACCTGCGCATCCCGCGGGCCGAGGCGCAGGGCTTCATCGACCGCTACTTCGAACGCTTCCCCGGCATCCGCAGCTATATGGATGCGACCAAAGCCTTCGCCAAAGAGCACGGCTATGTCCAAACCATGTTCGGTCGCAAGATCCACACACCAGAGATCGCCGCCAAAGGCCCCCGCGCCGGTTTCGCACAGCGCGCCGCGATCAACGCACCGATCCAAGGCACCGCCGCTGACGTGATTCGCCGCGCCATGGTGCGCATGCCCGCAGCCATCGCCGATCTGCCCGCCACGATGCTGCTACAGGTGCATGACGAATTGCTGTTCGAGGTCGACGAAAACGCCACCGATCAGGTCATCGCCGTCGCGCGCGAGATCATGGAAGGCGCCGCCGCCCCCGTCCTGCACCTCTCGGTGCCGCTGACCGTGGACGCAGGCCAAGGCCACAACTGGGCCGAGGCGCATTAACCCCACATCAAGGTTAACGCGCCTCGCGTTTCTTTCTGATCAAAATACTCTCGCCGAAGGCGTCCTGAGCCCGATCAACCCGCAGCTGATAACAATTGTTGCGCGCCGATCGCACATGCACATAGGCCACACGCGGATCCGCCAGATGCGCCTCGGCCCGCGCGCTGATCGCCTCGGTCGGGACCACCGCCCCCGTGCCATAAATGATCCGGTCATCCGGGCCATAGCCACGCACGATATACTCGGGCGAGGCCAGCATCTCGGGCACAGCTTCGCCCCCACCACGCGCGCAGGGCTCAGCACACAGGAAAATCGGGCCGACTTCGGCATAGGGCTGCGGTGCCGGGAACGGTCGATGCGCCAAGATCAGCATCCCGGCCCCCTCTGCAATCATCCGCAGGCAGTGACGGCAAGGATTGCCGCCCCCCTCTGATACGGCGCGCTCGGGCACCTGTCCGTTGGCGTCGTGCGCCCCTTGTTGATAGGCGCGCACGACCTCGGTCGGCAAAGCGACAAAAGTCATGGCCATTGCAGGGTTTCCTTTCGGCCCCACCCTGCCGCACGCACACCCCCGAAAACGACCCGGTTCCTGCGCAATCGCGCCTTACTCGGCTTTCGGCACCATCCGCCCCATCCAGCGACCACCCAGAATATGGATATGCAGATGCGGTACTTCCTGCACCCCGGCCTCGCCCGCGTTCGAAATCATCCGATACCCGCCGCCGCCCATGCCAGGCTGCACGTCCATCATCTTGCAGACCTCGCCCACGGTGCGGTTGAAATCCACGATCTCGTCGGCCTCAGCCTCCAGCGCGAAATGATCATAGGTCACATACGGCCCCTTGGGGATCACCAGCACATGCACCGGCGCCTGCGGGCGAATGTCGTGAAACGCCAGCGAGTGCTCGGTCTCCAGCACTGTCTTGTTAGGAATCTCGCCGCGCAAAATCTTGGCGAAAATGTTATTCTCATCATAGGCATAAGCCATCGCGCACCTCAGTCTGCAAAAAGGTAATCCGTCGAAACGATCTCATGCGCCTTGTCCTGAGAGATGCCCAGAAAACGGCTCACGCTGACCGCGTTGCTCTCGAAACTGTCAGTCTCCCGCATCCGGTTCAAGTTTTCAAAACTCGCGTCCCGGATCGCGTCGCTTTCAAATGTCATGTCATGGCGGATCGTCGGCAGCAACCGCTCCAACGTCTCCGGCGAGGTCTGCTCGCCCGCCAGCCCCACCCGCATGGCATGACCGGTCAGGTATTCGTCGGAAAACCGGCATTCCACTTCCAACAGGCGCGTCGTGGACCGGTCACCACAAAAATCATGCAACAGGTCAATCGCGCCCGGATCCAGACAGATGATCAGACGGTCACTGTCGAAATAATCAAACAGCATCCGCATCAGCGCCCGCCGGTGCCGCGTCCGCTTGCCCAAAGTCGACTGGATCCCGCCCAAATCGGGCAGTGGCGTGCTTTCTTCGTTGAACAGATACTCGATGGCCGGAATATTCGTCACCTGACGTACATTCTCCAGCAGCCGCTTTGCGACGTGCCATTTCTTGCAGATCACGATCAGCAACTCGCGCTCGCGGCCCAGCGTGCTTTCGGTTTCCCAGAACCGCATCCCGAACCGCCGCCCCATCCGGCCGCGCCCGGTCAGAAACTGATACAGGCTGCGCCCCTCGTTCGAGACCTTGAACTCCACGCCCTCCGCCGCATACAGCGCCCCCAGCCGCGATTTCAGCTCTTTCGCCTCGGGGCTGATTTTGCGCGCAAACAGGAAATCCTGACTCAACAACAGATCATAGTGGTCGTTGTAAAACGTCACCGGCATTCCGTAATCCGAGAACAGCAAAAACGTCAGCGTGCGCGCCTTGATCTCATCTTCGGGCACCAGATGCCGCACCAGCGTCTGGAAAAATGTCTCATCCGGGATCCAGGTCGTGCGGAAAAACGCCATCACATCCTTGCGCGTCCGGGTAAACTCCATGATCCACTCGATTGTCCGGCGGCGCAGGCACCACCACTGACTGCCGATCTGCACTTGAATATCCGCCGGAACATCGCGCGTCAGCCCCAGCTTTTTCTGCGCCATATAGCTCCAGTAATAGCGCTTGGGCTGGGTGCGTTCATTGAAATAGTGCCGGTAAACCAACCGGTCTTCCTTCATCCCGGTTTTGATCCAGTCGCTTTCGAAGAAATCGAAACTTTCGACATAGTCGCAGTCGCGTTCGTCCAGAAACTCATGGACGTATTCCGCCGACTTGATCGCCATGCAGTCGCCCGACAGCATATAGAAATGCGTTGCCCGCGGAAACGCCTCCAACGCCGCGCTGACGGCGTTCAGCGTCGCCTGCACCAAGGACCACTCCCCCCAGCCGCATTTGATTCGCTTGCGCGCGAAGGTGACGTTGGGATTGCCCGCCAAAGCCTGACGGATCGCCCAAAAATGCGCGGGCTTGGCACGCGCATCGAAATGGATCGCCATGTAGTCACCGGCCGCCGTCAGACGCTCGGCCTGCTTGATGATGGCATCCGGGTCCTTGTGGCACAGAAGGATGAACGCAATTCTTGCCATTTCGGAAACGACGACCCCTGCTTTTCGCTATTGTTTACCTAGATAAAGGTGAACCGAGATTGAATAAACCGACTTTCTTTGCTTTTTTACAAGTTGTTATAAACAACCATACTAAAAGACGCACCAATTGGAGGCATTGTTTCATGGGTTTTCCCGGCACTTGGATGACCGAAAGCGAAAGCGTGGTCTACCGCGTCGTTCCGAAATGCGCCTGCTCGACCATCGGGCAGATCATTTATTATTCTGATCACGGCAAGTTTTTCGATGGCGATATCCACGATGCCAAGGACGGAATGCACAAATGGGCCTTCGACGACAGCCAGTCCCTGATCGAAGAGACCGTGAAGACCCACAGCTCCTATGCCTTCACCTGCGTGCGCAACCCCTATACCCGCATCCTGTCCAGCTTCTTTGACAAGATCTGCGGCATTCAGCGCAACGGCAAACGCTATCGCGGCAACCTCGTGCCGCTGCTGATTCAGAAATACGGGATCGAGGTCGGCGGCGATGACGGCAAAGACGACTTCGATCAGATAAAAAGCTTCCGTCGCTTCCTGCTGTTCGCGCGCGATACCATCCGCTGGCGCAAACCGATGGACCCGGACATTCATTGGTCAGCCATGTCTGGCCATGTCTCGACCTTTATCGCCAACGGCGGGCAATACGACCGCATCATCTGGACCGAAAAGTTCAACGATGGCATGCAACAGGTGCTGGACGCCATCGAGACCCCGAAAAAGGTCGATCTGGCCAAAATCCCGCGCTTCAACGAATCCGAAGGCCACGGCCCCAAACGCGCCCACCCAGTCGAGGATTACTTCGACGACCTGTCGATGCACCTGATCTATGAAATCTACAAACGTGACTTCGACCTGTTCAAATATGATTTTCAGGATCCCTCGAACAAAATGCCAATCGGCGAGATCGACCTGGACGAGGTGCACGCCAAGCTCGGCGGGTAACAGATTCATGAATTTTTCATGAAGATTTACCGAAACACGACCCAGATCAAATAGCGCCCCCGCGATCTGTGGCCTCCTGCCCGCGACACACCGGACAGGAGGCCATGATGCTTGATGAATTCACTGCCCCGAATACCCCGACACACCCGCCCCGCTCCAACCGCGCACCGATCTTGTCGGTTCGCGACCTCAACCTGTGGTACGATGAAAAACAGGCGCTGGAAGACGTCAATTTCGACCTCTTCCCAAGCGAGATCCTCGCCTTCATCGGCCCCTCGGGCTGCGGCAAATCCACCGCGCTGAAATGCCTGAACCGCATGCATGACGATGTGCGAAGCGTGCACTGCACCGGCACCATCACCCTGCACGGCGAAGACATCCGCGCGCCTTGGGTCGACCCGCCGATGCTGCGCCGCCGCTTCGGTTGGGTGGCGCAAAAGCCCAACCCCTTCCCCGCCACGATCTGGGACAACGTCGCTTACGGCCCACGCATCCACGGGCTGATGCGCACCCATGCGGATATGGAAGCCCATGTCGAAGACTGCCTGCGCCGCGCCCACCTGTGGGACGAGGTCAAGGACGAGCTGCACACCAAGGACGGCACTGACCTGTCCGGCGGCCAGCAGCAACGCCTGTGCATCGCCCGCGCCCTGTCCACACAGCCCGAGATCCTGCTGATGGACGAGCCCACCGGCTCCATCGACCCGATCGCCACCGCCAAGGTCGAGGAATTGATGCTGACCCTGCGCCCCGATCATTCAGTTGTCGTCATCACCCACTCGATGAACGAGGCCCGCCGCGTCGCGGACCGGGTTGCCTATTTTCACCTCGGTCGGTTGCTGGAAATCGGCCCGACGGAACAGATATTCACCGCCCCGAGCCACGAAGAAACGCGCCGCTTCATCGCTGGTGAGTTTGGCTGACCCTGCGCAGTGAGTATTTCTGTCAGAAAGAAACCAGTAACGGCCCATTAAGGTTAATGCGCGATGATGACGTCGCGGTACAGGCTGGAGAGCCGATGACCGCTCAGAGAGAAGCCGCCCTGCCCTCCCCCCGATCCATTCCGATCGGCCCGGAGAGCGGGGCGCACATCTGTTTCTTTCTGATTCAAATACTCACTGCGAACCGGCGAGCCAAACGCCGCGCCAGTTGTTATCCGATCAGGCCCGCCTTGCGGAAAAGTGCTTTCAACTCGGCTTCGGGTCGCGCGCCGAAATGACTGATCACCTCGGCCGCTGCCACGCAGCCCATCCGCCCTGACACCTCAAGCGTCTGCCCGGTCGCATAGCCATAGAGGAACCCCGCCGCGAACTGATCGCCTGCGCCGGTTGCATCCACCGGCACGATCTCTTGTACCGGCACCACGGCCTTTTCGTCACCCTGCACCAGTACGACGTCGTGCCCGGAACGAGTGCACACCACCAGCCCGGCGTCCGTCGCCGCCTGTTCCAGAGCCGAAGACAGGTCCGTCTGATACAGCGCTTCCCACTCGTGCTGATTGCCGATCACATAGTCCAGTTCCTTGACCAGCTCGCGGAAACTGTCCCGGTGCCGGTCGACACAGAACGGATCGGACAGGGCGATCCCCGCCTTGCCGCCGCCCTTGCGGCACGCCCGTGCCGCGGCCTCGAATGCCTCTTTCCCCTTGGGCTTATCGTACAGATACCCTTCAAGGAACAGGATCGCCGCCTGCCCGGCGACATCCTCGGACACGTCCTCCGGGCCCAGATCGGACGAAATCCCCAGATAGGTGTTCATCGACCGCTCGCCATCCGGCGAGACAAAGATCATCGAACGCGAGGTCGGCAATTCGCCCCCCGGCACCGGCGCATTGACGAACTCGGTGCCGCCCTGCGCCATCTCGCTGGCATAAAATCGGCCCAACGCATCGTCATGCACCCGGCCAATGAACGCCGTCGACAGCCCCAGATTGCCCAGCCCCGCCAGCGTATTCGCGACCGAGCCGCCGGGCATCTGCCGCCGGTTCTGCATCGCACCATACAGCAACTCGCCGCGCTCGCGCTCGACCAGTTGCATGATGCCTTTCTGAATACCCATCAGCTCCAGGAAACTGTCGTCGGACTGACTGATTACATCGACGATGGCATTGCCGATCCCGACAACCTGATATTTCTTCATGGGGTCTTATCCTCAAATTCGCACAGATCACGGATCAGGCATGCATTACATTTCGGTTTACGCGCGACGCAGATATAGCGCCCGTGCAGGATCATCCAGTGGTGCGCATGGCGCTGAAAATCGGCTGGGATATTGTCTTCGATGGCGCGCTCGACTGCGATGACATCCTTGCCGGGGCACACGCCGCTGCGATTGCCGAAGCGGAAGATATGCGTATCCACCGCCTGTGCGGGCATCCCCCACCACATGTTCAGCACCACATTCGCGGTCTTGCGCCCCACCCCCGGCAGCGATTGCAGCGCCGCGCGAGAATTTGGCACCTCGCCATCGTATTCATCGACCAGGATCTGGCTCAACTTGATCACGTTCTTGGCCTTCTGGCGGAACAACCCGATTGTCTTGATATGCTCGGTCACGCCTTCCAGCCCCAGCGCCAGCATCTTTTCCGGCGTGTCGGCCACCGCAAACAACCCGCGCGTGGCCTTGTTCACCCCCGCATCGGTCGCCTGCGCGCTCAGCGCCACCGCCACCACCAGCGTATAGACGTTCACATGCTCCAACTCGCCCTTGGGCTCGGGCTCGGCCGCGTGGAACCGGGTAAAGATCTCTCGGATCGTGTGATAATCAAGCTGCTTGGCCATGTTTCCCCGTATGCCCAATGCCACGCGCCCGAACAAGTCCGCACACCTCTTTTGCGCAGTTTACCGCAACATTCGGGTCGCAGGGCCACAGCGCACTGCGCTATTGTCGCCATAACGACAGGAGGCCCCGATGCTGCACCAGCCGCCCGAACAGGGATACCACTACAACGTCATGCGCCGCGCGATCGACCTGATCGACGCGGGCGGGCCATCGCTGACCCTTGATCAGCTGGCCAATCAGATGGGGATGAGCCCCGCGCACTTCCAGCGCCTGTTCTCGCAATGGGCCGGGGTCTCGCCCAAGCGGTTTCAGCAATACCTGACGCTGGGCCACGCCAAGGCCCTGCTGGCCGCGCATTTCACCACCCTTGAGGCCGCCCACGCCACTGGTCTGTCCGGCACCGGGCGCCTGCATGACCTGTTCCTGCGATGGGAGGCCATGAGCCCCGGCGATTTCGCCCGCCGCGGCGCAGACCTGACCATTCACTTCGGCTGGTTCGACAGCCCGTTTGGCGAGGTGCTGGCAATGGGCACCGGTCGCGGCCTGTGCGGGCTGGGCTTTACCGCCGAATCCTCGCGCGGCCTTGCCATGGCCGACCTGACCGCCCGCTGGCCCAACGCGCAGTTCACCGAAAACCCCAACGCCATCGCCGCTTGGGTCGAAGCGGCCTTCGCGGGCAAAGGCGAAACCGCCCTGCACATGATCGGCGCACCCTTCCAGATCAAAGTCTGGGAGGCCCTGCTGCGCATCCCCTCAGGCCAGGTCACCACCTATTCCGAGATCGCACAAAGCATCGGCACCCCCCGCGCCGTGCGCGCCGTCGGCACCGCCGTGGGCCGCAACCCGGTCAGCTGGCTGATCCCCTGCCACCGTGCCCTGCGCAAATCCGGCGGGCTTGGCGGTTATCACTGGGGCCTGCCGATGAAACGCGCGATGCTGGCCTACGAATCCGCCCGCGCCGAAGGCTAATCCACGCCCCAATACGCGAAAAATCGCCGACCGCCCGATATTCAGGTCTTGGGATGGAACCATTGCGCCCATATATTCGTTGGTGATCCGATCCGTTCGGAAAAACCAATGAGGCAAATGTCCATGATCACCACCCGAGTTTCCAAAGCAGCCCTGCTTCTGGCAGGCGCATCGCTTCTGACCGTCACCGCCTGCACCGATCCCTCGCAGGTCGGCGGCACAAACCCCAACCAGAACACACAGCAAGGCGCCATTCTCGGCGGCGTTCTGGGGGCCGTCACCGGCGCCATGGTCAGCAAGGACGAGGGCAAAGGTGCCGTCATCGGCGGCCTGCTCGGCGCAGGCATCGGCGCGGGCATCGGCTATAACATCGACAAGCAAGAGGCCGAACTGCGCCAAAGCCTCGACAGCAACGTCCAGATCACCAACACTGGTGACCGCCTGATCGTGACCATGCCGCAAGACATCCTGTTCGCGACCGACAGCACCTATGTCCAGCCGATCCTGCAAGACGACCTGCGCGCCGTCGCCGCCAGCCTCAACCGCTATCCTGACTCGCGGGTTCAGGTCGTTGGCCACACCGACAACACCGGCTCGGCCGCTTATAACCTTGACCTGTCTCAGCGACGCGCCTCGTCGGTCTCCAGCATCCTGATCAACTCGGGCGTGTCGGCAAACCGGGTGCAGACCATTGGCCGGGGCGAGGATCAGCCCATCGCCACCAACCTCACCCCCCAAGGCCGCGCGCAAAACCGCCGCGTCGATATCGTGATCCTGCCGAACTGATCACCCAAAACCACCTGACCAAGGCGCGCCCTCCCCGGCGCGCCTTTTTCATGCCGGATCACCGCCAGCCCAACCAAAGGGCAGCCTCCGGCTGCCGATCCTCAGCGCGCCACCCCGGCGCGCACCTCACACCCGGTTCGACACCTCAATCAGGTTGCCATCCGGGTCCCGCAGATACAGCGACACAATCGGCCCGCCCGCCCCCGTGCGCGCCACCGGCCCGGCCTCAACCGCCACGCCCTGCGCTGCAAAATGCGCCTGCCACTGCGCCACCGCCACATCGCTCAGGAAACACAAATCAGCCGACCCCGCTGTCGCCCGCCGCGCCTTCGGCTCAAACTCCGCGCCCAACTGATGCAGGTTGATCTTCTGCGCGCCGAACCCCAGCGCCCACCGCATGCCGCCATCCGCCGCCACGAAACTCTGCGCCGTCATCCCCAGAACCGCCTCGTAAAACCGAACGGTCTCGGCAATATCCGCCACCGTCAGAACCAAATGATCCAAACCGCTCACCGCTGGCTGCATTTTCCCGATTGCTCCTGTTGCTGCGGCTCAGTACCGTCCCGCCCATGCAGAATGACGCCCCCAAACCGCTCCGTCAAACCGATGCCATGGACCCGGCCCGCGCCGCCGCGCTACACGTCAGCCTTGGCCAGCCCGCGACCGTCACGACCGGCACGCCCCTGCCGCCCTTCTTTCACCAGATCTACTTCTGGCACCCCGAGCCCGCCACCAACCTGGGCCGCGATGGCCACCCCGCCACCGGCACCGGCCTGATCCCCGACCTTGGCCTGCCGCGCCGGATGTGGGCCGGTGGCCGCCTGCACTTCGCCGCGCCGCTCTTGGCGGGCGTCCCGGCCATCAAAACCACCACCGTCGAAAGCACCACCCGCAAGGCTGGTCGCAGCGGCCCGCTCGGCTTCGTCACCCTGCGGCACGAAATCACCCAGAACGAAACCCTCTGCCTGACCGAGTGGCAAGACCTCGTCTACCGCGAGGATCCCACCCCCGGCGCCCCCACGCCCACACCGCCACAAGCCCCCACAGATGAGGACCTGTCCGAAACCGCCCACTTCGACTCAACGCTGCTGTTCCGCTACTCCGCGCTCACCTTCAACGGCCACCGGATCCACTACGATCTCGACTACGCTCGCACCATCGAAGGCTATGCCGGGCTGGTCACCCACGGCCCGCTGCTGGCACAACTGCTGATGCTGCAGGCCCAACGCCAACTCGGCAGCCTCACCACCTTCAGCTTTCGCGCCACCGCCCCCTTGATGCACACCGAACCGGCCACCCTGTGCTGGCGCAACGATGGCCAGATGTGGGTGCGCGGCCCCGACGGCAGACAAAACATGACCGCCACCGCCAGCTAACAGTCAGTTGTCAGACCGCGCGACACAGGCCCCATGCCCCACAGCGCACAACTCCACGCCAACCGAAGCACACACACCCGGCTTCTTTCTGATCCAAATACTCACCCGCAACACCGGCCCCGAACACACGGCCTGCGGATCAGAAACTGGCCTCTGCCCGAAACCCTTCCGGGATCGTATCCACCCCCTCCAACACCAGATCCGCCATCACCCGCGCCACCTTTGGTGCCATGCCAAATCCGATCTTGAAGCCACCATTGGCAATAAACTCTCCGGCCCGCACCGGATGCGCGCCCAACACCGGCGCACGGCTGCGCGTGCGCGGCCGCACCCCGGCCCAGCGTTCAATCACCTCAGCCCCCCGCAACGCAGGCACCGCCGCAAAGGCCCGCGCCAACACGTCGTCCAGCCGCCCGTCCACACTGTGGCCGTCCGCATAGTCCCGCTCGCTGGTTGACCCGATCGCCACCGTGCCATCCGCATGCGGCACCACATGCACCGTATCGGCAAACAACTGCGGTGCATCGCGCCGCTCCAGCCGCAACAGCGCCGCCTGCCCCTTGACCCCATTGCCAAAAACACGCGGGCGCACGGCGCTGATCTCTTCCAACCCGGCCACACCCGTGGCCCAGACAACCCGCCCCGCCGCCGCGCCCTCGGCCACAACCTCGACACCGCGCGCCCGCAACGCCGCGACCAACGCGGCACAGGCGCGGCGCGGATGCATCCGCCCGCTCAAACTGTCGCGGATCATCCAACCGGTCGGGCTGTCCGGCGCCCAGTCGCCACACTCCGCCGCCGGGATCACCTCCCACACCGCCTTGCCCTGCCACAGCGCCTCGGCACTCACCGCCCGCGCCCGCGCCAGCTCCAGCCCGCGCTCATCCGCCACCGGCTGCACCCGCCCGGTCCGGCCATAGCCCGCCGTGACCCCGCCCGCGACCTCGACCCCGGCCCAGAACGCTTCGGCCAACATCAGACTCTCGAACTGAAACTGCTTTTTGTCGTTCCAGTTCTCCGGCACATGCGGCGCCAGCGCGCCAACAATGCCACCACTTGCCCCGGCGCCCGGCCCGAACGGATCAATCACCTGCACCCGCGCCCCGCGCTGCACACAGGCCCAAGCCACCGACAGGCCAAACACCCCGGCCCCGTAAACGGTCACGTCCACCATTGCCATTCCCCCGGCCCCTCTGCATTGTCGCGCGGTATCCACCCGCGTTCTAAGGGATCCCCCCATGCAAGACCAGCGTGCCCAACTGACATGGCGCGACGAGGCGATCCCCGTCTCCACCCGCTTTGACGACCCATATTTCTCGCTCGACAATGGCCTTGCCGAAACCGCTTACGTGTTTCTGGGCGGCAACGACCTGCCCGCGCGCTTCACCCCCGATTTTCACATCGCCGAACTGGGCTTCGGCACCGGCCTGAACCTGCTCGCCGCGCTGAAACTCTGGCGCGACACCAACCAACCCGGCACGCTGCACTTCACCACGTTCGAGGCGTTTCCGATGCGCCCCGCCGACATGTTGCGCGCCCAAGCCGCCTTTCCCGAAATCGCCGAGGTTGCCGCCGACCTCGCGCCGCAGTGGTCCGACGAGCTGACCACGATCACCCTGCCCGACCTGCACTTCACGATGATCCGCGGCGATGCCCGCGAAACCCTGCCCAATTGGCCGGGCCGCGCCGATGCCTGGTTCCTCGATGGCTTCTCCCCCGCCAAAAACCCCGAGCTGTGGGAACCCGCCCTGATGACACATGTCGCCAACCATACGGCACCGAACGGAACGGCCGCCACCTATACCGCCGCCGGTTTTGTCCGGCGCGGGCTGCAAGATGCCGGTTTCATGGTGGACCGCCGCGCCGGTTTTGGCAGAAAACGTCACATGACGGTCGCGCGAAAGGCCCCCCAATGACCCAGAACAACACGCGGCTCGGCATCATGCTGATGATCGCCACCACCTTCGTCTTCGCCATGCAGGACGGGATTTCCCGCCACCTTGCTGCGGAATACAACGTGCTGATGGTGGTGATGATCCGCTACTGGTTCTTCGCCGCCTTCGTGGTCGCCGTCGCCGCGCGCAAGGCAGGCGGGCTGAGCAAGGCCGCGAAAACCAAACAACCCCTGCTGCAAGCCTTCCGGGCGGTGCTGCTGGTGGCTGAAATCTGCGTCGCCATCTGGGGCTTTACCGTGCTGGGGCTGGTCGAAAGCCACGCCGTCTTTGCCTGCTACCCGCTGCTGATCGCCGCGCTGTCTGGCCCGGTCCTTGGCGAAACTGTCGGCTGGCGCCGCTGGGTTGCCATCGGCGTCGGCTTTACCGGCATCGTGATCATCCTCGAACCCGGTTTTGGCGTATTCCAACCCGCCGCCGTGATCCCGCTGGTCTCGGCGCTGATGTTCGCCCTTTACGGCCTTCTGACCCGCTATGTCGCGCGGCAAGACAGCGCCACCACCTCGTTCTTCTGGACCGGCACCGTCGGCATGGTCGCCATGACCGCCGTCGGCGCGTGGTTCTGGGAACCGATGAATGCCCCCGACTGGATCTGGATGGCGGTGCTTTGCGTCACCGGCGCGCTGGGGCACTTCCTGCTGATCAAATGCTACGAGGTCGCCGAGGCCAGCGCCGTACAGCCCTTCGCCTATCTGCAACTGGTCTTCGCCTCGGTGCTGGGGGTCTTCGCCTTCGGTGAAACCATCCGCCACAACGTCGCCATTGGCACCGGGCTGATCGTCGCCGCCGGGCTGTTCACCCTGTGGCGCGAACGCCAAAGCACAACCTGACGGCCCGCTCACCCAACTCAGTCAGCCAGCAATGTCCGCCCTGACAACTCGGCGCTGAACGGCACCGGCAACGGATCGCGCCCCAGCCGTGCGCGGTAAATCGGCAAGGATTCCGCCACCCGCATCACATAATTCTGCGTCTCCCGGAACGGGATCTCCTCGATCCAGTCGACCACATCCACGCCACCCACGCGCGGATCACCGCGTTCCTGCATCCAGCGCGTGGGCCGCCCCGGTCCGGCATTATACCCCGCCGCCACCAGCACCACATTGCCACCGAAATCCTCGGCCAGCCCCGCCAGATAAGCACTGCCCAACACCGCGTTATAGCTCCAGTCGCTCAGCACCTTGCCCGGCTCATGCTCCAGCCCCAGCCGCTTCGCCACCAAGGTCGAGGTCCCCGGCATCAGCTGCATCAGCCCCTGCGCCCCGGCCCCGCTGACCACGCCTGCATCGAATTCGCTCTCGCGCCGCGCGATCGACAGCGCCAACTCCATCGGCACCGGCAACGTCAACTTCCGCATCGGGTGCAGCGCATAATAGGGCCGCGACAACGTGATCCCCTTCTTCGCCGCCTCCTTGCCGATCATCACCGCCAGATGCGGCTGATCCAACTCAATCGCCATCTCGCCCATCTGGCCCAGCTCGGCCCGGTCCAGCCCTTCGGCCAGATGCGTCAGGAACTGTTCGGCCAGCGCGATCTGCCCCGCGTTGATCAGCAAGATCCCCGCTTCAAACACCGAAGACTTGGTAAACGCCGCCTGCCGCCAGCCCGGAAACGCCTCTTCCCCGGCCAACGTGGTGTCAAACGCCACCCCACCACGCTCGGCGGCCAGCAATCCGTAAAAACTCGTCTGATATTGCGCGCCCTCGGCATAGGCCAGCTTGGCCGCTTCGCCATCCCCCAGCGCCTCTTGCGCCCGGCCAATCCAGTACCCCGCCCGACCCAGTGAAATCGGCGTCTCCACCGCCGCGCGGAACCGTTGGAAATGGTCCAGCGCCAGCGCCGGGTCGTTCAGGAACCGCAGCGCCAGATACCCCGACAACCACTCCAGATCGGCATAGCTCGACCCCTCCTGCAACCCGTGATGCGCCGCCAGCCGATATGCCTCCTGCGCCTTGCCGTCGCGCATCCGGTCGCGCGCCAGATACCGCCGCCACCCCGCCCAGCGTTCCGGCTCGCCCAGCAACTCCGGCGTCGCACTGCGCTCCAGCATCAACGCCACGGCATCATCAGTGCGCCCCTTGCGCAACCGCCACTCGAACCGCGCATAGGCCAGGCCCGCATCACCGCGCAGCGCCTCGGGCACCGCCTCGATCAGTTGATCAACCCCGTCCCGATCCGCCGCCAGCCCCAGCCGCGCCGCCGCCAACCGCCGCTGCCCGTCCGTCACCAGCGGCAGCATCCGCGCCACATTGCTGGCCCAGCCGCGCCACAGCGCCATATCCAACCGCGCCGCATGATGCGGTGCCAACAACGCGCCATGCCGGGCCAGAAACGCATCCTGCTCGCCCGGCTCCAACGCCATCACCCGCCACGCCAGTACCAACTCGGCCTCGGCATCGCCCCGGCTTCCGGTCGTCGCCAACGCCTCGGCATGGGCCAGAACCCCGGCTCCGGTCTGCGCCGCCTCGTCTTGAAAAAACGCCAGAACCTCCGCCGGGCTTGCGCCCTCCAGCATCCCCTCGCTGCGCTTGCGCAACAGCTTCAGCCCCGGCCAGTCGCTGCGCCGCTGCAAAAACCCGCGCACCTCGGCCAGATCACCCTGCCCGGCCCGCAACCGCTGCCACTCGACAATGTCGCCGGCCACGCCGCCCGCCCGCGCCGCCAGCCGCTCTGCATTTTCCCAATTTCCCGCCCGCGCCGCCTCCAGCGCATTGGCCAACGGCCGTGGCCCATCGGCTCCAGCGCCCGAAGCAAAGAGGGAAATGGCAATCACAAAGGGAATCACGCGCAACATCTCTTGCTTTTCCAAAGGGACAAGGGATAGACAGCCCAAGCTTAATTGCGCATTCCCTTGTCTGCAATTCACGAACTTGGCAGATCGGCAAACCGCCGCTAGGGTGCGCGACCTCGATCCGGGCAGTCGCCCGCCACAACGCGAAAGGAGCGTGTCATGTTCAAAGGGTCATTCCCTGCCCTGGTCACGCCGTTCAAGAACGGCGAGCTGGATCTGGAAACGCTTAAAAAGCTCATCGAGTGGCATATCGGCGAAGGCAGCAACGGCTTTGTTCCCGTCGGCACCACCGGCGAAAGCCCCACCCTGACCCACCGCGAGCATGAAATCGTGGTCGAGGAAACCGTTCGCGCCGCCGCCGGCCGCGTGCCGGTGATCGCGGGTGCCGGCTCCAACAACACCCTCGAAGGCATCCGCCTGATTCAGCACGCTGAAAAGGTCGGCGCCGATGCCGCCCTCGTGGTCACGCCCTATTACAACAAGCCCACCCAGCGTGGCCTGATCGCGCATTTCACCGCGCTGCATGATTGCTGCACCCTGCCGATCATCATCTACAACATCCCCGGCCGCTCGGTCGTGGACATGTCGCCCGAAACCATGGGCGTGCTGGCCGAACTGCCGCGCATCATCGGCGTCAAGGATGCCACCGGCGATCTGGCCCGCGTTTCGCAGCAGCGCATCACCTGCGGCGCTGATTTCATTCAGCTCTCGGGCGAAGATGCCACCGCTCTGGGCTTCAACGCCCACGGCGGCGTCGGCTGTATCTCGGTCACCGCCAACGTCGCGCCGAAGCTGTGTGCCGAGTTTCAGGCCGCCACCCTGCGCGGCGATTACGCCACAGCCCTCGACTATCAGGACCGTCTGATGCCCCTGCACGAGGCGATCTTCCTCGAGCCCGGCCTCGTCGGCGCCAAATATGGCATGTCCCGTCTTGGCCTATGCTCAGAAGAGGTGCGCCTGCCGCTTTCCGGCCTGACTGACACCACCAAGGCTCGCATTGACGCCGGAATGCGCCACGCCGGGCTGATCAACTGATCCCCCGACCATAGGTGCCATCAAAGCCCGCCTTTGGCGGGCTTTTTGCTGCGCAAAAGCCAGTATTCGACCACCAGCGCATTCGGCACCCAGCACGCCCACGAGATCACCGTATAAGACAGATCGAAGGGCCAACCCAAAATCTGCGAGACCGCCAGATAAATCCGCAATGTGACCGCCGCAAACGTCAGCGCGGCCGACCGGATCATCCAAACCCGGTGCTCTGCAATACGCTTTTCGCGCGCCAGCCAAACCGCGCGCGCCGTAACCGACACCCACACAACCCCCAACAGCCCAAAGCCGAGCCCCGCAACCGTGCCCGCCTCGGTTTGGCTCGCCAGCAACATGCCCCCGATCCCCGACAACAGCACCGACACAGCATATACCCGCCCGATCCAGCGATGCACTGCGGGGCGACGGCGGCGCAGATCCGTCCAGAATTGCACCGGCATCAGCAACAGCGCCAGCGGCGCAAACCCGACATGCGCGAAAAAGAACAGGGGCCGCTGCTGCGCGTGGTACAGCATGAAATTCATGCTCGCCTCGACCCCGAATGCGATGAACCGCCATGACGCAAGCGCGACAAGCAGGCTTAAGATCCACAAGAGCGATCTGGAAAGAACGGAAGAAGACATATCAGGCCTCGCTATTTACCACTGAATACTGCGCGCGCCTCAACGGCGCCCACGTGAACTTGACACTGTCAAAATACAAATAAACTTGACGACGTCAAGTTGGCAAGACACAAGTGCAGATGTCTGCAAAAACGCCCCATCACCACGGCAATCTGCGCCCCGCCCTGATCGCCGCTGGAATTACCGTGCTGGAAGAGGACGGAATGGCCGGGCTGTCCTTGCGAAAAGTCGCGGCAAAGGTCGGCGTATCACACGCCGCGCCGGCGCATCACTTCAATGGCAAAAACGGGCTTCTTCTGGGGATCGCCGCCGAAGGGTTCCGCACCTTCGTCAAGTTGATGCAAGAGGGCCGCGATACCGCCGCCCCCGATCCTCAGGCGCAGCTTCTGGGCCTGTGTCATGGCTACCTGAAATTTGCCGACGAACATCAGGCGCTTTTTCAGCTGATCTTCTCGACGGAAATCAAAAATGACCCTGACGAGGATCTGCGCAAGGTCTCGCTACAGGCGTTCGATATGTTGGTCGACACCTGCGCCCTGTTCGAACCCTCGCCCCAGCACGAGCGCGCCAACGAAGTCATGATCTGGTCGCTGGTGCACGGCTATGCCACCTTGCGCCGTTTCAATCGCATGATGGCATCCGAGCGTAACGTGGTGATGCCGTTTGACCTGATCCTGCCCAAGATGACCCCAAAAGCACCGCCGGGCTAGCGTGGTTCACGGACAGAAAAGGGCGGGCAAATTGCCCACCCTCTGTCGTTCTCAACCCTCAAACCATACGCTGCCGTATATGCATGTCATGTGCATGCGTTGTGTATCGGTTGTGCAGGTTCAAATCCCGGTGTCGATGATTGCCTTGGCCAGGATCGGTACCGTGGTTGCGTTCAGCCCGGCGATGTTCAACCGGCTGTCCCCGACCATGTAAATCGCATGCTCCGCCCGCAGCCGTTCGACCATCTCCGGCGTGGTGCCCAACCGCGAAAACATGCCGCGATGCTGCGCGATAAAGCCGAACCGATCCGACCCCGACAGCCGTTGCAGCTCATCCGCCAACTGCTGCCGCAGCCCCAGCATCGACAGCCGCACATCTTCCAGTTCCGCCGCCCAATCGGCCCGCAAATCCGCATCGTTCAGGATCATCGTCACCAACCGCGCGCCATGGTCCGGCGGGAAAGAAAAGTTCTGCCGGTTCAGATAGTTAAGCGATCCTTGCGTCAGCCCCCGCAGGCTCTTGTCCTGCGCCACGGCCATCAAGATCCCGGTGCGTTCGCGGTAGACACCGAAGTTCTTGGAACAACTTGCCGCAATCAGGCATTCCGGCACCGACGAGGCCACCAACCGCGTCGCCGCTGCGTCCTCTTCCAGCCCGTCTCCGAACCCCTGATAGGCAATGTCGATCATCGGCATCGCGCCGGTTTTCAACAACATATCAATCACTTGCTGCCATTGCGTCAGGTTCAGGTTGGCCCCCGTCGGGTTGTGACAGCAGCCATGCAGCAACACCACATCGCCCGCTTTCATCTGCCCCAGATCGGCCAGCATCCCCTCGAAATCCACACCCCGGCTTTCACTATCGAAATAGCGATATTCAACCACCGGCATCTCAAGATGTTTCAGGATACTCAAATGGTTAGGCCAAGTCGGGTTGGACACGAAAATCCGTGCCTCGGGATTAGCCATGCGGATCATCTCGAACGCCTGCCGCACCGCGCCGGTGCCGCCCGGCGTTGCCGCCGCAGCCACCTGATCACGCGCTACCGCGTTGCCTAGAACCAGATCGAACATCGCATCCGAAAACGCCGGATCCCCCGCCAAAGCCACATAGCTCTTGGTGGTTTCCTGTTCCCAAAGCTGCTTTTCCGCCGCCTTCACCGCCCGCATCACCGGCGTGATGCCCTCGGCGTTTTTGTACACTCCGACACCCAGATCAATCTTGGTCGGGCGCGGGTCATCCTTGTAAAGCTGTATTAACGCAAGGATTTTATCGGCGGGGTGGGTTTTCAGGGTGCTGAACATGTTTCAGGCTTCTCCGGTGGCGACGGGCACAGTGGGGAAGGCCCCCCATTCTGACCATGATCCGTCATAAAGCGAATGATCTGTTTTGCCGATCCGTTCCAGCGCAAGGCTCAGCACGGCCGCCGTCACCCCTGATCCGCACGAGGTGATCACGGGCTTCGACAGATCCACCCCTGCGGACTGAAACGCGGCGCGCAGTTCGTCAGGCGCTTTCATCGTGGAATCGGCGTTCAGAAGTGTTTTGAAATAAACGTTTTTTGATCCGGGGATGTGCCCCTTGCGCAGCCCGGCGCGCGGCTCGTCAACCTCGCCACGGAACCGTTCGGGCGCGCGGGCATCGACGATGACATAATCGCCCAGCTTCGAGGCAGAGGCCACCTGTGTGACATCCTTGACCATGTGATTCTGCCGCCGCACCGTCATGTGGCGATCGCGCACGACGGGGGGCAGATCTTCGGTGTCGCGGCCCTCGGCCTGCCATTTCGGCAAGCCCCCGTCCAGAACGGCGATGTTGTCCTGCCCCATCAGCCGGAACAGCCACCACACACGCGCGGCAGAAAACAGCCCCTCGCTGTCATAGACCACCACCTGATGCCCATCGCCCACACCCATCGCCCGCATCCGAGACATGAACTTTTCGACCGGCGGCACCATATGCGGCAGGTCCGAGCGCAGATCGCTGATCTCGTCGATGTCAAAGAACCGCGCATTCGGGATGTGGGCCAAGCCATA
This sequence comes from Thalassovita taeanensis, assembly GCF_900110775.1. GTDB lineage: Bacteria > Pseudomonadota > Alphaproteobacteria > Rhodobacterales > Rhodobacteraceae > Litorimicrobium > Litorimicrobium taeanense. The sequence continues at coordinate 172,954 of NZ_FOEP01000003.1, read as the reverse complement.
ATTCGCGCGCGCGTTGCGCGGATCGCCGGGCAAGTAACAGGTCGCATCCAGCACCCGCAGGTCGGGATCTTTCAGATGCGCCGCCAGCCAGTCGGTTGAAACCAGAGTTTTCGGATCATCCTGTGCCATATGGACCCCCCTTATTGCTATAGGCCTGACTACATCGCGGGGGGCATACTGGCAAGAGCGGGTGCCCAATCCGGGCACCCATCATTGGCTTACTTGGCCATCATGTTGCGCACGGCACCCACGATTGCCAGAACAACGCCGCCACCAATGCCGCCGCCAGCAACCTGACCGATGATCGCGCCGATATCCAGCCCGCCGGCATCGCCAGCAATGCCCGCCAGATCAGGCGTGCCCAGCATGCCCAGCAGCGTGCCACCAAGACCACCACCAACAACACCGGACAGCGAGTTGATCAGCGTGCCCTGATTGAGTGATTTAAACAGGCCACCGGCAGCGTTGCCGCCAACTGCGCCCGCAATCAAACTGATGAGAAGTTCCATTGTATTTCCCCTTCCAGACGGGCCTTATCCGATTTTGGGCGCGGCCCGGCCCAAGGCTGTCGCGCAGCGGCAGCCTACATCAGAAGTTGAAATATCCAGAAAGGGAAAAACCCCGGCCTATTCCCCGTGGCGCAGCAGGCGTTGCTGCTGACGGCCCCAATCGCGCTTGGCTTCGCTGTCGCGCTTGTCGTGGTTCTGCTTGCCTTTGGCGATGCCGATCTTCAGCTTGGCCAGGCCTTTGTGGTTGAAATACAGCACCAGCGGCACAAGGGTCATGCCCTTGCGCTGGGTCGCCGTCCACAGCCGCGACATTTCCTTTTTCGACACCAACAGCTTGCGCTTACGCCGCTCTTCGTGCTTCCAGGTTTTGGCCTGCTCATAGGGGGCGATATAGCCGTTGATCAGCCACAGCTCGCCATCTTCAACCGAGGCATAGCTTTCGGCGATGTTCGAGTTTTTCTCGCGCAGCGACTTCACTTCGGACCCTTGCAGCATGATCCCGCATTCCAGATCATCCTCGATGGCATAGTCAAACCGTGCCCGCCGATTTTCGGCGATCACTTTATAATTCGGGTCTGTCTTTTCCTTTGCCATGGGCCTTTCCTATCCGCGCGTAACGTTGCTGTCCATCCAAGGGCTTATCTAGGAACTTTCACACGCAATTCCAAGCCGCCCGGCTTAACTGCCGCGATAGGTGGACATACCATAGGCCGACAGCAGCAGCGGCACGTGGTAATGCGCCTCGGCGTCGGAAATGCCGAACCGGATCGGCACCACATCCAGAAATCGCGGCTTTTCCGGCGGGGTGCCGATGGCATCCAGATAGGCCCCGGCCTGAAACAGCAGTTCGTACACCCCAACCGCGAATTGATCGGCAGGCAGGATCGGGCTGTCGGTGCGCCCATCCGCGTTGGTGGTCATTTCGGCCAGTTGCACCCGCGTCTCGCCCTCGATCCGAAACAGGGTGATTGTCAGATTCGCAGCGGGACAACCGCGCGCCGTATCCAAAACGTGGGTTGTCAGATATCCTTGGGCCATCGCGGCGCTCCTTTTGCGGGCAAATACAGGCGTGATGCCGGAAGGATAGGCTGAAACAGGACCGGACCACACGCCTGAAAGTGTTTCAAGAATTTCTTGAAAGAGACAAGCCCACCAAATGCCTTAGAACCAAGCCAGCAATGGAAAGAACAAGAATGCAGCGTTATCCCCGCAATATGACCGGCTATGGCGCCACGCCGCCCCACGCGCAATGGCCCGGCGATGCCAAAGTCGCCGTGCAATTCGTGCTGAACTATGAAGAGGGCGGTGAGAATAATATCCTGCACGGCGATGCTGGGTCCGAGGCGTTTCTGTCCGACATCGCAGGCGCTGCCCCCTGGCCCGGCCAGCGGCACTGGAACATGGAATCGATCTATGACTATGGCGCGCGGGCCGGGTTCTGGCGGCTGCACCGGCTGTTCACCGGCGCGGACATCCCCGTCACCATCTACGGCGTCGCCACCGCGTTGGCGCGCAGCCCCGAACAGGTCGAGGCGATGCAGACCGCCGAATGGGAAATTGCCAGCCACGGCCTGAAGTGGGTCGAACATAAGGACATGTCCGAGGCCGAAGAGCGCGCCGCGATTGCCGAAGCAATCCGCCTGCATACCGAGGTCACCGGCACCCGCCCGCGCGGCTGGTACACCGGGCGCTGTTCGGTCAACACCGTGCGGCTGGTCGCCGAAGAGGGTGGGTTCGATTACATCTCGGACACCTACGACGATGATCTGCCCTATTGGATCGAGGTCGGCGACCGCGATCAACTGATCATCCCCTATACGCTTGAAGCCAACGACATGCGCTTTGCCACAGCGCCCGGATATATCACTGGCGAGCAGTTTTTTACCTACCTCAAAGACGCCTTCGATACCCTCTATGCCGAAGGCACCACCGCGCCCAAGATGCTCAGCATCGGCCTGCATTGCCGCCTGATCGGACGGCCCGGTAAACTGGCGGGGCTGAAGCGGTTCATCGAGTACATCAAAGGCTTCGAGGGCGTCTGGACCCCGCGCCGGATCGAGATCGCCCAGCACTGGGCCACGACCCACCCGCATCAGCGTTTCGACCGGCCCAGCCTGATGAGCCGCGCGGCTTTCGTGACCAAATTCGGCGGCATCTTTGAACATTCCGCATGGATCGCGGAGCGCGCCTTTGATCTGGAACTTGGCCCCGCCCATGACTCCGCTGCAGGCATCCACAATGCCCTTGCCCGCATATTCCGCTCCGCCACTCAGGAAGAACGCCTTGGCGTTCTGCGTGCGCACCCAGATCTGGCCGGGAAACTGGCGACAGCCAAGCGGCTGACCGCGGACTCGACCTCGGAACAATCCAGCGCGGGGCTTGATGCCCTGACGGATCAGGACCTTCAGGCCTTCACGCAGCTGAATACCCAATATACCGAAAAACACGGTTTCCCCTTCATCATCGCGGTGCGCGACCATACCAAGTCCAGCATTCTCGAAAACTTTACACGCCGCGTTAGCAACGCATCAGACATCGAATTCGCCGAGGCCTGCAAACAGGTCGAACGCATCGCCCGCCTGCGACTGGAGGCCCTTCTATGACCGCCAAAACCTATGCCTTTCCGCACGGAGGCCTGCCCGAGCAGGACGTGAACCCAGAAGGCACCGCCATCTTCACGACCGCCTATGCGGTCATCCCCGCCCACACGATGCGCGATATCGTGACCTCGCTGCTGCCCGGCTGGACCCGCACCCGCGCTTGGGTTCTGGCGCGCCCGCTGTCCGGCTTTGCCGAAACCTTCGCGCAGTATGCGGTCGAGGTGGCTCCCGGTGGCGGCTCCGACACCCCTGAGCCCGACCCAGAGGCGCAGGCCGCGATCCTTGTCGCAAGCGGCACCATGCGCCTGACCGTGAATGGCACCGCCCATACTCTGGCTGCAGGCGGCTTTGCCCATATTCCGATCGGCGCAATCTGGACCGTGCATAACGACGGCCCCGCCCCTCTGTGCTTTCACTGGGTCCGCAAACGCTGGCACGCCGCGCCGGGCCTCCAACGCCCGCCGCTGGTGATCACCTCCGATCACGACGTGCCCGCTCAAACCATGCCCAATACCGATCTGTGGTCCACCACCCGCTTTGTCGACACCACCGACCTGCGCTTTGATTGCCACGTCAATATTGTCACCTTCCAGCCCGGCGGGCGCATTCCCTTCGCCGAAACCCATGTGATGGAACACGGGCTGTATGTGCTGCAAGGCACGGCGCGATACCTGCTGAACACCGACTGGGTCGAGGTTGGCCCCGGTGATTTCATGTGGCTGCGCGCCTTCTGCCCGCAGGCTTGCATTGCCACCGGCACCGAACCCTTTCGCTATCTTTTGTATAAAGATGTGAACCGCCATCCAGCCCTGACCCTTTGACCTGACCCGCCGAGCCAAACCGCGCATGACCAAGACGATCAAAACCCAACCGCTGACAGCCCAAGCCTTCGCCCCCTATGGCGATGTGCTTGAGGCCGAAGGCACGCCCGACAAAATCATCAATCAGGGGTGTTGCGGCCGCTATCACGACCGTGCGCTGCTGGATTTTGGCGCCGACGGCCGCGCCGGTATCTCGGTCTTCAAGGCCCAGCCGCGCAGCCTGCCCTATGCACTGGATCTGGTCGAGCGCCACCCCGAAGGCAGTCAGGCGTTCATCCCGATGAGCCAGCACCCCTGGCTGGTCATCGTGGCATCGGACAACAATGGCACGCCGGACGATATCCGCGCCTTCATCGCGGCACCCGGTCAGGGGATCAACCTGCATCGCGGCATCTGGCACGGGGTGCTGACACCGCTGCACGCGCCCGGCCTGTTCGCCGTGATCGACCGCATCGGCGACACGGCCAACCTTCAGGAACACAAGCTCGACCACCCCATAACAATCACAGACTGATGCCCCCGACCAAGAAGGGGCCGCACAATCCAACAGGAGAAATAGGGATGACAGACACGACACTCGGGACCCCGGCCCAGATGATGGACCCGGACTATACGCCGCCGCTGGCCAAGGCGGTACCGCTGGGAATTCAGCACGTTCTGGCGATGTTCGCCAGCAACGTCACCCCCGCGATCATCGTGGCCGGGGCAGCGGGCTTTGGCTTTGGTTCGGATCAGGGCGCGCTCGGGTTTCCCGACATGACCTATATGATCCAGATGTCGATGCTGTTTGCGGGCATCGCCACACTGTTTCAGACCATCGGCATTGGTCCGGTGGGCGCGCGGCTTCCGATCGTGCAGGGCACCAGCTTTGCCTTTCTGCCAATCATGATCCCGGCGGTGGCCGGGCAAGGCACGGCCGGAATGGCGGGCCTGATGACCGGCGTGTTGATCGGCGGCTGTTTCCACTTCCTGCTGGGGACTGTGATCGGCAAGATCCGTTTTGCCCTACCGCCACTGGTCACCGGCCTGATCGTGCTGATGATCGGTCTGGCGCTGGTCAAGGTGGGCATCCAGTATGCCGCTGGCGGCGTACCGCTGATCGGCAAGCCCGCATTCGGGTCGCTGGCGATGTGGCTGCCCGCGCTGGTGGTGATTGTCGTGACGCTGGCGATCAAGTTCTTCACCAAGGGGCTGATGTCCGTTGCCGCGGTTCTAGTGGGTCTGGTCGCGGGCTATGTCGTGGCCTATTTCATGGGGCAGGTCAGCTTTTCCAAGATCGCCTTTGCCCCGCTGTTCGAACTGCCGACACCGTTCAAATGGGGGCTTCAGTTCAACTCGGCCATTGTCATCGGCATGTGCTTCATGGCGGTGATTTCTGCGATTGAAACCGTCGGCGATGTCAGCGGCATCACCAAGGGTGGCGCGGGCCGCGAGGCGACCGACAAGGAAATCACCGGCGCCACCTTTGCCGATGGTCTGGGCACCGCAGTGGCGGGCGTTTTCGGCGGGCTGCCCAACACTTCGTTCAGTCAGAATGTCGGCCTGATCAGCATGACCGGGGTGATGAGCCGCCACGTTGTCACAATCGGCGCGATCTTTCTGATCATTTGCGGCATGATTCCGAAATTCGGCGCGATCGTGGCCACGGTGCCGATCAACGTGCTGGGTGGCGGCGTTATCGTGATGTTCGGCATGGTCTGCGCCGCGGGGATCAGCATGTTGTCTGACGTGACCTGGAACCGGCGCAACATGGTGATCTTCGCCGTCTCGCTGTCGGTTGGCCTTGGGCTGCAAATGGTGCCCGAGGCGCTTCAGCATACGGGCAAAACGGTGCAAATTCTGCTGACCAGCGGCCTTCTGCCTGCCGCAGGCCTGTCGATCCTGCTAAACTTGATCCTGCCGGAAGAGCTGGACTAAGCCCTACGGGGTCGATGCACAAATCAGCACCCCTCGCCGATTTCGGCGGGAGGCTTCGTTTTCTGGCGCAATACGTCGCCATTGCACTTGGACCGGCCGCAGACTCACGTTAGGATTTGATCAAATTTGGATTGGAGCACCGCCATGAAAGACGACAACTTCCTCAAAGAAAATAATGCACGCCACCTGTGGCACCCGATGGGCCACCCGGCGGACGTGCAAGCTAATGAACCCACCATCATCAAAGCGGCTGAAGGGGTTCATATCACCGATATCGACGGACACAGCGTGGTCGATGCCGTGGGCGGTCTGTGGTGTGTGAACCTTGGCTATTCCAACAATGTGATCAAAGAGGCCATCGCCAAGCAGCTTTATGATCTGCCCTACTACTCGGCCTTTGCCGGGGCCACCAACCCGGCGGCGATCGAGGCATCGTATGCCGTGCGCGAGTTTTTCAAGGAAGACGGCGTGGCGCGGGTGTTCTTCACCTCGGGCGGGTCGGATTCGGTGGAAACCTGCCTGCGACTGGCGCGGCAGTATCACCGGCTGCGGGGCGAACCGACGCGCACCAAGTTCCTGAGCCTCAAGAAAGGCTATCACGGCACCCATTTCGGCGGCGCCAGCGTCAATGGCAACAACCGGTTCCGCACGGCATACGAGCCGCTTCTGGCGGGATGTTTCCACCTGCCCAGCCCCTATACCTATCACAACCCGTTCAACGAAACGGATGGTGCTGTTCTGGCGCAAAACATCGCCGCCGCGATGGAAGACGAGATCGCCTTCCAAGGTGCCAGCACGATCGCCGCGTTTATTATGGAGCCAATTCAAGGGGCTGGCGGGGTTATCGTGCCCGATGCCAGCTTCATGCGGCTGATGCGCGAGATCTGTGATCGGCATGGGATTTTGTTGATCTCGGACGAGGTGATCACCGGATTTGGGCGGACAGGTGATTGGTCGGGGGCGCGTCATTGGGGGGTGCAGCCGGATATGATGAGCACCGCCAAGGGCATTACCTCGGGGTATTTCCCGGTGGGTGCCGCGCTGATGAGCGAGAAGGTCGCCGATGTGTTCGAAAAGGACACCACCGGCGAGGGCGCGATTTATCACGGCTATACCTATTCGGCGCATCCTGTGGGGGCCGCCGCGGTCACCGCCTGCCTGTCCGAAACCCTGCGGCTGGACACCAAGACCAACGCCGCCGCACGCGGCACGCAGCTGTACGAAGGCGTTCTGCAACTTGCTGATAAATATGACATTATCGGCGACGTTCGCGGTGGCCACGGATTGATGACCGGGATCGAGATTGTCAGCGACAAGGCCAGCAAAACCGCGATGGACATGGCAACGATGAAGCGCATCCACAAGACCGCCTATGAGGCCGGGGCGATGGTGCGGCTGGGCGGGCACAACGTGCTGATGTCGCCGCCGCTGACCATCACCGACGACGAGGTGAACGTGATCCTTGGGGCGCTTGACGCGGGCTTTGCAGCCGCCTGATCCGGGGTTGACCTGATGTGAGAAGTATCACCCGCCCTCGACCGAGGGCGGGTTTTTTCGTGTCGGTGACACATCGGTTTCACGTCGGTATTACGTCGGTATTGCATCGGTGCGAAATCGCGCCCCCAAGCCGCCCCACCGGGGGGCTGTGTCATTGCGCCCCAGCGCAGAAGCTCTATTGAACTAAACATTCATATTACTTTATATGTTCACAAACGAGGAGCCCTCGAAAGGACCGCACAATGGACCCCAAAAAAATCTCGGACGAGATCTCTGTCGCGCCACAAATCCTGCCGGACGACGTCGGCGCGCTGGCGCAGATGGGCTTTCGCTCGATCCTGTGCAACCGGCCTGACGGCGAAGCGGCGGATCAGCCGACCTTTGAAGAGATCGACGCCGCGGCGCGGGCCGCCGGGCTGACAGCCCAGTATCTGCCGATCGTGGCGGGCAAGGTGTCGGATCAGGATGCAGCGGATTTCGGCAAGGCGATGGTTTCGCTGCCGGGGCCGGTTCTGGCGTATTGCCGGACGGGCACGCGTTCGGCCACGCTGTGGTCTTTGGCGGTAGCGAAGGACAAATCGCCCTCGGATATCCTGAGCGCGACCAAGGCGGCCGGGTATGACATGGCGGGCGTGGTGCGCCGGATCGTCAATGGCGGCAAGACCCCGACCGACACCGGCGATGCAAAGTATGACGTGGTAATCGTGGGCGGCGGCGCGGCGGGCATTTCGGTGGCGTCAAGCCTGATCGCGCGCAAGTCGGATCTGAACATCGCCATTCTGGACCCGGCCGACATTCATTACTATCAACCCGGTTGGACCATGGTGGGCGCGGGTATTTTCGACGCACAGACCACGGCCAAGACCATGGGCAGCCTGATCCCCAAAGGGGTGCATTGGATCAAATCTGCCGTGGCGGCGTTTGAGCCCAAGGACAACGCCGTTGTTCTGGATGGATGCCGAGTGGTGAAATACGATCGCTTGGTCGTGTGCCCCGGTCTGAAGCTGGACTGGAACAAGGTTGAGGGGCTGGTCGAGACGCTGGGCAAGAACGGCGTGACCTCGAACTATCGCTATGATCTGGCGCCTTACACTTGGGAACTGGTGAAGGGGCTGAAAGAGGGGCGGGCGCTGTTCACCCAGCCGCCGATGCCGATCAAATGTGCCGGTGCGCCGCAAAAGGCGATGTATCTGTCTGGTGATACCTGGCTGCGCAATGGCGCGCTGAAGGACATTGATATCAGGTTCATGAACGCCGGCGGTGTGCTGTTTGGCGTGAAGGATTACGTGCCCGCGCTTGAGGCCTATGTGAAGCGGTACGATGCCAGTTTGAACTTCTTCCACAATCTGGTGGCGGTGGACGGTCCGGCGAAAAAGGCGTGGTTTGACGTGACCAAGCCCGACACCCCGGTTGAACGGGTCGAGGTCGAGTTCGACATGATGCATGTCTGCCCGCCGCAGGTTGCGCCGGATTTCATCCGGGTGTCGCCGCTGGCCGATGCCGCCGGGTGGGTCGATGTCGATCAGGCGACGCTGCGCCACAAGGAATATGACAACATCTGGTCGCTGGGCGATGTGATGAACGCGCCCAACGCCAAGACCGCCGCCGCCGCGCGGATGCAGGCGCCGATCGTGGCGCAGAATCTGGTGGATGACATCAGTGGCACATCACCGACGGCGCTGTACAATGGCTATGGCTCGTGCCCGCTGACGGTGGAGCGCGGCAAGATCGTGCTGGCTGAGTTTGGCTATGGCGGGGCGTTGCTGCCGTCATTCCCCAAGTGGATGCTGGATGGCACCAAGCCGACCCGCGCAGCGTGGATCCTGAAAGAGCAGATCCTGCCGCCGGTATACTGGAAGGCGATGCTGCGCGGTCGCGAGTGGCTGGCGAAGCCCGAGAAGGTATCGGCCAGCTAGGCAAGACAGACACAAGACCACGGCAGGCAGGGTAAACCCTGCCTGATATATTTTCTGATCCAAGGACATCGCCTCATGCGACTGCCGACACTGAACCGCAAGCATCTGGAACGCCATCTGCCGATTTTGCAGTGGTCCAAGACATATGACCGCGAAACGCTGACCTCGGACATGGCGGCGGCGGTGATTGTGACGATCATGCTGATCCCGCAATCGCTGGCCTATGCGTTGCTGGCGGGGTTGCCGGCGGAAATGGGGCTTTATGCCTCGATCCTGCCGCTGGTGGCCTATGCGGTGTTCGGCACCAGCCGGGTGCTGGCGGTGGGGCCGGTGGCGGTGGTGTCGCTGATGACAGCGGCGGCGGTGGGCAATCTGGCGTTGCAGGGCACGGCGGAATATGTGGTGGCGGCGATCACGCTGGCGTTCATTTCGGGGCTTATCTTGTTGGTGATGGGGGTGTTCCGGCTGGGGTTTCTGGCGAATTTCCTGTCACATCCGGTGATCGCGGGGTTCATCACGGCCTCGGGGGTGCTGATCGCCACCAGCCAGATGAAGCATCTGTTTGGCATCAAGGCCGAGGGGCATACCCTGCCGCAGCTGTTGGGGTCGCTGTTCGAGAACCAGCATCTGGCCAATCCGATCACGTTGTTTATCGGGCTGACCACGACGGCGTTTCTGTTCTGGGTGCGCAAGGGGTTGAAGCCGCTGTTGCTGGCGACCGGGATGAAGCCACGGCTGGCCGATATCATGGCCAAGGCTGGGCCGGTCGCGGCGGTGGTTGTGACCACGCTGGCGACCTGGATTTTCGGGTTGCAGGACAAGGGTGTGCGGATCGTGGGCGAGGTGCCGATGGGTTTGCCGCCGCTGACGTTGCCATCGTTTGATGCGGATCTGTGGTCGTCGTTGTTTGTGTCGGCGCTGCTGATTTCGGTCATCGGGTTTGTGGAATCGGTGTCGGTCGCGCAGACACTGGCCGCGAAAAGGCGCCAGCGGATCATCCCGGATCAGGAGCTGATCGGGTTGGGGGCGTCGAACATCGCCGCCGCAATCTCGGGCGGGTATCCGGTGACGGGCGGGTTTGCGCGCTCGGTCGTGAACTTCGACGCGGGGGCAGAGACGCCCGCGGCGGGGGCGTTCACGGCGGTGGGCATCCTGTTGGCCGCGCTGCTACTGACGCCGCTTTTGTATTTCTTGCCGAACGCAACGCTGGCCGCAACGATCATCGTGGCTGTGCTGAGCCTTGTCGACTTCTCGATCCTGAGCAAAACGTGGTCGTACTCCAAGGTGGATTTCACCGCCGTGGCATCGACGATCGCGCTGACGCTGGGGTTCGGGGTTGAGGTTGGCGTGTCGGTCGGGGTGATCCTGTCGATCGGGTTGTTCCTGTACAAAACCTCGCGGCCGCATGTGGCCGAGGTGGGGCTGGTGCCGGGCACGCAGCATTTCCGCAACATCAACCGGCATGACGTTCAGACCGCGCCGTCGATGGTGACGCTGCGGATCGACGAAAGCCTGTATTTCGCCAACGCGCGGTTCCTTGAGGATTACATTTACAACCGCATCGCCTGTGACGAGCCGATCAAGGATGTGGTGTTGATGTGCTCGGCCGTGAACGAGGTGGATATGTCGGCGCTGGAAAGCCTTGAGGCGATCAATCAGCGGCTGAAGGATCTGGACATCAAGCTGCACCTGTCCGAGGTCAAAGGCCCGGTGATGGACCGGCTGAAGCGCAGCCATTTTCTGGATGAGCTGTCGGGCGAGGTGTTCCTGTCGCAATACGACGCGATGGTGCGGCTGACCCGATCGGACCAAAGCGAAGGCGCCTGAATTGACGGGTCTGCGCCGGGCGGGTATCTGCGGGGCATGACACAGATAGATTGGTTCGGCGTGATTGAGGATGATGGCAAGGCCCAAGGCTGGGGCTTTGCCGGTGGTGCGGTCTGTGCCACCGCCAGCGGCGCCGATGCGGCAGAGGTTATGGCGCAATTGGGCGCTGACACCGCGCTGATCGTGCGTGCCGGTGAGGCCGCGCAACCTGTGCCATGTGCGCTGCGCCCCGATGCTTTGCCGCTGGGCGATCTGGTGCAGGCGGCCCCGTTGGGGCGATTGCCCGCGCCGGTTCGGCTGCATCTGCTGGGGCTGGTCACGCTGCATACCAATTGGGATGGGGTGGCCTGTGTGATCGGGCCGGACCGCAGCCATTGGGTGCAGATCAGCGCCGGGGAAGCGGTGAGTTTCCAAAGTTTTCTGACCCCGCGCCTGTGGCATGCCCTGAACGCAGGCGATGCGGCGGACGCGCAGGCCGTGGCCGACACGCAATCCCGCCCCGAGCGATTGGCGACACATCTGAGCAGCGCCGAATTGCGCGGTGATTTCGCTGCCATCGCGGGCCATCTGATCGGGGCTGAGCTGTCGGCGGCGCGGCCCTATTGGCTGGGTCAGCAGGTGGCGGTGCTGGGCGACAGCGCGCTGGTGCCCGCCTATTGCGCAGCACTTGCGGCGCAGGGCGTGCCGGTTGCCACCCCGGAAAACACCGCCCCCGCGGGGCTGGTGGGGCTGCGCAACGCAGGCCGGATCACGCCCTGACGCGACGCGCGCGCTTGCCAAGATGCGGGCCTCATGCGACGCTGAGATGAACACCGATCATGGGAGGGGCGAGGTGCAGACCGACACCCAAAACATCAAAACACACCTGCCGCTGGTCACCGAGCTGCGCAATCCCGGCATGGCGCTGGATCTGGATTGGGTGCGCGCGGCGCAGGCCAACACCTCGGCCATCGAGCGGCGTGCGGCCACTCTGCCCGGTCGGCGCAGTGTGAAGAAAGAGTATCAGGCGGCGTGGTTGCTGAAGGCGATCACCTGCATTGATCTGACCACGCTGGCGGGCGATGACACTGTCGGGCGGGTGCAGCGCCTGTGCGCCAAGGCGCGCCAGCCCGTGCGCCACGATATCCTAGAGGCGTTGGGTGTGGACGGGATCACCACCGGCGCGGTCTGCGTGTATCACGAGATGGTCGCCCCGGCTGTGGCCGCACTTGAGGGCACGGGAATTCCCGTGGCGGCGGTTTCCACCGGGTTTCCGGCGGGGTTGTCGCCGTTCCATCTGCGCGTGGCCGAGATCGGCGAGAGTGTGAATGCCGGAGCGCATGAGATTGATATCGTGATTTCGCGGCGGCATGTTCTGACTGGCAACTGGCAGGCGCTGTATGACGAGATGCGCGCCTTTCGCGCGGCCTGCGGCGAGGCGCATGTGAAGGCAATTCTGGCCACCGGCGAATTGGGCAGTCTGCGCAATGTGGCGCGGGCCAGTCTGGTGTGCATGATGGCGGGGGCGGATTTCATCAAGACCTCGACCGGGAAGGAAAGCGTGAATGCGACGCTGCCGGTCAGTCTGGTGATGATCCGCGCAATCCGCGAGTATCACGAGCGCACCGGGGTGCGCATTGGCTATAAGCCGGCGGGCGGGATTTCCAAGGCCAAGGATGCGTTGGTTTATCTGAGCCTGATCAAGGAAGAGCTGGGAAATCGCTGGCTGCAACCGGATCTGTTCCGCTTTGGCGCGTCGTCGCTGTTGGGGGATATCGAGCGCCAGTTGGAGCATCATGTCACTGGCGCCTATTCCGCGTCCTACCGCCATTCGATGGGATAAGACGATGAGTGTAAAAGAGATTTTCGAGAGCATGGAGTATGGCCCCGCGCCTGAAACCGCAGCCGAGGCTTTGGCGTGGCTGGTGGATCAGGGCGACCGGTTCGGGCATTTCATCAATGGCAGCTTTACCGCGCCGGGCGAGGGGTTTTTGTCGAAAAACCCGGCCACGGGTGAAACGCTGGCGATGCTGACGCAGGCGACGCAAGCGGATGTGGATACCGCGGTCGAGGCCGCGCGCAAGGCGCAGCCGAAGTGGGAGAAGCTGGGCGGGCATGGTCGTGCGCGGCATATGTATGCGCTGACGCGGTTGATGCAGAAACATGCGCGGCTGTTTGCGGTGCTGGAAACGCTGGATAACGGCAAGCCGATCCGCGAAAGCCGCGACATCGACGTGCCGCTGGCGCAGCGGCATTTTTATTACCACGCGGGCATGGCGCAGCTGATGCAGGCCGAGATGCCGGACCGCCGCGCCTTGGGCGTGTGTGGCCAGATCATCCCGTGGAATTTCCCCCTGCTGATGCTGGCGTGGAAGGTGGCCCCCGCTTTGGCGATGGGCAACACGGTGGTGCTGAAGCCTGCTGAATACACCTCGCTGACGGCGCTGTTGTTTGCGGATATTTGCCGACAGGCCGGGCTGCCCAAGGGCGTGGTCAATATCGTGACCGGCGACGGCGCGGTCGGCGAGATGATCGTGGCCCATGAGGGGATCGACAAAATCGCCTTTACCGGCTCGACCGAGGTGGGGCGCAAGATCCGGCAAGCGACGGCGGGCAGCGGCAAGGCGCTGACATTGGAGCTGGGCGGTAAGTCGCCCTATATCGTGTTCGATGACGCTGATCTGGACAGCGCGGTTGAGGGGCTGGTCGATGCGATCTGGTTCAATCAGGGACAGGTCTGTTGCGCAGGCTCGCGGCTGTTGGTCCAAGAAGGCGTGGCCGAGCGGTTCCACGCCAAGCTGCGCGCACGGATGGACGGGCTGCGGATCGGTGATCCGTTGGACAAATGCATTGACGTGGGCGCGATCGTGGACCCGGTGCAGGTGCAAACCATCCGCGACATGGTGGACGGCAATACCGAGGGCGAGACCTATTGCGTGAACGCACAGCTGCCTGCGGGCGGGTGCTATTATCCACCGACGCTGATCACCGGGCTGACGCCGACGTCACGCCTGATGCAGGAAGAGATATTCGGCCCGGTTCTGGTCTCGACCACCTTCCGCACCCCGACCGAGGCGGTGGATGTGGCCAACAACACGCGCTATGGCCTTGCCGCGACGGTCTGGACCGAGAACGTGAACCTTGCGCTGGATATCGCACCCAAGCTGGTTGCCGGTGTGGTCTGGGTCAATGCCACCAATCTGTTTGACGCCGCCGCGGGCTTTGGCGGGATGCGTGAAAGCGGGTTCGGGCGCGAAGGCGGTTGGGAAGGCCTGAACGCCTATACCCGGCCCAAGGGCAAGACCAAGCCGCTGACCAAGATCGAAGGCTTCACCGGCGAGGGTAGCGAGGCCGAGGGGATCGACCGGACGCCGAAGCTGTATATCGGCGGCAAGCAGGCGCGGCCTGATGGCGGATATTCACAGCCGGTGTTTTCACGCGCCGGGGCGCTGCTGGGTCAGGTGCCGATTGCCGGGCGCAAGGATGTGCGCAACGCGGTCGAAGCGGCGCGCGGTGCCGGTGGCTGGGCCAAAAGCACGGCACATCTGCGGGCACAGATCCTGTATTACATCGCCGAAAACCTGTCGGCGCGGGCGGCGGAGTTTGCCGCGCGGATTGATGGGCTGACCGGCGGGCGCAGTGGCGCAAAAGAGGTCGAGGCCAGTATCAGCCGCCTGTTCACCTATGCCGCCTGGGCCGACAAGTTTGACGGGCAGGTCAAAAGCGTGCCGATCCGCGGTGTCGCCATGGCGATGCGCGAACCGGTGGGCGTGATCGGCGCGATCTGCCCCGACGAAGCGCCGCTGCTGGGGCTGGTATCCGTCATGGCGCCAGCGATTGCGATGGGCAACCGGATGGTTCTGGCCGCAAGCGAGGCGTTTCCGCTGGCCGCGACCGATTTTTATCAGGTGCTGGATACGTCGGATGTGCCGGGCGGGGTGGTGAACATTCTGACCGGGCCACATGCGGATCTGGCCAAGGTTCTGGCGCAGCATCTGGATGTTGACGCGGTCTGGAGCTTTTCGTCGTCTGAACTGTCGGGGCTGATCGAAGCCGCCAGCGCGGGCAACCTCAAGCGCAGCTGGGTCAACAACGGTCAGGCGCGCGACTGGATGGGAACCGAGGGCGAAGGCCGCGCGTTTCTTGAGGCCGCAACCGAGGTCAAGACGATCTGGGTGCCCTACGGCGAGTAAGGTCTAGTCAGGTGTTTCGCCGTCGCGTTTCAGGCGGCGGGACACATATAGGACAGCAAAACAGATGCCGCCGCCCAGAGTCCAAAACCCGCCCATCAGCATGGTCAGCTCGGCAAGTGGTCTGTCGGGATAAAGCGTGACGACAAAGCCCCAAATCAGCCAGAGGCCCAGCCACATCACCAGATGCGACAGCCAGAATTCGCGGCGACGCAGCAGGCGCAGCGGCCCAAGATAGACCGCCATGGCGGCGGTCAGCCCAACGATCAACGCGATCAGCAGCCATATAGTCATGACGATCCTCAGCCCCCGCAGTCCGCAGTCAGAGTGCCATGATCGCCCTGCGCGCTCAATGCGCCTGATCAGGCTGAGGCGTTTGGGCGCAAACCCCGCTTAGTTTCCAGCGGTCGCAAGCCCCACGGGCTGACCGACGACGACAAAGGTCAGGTGCGCGGGGTCCAGCAGGCGTTT
The DNA here is from genome assembly GCF_900110775.1 of Thalassovita taeanensis. Taxonomy (GTDB): domain Bacteria; phylum Pseudomonadota; class Alphaproteobacteria; order Rhodobacterales; family Rhodobacteraceae; genus Litorimicrobium; species Litorimicrobium taeanense. Next base: position 157,227 of record NZ_FOEP01000003.1, on the reverse strand, counting down.
GGACACGCGGGCGACATCGTCAAGCGTGACGGCGTTGACCTGATCGTTGCGGGTATTGATATAGTCGGTCGGCAAATCCTCCATCTGCATCGAAACGATGATGTTGGCGATGGTCGCATTGCCGTCAAACCGCAGCGCATAGGCACCGGTCAAATAGGTCTTGGCATTGGCCAGCTCTTCTTCGGTCACGCCATCGTCCAGCAGTTTCTGCCATTCCTCGCGGATCACCGCGACGGCCTCGGCTATGCGATCATTGCCCGACGCGACCGAGCCCATCCACATCTGCGCCTGATCCTTGTCGGCCAGATAGGTATAGACGCCATAGGTCAGGCCGCGTTTCTCGCGCACCTCCTGCATCAGGCGGCTTTCGAACGAGCCGCCGCCAAGGATCAGGTCCAGCACATAGGCGGCAAAGAAATCCGGGTCTTCGCGGTCGATCCCGCGCTGGCCGAACAGGGCCACGGATTGCGGTGTGTCGAACGGCACCACCTGCACCCCGCCGGGGAAGTTCAGCTTGGCCGGGCCGGGCAGCGGCGCGCCGGTGGCGGGCAGATCGCCTAGCAGCCCATCCAGCAGCGCCGACAATTCATCGGCGGTGATATCGCCCACAGCCGAGACATACAGCCGATCCCGCGCCAGCGCGCCTGCGTGCGCGGCGATCAAGTCAGCGCGGGTCAGCGCCTGCACGCTGTCCATGGTGCCCGACATCGGCGCGCCGTAAGGGTGGTCGCCAAAGATCAGCGTTTCAAATGCCCGCGAGGCGATGTCGCGCGGGTCTTTTTGATCGGACAGCAGGCCGGAAATCACCTGCCCGCGCACCCGTTCGACGGCGTCGGGATCAAAGCGCGGCGCCACCAGCGAATCGCGCAGCAGCGCCACCGCCTGATCGCGGTTTTCAGTCAGGAACCGTGCCGAGACCGAGACCACGTCATCCGACAGATCATAGCGGAAACTGGCGGCCAGCGCTTCGGTCGCGCGGGCGAAACCGCGAGCGTCCAGATCACCGGAGCCTTCTTCCAGCAGTCCGACCATCAAATTGGTCGCGCCCTTTTTGGCCGGGTCATCCAGCGCCGCACCACCACGAAACCGCAGCTCCAGCGCGGTGAAGGGGATCGAGTGATCCTCGACCAGCCAGGCGGAAATGCCGCCCGGCGTGGTGAGCGTCTGAATATCCACACCCGCGCGGGCCGGAAGGGCGGCCAGCAGCGCGATGCACAGCAGAATGAAGCGGGTCATCATTGGCTTACCTCCTCGGCCATCAGCCAGCCGGTGACAGAATGGCGCTTGTCCAGCAATTCGCGCGCGGCGGCCATGATGTCATCGGCGGTTACGGCATCCAGCGTTGCGGGCCAGTCCTGCACGTCCTTGATCGTCAGCCCCTGCGTCAGCGCCCGGCCATAGCGGTTGGCCAGCCCCTCGACATTGTCGCGGGCGTAAACCTCGGAGGCGCGGACCTGCATTTTGATGCGGTCCAGCTGTTCGGCATCGACGCCCTGCACCAGGAAATCGGCCAGCACCTTGTCCATCGCGTCTTCGGCCTGTTGCAGGCTGACGCCCTGCACCGGCACGATCACCAGATCAAAAGTCGTGTCATCCAGTGACGTGTCGCTGTAGTAGGCCCCCGTATACACCGCCTGCTGCGTGTCGAATTGCAGCTTTTCAGCCAGAACCGAAGTGGTGCCACCGCCCAGAATATCGGCCAGCAGAGTCAGCGCCGCCGCCTTTTCCTGCGCGCCGCTGTCGCGTTCAGGCGCCAGGTAAGACCGGCTGACATAGGGCTGCGCCACCCGCGCATCGCGGAAGATCAGCCGCCGCTCGGCGATCTGTGGCGGCTCAGTGCTGCGGTAACGTTGCTTGGGCAGGTCGGGATTGGCCGGAAGGACGCCATAATATTTCTGCGCCAGCGCGCGCACCGCGTCGGGCTGCACGTCGCCCGCGACGATCAGGATCGCGTTGTTGGGCGAATAATAGGTGCCATAGTAGGACAGCGCGTCCTCAAGGCTCAGCTCTTCCATCTCGTGGCGCCAGCCGATCACCGGCACGCCGTAGCGATGGTTGAGGTATTGCACCGCATCCTTCTGCTCACGGAACAGCGACGAGGGGTTGTTGTCCACGCGCTGATTGCGCTCTTCAAGGATCACGTCCCGCTCGGTGGCGATATCGCTTTCGCTTAGGCGCAGGTTGACCATGCGGTCACTTTCCATCCGCATCATCAGTTCCAGCCGATCCGCCGCGACGCGCTGAAAATAGGCGGTGTAGTCATAACTGGTGAAGGCGTTGTCATTGCCGCCGTTGCGCGCCACCGTTGCGGAAAACTCGCCCGGTGCCAACGTATCGGTGCCCTTGAACAGCAGGTGTTCCAAAAAATGCGCCACGCCGGACTGGCCGGTGGGTTCATCGGCAGATCCGGCACGATACCAAACCATCTGAACCACAACCGGCGCCCGGTGATCTTCGATCACCAGAACCTCCATCCCGTTGTCCAGATTGAAATGGGTCAGCTGATCATCAGCCCGCGCGGGCGCGGTGCTCACGGCAAAGGCCGCGATCAGGGTCAGGATCGGGGCGGTAAGACGGATCATCGGCGTTCTCCTGCAAGTTAGGTGCAAGATACGCCCTACTGCGGCAACCGCAAGCCAAGCTGACGCGCTTGTGACTTAGCGCGCGCCCGGCGGGGCGGACGGCGTGGTAATGCCAACCCGGCGAAACCGGTCCACCTCGTCATGTGCATCCAGCGACTGACGTTTGTACACGTCGTTATAGCGGTCGACACGCACCAGCCGGATCCGGGTAAAGCGCGATTTCCGACGGCGGAATTCCTCGTCCTCGACCACAAGGGTCGGGCGGATATCCGCCGAAACACCGCTGCGGCTGGCGTGGCTGACCAATGCGGCATCCGATGCAGGCACACCCGATGCAATCAGCGCAGATGGCTTGCCACCCAAAGCCGCCACCGCATCCCCAAGCGGGTTGCGATCGGTCAGGTTGGTCCCGCCCGGCGTCGGCACAGGCAACGCCGCATAATCCGCAGGGGCCTCAAGCGCCTTGTTTGGAAGGATTGAAAACTCGTCCGGCCCATCAGAGAACGAGCGCATATCGCGCAAACGAATATCCCGCCCGTCGCCCGAACAGGCCGACAAGACAACACAAGCGATCAAGATCAACGCACGCGGCATCCGCATTGCCAGCCTCCGATTTGGTCCGCCCTTTGCTTAGCGGATTGTCTCGCCCTCGTCACGCGGCCTTTTTCGCCCCGCCCCACAGAACCAACCCCAAAGCCCCGGCAAAGATCGCCACATCGGCGATATTGAAGGCAAAGGGGTTGGCGATCCCGCAGCACGACATGTTCAGAAAATCCGCCACGGCGCCATAAAGCAGCCGGTCCACCACATTGCCAAGCGCCCCGCCGATCAGCAACCCGGCCGAGATCTGCCCGGCCCGCCCCGGTCTGTCGCGCATGACCCACCACAGCACACCGCCCGAAATCAGCAGCGCCAGCACAATCAGCACCCAGCGCACCAGATCGGTGCCCTGCGCAAACAGGCCAAAATTGATCCCGTAATTCCACGCCATCCGCAGATTCAGAAACGGCGGCACCAGATCAATCTCGCCCAGTTGACGCAGGTTCAGCAGATGCACCACCAGATATTTGCTGGCCTGATCCGCCAGAAAAGTCCAGAAGCCCGCCCAGAATACCCGCCGCATCGCGCTCTCCTCGGGGCGCACGGCCCCGCATTCACATTTCCAAAATATCCCCGCCGGAGGCCTCCTGCCCGCGCCACGCACTGCGCCGCCGGGCAGGGTTGCCTCGCTTTAGTGGCGGAAATGCCGCATTCCGGTCAGAACCATCGCCAACCCGGCCTCATCCGCGGCCTTGATCACCTCGTCGTCGCGCATGGAGCCACCGGGCTGAATAACCGCTGTGGCCCCCGCTTCGGCGGCGGTCAGCAGACCGTCGGCAAAGGGAAAGAACGCATCCGACGCCACGACCGAGCCTTGGGTCAGCGGGGCAGTCAGCCCCAGCGCCTCGGCCATATCGACCGATTTGCGCGCGGCAATCCGGCAGCTGTCGACGCGGCTCATCTGGCCTGCGCCCACACCCACAGTCGCCCCGTCTTTGACATAGACGATGGCGTTGGATTTCACATGTTTGGCGACGGTCCAGGCGAACAGCAGGTCGGCCAGTTCCTTGTCAGTCGGCGCGCGCTTGGTGACCACTTTCAGGTCGGGCAGGTCGATATGACCGTTGTCCTTGTCCTGCACCAGGAACCCGCCCGACACCTGCCGGAACGTCAGCGCCGCATCGGCGGGGTTCGCCATGCCGGGGGTGATCAGCAGGCGCAGGTTTTTCTTTTTGGCAAAGATGTCACGCGCGGCCTGATCGGCGCCGGGGGCGATGACCACTTCGGTGAATATCTGGCTGATTTCCTCGGCCGTCGCTGCATCCAGCACCTGATTCAGCGCGATGATCCCGCCAAAGGCACTGGTGCGGTCGCAATCGAACGCGCGGCCATAGGCCTCGGTCAGGGTTGCACCGCGCGCCACGCCGCAGGGGTTGGCGTGCTTGATGATCGCGCAGGCCGGGCCGTCGTTGGGCAGGAATTCCGACACCAGCTCAAACGCCGCATCCGTGTCGTTGATGTTGTTATAGGACAGCTCTTTGCCCTGAAGCTGCTGTGCTGTCGCCACGCCGGGGCGTTTGGTGCCATCCAGATAGAACGCTGCTTTCTGGTGCGGGTTCTCGCCATAGCGCAGGGTCTGCGCCAGCGTGCCGGCCACAACCCGGCGGCGCGGCGCCTCGTCGCCAATGGCGGCGGCCATCCAGGTGGACACGGCGGCATCATAGGCACCGGTGCGGGCATAAGCCGTCTGCGCCAAACGCTGCCGGAAGCCATAGGAGGTCTGGCCGTCGTTGGCGTCCAGCTCGGCCAGCAGGGCGTCATAATCCTCGACATCCACCACCACGTTCACAAAGCGGTGGTTCTTGGCTGCCGCGCGGATCATCGCCGGGCCGCCGATGTCGATATTCTCGATGCAGGTGTCATAATCGGCGCCCTTGGTGACGGTTTCTTCGAACGGATAAAGGTTGACCACCAGCAGGTCGATCGCGCCGATCTGATGTGCTTCCATCGCCGATTTATGCTCGGGGTTGTCGCGCAGCGCCAGCAGCCCGCCGTGCACCTTGGGGTGCAGGGTCTTGACGCGACCGTCCATCATTTCGGGAAAGCCGGTGACCTCGGCCACATCGCGCACCTCGAGCCCGGCCTCGCGCAGCGTTTTGGCGGATCCGCCGGTTGACAGCAGTTCGACCCCGCGCGCGGTCAGCGCCTGGGCCAGCGCGATCAGGCCGGTCTTGTCGGAAACGGAAATCAGCGCACGGCGCACGGGATGCAGATCGGTCATGGGGCAGCCTTCTGGTCTTTGGTTCAGGTCAAATCCGGCTCGTCACGATTGAGATCGCGAATGCTGACAGGCGTGTCCTGCGCCTTTGACAACGACCACCGGATGCGGGTCGCATAGTCCATTGCGCGGCTGGATAAAACGATTTGTTTGGTCGCACGCGGCCTGAGGCGGCCTTTTTCAAGGTAAACCGAGGGGTCCAGCTCGATTTTTGCCGTTGCATCATGCCGGAACAACCACAACTCGCCGCTTTTAAGCGCCAGCGACACGCTGGATCCGCCCATATCAAGCGTCGCGTCGACCTCGGGGTGCAGGTGGAACCGTACCTGAAACGGCACGCCTTGCAGCCGGGCCTCGTCCATCACCTTGTCGAACCGGCGCTTGTCGGCCTCTTCAAGCGCGACCAGCAGATCCTCGCCCGCCATGCCGCGGCCATCGAACGTCATCTCAAGCGTGCGGGCATGGGTCAGCCCATGGGTCCGAACGTAACCGTTGTGCCCGCCCTCGAAGCGAATCCCGTCCGAGGCCTGCGACATCTGAACCGGCACTTTGGTGGGCGTATCGACCAGCATCTCGGCACGCGCGCCGCCTTCTCCCAGCCGCGCGCTGGAATAGCCTTCCAGCGACAGGGTGGAATGGCTGGGCGTTGCCCGCCCTGCCCGCCGCCAGTCCATGCCGAACGACCCGCCCGAGCCGCAATTGACCACCACCGGCCGCCGCCCCGAGGTCAGCTCGAACGCCAATGTCGAAGCATGTGCGTTCTGCGAGGCCTTGCCCCCCGGCGGGGCGCTGGCGTCAACGATCACGCTGGTGCGACCGGCGCTAAGCCGGGCATAGCCCATCGACAGGCCGTCAGGGGTGAAGGTCTTGACGCCGCTGGCCGCCAGCGCGGTATCCAGCCGCCCTTCGGCCCCGCGCCCGCCGCCATGGAACCGCGCCAGCCCGCCATCGGCATGGCGCAGGGTGCGCAGGGTGGGGGCGATGCGTTCGATCGCGGCCAGATGATCGGGATGCGGGGTGCGCCCGGTTTCCGTCAGCGCCGCCGCGGCCCAGGTCAGCAGGGTGAACACCTCGAGCAGCTCTTCGGGGTTGCGGGTGGGAATGCCGCCCTGCGCATCGACCTGACCGCGACACTCGCGCCCCAGCGCCTTGATCGCGGGGGCGGTGTGTTTCTCCATCCCCTCAAGCGACAGCGCGGCGTAAAGCAGCCCGGTCAGGGCCTCGAATCTTGGCAATCCGGGGGTGGCCTTGTGCCAGCGGCGGCCCAGAAAGATCGCCTGTTGCCCAAGGGAGCGAAAGAACGCTTCAGAGGCGTCCTTGTCCTGCCCGCGCAGCACGAACAGCGCGTGGTGAATCCAGCGGATGATGCGCCGCCCGGTCAGGTCCGGCGTCCAGCCTGGCCCGGTGCCATTGCCGTAAAGTGCGATCCAGTCCCAAAGCCAATCGCGCGCCAATGCGCGCGTCGCGGCGTCGCCCACAGCGGCCAGATCATCCAGCCAGGCAAAGCCGTGGACCTCGTGCTCGAACGCGATATCGGGGGCGTCGATCTGCCAGAGGCTCGTGCCCGGTGATTCGATCAGATGCCCCGCGAACAGCAGATTGCCCGCCATCAACTGCCGCCCGCGCGCAAAAGACCCGATGGTGCGCGGTTCGGGTTGGCTGACAAATCCGGTGGCCGGGCGCGTCAGCGTGCTCAGCCGCGCATGCAGCCGATGCATGAAGCGCGTGTGCCGCGCCGAGAAACGTTCTGGTCTGGACATCAGCTCTGCCTCTCACGCTCTGACGGCGGAATTGGGCAAAGGATAGACTGACAAAACCGGGCTGTCACCGCTGAAAACCTGCGCTGCGCGGTTTTTGCGCCGGGGCCGTCGCGGGGGATTTTGGGCAGCGGAAAAAGGGGGCGGTTTGCCCCTCCGGTCAGACCGTCAGGGTCTGACCTTTCACCCCCAAGGATATTTGGAAAATGTGAACGCCGGGGTCAGGTGGTCAGGCAGGCCATGTAAAAGCCATCCATCCCACCAAGGTCCGACCAGTAATCGGGGCGCAGGCGCAGCCCGCCTTCTTCGGTGATCCAGGCGGGGTCGATGCCGGGCAGCGCCAGCGCGTCACGGTCCGCACGCAGGCCGGGGTGACGCGCTAGGGCGTCTTCGACCTGACATTCGCCTTCGTCTGGCAGCAACGAGCAGGTACAGAACACCAGCCGCCCGCCGGGTTTGAGCAGGGTCAGCGCGTGGTCGATCATCTGCTCCTGAAGCTCGATCAGCGCGCCGAAATCCGAGCCGTCCTTGGCCAGCGGCAGGTCGGGGTGGCGGCGAATGGTGCCGGTGGCCGAACAGGGCGCATCCAGCAGGATTGCATCGTATTGGCCCTGATGTTGCAGCGCGTCGCCGGTGACCAGATGCGCCTTGAGCCCGGTGCGGGTCAGGTTTTCGGCCACGCGCACCATGCGGGAGGCGGATTGATCAAGCGCGGTTACATCGGCACCGGTCGCGGCCAGCTGCATGGTTTTTCCGCCCGGTGCGGCGCACATGTCCAGCACGGCCTCGTCAGGTTTGGCAGCAAGGAGTTTTGCGGGCAGTGCTGCGGCGGCGTCCTGCACCCACCAATCGCCTTCGGCAAACCCCGGAAGCGCCGACACCTGCCCCGGTTGCGCCAGACGCACCGATCCGCTGGGCAGCAACACCCCGCCCACCGCTGCGGCCACTGCCGCCGCGTCGCCCTTTGCCGTCAGATCCAGCGCGGGGCCTGCGAAATGCGCCGCCTCCATCGCCGCCATCGCCTCGGCGCCATACGCCTCGACCAGCGGCCCGCGCAGCCATTTGGGCAGGCGCGGCACCCGCAGTTTGGCCCATTCCGCGACGCCCTCGGCCGCGACTTTGCGCAGCACGGCGTTGACCAGCCCCTTCATCGCCGCCGTATGGGTGTCAGCCGCGGTAATCGTCACCGCCTCGTTGACGATGCCATGCGCATCGCCGCCAAGGCACAGCTCGACCGTCGCCAGCCGCAGCGTATTGCGCACCGTCAGGGGTGGATATTTCCGCAGATGCTTTTGCAGGATCCGGTCGGCCCGTTCCAACCCGCGCAGGGTGTCGGTCGTCAACCGCTGCGCCCGCGCCCGATCCGCCGGGCTCAGGCGTTCCAGCATCCGGGTGCCCAACAGCTCTGACAGCAACCGACCCTCGCCCAAAACCTCGTCCAACAGGTGAACGGCGGCACTGCGGGGGGTCTGTTTGCGTTGGCTGGTCATGTGCGGTCCTTGCTCTGGCGTGATGGGGGCGTATATCAAGGGTCAGCCGCAAGAGGAAGACAAGCGATGAGCGAGCCGAAAAAAGACCTGCCCCCCGCCGCGATCCGCGCTTTGGCCGAGGCCGAAGCGCGCCGCGTTGAGGCCGCCAAGAAAACGCCGCTGGCAAAAGAGCTGGGCGGGCGCGACGGCCCCGAGCCTGTGCGCTATGGCGATTGGGAGAAGAAAGGTCTGGCGATCGATTTCTGACCGCAGGCATTGAGAACAGGGCCTTAGTGCTGACCCGGACGGCAGGACCACAGCCGGGGCGTTACAGCCCCAGCACATCCACCATGTCATATTCGCCCGGATGCTGGTCCAGCCCCCAAAGCGCGGCCTTCAGCGCCCCACGGGCAAACACCGACCGGTCACTGGCCACGTGGCGCAGAATGATCCGCTCGCCTGCGGCGGCAAACATCACATCATGCTCGCCGATGATATCGCCGCCGCGAATCGCGCTAAAGCCGATATCGCCACGCTTGCGGGCACCGGTTATCCCATCGCGCCCCCGATCCGAGACATCCTCAAGCCGCACGCCGCGCCCCTGCGCTGCCGCCTCGCCCAGCATCAGTGCTGTGCCCGAAGGCGCGTCGACCTTCTGGTTGTGATGCGCCTCGATCACCTCGATGTCGTAATCGGCGTCCAGCGCGGCGGCGACCCGTTTGGTCAGCTGCACCAGCAGGTTCACCCCCAGCGACATATTCCCCGCGCGCACGATCACCGCGTGATGGGCGGCGAGTTTCAGCCGTTCAAGATCCTCGGTCGTCATGCCGGTGGTGCCGATCACATGCACCGCACGGGCCTGCGCGGCCAGCGCGGCAAATTCCAACGTCGCGGCGGGCGCGGTGAAATCAATCACCGCCTGCGCGTGGGCAAAGGCCTCCAGCGGCTCGTCGGTCACGATCACGCCCTGCGCGGCACCACCCATCGCCTCGCCGACATCCCGGCCCACCCAATCGTGGCCCTTACGTTCGACCGCGCCCACCAGCCGCGCCCGGTCGCTGTTCTGAATGGTGCGGATCAGCATCTGCCCCATCCGCCCCGAGGCCCCCGTCACCACAATGCCCGGCAGGTTTGTCATCGCATCCACTCCGATATTCTTCGCTTCCGCCTGCATAGCGAAGCAAAGCACGCTTGGCAAAGCCCCGCAGAAGGCTTAGATGCCAAGGCATGGCCAAAGGTAGCTTTTCTCAAGGCTCAGGACCCAGCACGCGACAGCTGCGGGTCGGAGAGCTTATCCGCCGGACGATGTCCGAGGTGCTGGCGCGTGGGGATATCCATGATCCCGACCTCAACCGGCTTTCAATCACCGTGGGCGAGGTTCGCACCTCGCCGGATCTGCGGGTGGCCACGTGTTTCGTGTTGCCACTGGGCGGCAAGGAACAGGGCGACGCGGTCAAACTGCTGGCGCGCAATCAGGGCGAGCTGCGTCGCATCATCGGCAAGAAATGCGGCCTGAAATACGCGCCCGAGCTGCGGTTCCTGCTGGATGACACGTTTGACAGGATGGACGAGACTCGCCGCCTGTTCGAACAGGAACACATCCGCCGAGACGTGGAAAAATAATGCGTCGGGGCGGAGCATATCCGCCCGTTTGGGTGGCTTTGCTATGGTCGGCCCTAAGCCTCTGGCCGCTTGCCGCCAGCGCCGTCGAGTGTTCCACGCTGGAGCATTCCGGCAACAGTTACACGATATGCGAGGTCGCCGCCGACCGTGAACAGCTGCGCCTGTTCCTGAGCGGCCCAGACGGCGTGCCCTATGGTCAGTTCAGCGCGGTCAGGGCTGCGGTGGCCGAACAGGGCGAACAGCTGCTGTTTGCCGCCAACGCCGGTATGTACCACGACGACCGCCGCCCGGTGGGGCTGTATATTGAGGACGGCGAACAGGCGATGCGCGTTGTCACCAACGCCGGGCCGGGCAATTTCGGCCTGTTGCCCAACGGTGTGTTCTGCGTTGGCGATGCCCGCGCCGACGTGATCGAAACCCTGCGTTTCGTGGAGACCGCGCCCGCGTGCCGTTACGCCAGCCAATCCGGCCCGATGCTGGTGATCGACGGCGAGCTGCACCCGCGCTTCCTGCCCGACAGCACCTCGCTCTATGTCCGCAACGGGGTCGGCAGCTCGGCCGATGGCCGCCGCGTGGTCTTTGCCATTTCGGACGAGCCGGTCAGCTTCCACGACTTCGGCAGCCTGTACCGCGACGCGCTGCACCTGCCGCAGGCGCTGTATTTCGATGGCAATATCTCGCGGATCTATGCGCCGCAGATCGGCCGCAACGATCCGGGGTTCCGCCTGGGGCCGATCGTCGGCGTTACAGCGCCCCGCGAGCCTTAAAAATTTGACAGGCGGGACCGCATCGGATACCTCGCGCGCCTTGGCGACATCCGTAAACTTCAGCAGGCAGGGGCAACATGGCACGCAAACGCAAGGGTCGGGACATTTCAGGCTGGCTGGTGGTGGATAAACCCGCCGGTGTCACCTCGACCGCCGTGGTCAACAAGGTCAAATGGGCCTTCAATGCCAACAAAGCAGGCCATGCCGGCACGCTCGACCCCGAGGCAACCGGCGTTCTGGCCGTGGCGCTGGGCGAGGCAACCAAGACCGTGCCCTATATCACCGACGCGCTGAAAGCCTATCGTTTCGTGGTGCGGCTGGGGCAAGCCACCAACACCGATGACACCGAGGGTGAAGTGATCGCGCAAAGCGATCTGCGCCCCACGGATGAGCAGATCAAAGAGGCGCTCAGCGGCTTTCTGGGCGATATCATGCAGGTCCCGCCGAAGTTTTCCGCCGTCAAGATCGACGGTCAGCGCGCCTATAAGCTGGCGCGCGAGGAAGAGGATTTCGAACTGGCCGCCCGCCCGCTCTGGGTCGAGGAACTGCTGATGACCGACCGCCCCGACGCCGATCATGTCGAGCTGGAAATGACCTGCGGCAAGGGCGGTTATGTCCGCGCAATTGCCCGCGATCTGGGCGAAGCGCTGGGGTGTCATGGCCATGTGAAGTGGCTGCGCCGGGTCTGGTCCGGGCCGTTTGACGCCGAAGACGGCATCACCCTGGAACAGCTCGACGCGCTGGCCCGCACCCCCGAGCTTGACGCCCACCTGCTGCCGCTCGAAGTGGGCCTGACCGACCTCCCCGAGGTCAAAACCACAGATCAGGGCGTTGTGCGGCTGCGCAATGGCAACCCCGGCATGGTGATCGCGCATGGTGTGGAATACGGCGATGAATGCTGGGCCTCGTTCGATGGCAAAGCCGTCGCCGTGGGCCAATACCGCGCGGGCGAACTGCACCCCAGCCGGGTCTTCGTGCCAGCAGCCCCGACCGAGGGCTGAACCCTTGCATCCGCGCCGCTGCGGCGGCACAACTGCGCCATGATCACACGCGAGTTCCTCAAGGGCGACGCCCAGTCCACCGCCGTCTATTCCGACTGCGAAAACTACCGCTATCTGCTGACCCGTGTCTGGGATCCGGCCGGGCGCAAGGCGCTGTTTGTCATGCTCAACCCCTCGACCGCGACCGAAGTGCAGAATGACCCCACGGTGGAACGTTGTGAACGCCGCGCGCGCGCGCTTGGCTTCGGCAGCTTCCGCGTGACCAATATCTTTGCCTGGCGCGACACCGATCCGCGCGCCATGCGTGCCGCCACCGACCCCGTCGGCCCTGAAAACGATCGCGCCATCGCCGACAGCTGCGACTGGGCCGATCAGATCATCGCCGCCTGGGGCGCCCACGGCGACCACCTGAACCGCGGTCCCGCCGTGGCGCGGCTTTTGCGTGACACCGGCCGGACGATCCACCACCTTGGCCTGACAAAGGGCGGACATCCGAAACATCCGCTGTATATTGCGTATACTCAGCAACCTCAGCAGTGGGACACGCCGCACTAGCGCCTGCCCCAACCAAGGCCCACATGACCTCATCGACCGATTCCAGCACCGAAAAAGCAATCGCCGCGATCGAACGCCTGACCGAGGAGGTCGCGCACCTGAACGGGCATCGCTTTGTCGCCGTGCAAAACTCGCTGCTCCGGCAGTTGCTGGCGCAGTTCACCCGTGGGCTGGCCTTCGGCCTTGGCTCGGTTTTGGGGGCGACACTTCTGGTGTCGGTGCTGGCGTGGTGGGCCTCGCAGTTCGAATTCCTGCCACTGATCGGCGACTGGATGGCACAGCTGGCCGACGAAATAGAACGCGCCACCAGCGGCCAACCGCAGATTAACCAAATCACCCGATAGGTTTTGACCAGCCCCCCATCGCTCAGGTTACTATACTGCGGGGCAAAAGGGGTGGTTCCGCCATGTTTATGATCGCTGGTCTGTTGAGTATGATGGTTGCGGGTGCGGCGTTTGTCGGCACCGGCCTTATGGATGACGACCCGGCCGAGGATGACGGCCCAGAACAGCCCGACACCCCGGACCTTGCAGAATCCGACCAAAACGGCACCGACCTTCTGGACAGCGCCGATCCCGATGCGGGCGCCGAGATCGAAGCCACGGGCGATCAATTCGCAGCCGGTGCGACGATCCTCAGCGGCACCGACGGCGACGATCAGCTTGATGGCCAAGGCGGCGACGACCAAATCGGCGGATATGCCGGTCAGGACACGCTGTCGGGCGGCGCGGGCGATGATGACCTGCACGGTCAGGCCAACGACGATGTGATCTGGGGCGGTGATGACAACGATACGCTGCACGGCGAAGATGGCAACGACACCCTGCACGGCGACGGCGGCGACGACGAACTGTTCGGCTATGACGACGACGATGTGATCTGGGGCGGCGACGGCGATGATACCCTGACCGGCGGCGATGGCGATGACCAACTGCACGGCGAAGATGGCAATGACGGGCTGATGGGCGGGCTGGGCGATGATACCCTGACCGGCGGCGCGGGGCAGGACACGTTGTTCGGCGGCTGGGGCAACGATGCCCTGTCGGGCCGCGACGATACCGAGATGGATTTCCTGAACGGCGGCGGCGGTGACGATTCAATCGTTGCGGGTGATTTTGATCTGGTCAGCACCGGCGATGGCGATGATGTGATCCTGCTTGGCGACTGGATCACCAACCCCGCCGAGGTGCAGGATTTCGACCTCACCTCGGACACGCTGGTCGTGATTTACGACGACAGCGCCGCAACCGTGCCACAGCTTGACCTGACCCCGTTGGAGAACCAGCCCGGCAGCGTCAGCCTGTCGCTGAACGGGGTGCAGATCGCCACCTTGCGCAACGCAGGCTCAATGACGCTGGACGACGTGATGCTGATGGGACAATCTGGCATTGCAAGCGCCAGCACGGCCTAGGCCGTGCAGCCCGATCAGACGCCCCGCCTGCTTTTCCCTTTCCTTTCGCGCCAATCTCACCTATACGCGCGCATCCGTTGCGGATTCCCGCGCGGGTGCTCTATGGACCCTGCTGGACGACATCCCGGCTTGTGCCCCAACCCTCAATACAGGAGATCCCGATGTCGATTACTGTTGAAGAAAAAGCACGCGTCATGAAAGATTTCGCAACCAAAGAAGGCGACACCGGTTCGCCCGAAGTTCAGGTTGCAATCCTCAGCTCGCGCATTGCCACGCTGACCGAGCATTTCAAAACCCACAAAAAAGACAACCACGGTCGTCGCGGGTTGCTGAAAATGGTCGCCCTGCGTCGGAAACTGCTGGACTACCTCAAAAACAAAGACGAAGCGCGATACACCACGCTGATTCAGCGTCTGGGCCTGCGCCGCTAAGATCAAAACCGCGCCCCTTGGGGCGCGGTTTTCACTTGATCCGAAGGGTTCTGCCGTCTGGCTTTGCGACGGGACCGGGATGAATGGAAAGCCACGGGGCAATGCGGCCCCGGATGAAAACGGCCCACGGGGATACGCCCCGACAAGCCAACATAGGATACGAGATGTTTAACGTTACGACGAAAACAATGCAGTGGGGCGACGAAACCCTCACTTTGGAAACGGGCAAGATTGCCCGTCAGGCTGATGGCACCGTCATCGCCACCTTGGGCGAAACCAGCGTCATGGCCAACGTGACCTTCGCCAAATCCCCTAAGCCCGGTCAGGATTTCTTTCCGCTGACCGTGCATTATCAGGAAAAATACTATGCCGCGGGTAAAGTGCCCGGCGGTTTCTTCAAGCGCGAAGCGCGCCCGACCGAAAAAGAGACGCTGACCGCGCGCCTGATCGACCGTCCGATCCGCCCGCTGTTCGTCGAAGGCTTCAAACACGAAGTTCTGGTCATGTGCACCGTGCTGTCGCACGATCTGGTCAACGACCCCGACGTCGTTGCAATGATCGCCGCCTCTGCCGCGCTGACCATTTCCGGCGCGCCGTTCCGTGGCCCGATCGCATGCTGCCGCGTTGGCTTCACCGAAGGCAACTATGTGCTGAACCCGTCTGTCGATGACATGCAGGGCCTGCGCAACAACCCCGATCAGCGCCTTGATCTGGTTGTCGCCGGCACCAAAGACGCCGTCATGATGGTCGAATCCGAAGCATACGAGCTGTCCGAAGCCGAAATGCTGGGTGCCGTGAACTTCGCGCACACTCAGATTCAGCCGGTGATCGACCTGATCATCTCGCTGGCCGAAGACGCCGCGAAAGAGCCGTTCAACTTCACCCCCCCGGATTACTCGGAGCTGTACGCAGCCGTGAAAACCGCCGGTGAAGATCAGATGCGCGCCGCGTTTGCGATCACCGACAAGCAGGAACGCACCACCGCCGTTGCCGCCGCCCGCGATGCCATCAAGGCCGCGCTGAGCGAAGAGCAGCTGGGTGACGCGAACCTTGGTTCCGCGCTGAAAAAGCTCGAAGCCGGCATCCTGCGTGGCGACGTCGTGAAAACCGGCAAGCGGATCGACGGTCGTGACACCACAACCGTGCGTCAGATCGTTGCCGAAACCGGCCTGCTGCCCCGGACCCATGGCTCCGCCCTGTTTACCCGTGGCGAAACCCAAGGTCTGGTCGTGACCACGCTGGGCACCGGCGATGATGAGCAATTCATCGACGCGCTGCACGGCAACTTCAAATCCAACTTCATGCTGCACTATAACTTCCCGCCGTATTCGGTTGGCGAAGTTGGCCGCGTGAGTGGCCCGGGCCGTCGTGAAATCGGTCACGGCAAACTGGCATGGCGCGCGCTTCAGGCCGTTCTGCCCGCCGGCACCGACTTCCCCTACACCATCCGTATCGTGTCCGAGATCACCGAGTCGAACGGCTCGTCCTCGATGGCATCGGTCTGCGGTGGTTCGCTGTCGATGATGGACGCGGGCGTTCCGCTGAAATCGGCTGTCGCTGGTGTGGCCATGGGCCTGATCCTCGAAGACGACGGCTCTTATGCGATCCTGACTGACATCCTGGGTGACGAAGATCACCTTGGTGACATGGACTTCAAAGTAGCAGGCACCGAAAACGGTATCACCTCGCTGCAGATGGACATCAAGATCGCAGGCATCACGCCCGAGATCATGGAAAAAGCCCTGGCACAAGCCAAAGACGGCCGTATCCATATCCTGAACGAGATGAACAAAGCCCTGTCCGGCACGTCCGATTTCAGCGTTCACGCGCCCCGGATCGAAACGATGCAGATCCCGACCGACAAGATCCGTGAAGTGATCGGGTCCGGCGGCAAGGTCATCCGCGAGATCGTCGAAGTCTCCGGCGCCAAAGTCGACATCAACGACGACGGCATCATCAAGATCGCCTCGCCGAACGGTGAAGCCATTCAGAAAGCCTATGACATGATCTGGTCGATCGTGGCAGAGCCGGAAGAAGGCAAAGTCTACAAGGGCACCGTGGTCAAGATCGTTGATTTCGGCGCCTTCGTGAACTTCTTCGGCAAGCGCGACGGTCTGGTCCACGTGTCCCAGATCGAAAACCGCCGCCTGAACCATCCGTCGGATGTGCTGAAAGAAGGTCAGGAAGTCTGGGTCAAACTGCTGGGCTTTGACGACCGTGGCAAGGTGCGCCTGTCGATGAAAGTCGTGAATCAGGAAACCGGCGAAGAAGCCACGCCTGAGGAAAACGCAGAAGACTAAGTCTTCTTTCCTGCAAAATGCGAAAGCCCCGGCAAATCTGCCGGGGCTTTTTTTATGTCCGGTGAAATCCCGTTTGATCAGCCCGCCAGATCCCCCCATCTTTTCAAGGCAATGCGCGCGCAGACCACCGGTCAGAGCCCTTATTTGCAAAGGCCTCTGACAATTTCCCCGGGTCTGAAATCTAGTTTTTTCCCCGTTTCTGAACCCGCAGGACAGGGCATTAAGGCCCCACAAGATCGGTGCGCCCGAGAGCGTCTCTCTGGCAAAGCCGACACCCTCGGTAAGACTTCCAATCATGCCATCCCCACTCACGGGAAGGTTTCTGGCAAGAAACCTGAGAGGGGCTTTCGTCTCCCCGCGAAAGCCCCTTTTTCAGATAATCTCATCCTCATCGAACAGCGGATCGGCCTCAAGCTGCTCTGACATTGCGTCCATCTTTTGCCCCGCCAGTTCAAGGTTGGGCAATTGCGCGACGTGGAACAGCGCATCGCCCTCGTTGACCACCGGCAGGTTGGTGCGCCCGACGATGATCCCGCCTGTGGTGGCAATCACATCTGTTTCGATCTCGCCGAACGGATCAGACAACACCCCCAGCAATGCGCCTTCCTCGACGATATCCCCGATGTTACGGTATGTCCGCAACAACCCGCCCGCCGGCGCCCGCTCCCAGGTCGAACGGTTGCACCGGATCGGCTTGACCTGTGGCCGCGCCACCCCACGCGAGCTGATCATGCCCAGCTCTCGCATCACCCGCAGGATCCCGCTCAGCCCGTGCCGCGCCGCCGATTCGTCGAACCGCAGCCCCTCGCCTGCCTCATACAGCAGCATATCCACGCCGCGTTCCTGCGCGGCCAGCCGCAGCGACCCGTCCCGCAGCTTCGAGGTCAGAATGACCGGCGCGCCAAACACATCCGCCATCTGCATCGTCCGCGCATTGCCCGGCGATACCCGTACCTGCGGCAGGTTGCTGCGCTGGATCGCAGCCGAATGCAGGTCGACGCCGAAATCAGATCGCACCACGATCTCTTCCATAAAGATATTCGCCAGCCGCGCCGCCAGCGACCCACCCGATGAGCCCGGAAAACACCGGTTCAAATCGCGCCGGTCCGGCAAATACCGCGAGTGGTTCAGAAACCCGAAAGTGTTGACGATCGGTACCGCCAGCAAGGTGCCCGACAACGCATTCAGCGGGGCCGAGCGCAACAGGCGCCGCACGATTTCAACCCCGATCACCTCGTCCCCGTGGATCGCGGCAGACACGAACATCACCGGGCCGGGTTTCTTGCCGTGCACCACGTGCACCGACATCGACACCGGCGTGTGATCCGACAACGTCGAGACCGGCAATTCGACCGTGCGGCGGGTGCCCGGCGCGATCACCTGATCCGCCAGATGGAAGGGACCGCGCCGTGGCATCAGCCCTTGCCCCGCGTTCTGGTTGCGCCCACTTTGGCGTTCTTCTCGATGCACTCGATGATCTTGCCGGCGATATCAATCCCCGTGGCCTTCTCAACCCCTTCCAGCCCCGGCGAAGAGTTCACCTCCATCACCACGGGACCGTGGTTCGAACGCAGCATATCCACGCCACACACGTTCAGCCCCATCGCCTTCGCCGCCCGAACCGCGGTTGACCGCTCCTCGGGTGACAGCTTGACCACATTGGCCGATCCGCCACGATGCAGGTTGGACCGGAATTCGCCCTCGGCCCCGGTGCGCTTCATCGCGGCCACAACCTTGCCACCCACGACCAGCGCCCGAATATCGGTGCCGCCCGCTTCCTTGATGAACTCCTGCACCAGGATGTTCACGCCCGCGCCGCGAAACGCTTCGATCACCGACTTGGCCGACCGATCAGTGTCAGCCAGAACCACGCCAATGCCCTGCGTGCCTTCCAGCAGCTTGATCACCAACGGCGCGCCGCCGGCCATCTTGACCACTTCCTCGGTCTGCTTGGGGTCATGTGCAAAGGTCGTGACCGGCAATCCGATCCCATCGCGGGCCAGCAACTGCATCGAGCGCAGCTTGTCCCGCGACCGGCCAATCGCCACGGATTCGTTCAGCGGGTAAACGCCCATCATCTCGAACTGGCGCAACACTGCCAGACCGTAAAACGTGACCGAGGCACCGATCCGCGGAATGACCGCATCATAGGTCGGCAGCTTTTGCCCCTCGTAATAAATCTCGGGCCGCCGCGACGCGATGTTCATCGTGCAGCGCAGCGTGTTGATCATGTCCAACTCGTGGCCGCGCTCTTCGGCCGCCTGCTTCAGTCGTTGATGTGAATACAGGTTCGCATTCCGGGCCATCATCGCTATTTTCATTGTCTCTTCCTTTCCTGAAGAAGATCGTGACCTATCCCTTACGGGGCCGCGACGGCGACCGGCGAGCCGGCCATAAAAGATTTTCCGGCATCCACAAGGATACCGCGTTTACGTATGGCCGTACGGCCAAGGATGATCGGCATCACCATGCCGGACCTATCTGTCAAAGAAACGTCAATCCGCCATTTCCGACCGTCCAGAACCAGCAGCGTTTCGATCACCAACCGGTCCTGCGGCGTGCCGCTGGTATTCTTGATCGCCCGCTGGTCAACCAGCCGCGCCTCGCAATCACGCGCCTTCAGCCCGCTGGCATGCGGAATGTGAAACCGCACCCATTCCTGCCCCTCGCGCTCGAAGATGCGGATCCGCGTCGCATGCAGCGCTGAGGTCCGCGCCCCTGTGTCGATCTTGGCCGTCAGCAGTGGAAGGCCCAGTTCGGGCAGGGCAATGCGTTCGCGCCAGCCGATGATCATCGGCGGACGAGGCTTGCGCCCGGTCTTCGCTGTCATTTCAGCACATCCTCACTGACGCGGCGATAGTTCACAAAGGTATTGGCACTGAGCACGACAAAGAATGTTTCCATGTCGATCAGCACAAAGCCCCGCTCGAACAGCGCGCGGGACAGGATCAGCGTATCACTGTCATACAGGCGACGGCGCTGCAGCAACTGCCGCAGCAGTTTCACCGGGATCCGGTAACGCCCATCCGATTTGCCGCCAAACTCTTTGGTATAAAGATCGGCAAGCTTGTCTGCGCAGGCGGCAAGGTGTGTTTCAGTCAGGTCATTTTTCATGCGCCCTCGTAAAAAAACTAATCCTCTTTGTCTATAGGTAATTTTTTACCACCTATAATCCTGTTGCAACTGTGACGCACAAAAAAAGACCCCGGAAATCTCCGGGGTCTCAATCATCACTTCAAATAGGTCAGGCGCAGATCAGGCCTTGTATTTGGTCGTGCGCAGATAGGGCAGCTTGACGTCGATCTCGCCAAACTTTTCGCGCGCCTGATCGTCGGTCAGCGACAGCGCCACAATCACGTCCTGCCCCACGGTCCAGTTGGCCGGAGTGGCAACCGGCGTGCCAAAGGTTGCCTGCAACCCGTCCAGCGCGCGCAGCACCTCGGCAAAGTTACGGCCTACCGACATCGGATAGGTCATGATCAGCTGCACCTTCTTGTCGGGGCTGACAATGAACACCGACCGCACGCTGGCCGAATCGGCGGCCGTGCGCCCATCGGGCAGATACGCCTCGGCGGGCAGCATATCGAAGGCCTTCGACACTGCCAGATCCCGATCCGCGATGATCGGGAACCCTGCGGGCGCGCCGGAAAACGCTTCGATGTCGCTTTTCCACTGCTTGTGCTCGTCAACACCGTCCACCGACAGGCCGATCACCTTGGTGTTGCGCTTGACCCATTCATCGGCCAGTTGCGCCACGGCGCCAAATTCGGTTGTGCAGACAGGAGTGAAATCCTTGGGGTGGGAAAACAGAATCGCCCAGCTATCTCCGATCCAGTCGTGGAACGTGATCGTCCCCTGATCTGTCTCGGCTGTAAAATTCGGTACGATGTCATTGATACGCAAGCCCATTCGACTGTCCTTCCAAAAGTTGTCTGATTACATTCTGTATATTAGATATGTTCTAAACTGGCAAGTTCCAGAGTTTTTCTATCGACTATGTCAAAAAACCGCCAGTGCGTCATGTGATCCCACCTCACTTCCTAATTTGATCAAATTTTTGAAATCAACAAGACTGCCCCTTGCAGGAGCCTAAAACCCCTGCCAGACTGCCGCGGAAACCTGCGGCCAACCCTTCCACCATGCGGAAATTGACCACAGCCCTGGGAACATCCTCACGGAGGTCAAAGATGATCGAGAAACGCCAATTTTATATCAATGGGGCATGGGTCAATCCGGCTCAGCCGCGCGACCACAACGTCATTGATCCCTCGACAGAAGAGCCCTGCGCCGTGATCTCGCTGGGCGGTCAGGCCGATAGCGACGCCGCCGTTGCCGCCGCCAAGGCCGCCTTCCCCGCATGGATGGCCACGTCGCCCGCCGAACGCATCGCGCTGGTGGAAAAGCTGCTGGAAATCTACAAGGCCCGCTCCGAAGAAATGGCGCAAGCCATGAGCATCGAGATGGGCGCGCCCATCGACATGTCCCGCTCCAGTCAGGTTGGCGCCGGCACTTGGCACATCACGAACTTCATCAAAGCGGCCAAGGATTTCAAATTCATCAAACCGCTGGGCGACCACGCCCCGAATGACCGCATCATTCACGAACCGATCGGCGTTTGCGCCCTGATCACACCGTGGAACTGGCCGATGAATCAGGTCACGCTCAAGGTCATCGCCGCCGCCATCGCCGGCTGCACCATGGTGCTGAAACCGTCCGAGGAAAGCCCGCTCGACGCGATCCTCTTTGCCGAGTTCATGCACGAGGCCGGTTTCCCGCCGGGCGTCTTCAATCTGGTCAACGGTGACGGACTTGGTGTCGGAACCCAGCTTTCGGGTCATAAAGACGTCGACATGGTCAGCTTCACCGGCTCGACCCGTGCCGGCATCGCCATCTCCAAAACCGCCGCTGACACGCTCAAGCGCGTGCACCTGGAACTGGGCGGCAAGGGCGCCAACATCATCTTCGCCGATGCCGACGACAAGGCCGTCAAACGCGGCGTGCTGCATATGATGAACAACACCGGCCAGTCGTGCAACGCACCCAGCCGGATGCTGGTGCAAAAGGGCATTTACGACCAAGCCGTCGCAACCGCCGCCGAAGTCGCCAATTCTGTCACCGTCGGCAGCGCGCACGACTCGGGCCGCCACATCGGCCCTGTCGTGAACGAAGCGCAATGGACCAAAATTCAGGGCCTGATCCAAAAGGGCATCGACGAAGGCGCCCGCCTTGTTGCCGGTGGCACCGGTCGCCCCGAGCACCTGAACCGCGGCTTCTTCGTCAAACCGACCGTCTTTGCCGATGTGACCAACCAGATGACCATCGCCCGCGAAGAAATCTTCGGCCCGGTCCTGTCAATCATCCCGTTCGAGACCGAGGAAGAAGCCGTCGCCATCGCCAATGACACCGTCTACGGCCTGACCAACTATGTGCAGACGCAAGACGGCCCCCGCGCCAACCGGCTGGCGCAGCAACTGCGCTCGGGCATGGTTGAAATGAACGGTGCCTCACGCGGCGCGGGTGCGCCGTTTGGTGGCATGAAACAATCCGGCAACGGTCGCGAAGGCGGCGTTTGGGGCATCGAGGATTTCCTCGAAGTCAAATCCGTTGCGGGTTGGGCGGCGGAATAACCCCACCACCATTGCTTGACACATGCATCCGGGGCTATATCAGCCCCGGATGTTTTTGTTTCAGGAGGTGCCGCATGACAACATCACAGCCGACATCGCTGGCCGGGTTTGTCCCCGATACCATCCTCAAACGTGACATCTTTTCCGAAACCGTATCGGGCCATATGGCCAACGACCCGGAACAGCGCGTGGCGTTGCGGCGGCTGGACGGCGTGCCGTGGTACGCCCGGCCGGTCTCGCAATTCCTTGCCCGCAAAGAGGCGCGCGGCTTGCGCGCCGTTCAGGGCATCGAAGGCACCCCTATTCTGCTTCAGGCCGACCGCGCTGGAATTCTGCGGGTCTGGTCGGCGGGCACGCCGCTGCATCTGGCCAAGCCGTCACATGCTGAATGGTACAAAGACGCCAAACGCCTGCTGCGCGAAATGCGCCACCGTGGCGTGACCCACAACGATATTGCCAAGCCGCAAAACTGGCTGATGACCCCCGATGGCCGCGCCTCGGTCATCGACTTTCAGCTTGCCACCGTGCACCGCCGCCGGGGCAAGATGTTCCGCGTCGCCGCGCGCGAGGATCTGCGCCATATGCTGAAACAGAAACGCGCCTTCGCGCCACATCTGCTGACGCCCTCGGAAAAGAAAATGCTGGCGCGCAAATCCCTGCCCTCGCGGATCTGGATGGCGACAGGCAAGCGGCTTTATAATTTCATCACCCGCCGCCTGATGCATTGGTCCGATGGCGAAGGCTCGGAAAACCGCGTGGCACAAGATGGCCCCGCGATCCGCGCCGCGTTGATCGGTGATGGCGCGCGCGAGGTGGCTTTCGCCGCCTATTCCCTGCCCGCCGGCGGCGTTGGCCTCTATGCCTTCGCCGAGGCCGACGCACCGATGCAATACCGACATGATACCGACGTGAAACCGACGTTGCTTCAGACGGTCAAAACCCTGCCGCGCGACGGCACTGGCGCCCTGCGCCTCGACCTGCTCGAGCTGATCGCCACCAACCGTCTTGACGAGCTGGCGCAGATGCAGGCCGCCTCCCCCGAGCTGGCAGACACCCTCCGCCCCATCGTCGCCGGGCGTCTGAACCTGACAGATCGCCGTCTGAGATAACCGACCGCACCGACACGGCACTCAGGCTTTCGGCGTGCTCTGCGGTGCGAACTCAAAGCCACCACAGCTCAGCGCCGGGCAGGACCGACGTCGACATCCGCAAAATTATGGCGCAAAATGGCGTCTCGGCGCGGGGTGACCTCGAACCCGACATCACCGCCATCTGAACCACGTTTTTTGGAAAACAACGCGCCCCGGACCGGTAGCCATGCGTTTTTGTGCTTAAAATCAATGCGACCGGCGCCGCTCGCAAATTTTTCGAAGCTCCTATATCAGCAGGCACACGAGGGCGGCGCGGGCGTGTGCAGCCCCAAAACTGGCCAAAACATCAAGTTTGAAAGGACATAAACTTTCCACGCTTGAACCATATTGCAGCTCCATGCAGATGAAATGCTTAGATAATATCAAAAGTGTGATCTATATTTCCAATGAGCATGTGCGTATGTGAGGTTAAATATGCATAGTGTTCTGGCAAGCACGGCATGGGTAGGAGAACAATATGCTGAAATGGGCCGCGGCCGTTGCTGATAGCAACTCCCTTCAGGCATTCCCCGCCCTTTGGTTTGCAACCGCCATTATTTTGGTTGCCGCCCTGCTGATCACGTTCCTGGCCTGGCGAAAAGTCGTCAATCTGGACAGTGAACTGCTGATATATAAACGTGCGCTGGATGAGCACTGCATGATCACCGTGATCAATCCGGACTGGACCATCAAAGGCGTAAACGAGAAATTTCTTAAGACCTCCGGTTTCGATAGATCCGAGCTTTTGGGGAAGTCGATCCATCAGCTCTACCCGCCCGATTTCTACGACAGCAACTCCGACACCATTCAGGCGAACTTGCTCGATGGTAAAATCTGGGCAGGCGAAACACACCTACAGACACGAAGCGGCGAAGCCTATTGGACCCAGACAACCCTGGTGCCTGTGCTGGATGCCAAGGGTCGGCTGAAGGAAACCATCGGCCTGCGAACCGATATCACCAAGCTCAAGACGTTCGACGCAGAAGTGCAATTGCGTGAAACGCTGGATTTGCTGCGGGATGAAGTTTACATGTTCACCCCCGACGATTTCCATATCACTTATATGAACCACAGCGCCCGCGCGCGGCTCGGCTGGCCCGAGGATGGGTATCAACAAGCGACGATCCCGGAAACGCACGACCTTATTGATATGAAGAACCTAAGGCGCAAGATCCGTCAGCTGTCTTATCAGCGCGAGCGTTCGATCACGTTCGAAATCCACCACGATGACAGAAGTGTCGAGATCAGTTTGCAACTGGTTCAGCCTGCCGGCAACGCCCCGCGTTATGTGGCGGTGGTTCGCGATGTCACTGCGCGCAATGCGGCAACTCAGGCGAAATCAGAATTCGTTTCAATGGTAAGCCACGAACTGCGCACGCCGCTGACCTCGATCAAAGGAGCATTGGGGTTGGTCTCTATGGCGGCCGAAAACGAGCTGCCCGAGCGCGTGAATTCAATTCTGGCAATCGCAAAGCGCAACACCGACCGCCTGATTCTGCTGATCAATGACATTCTGGACCTGGATAAAATCGACTCTGAAAGAATGCCCTTTCAGCTTCAGGAAATGAATGTCGCAGAATTCCTGGCCGAGGCGGTTGAGGCCAATGAAGGCTATGCTTTGGAATGCGGCGTGCGCTTTGTCGGGCAGGGGCTTGATCAAAACCTGACAATTGACGGCGACCCGGATCGGTTGATGCAGGTAATGTCCAACCTGATGTCAAACGCGGCAAAGTTCTCGCCGGTCGGCGAGAATGTCGAAGTCGGGATGACCGATATGGGCCGCAAGGTGCGCATATGGGTCAAGGACAAGGGCTGCGGCATCCCCGAGAAATCGCAGCCGCACATTCTGGAGCGGTTCCAGCAGGTCGATTCGTCCGACCGCCGCAAGGTAAATGGAACTGGATTGGGCCTGAGCGTCGTGAAAGCGATCATCGAAAAGCACGGCTCCCAGATACAGTTTGAAAGCAAGGTCGGTCAGGGTAGCAAATTCTATTTTGATATGGCCAAATATTCCGACACACAGGAAATTCGCGCCTAAAGCGTTTCCCTGACTCGTTACCAGTGATGACTCGTTGCTCTCTAACCATCAGACAAAAAATGGAGTGAATAAATGAGGCAGTTACGCAAGATCGTTCATGTCGAAGACGATCCTGATATTCAGGAAGTCTCCAAAATGGCGCTTGAACTTGTGGGCGGGTATACCCTGTTTCAATTCTTTTCAGGCCAGGAAGCCATCGAAAAATCATCCGAAATAGAACCGGATCTGTTTTTGCTTGATGTCATGATGCCCGGCCTGAGCGGAGAGGAAACCCTTGCGGGCCTGCGTCAGATAGAGACCACCAAGTGCATCCCGGCAATTTTCATGACCGCCAAAACGCGGGCATCCGATCAGGCCGCACTGCGCGCCCTTGGCGCCTTGGATGTCATCGCCAAACCGTTTGACCCCTTGGAACTGCCGAGCCAAATTCAGGCGCTGTGGGACAGATCTCAACACTGCCCCTGAGCTGAGCTGAGCTCAAGCAGCCTACGGTCCGCAGTTTGTAGTCTGGTAAAAGGCGGACTCACGGCCTGAAAACGCCCCGCAAATCCGGGGCGAAATCAATCCGCGCATCTAACGCTTATTTGCGACCCGTGCTGAAAAGCTTGGAAAAACGCCATTGCGTGCCCGGCAAAGCTTCGCGATGCGTCGACAAAACAGTTTGGGTTTGGGCGTCGAGCACATTCTGCTCCGAGGCCTGCTCCGCGCTCCGAACCGCAGCATGCAAAGCCTCGGCAGTATTGTTGCCGACACGGATCACCCCCACGCGCAGGTGCTTTCCGACCGACGCCGTGATTTTCAGCGGGGCACCGTTATGGTCTACGAGTTTCAGCGCGGCCAATTCAGATTGGATGGCCAGTTCAAGCGTCTTGGGTTTGTGCGTGTAAACACCGTGCGCAAGGGTGACGAACGTCCCGTTTCCCGCATAGGACAACAGGCGCTCGTCAAATGGCAAACCGTCCAAAATCGCGTCAGCAATCTGGCCCAGAAGATCCTTGAACTCCGTCGGGGAGAAATGCGCATACAGCTTTTCGATCTGGTCGATGTGGAAGGCAAGAATATGACTTGTGATAAGCCCGCCTTGTGACAGCTGCCTCAGATAGTTTTTCATCGCCGCAAAGCCGATCACGCCTTCGACGGCGGCAAGAGCAATGGGCGCACGCAAGTTTACAAAGCTGTCGCGTTCTTTTTCGGCGCGCAGATCGGCCTCTCGTATAAGACCGTTCTGAATGTCCTGCTCGGACTTATGCAGCCGCCACGCCATCCCAACCCGAGAGACAAGTTCGACCGAATCGAACGGCTTCGTCACGTAATCCGTGGCACCTGCGGCAAAGGCCCTGTCGATATATGCTTTCTGCGACATTGCCGTGATCATGATGATCGGTGTTTTGCTATAAGCAGGTTTTTTCCTGATCTCCTGGCAAAGCTCGATACCGTCCATTTCAGGCATTTGGATATCCAGCAGAATGCAATCCACCGGCGGCTCGGCGGCATCAAGCAAACCGAGAGCCTTATACGCCGACGTTTCCAGAACCAAATCGGAATGGCCTGCTTCTTCTAGGGTTGCCGCAAGCAACTCGAGAACAAGATTGTCATCGTCAACTGCAAGAATCCGCATTCTCGAAACTACCCTTAGTTGCTACTTCATCACCTAAAGCGGGAAATGCCCCGCAAAATACACCCTAAAGTGCATCAAATCTATGCTTGCAGAGCAAAATGGTAAAAGTATGACGAAAATTGTGGCGGAAAATAATTGATACAGTACGTTACGGAAAGGGGAAGATGCCTTGCACTTTCCCGCTAGAGCTGTGTGTATAGTAGGCTACTGTTTCGGTCTGACAACCAGAGACGCCTTTGGCATGTACACGGAGTTGATGATGAATACCTATGCTATCGCAGAATACGCGTGAATAGCATGCTTTCACGTCTAAAATTCCCGGCCAATGGCTTCCCTTTGCGCTGGAAGATCATCCTTGTGACTTGTGCCATCGTTGCGCTGTCCACAACAAGCATCAGCATGTTCTATTACACGCGGACGGTTCAAAACACGCTGGAAACATCTGTCAGCAACTTGGCAGGTGAAACGCATCTTTTGGCCGCGCGGTTCTCGGCGCAGTACGATCACATCAAAAACGACCTTTCAATGGTCGCGTCGCACCCCGCGCTTCGGGACATTGCCTCGGGTAACTTGGACGAGCAGCAGGCAAGCGACAGCTTGGTAGATCTGATGACGTCGTTGATGCTTGTGCGATCTGAATACACCCAGTTCCGTCTGATCGGGATGACGGACAACGGCAAAGAAATCGTGCGCGTCAACAAAGTGGGCGACTGGATCGTTCCGGTTCAACCTGCACAGCTTCAGGAAAAGGGCAACGAAGCGTATTTTCAAGAAGCTGTCACGCACGCCCAAGAGCACGATCAGTTCATGCCGCATGAACGGCACAGCGTGGTCTTTTCCGACGCAACGTATAATCGGGAACATGGTCGGATCGTCGAACCCAGAACCGTGATGATCCGGGCGATTTTGCCGATTTTCAAAGACAGCCACGAATTGTTCGGCCTGCTTGTCATCAACGTCGACTATGAACAGCTTCTGGCCAGTGCTTTTGAAAACCTTCAGCAGGAAAACAGAATATATGTGGTCAATCAGGCCGGGGATTTTCTGAGCTACACGCCGGATGGGGCCGTGTCACGGCTTGAATTCCACGATGACTATTCTGCGCCCCTGCCGACCGCAGTCTACCGCGCGATTGCGTTTACCGCGGACGAAGGCCAGATCCTTGATACCGAAGACAATTCCTATCTGATGCGCGTGCATCTGAATGATACGCAACCTGATAACTTTCTTGGGGTGATGCTTCAGACCCCCAAGGCCCGAATCCTTGCCAAGGTAAAACAAACCCAGCGCGACAGCTTTCTGCTGATGGCGATCTTTGTGCTGATCGCGGCAGGCATCACGCTTGTTGTCTCAACCAGCCTTACGCATTCATTGCAGACCCTGACGCGCAAAGTCATGGCGTCTGTAGATGATGGCAAACCGCTGGATCTGGTCGTGACCTCTCAGGATGAAATCGGCACGCTGGCCAAAGCGTTTCAGACCCTGACGGACAAGCATGTCGAAAATGAATCCAAGCTTCAGTCCATTCTCGCCAATGTTGGCGAAGGGTTGATCATCATCGGTGAAATGGGCGAAATCAGGATCTACAACCCGGCCTGCGAGCGAATTTTCGGGTATTTGGCCAACGAAGTGATTGGCCAAAACGTCAGCATGCTGATGACCAAACCGGATGCATCTGTTCATGACGCGGTTCTGCTGCGGTATCAGCAGGAAAAGAACCGCCGCATCGACTGGACCGGGCGCGAAGAAACCGGGCGGCGCAAGGACGGGTCGACCTTCCCGATCGAACTGACGGTTTCTGAAATTCTGGTTCAGGGTGAACGCCTGTTTGTCGGAATTGTACGAGATATCACCGAGCGAAAAGCCGTCGAAAAAGCCAAGTCGGAATTCGTATCCGTGGTCAATCACGAGCTTCGCACACCGCTGACCTCGATCAAGGGGGCGCTCTCTTTGCTTCGCTCCGGTGCATTGGGATATGACACGCCTGCCGCGCAGAAAAGTCTGGATATCGCGTTCAGAAACAGCCAGCTTCTTGGCCGATTGATCAACGACATTCTTGATATTGAAAAGCTTAATTCAGGCGAAGCGTTTACCAAAATGGGGTCGCTTGATCTGACGGCCCTTGTTCGCGAGTCGCTTGAATCGAACGGACCTTATGCTGACGAATATAATATTCGCTTGTCATATGCGGGTGAAACCAATCCGGTTTATGTGAATGGCGATAATGACCGGCTTCTTCAGGTGCTATCGAATCTTTTGTCGAACGCGATAAAATTCTCGCACCCCGGAAGCGAAGTTATTGCGCGTGTCAGATGTGACGCGGCAAAAGAAACTGTGCGCGTTTCGATCGAGGATTCCGGCAGCGGAATCCCGGAAGACGCCCAAGAGAAGATCTTCAATTGGTTTACACAAATCGACTCCTCCGATCAGCGCCAAAAAGGTGGAACGGGGCTGGGCCTGGCGATTGTGAAAAGCATCGTGGAACTGCACGGCGGCACGATCCACTGCATCTCGAACGAAGATGAAGGCAGCATATTCTATTTTGAGCTGACCACGCATAAGAAAAGCGATCGCTCAGCGGATGTGACCGAGAACGCCGCAACCCATACCTAGCGCGATATTTGCCCCCTGCCGTCGGGGGCGATCAGGTAAATTTGCGGAAAAACCGCGTCCGGTCGAACATGTCTTCCAGTTCTTCCATCCGCTTGCGCGTGCTGGCCCAAGTGTGTTCCTGAACCTCGGCGATCACGATTTCCAGCATCAGCATCAGCGTGACCGAGCTGTCCCAGGCGCTTGGCACCACGATGCGCCCGCAAAAAGTGCAGTCGGCAAATTCATGCACCGGCGAGCGCCACTGATCCGTGAATAAAATGATCCGCGCGCCTTTCTCGCGGGCCATTTCGGCCAACTTCAGGGTCGCATTCTCATATCGGCGCACGTCGAAAATCACCACGACATCGCCCGGCTTCATATCCAGCAGGTAATGCACCCAGGCGTTCGACATCGACTGAATCTGCGTCACGTCCGCTCGCAACACCTGCATATGCATAAAGAAATAGTCCGCCAGCGACCGGGTAATCCGCCCGCCCACAACGTAAACCGACTGCCCCGGATCGGCCAACAGGGTGCAGGCGCGATCAAACGTTTCGATATCAATCTGGGTCAGGGTCTGGCGAATGTTGCCCATCACCGCATCGGTAAACCGGTTCAGGATATGCGCGTCCGGTGCCTTTTCGACCCAAGTGTCATGCTTGGTAATCGGGTCCGAGATTTTCGCCTCAAGCTCGCGCCGCAGCTCGGCCTGAAAATCAGGAAAGCCAGTAAACCCAAGCTTTTGCACCATCCGCGCCACCGTCGGCGTGGAAACCCCTGCCGCCTTGGCCACCAACGTGATCGAGCCCAGCCCAGATACCGGGTAATTCTGAAGCAATGAATCCGCCAGTTGCCGTTCGGCGCGGGTCAGCGAATCAAACGCGGCATGCAAGCGCTCGGCAATGGTCTCGGCGGGTTCTGTCACGTGCGTCCCCTTTTTTGCTCAATATACCGACAGGCGACACCTTCGTGAAGAAATAATTTCAGGATCATCGTTGACAGGTCGGTGTCAGATGAAGAATTGTCTTCACAACAGCAAGAGGTCAGCCGTTTCCGACATGTTACAATCCCGGTCCACTACGCAGAACGAGGCGGTGCAAGTCATCAACCCCGATGGGCTGGGGCCTGTTGTTGTGATCTGCGAACATGCCTCGAACGTGTTTCCGGCTGACATCGGAACGCTGGGCCTGAGCGATGAGGCGCAGCGCAGCCATATCGCCTGGGATCCTGGCGCCTTGGCCGTGGCGCAGGGGCTTAGCCGCGCGCTGGATGCGCCGTTGGTCGCAGGCGCGGCATCGCGGCTGCTGTTTGATTGCAACCGCCCCCCCGAGGCCGCCGATGCCATCCCCCCCCAAAGTGAACTGTTCGAGGTGCCCGGCAATATCGCCCTGACATCCGACGCCGCCGCTGAACGCGTGCGCCGGTTCCACGATCCATTCAACGCGGCCCTGCGCACGGTGCTGGATACCAAAGCACCGCAGGTCATCGTGACAGTGCACAGCTTTACGCCGGTGTATTACGGCACCCCCCGCGCCGTGGAAATCGGGGTATTGCATGATACAGACAGCCGTCTGGCCGATGCTATGCTGGCCTGCGCGGCCGATCATGTGCAGGAAAACATAGGCCGCAATGACCCATACGGCCCCGAACACGGCGTCACCCATACCCTGCGCCACCACGCCTTGCCGCGTGGGGCGCTGAACGTGATGCTTGAAATCCGCAACGATCTGATTGCGGATCGCGACAGCCAGCGCGCCATGGCCGGGAGGCTGGCGCAGTGGATTGCATCGGCCATGGCAGCGCTGGATGTGTCCTTGACCCCAAGCGAGGTGCCATGCCCCCACTGATCAAAGGTTTTGTGCGTGTCGTTGATGCGGTGAATTACCGGCTGGGCCGGATCGTGATGTACGGCATCTTTGTGATGATGGGCATTCTGATGTGGTCATCGATTTCCAAAACCTTCTTCCTGCCCTCGCTCTGGACGCTGGAAATGGCGCAATTCGCCATGGTCGCCTATTACATGCTGGGCGGGCCCTATTCGCTGCAACTTGGGTCGAACGTGCGGATGGACCTGTTTTACCACGACTGGTCCAACACCAAAAAAGCGTGGTTCGATGCGTTTACCGTGCTGTTCCTGATGTTCTATCTTGGGGTGCTGCTCTATGGCGCGATCGACAGCACGACCTATTCCTTGAAATACAATGAACGCAGCCCGACCGCGTGGCGGCCGATCCTGTGGCCGATCAAGATCACAATGTGCGTCGGCGTCAGCCTGATGATGCTGCAAGCCATGTCCGAGTTTTTCAAGGACGTGGCACGCATTCGCGGCAAGGAGCTGTAATGTCTTACGAAATGATCGCCATTTTCATGTTCGCGCTGATGATGCTGATGCTGTTCACCGGCCAGCGCGTGTTTGGCGCGATTGGCGGTGTAGCGGCGTTGGCGGCGTTGATGCTGTGGGGCACGGGCGGGTCTGACATTCCGTTTTCCTCGGCGATGAAGCTGATGAAATGGTATCCGCTTCTGACCCTGCCGATGTTCATTTTCATGGGCTATGTGCTGTCGGAAAGCAAAATCGCTGACGACCTCTATAAGATGTTCCACGTCTGGATGGGGCCAGTGTCCGGGGGGCTGGCGATCGGTACCATCGGCCTGATGGTTCTGGTTTCCGCGATGAACGGGCTGTCCGTCGCAGGCATGGCGATCGGGTCCACGATTGCGCTGCCGGAACTGCTCAGGCGTGGCTATGACAAAAAGATGGTCACCGGAGTCATTCAAGCGGGGTCGAGCCTTGGAATTCTCGTGCCGCCCTCGGTCGTGTTGGTGCTTTACGCGATGATCGCGCGGCAACCCGTGGGGCAGCTTTGGCTGGCGGGCGTGGTGCCGGGGCTGGTGATGGCGACGATGTTCATCGCCTATATCTATATCCGCTGCCGCCTGAACCCGTCGCTTGGCCCGGTTCTGCCGCCCGAA
The DNA here is from genome assembly GCF_900110775.1 of Thalassovita taeanensis. GTDB lineage: Bacteria > Pseudomonadota > Alphaproteobacteria > Rhodobacterales > Rhodobacteraceae > Litorimicrobium > Litorimicrobium taeanense. Next base: position 124,535 of record NZ_FOEP01000003.1, on the reverse strand, counting down.
GAACGCAACGTACCGCGCGCCGAAAAGCTGCGCCTGCTGACGGCGGGCCTGCTGCCGCTGGTGATCTTTGCCACCATGATGGTGCCCTTCGTAAACGGCTGGACCAGCCTTGTCGAAAGTTCGGCCATCGGCGCGATGACCGCCTTTTTGGCGGCGGTCCTCAAAGGCCGGATGACCCGCGCCGTATTCGAGGTGTCGGTCCGCTCGACCCTCGCCATTTCGTGCATGTTCATGTGGATCATTCTGGCCGCTCTGGGCTTTGGTGCCATCTTTGACGGGCTGGGCGCCGTGCGCGCCATCGAAGACCTGTTCACAGAACGGCTGGGGCTGGACCCGTGGATGATCCTGATCATGATGCAGCTCAGCTTCATCGTGATGGGCACGTTTCTGGACGATACCGCGATGCTGGTGATTGTGGCGCCGCTCTATGTGCCGCTGGTTCATGCGCTGGGGTTTGACCTGATCTGGTACGGCATCCTTTATACGATCACCACGCAGATCGCCTATATGACGCCGCCCTTCGGCTATAACCTGTTTTTGATGCGCGCCATGGCCCCGCCTGAAATCACGCTGCGCGATATTTATGGCTCGATTTTGCCCTTCGTGCTGGTGATGATTGCGTCACTGGTGCTGATCATGGCCTTTCCGCAGATCGCGCTGTGGCTGCCAAATTACGTTTACGGAAAATGACAGAACTCCGAACAGGAGCGACCAAGGCAAGACATATCGAATAAACCAACAGGAGAGAGAAAAATGACAACCAGACGTAAGTTTCTGACCTCAGCCGCCATTGCCGCACCCGCCGCACTGGCCGCCCCGGCGCTGGCCGCCTCGACCATCCGCTGGCGGATGCAGACCTATGCCGGCCCCGCTTTGGCCGAGCATGTGATCAAGCCCGCCATCGACAGCTTCAACAAGATCGCCGGCGACCAGATGCAGATCGAACTCTACTTCGCCGATCAGCTGGTCCCGACCGGCGAGCTGTTCCGCGCCATGCAAAAGGGCACGATCGACGCGGTGCAGTCGGATGACGACTCAATGGCCTCGCCGACCGAAGTCACCGTGTTTGGTGGCTATTTCCCCTTCGCCTCGCGCTATTCGCTCGATGTGCCGGTGCTGTTCAACCAGTACGGCCTGAACGAAATCTGGGATGCGGAATATTCCAAGGTTGGCGTCAAACACATCAGCGCCGGCGCATGGGATCCCTGCCATTTCGCCACCAAAGATCCGATCACCTCGCTGGCGGACCTCAAAGGCAAACGCGTCTTTACCTTCCCCACAGCGGGCCGGTTCCTGACGCAGTTCGGCGTGGTCCCCGTGACCCTGCCGTGGGAAGATATCGAGGTTGCCATGCAAACCGGCGAGCTGGACGGCATCGCATGGTCCGGCATCACCGAAGACTACACCGTTGGCTGGGCCGATGTGACCAACTACTTCCTGACCAACAACATCTCGGGCGCCTGGGCCGGGTCGTTCTTCGCCAATATGGACCGCTACAACGAACTGCCCGCGCATCTGCAAGAGCTGCTCAAGGTCTGCATGGATCAGTCGCACTACTATCGTCAGTGGTGGTATTGGGGTGGCGAAGCCTCGCTGCGCGTCGATGGCACCAAGATGCAGCTCACCTCGATTCCCGACGAAGAATGGGCAACGGTCGAATCCGCCGCGCATGTCTTCTGGGATGAGATCGCAGCCGAGTCCGAGACCAAGGCGAAGGTCGTCGAGATCTTCAAGAAGTACAACGCCGACATGGAAAAAGCGGGCCGCCCCTATCGCTATGGCTAAGCTCGCCATCGGCGCGACATGACACTCGGCGCGGCCCCGGATATCGTCCGGGGCTGCGTCACGACAGATCAACGACAAAGGAGCCGACCCATGGCCGGATTGATGACATTCGAGGCGCTGCAAACCGCCGTAGAGACCCACGCCGTGGATACCGTTCTGGTCTGCATCGTCGATATGCAGGGCCGCCTGATGGGCAAACGCTTTGTGGCGCAGCACTTTGTTGAAACCGCGTGGAAAGAAACCCATTGCTGTAACTACCTGCTGGCCACCGATCTGGCGATGGCCACCCCCGAAGGCTACGCCGCCACCAGCTGGCGTGCGGGCTATGGCGACTATGTGATGAAACCCGATCTGACCACCATCCGCCCGATGCCCTGGCTACAGGGCACGGTGATGGTGCTGTGCGATCTGCTGGATCATCACACCCACGAAGAGGTGCCGCACGCCCCCCGCACCATCCTGAAAAAACAGATCGCGCGCGCCGAAGCGATGGGCCTGACCCCGATCATGGCGACCGAGCTTGAGTTTTTCCTCTTCGCCAAAAGCTTCAAACAGATCGCCGCCAGCGGCTTTCGCGATCTGGAACCGATCAGCGACTATAACGAAGATTACAACATCCTTCAGACCAGCCGCGAAGAGCACGTGATGCGCCCGCTGCGCAATCATCTCTACGCCGCAGGCATCCCCGTGGAGAACACCAAGGGCGAGGCCGAGGCCGGTCAGGAAGAGCTGAATATCAAATACGCCCCCGCGATGGACACCGCCGATCACCACACGATCGCCAAACACGCCACCAAGGAAATCGCCGACCAGCAGGGCCACGCCGCCAGCTTCCTGCCGAAATGGCGCACCGACCGCGTCGGCAGCTCGTCGCATGTGCACCAATCCATGTGGAAGGACGGCCAGAACGCGTTTTTCGACCCCGAGGGCGAACACGGCATGTCGCAGATGATGCGGCACTATATGGCCGGGATGATCAAATACGCCCCGGACATGACCGTGTTTCTGGCTCCCTATATCAACAGCTACAAACGGTTCCAGCGCGGCAGCTTTGCCCCCACCAAAACCGTCTGGTCTGTCGACAACCGCACTGCCGGTTTCCGCCTGTGCGGCGAGAACAGCAAATCGGTGCGGGTGGAATGTCGCATTGGCGGCTCTGACCTGAACCCCTATCTGGCGATGGCGGCACAGCTGGCCGCCGGTCTGGCCGGGATCGAAGAGGGGCTGGAGCTTGCCGCCCCCACCACCGGCGACGTCTACGACAACGAAAAGGCGCGTGAGGTGCCCAAAACCCTGCGCGACGCCACCGAAACCCTGCGCAATTCAACCATGCTGCGCGCAGCGATGGGCGATTGGGTGATCGACCACTATACCCGCGCCGCGGAATGGGAACTCGAAGAATTCGAACAGGCGGTGACGGACTACGAACTGGCACGCGGCTTTGAAAGGGCCTGAGCAATGAAGACGATCAAATGTATCTCCCCCATCGACGGCTCGGTGGTTGTGGAACGCCCGGCGCTGTCGGCAGATGCTGCGGCACAGACCGTTGCGCGCGGCAAAGCGGCACAAAAAGCATGGGCCGCACGGCCTTTGTCGGAACGTATCGCGCTGGTCATGAAGGGTGTCGAAAACGTCGGCGCGATGAATGACGATATCGTGCCCGAGCTTGCCCGCCAGATGGGCCGCCCGGTCCGCTATGGCGGCGAATTCGGCGGCTTCAACGAACGCGCGCAACATATGGCGCAGATCGCCGAACAGGCGCTGGCGCCGATGGTGCTCGAAGATTCCGCCGCCTTCAAACGCTACATCGCCCGCGAAGCGCACGGTCTGGTGCTGGTCATCGCGCCGTGGAACTATCCGTTCATGACGGCGATCAACACCGTTGCCCCCGCCCTGATCGCGGGCAATTCCGTGATGCTGAAACACGCCAGCCAAACCCTGCTGGTCGGCGAGCGCCTGGCGCAGGCCTTCCACGCCGCTGGCATCCCCGAGGACGTGTTCCAGAACGTCGTCCTCGACCACGACACCACCTCTGATCTGATCGCCGCGCGCAGCTTTGGCTTTGTCAACTTCACCGGCTCGGTTGGTGGCGGCAAAGCGATCGAACGCGCCGCCGCAGGCACCTTTACCGGTGTCGGGTTGGAACTGGGCGGCAAAGACCCCGGTTATGTCATGGAGGACGCCGATCTTGACGCTGCTGTCGACACCCTGATTGACGCCGCGATGTTCAACTCGGGGCAATGCTGCTGCGGGATCGAACGCATCTATGTGGTCGAAAGCCTGTTCGACGCCTTTGTTGAAAAGGCGGTCAAGATCGTCAACGGCTACAAACTCGGCGATCCGATGAACCCCGAAACCACGCTTGGCCCGATGGCGCAGGCCCGCTTCGCCGACAACGTCCGCGCCCAAACCTCCGAAGCTGTTGCCGCTGGCGCCACGCCCCTGATTGATCCGGCACTGTTCCCGCAAGATGGCGGCGCCTATCTGATGCCGCAGATCCTTGTGAACGTCACCCACGACATGCGGGTGATGCGCGAAGAAAGCTTCGGCCCCGTCGTCGGCATCATGCCGGTGAAAGACGACGCCGAAGCGCTGGCGCTTATGAACGACAGCGACTACGGCCTGACCGCCTCGCTGTGGACCGCTGACGTCGCGCGGGCCGAGGCGCTTGGCGCCCAGATCGAAACCGGCACCGTGTTTCTGAACCGCGCCGATTACCTTGATCCCGGCCTGTGTTGGACCGGCTGCAAAGACACCGGTCGCGGTGGCGGCCTGTCGATCATCGGCTATCACAACCTGACCCGCCCGAAATCCTATCACCTGAGGAAACAGCAATGACGCTGACTGCTAACTGGTCCTATCCCACCGCCATCCGTTTCGGGGCGGGCCGGATCGCCGAACTCCCCGCCGCCTGTACCGCCGCCGGGATCACCAAACCGCTTCTGGTCACCGACAAGGGGCTGGCCGCGCTGCCGATCACCGCACAGACGCTTGATATCCTCGATGCGGCGGGCCTTGGCCGCGCGATGTTTTCCGATGTCGACCCGAACCCGACCGAAGTGAACCTCGAAGCGGGCCTCGAAGTTTACCGCGCGGGTGGCCATGACGGCGTGATCGCCTTCGGTGGCGGCTCGGGTCTGGATCTGGGCAAGATGGTCGCCTTCATGGCCGGTCAAACCCGCCCGGTCTGGGATTACGAAGATGTCGGCGATTGGTGGACCCGCGCCAACTCTGACGCCATCGCGCCCATCGTCGCCGTGCCCACCACCGCCGGCACCGGCTCCGAAGTGGGCCGCGCTTCGGTGCTGACCAACTCGATCACTCACGAGAAGAAGATCATCTTCCACCCCAAAGTTCTGCCCACCGTGGTCATTTCCGACCCCGAGCTGACCGTGGGCATGCCGCCGGCGATCACCGCAGGCACCGGGATGGATGCCTTCGCCCACTGCCTCGAAGCCTTCTGTAGCCCGCATTTCCATCCGATGAGCCACGGTATCGCGCTGGAAGGCATGCGGCTGGTCAAAGAGTACCTGCCGCGCGCCTATGCCGACGGCACCGACATCGAGGCGCGCGCACAGATGATGGCGGCCGCCGCCATGGGCGCTGTCGCGTTCCAAAAGGGTCTGGGCGCGATCCACGCGCTCAGCCACCCGATCGGCGCGGTCCACCACACCCATCACGGCACCACCAACGCCGTGGTCATGCAGCCGGTCCTGCGCTTCAACCGCCCCGCGATCGAGGCGCGGATTGAGCGCGCCGCCGCCTATCTGGACATCAGCGGCGGGTTTGACGGCTTCTATGCCTTCGTGGGACAGCTGAACGCGTTGCTTGGCATCCCCGCCGACCTGACCGCACTTGGCGTGACCGACCCCGACTTGGACGCGCTGACTACCTCGGCCCTGGCCGATCCCAGCACTGGCGGCAACCCGGTCGAAATGACCCCCGAGAACACCCGAAAACTGTTCGAGGATTGCTTCTGAGAAACACCGGACGGGGCACATCGCCCCGTCTTTACCCGTTGTTGTAAAACGCGCGCAACGCCAGCTTGTCCACCTTGTTGACCTTGGTCAGGGGCAAGGGTTCAGTGCGAAAGGACACCAGCGTGGGGCATTTGTAATGCGCCAGCTGTGTCCGGCAATGGGCGATGATCTCTTCTTCCGTCGGACAGGCACCGGGGTGCAGCACGATCACCGCATGAACCCGCTCGCCCCATTTCGGGTCAGGCGTGCCGATGATCGCGCTGTCCCTGACGGCCGGATGCGTACCCATGACCTCCTCGACCTCAACCGGATACACGTTTTCGCCGCCGGTGATCACCATGTCCTTGATCCGCCCCGCCAGAAACAGAAACCCGTCCTTGTCGAAATACCCGCTGTCGCCGGTATGATACCACCCGCCGCGCATGGCCTCGGCTGTGACCTCGGGCTGCTGCCAATACCCCTTCATGATATTCGGACCACGGGCGATGATCTCGCCGATCTGACCGGCGGGCAGCGGCACATCGTTTTCATCCACCACCCGCACATCGGCATAAGACACCGGCCGCCCGAGCGAGGTCAGCTTGCCCGCCTTCGGCCCGCTGAGCACATGATAGTCCGGGTTCAGCACCGTCAGCACGGGCGAGGCTTCGGTCATGCCGAACGCCTGCCCAAAGCGCACCCCGGGAAAGACCTTCAGCGCGCGCTTCATCAGCGCGGGCGGCATCGGTGCCGCGCCATAGGTCATCATCTTGACCGACGACATGTCAAACCTGCCGATCTGCGGGTGATCCAGAAGCATCGCCATCATCGTTGGCACGAATTGCAGCAGCGTCACCCGGTGTTTGGCGACCAGCCCCATCAGCTCCACCGCATCAAACCGCGGCATCAACACCAGATGCACCCCCATCAACGAGGCCCCGAACACACGCGAACCGCCTGCGGTATGAAACAGTGGGCCAGTGACAAAATGCGCCCCGTTTTCGGCGATGTCCCAATTGGTCAGCGCCGCCATCGCATTAGTGAACATGTTGGTATGGGTCAGCATCACACCCTTCGGCGTGCCGGTGGTGCCGCCAGTATAGAACATGATCAGCATGTCATCATCGCGGCCGCACAGCGCCTGAAAATCTGGTTCCGCTCCGGCCGTGCTCAGCGCCGCTTCATACCCAACCATACCGGCGGGCACCGTACCGGTGCCTGCATATAGCACCTGCTCGACCTGCGGGCAGGCGGCCATGATCGCCCGCGCCAGGGGCGCGTGTTCTTCATCCACCACCAGAACCCGCGGGCGGCAGTCATGGATACAGTCGATCAACTCGCGCTCGGACAGGCGGAAATTGATCGGCACCACCGCCGCACCAACCAGCGCCGGCGCATAGTAGCACTCCACCCCGATATGGCTGTTGAACCCCAGATACGCCAGACGGTCGCCGCGCTGAACACCAGCGTCAGACAGCACCGTGGCAAGCGCGCGCGTACGCACGTTCAACTCGGCCCAGCTCAGCGTGCGCAGGGCGCAACTTACGGCAGGAAGATCCGGCCACGCATGTGCCGCCTTGGCAAGCTGATCGGTAACACGGATCATATATTCGGCCTTTGCTATTTTCCGCAAGCACGGTTGGTTGTCCTGCGACGGCACCCGGCGTGGCGCCAAGCGCCTGACAGTTCTGACACAGACGCAGGCGTACGCAACCCATCCCAACCCAAGAGTCGGCCCAAAAAGCCCCTGATCCTTCCGCTAGGGAACTTTGAGACGACATTCGGTCCAAATCACGTGGTCGGCAGCAACGAAAGCGGGCCAAAACCTCAAAAACGAATCGCTCTTTTCCGCGATTACAAACGGTTTTCACAACAATATCGCGAGAAAGTTCAGACTGTTCAAAACCTTAACTCTACCCAGAGATGTAATTTCACCGCCCGAAGGGTCGACAAACTTCCGCCCGCCGACCGCCAGAAGAATGGCGCGAAACGGCCACAATCCCGCCACATTTGCCGCCGTTTTCGGGCGGGAATTGCATATGTGACAAACTTTCGACAAATTCGATACATGCACAGAACCGTCGAGCCATGCGGAAAGCGCGATTTATTGTTGCGCCCTTTCTGCACAGCTACGACACAAACAAGAATTGTGTCACGACCAGCAACAATTCGCCCACTTCTGACCGTGTGAGATGAAAATGCGCTCGGTTGCGCGGCACCTGAAAACCCGCGCCCGAACCCTGAACGACAGCACGCTGACCCACCTCTGATCGCGCCCGGAAAAAAGGTAAGCACAGATCGTAACACCGGCCATGTCGTGCGCTGGCGCACATCTCCCGAGGGTTGTAGACGCTTCGTCGCAATTGACGGAAATTTGCCGAAAATGCATAAAGATGGACATCGGATCACTCAAATTCGAGGAAATACTGAGACCAATTATTCCGCATATTTTTCAACCCCGGAAATTCTTGATCCCACCTCGGCCTTGTGCCTCCGTAAATAATTACCCGGGCGGCCCACCAGTTCGCCCTCGTGTCGACCAGACAGTTATTTCGTGACTGCACTGCTGCGCCGTCTTGGCGCTGTGGAAAGAAGTTTTGTTGTGTGCCGGGCGCATTTGTACGCGTCCAAGTATGAGTATCAAACCCTGGGGAGGGTCGGTAATGAATATGCAAATGAACCCGGTTTACGAACCGGCACAGATCGTTGTACCCGCCAGCGGACGGTCGTCCGCGCTGTGGCACCGCGGGCTGTACCGGATTGCGGGCAAGCGAGCGTTGGATCTGACGCTGGCGCTTCTTATCACCCCCCCGGTGGTTGTTATTCTGGCTGTCCTGGCTGCGGTGATTGCGCTCGACGGGCGCTCACCTTTCTATCTGCAAAAACGGGTTGGACTGCACGGCCGCGTGTTTCGCATGTGGAAACTACGCAGCATGGTGGACGATGCCGATCAGGTGCTGGCAACCTATCTTGCGGCCAATCCTGACGCCAAGGCCGAATGGGACCACACGCAGAAACTCAAGAACGACCCTCGGATCACCCGCTTTGGCCACTTCATCCGCAGAACCTCGCTGGATGAACTGCCGCAACTTGTCAACGTGCTGAAAGGCGAGATGTCGATGGTCGGCCCCCGCCCGATGATGTGCGAACAGCGCGCGATCTATCCGGGCACCGAATATTACGCCATGCGCCCCGGAATTACCGGTTTCTGGCAAACCTCGGCACGCAACGAAAGCAGCTTTCGTGACCGGGCAATGTTCGACGCGAGCTATTTCCGCAAGCTGTCGCTGCTGACGGACCTCAAGGTCATGGCCGACACCTTCCGGGTCGTGATCCAAGCCACCGGGCACTAAGCTGCCGATCAAACAGGCCCCAACACCTTCGTGCCGGGCCTGTTTTGCCATTATTATGCCGTAACGCGCCTGTATCCATCTATGATAGAGATGTGGAAAGATCCGCTCGGCCAACAAGAGCGCAGCCACGGCACGAAATACGGGCGTTGAATGCCAAACAGTTTTGCCTTTCTGGTTCTGGGGCTGTGGCCCCTGATGACGGTCGTCATCTTCATGCGGTTGCCCGTGGGGCGTGCCGTATTGACCAGCCTGATGGTGGCCTATCTGCTGCTGCCGCCGCCCCCCGCCGCCTTTGACTTTCCGCTGCTGCCACCGCTGAACAAGGAAACGCTGCCCAGCCTTGCCGCCCTGCTGGTCTGTCTGGTGCTATACCGGGACCGGATCAAGCTTCTGCCACAGCAGCCAATGGCACGAGCGCTGGTGTTGCTGTTCATCTTCTCGCCGCTGGCCACAAGCCTGACCAATACGAACCCGGTGTTCTTCGGGCATTTCGGGCTGCCCGGCCTGGGCCTCAAGGATGCCGTTTCAATCGTGGTGCAGCAGTTCATACTGGTCGTTCCGTTCCTGCTGGCGCGAAACTTCTTGAATACCGCCAATGATCAGCGCGACCTGCTGCTGGCGCTCAGCCTTGCCGGGTTGGTCTATTCCCTGCCAATGCTGATCGAGGTCCGGCTAAGCCCGCAACTGAACATCTGGATATACGGCTATTTTCAGCACAATTTCGAACAGATGATCCGTCAGGGCGGCTTCCGCCCCATCGTCTTTCTGTACCACGGGCTTTGGGTCGCGTTTCTGGCGATGATGTCACTGGTCGCCACCGCGATCCTGCTGCGCACCGAAACCGGCAAAGCGCGCGCAACAGCGATCGGTGCGGTGTTTTACATGGTCGTCGTGCTGGTGCTGTGCAAATCTCTGGGCTCGCTACTCTATGCGATGTTCCTGCTGCCGGCTGTCGTGCTGCTGCCCAAGGGGCTTCAACTGCGAATCGCACTGGTTCTGGCGCTTCTGGCTGTCGGATATCCGGTGCTGAAAGGCGCAGGGCTGGTGCCCGAACAGGCAATGCTGGAGCAAGCCACCAAGATCGATACCGAGCGCGCAGGATCATTGAAGTTCCGCTTTGATAACGAAAATACGCTACTTGATCGCGCCAATGAAAAGCCGCTATTCGGCTGGGGCAGCTGGGGCCGCAATCACATCCTCGATCCCGACAGCGGCAGAATCATGACCGTCACAGACGGGCGCTGGGTCATCCTGATCGGGATGTTTGGCTGGGTCGGGTTTCTGGCTGAATTCGGCCTGCTGGCGCTGCCAATCGTGCTGCTGTGGGCCAAGACCCGAGGGTCGCCAACCCCAGTCTGGTCGCCCTATATCGGGGGATTATCCTTGTTGCTTGCGGTCAATATGGTGGATCTGTTGCCGAATGCCACGCTGACACCACTGACTTGGCTGATCGCAGGCGCGCTTCTGGGCTATGCAGAGACAGCAAAACCGGCGGAAAAAGTGGCCAAGATGAAACTGCGCAGTATCATGTAACCGATGACAGCCCCAACCCCGCCTTTCCGCCCGCGCGTCCTGATCATCGCCGAGGCCGCGAACCCCGAATGGGTCAGTGTCCCGCTGGTCGGCTGGTCGCTGGCGCGGGCGCTGAGCGACGTGGCCGATGTTCATATCGTCACCCAGATCCGCAACCGCGAGGCATTTTTGCGCGCCGGTCTGACCGAGGGGCAGGATTTCACCGCCATCGATTCCGAGGCTCTGGCCCGCCCGCTCTGGGCCATCGGCAAGGTCCTGCGGATGGGCGAGGGCAAAGGCTGGACCGCCCTGCAACTGATCAACGCGCTGTCTTATCCGTACTTCGAACGCCTGATCTGGCGAAAATTTCGCACCCCGCTGCGGCAGGGTCAGTTTGACATCGTCCACCGCATTACCCCGCTTAGCCCGACCATCTCAAGCCCGCTGGCGGCCAAATGCGCCCGCATCGGCGTGCCCTTCGTGCTTGGGCCCCTGAATGGCGGCGTGCCGTGGCCCCGTGCCTTCGCCGCCGAACGTCGGCGCGAGCGCGAATGGCTGTCCTACTTGCGCGCGGCCTACAAGCTGCTGCCGGGCCGCCGTCGCACCCTGCGCGCCGCTGCGGCCGTGATCGTCGGTTCGCGCCACACCCAATCCGAACTGCCCGCCAAGCATCAGGCCAAGGCGGTCTATATCCCCGAAAACGCCATTGACCCGGCCCGGTTTTCCCACGTCGCCCCGCCCGCGACCACGCCCTTGCGCGCCTGCTTCATCGGGCGGATGGTGCCCTACAAAGGCCCCGACATGCTGCTCGAAGCCGCGCTGCCGCTTCTGCAAGCCGGGCGCCTGCATCTGGATCTGATCGGCGATGGCCCGCTACTGCCCGGCCTGCGCACCTTCGCCGACACCCACGGCATCACCGATGCGGTCACCTTCCACGGTTGGCTCGCCCATGATCAGGTGCCCAAGGTCGCGGCGCAGTCGCAGGTGCTGGCCTTCCCCTCAGTGCGCGAATTTGGTGGCGGTGTGGTGCTCGAGGCCATGGCTCTGGGCCTTGTGCCGCTGATCGTCGATTATGCCGGCCCCGGCGAGCTGGTGATCCCCGGCACCGGCGTCAAAGTCCCGCTTGGCACCCGCGCGCAAATCATCTCCGGTTTTCAGAAGCGCCTGACACAGATGGCCGACGACCCCGGCGCCCTGCCCCCGATGGCCGATGCCGCCCGCACCCGCATCGCCGATCTGTTCACCTGGCAGCAAAAGGCGCATCAGGTGCTTGCGGTCTATCGCTGGGTGCTTGGCCAAAGCCCCGACAAACCCGCGTTCTTCGATCCCCCCAACACCCCGCAGGACAGCTCATGATCAGCATCTGGCCCCGCATCCTCGTCCTGCTTCTGGCCCTGCTGCCCCGCGCCGCCATGGCACAAGACACCCCGTTCAAGGCGTTCTTCTTTGGCAACAGCCTCGTCCACCATCTGACCGAAACCCCGGAAACCTCGGTCCCGCACTGGCTTGACCTGCTGGCGCGCGCCAACAACCATCCCTTCGCAGCTGACGGCACATGGGGCTTTCTGCGCAACTTCGCCCAAACCCTGCCGCCTGTGCCCAACTGGTCCTTTCGCGACCTGCCCCGCGCATGGGACCCGGCGCAGGAAACCTTCGCACAGGCCGGATTCAACGCCATCGTCATCACCCCCGCCAATTTCATTCAGTATCAGGCCGCGAACGCCCCCTATGACGGCGACAACCCCACCGACCAATCCCCCCTCGGCGCCACGCTGTCCCTACTCGACTGGGCCGCACAAACTGCCCCCGACACGCAGATGTTCCTCTACGAAGGCTGGGCCGAAATGGGCGGCACCTTCCCTCCCAACGCCCAAACCCTCAGTACCTATCAGGCCCGCAACCAAGGCGCCTATCACGACTGGTATCAAACCACGCTCACCGCCCTGAACGCCGCCCGCCCCGATCAACATATCCGCCTGATCCCGGTCGCCTCGGTGCTGGCGCGGCTGCTGCGCGAAACCGACCTAAGCCGCCTCGCCGCCACCGATCTTTATACCGATGACGCCCCGCACGGCACGCCGACGCTCTATTTCCTCGCGGCCCTTGTCACCTATGCCACGCTGTTCGATCACCCGCTGCCGCCGATGCTGGACCTGCCGCAGACCATCCACCCGCTGGTGCGCGAAACCTACGCCGAAACCGCCCGCTTCATCACCGCCGCCACGCACCCGACCCCATCGCTGGGCATGGGCCTGAACGGCATCGCCGACTGGTCGACGCAATCACCCTTCATCGACGTGATGAAAACCGCCCGCCCATGGATCGGCCACCTTCCCAACCAGTGGGGCGGATGGGAGGCTGACCGCCTGCGCGCCGAAGGCTATCTTGACCCCAACGGCTGGCCCACGCACCTGCCCCCCGACGTCGACCGCCTCGAAAGCTTCATCCTCACCGATCTGCCGCCACAGGCGCGCAACTTCGCCGGGCGCTACCGGCTAAGCTATAAGGGCGAAGGCCGGATCGAGGTCACAGGCCGGGCGCAAAGCATCCGCTATGCCCCGGGCGAGGTCTGGTTTTCCTTCGATCCCGGCGAGGGGCTGGTCGCCATCACGATCCGCAAAACCGACCCCAACGGCACCGGCAACTACCTGCGTGATATCGCCGTGGTGCGCGAGGATCACATCCCGTTGTTTGAGCTGTCCGAACGCTTCAATCCCGACTGGCTGGCGCTCATCACCGACCTGCGGGTGCTGCGCTTCATGGATTGGATGAACACCAACGCCTCGCCGGTATCGCACTGGGATCAACGCCCGCAACCGTCCGATTTCACCTACGCCTGGCGCGGCGTCCCGCTCGAGGTGATGGTCGATCTTGCCAACCAAACCGCCACCGACCCGTGGTTCACCATCCCGCACATGGCCGACGATACCTTCGTGAAAAACTTCGCACTTCAGGTGAAACAGTCCCTGAATCCACGCCTGAAAGCCTATGTTGAATACTCCAACGAGCTGTGGAATTTCGGTTTCCCCCAAACCCAATGGGTTGCCGAACAGGCCACCGCGCGCTGGGGTCGCAAGGCCGGGCGTGACGGCTGGATGCAATGGGCCGGAATGCGCGCCGCCCAAGTCGCTGCCATCTGGACCGACACCTTCGGCCCCGACGCCCCCGACCGCCTGATCCGCGTCATCGCCACCCACACCGGCTGGCCGGGACTCGAGGAACCTTTGCTGACCGCCCCGCTCTGGGTGGCCGAGGATCGCCGCGCCAACCCGGCCCCCGCCACGCTGTTCGACGCCTACGCCATCACCGGCTATTTCGGCATCGAAATGGGCGGCGACGATCACGCCCCGCAGGTGCTTGACTGGATCGCCCAAGGCCACCCCGACGCGAAACTGGCCAAGGCCCTGCGCACCGGATCGCTGGCCGACCTTACCACGCGGCTGTTCCCTTATCACGCCAGCGTCGCCGCGCGTTACGGCATGGATCTGGTGATGTACGAGGGCGGAACCCATCTGGTTGGGCAGGGCGCATGGGTCAACAACCCCGCCCTGACCGATCTTTTCACCCGCTTCAGCTATGGCCCCGAAATGGCTGCGCTCTATGCCGATCTGCTGCACGGCTGGCAGGCTGCGGGCGGCACGCTGTTCAATGCCTTCGTCGATGTCGCCAAGCCGACCCAATGGGGCAGCTGGGGCGCAAAACGGTATCTTCAGGATGACAACCCGCGCTGGACCACCCTGATGACCAGCAACGCCACCCGCTCCGGCACGTGGGAACAGCGCGCGCCCGGCACCTTCGCCAACGGTGAGGTCCTGCGCGGCAGCTCTGCCGCCGATCGGATCACCGGCACCGCCCAGCGCGACGTGCTTGTCGGGCTAGAGGGCGACGATACCCTCGTCTCAAACGGTGGACCCGACGGCCTGCACGGCGGCGATGGAACAGATACGGCGGTCCTGCCCGGTCATGCCGCTGACTACAGCTTTGCCCGCCTCGGCGCGCAGCTTCTGGTCACCGGCCCGCAAGGCGTGCTGCGGCTGGTTTCAATTGAGCGGCTGAAATTTGATGCAGCCCCCGAACAGACCTATGCTGTTCCGCCCGCCAATTAACGCCCTGCCTCGTGGATCAGCGTCTGCGCCCCGACCGCCGCGTTGAATCTGCGCACCACTGTCGCGCGCCCGGCGGCGCTGAACCGCAAACAGCGCTCAGGGTCCGCCGCCAGCCCGGCAATCGTTTCGGCCAAAAGCGCCGGTTGCTGCGGGTCCAACAACAGCCCGTCAACCCCGTCGTCAATCAGCTCACCCACTCCGCCCACAGTCGTGCCGATTGTCGGAACCCCACAGCTCATCGCCTCCATATAGGCCACGCCAAGCGCCTCGCGCCAACTGGGCAACACAAACAGATGCGCCGCCTGCAACTTGTCACGAATGGCTCCGGCATCCACCGCCCCCAGCAGCGTGACCTGTTGTTGCAGGCCCAGCGCCACGACCTGCGTCTCCAGTTCCTTGCGATACCCATGCCCGCCCAGATCATCCTCGCCCGCGATCTCCAGCGCGACATTCACACCGCGATCCAGCAACAGACGCACCGCCTGCATCGTGTCCTGATGCCCCTTGGCCATGTTCAACCGCCCGCAGGAAAACAGCCTAAGCTGTTCGTCAGGGCGCGGCGGCACATAGGGCGCGTCCCGTGTCAGAATATCGGTATCCACTCCCATCGGCTGAATCACCGTCCGCTCTGGCATGTCAGCGCCGATCACCGGCATGATGTCCGCCATAAGCGCACGCGTGATCACCGTGGCAAACTTCGCCCCGCGCCACTTGAACCCCTGCCCCGGCCCGTAATCCGACAGCGCCCCATGCAGCGTCAGGCTATAGCTCAGCCCATACAGCTGATGCGCCAGCGCCACGATCAGCGCCGCCCGCCCGCACGAATGCGCATGCACATGGGTGATCCCCTGCCGGGCACAGCTTTGCGCCAACCGCCGCGCCGCAGGCGCACTGATCAACACATCGCGCCAAAACGCTCCGCCCCCAGCCTCGCGGGCAAGCTCTGCAACCGGTAGCCGAGGCAGCGTTGCCAAGGCGTTACCAAGCGTCGGCGCGCCCAGATACTCGGTCCGCGCAATCGCCTCCTTTGACCAACGATGAGAGATCAACCCCGGCGGCGGCTTCCTTGTGCTGAACAGACAGACCTCAACCCCCGCCTTTTCCATCGCAAGGATCTCTCGCCAGAAAAAAACATGGGTCTGGCCGGGGAACTGCGGCACCAGATAACCGATCTTTTCAAGCTCTGGCACGGGTGTCTCTTTCCTGAATACGGGGTGCGTTAAATTACCTTTCCCAAAGATAAGTAAGCCTGCTGTCAAATTTAAACCACAAACACATGGTTGATGGCGCGGGCATGGTCTTCGCCCGGCAGCTGTTGCAATATTGGATCAAACCAGACAGCACAAAGGCGCTCTTGGCCCGGTTGTTATGCGTTTGGTAAATGGGCTGATTGTTACTTGGACGATATTGAATGATCTCTGTCATTATCCCCGCCAGCAACGAAGCGGCCCTGATCGGCCCTTGCCTGTCCTCGATCCTTGCCTCGGATCCGCCTGCGGGTGGTGCCGAAATTCTGGTGATCGCCAACGGCTGCACCGATGCCACCGCCGACCGCGCCCGCAGCTTTGCGGATCAGGCACAGGCACGCGGCTGGCCCCTGCATGTGATCGAGCTTCAGCAGGGCGGCAAACTCAACGCGCTCAACACCGGTGACGCCGCCGCAACTGGCGATATCCGCGCCTACCTTGATGCCGATGTCACCCTCAGCCCGCCACTGCTGGCGCAGATCGCGCAAGCACTGGCCGCCCCCGGACCACTCTATGCCAGCGGTCAGGTCAACATCCCGCGCCCCGCCAGCGCCGTCAGCCGCGCCTATGCCGCGTTCTACCGCAACGTGCCGTTCCTGCGCCACGGCGTGCCCGGCTGTGGCCTGTTTGCTGTCAACGCCGAGGGCCGCGCCAAATGGAGCGCCTTCCCCGATATCATTTCCGATGACACCTATGTCCGGCTGCTGTTCACGCCCGCACAACGGATCGGCGTGCCTGCCCGCTATGACTGGCCCATCGTCGAAGGCTTCGCCAATCTGGTCCGGGTGCGCCAGCGTCAGAACATCGGCGTCGCCGAGGTGGCGCGGCGTTACCCGGACCTGATGCGAAACGATGACAAACCCCGCTTTTCACCGGGGCAGGTCCTGCGCCTTGCCCTGCGCCACCCGATCGGGTTCGCGGTCTATGGGGCCGTGACACTGGCGGTCAGACGCGCGCGCCCTGACCAAGGCTGGACCCGCGGCAGATGAGCACACAAACACCCCTCAGCGCCCGCCTGCGCGGCCTGACACTGGGCAACAGCCTGACCGCCCGCGCCGCGCGCAGTTCGGCCATCACGGTGATGGGTTTTGGCGTCTACCAGATGCTGCGCCTCGCCTCGAACCTGATCCTCACCCGCATCCTCTTCCCCGAGGCGTTCGGGATGATGGCGCTGGTGTCGGTCTTCCTGATGGGGCTGGCGATGTTCTCCGATGTCGGCGTCGGCCCCGCCATCATGCAAAGCGACCGCGGCGATGACGAGGATTTCCTCAACACCGCCTGGACCATCCAGATCCTGCGCGGCGCGGGCCTGTGGCTGGTCGCCTGCGCGCTGTCCTATCCGATGGCTCTGTTTTACGCTGAACCAGACCTCGCGCTGCTGCTGCCCGCCGCCGCCATCACCCTGCTGATCAACGGTTTCAACCCGACCCGCCTTGAAACCGCCAACCGCCACCTGCGCGCCGGTCGCGTCACCCTGATCGAGATCGCCACGCAGTTCGTCGGCCTCGTGGTCGCCGTCGCGATAGCCTGGGCCACCGGCTCGGTCTGGGCGCTGGTGATCAGCGGCATCGCCAGCGCACTGGCCCACCTGCTGTTTCTCAACCTGTTCCTGCCCGGCGCCCCGAACCGCCTGCGCTGGGAAAAACCCGCCGCGGACGAGTTGATAAACTTCGGCAAATGGATCTTCCTCAGCACCGTCTGCGGGTTTTTCATCGGTCAAAGCGATAAGGTCTTTATCGGTAAATACCTCAGCCTCGACCACTTCGGCGTCTACAATATCGGCTTTTTCCTCGCCAGCTTCCCGCTGCTGCTTGGCGGGGTCGTCACCCGCCGCGTGCTGATCCCGCTCTACCGCGAAAGCCCGCCTTCGGCCTCGGTCGAAAATTTCCTGCGCCTGCGCAAAATGCGCTGCGCGGCCACCGCTGCACTGCTGGCGATGATGATGACCGTGGCGCTCAGCGGTGTCTGGCTGGTGAACTTGATGTATGATGCGCGCTATGCCGCCGCCGGGGCGGTCGTCGTGGTGATCGCCTGCATGCAGATCCCGCAGGTTATCGTGCTCACTTACGATCAGGCCGCCCTCGCCGCAGGCGACAGTCGCCGCTTTTTCGTGCTGGCCGCCACCCGTGCGGCCCTGATGATTGCGGGGCTGCTGGTCGGGCTTGAACTGGCCGGGCTGCTCGGCGGTCTGATCGGACAGGGGGCGGCCTATCTGGCGGCCTATCCTGTGGTGGTCTGGCTGGCGCGGCGCCAGGGCGCATGGGACCCGCTGCACGATGCGCTATTTGCGGCATTGGGCACGGCGCTGGCTGCGCTTGCGCTTTGGCTGCACTGGGATCAGGTGCTAGCCCTTGCGCTGTGATCGCGCCATACTGCGACCATCCGAAACGCCGCAGCGGTCAGACTGAAACCGTGTGATCGCCGTAAAAGCACCTTATTTTATTGACAATATGCCCACGTATCTACCGGTGTGAAACGAGTTTTGATTTATGACTGATGCCCAGGACACCCCTTTGGCGCCTGCCGCCGATATCGCCATTGTTGGCATGGCCGCGCATCTGCCCGGCGCGCCAACAATCGAGAAGTATTGGGAAAACCTGAAGGCAGGCGTTCAATCAATCCGCCGTCTGAGCGAAGCTGAATTGCTCGACGCGGGCGAAGCGCCGCATCTGATCGGCCGCCCTGATTACGTGCCTGCGGCCGCCACTCTTGATGGCTTCAAAGAATTCGACGCCGAGTTTTTCGGCTTCTCCCCCAAAGAAGCCGCAATCATGGACCCGCAGCACCGTCAGTTCCTCGAAGTCGCTTGGGAGGCGCTTGAAAACGCCGGTCACCCGCCCGAAAATTTCCCCGGCCCCGTCGGCGTGTTCGGCGGCTGCGGCATGGGCAGCTATTTCTATTTCAACATCTGCTCCAACCCCGACCTGGTCGAAAACACCGGCATGTTCCTGCTGCGCCACACTGGCAACGACAAGGATTTCATGACCACCCGGCTCAGCCACATCTTCGACCTCAAAGGCCCCTCGGTAAACGTGCAGACCGCCTGTTCCACCTCGCTGGTTGCGACTCACTACGCCTGCCAGTCGCTGCTCAACGGCGAATGCGACATGGCCCTCGCCGGCGGCGTCACGATCGAGCTGCCCCACGCCCGTGGCTATCTGTTCAAAGAGGGCGAAATCCTGTCGCCCGACGGCCAATGCCACGCCTTCGACCACCGCGCCCAAGGCACCGTTTTCGGCTCCGGTGCGGGCGTCGTCGTGCTGCGCCGCCTTCAGGATGCCGTTGATGACGGCGATCACATCTGGGCCGTCATCAAAGGTTCCGCCGTCAACAACGATGGCGCCGCCAAAGCGGGCTACCTAGCCCCTTCTGTCGATGGCCAAGCCGCCGCGATTGCCGATGCCATGGCGCTGGCCGACGTGCCCGCTGACACCGTCGACTATGTCGAATGCCATGGCACCGGCACCTATCTGGGGGATCCGATCGAGGTGGCCGCCCTCACCAGCGCCTTCCGCGAAACCACCGAGGCCACGGATTTCTGCCGCATCGGCTCGGTCAAGACCAACATCGGCCACCTCGATACCGCCGCCGGCGTCGCCAGCCTGATCAAGGCCAGCCTCGCGCTGCACAATCGGCAAATGCCGCCCAGCCTTGGCTATGACAAACCCAACCCCGCCATCGACTTCGACAACAGTCCGTTCCGCGTCAATGACACCCTCACCGACTGGCCGACCCGCGCCGCGCCGCGCCGTGCCGGGGTCAACTCGCTCGGCGTCGGCGGCACCAACGCCCATGTCGTCCTCGAAGAAGCCCCCGCGCAAGCGCCCTCCGACCCAAGCGACTGGCCGTTCCAGATCCTCACCCTCTCTGGCCGCAGCAAATCCGCGCTTGATGCCAACACCGCCGCCCTCGCCAACCACCTGCGCACCCACCCCGAACAGCCCCTCGCCGATATCGCCTGGACCCTAAAACAAGGCCGCCGCGCCTTTGAACGCCGCCGCGTCGTTGTTGCCGAAACCCACGCCGAGGCCGCAGACCTTCTGAAGCAAAACGACCCCCGCCGCGTCTTCACCCACACCGCGCTTGATGCGCCCGAGGTCGTCTTCATGTTCCCCGGCGGTGGCGCGCAATACGCTGGCATGGCCCGCGACCTCTATGAAACTGAACCGGTCTTCGCCGAATGGATGGACCGTGGCCTCGACGTGTTGCAAACCAAACTCGACTACGACATTCGCGCCCTCTGGCTGCCCGATCCAGAAGATCAGGACGCCGCAAACAAGCGCCTGCAAACCCCGTCGGTGCAACTGCCCCTGATCATGATCGTCGAATACGCGCTGGCGCAACTGTGGATCTCGTGGGGCGTCAAACCGGCCGCCCTTACCGGCCATTCCATGGGCGAAAACACTGCTGCCTGCCTCGCGGGCGTGCTCAGCTTCGAGGATTGCATTGGCCTTGTGCACCTGCGCGGCCAACTGTTCGATACGGTGCCGTCTGGTTCGATGCTCAGC
Source organism: Thalassovita taeanensis (assembly GCF_900110775.1). GTDB lineage: Bacteria > Pseudomonadota > Alphaproteobacteria > Rhodobacterales > Rhodobacteraceae > Litorimicrobium > Litorimicrobium taeanense. The sequence continues at coordinate 104,065 of NZ_FOEP01000003.1, read as the reverse complement.
GTCAGCCTGCCCGCCGACGCCCTGCGCCCCCACCTTGCCCCCGACCTTGATCTTGCCGCCGTCAACGCGCCCAACCTCAGCGTTGCCACCGGGCCGCAGGCCGCCCTTGACCGCCTGCAATCCACCTTGCAGGCACAGGATATCGACTGTCAGCGCATCCCGATCGACATCGCCGCGCATTCCCGCATGCTCGACCCGATCCTCGACCGCTTCCGCGCCTACCTGAACACGATCACGCTGAACCCGCCGCAAATCCCCTTCACCTCTAACCGTACGGGGGCGTATATAACCACTGCGCAAGCCACCGATCCGGCGTACTGGGTCGACCACCTGCGCAACACTGTGCACTTCGCTGATTGCATCACCACGCTCAGCACCGACGCCGATCGCGTCTTTCTCGAGGTTGGCCCCGGCAAAGCCCTCAGCGCGCTGACCGGGCAGCACCCCGACGTCACCCCCAATCAGGTGATCGGCACCCTGCGCCACCCGCAGGACACGATCCCCGATGACACCTATTTTGCCGCCATGCTGGGCCGCATGTGGGCCGTTGGTGTGAACATCGACTGGGCGCAGATCTGGGGCGAGGCGCGGCGCAACCGCGTCACCTTGCCCTCCTATGCCTTCCAACGCGCGCCCTATTTCATCGAACCCGGCACCGCTGCCGCCGCGCCGCACTCCAACTGGCTGATGCGCAGCGATGACATCGACAGCTGGGGCTATCGCCCGGTCTGGACCCCGCATTATGCCGCCTGCGATGTCGACACCACTGGCGATCTGTCCGACAGCACGCCGCAAACCTGGCTGTTGTTCCAAGACGACGCTGGCGTCGGGGCCGCTCTCGCCACCCGCCTGCGCACCGCCGGACACGAGGTGATCACCGTCATCCCCGGCGACAGTTTTGCCAAACAGCCCGGCGGCTATACCATCGCCCCCGAGCGCGGCCGCGAAAGCTATGATCAGCTTCTGCATGATCTGTCACTGACCGGCAAACTGCCGACCCGCATCGCGCATTTCTGGCTGCTGACCGATCACGAAACCTTCCGCCCCGGCAGCAGCTTTTTCCACCGCAATCAGGAACACGGTTTCTATTCGCTGTTCTTCCTCGCTCAGGCGCTCAGCGATCAGAACGTGCCACTGCCGCTGCACGTCAGCGTCATCACCTCCGGTGCCGCGCAGGTCCGGGCCGAACCGCTGCCCTATCCCGACAAAGCCACCGTCATCGGCCCGGCAAAGGTGATCCCGCAGGAATTCCCTGGCCTCACCGTATCTACCCTCGACATCACGCTGCCTGCCCGGCCAAAATCGCGCCGCGCGCCGGATGCCGCACGGCTTGATCCGCTGGTCACCCAGATCCTCGACGATCTGCTCGCGACCCCTTCCAACGTGACTGCGGCCCTACGCGGCGAAAAGCGGTTCGAGCTGTCGTTCAAGCCCACCGATCTGCACCGACGTAATACCGACGTAATACCGACGCGAAACAGAGGCACATATTTGATCACCGGCGGCTTCGGTGGCATCGGTCTGACCATCGCCGAGGCGCTGATCACGCAGGCCGAGGCGAACATCGTTCTGCTCGCCCGAAACCCCCTGCCGCCGCGCCCGACATGGCCCGAGTACCTTGCCAAAACCGCGCCAAACGACCCCCTCTCGCGCCGCATTCTGGCGGTTCAGCGGTTGGAGCAGATGGGCGGCCAAGTGCTGGTTCTGCCCGCCGATGTCAGCAATATCGAAGACATGCGCAACGCCCTGTCCAAGGCGCACGAAACCTTCGGTGAAATCCACGGCGTCATCCACGCCGCCGGGGTAATTGCCGACGCGCCAATCGTGGGTAAGTCATTGACAGACATCGAAGATGTCTTCACTCCCAAGATCCACGGCACGCAGGTTCTGGACACGCTTTTCCCGGATGGAACGCTCGATTGGATGGTGCTTTTCTCCTCCAGCTCGACCGTGACCGCGCCCGCCGGGCAGGTCGATTATGTTGCCGCGAACGAGTATCTAAACGCCTTCGCCAAGGCACGTTCGGGCGGCAAAACCCGCGTTGTGGCTATCGACTGGGGCATCTGGTCCGACGTTGGCATGGCCGCCGACGCCATGGCTGCCCGCACCGGCACGCAAACGCCCGCAGCCCCACAGCCCGCCAACACCGCCCTGCTCGATCAGATGAGCTTCGCCCCCGACGGCACCCGGATCTTCACCGCCAACTATACGGTTGCGGATCGTTGGGTCCTGAACGAACACCGCACCAAAGCAGGCAACGCACTGCTCCCCGGAACCGGGTATCTTGAGCTGATCGCCGAAGCCTTGCACGCGCAGGGCGAGGCAAGTCCGTTCGAAATTCAAGACCTCTATTTTCTGTCGCCATTTCAGGTAGATGAAGAAGGCGGAAAGCATCTGAAAGTGCAGCTGCCGCGCGCGGATCAGGGCTATGACTTTGAGCTGCACAGCGCCGATTTCACAACGCCCGAACAATATGAAATCAATGCACAGGCCAGCGTGTCCCTACTGCCAGTTCCCGCGCCTGAACGGCTGGATATCGCAAAAATTACACGTCGTTGTGCGGGCAAAGTACAAATCGCCGAAGGCGAAGCCCTGCACTCGCCACAAGAAGCGCACCTAGCCTTTGGCCCGCGCTGGCGCGTGCTCCGGTCAGTCGCGTATGGCGATCAGGAAGGCATCGCAACCCTGCGCCTGCCCGCCACGTATCAAAGCGATCTCGAAAGCTACTCCCTGCACCCCGGCCTTCTGGACTTGGCGACCGGTTGGGCAATGGAGCTGATCGAGGGATATCAACCGACGCATCTGTGGGTGCCCGTCTCCTATGCACGTGTCCGCGTCCATCGTCCGCTTGGCGACGAGGTGGTCAGTTGGGTCCGCAACGCCGGGCGCAATCAGGCCGAGGGGCCGATGGCCAGCTTTGACGTCACGCTTTGCGCCCCCGATGGCACGGTCTGTGTTGAAATCGAAGGGTTCTCGATCCGCCGTCTTGACCGTGCCGACAGCTTCGCCAGCACGCCAGTGAAAACCGCGCCGCAAATCACGGGCCCCCGCCCGCTCTCGCCCGCCGAAGAGCGGCTGCAACATAACCTTTCGCAGGGCATCCGCCCGGACGAGGGAGCCGATGCATTCTTCCGTGCTCTGTCCGGCGATCAGTCGCAAATTGTGGTTTCGTCACTGAATCTTAGCGGGCTGATCCAGCAAACCGCCGCCAGCAGCGCGGTCCAAAGCAGCGCCGAACAAACCTTCCAGCGCCCCGAGCTGGATCAGGATTACGTCGCGCCAGACTCAGAGGTGGAACACCGCCTCGCCGGGTTCTGGCAGGACTTGCTGGGTGTGGATCAAGTCGGGGTCGAAGACAGTTTCTTTGACCTTGGTGGCCATTCCCTGATCGCAGTGCGGCTGTTTGCCAAGGTAAAAAAAGCGTTTGACGTCGATTTCCCGATCTCGGTCCTGTTCGAGGCGCCGACGATCCGCAAAATCGCGGCGTTGATCCCCGATCAGGGCAGCACGCCCGACGCCCCACAAACGCCAAAACAGCCCGCGCGCCGCTTCACCCATGTTGTACCGATGCACAGCGGCGAAGGTGGAACGAAAACGCCATTTTTCCTTGTCGCGGGCATGTTTGGCAATGTGCTGAACCTGCGCCATCTGGCGCATCTTCTGGGGGCAGACCGGCCGTTTTACGGGCTTCAGGCGCGGGGACTTTACGGCGACGCCACCCCGCATACCTCGCTGGCCCAAGCGGCGCGCGACTATATCGCCGAAATGCGGCAGGTGCAGCCGCACGGCCCCTATATGCTGGGCGGATTTTCGGGCGGGGGGATCACCGCCTATGAGATTGCGCAGCAGTTGAAAACCGCTGGCGAAGAGGTATCGATGCTGGTGATGCTGGATACGCCGCTACCGGTGCGCCGTCCGCTTTCCAGACGGGACCGCGCGGTGATCCAATGGCAAGAGTTGCAAAGCAAAGGTCTGGGATACGTCAGCCAATGGGCGGTCAATCGCCTCCGCTGGGAGATCGCAAAACGGCGCAGTGGCCCCTCGCCCGAGCAAAGTGCCGCGCAGTTCCACAATGCCGAGATTGAGGCCGCATTCATGCAGGCGGCAGACAGCTATGAGCTGAAGCCCTGGGCCGGGCCGCTTTGCCTGTTCCGCCCGCCTTTGGTGGGCAAGTGGCAGGTGGCACCGGATCGTCTGGTGAATTCGGAACGCGCCTATGTGTTGGCCGACAATGACTGGACCACCTGGGCGCCTGCGCTGGAGGTCTACGAGGTGCCGGGTGACCATGACTCGATGGTATTGGAACCGAATGTGCGGGTTCTGGCCGCACGGATGAAAAGCCGCATCGAGGATGCAGAGCGTCAGCAGGCGGCATCGGGCTGGGTCCGTGACAAGGCGGCGGAATGACCATGACCGCACCACTTTTACAGACGGTTATCTTGAACTACCGCACGCCGGATATGACGATGCGCTCTGTCGCCGCCGCGCTGCGCGAAATGCAAGGCATCGCGGGCGAGATTACGGTGGTCGACAACGCCTCGGGTGATGGCTCGTTCGAGGCGATGCAGACCCATGCGCAAGCGCAGGGTTGGACGCAGGGCAGCCGCGTGCGAGTGCTGCAATCCGGGCACAACGGCGGATTTGGTGCCGGAAATAACTTTGGTATTCGGGCGGGGCTAAGCACCGGTCAGCGGCCTGATTTCATCTATGTCCTGAATTCCGACGCCTTTCCCGATCCGGGATCAATCCGGGCGCTGATGGCGCATTTGCAACTCCATCCCGAAACCGGATTTGCTGGCAGTTATATTCACGGCGAGGATGGCGCGCCGCATCTGACAACCTTCCGCTTCCCCTCGATCCTCAGCGAATTTGAAGGGGCTATCAGGTTCGGTCCGGTCAGTCGCTTGTTGAAAAACCGTGCCGTGCCGCGCCCGACCCCGGATCACACCACACGCGTCGATTGGCTGGCCGGGGCCAGCATGATGATGCGCCGCGAAGTGCTGGATCAGATCGGCCTGTTTGACGAGGTGTTCTTCTTGTATTTCGAGGAAACCGATCTTTGCCTGCGCGCCCACCGCGCCGGGTTTCAGACGGTATTTGTACGCGACAGCGAGGTAACCCATATCGGTTCGGTTTCCACCGGAATGAAGGAATGGAAACGCGTGCCCGGCTACTGGTTTGACTCGCGACTACATTATTTCACCAAAAACCACGGTGCGGGCTATGCCGCCGGTGCAACGATGGCCCATGTCACGGGTGGAATATTGAACCATTTGCGGCAGCTTATCCAACGCCGCCCGCGCACCGATCCACCGCGGTTTCTACGCACGCTGCTGGCGCATAACCTTTCCGCACTTCGGCATATCCGCCGCGCGCGGCCGACCCCTCTGCCTGATCCGGCATCCAGCCGGGACAGGAGTTGATTTCGTATCGGAGTTTTCCCAATGACCCAGTTTTCCAGTGTTCTGATTGGCAATGAATCACTTCTCGTTCAGTGTGGTGAAATCCTGATGAGCCAAGGCCATACGATCCGCGCCGTGGTGACCCGCAACCCGGATATTCAGCACTGGGCGCGGGGGCGTGACCTGCGGATCGAGTTGCCGGGCAAGGATCTGGGCGCGCGGCTGTCTGGTACCCAGTTCGACTGGCTTCTCAGCATCGCCAATCTGGATATCATCCCGCAGGATGTTCTGGGCATGCCCACCAAAGGCGCGGTCAATTTCCATGACGGCCCGCTGCCGCGCTATGCCGGGTTGAACGCCCCGGTCTGGGCGCTGATAGCGGGGGAGGAACGGCACGGTATCACCTGGCATATGATCGAGGGCGGCATTGACGAGGGCGATATTCTGCAACAGCGCCTGTTCGACATTGCCCCGACCGATACCGCGCTGACCCTGAACACCAAATGCTATGCCGCCGCGATCGACAGCTTTCCGGCGCTGGCAGAGGCGCTGACTACCGGCACCCCTGCGCGGCAGGCTCAGGACCTGAGCCAGCGCAGTTATTTCGGGCTGCACACACGCCCGGATATCGCCGGTCGGCTGGATTTCACGCGCCCGGCCACCACGCTAAACGCTCATATTCGTGCGCTGGATCACGGCGATTACTGGAACCCGCTGGTACAGCCCAAGTTTGAGCTGGCCGGGCGGGTGGTCCTGACCACTAAGGCCGCGCTGGCCGAGGGGCAAGGCGCCCCCGGCACGGTCCTGTCAGTTGGCGATGGGCAGATCACCGTCGCCACCGGCGCGGGCGCGCTCAGCGTGTCGCGGATCACCGATTGCACCGGCGTGCCGGTCGCGATCGAGCGGCTGGTAAAACCGGGTGACATCCTGCCATCCGCCACGCCGGAACAGGCCGCTGCTGTCAACGCCGCAACAGCAACCGCGATCAAAGCGGAACCCTACTGGCGCAAGCTGGTGGAAACACTCAGCCCTGCAATCCTGCCGCTGTCCGGCGCGGATACAGGCGAGGTGGCGGAGCAAAACGTGGCCCTTCCCGCCGGGATCACCGCAGATCAGGCCTTTGCCGCGATGGCGCTGCTGGCGGGGCGATTGTGCGAAACCGCGAACGTGGATTGCGCGTGGCGCGATGCGAACACGGATCACGGCGCGCCTGCGGGTTATTTCGCGCCGTGGGTTCCGGTGCGGTTGAATGCCTCGGGGACCGTAAACGAGGCGATGACCGGCTTTGCCACCTCACTGGACAAAGCCCGCCGCTTTGGGGGCTATCCTGCGGACATGATCGCGCGCCTGCCGAGTAAACCCGGCCTTGCCACGCCGCATATCGGACTGACCAATCAGCCCGTGCTGGTGCCGGGCACCGTGCTGACCCTGTCGATGACCGACGGCACCGCAACGTTGCGGGCCGATACCACGCGCCTGCCGGAAACCATGCTGACGCTGATGGCAGCACGGCTGGAAAAATTGCTGTCAGAGTTTGCCACGCTGACCACGCAATCCGTCAAAACGCTGGATATTATGCCCCACGCCGAGCGCACGCTTGTCCTGCACGATTGGAACGCCACCAAAGTCGAATATAACCAAACCCTGTGCGTTCACCAGATGTTTGAACGTCAGGTCGCCAAGACCCCTGATGCCACCGCGCTGGTGTTCGAGGGCGACGCCCTCAGCTATGCCGAGCTGAACGCGCGTTCCAATCAGGTGGCCCATGTGCTGCGTGAAATGGGGGTGAAGCCGGGCACTCTGGTGGGGCTATACACTCAGCGCTCGCCCTCGTTGCTGATCGGCGCTTTGGGGATCCTCAAAGCAGGCGGTGCTTACGTACCGCTTGATCCGACCTATCCCGCCGACCGTATCGCGCTTTATATCGAAGACAGCGGTGCGCCGGTGATTGTGGCGCAACACGCAATGGTCGGCGATCTGCCCGCGCATCAAGCGCAGGTGCTACCGCTGGACAGCGATCCGCGCGTATTGTCGGCGCCGACGGATAACCTTGATAGTGGGGTAAGTGGCACCGATCTAGCCTATATGATTTATACTTCCGGCTCTACTGGGCGGCCCAAGGGGGTAATGGTCGAACACCGCAACGTGTCGAACTTCTTTACCGGCATGGATGACCGGATCAGCCATTCCCCACCCGGCGTCTGGTTGGCGGTCACCAGCCTGTCGTTCGACATCTCTGTGCTGGAACTGTTCTATACCCTCGCGCGCGGGTTCAAGCTGGTGATCAGCAGCGATGAAAACCGCGCGCTGGTGTCCAATGGCCGTCTGGCGATGACAGGCAAGGGGATGGAATTCAGCCTGTATTATTGGGGCAACGACGATGGCGTTGGCCGCGACAAATACGAGGTTCTGTTTGAGGGCGCCAAGTTCGCCGATCAAAACGGGTTCTGCGCCGTCTGGACGCCAGAGCGCCATTTCCACGCCTTCGGCGGGCCGTATCCAAACCCATCCGTCACTGGCGCTGCTGTTGCCGCGCTGACCCGGAATTTGGCCGTGCGTGCAGGCAGCTGTGTCGCCCCGCTGCACCACCCGGCCCGGATCGCCGAGGAGTGGGCGGTGATCGACAACCTGACCAACGGGCGCACCGGTCTTGGCATTGCGTCCGGCTGGCAGCCGCATGATTTTGTGTTGCGTCCCGAAAACAGCCCACCAAACAACAAGACCGCGATGCTGGATACGATCGACAAACTGCGCCGCCTGTGGGTGGGGGAAGAGGTCGAATTCCCGATGGCCAACGGTGAAATGCACGCCGTCGTGACCCAGCCGCGCCCGGTGTCGAAAAAGCTGGAAGTTTGGGTGACCACTGCGGGCAACCCCGACACTTGGAAAGAGGCGGGCAAGATCGGCGCCAACGTGCTGACCCACCTTTTGGGCCAAAGCGTGGACGAGGTCGGCGGCAAGATCAAACTCTACCATCAGGCGTTGCGCGATGCGGGCCACGACCCGGCGAATTTCACCGTCACCCTGATGCTGCATACCTTTGTGTCCGAGGACCGCGAGAAAGCCCGCGAAATTTCGCGCGAACCGATGAAGGATTATCTGCGTTCCGCTGCTGGGCTGATCAAGCAATTCGCCTGGGCCTTCCCCGCGTTCAAACGGCCTGAAGGCGTGAGCAACCCGTTTGAGCTGGACCTTGGCACGCTGGACGAGGAAGAGTTGGACGCGATCCTCGACTTCGCTTTCCTGCGTTATTTCGAGGATTCCGGGCTTTTTGGCACGGTTGAGGATTGTCTGGACCGGGTCGAACAGCTCAAACGCATCGGCGTGAACGAGGTCGCCTGCCTGATCGATTACGGCATCGCCAAGGATGAGGTCCTGAACGGGCTGACCCATCTGGCCAAGGTACTCAAACGCGCCAATACCGAGGTCGAGGTTGATGCCGATGACTTCTCGATCGCGGCCCAGATCGTGCGCCATGGCGTAACCCACCTACAATGCACCCCGTCAATGGCGCGAATGATCACCATGAACGACGAGGCCCGCCATGCCTTGGGCCGGGTCCAACACCTAATGATCGGCGGCGAGGCGTTGCCGGGTGCCTTGGTGCAGGAATTTGCCACGCTCACACAGGCGCATGTGGAAAACATGTATGGCCCAACCGAAACCACGATCTGGTCCACCACCGAAAGTGCACAGGCAAGCGAAGGCGTGGTCAACATCGGTCGCCCCATCTCCAATACGCAGGTTTATGTGCTGGACGAGGCCGGACGACCCGCGCCTGTTGGCGTGCCGGGCGAGCTTCATATCGGTGGCGACGGCGTGACGCGTGGCTATTGGCAGCGGCCCGATCTGACAGCCGAGCGTTTCCTGCCTGATCCATTTGTGAGCGCCGATGCAACCGCGCCAGCCGGGGCGCGTATGTATCGCACTGGCGATCTGGTGCGCTGGCGCGCCGATGGCAAGCTGGATTTCCTTGGCCGCACCGACCATCAGGTCAAACTGCGCGGATACAGGATCGAGCTGGGCGAGATCGAGGCCGTGATGGCCGCCCATCCCGACATCACCCAAGCCGTGGTGATCCCGCGCGAAGATACCCCCGGTGCGGTGCGTCTGGTCGGATATATGTCCTGCTCGTCCCCGGTGAACGAGGCCGCGTTGCGCGCGCGTCTGGAAGAATTCTTGCCCGACTATATGGTGCCCGCGCAATTCGTCACGTTGAATATCTTCCCGCTAACCCCCAACAAGAAAGTGGACCGCAAAGCGCTGCCCGCCCCCGAGGCGCGAATGGCCGCGGCCCCGGAGTCGGCTGTGGCCCCCGCCAACGATGTCGAGAAACAGATCGCAGCAATCTGGTCGCGTATTCTTGGGGTTCAAGCCATCGGCGCGCGCGATAATTTCTTTGAGCTGGGCGGCCATTCCCTGCTGGCAGTTCAAGCGCACCGTGAAATCCGCGAACACCTGGGCGCGGCGCGGCTGAACATCACAGATATCTTCCGCTATCCGGTGTTGTCAGTCTTGTCTGCCAAAGTACAGGAGATCACGGGAACTGCCGCACCGACACCAACCCCAGACGCTGCCCCGCAGTCCGAAGCACGCTCGGATGCCATGTCGCGCCGCAAAGAGATGCGCGCGCGAAGGATGTCGCGCACCTCATGAATCGGGTGCAAGAAGTCTGCGACACAGTCGGGCGTTTGTTTGGAACGGGCGTGGGGATCGGAGTCGAAGACCCCCGCTCGCCCTCGGGTCCACTCTGGCCAGACGAACAGACGGCTGTCGCCCGCGCAGTGCCAAAGCGGGCGCGCGAATTCACGGCTGGACGCGTCGCTGCGCGTCAGGCATTGCGCGCGCTGCAACGGCCTGAAACCGCCATTCTTCGCGCCAATGATCGCGCGCCTGTCTGGCCGGATGGTATCATCGGCACGCTGTCACATTCTGATACCCTGTGCGTGGCAGTTCTGGCGCGAACAGAACACGCGTTATCCCTTGGGCTTGACTTGGAAGAAGACACGCCCTTACCGCCCGAACTGTGGCCCGAAATCCTGAGCCCAGCCGAGATCTTGGACCTGCGTGCGTTGCCCGAACCACAGCGCGGAAGGCGCGCCAAATTCCTCTTTAGCGCCAAGGAGTGTGCCTACAAGGCGCAATACTCACTGACGCGGGCGTTGTTCGGGTTTCAAACCCTGAGGATCTGGCCAAAAATCGAAGCAGGCCGGTTTCAGGCCGAGTTTCTGACCTCGGTTCTGTCGATCCCCAAAGGTACGCTACTTGATGGCCGTTTTGCATATGAGCACGGGCATGTCATGACTGCGGTGACGCTGACCCAAGCACAACTTCAGCAGCCATGTTCCGATCCGAAAGGCATCTGAAAACCCCATAAGCCGAGCATACCCTTGCAAACCGCGCGGTGTCGCCCGGCACAGATAGAGCATCAACAAAAGGCCAGTTTTGTGAAGATTGGTATCTGAATGGCGGACTGACATGCGCAAGCGTTTTTGCCCCGCCGAAATGTGGCTGAAATATGGCCTAAAACGGAGGGCGCGAAATACACTGTTTCCCGATTTGCGCTCAAATAAAATAGAAAAATCAGGGACTTTTCTCTATATTGCAATGCAATCATGCCCTGAGTGGCCCAAGGTTTTATTGCGTGTACGTATGCCGTTTTCTGGCAAACAAGGATAGTTTTATGAGTAAGTTGCAGTCTCGTTCAAATGTGTTGAAAATGCTTCGTCGGCGCGCGCTTCTGATTGTTGCGGTGGTCGCTGCGGGCGTTTCGCTGTCTTTGGCTTACGCCATGAGCCGCCCGGCGATCTATGAAGCGACGGCCGTTATCCAAATTGAAACGCCCCAGATTGCCGCAGACCTGACACGGCCTTCCGCCAGCGTGAACAGCAACGAGAACCGCATCAAGCTGATTGAACAAAAACTGATGTCGCGCGACAGTATTGTTGCCGTGATTGAGAAATTCGATTTGTTCTCGGAAGATCCTACACTGTCGTTGGCGCAGAAAGTCGGGATGTTGCGTCAGTCGGCGCGGATCGTTGAACTTATTGATCCCGCACAAAGCTGGCGCCCCGATGTTCATCCCTCTGGCCTGATTATCACGGTTCAGATGGGCGACGCCCGACAGGCAGCAGACGTGGCAAACGAGTTTTTGTCCCTTGTTTTGGTCGAAGGCAAAGAACGCCGCGAAGGCCGGGCAACCCGCACGCTTGGATTTTTTAAAGCGGAAGAGGCGCGTGTTGGCGCTGAAATCGAGACGTTGGAGCAGGAATTCGCCCGGTTCAAGGAAGCCCATTCCGCGTCGCTGCCCGATGGCGTTACGGCGCAGCGCGATCAACTGGCGCGGCTCAAGGAATCACTGTTGGAAGTTGAAGGCCGGATCATTCAATTGGAGACCAACCGGGACCGCTTACGGGCTGATGAACAGACCCGCCAAACCGAACTGCTGCGGCAGCAGCTGATGCTGGTTCAGGACCGGATCACCGAGATTGAAACCGCACTGAATGCAGCGCCCGAAGTCGAACGCCAGTTCAGCGCCATGAGCCGTAAATTGGATCAGTTGCAGGATGAGTTTCGGGTGATAACCACCCGCCGGACCGAGGCTGCCATGGCGCAGCAACTGGAAAGCCAGAACCAGTTTGAGCGGTTCGAGGTTCTGGAAACGGCGCTTGTTCCAGAATATCCCGTGTCCGCAGGCAAAAGAAAGATCGCCATCGCCGGGGCGATCGCCTCGATTTTCGCGGGATTTGGGCTGGCTTTTGGGTTGGAGATGGTCAGCCCGGTGATGCGCACGAGCGCCCAGATGGAGCGCGAGTTGGATCTACGCCCGGTGGTGATTATCCCGAACCTGCGCAAGTCGCGGACAACGCGCCTTCGCAGATTGGGCTGGGCGGCACTGGCTCTTCTCGTACCGCTTGGCATCGTGGCGCTTCTGCGGGATCGACTGGGCGCGATCCTTGAGGGGCTGAACGTGTTTAATCGCCGCCCAGATATGGGTTAAAGCCGCGCCTCAGTAGCCATAATCGCTGTCTGATGCGTCTTCTGCCTTGTTCAGGATCACCCCCAACAAAGGCAGGTCCGTCCCCAACCGACGCATGACTTCGCGCACTTCGGCAGCACTTGTTTTGCGCCCGTCCGTGACCACAAGAACCCCGTCCAGATTTTGTCGGAAAGCGATGACGTCATCCTGCGCCAACGCCGGGGGCAGATCGAACAGGATGATATCCGGCGACAGCTCCAGCTCCATTTGGTGCAGGCGTTCTCTGGTGACCGGGTCCTGTAGCAATTCCGCGGCATAGGGTTCAATTCGGTCATTCATGGCGATGGCAAGCGACCCACCGATCTTGAGCGTGTTTTTCCCAATCCGGCGAAACTGATCGCGGGTCGAGGTGACAGCCCGCAGGTAATCACCGATGCTGCCGACATTATGTGCGCCCAAGGTATTGGCCACACTGGGGTTACGCATATCCAGATCCAGCAGAACTGTCCGGCTGTTTTCATAGCGCGACAGCGTGATCGCCAGATTGGCTGCGACAAAGGTTTTTCCACAATCACGTGTGGGCGAGGTGATGCCGACGCGCTTCCAGCCGTTCTCGGTCAGGGTCTGCACCAGACGCGCGCGCAACACGTCAAAGGCGGCATGCGCGGGGTCGTTGCGGCTGGCGGTAATCACCAGATTTCTTTCCAAAAGCGCTTCGTCCACCGGAACGGTTGGCAGCATGTCCCAGATATCAACCTGCTTCACCTCTGGCGCAGATGGGACGGCAGCGACAGTCGGCGCGCGCTCAGAGGAAACCATCGCGGCGCGTACAGCTTTCTCCTGCTTCTCGATTTCATCCGAGTAGCGGGCGACGCGTTCCAGCAATTTGGTCTTGTCCTCCCGCCCCAGGCGCTTCTGCCCGCGGCGACGTACTACATGCTCTGCCATTTTACCCTTCCCCTCGTCATCCTCGGGTCGGTTTTGTCCAATCGTTCTTTTTTCCAGACAGGACTGCGTATAATGCCTGCCGGGGCCTGAAAAAGACGACGCGAATCATTTGTTGCTTTCGATGCAGAAAACAGGAAAAAAACGGCGAAATTAAGCCAGATTAATGCCTTACAGCCCAAACAGATTTGCATCGTGTATCCCTCGGGCGATGAACCGGTTGGTGTCTGTCTCTGGGCTCCAGCCCAGAATGGCCTTGGGGTGCGCGTTGTCGAAGGGAGAAAAATGCGCCCGCGATTTCCAGTCTTTCAACGACGGGCGCACCGCCCCTTTTCGCCGCAGCACATGGGTCTTCAGCGCATATTTCACCCCATCCGCCAGATAGAAAGCATAGAGCGAGCCGGGCCGCACCTTGATCCGTGCGCCAAGGCTTTGATGGATCGCGTCGAAATAGCCCCGCGCCGACATCATAGGTGCACCGATCAGGTTGAAGGATTGGCCAACGGCGGCTTCGGTCTCGATCATACGCACCAGCGCATCCGACACATCATCGGCCAACACGAAGGGCAGCGTGTTGCGCCCATGCCCCCAGATCCGCACCGCACCGGCGCCATGCCAGCGCCCGATCCCCCAATGTTGCAGTGGCCCTCCCGCGCCAATCACGATACCCGGACGCGCGATCACCAACGGCAGTCCCCGGTCGCGGTACATCTGCATCAACTGGCGTTCACATTCCGCCTTGGACCGAGCGTAAAGGTTGCGGTCGCTCATATCGTCGCCAAAGCCGGTGTCCTCGGTGATCACGCGCGACGGGTCCGACATGTCATAGGACGCGATCGTCCCGGTATAGACCAGCCGCCTCACCCCCGCCGCCAGCGCCGCTTCTGCGACGCGCAAGGCCGTGCCAACATCGTTCTTCTGCGCATCCTCCCAAGTGGTGTCCATCGACTTGGCCAGATTGAACACCGCATCAATCCCCTGCATCGACGCGGTCAGCCCCTCAAGATCACTCATCGAGAGCGAAACGGTTTCAACGTGGTCAGCGATGTCGCCAAACGGCCCGATCCGCCCCCGGCTGACCACGCGCACGTCATACCCCCGCGCCACAAGCGTGCGCGTTAGATTGCGCCCGATAAACCCGGTGCCGCCGATCACCATCACAGTTGGGCGGGGCGTGCCCTGTGCTGGCGCCGGATCGCTGTTGCCGGGCATCTTTGCCAAGGTATCGTCAATCGCCTTCATCACCGTCACGGCCGAACGCCCGTCAAAGCGCGCATCCACTGGCGCGCCATTGCGCAGCGCGCTGTACACCCCGTTGACCGCGCCGCGAAAGCTCAGCCCATAGGGCGATTTCTGGTTCAGCGACACCAACTGCCGCGCTGCATTCACCACGCCCTCGCGCAGGTGCTGCCCCGCCAAAGACATCTGTTTCAGAAACGGGTTGAGCACCAGGTCGGCGGCGTTGTCTTGTGAAATCACCAGCGTATCGGCGGCATAGTCCAAGCGTGCTACGCCCGATGAGCCGCGCAATGTGACCGAACGGTCATCGTGCGTTTCCACCAGCGACAAGTTGATATTTACATCCACCTCGCCTGCCCGCGCCAGAACCCGCCACGACTGATGCCGCACCGCACCGCCCGGCAGAGTCACCGGTTGCCCCAACTCCAGATGCAGTACCTCCAGCGGGCCAAACAGATCGACCGCGAAGGCAAAGGGATGCGGCCCCAGTTCCAGCAGCATATTTTGCGGGTCGCGCAGCAACCACAGCCCGTAGGGCCCCGACCGCAGCGGCGCCATCGGGAAGCACCAGTTGATCTCGATCGCAGACACCCGACCCAGCCGCCCGGCATCGCGCGCCTGTTTCAGGCGGCGATAGCCGGGTATGCCCAGAAAGTTGTGCCCGGCGGCAAAGGTCACCCCCGCCGCGTCTGCGGCTTCTACCATCGCCTGTGTTTCTGCTGCCGAGAGCGCCACTGGCTTTTCCACCAGACAATGCAACCCGGCCTTTAAGCAGGTCAGCGAAATATCATGATGCAGGTTCGGCGGTGTCAGAATATGCACGGCGTCGCATACCTTTGCT
This sequence comes from Thalassovita taeanensis, assembly GCF_900110775.1. GTDB lineage: Bacteria > Pseudomonadota > Alphaproteobacteria > Rhodobacterales > Rhodobacteraceae > Litorimicrobium > Litorimicrobium taeanense. The sequence continues at coordinate 88,659 of NZ_FOEP01000003.1, read as the reverse complement.
GCGATCATTTCCTCGACCGAGCCAAAGGCGACCACCCCATACCCCGCCGCCAGATCCTGCGCCGCACTCAGCGACACGTCGCAAATGCAGACCAGTTCGACATCCGGCGCAGCGCGCAATGCGTCCGCGTGCCAGCTGGCGATATAGCCAGCCCCGATGATACCGACGCGAATGGGTTTACTGGTCACGACAGGTCACTCCTTGATCACTTGTATTCAATGATGCGCATGGCGCTGCCACGAGCCCGACGCAGATAATATCTGAGCATCCCGATCAGGTTGGGGAATTTTGACAGGCTCAGGAACACCGCCTGCGCGCGCGCCTGTTTGCGTGGCAACCCTTCGCGAGTCAGCCCGCCAACGGTGCGCAGATAGGACAGCCCATAAGCCAGCAAAACCAGAACGGCCACGTGCCAAACGCTTGCTAGCCCCACCAGAAGGATCAGCGGTAAAATCGCGCCAAACATCCAGACGCGCCGTTGTTCGGCAACGAAATGCTCGGGATGCAGGGCGCCGACCTGTGCAAAGCCGTGGCCACTGCGGATCGCGCGCTGCCACCATTGCGAAAACCGGGTCATCGCTGCGTCATGCCGGGTCATCGGCAGCGGTAAGCGTTCAATCTTTCGCCCTGATTTGCGCATGCGTGCGCAAAACTCGTCATCCTCGGCGGCTATCACCGTGGGGTTGAACCCGCCCACCGCATCGAACGCGGTCGCCCGCACCATCATGTCTCCGCCACAAGCCGCAATCTCGCCCGCGGGCCGGTGCCACTCAAACTCTGCCAACGCGTTGTAAATACTTGCCTCAGGGTGAATCTCTGATCGCCAGCCAGTCACGATTCCCACTTCGGGCCGCGCTTCCAGCTCGGCCACCGCAGCAGCAATCCAGCCTGGCACAAGTCCGCAATCGCCATCGACGAATTGCACCAGATCCGGCAGACCTTGCGCCTTCAGCGCCTCGAACCCGGCATTGCGCGCCCGCGCGGCTGTAAAGGGCACGGATGTATCCAGCAAGACCACCTCGGCCCCCAGTTCCCGCGCCGCCTGCACACTGCCGTCACTTGATCCGCTATCGACATAAACCACCCGCGCGACCTGATCTTTCAGGGTGCTCAGACAGCGGAGCAATCGCGCGCCTTCATTGCGCCCGATGGCAACAGCGGCAACGGTGCTCATGTCCGGTCCTCCGGTCGCTTGCCCGTCGGCGGTGTCCCAGCCAGATAAGAGCGGATCAGATGACCCAACCACGTGGCCTCGCTCTCGATATTGAACTCGGTCGTCACCTTGACCCGACCGCGCGCACCCATAGCGGCTGCCGTCGCTGGATCGGACAGCAATTGCAGCATCCCATCGCGCAGCGCACCCGCATCGCCCGGCGGCACCAGCAGGCCGGTTTTTCCATCCTCCACCAATTCCGGCACGCCCGCGATCTGCGTTGTAAGCACCGGCAACCCCGCTGCCATCGCCTCCATCAACACCACTGGCAGACCCTCGGCAAAGCTGGGAAGCACCAGCAAATCCACTTCGCCCAACGCCTGCGCCACCTCGGATTGGGATTTATAGCCAACAAAACTCAGATGAGCTGCAAGCCCCATCGCCTGCGCCTCGGCCTCCAGCCGCGCCCGTTCCGGCCCATCGCCGATCAGCGTTAGATGCAGATCGGGGCGTTGTAGCACCGCCTCGGCCAGCGCCTGAAACAGCACTGGCACGCCCTTGACCGCGGCCAACCGACCGACAAACAACATCCGGTTCCCCGCCCGCGTTCCCGCGCCCTGATAGGTTTCGGGTTGTATCCCACAATGCACGATGTGCATCCGGTCCCAATGGCTGCGATCAGCAAATATCATTCCCTGTGATCGGCAAAACTCGCTGATACAGACGGTAAAACTGGCACGCGCGATCTTTTCATCCAATCGCCAGTGCAGTGGTTCAAAGAAGATGTCCGGCCCGTGCAGGGTGAAGCTGTAGGGGATGCGGCTCAGTTCGTGGCACAGCATTGCCACGGTGCAACTTGCCTTGGCGATATGGTTATGCAGATGCTGCACCCCACGCTGCTGCAAATGCTCGGCCAGAACCACGGCTTCAAGGAAATAGAACAGCTGATACAGATGTGCGCGGACCCCATCAGGCGCGGTTTGCCACGCCAGGCGCAACGCCCGAAAATAACGCACTGGCCGACGCAGCGCCCGCAGATGCGCGCGCACCGACACCATCGGGCGCACCGCCGCAGGCAGCACGTGGAACGTGCGCGCCGCCTCTTGGCGCTGCTCTTCGCCCACCAGATGCTCGGTTCCGGTACGCCGGATCGAACAGGTATCCACGACAAAGCCCTGCTGGCGCAGCTGCGCCACCTCGCGCTGAATGAACGTATCCGTGGCGCGCGGGTATTCCCCGGTAAGATAGGCGATATGAACCGGCTCAGACATCGCCAGCCTCCGCCGCCAAAGCATCCCGCATCAGCGCCTCGAACCCGGCCTCGGGGCGCCATCCCAGCCGCGCGTGCAATCGCGCATTGTTATATTTCACCGGCATCATCCGCGCCCTGAGTGTCGGCAGACGCAGCAATCCCGGCAATCCGGGCCGTTTCCCTGCCGCCAGCGCGAACACCCGCCACGACAACGGCAGCACCACACGCGGCCATCCGCCCTTCGCCAGTGCCTTCACAAACTCACCCCGGTTCGGCAGGTCATCATCCACCACATTGATCACACATTCGTCTGCATCCACCGCCGGAGTTTCGGTGGCCAGCACCAAAACCTGCGCCACATGCCGCACATGCGCCAACGGGATCTGTCCCTCCTGCCCGAACTGCAGCAACACCGGACCGAAACCGACCCCAACATGGGAATTCCACACCCGCCCCGGCCCAAACACCGCCCCGATCCGCAGGATATGCAAAGCCAGTCCAGTCACCTCAACCGCTTCGAGACACAGGCGCTCCTGCTCGATCTTGGCGCGGCAATAAGCGTCGCGCAGCGCTGACTGGCGCTCGATCGGCGAGGTCTCGGTCACCGTGTCGCCCTCAGTCAGATCCGTGCCGGAATAGACCGAGATCGAGCTGGCCAGCACCAGCGTTGGTGACTGCCCGCTCTCGTGGATTGCCTGAAGCACATTTCGAGTAGCGGCGATTGTATCATACGCCTGAACCGTATCGTCGCCCGACAGCGATGCCGCGATATGCACCACGGCGTCAACCGCAGGCAACACGCCCGGCTCTCTCAAATCCCACTCCAGAACCTCAATCAATGGATCACCCGCCCACGCCACTGGCGCCTGATCGGCCCGACGCAGCACCGCAATCACCCGATGGCCGTGCGCGCGTGCAGCAGCAACGGTATACCGCCCGACATACCCGCCCGCGCCGGTGATCAGTAGGGTCAACGCGCCCATGGCATCGGCTCCATCGGCGAACAGGATGTGGTCATCCGCTGCGCCCCTGTATCCTCGCCCGCGTTTTGGATCGCCAGCGTGACCTCGTTCAGGTGCAACGCGAAATCCGATGACAACCGACAAGGGCGCCCCTCGGCAATCGCCTCTAGCATTTCAACCGGTCCCAGCGCAAAATTCATCGAGGCCGCGCCCCAACGCCCCACTTTGGGATGGGTCGGACCCTTCAGCCGGATGCGCCGGCCCAACGGGCTGTCGATCAACCGCCGCCTGACCCGTATCCGCCGATGAAACCGCACCGGCGCGCCATTATCCCAAGCGCGCGATACCCGAAACACGCCCTTGTCACCCACAACCTGTATCCGGTGATCGTGCGGCGCCACGATCGAACATGTCAGCCGCACCGTCGGTCCGTCCTCGAAAAACAACGTTGCCACCGATACATCCGGCGCGGCATCTGCAACGCCCAGCTTGTCAGGGATCACCCGCCCCGACGCCGCGACCACTGTACGCACTGATCCGAACATCGCGATCAGCCAGCTCAGATAATATCCGGCATGTTCCAGCGTGCAGCCGACGCGAAATTCATCGACATATGGCCAAGGCGCACCGCTTTCGCTTTTCCAATCCAGCACTGGCGCTTGCGAAACAAACCCGTCATCGAGTTCAGCATAGATCAGCCGCGGCACCCCGCCCACGCCCGACTTGACCGCATGAGCCAGCGTCTGCGCTGCCTCGCCCAGAACGCTGCACGGGGCCGAGGCCAGCAACAGCCCCCTGTCGCGCGCCAGCGCATGCAAAGCCACTGCCTGCGCCATTTCCATCGCCAGCGGCTTTTCGGAATAGGTGTGGAATCCAGCCTCAAGGCAGGCGCTGTTCACGTCGAAATGTGCATCCGGGTTGGTCAAATTCAGGATCACACCATCGCGAGGTTGCGCCGAAAACAGATCCTCCATTGAGTTGAGCTGCGGCACGTTCCAATGAGCGCAAAACGCAGCAGCGCGCTCGGGATTGCGGTCGAACGCGCCCAAAACCCGGATCGACGGGGATTGCCGAAACGAACGCATATAAAGATCGGCCACAAATCCGCAGCCTACGAGGGTGATCCCGCTCATCGCCTCATGCTCCGCTTCATTCGACACAACCACTCGATAAACCTACTTTTCAGCGAGAAAAATCATAGGAAAATGTCAACAGTTTGTCCCGGATAAAGCAAACTGAGGCATATCTGTCTGTCCAAAGCTCTGGCGGGCTGTTAACCAGATGTGAGACATTGGAACGATCATTTTTTGACCCGAAATTGGAGAACGCCGTGAAATTTCATGTCGGGGCATATGTGGTCAAGGTCGGTGTGCCGGATCGGGCCGCGCTGGAAAAACGGGTGCTGGATCGGTTTGCCCAAGGCGACGGATTCGCGCTTGCCACGCTCAACCTGGATCACCTGGTGAAGCTGCGCACTGACGCCGATTTTCGCTCCGCCTATGCCGCGCAGGATTTCATTGTCGCCGATGGCAACCCCATCGTCTGGATGTCGCGACTGGCACAACAACCGGTCACGCTGATGCCCGGCTCTGATTTGGTGCTGCCGCTGACTCAGCTTTGCGCGACCCACAATGTGCCTGTGGCCCTGCTTGGCAGCACCCAAGACAGCCTGAATCGCGCCGCCAAAGTGCTGCAAGCGAAGGTGCCGGGGCTGAGCATCGCCTGCTGCATTGCCCCGCCCTTCGGGTTTGACCCACAAGGCCCCGAGGCAGACCGCATTCTCGCACAACTTGCCGCCTCAGGCGCGCGGCTCTGCTTTCTCGCCCTTGGTGCGCCAAAACAAGAGCTGCTTGCCGCGCGTGGCCGCGAACTAACGCCCCAGATCGGCTTTGCTTCCATCGGCGCGGGGCTTGATTTCCTGTCTGGCAGCCAAACCCGCGCGCCGCGTTGGGTGCGACGGTTGGCGCTGGAGTGGCTGTGGCGGATGCTGTCCAGCCCACGCCGGATGGTTGGCCGCTATGGCAAAAGCTTTACCATTCTGCCCGGTCACATGCTGCGCGCGCTCAAGGCCCGGTGGGCCTAATCCAACATCCGGGGTTTGGTCCGCCTGCGGAACATCAACGCATCTTTGACCCGGCCTTTCAGTGATCGTGGCGGCAAAATCTCGCGACCTCTCTCGAAGATCGAGCCCGACAATGCGGGGTCGTGCCACAGCGCCAACTCGGCCCCCCACCGTGCCGCCTGTGCAGGCGGCAAGCCATCGGCAACCCCCATTTGCGTCGCCAGCATTCCGGGCATCCAGTCGTTCAGCACGATATCGGGGAACCGGTCCGCCAGATCGGCCAGCGCCGCGCGGGTATAAATCCGCGCAGCCCCCTTCGACACGGCATAGGCGGAACTCGCCGGGAGCGGCGCAATATCAGCAAAGGTCGATACAGTCATGATCCGGCCAAATCCTGTCTGCACCATTCCTTGCAACGCAGCATGAGTGCAGGCCACGACCCCGCCCAGATTGATCGCCACGCTCTGCATGAAGCTCTCTGGCGTTTCAACCAACAGATCGCGACGCGGATAAACGGCGGCATTGTTGATCAGCAGGCAAGGCGCACCATACTGAGCAGTGATCCGGTCAAACCCCTCCTGTACAGCGATGCTGTCGGCCACATCCAGTGCCATCGGCTGAAACCGCGCGCCGGCCAGCGCCCCGGTTTCCTCCAACGCGTCGGCCCGGCGACCGAACCCAACCACTTGCATCCCGCGCGCCGACAGTTCAACCGCCAGCGCCCGGCCAAGTCCGCCGCCAGCGCCCGTTATAACCGCCACGCCGCCCGTCAGTCTGGGATCAGACCGTGCCATCGCGCCGCCTTTCTGCTTCATCCGCAATCAAGTCCGCCACCCGCAACGCATTGGCCGCAATCATTAGGCTGGGGTTCACCCCAAAAGATGTCGGAAAAATTGATGCGTCGGTGACATAGAGGTTTTCCACTTCATGCGCTCGGCAGTCCGGCGTCAAAACGCTTTGCGCCGGATCATGCCCGAACCGCAGCGTGCCGCAGGGATGCCCGAAATTCAGTTCGGGCTGAAACCCCAGAAACATCCGGCGGTGCCCCGCGAACGCGCGCCGGATCAGCCGTCTAAACACCCGCCGTCGCGCCAGAACCTCGGCGCTGAACTGATATTCAATCCGGATTGTATCGGTGTAGCCCTCGCTCAGAACCACACGGTTCCCGGCATATGGCAAATCTTCCATCAACCCGACAAACACCTTGGCGCTGCCAAACAGCCGCGCCGCGACAATTGCCGGTATCCGCACCAGTTCTTGCAGCGGTTTGATCCGGCGCAGCGGAGAGCGGGCGATCAATAGCTTCAGGTAATGTACGATCTCACCGTAAGACACGTCGATACCCATCGCCTGAACCATGCCAAACCGCTGTCCCGCGACATAATAAAGATCGCGAAACCCCAGCGATTTACTGGGCCCGCTCGGCGCTGCTTTGGTGGGCCAAACCGCGATCATCTCGTTCATGTGGAACATCAGATTGCGCCCGACCAAACCGCTGTCATTGCCGCAGCCATCGGGCCAGTGCTTGGCCTTCGACGCCAACAGCACCCGAGGCGAGCTGAGCGCCCCGGCCGCCAGCACCACACACGTGCCCCGCAGCGTGATCGGCTTGCCGTTCCGCATCGCCTCGATATGCGTGACCCTGCCCGACCTGCCCCGCAAGGCGCGCACCTCGCAGCGATCCAACAGCGCGGCCTTGCCCGTGGCAAGCGCAGGGTCCACCCCGGCAGAGCGCCCATCCATCTTGCAATCACGTGGGCATTTCGCGCCGAAACACTCCCTGCACCCTTCGACATACCGTACAGCGGAATGCAGCCGGTATGGATGCAGTCCGCGCGCAGCCAACCGCTCTTTCATCGACACATCGCCCGCTGACAGCGGCGGCGGGGTGCGCAGATTGGCCGACGCCTCATCCGATAACGGATCAACCTCGCCGCAGATATGATACATCTGCTCGGCCTGCTCGAAATAGGGGCGAAAATTGTCATAGCTGACAGGCCAGCCGCCTGTGGGGTGCGGTCGCGCCGCGCAATCGTCCAGATCATGCCTTTCTGGCCGTTCGAGCGTTGCGGCATAGAACACTGACGAACCGCCAACCGCGCTGCCGAGTGGCGCGAAAAATGTTGTTTCGCGCCCGTTCACCTGGGCCTTCATCTGGCTGGGCCAGAACCCACGGATCTGTCGCGCCACCGGATCGACCATCTCAAGGTTCAGCGCTGTCTGCTCGGCCCGGTGCCCCGCCGATCCCTTTTCGACAAACAGCACCGACAGGCCCCGCTCGGCCAAACGTCGCCCCGCCGTACCGCCACCGATTCCGGTGCCAATCACGATCACATCCCAATGCCTGGCTATCAGATCATCCGCCATCTACTGGCCTTTTGCCTTGCCTGAATACCGGCAAAAACAGATCGCGCAGCGCCCTCGCTCCGGCATTGGTCAGATGATTGTTGTCGAAATATAGCACCTGATCCCCCCGTAGCACTGAACACACCACAGCATCGCACAACCGTGGCCGTGGGTCGATCAGCGAGATCGCCCCGCGCGAGGCAAGCTGATGCAACGCCACATCAGCGCTGTGGCTTCGCGCATCAATCTCGCTTAGCGGCGCTGAAAACACGGCCTCAACCCCGTCGCCTTGGCCATGCGCGAGCCTACGCGCCACCGTGCGCGACTGGTAAAATGGGATCTCGGGCACCTGCCGCAGCACAAAAACCGGTGCGACGTCCCGCGTCAATTCCCGCACCGTCGCCGACAGAGCCCCGGCAAAATCCGCCGCCTGACCGCCACTCGCGGGCAACAACGTGATCCGGTTGGCCACGTCGCGCCCGACCCCAACCCCTTCAGCATAGTAGCTCCAGCGCCCGATCAGCGCGACCGCGCGCAGGCTGCCCATCCCAGACAAAGCCGCTCGGATCGTCGCATTGGCCTGCGTGCAGGCGGTATCCTGCGCCGGGGTCGCCGCAGTTTCCACCTTCGCAATCCCAAACAGCGGCGGGCAACCCGCGTGCCAGATCAGCAAGCCCGGAACCGCCTTTTCCTGCGCCAACACCCCGATCCCGTCCATCAGCGCGCGCAGGTGGCTATCACCCCAGAAGACGACCTGCGGTGGGCCATCCGGCCCGATACCGCAAACCTCGACCCCTTGCAGCGGGCCATCTCCGGGCACCGAACAGCGGCTCCAATCCTGAATAAAGTCAGCCGAAGCATCGATATGCCGACGCACCTCAGGCCCAAACCGCCCCGGCAGCCCATTCGCCTTATATATCCAACCGCCCAGCCCCAGCGTGACCACCGACAGCGCACCCACCCCGACCAAAACCTCGCGCAGCCTAAGTGCTTGCGCATGGCGCGTTGACCGCTCAATCCAGCGCCAGGACAATACCGCCAGCCCAAACGCCAGCGCCATCCACAACAGCATCTCTACCCAACCGGAATATGCGCCACGATAATACGCGGACAGCGTCACCACCGGCCAGTGCCACAAATACAGGGAATAGGAAATCAGCCCGACAAACACGACCGGTCCGCTGGCAAGCAAATGATTGACCGGATTGCGGTTCTGCCCGTTCATCAGGATCAGCCCTGTGCCCAGTACCGGCATCACGGCCTGATACCCCGGAAACCCGGCTCCCGCGCGGGTGAACAGCACTGCATAAACCAACAGCCACAGCCCCAGCCATGACAATGCTGGATGCCACGACCACCGTGCGTCGCGCGCCTGCCGCCATATCGCCAACAACACACCCGCCAACAGCTCCCACGCGCGGAATGGAAACAGATAGAATGCCGCCGTGGGTGAACGTGGGGTGATCAGAACGCAAGCCGCTAGCGAAGCGACGAAGGCCATCACCAGCACCACCAACAGGCTGCGACGACTGGCACGGAACAGCAGAAATATCAGCGGCAAAACCACATAAAACTGTTCCTCCACTGCCAAAGACCAAGTGTGCAGCAGGATCTTTTCGTCGGCCCCGCTGTCGAAATACCCCGCCTCGCGAAAAAACTGCACATTTGACAGGTATACGGTCGCAGCAATCAGGCTTTTACCAAACGCGCGATACTCGAATGGCAACAGTACGAAATATCCCACGACTGCTGTAATTAGCGCCATCACGAAAAACGCGGGTGCCAGTCGTTTGAACCGCCGCATATAAAAGCGGCCCAACGAGAGTGTTCCGGTCCTGCCAAGCTCGGCCCACAGGATACCGCCGATCAGAAAGCCAGAGATCACAAAAAACACATCAACGCCGACAAACCCACCGCTTAAACCAGGAACACCGAAGTGATACAGAACGACCGACAGCACCGCGATAGCGCGCAGTCCGTCGATCTCGGGGCGGTACCCCGATGCTATTGGTGTGCCCGAGGGCATATTTAGGCGGCTGAAAATGGCGTAACCTGCTCTGATACTCTTTGAAACGAACTTTTGCCGACACGCCACCGGGGCGTGAGTGCAGATCTTAGGGAAAAATGCGTCAGAAATCAGAACAATCCAAGGAGATTTCGGTGCGCGCGTGCCAGGCTCTTGCCCGTACTCACGCCGAACGCGGTCCACGCCACGACATCAGGGCTGTCACAAAAGTTTAACCGTTTTGTCAAAAAACAGATTCCGCCCAGCCGTACCTCCTGCCGCAGATGAACGGGGCGAATAATGCTGAAAATTGACAAGCTGACGAAGGCTTTCGGGGCCAACAAAGCGGTGGACAGCGTTTCGCTGGACTTTGACCGGCCGATGATGATCGGCATCATCGGTGCCTCTGGTGCCGGTAAATCGACCCTGTTGCGGATGTTGAACCGGCTGGAAAATGCGACCAGCGGCAGCATCACCTTTGACGGGCGCGACGTGACCGCGCTACACGGTGCCGATAAACGCCGCTGGCAACGCGACTGCGCGATGATCTTTCAACAATTTAACCTCGTGCCGCGTATGGATGTGGTCAGCAACGTGCTGCATGGCACGCTGAACCGCCGCAGCACGCTGGCGACGATGTTCAACCTCTATCCGTCCGAGGACATTCACCGCGCCATCGACATTCTGGATCGTCTGGGCATCGCAGGCCACGCCGCCAAACGCGCCGAGGCGCTTTCCGGTGGCCAGCAACAGCGCGTGGCGATTGCACGCGCCATCATGCAAGACCCGCAGATCGTGCTGGCGGATGAACCCATCGCCAGCCTTGATCCGATGAACGCCCAAATCGTGATGGATGACCTGCGCCGCATCCACGACGAGGATGGCCGCATGGTCATTGCCAACCTGCACACGCTTGATACCGCGCGGCGCTATTGCGACCGGGTGGTCGGGATGCGTGCGGGCCGTGTCGTATTCGACGGTACACCCGAACAGCTGACAACAGGGGTCGCGCGCGACATCTACGGCGCTGACGCCAGCTTTAGCGAAGCGGCCACCAGTACCAGTATCGACGCTTTGAACGCCGCCACGAGCACCCCTGTGCCCGTCGCCTGAGACTTCATCTGCCTGCGGCAATCCTGCCCGCGGGGTTTATCAAAATCGGAGAGAGAAGATGAAAAAACTGATCGCCGCCATTCTGGCAACCACCGCCCTGACCGCTCCGGCCATGGCTGAAGACATCAAAGAATTCCGCATCGGCATTCTGGGCGGCGAAAACGCTCAGGACCGTATGAACAGCAACGAATGCCTGCGTTCGAAAACCGCAGACCTGCTGGGCGTCGAAACCAAGCTGTTCGCCCCTGCCGATTACAACGGTGTGATCCAGGGCCTGCTGGGCGGCACCATCGACATGGCATGGCTGGGCGCCTCCGGTTACGCCAAGACCTTCCTCAGCGATCCCGAGGCCGTCGAGCCGATCCTAGTCAAAGTCAACAATGATGGCGGTTACGGCTATTACTCCATCGGCTTCGCCCGTAAAGACAGCGGCATCACCGAGCTGGCGGGCATGAAGGGCAAAATCTTCGGCTTTGGCGATCCGAACTCGACGTCCGGTTTTCTGATCCCCTCGATCGAGATTCCGCAGGCCATCGGCGCGTCGATGACGTCGGGCGACTACTTCGGCGAAGTGAAGTTCTCGGGCGGCCACGAGCAGACCATCGTTGGCGTTTACAACGGTGATTTCGACGGCGGCGTGACCTGGGCCGACGGTCTGGGCAACTGGGAAGACGGCTACAGCTCGGGCGCGCTGCGCAAAGCTGTCGATGCCGGTCTGGTTGACATGAACGAACTGGTGCAGATCTGGCAGTCCAAGCCGATCCCCGAAGGCCCCGTTGTTCTGCGCAAAGACCTGCCCGAAGACGTCAAGCTGAAGATGACCGGCCTGATGGCATCGCTCAAGTCGATGGATGCGGATTGCTTCTATGGCGTGGCAGCTGGCGACGCGAAAGGCTTCATGCCGATCACCCACGACGCATACGAAGTGATCATCGAAGCACGCAAACTGAAATCCAACTGATTTCAAACCCTTCTCAGACAGGCCCCGGACCCTCGGGGCCTGTCTTTTTTGTGCATGAGGTATTCATGGCCGAGCTGAGCGTTCATTCTCCCACAAGCGATATCCGCGCTGATTATATGGACCTGACCCGTCGCAAGCGGGTCTATAATGGGGTTCTTCTGGCAATCTTTGTGGCGCTGATGGTGGCAGGCTTCATCACTGCCGATGATCGCAATGCCGGCGGGTTCTGGGACGGTCTGCATCGGTTGTTCGACTTTCCGGCCGAGGTACTGGGCGAAGCCAGCGAGAAGCTGAGCGAGCTGCCCGCCCATTTCGTCACATTCTTTCCCTCGCTGATTGAGACGGTTAACATCGCCGGGGCCGCGACTTTGTTGGGCGCACTCTGCGCCATCGTGCTGTCGATGCTCTCCACCCGCGGGCTGGCACGCTGGCCACGAATGATCCCGGTGTTCCGCCGCGCGATGGATATCATGCGCGCCTTGCCCGAAATCGTCGTGGCGCTTGTGCTGATCTTTGTCCTTGGTGGTGGCCCCGTGCCCGCAATGATCGCCATTGCCCTGCATACCAGCGGCGCACTAGGCAAAATGTTTTCCGAGGTGAACGAAAACGCCTCGTTAAAACCAGTCGAGGGCCTGCAATCGGTCGGTGCCAGCTGGAGCCAGCGGATGATCCTGGGCGTGATGCCACAGGTCGCCCCGAACTACCTCAGCTATGCCTTGCTGCGGTTTGAAATCAACATTCGTGCCTCGGCCATCCTTGGCTTCGTCGGTGCAGGCGGCATCGGATACGACCTGAAAAACGCCATGTCCTGGGGCCAGGGTCAGTATGACGAGGCTGCCGCGATCTTTCTGTTGCTGTTCGGCACTATCGTGGTGGTCGATCAGATCTCCTCGGCTCTACGCAACCGCCTGACCCACGGCGCCCGGCTGGAGGCCACCCTATGACCATGACCGACACCGCCACACTCAAGCTTCAGGCCGACACCCTGTTCACCCGTAAACGCCTGACCGCATTCGCGTTTCCCGCCGTGATCTTGGCATATTTCGCCTATATCTTCTTTGCCTTCGACATTCCGGGCCTGTCCGAGCGGGTCGATCTGGAGCATGGGAAAACCCTCGTATCCGATACCTACAGCTATAAAACCCACGTCACCCGCGACAACCGCACGGCAGAGGTCAGCATCGCGGTTGAGGGCGAGCGCAAAGGTACCTACCCCCCCGGCACCGCACCCGACTGGGTGACGCTGGGAGATGATACAGTAATCGATCTGGGCCGCGGTAATATTGTGACCTTTGGTCCCGATATCATCCGCTATAATGTCAAAGACTATGGCACGATCACGGCCCGCCCCGGCGCAAACGGTGTGCAGGCCGTGCTGCCTGACGGCCCTGTGCCCGACTGGATCAGCGCCTCGAAAAACCGGCTGTCTGTCACCACCGACGCCGGGCGCCTGACAATCACCCGCAACCGTACAGAGGTGTTTCGCTACTCGCTGGGATGGGAGCTGTTCTTCTTCACCCTCGACAGCCCCTATCACGGGATGTCGTTTCCCGACTTGGTCAGCCGCGCCTTTACCGGCGAAGCGGGTGCAATCTTCGGCGATTTCTGGCACAACAAGATGTGGCGGCACTCTGATGTGGTCTGGGCCATATTCGAAACGATCCTGATGGCTTTCCTTGGCACGATGGGGGCCGCGATCGTGGCGCTGCCACTGGCCTTTCTGGCGGCCAAGAATTTCGCGCCGCTGATGGCCATTCGCTTCGCCGCTCGCCGGTTGTTCGACTTCTTTCGCGGAGTTGATGCGCTGATCTGGACTATCATCCTGGCCCGCGCCTTTGGCCCCGGCCCGCTTACCGGCGCGCTGGCGATCTTGATCACCGATACCGGCAGTTTCGGCAAAATGTTCTCTGAGGCGTTGGAGAATGTGGACGCAAAGCAGATCGAGGGTATCCAGTCCACGGGCGCCAAACCGCTGCAACGCTATCGCTTTGGTGTGATCCCGCAAATCACGCCGGTTCTGTTGAGTCAGATTCTGTATTTTCTCGAATCCAACACCCGCAGCGCCACCATTATCGGCGCGATCACCGGCGGCGGCATCGGCCTGTTGCTGACGCAGGCGATGATCACCCAGAAGGATTGGGAAGAGGTCAGTTACTACATCATTCTGATCATTTTGATGGTAATGCTGATGGATTGGATTTCCGGTACGTTGCGCCGTCGTCTGATCAAGGGTGGCGCCGCAGACTGAAAGCCCTTGCAAACGGTGCCGTATGCCGGAGGAATGGATGCCTCCGGCGGGGATGTTTCGAAAATATGAAAGCAGGAGCGCATGGCAAAACTGTGTGAGGATGAGCCACGGGTTCACGAAGATGTGGAACTGGTTGATGTGCAAATCGGGCGCTATTGCGAGATCGGCAAGGGCAGTCGGATCGCCTATTCCCAGATCGGCGATTACTCCTATTGCGACCGCTATGCCGATATTGCCAGCGCCGAGGTGGGCAAGTTTGCCAATATCGCCAGCTTTGTGCGTATTGGGGCCACCGATCATCCGATGGAACGGGCGAGCCTGCACCATTTCCTGTATCGCAGCGATGACTACTGGGAGGACGCGGGGCGCGACGAGGCGTTTTTTGAGCGTCGGCATGCTAGGCGCGCGGTGATCGGGCATGATACCTGGATCGGGCACAACGCACAGATTAAGCCGGGCGTCACGGTCGGCCATGGGGCGGTCATTGCCTCTGGTTCGGTCGTGACCAAAGACGTGGCGCCCTATTTGATCGTGGCGGGCGTGCCCGCCGTTCCGATGCGCGAGCGATTTACGGCGCCAGTGACAGCGCGGCTGATGACGCTTGCGTGGTGGGACTGGGATCACGCGCAGTTGCGCTTGGCGCTGAATGATTTTCGTGCGCTGAGCATCGAGGCGTTTCTCGAAAAGTACGAGTGATCGGTTTTCCGCGCTGTGCGAAGCCTGACAATAAAAAGGGCGGCCCCCGAAGGGACCGCCGGTTTCGTGCTAAAAAACATTGAGGGGTTAGAGGCTTTGTGGTGGCGGACCACCTGGTTTAAATAGGAGGTGGAGCCGCGAAAGACGCGACTCTATTTTTCAGTTCATGCCCATGCAGGATGCATAGTAGCTGACAGTTGCGGGCCAGTCAGAGAAGACCCCAACCACGCCAACATCCTGTGCCAGCGTATCGACAAGCTCGTACATCTGACCGTCGTTGTTAATGTTGCCGGTCAGTGATTTGTAATACCAGCCGCCACCAGCCTTCAGCGGACCGGAGCGTTCCAGCGACCAGGTGATCAGGTTCAGACCTGCCTGTTTGGCGGCCTTCGCATAGGCAGACGCGGCGATGTCGCCTTCGACCGGCGTTACAAGCATGTTCAATGACGGCGCCAGATAGTTAACGCCCTGCGCTTTCAGTGCGGCGAAATCCTCTTTCCACGTGGCGGAATTCTGTTGATCGAAGCCATCATGCCATTCAACCAGATACACAGCCTGCTTGCCGAATTCGGGCTCGGCTTTGATCCAAAAGAGGATGTCATCAAGGTTGAACGACTGCGCAAACACGTCGGAACCTGGAACGCCTGCAGCCTTGTATTCGTCAATCATCTTCTGCGCATAGTCCTGCTGCGAGAACCCGTTGAAAGGCATATCAACCGAAGGCGATTTCAGTTCGGGCGTGAACTTGACCCCTAGAGATTTAAACAACTCAATCGATTCAGCATGTGTCATCATCTCTCCGCCATCGGCGGCATACAGATCGGTGCGCCATCCTGCTGTGGCGTTCATATAGCCCGCAACATCGGTGGCTTTCTTGTTCGCTGCATCCATCTTGCCGCTCAGGCTTTGATACTGGGCCAGCGTGATGTCACTTGTACGGCATTCGGCCTTGGCATCCGCCCCACCCGTGGCAGCGACGAACGGCGTGCTGCAGTTCGCCATCAAGTCGGTCGCCAGAATGTTGGTCGTGGTATGCAGATCGTTCTGCGCATGGCGGCAGACGAGCTCCAAGTCCTTGGTAAATGTCACGTCGCATTCCAGAACACCTGCGCCCATGCGCGCGGCGGCCCGGTAGGATTCAACGGTATGCTCGGGGAACTGCATCGGCGCGCCACGGTGGCCGATTGAAAACATGGTCCGCTTGACCGGTTGATCGGCGCATGCTTCCAGCTTGTCTTTCAGCGCGCCGTCTTGCATCTGGTCCACCAAATACAGGGGCCGGGGGCCAGCATGGATCGTTTCAGCCAGCCCGGCGCTGGCACAAAGAGACATAAACGCCGTCGTGGCCGCAAGTTTGAGAATGGGCATCTTACGTCTCCGTTTTTCTGTGTTGAACGGAGTTTTGACATCCCTCTCTAACGCTTGAGTGATCGTTTCATGACAGAATGGCAAAACCTATTCGGCGGCCATTCTCAGCGGGGCTGGCGCATCCAGAAATCGCGTGGCTGCATCCCCCGCAAGATAGGCCAACCGCCCGCCGCTGATCGTGGCCTCAATGGCATGAGTCTCTTTGTGGATCACCACCAGATCGGCGCGTTTTCCATAATCGATCACGCCGCGATCCGCCAATCGCAAAATCCGCGCCGGACCCGCCGAGATAAGCGCCCAGGCCTGCGGCAAATCCAGAACCTCACCGTCAACCAACCGGAAGGCCGCCTGCGCCAGCGCCGGATAGAAATAGTCGGACACCAGTGCGTCACACAGCCGGTCACGCACCAGTTGAACGGCGGGGATATTGCCGGATTGCGATCCTCCGCGCACGATATTAGGCGCGCCCATCAATACTGGATCACCCATCGCAAATGCGGCGGCCGCAGGGCCACGTGCAGTGGGAAACTCACAAATCCGCGCGCCAATCATGGCAAAATGTTCGCGCGTCTCGGCGCTGGTATCATCATGCGAGCCATAGCTGACGCCCAAGGTGTCGAACGCCTCGGCCAAGCGGCACAGATGGCGGGGCACTTCCGCACGGCGGGCAGCAGTTGTGTGCACCAGATCCATGTGTTCTTGCGGGCTGCGGCCATGCCGCGCCGCCCATTGCGCAATCGCCGCAGGTTTTGTCCGGGCGTGCTCGACCGCCTCGTCCAGATGGTTATTGAAAACGACGTAGTCGACACCATAGCGCCTGATCGCCGCCAACAAACGGTCGGCACTGTCGATCATATGAGTCTCATACCGGACCTGAAGCCGCAGGTCGGTCAGTGCTTGCGGCCTGTAGGTTTCCAACCCCTGCATCAGCTGCTCGGCATAGTCGGGGCCGCGCAAGCCGCCCTCCCACGACCAGCTTTGCGCCAGCCATGCGGTGGTCACACCATTCGCAGCCGCTTCGCGGTCGGTTGATCGCAGACCGGTCTGGATCGGAAATGGCGCTGACGGGCGCGGCGCAATATGGCGCTCGAACGCATCGCCATGCAGATCGATAATGCCCGGCAGGACATAATATCCGGAAAGATCTACCGCAGGTTGCGGGCCTTTGGAAATGCGGCCGTCTTCGATCACGACCGAGCGGTCCTGCATTTGCCCGTCCCGCAAGACGGTGGCGCCGGTTAGGCGCAGGGGAGAAAGCATCCGGGGCATTTTTCTGCTCTGCCTGATCAATGTTTTTCCGGTATTTAAGCGAGGTCTGTGTCGCGCGTGTGACAAATTGCCCTTATTTTTAGCTTTCGATGACCAACGTGATGCGATCTCCGACAAACCATGTGTGGCCGTATTCCACCGGCTTCCCATCGGGGTCCGCGTTCACGCTGACGGTGCGCAGGATCGGCGCGCCTTCGGCAATCCCCAGTTGCAGCGCCTGCGTGGCGCTGGCTGTTTTGGCCGTCAGCCGGGTTGAAACACGAGTGTAATCCGCCACGCCGCCTCGCTCCAGCGCCGCCGTGACCGACAGAAGCTGCTCAAGATCTGTTAGGATTGTCGGAAACCGCTGCGCTGGAAACACCGACCGAAACAGCGCCACAGGGCTGTTGTCAGCCAGTGAAAGGCCCTCGTAGACGCTCACCTGTGCGCCCACAGGCAAGGCCAGTGCCGCTGTTTCCTCGGCATCTCCGGGGCGCGTTTGCAAGGTCAGGATACGCCGGTCCGGCATTCGCCCTGCCGCCAACAGGTTCTGGTGGAACCGCACACGCTTGCCGATCGGATAATCCGTCGGATCGGCCATAACGAACACCCCGGCTCCGCGCCGCGCATGGGTCAGCCCCTGATCCGCAAGCTCTGCCAATGCGCGCCGAACGGTATGGCGGTTGACCCCGAACCGCGAGGAGAGCTCTGCTTCGGTCGGAAGCTTGTCACCGGAGCGATAATGCCCGTCGGCAATCTCGTTGGTCAGTGTCGAGGCAATTGCGCGCCACACAGGGGTTCGGGTCATTCTGTCACCAATATTTCACAAATTGCCCGCTTGCACCGTTCGGCGAGTCGCGCGTATGATTTGTCTAGTTGTATAGATAAATCGGCAAGGTGTCTAGATGAACCAAATCGACGACAGGAAAAGCTGGATGAGCCTTCTCGCCAAGGCCCCCGCTATACGCCTTACCGCGCTGTGGGCAGCGTTCGACGCCAAGCCCGCGTTCGACTGGTTGCGAGCGCCCGAAGTTGGCGGTGCCATGGTACGTGGGCGCATGGGTGGCACGGGCGGCGCCTTCAATCTCGGCGAAATGACCGTGACACGCTGCTCGCTGCGACTAACAGACGGAGCAGAAAACGGCGTGATCGGACATGCGTATGTGCAGGGGCGCGACAAAACCAAAGCCGAAATTGCCGCACTGGTTGATGCGCTGATGCAAACACCATCGGCCAATGCGGTAAAATCCGCAGTGTTAGAGCCGCTGTTGACCGAAGGTAAGGCCGCGAAAACCGACCGCGCCGCCAAAGCGGCCGCCACGAAAGTCGAATTTTTCACCATGGTAAGAGGAGAAGACTGATGCAGGTTTCTGCCCTCGAAGGCGGGTTCTCCGACGCGCCTGTTCAGGCCGCCCGTGCCTTTCGCGCGGCGATGTCGGCCATGGCCCGCCCCGGTACGATCGAAACTGTGACCGACGCGACCCCACCCGCCCCGCTCTCGGTGGCGGCGGGTGTGCTGGCGCTAACGTTGCTAGACCCGGAAACGCCAGTATATCTGGCCGGCGCGCTGGATTGCCCGCAAGTGCGCGAGTGGATCACCTTCCATACCGGCGCCCCAATCGCGGGGCGTAGCACCTGCGCCTTTGCGCTGGGACGCTGGGCGGACCTTGTGCCGCTACCCGGGTATCGGATCGGCACATCGTCCTATCCCGATCGCTCGGCCACATTGATTGCCGAAGTTGATCTGCTGGAGCCATCCGGCACCACTCTCAGCGGGCCAGGGATTATGGGCGTATCAGTGCTCAGCCTACCCGAAACAGAGACTATTCAAGCCAATCACGCCCAGTTTCCGCTTGGCGTCGATTTCTTCCTGACCTGCGGCGACCGCCTAGCCGGCCTGCCCCGCAGCACCAAAGTAGAGGCGCTCTGATGTATGTAGCAGTCAAAGGCGGCGAAAAAGCCATTGATGCCGCGCATGCCTGGCTTGCCGAACGGCGGCGCGGCGCCAAAGAGGTGCCTGAACTCAGCATCGCGCAGATCCGCGAACAGATGACGCTGGCGGTCAATCGGGTGATGGCCGAAGGTTCACTTTTCGATCCTGATCTTGCGGCATTGGCGATCAAACAGGCGCGCGGTGACCTGATCGAAGCGGTATTTCTGATCCGCGCCTATCGCACCACACTGCCGCGCTTTGGCTATACCCTGCTGGTCGAGACCGCGAAAATGGACTGCATCCGCCGGATCAGCGCGACCTTCAAAGACGCGCCGGGAGGGCAGGTTCTGGGCCCGACATTCGACTATACTCACCGGTTGCTGGATTTCAAACTGGCGGCCGAGGGCAGCCTGCCCGATGCCCCCAAGGCCGAACCGCACATTGGCCCGGTGCCGCACATCACCGAATTTCTGAACAAAGAGGATCTGATCCAGCAGGAACCGGCCAACGACAAAGAGCCACGTGACCTGACCCGCGAACCGCTGGACCTGCCCGCCGACCGGGCACTGCGCTTGCAGTCCCTGACCCGCGGCGACGAAGGGTTTGTGCTTGGCATGGCCTATTCCACGCAACGTGGATACGGCCGAAATCACGCTTTTGTTGGCGAGTTACGGATCGGGACCTGCGCGGTGGAAATGGAGATTCCCGAACTGGGTTTTGCCATCGAAATTGGCGAGGTTGAGCTGACGGAATGCGAAACGGTGAACCAGTTTACCGGTTCCAAGACCGAACCGCCGCAATTCACCCGTGGCTATGGGCTGGTCTTCGGTCAGACCGAGCGCAAGGCGATTTCCATGGCACTGGTAGATCGCGCACTGCGCTGGAAAGAGTTGGGCGAGGAAAACGTCGGCGCCCCGGCGCAGGATGAAGAATTCGTGCTGTATCACGCCGACAATATTCAGGCGACGGGGTTTCTGGAGCATATCAAACTGCCGCACTATGTCGATTTCCAATCCGAGCTGGAACTGGTGCGCAAGATGCGGGCCGAAGCCATGGGCACGATGCAGGAGGCGGCGGAATGAACCGCGAGATCTGCGCGGCCGGAAAGGGCAGATGCCTCCGGCGGGGATATTTGGGAAATGTGAAATTGGGGGCGCTGCGATGAGTGACTATAACTTCGCCTATCTGGATGAACAGACCAAGCGGATGATCCGGCGGGCCATTCTCAAGGGCTTGGCCGTGCCGGGGTATCAGGTTCCGTTTGCCTCGCGCGAAATGCCGATGCCCTATGGTTGGGGGACGGGCGGCGTGCAGGTCAGTGCCGCTGTTCTGGTGCCGGAAGACGTGATGAAGGTCATTGATCAGGGAGCTGACGACACGACAAATGCTGTGTCGATCCGAAAGTTCTTTGAAAAGACTGCCGGTGTCGCGACGACCGAACACACACGTGATGCCGACGTAATACAGACGCGACACCGCATCCCCGAAGAGCCGCTGCGCGAAGATCAGATCTTGGTCTATCAGGTACCGATCCCAGAGCCGTTGCGGTTTCTGGAACCACGCGAGACTGAGACTCGCAAAATGCACGCGCTTGAGGAATATGGGTTGATGCATGTGAAGCTGTACGAGGACATTTCACGCCACGGTGCGATTTCAACGGCTTATGCTTATCCGGTGAAGGTTGAGGGGCGGTATGTAATGGACCCGTCGCCGATCCCGAAGTTTGACAATCCCAAGCTGGAAATGGCCGCGGTTCAGCTATTTGGCGCCGGGCGAGAACAGCGGATCTATGCACTGCCGCCCTATACCCAAGTCGTCAGTCTGGACTTCGAGGATTTCCCGTTTGAGGCCAGCAAGGCCGATCACGCCTGCGATCTTTGCGGGTGCAATACCTCCTATCTGGATGAGGTAATCATGGACGATGCGGGCGGGCGGATGTTTGTGTGCTCTGACACGGACTTTTGCCGCGAACGGCGTGCGGCAGGGCATGTTGGGGCGCAGGGCGCACCATACGAGGAGGACGCGGCATGACCCCGCTGTTTCAGGTCAAAAGCCTTGGCAAATATTACGGCTCTCGGATCGGATGCGAGGACGTGTCCTTCGATCTTTATCCCGGTGAGGTTATGGGGATCGTGGGCGAAAGCGGGTCGGGAAAATCTACACTCCTGAACTGCCTCGCCGGTCATCTGGAACCCGATACCGGCGAAGTCCTTTTTGATACGCGGGTGGGCGGTCTGCGCGACACCGTAACGATGAGCGAGCCAGAGCGGCGGATGCTGGGGCGCACCGATTGGGCCTTTGTGTATCAACACGCGCGTGACGGGCTGCGGATGGGCGTAAGTGCAGGAGGCAATGTTGGTGAGCGGCTGATGGCCGTGGGTGCGCGGCACTATGGCGATATCCGCGCGCAGGCGATCGACTGGCTGGGCCGGGTCGAGATTGCCGAGGATCGGGTCGATGATCGGCCAAGCGCGTTTTCCGGCGGGATGCAGCAACGCTTGCAGATCGCGCGCAATCTGGTGACCGGACCACGGCTAGTTTTCATGGACGAGCCCACGGGGGGCTTGGATGTGTCAGTGCAGGCGCGATTGCTGGATTTGCTACGCGGGTTGGTCCGCGAGATGGGTCTGAGCGCAATCATCGTGACCCATGATCTGGCGGTGGTGCGATTGTTGGCGGACCGGCTGATGGTAATGAAGGATGGGCATGTGGTGGAAACCGGCCTGACCGATCAGGTGCTGGACGATCCGCAGCACGGCTATACCCAGCTTCTGGTCAGTTCGGTGTTGCAGGTATGACGGCGCAGTTGAATAATTTGAGCAGAGTGAAAGGGGCAGGCATGATTGAGCTGTCTGATGTCTCCAAACGGTTTGTGCTGCACAATCAGGGTGAGGCGGTCATTCCAGTAGTGGAGGGCGCTCTTCTGCACGTGGCGGCGGGCGAATGCGTGGCACTTGTCGGCGCGTCCGGGGCGGGGAAATCGACCCTGATGCGGATGATTTACGGCAATTACCTTGCCAATGCCGGGCGGATCATCGTGGGCGGCGTGGATGTGGCGCAGGCTGAGCCGCGCGAGATACTGGCACTGCGGCGCGAGATTCTGGGCTATGTCAGCCAGTTCCTGCGCGTGGTGCCGCGTGTGCCGACATTGGATGTCGTGGCCGAACCTTTGTTGCTGGTGGGTGCCGAGCCTGAGGCCGCACGAGATCGGGCGCGGGTTTTGCTTGACCGGCTGAACATCCCCGAACGGCTGTGGACACTGTCGCCGACAACGTTTTCAGGCGGCGAACAGCAGCGTGTCAATATTGCGCGCGGTTTTGCACACGCGTTCCCAGCAATGTTGCTGGATGAGCCGACCGCAAGCCTGGACGCGGCCAATCGCGAGGTTGTGCTGAGCCTGATTGAAGAGGCCAAGGCGCGCGGCGCAGCGATTGTCGGGATTTTTCATGACGAGGCAGCGCGGGATCGGGTCTGTGACCGCGAAGTGGACGTGACAAGCTTCACACCGGGTCTGACATGAGAAAGGGACGCTTCATCGCCGTGGTCGGGCCATCTGGCGCGGGTAAGGACACGTTGATGGAAGCCGCCTGTGTCGCGCGGCCTGATTTGCTGCGTGCTAAGCGGGTGATCACCCGCAGCCCCGAGGCGGCCGGTGAAGACGCCGAAGGGGTGAGCGCGTTGGAGTTTTCTCGCCGCGCGGCAGACGGGGGCTTTGCCCTGCATTGGCAAGCGCATGGGTTATCCTATGGGATTCCGGCCAATGTAGAGACTGATTTGAACGCTGGCCGCGATGTGTTGGCCAACCTGTCGCGCGCAGTTCTGCCGCAGCTGGACGACCGGTTTGAACGCTCGATGATCATTCTGGTGACCGCATCGCCCGAGGTTCTCGCACTGCGCCTGGCCGCACGCGGGCGTGAGAGCGCCGAAGATATTGCCCATCGCCTGAAACGGGCAGAGTTTGCCATTGATCCGTCCCTATTGACGGTCGTGATCGACAATGGTGGCGCCTTGGACGATGCGGTTGCGGCCTTTCTCGCAGCGCTTCAGCCAGAGAGCGTATAGCGGTGGACGAGGTGAAACATCCCCGCCGCATCCTCGCCCGCCAGACACAGCGAGCGAACGACGAAGGGGCTGGGCAGCAGCGGCTCCAGATGCGGTACAAGCGCGGCTTTGACCTGTTCAGCCTGCGCCTTGGGCATCTTACCGCTGAGGGTAATGTGGAACCGGAACTCCTCCATCACATACGGATATCCCCAACGGGTCAGCAGTGCCTCTTGCCGGTCACTCAGTCGTGCCTTGCGGCGGCGCGTCAGTTCGGCCTCGGAAGGGGGGGCGCGAAAGGCCTCCAGCCCTTCAACCATGGTGGCAGCAAGACGTTGCAGCGCACTGGTCTCTCCGGGAACCGTGAGCGCCAGAAACCCGCCCAGTCTGGTCAGTTCCAGACCATTCAGCGTGACGGGGGCCTGCCGAGCACACAGCGCCCGCGCGGTATCCTCCAATCCCAAAAGGCTGCTGCCTACGGCCAGATGAAACGGCGGTTTTATCGTTCCGTGCAGCCCGTATTTGCGGGGCGTTTCGGTAATCTGTTCGATCGGCAACGGCAGCCCACTAACCGGGCAGTGTGGCACCGTTTGGCCCGCGGCCAAGTCCCAACCCAGCCAAGCTGCGCCGAAATCCGCCAGAGGCCCAGGTTCCGGGGCGAAATACAAAGCGAAGCGTTTGAAATTGGTCACGGCTTGGTTCCTGATCATGGTTCTATGCGGCATGAAGCCGGAAGGTGACAACAGAATGACAAAAGACGTGATCCTCGCCAATGCGAATGTGGTTCTGGAGACCGAAGTGATCTGCGGTTCGGTGCATATTCGGGACGGCATAATTGTCGCGATCGACAGTGGCGGCGCGGTCCCCGTCGGGGCGGAGGATCTGGAGGGCGACCTGCTGTGCCCCGGCCTGATCGAACTGCATACGGACAACCTCGAGCGCCATATTCAACCGCGCCCGAAAGTGGATTGGCCACATGCGGCCGCGATCATCGCCCATGATGCCGAGTTGGCGGGGGTCGGGATCACGACAGTATTTGATGCGCTGCGGGTCGGGTCGATCCCGGCAGGCACGAAGACAAGTTATGGCAAATACGCCCGTGGGCTGGCGGATGAAATCCTTGCCATGCGGCAGGCTGGCGCGTTGCGGATCAGCCACTATCTGCATCTGCGCGCCGAAGTTTGCTCCGCCACGCTGATCGAGGAACTTGCCGAGTTTCGCGAAAGCGATCGGGTGGGCATCGTTAGCCTGATGGATCACATGCCCGGGCAGCGGCAGTTCCGCGACATCGAAAAATATCGGGCCTATGTCAGCGGCAAATACGGGATGCAGGATGCGGACTTTCTGGAACATATCAGCCGCCTGAAGGAACTGCATGACGCCTTGGGTGAAAAGCATGAAAAGGCCGCCGTAACCGAGGCACAGCGGCTGGGTGCCGTTCTGGCCAGCCACGATGACACGACTGCGGCGCATGTCGTCGTGTCAGCACAGCACGGCATTCGTCTGGCCGAGTTTCCCACAACAGTCGAAGCCGCACGTGCGTGCCGCGATAACGGGATCGCAGTAATGATGGGCGCCCCAAACTTGATCCGCGGCGGTTCGCATTCCGGCAACGTGGCCGCCGGAGAGCTGGCCGAGTTGGATCTATTGGATATCGTTTCATCCGATTACGTACCGGCGGCTCTGCTGTCTTCGGCTTTGGTGCTGGGCGATATGTGGGGCGACATGGCACGCGGAATCGCGACCGTGACCAAGGCACCCGCCGATGCGGCAGGCTTGACCGACCGGGGGCGGATCGCCATCGGTGAACGGGCCGATCTGATCCGCGTGGCGCGAGTGGCCGGAGCTTCGGCAGTCCGCGAGACCTGGGTGCAGGGCAAAAGGGTCGCCTGAGCAGTAATAAGTGGCGACTTTTATCTGTTAGGGTTCTGGTAACGCCTAGCCTGCTACCTCTGTCCGTGGGTGAGACAAGAGGTGGTGAGATGGGCACGCAAGCGAATGCGGCGCCAGTCATCATCAAGAGGAAAAAGGTCGTTAGCGGCGATGGGCACCACGGTGGGGCGTGGAAGGTGGCCTATGCTGATTTCGTAACTGCCATGATGGCCTTTTTCATGTTGATGTGGCTGCTAAACGCGACGACGGAAAAACAACGCAAAGGGATTGCGGATTACTTCAGTCCGACGGTGGCGATCAGCCGCGTGTCCGGCGGTGGTGATGGGATGTTCGGGGGTGACTCCGTCTTCTCTGAAATGACTTTGCCGCAGAATGGCACAGGCGCGACAAACCTGCGCCCGACAGAATCACATCAAGCGCGCGGCGAATTTGGCATGTCCGATCAAGGTGCCGATGCAGATCGCGAGGCCGAGTTGGAAAGCTTTCGCGCACTCGATTCAATGCTGATCGGCGGCGGGGGCGAAAGCATGGCGAGCATCGAATTGCAGCGCCATATCATAACGCGCGTCACTGACGAGGGGCTGGTCGTTGAACTGTTTGATCTGCCGGATGCGGCGTTATTTGAAGCAGACACTGACGAACCAACTGCATTGTTGCGCGATATGTCGGATATGATGGTTCGGGTGTTTGGTTTGGTCACGAACAACTTGTCAGTTGAAGGGCATACGCGGGCGCATCCTATCGTATTGACGAACAATCCTGTCTGGAGCCTGTCGGCTGCGCGGGCAGACCGGATGCGCGTTTTGCTTGAACATTCCGGGCTGGATCGCATGCGCGTGCGACGCGTAACAGGGCATGCGGATCGCAAACCCGCTGTACGTGATCCGATGGCTGATCGGAACAACCGGTTGGAAGTCATTCTGCTGCGCAGGATTAAATAGCGGCCCTTGGTAATTACGAAGGATTTTAGCTGTTAGCAGGCTGTTAAGCCGCGTCTTGTACTGCTGATACCGGACAAATGGTTGATGCAGCAGAAAGGCGTATCCATGACGATTTCCTCTTCCCTTAATGCCGGTGTGGCGGGGCTTGCCGCCAATGCCAACCGGCTTGCCGCCATCTCCGACAACATTGCTAATTCCTCGACCTATGGCTATCGGCGCGTCGAGGCTGATTTTCACTCGATGGTAATTTCATCCAGCGGCGGCGGCGCCTATTCCGCTGGCGGCGTCAGAGCAACGACGCAGCGTCTGGTTGACGAGCGCGGCTCTCTGGTGACGACGTCGAACGCAACGGATCTGGCGGTGCGAGGTCGCGGGTATCTGCCAGTGGCTGCTGCCTCGGATGTCGAGGTCGGCAATGGCGATCCTCAGATGCTGCTGACCACAACCGGATCATTTCGTACAGACAGCTCAGGATACCTGACAACGCAATCCGATTTGGTCCTGCTGGGCTGGCCTGCTCTGGCGGACGGATCCATTCCGACCTATCCGCGCGATACCGGTGCGGGCCTTGAACCCGTTCAGGTCAACGTGAACCAACTGACAGGAGAGCCGACAACCAAAATCTCTTTGGGGGTGAACCTGCCAGCAACGGATACCGAAGCCGGGTCAAGCGGAGATGCACAGGCGCTGTCAGTTGAATATTACGACAATCTTGGTATCTCGCAGTCGATCCAGATCGAATTCACCCCGTCCATTCCAGCAGCCGGGTCATCAAACCAGTGGACGATGGTGTTGCGCGATACGGCGCAAGCCGGTGCCGCGATTGGCGAATATGCGCTGGAATTTGATGACGGTCGCACAACGGGTGGAACTTTGGCAGCCGTGACCGCCGTTTCCGGTGGCGGGTATGATCCCGCAACGGGCTCTTTGATTGTGGATGTCGAAGGCGGGCCGGTCGAAATCAATATCGGCCAACTGGGGGATCCCGACGGGTTGACGCAGCTCTCCAGCAGTTTCGCGCCGGTTTCGATTGATAAAGACGGGTATCCGGTTGGCAACATGACTTCGGTGGAAGTCGACGCAAATGGTTTCGTGCATGCACTTTATGACACCGGCATCACCCGCACAATTTATCAGATTCCTTTGGTTGATATGCCGAACCCCAACGGGATGGTCGCGCTGGACCAACAAACCTATGCGACTTCGCCTGAAAGCGGCACCTACTTCCTGTGGAACGCTGGGGATGGCCCGACCGGCGACATCGTATCCTACGCACTTGAGGAATCTGCCACTGACGTCGCGGGCGAACTGACGGACATGATCCAGACGCAGCGGGCCTATACCTCGAATGCGAAGGTCATTCAGACTGTAGACGAGATGCTTCAGGAAACCACCAACATCAAACGCTGATAACGGTGCGCTTTTGCGCTCCTGACCTGCGTGTTTCGGAAAGGAAGCGCGATGAATCTCTCAAGTGCAATGTCAAATGCCTTGTCGGGCCTGACATCATCGGCGCGAGGTGCCAATGTTGTGTCATCCAACCTGGCCAATGCTCTCACCGAAGGATACGGGAAACGAGAGCTTTCACTCTCATCGCGCTCCGGCGGAGCCGGGGGGGGCGTCGAGGTCAACGGTATCAACCGCGAAGTTGATCACGCACTCATCGGCGACAGACGGCTTGCAGATGCTGAACTCAGCAATGCTGAAACTTCAGCCGGGTATCTGGCACGCTTGGAAAGCCTGATCGGCACTCCCGAGGATGATCATGCTCTGACGTCTCATTTGGCGGAATTTGAGACCACTTTGATCGAAGCGGCGAGCCGACCGGATTCTGAAATCCGGCTCGCCTCTGTCGTTCACAGCGCCAAACAAATCGCAACTACGCTGAATGGAATTTCGGATGGTATCCAAAAAATGCGAGGAGAAGCAGATACAAGTATTGCCCTCCAGGTCCAACGCATGAATGACGCTCTGTCCGGCGTTGAACAGCTAAACAAGGATATCATGTCCGCCAGCGGACAAGGCCGCGAAACTGCCGCGCTTGAGGACCAAAGACAAACCCTGATTGATGAGGTTTCAGCGATGGTCCCTATAAAGCAGGTTTCGCGTGATCGAGGCGCCGTCGCGCTGTTCACGCCTGGCGGTGCAATACTGCTTGAAGGTCAGGCAGCCAAGCTGGAGTTTTCAAAGAACAACGTTATTGCGCCACATATGACTCAAGCAAATGGGATGCTGTCGGGCCTAACAGTTAACGGCGTCGAAGTGTCCACAGCCGGGAGCGGAGCGGTTGGCGGCGGCTCGCTTTCGGCCCTTTTTGCGGTACGGGACGATCTGTTGGCCTCGGCGCAAGCAAAGGTGGATATCGTGGCGAAAGATCTGGCGCTAAGGTTTCAGACAGGTTTGGATGGTTCGCTACCCGCAGGCGAAGCCGGATTGTTCACCGACGTCGGCGAACCAGCAACTCAAGCCATCGGTCTCGCGGGCCGCATATCGGTCAATGCGCTGGTTGATCCTGACGAAAACGGCGCGCTATGGAAGTTGCGCGACGGATTGGGTGCGTCTACGCCCGGCGCTGTGGGCAACAGCGATTTGCTCCAATCAATGCGTGATGCGATGCGTGATGCGCGTATCCCGTCAGAGCCAGACCTTGGCACATCAGCAGTCGATATGTCCGGCCTTGCTTCCGCATTTCTGTCGGATATCGGGTCGAAACGCACCCAGAGCGATCAAAGCCTGGCTTTTGCCTCTGCTCGGCAGTTCGAGCTTAAACAGAGCGAGCTGGCTGATGGCGTGGATTCTGATCACGAGCTGCAAAAACTTATGCTGATCGAACAAGCCTATGCGGCGAATGCAAAAGTCATTCAAGCTGTAGATGAGATGTTGCAAGCACTTATGAGGATAGCATCATGACCACTGTTTCCTTGGGTGATATGGCGCAATCTTGGATGCTTCGGCGCCAGAATGTCACACTAAAAGATCAAATGTCCATTCTGACGGACGAACTTTCCAAAGGCACCACATCGGACGTCGCTGCCCACCTGTCCGGGGACTATGGTTACCTGAGCGATATTGAGCGGAATTTGCGCACGGTCGGCGGTTTCGAGACATCTGCGTCAGAGGCGAAAGGTTTCACCGCCGCGATGCAATCTGCTCTGGAAAATGTCCAATCTGTTTCATCCAGACTCTCCAGTGATTTTCTGGCGGCAGACAATAGCGTTGCGGCAGCAAGGTCTGCCATGGCGCAAAATGCAGAGCAGAATTTCGCCGTCGTTGTTTCTACGCTAAATACAACGTTTGCGGGCCGCAGTCTGTTTTCCGGGCGTGCCACGGACGGACCAGCCTTGGCCGATGCCGAAATGATGCTGTCATCAATTCGCGACCGTATTGCAGGCGAAGCGACACAAAGCGGCATCGTTGCTGCAATTGATGATTGGTTTGCCACTGATTTTCATTCGACTGGATATCAGGGATCCTTGGACCCCCTTAGCGGGTTCCGGTTGGGTGAAAGAGAAACGGTGAATTTGGATCTTCGAGCAGATAACGAAGCGTTGAAGTCCGTACTCAAAAACGTCGCTGTGGCTGCCATCGCTGGCGGTATCTCAGACCCATCTCTACAGGCAGGGCTCTTGCAGTACGCGGGCTTGGAGCTTCTGGGCGCGCAAGATGGCGTAACTGAAATCCGCTCAGATCTTGGGTATGTGGAAGAACGCATCGAGGAAATGTCGACCCGCTTGGCTGTCGAGCGCACTTCGCTGGACTATGCCCGGAACGAACTGCTTGGCATCGATGGCTTCGAAACGGCAACAAAGCTGGAAAACGTTCAACATCAACTGGAAACGCTATATGCGGTAACTGTCCGCCTTTCCAATTTGTCGCTAGTGGATTTCATGACATGAAACAGTTTCTTCTGAGTCTTTTCGTGACGGCTGTCTTATTGGCTAGTGAAGCTCACGCTGGCGCGATCCGTATCAAAGATCTGGTCGAGTTTGATGGCGTGCGAGGCAATGACCTTGTTGGATATGGTTTGGTTGTTGGTTTGAACGGGACCGGAGACGGCATCCGGAATGCGCCTTTCACCGAAGAAATTATGTCAAACATCCTCGAGCGCCTTGGTGTGAACGTGACTGGCGAGCAGTTTCGCCCAAAAAATGTTGCCGCTGTCTTTGTCACTGCCAGTCTACCGCCGTTTGCTAGGGCGGGAGGAAGAATTGATGTTACAGTATCTGCGATTGGAGACGCCAAAAGCTTGCTGGGAGGCACATTAATCATGACACCGCTCAATGCGGCGGATGGACAGATTTATGCCGTAGCGCAGGGTACGATTATTGCCGGCGGTGCCTCAGCCGAAGGAGAGGCCGCCAGCGTTGTTCAGGGCGTTCCCACTTCAGGCGTTGTGCCGTCTGGCGCGCATGTCGAGCGCGAGGTCGACTTCGATTTCTCCTCGCTTTCGTCTTTGCGTATCGCGTTGCGTGAACCGGATTTCACGACAGCAGGTCGAATCGAGCGGGCGATCAACAGCGATTTTGGCAGCAGGGTCGCCGTAATGCTCGACTCCGGCACCATCCAGCTGGATATCCCAGCAACGCGCATGCGGTCGCCGGCACATGCTTTGGGCCGGATTGAGAACATTTCGGTTCAACCGGAACGCAAGGCCCGGGTCGTTGTCGATCAGAGATCTGGCACGATCGTCATGGGTGAAGATGTGAGAATATCACGCGTCGCGGTATCCCAGGGAAACCTGACTCTCAGGATTCAAGAAGCACCACTGGCAGTACAACCCAATCCATTTTCCGAAGGTGAAACGGTGGTCGTGCCGCGCTCACGCGCGGACATAACCGAAGAAGAGGGGACGGGTTTGGCAGAAGTGTCAGGAGGGACGTCGTTGTCAGAAGTCGTAGCTGGCCTGAATGCCCTAGGCGTGTCACCGCGTGATATGATCGACATACTCAAAAGTATCAAAGCTGCGGGTGCGCTACATGCCGAATTCTTGGTACGGTAGTGTTCAACGCCAGCGCTTATCGGGCGGAGCAGAGACTATATGGCGGATAAGTGCACCTGACGAGCCCCGCCGCATAGGCACCTGTTTCGCTTGAACTAGGCGACTCCCCGAATTCTGCTTGCAGGATTCGTTTTATACACATATGGACAAAACAGATGCGGCGGGCTATGCTTTTCAATGACAACAACAAATCGGCTGCGAAGGAAAAGGATCAAAATGGCACGCCCATCCAACTTCGATCGCGACAACGCCGTCCAAACGGCGATGCAGGAAATTTGGAGCGCGGGCTTCGACGCCAGCTCGGTCAAAGCGATTTCCGAGAAGCTCGGGATCACCCGGTCAAGTTATTACAACGCCTTCGGCACCCGCGAGGCATTGTTCAAGGAAGCCTTGGCCGCCTATTTCGCGCAATCGCCTGACCGCATCTTGTATACGGATGTGTCAAACGTTCCGATCCTTACGTTACTCACTTCGACTCTTCGCGACATCTGCGCCTCGCGCGCGCAGGATCCGGAAGCGCGGGGATGTCTGGCGGTCAATTGCCTGTGCGAAAAGGCCGACACCAAAGGCGACCCCATCGGCGATCTGTTGATCGATTCAATCTTGACCAGCGCAGCGCGGCTGGAAGAACTGCTGACTATTGCTGTTTCGCGCGGCGAACTGCCCGCAGAGACCGACGTGCACGGCAAGGCGCTGGCTCTGCAGAACTTGATCATCGGGATCAGCGCCTTTTCCAAAGCGGTGCATAACAAAGCGGATCTGTGGCTGACTGCCCGCACAACCCTCGAGGGGCTGGGACTATACAGCGAGGAGTAGAATGCGTGATTACGACGAGATTTATGCCATCGCCAATGACCGTAAATCCCGCACCGTCGAGGGCTTGCTCAGCAAGCCACTGTCCCCTGACACACTTGCAGCAACGTCCGATCACCGCTGGCTTGCAACAATGGCCAAATGTATTTTTCAGGCCGGGTTCAACTGGAAGGTCGTCGAGGCGAAATGGAACGGGTTCGAGGCCGCATTCGAAGGCTTCGAACCCGCCCGGGTTGGCTTCTATTGTGATGAGGATCTGGATCGCCTGCTTTCGGACGAACGGATCGTGCGCAATGGCGCAAAAGTCGTGGCCGTCATCGACAATACCCGTTTCATCCTTGAGATCGCCCGGGACCACAGCAGCGCCGGAGCATTCTTTGCCGCGTGGCCCAACAACGACTTTATCGGGCTTTTGCGGCTGATGTCCAAACGCGGCGCGCGTCTTGGCGGTACGACTGGGCAGCGGATGCTGCGCGCTATGGGCCGCGACGGCTTTATCTTGTCTACTGACGTCGCCACCCGGCTGATCGCCGAAGGCATCGTGGCCAAGCAGCCCAGTTCGCAAAGTGACATGAAAGCTGTTCAGGCAGCGTTCAACACTAGGACCGAACAATCAGGCTGCAGTTTGACCGAAATCAGCCAGACCCTCGCCTACAGCGTTTGAATCCGGACGGGTCTGGAAGTCTTGGGCCTGCTTTCGACCGACCGCCGTGCGCCGTGGCTCTCGGGATTTGGCAGGCAGCCCCTTTCGGAGTGAGCGCCGAAGCCCTCCGCCATTTGATCTTTTGAAAGTTCTGGTAGCGCGCCGTTGATGAACACGTTGATACGCCTCACGCCAAATGCAGATCCGATGATTTGCTCCATCGCTCTCGGGTCAAATGGCCTGTGTGCTTCGGTGGAATTTTCGACACCCTGTTCGGGCACAACGGGCTGAAATCGACCGCTCACAACGAAGTGACACACAACAGTTTTGTTCATATATGGACAAAACTGACTCTCTAATTCTATACATGTATGAACAAAACAATGGAGAGCGTCATCATGTTTCAATACGACTCCCCCGCAACAGCGTCCGATGCTGCATTCGCGCTGCTGGGCCGTTCCAAGAAAAGCTACAGATTTCACCCGGCGTTCAAGGCCGTTCTGGAGGCTGGCAATACCAAGCAACAAGCCCTCGAAGGGGTCATCAGTATTGCCGCGCAAACCCGGTCAAATTTCACCAGTGCGCCCGGCCATACCAAGCTCAACGACCCGGTGAGGGGCCCTTTGCCCAGGCACCGAAGGGCTGACTACCCACCAGAGCGCAACAGCCACACTCATATCTCATACTGAATACGAAAAAGGACCATAGAATGCATCAGGATCTTACCTCACACAAAGTCATCATCACCGGCATCACGGGTGGAATTGCACGGGAAACCGCGCGGTTGCTGCTGTCGCTGGGAGCCGAAGTCATTGTCTCCGCCCGCTCACAGGACAAGCTGGATGCGGCAATCAACACGCTGGACGGGAACGTATCGGGTTACGTCATGGACCTAACCAATGCCGACGACGTCGCGGCTTTCTTTGGCAAGGTCGGTGCGTTTGACCACCTTGTGACCCCGGCAGCGACAGGAATGTTTGCTCCGGTCCGCGACATGGACTGGGATGCCGCACGCGCCCTGCTCGATAGCAAACAATGGGGTCAGATGCTTTGTGTGCACCACGGTGCCAAACACATCAAGGAAACCGGGTCTATCACCCTATTTTCAGGCACGGTAACCCAAAAGCCCCTTGCAGGCGCAACCATGTTTGCAGCAGCCGGTGCTGCGACCGAAGCAGCGGGCCGGATCTGGGCTTTTGAGCTTGCCCCGGTGCGGGTGAACACGATTGCGCCGGGCGTGATTGATACCGGCGTCTGGGCCGGGATCATGGGCGAAGAGGCCGCCGCAGGCGTTAAGGAGAGCATAGCGCAGTCCCTTCCGGTCAAGCGCATCGGGGCGCCCAAGGACATCGCGAAATCCGTGGCATTCCTGATCGACAACAGCTTTGTAAACGGCATCACTCTCGTTGTTGATGGCGGTCACCGACTTGTATGAGCAGGCGATGAACTGACCACCCCGCTCTCATCAATGACATTGCGAAAGGAGAAACTGATGACCCCACTTTCAGGCTCGTGCCTATGCGCGCAAGTTCGTTTCGAAATAACTGGACCACTGACCGGTGCATTGAATTGCCACTGTTCAATGTGCCGCAAGTCGCATGGCGCTGCGTTTCGAAGTAGAGCAGCGCTGGCTGCCGCAGACTTTCACTGGCTCAGCGGCGAGAGCCTCGTCAGCCGATATGAAAGCTCCGAAGGGGAGTTCCGATGCTTTTGCAGCATATGTGGAGCAAACCTGATCACCGAGTTTTCGGCCAAACCCAATGAACTGGGCTTAGCTCTCGGTGTCCTCGACGACGCGCCGGATGTAACGCCGCAGTTTCATATTTTCGTCGGCTCAAAAGCGCCTTGGCACAAGATCACTGATGATCTTCCGCAATGGGACGGTTTTCCTGATCCAGACGCTTGAATAACAAGGGGCGGCCTTCCAAGGAGGCCACCCTATATGTGGGTGCCTGTCCGTCCATGCGCCCAAAAAGATGGAGTCCCTAGGATTGAGCCGCCCGCAAAAGCGCCATTGCCGCCGCCACGTCTTCTTGTCCCAACCCGACAGAGCGGAAAAACACCGGGGTGCTGCGATCTGGAAGCGGGGCCCTTCCAGCGAACAGCGCGGCCAAATCCCCGCGCACCTCCTCTGCCGACCATTGTCCGGTCTCAATCGCCAAACGCATTTCCCCAGCCGCCAACGGACATGTCGGGGCATAGTCGCAATAGACCTGCGCCATATTCAGGAAACGGGGGGCACCTCGTGGGCGACAGCAACATTTGTGCTTGTCGAAGTGACAAGCGATCCAGCATCAACCCATGTGGGATCATAGAACGCGCTGCCGACATAGTCGCGGCGCCGAAACGGCACCCTTATCGCTGCCTCGTCCACGCTTACACGGCGGGCCTCAGGGGCATCGTCATGGGCCATCTCAAACGCCTGCTCAAGAATGTCGCGACGCACGGCCCCCGCAACCACCAGATTGCCGCGTGGTTGCAACAAGGGCGCATCGCCGAACCCCTCGGGCGGGGCGTTGAAAAAAGCGCGCGCCGTCGACCAGACGCTTGTTTCAGTCGTCGTGATATTGCCGCGTAAACTCGGCTGCTGAGCGGCCAGTGGAATGGTACCCCGCATGCGGTTCTTCTTCGAACAAAACCGCCCGGGCGCGTTCGGCAATGCGACAGGCAAAAGACGCACCTGCGATTCCCCCGCCGATAATGGCGACATCATATGTAGTGGTCATATTACTGGGCGTCCAACGCCATGCCGCGATCCAGGGGAAAGATCGGACGCGGCACTTTTTTGTACGGCAGTCGGTTATGATCAAGTGTACACAGGACGTCCTTGTCACAGATGACAATCTTGCCCGCAATGTCCTCAAAGGCAGCCCGGAAATGCTGCATGGATGTCAGGCCGACGATGGTCTTGGCGGTGGGATCAATGCCAAAGGCGCGGAACTGTTGTTGATCCCAAATCTGGATGGCCAGTGTGATGATCAAAAACTCGGTCCCGTAGACCAAGATCACCGCCGTCGGCCCATAAGAATGAGTCAACCCGCCAATGATCGGGCCGCCGACGGGGTTGTCGGCGTAGTCCGCAATAATCAAAGGCCCGTCCGTGGCCACGTAGTCAGCAACAAGAGCCGCAACCTCTTCAACGGTGTAAAACGTATTCAAAACCTCGAAACGCCGGTCCCAAATGTCATCGGCCAAAGCGTCAGCCAAGGCCTGATGCGGCGCAGGATCGCCATAATACATTCCCAAAACCGTCGGTCCGACCTCTTCTATATCGGCCTCGAGGAACGCCCCATTGACCGAAACCGCCAGTGTGCCGGGCGCGGACGCCTCCCAATCGCAGGCGCGGATATAGGGGTGGCGCCGCGTGCCGAAGACATCGCGCGCAGCTCCGGTTTCAACCACCCCGCTGCAATACATCACGCAGGCGCGGTCACAGCTGTGCGCGACCATACCCATGTCATGGGTCATCAGCAAAAGCCCCACGCCTTTGCCGCGCACCAAACCAAGCAACAGATCAACGATCTGAGCCTGCACGGTGACATCCAGCGCGGTCGTGAGCTCATCCGCAACCAACAGATCGGGCTGACCAGTCAGAGCAATTGCAATCGCAATCCCTGTTTCAACCCGCCCGACAGCTCATGCGGATCAGAGCGGTACACGCGCTCTGCGCCCGGAATGCCCATTGCTCCATCAAAGACACAGCCTCGGCCCACGCGGCCTTGCGGGCAGCCCCATATGCGCACAAACGGCATCGACGGTGCTGCGCGCCCACAGCCACAACCGGATCAAGAGAGGTCATCGGGTTTTGTGGCACCATCGCGATGCGGCCCCCCGCAATAGGCACGCATTTTACGTTCCGGCAGAGCCGTCAGCGACTTTCCAGACCCGGATTCCCCGACCAGCCCCAACACTTCGCCACGACTCAGATGCAGGCTTGGATCGCGCAGCGGAGGCACCGCGCCAAAAGCCACGCCGATGTGTTGAACCTCTAACAACATCTCAGACCTTGCTTGCCCGGTGCCGCACATCCAACCCGCGCAACAGACCGCCGCCCAACAGGTTGATGGCAATGACCGACAGCGCACTGCCAGCTCCGGGACAGATGATGACCCAAGGCACGGTAAACATTTGTACAGAGTCCGCATTCATCATGCCGCCCCAACTGGGCACAGGCGGCTGCGCGCCCATGCCGAAAAAGCCCAGCGTCGCCTCTAGCAAAATCGCATTGCCAACGGTCAATATGGCGACGA
The DNA here is from genome assembly GCF_900110775.1 of Thalassovita taeanensis. Lineage (GTDB taxonomy): Bacteria > Pseudomonadota > Alphaproteobacteria > Rhodobacterales > Rhodobacteraceae > Litorimicrobium > Litorimicrobium taeanense. The sequence continues at coordinate 51,732 of NZ_FOEP01000003.1, read as the reverse complement.
TCACGATCGGCGCGATGGCATTGGGCCGCAACCGCCGCAGCCAGATATGGGTCGGCCCCGCTCCCATACTGCGTGAAGCCTCTACAAAAGTGGCGCCGCGCAATCTGGCGATCTGCGTGCGGGTCAAACGGGCAAACTGCGCCAGATAGGCAATCGCAATCGCCAACATGGTGCTGATCGATCCAGGGCCCATCATCACCACCAGCAGCAACGCCAACAGGATTTCGGGAAAGCACCATGTCAGATCAATCGCCGCCATCACACTGCCGTCAATCCAGCCCCCCCACATAGCCACAGATCAGGCCAAGCCCGGTGCCGACAATCATCGACGCTGCAACCGCCAGCAACCAACAGGCCGATCCGCTGGCCAGGATGGTCATGAGCGGCAACTCGCGTGCCCCCAGCACATGTTTCAACCCGATGCGTGCAGGCGCCATGCCGCGCGCGTGCAGAAACAAAACGAAATCCTATTTTTCAACCTCAAGGACCGAGGCCCGCATCACCCGTGCGACAAGACCCGCCGCCGCGCCAACCACGGCGGATAAGATCTGCGTATTACAATCGCCGCGCCCAGATTGCCATGGAAACGATTGCCCAGCCACGTCAGATATTGCGCGGCAAGGCTGCGATCCAGACCATAGCGTGCCACAATCTCGGCCCGCTGTGCTTCGCTGGCGCCGACCTTCATCAGGCTGTCGATCGGGTCGCCCGGCACAACACGCACCATCATAAAGACGACCAGCGCAAGTAAACGGCGAATAAGATATTGAAACACGACTATGATCCTGATTGCGGGATTATTTGAACTCAATGTCCAGAACTGATTGTGATTCAAACACCGGGCCGTCTATTTTTTCCTGCAGGATCAGATGATCCGCGGTGAGCACGATATCCTGAGTAGGCCATATATCGGCGACATGGTCCACAGGCTCATGATGTACTCGTGGTAGGCGCAGAAACTTTCGATCCGCTCGTCGCCAGTGCGCGACCAGATCATCGCCTTGATCCGCAGGGCTTCGGCCGTTTCGTCAGCAAACATCGAGATATTGGTAAAGCCCATGCGCTCGCCAGTGAAGAACCAGTCAAGAACGTCAGTGTTGTTCCAGCCATAGCGGCGCAGCATCAGCTGATGCTCGCACTTGCGCAGTTCCGATTTGATCGCCGCAGAATCCTGCACGATCAAATTGGCCTTCATGCCAATGTCGCGCAGCTGCGCCTGAATAACTTCGGCCATTTTGCGGAAATCGCTATCGCTTTGCAGCCAGAACGGCACCTCAAGGGACGTGCCATCTTTGACCCGCACCCCATCGTCACCGGCCACTCATCCAAAAGCACCTTGGCCACTTCCAGATCAAAATGAACCTCACTTTCCGGGCTGATATCAGCCTCGGGCAACTGCGTGATCAGAACGTTATGCACCGGGGTGCCCTGCCCGCGAACAGGTTGCCGATGGTGGCCTGACGGTTCCCCGCCATCGCGTCGCCTTGCGCACCGCGATGTCATCAAACGGGGCTTGGGTGACGTGCTTCGGCATATAATAAATGCCGTACCCTTCAAGCAGACGCTGTTCGGCGTTTTTCAACGCCTTGTATTGGCCCAACAGATTGGTCGGCACGTCCGACACCAGATCCACACCGCCGGTGCGCAGTTCAAGGAAGGCGACCGAAGCATCGCCGATCTGCACAAAGCGCAGGTCGTCAATTTTAGCCGGATCTTTGTTTTTCGGCTGCGGGCTGCCCCAAGTATAGTCCTCGTTGGCGTTCAGCTTGGTTGCGCCCGCTTCCGAGGACGGAACGACAAAAACCGCCTCTGTGGTTCAGCCTGCAATTATGGTGCAAAAGGAAAGCCCTGCCGCCAATGCGGCAGAGGAAAACGTCATATTCATTTTAGAGTTCCCTATTGTTGATCGTGTGGTTCAGTGAGTTGAACATCTTCGGGGTTCACTGACCCCGATGGTGGCCTTTGTGCAGCTGTCGCTCAATGCGGCTTTCACCCGACTTGATGCCGCGAAGGCCGAGGCGCGACTGCAGCAATTTTACAGATTGCATCTTATGGTCTCCATGGCAGCGATCGGGATCATATCAAAAGATGGAAAACCATCACAATTTTCAAAATTGACGACTTTACTATCCTCTTGGGAGGCGCGGCAGCGTTTTGCCTTTTTTGCACACCTCCAAGCCGAAGGGATCAGTTATTGATCTGGAAACGCACATCTCTTCCGAAAGGCTCCGTATCAAAAGCACGGTTGGGGTCTCCGCATACAACTCCGAAATCGCGCGGGAAGTCATTCTGAAACTCCTGACGACAGGCGATGCATTCGACGTCTTCTCATTGCTGGACGGAAAGCCGCGCGGCAAGCCCTGCGTCCAATCATCCTGACTATGCTGGCGCATCCCATTGACCTTCGGAACAGTCGTCTCAACGGCCTTCACGATCTTCGTGGTTCCGTTAATCTGTAGCAAGGATGCGCAGATGCGGATGAAAAAGGCCTGAGACCCAATGCGCCCTCGATCCGCGAATGGATCGGGGGCATAGTTCACATAGACTCAGCAAGAGGCTGACTGAGGGCGCCGCAGCGCACAGATAAGGAGACACCGATGAGCCTGATGAGTGAAATAATGGCCCTGCAGGCCGAGATAGAGGCGAGTGCCCGCAAGACACCGACGGCGAAGGCGGCTCCGGAACCGGACCTCGAAAACGCGGAAGAAATGCCCGAACTCGAAACCTTTATGAAAACAATGCACGAAACCATGGATGAGTTTTCCGAGGACATCGCTAGATATCCGCAACTCACGGCGCTTGCCGCCCTCGGCATCGGCTTTGCCGCCGGGATCATCATCGGTCGCCAGTTCCGCTAACCGCCTTTGTGAAAGGTTTCCCATGTCTGCTCTCAATTCTGCAAAACTCTACGGCCATGTCGCGCTGCTGCGCCGCCAGGTTCTCCTCCGGCAAATGATCCGGCGCGTTATCGCCGGGGCGCTTGCTGTCGCGGCGATGATCGTCGCCGCGGGGCTTTCGACCTATGCGCTTTACCTGTGGATCCGCGTACCACTCGGAGATATTGGCGCGTGCCTGACGATCGCCGCACTTTATCTTGCCGTCGCCATCATCCTGCTGATCTTTACCCTCCGGGAAACGAAATCGCCCGAGCTTGACGCGCTTGCGGAAATGGAAGCCGCCGCGCTTGAGACGATCACGGCAGAGGCGCAAGGCGCTGTGCAAATGGCGAATGCCGCAGGACAGAGCATCGAAAACCTCGGCAGCTCGCTCTCCCTTGGCATCGGCGTGCTGTCCGTGCTGCGCAAACTTCTGGCGTCACGCAAACCGACATGACCCTGCGTGGGATCTTCGACTCAGCCTTGCGACCTGTCTTCAGTGAACAATGACCACACGGCAACAAAAAGCGCGGCAATCAGCGGTCCCAGGACGAAGCCGTTCATGCCGATCAGCATGATGCCACCCAGAGTAGAGATGAGAATAACGTAATCTGGCAGCCGGGTCCCTTTTCCAACCAGAGGAGGCCGGATCAGGTTGTCGACCATGCTGATAACCAATGTCCCGGCGGCAAGCATCGCGATACCCCTAATGTAATCTCCTGACGCCAAAAGATAGATTGCAGCCGGCACCCAGACCAAGGGTGCGCCGATTGCAGGCAAAAGCGATACGGCAGCCATGAGCACCCCCCACAACAGAGGGGCCTCGAGTCCGAGCGCCCAGAAGGTGATGCCGCCGAGTGCCCCTTGGATCATGGCGATGACGATGTTTCCCTTGACTGTCGCCTTCATCACAGAGGTGAATCTGTTCAGGATCTGATCGGTGTGGTGCTCGCTAAGCGGACTGACCTGTCTGATCTGTGCAGTCAGGTCCATGCCATCGCGAAACAGGAAGAACAGCAAATACAGCATAACGCCCAGACTGGCGACAAGTTGCACCGCGTTGTGCCCGATGGTTATGGCTTTTGTGGCAAACGCCTGACTGGCCTGCAAAAGGAAGGCCGTCAGGCGGGTCTGAATCTCGTCGAAACTCCCTAGATTCAGGGCTGACATAATCTTGAGAACGAAAGGCGGCAGCACACCTTGAATGCGCTCTAGAAGGCCTCCGATATCGAGTTCCTGTGTGTCGAGGCGGACATAAAGGTTCGCGGCTTCCTGCGCCAGCGCGGCAAGCAGGATCATCCCGGGGATCACTACAATACAGATGCAGATCAACACGCTAAGGATTGCCGCGAGGTTGGAATGGCCGTTCAACCATATATCCAGGCGCCGCTTCAGCGGATCAAACAGAATCGCCAAAATGGCCCCCCACAGGATCGCACCGTAAAATGGCAGGATCAGCCAGATAAACGCCGTCGTCACCAAGATGATAACAGCAAAGAAGCTCATTTCCTGGATCGTTACTTTCGACATCAGGCCCCACCCTCGTCATCATTGTTCAGGCTTTTATCTATACGATGTTTCGAACGAGACAGAGAACTCTGCACCAACCCCTCATAGTGTAAAGCGACGGATGCTGCGAATTTGTCCGTCGAATACCCGTGTGCGACGGCTTTTGCATTCTCACCAAGCGCTTTTCGCAGGTGCGGATCGTCAATCAGTCTGCTCAGCGCAGCCGTCCACTGCACAATATCCTCGGGCGTCCTGTAGCCCGTCGTGCCGTTGGAAACAAAGGCATCCACACCGCTGGAATCAACGGCGACGACAGGCAAACCGGCGGCCATGGCTTCAAGCACGACCATCCCCTGCGTCTCGGAGCGCGAGGCAAATACGAAGACATCCGAAATCGCAAGATACTGCGGCACGATCGATCCGTCGATGTTTCCCAGAAACGTGACATCCCCCTCCAGATCTCGGGCTTTGACCATTTTTTCAAGCGGCGCGCGTTCATCGCCGTCGCCGAGAACAAGCAAACGAAAGGGCGCGGTATCGCGGCTTTTCAAGCGCTCCATGGCCGCGATGATAAAATGGATGTTCTTTTCCGGCGACAACCGGGAAACGGTGACAAACACCAGCCTTCCGTCTGGGTTAACCTCTTGACGCAGCTCCGAAAGGCGCGGTCCGTTCGGGGGCTCGAACTTCTCAAGATCAAGCCCCGTCGGCTGCACATGCACGGGGCGGTCCACCCCGATTAACCGCATGTAATCCCGCGCCACCGGGGTCGGCACAATGACCGCGTCGCATTTATTGGCAAACCTGCGGATCAGCCAGTGGGCGATAACATTGCGAAACAACCGGCCCGGCACCGGAATCTGATGTGCATAATACTCAAGCCGCGTGTGATAGGTGTAGATCACCGGAATGTTCAGGCGCCGGGCCATGATCCGCCCGAGTGAACCAAGCCAGAACGGATGATGCACATGAATGATGTCCGGGTTGAACGTCTTGATCGCCCGCCGCGTCCGTCTGAGGAACGGGTTGGCGATACGAATCCAGCCGCGGGTTGGCAACAGCACTGGCACGCGCTCGACGGTCGGGTCGGGGGCGTCAGAGCCGTAGCTGGGGCACACGACCATGACCTGATGGCCATGCGCCTCAAGCCCGCGTTTCAACAACTCGACTGAAATGGGCACGCCGCCGACGAACGGAAGATAGTTGTTTGTGACCATCGCGACGCGCAAGGGGCGGCCCAAATGCGTCAGCGGCGGGGCGTCATATGATGGGTAATAGTCGCGCTCGCGGAACAGATGATTGAACAGATAGATACCAGTTAGCGCAAGAGCCGAGAAGATCAGAAGAAAACTTAGAAATCGAACGTAGAACAACGAATAGATGAACGACCAAAGGCTTTCGAACCACCGCATCGCAAGCGTGGGGGCGGTTTCGATACGAACGACGTCCACAGACATTTCGTGCCCGCCCGCAGTCACGTCGAGATAGTGATAAAAGCTCTGGTCATTGTTCAGGATCAGACCGCCACCCCCACCGGTCGTGATGTGGCGAACGCCGTCGACCATCTGATCAGAGAACACCGAAGCCCCGGCCGAGATCACCGCGTCGACATCCAGTACCTGTAGCAGCGCCTGCATCCGGGTCTGATCCTCGGGGGCAGACCAGATCCCCTGATCCGGCTCAAACAGAAGATCGCCCAACGGCGGCACCAGCGGCTGACCAACAAAGACGATAATCTGCCGGTTCTGTTCACCCCCCAGCAGATCTGCCAGCCATCGCTCCTGCCACGCGGCAGAGCTACGTCCGGTCCCGTCAAGGAATACCAATCGAACATCGCCAAGCGACACCGAATAGAAGTGCGGCCCGAACTTCTTATAGAATCGGCTGCTGCCGAACTCGGTGAACTCGTGATCGCCAAAGGTCAGAAGAAACGGCTTTTTCAGCAGCGACAACGAGCCCAGAAGAGAGCGATAGTTGTCCTCCCCGCCACCGCTGACGGCATTGCCCGCTGACACGACGAAATCGATGTCTGAGGCGTTGAGGTCCTCGACGATCTGTCTTTCAAAAATCCCGATGGAGTTATTCGCCTCGCCGATGACGGCGAAACGAATCTTCTCGTGACCTTGGGTGGCCGTTTCGATCTGTTCGATCTGCCCGGTGTGCAGCGCATTCGTATCCGGTGCGTCGAAAAGCAGATAGATTTTGTACCCCAGCAGGGCGAGCAGAACGGCAAGGTTCAGGTAAAAAGTAACGGACAGAAGTGTTTTCTGTTTCATGGCTGGAAAGCTCTGGATTTGACGGCTCTCATCATGAAAACTGCTCCAATCCCCATGCCCAGATAGATGGTCAGCACCCGCCAGACAAGTACGATGAACACCAGATGTTCGGGCGCGATTTGCCCCGCCATCAGCCCTGCAAAGGCAAGTTCGGAAAAGCCTGCCCCGCCCGGGCTCGGTGCGAAATACATCAGGAAGGTGACGACCGAAAGCGTCCCCATCACCGCCAGCCAATCGACATCATAATCCAGCAGCGCCATCAGCAGGGCCGGAAACGAGAACAACGCCAAGAGAAAGACGATAGTGAACAACGCGGACAAGGCAGCATACCGGCGCGATCCGGTCAAAAATGTCCGAAACCCGTCGGAAAACCCGGTCATCACCTCGCGGACACGGATGCGCCACCGGTCCCGGCGCTCGGTCCCAAGCAACCCGAGGCGGGAGGCGCCCCGCAGCATTCGTTCGATGAAAGCCGCGATTAGCATGGGTCGAAGCAGGACAATGAGAAACCCAACCAGATAGAACACAATGACGATGGATAGCGAATTCGTGAGCCTCTCGGAGAGATGCTCCGCCGCGCGTCCTTTGGCGAATAGAAATTGAAACGTTGGCGCTGCCGTGAATATCACAAGCATTGCCAGAACGGTCCTGATCGTGGTCGCCGCCGCCGCAGAACCAACCGAAACGCCGCTTCTGCCCAAATACCAGATCTGGGCGAAACCGCCACCGGTCGCCATCGGCGTGATATTCGAGAAGAGAATATTGATAAAAACCAGCGGAACGAGGTCCTTCAGCGACACCCGTTCACCCAGCGTGCGAAGCACGAAATAAAGCCTCAATCCATCCGAAGCAAAATAGATGACAAGCAAACCCGCAATCGCAAGTAGCGCGGAAAGATCGAAAAGGCGCGGATCTATCTGGGGCGCGGCACCCCCCGAAAGCGCATGAATTGTTGCTAGGCCTGCAAGCGACAGTCCGATGAACAGCAGTGCAGAGACAACTCGAATCACAAAATGCCTCTATCTGTTTCTAGACCGGCCAGATGCCCTTTCAGTCTGAGTTGAAAGGGCATCGCCCAAGGATGATACTCAGTTGTTCTGACGATCAGAATAGCTGCAAGCAGCCCAAGGGTCCTTTTCTTCACAAGTGTCATCGTCGCTGTATTCCCAGCCCCGAAAGGCGCCGCCCTCTACGTGGAAAGGCGTGTCAGATTGTGCCCCAAATTATGTCGGCCCCCAAGCTCTTGCGTCAACAAAAGTTACTTCTTTGATCGGGGGCCTACTCGTTTCCACCCTAGCAGAAGCGGATCCAAACCGCGACAAGTCCAGCAGGCCTTGAAAGGCAAGCATACCGTATCGGCGCTGGCCGCTGGCGATGTTCACGCATGGAAAACACTGCTGGACGGCTTGCTTGTAGGGGCTTTTTTCATCTCTCCCAAGAAATGTAGGGGAATCGCGCGCCCCAAGCCGATGCCGCCACGAGTCAAAAATTCTTAATTGTTTTCAACGCCATGAAAGCGGTCCATCTCAGTTTTCAGCCGACAACACTGCGGCTGCGCGACCCCACGCAAGCGCCGCCACTAGCATATTTTACGCTTGCGTATCAAAGGGGCGCCGAATAGCATCCCGCCAACTCGGGCGAATTACGCGCCCCGCACCAAACGACAGCAGGAGTTGAGATGGATTTTGGCATTACTTCATTCGGGGCATACGTCCCGCGGATGCGGCTTGAGCGTGCAGCTATTGCCAAGGCTCACAAATGGATGGCCCCCGGCCTTGCAGGCGCCGCCAAAGGCAGCCGCGCCTTTTGCAGCTGGGATGAAGATGCCCTGACAATGGCTGTCGAGGCCGGGCGCGATGCCCTTGGCGCTACGCGTGATGGCGTCAACGCAATCATCGTTGCCTCCACGACCCTGCCCTACAGTGATCTGTCGAATGCCGCGATCATTGCTGGTGCGCTGAACATTCCCCAATCGGCCGCGTCCTCCGAAAGCACCGGCTCGCAACGTGCCGCCACCTCTGCGCTGGTTCAGGCGCTTGAGGCAGGCAAAGACGGCACATTGGTCATCGGCTCGGACAAACCGCCGTCGAAACCCGCCAGCGCGCAAGAAATGAGCAATGGCGCAGGCGCCGCCGCCGTGCTGCTGGGAACCAGCAATGTGGTTGCCAAATACATTGGCTCAGCCAGCGTTACCGTGAATTTTGCCGACCACTTCCGCGCGTCGGACGAAAGCCACGACTACATGTGGGAAGAGCGCTGGATCCGCGACGAAGGCTTAGCCAAAATCATCCCCCGCGCGGTCAATGCAGCGTTGGAAAAAACCGGCCTCTCCATTGGCGACTTTACGTATTTCGTGATGCCCTCGATGACCCGCAAAGCGGCTGACAGCGTGGCCAAGAAACTGGGCTTTGGCGGCAAGGTCGCGGATGGTCTTGAACTTGACTGTGGCCTTGCAGGCGCGGCGCACCCGCTACTGATGCTGGCCAACGTACTGGAAACCGCCAAAAAGGGCGAACGTATTTTGCTGGTCGGCTTCGGTCAGGGCGCAGACGCCGTGGTCCTCGAAGCCACCGGCGCCGGGGCGCGTCCGGGTCGCGGTGTCAGCGGATCGCTGGCCGACAAATACATGACCGACGATTACCTTCGCATGGCCTCGTTTTACGACGAGATCGAACTGGAGTGGGGTATGCGCGCCGAAAAGCCCGGCAAAGCAGCCCTGACCGAGGCCTATCGCTCGTCGTTCCAGTTGTCGGCTTTCATGGCTGGCAAGTGCCCGCATTGCAGCACGATCCAGTTCCCGCAACTGGCCTATTGCGTCAATCCCGACTGCGGCAAGCCTGCCGATAGCTTCGAGCAGGTCTCGCTGGCTGATCAGCCCGCGAAAATCCTGACCTACACCGCGGATTGGCTGTCTTACTATCCGGCCCCGCCACTGTTTGTCGGCTTCGTGCAATTCGACAACGGCGCGCGCCTGCTGATGGAAACCGTCGATGCCCCCACCAATGTGGTCGAGGTGGGCGTGCCGGTCCGCATGGTGTTCCGCATCAAGGAACGCGACAAAATCCGCGGCTACAACCGCTATTTTTGGAAATCAACCCCACTCACCGTTTAGGAGAATACTTATGGCTAGCGGAATTAGAGACAAAGTTGCCATCATCGGAATGGGGTGTTCGCAGTTTGGCGAACGGTGGGACACAGGCACCGACGGCCTGCTCGCCGAAGCCTTCAACGAGGCACTCGCCGACGCCGGCATCGAGCGATCGCAAATCGGCGCGGCTTGGTACGGCTCATGCATGGACAACGCCAATGTAGGCAACTCGGCCATCCCGGCCTCTGTCGCTCTGCGCCTTGACGGAATTCCCGTCACACGCGTCGAAAACATGTGCGCCACCGGCACCGAAGCCCTGCGCGGCGCGGCCTATGCCGTGGCCTCTGGCGCGGTGGACATCGCCATCGCCGTGGGCGCGGAAAAGCTGAAAGACACCGGATACGGCGGCCTTCCCACTGGCTTCAAGGGCACCCTGAACGACCTGTGGATGCCAATCGGATCGGCTCCGGCGGGCTTTGCACAGCTGGCGGCGGGCTATCGCACCAAGCACCAGATCACCAAGGAAGACCTCAAGCGCGGTCTGGCCCACGTCAGCTGGAAAAGCCACCAGAACGGGGTCAAAAGCCCCAAGGCGCACCTGAAAAAGGCCGTCTCGATGGAAACCATCCTGAACGCGCCGATGATCGCAGAACCTCTGGGACTCTATGATTGCTGCGGGGTCAGCGATGGCGCAGCCGCCGCAATTGTGACCACCCCAGAGATCGCCCGCGCACTGGGCAAAAAAGACATGGTGACGATCAAGGCGATCCAGCTTTCAATCAGTTCGGGCGTGGAATCGACCACCAACAAATGGGACGGTAGCCACGTCATCAATACCCGCAACGCCGCCAAGCTGGCCTATGCCGAGGCCGGTATCACCGACCCTCGCAAACAGATCAGCCTGATGGAGGTGCATGATTGCTTCTCGATCACCGAACTGGTGACCATGGAAGATCTGTTCGTCTCCGAAGAGGGCCGCGCCGTGCATGATGTCCTCGACGGCGTATTCGACGCTGACGGGATTGTCCCGTGTCAGGTCGACGGCGGGTTGAAATGTTTTGGCCATCCAATTGGCGCCTCGGGTCTTCGCATGGCCTACGAAAACTACAATCAACTGCTGGGCCGCGCTGGCGAGCGTCAGCTTGAAAGCCCGTCTATCGGGCTTTCCCATAACCTCGGCGGCGTGCCGTACCAGGGGATCGCGGCAATCTCGATTCTTGGCCTGCACAGCTAGGCTTCGGAAATATCAACTGCGGGCTCCGGGCTTGGGCGTTCCTCAAGACCGGTCCCTGCGCGACATGGAGTATACGATGGCGGGCAAGTATTTTGACGAGCTGGAAGTCGGTCAGATTTTCACGCACGCGCTGCGGCGCACCCTGACAGAAACAGATAATGTTCTGTTCACCGCAATGACCCACAATCCCGCCCAGCTGCATCTGGATGCCGAATATTGCCGCACCGAGACTGAATTCGGTCAGCGGCTGGTCAACTCGGCCTTCACACTGGCGCTGATGACGGGTGTTTCCGTGGGCGACACCACACTTGGAACAGCCATTGCCAATATCGGCTGGGACGAAGTGCGTTTTCCTGCCCCCGTGTTCCACGGTGATACCCTGCATTTCGAAACTGAAATTCACGCACTGCGGGAAAGCAAATCGCGCCCCAACGCTGGCATCGTCACCTTCATTCACCGCGCGTTCAACCAACGCGATGAATTGGTGGCCATCTGCAAACGCACCGGCCTGCAATTGAAAAGCCCCGCCGCGATCGAAGGGGCCGCCGGATGAACCTGCGTTCGTGGCAATTTATTCCCGGTGACAGCGAAAAGAAGATGGGTAAAGCCGATGGCTCGCCCGCCGATGCGCTGATCCTGGATATCGAAGATTCCGTGGCCCCCGCACGCAAGGGCGCGGCGCGCGGCATGATCCGCGATCACCTTGCCGCTCGCCCCAAAGCGGCGCGCCCAAGCCAGCTTTGGGTGCGGATTAATCCGCTGGATGACTGCGCACTCGAGGACCTTTCCGCCATCATGCCCGGTGCACCAGACGGCATCATGATCCCAAAAACCAATGGCCCCGAAGACGTCTATCAACTGGGGTGTTATCTGGACGCGCTCGAAACCCGTGACGGGCTTGAACTGGGCAGCACCAAAATTCTGCCTGTCGCCACCGAAACCGCCGTCGCCCCTCTGCGCATCGCCGAATTTGCCCAGGCCGATCTACCCCGCCTGATCGGTCTGACATGGGGTGCCGAAGACCTGAGTGCCGCCGTTGGCGCCAGCACCAATCTGGACGAAACCGGGCAATGGGCGCTGACCTATCGCTTTGCGCGGGTGCAGATGCTTCTGGCCGCCAAGGCCTGCGGCGTGCAGGCCATCGACACGCTCTTTGTCGATTTTCGTGATGACGCCGGGCTGCATGCCTCTTGCGTTGCCGCCGCCAACGAGGGTTTCACCGGTCGCATCGCCATCCATCCCGCGCAGGTCGAGACAATCAATGCCGCCTTCGCCCCCTCACCTCAGGCCGTGGCCCATGCCCAGCGCGTGATCGCCGCCTTTGCTGCTGCCGGTGACGCAGGCACGGTGGGGCTGGACGGCAAGATGATCGACATCCCGCATCTTAAACAAGCCCAGCACGTTCTGGCGCTGCATCAATCCTATCAATCACGCGGAGCCTGACACCATGCCGATCACACGCAGCCTTTTTTCGCCCGAGCACGAACAATTCCGCCATAGCATTCGCCGCTTTATCGAGGTTGAAATGGTCCCGCATCACGCGCAATGGGAAGAAGACAAAATCGTCCCGCGCGAGATTTGGCTCAAGGCCGGCGAGATGGGCATGCTCTGCCCCAACATCCCCGAAGAATACGGCGGGTTTGGTGGCGACTGGCTGTATAATGTTGTCGTGATCGAAGAACTGGCGCGCGCCGGTATGACCGGCCCGGGCTTCATGGTGCACTCCGAAATGTGCGCGCCCTATCTTCTGGCTTGGGGCTCAGAAGCGCTGAAACAAAAGATCCTGCCCAAGATGGTCACCGGCGAAATCATCGGCGCCATCGGCATGACCGAACCCAGCGCTGGGTCTGACGCCAAAGAGATCAAAATGCGCGCTGTTCGCGATGGCGACACTTATGTTTTGACTGGTCAGAAGGTCTATATTTCGAATGGCCAGAACGCCGATGTCGTGATGACCTGCTGCAAAACCGACCCCGACGCAGGCGCGCGCGGCGTCAGCCTGATCGTTGCCGAAGTCCCTTGCGAGGGGTTCACCCGTGGTCGCAACCTCGATAAAATCGGGCTAAAAGCGCAAGACACCTCCGAGCTTTTCTACGACAATGTCCGCGTGCCCGTTGGCAACCGTCTGGGCGAGGAAAATCGCGGCTTCTCGATGATGATGACCAAGCTGGCACAAGAACGCCTGACTCAGGCCGTGCGCAGCATTGTCGTGGCCGAGCAGGCGATCAAATGGACCGTGGAATACACCAAGGAACGCAAAGCCTTCGGCGGCACGATCGCCGATTTCCAGAACACCCAGTTCGTTCTGGCGGGGCTGGACGCCGAAACCACCGGCCTGCGGGTATTTGTCGATTGGTGCATCGGTGAATTCATCAAGGGCGAGCTCAGCTCGACCGATGCGGCCAAGGTCAAGCTGCTGGTCACTGACCTGCATTGCAAGGTCGTTGATCAGTGCCTGCAATTCTTCGGCGGCTACGGCTATATGTCCGAATACCCGATTGCGCGCGCCTACATTGACGCCCGGATCACCCGGATCGCCGGTGGCGCCGCCGAGGTGATGAAACAGATCATTTCGCGCGATCTGTTCACCCGCAACGATCTTTGATCACATGCCTGCGCGCGACCACACCAGGAGATAGCGATGGGCAAACCGCTCTGTTCTTTTGACGACATCGCGCGCAGCTTCGCCCCCGGCGACCACCTGTTTCTGCCCGGTTGCGGCAGCGAGGCATGCGATCTGGTCACCGCCCTGCACGGCGTGGAACAGCTTCAGATCACCACAACCTTCGTGCCGGGCATCAACCCAACACCGATCGACGATTTCGCCGCATCGACCCGCGTGACCGGGCTGTTCATGACCCCGGCTTTGTCGGCACCGCAGGCGCGCGGGCAATACCGCCACCTGCCGCTCAGCTATGCCGGCTTCGCCCGCTACGCGCAGGACAACTTCACCCCTGACGCCATCGCGCTGACCGTGTCCGAACCGAACGCCCAAGGCATGGTTTCGCTTGGCACCTCGGTCGAGTTTTCGGCCTTGGTTCTAGCGCGCGCGCCCCGAAAAATCGCGGTGATCAACCCGAACATGCCCTATGTTGCCACCTCTCATTGCCTGCCTCTGTCCACCTTCGACACCATTGCGCGCTCAGATACGCCCCTGCGCACCTACGATGTCGGCCCGCGCCAACCCGAGGCCGAACAGATCGCAACCCATTTGGCCGGGCTGATCCCCGACGGGGCCGCCCTTCAAGTGGGCTTGGGAAAAGTGCCCGACGCGCTCTTTGCGCAGCTACATGACCGCAAGGGCCTGCGGCTGCATTCCGGGATGTTTTCCGATGGCGTAATCGGCTTGAACGGTGCCGGGGCGCTGAGCCCCGATTGGCCGCATATGACCTGCGCCCTGATCGGCAGCCCCGCCTTGTATGACTGGGCAGGCCGTCAGGATCAGATATCCGTCACCGGGTGCGAGCACACGCATGACCCCGCCCGCATTGCCGCAATTGATGGCTTCATCACCGTCAACACCGCACTCGAGGTCGACTTGTTTGGCCAGTGCAACCTTGAAACCGCCAATGGCCGCGCTGTCAGCAGCCCCGGCGGCGCGCCGGATTTCGCCCGCGCCGGGCGTATGTCGCACGGTGGTCTTAGCATTGTTGCCTTGCCTTCAAGCTTTGCCAAAGGCACCCAGTCACGTATTACTGCCGCAATTCACGCGCCGGGACTTGTGTCATTGGCGCGCTATGACATCGACATGATCATTACCGAACATGGGATCGCCGATTTACGCAAAGGCTCGACCCACGACCGCGCCGAAGCGATCATCAACATTGCGGCTCCGGCCTTTCGCGCTGACCTGACGGAGCAGTGGAACGTCATCAAGAACCGCCTCTGAGATCAATGGGAGAGACACATGAGAAAAGCAGACAAAGTCATCATCAGCTGCGCGATCACCGGCTCGATTCACACGCCCAGCATGACGCCCTATTTGCCAATCAATTCCGAACAGATCGCCGAGCAGGCGATTGGCGCCGCCGAGGCAGGGGCCACAATCCTGCACCTGCACGCCCGCGAACCCGGCACCGGCGCGCCATCGCAAAAACCCGAACACTACGCGCAATTCCTGCCGACCATCAAACAAAGCACCGATGCGATCATCAACATCACCACCGGCGGTGGCCTTGGCATGACGATGGAGCAGCGCTTGGCCGCCGCCAAATGGGCCGCGCCCGAAATCGCCTCGATGAACATGGGATCGTTCAATTTCAACATCTCAGGCGCTGGCGAAAAGATTAAAGAGTTCAAATACGACTGGGAAAAACCCTATCTCGAAATGACCAAGGATTTCATCCTGTCGAACACCTTCACTCAGATCGAATATGCGATGCGCGAATTGGGCGGGTTGGGCACGCGGTTTGAATACGAATGCTACGACGTTGGCCACCTCTATAACCTCGCGCATTTTGCCGACCGCGGCATCGTCAAGCCGCCGTTCTTCGTGCAGTCGATCTTTGGCATTCTGGGCGGCATCGCGCCCCGTCCCGAACATATGCTGCACATGAAGGAAACCGCCGACCGGCTGTTTGGCGATGACTATTACCTGTCGATCCTTGCCGCTGGCCGTCACCAGATGCCGTTTGTGACCATGGGTGCGGTTCTGGGCGCGAACGTGCGCGTCGGCCTTGAAGACAGCATTTACCTTGGCAAAGGCCAGCTGGCCAAAAATAGCGCCGAGCAGGTGGCCAAGATCAAGCGTATCCTGACCGAGCTGTCGCTTGAGGTGGCCACCCCGGACGAGGCCCGCGTCATGCTGGGCACCAAAGGCGCCGACAACGTCGCCTTCTGATCGACCAGACAAGCAATCAAACTTACGGGCGGCGCGCTGGCGCTGCCCGTTTTTTCTACCCGATATAAATCAGTTTTTTGCCCCGGTTCGCCCCCGCGTACAGCGCGGCAATCGCCCCCGGTGCGTGTTCGACGCCGTCGGATATATCAGTCTCAGTCACCAGCTTGCCCTCGCGATACCACGCCGCCAGTTGCGACGCCGCCGCCTCGTATTTCGCAGCGTGATCGAAAATCACAAACCCGCTCCACACCAAACGCCGCGTCAGGATTTCGCGCTCGTTGCGCGGCCCTGTCGGCGGCGGATTCCACTGTGCGTTGGCCGCCGTGCCACATTGCACGATCCGCCCGCCCACAGCCATCTGCCGCAGTACCGTATCCAGAATGCCGCCACCGGTATTGTCGAAATACACGTTCACACCCGACGGCGCCGACTGCGCAACCGCGCGTTCCAGATCGGCGGTTTTGTAGTTATACGCCGCATCGAACCCATAACGTTCGGTGCACAAAGCCACCTTTTCGTCATCGCCCGTCAGCCCGACCGTGGTGCAACCCATCAACTTGCCAATCTGCCCGACCAACGATCCAACCGCCCCCGCTGCCGTCGACACCACCAGCGTATCGCCCGCCTCGGGCCGCCCCAGCCCCGTCAGCGCCAGATACGCCGTCAGCCCGTTGATCCCCAGCAACCCGGCGAACTGCGCCAACGGCAGGGCTTCACGCGCCCGCAGAATAACCTTAGACGGATCGACAACCGCATAATCCTGCCAGTCGAACCATCCATACAGGTACTCTCCCTCGGCGTAGTCCGCATGGCGCGACGTGATCACCACCCCAACCGCCAACCCGCGCATCGGCCCGTCAAGCGGCACCGGATCGGAGTAATTCGCCTCGGCCTGCGCCCATCCCCGTTGTGCCGGATCGACCGACAAATAAATGTTGCGGATCAAAAGTTGCCCAGCGCCGGGAACCGGCACAGGTGCCTCGTCAATGGCGAAATCCGACGGCTGCGGAACCGCCAAGGGGCGATTTTTCAACAACACCCGCGTGTTCACCGACGGACGGCTAAAATGCGGTATTTCATAGGGGCCCTGCGATGTTGTGGCTTTTTCCACCATTTATCTCTCCAAAATCAGATTTCTTCGCTTGATGACTACTGCTTCACATGCATAAAGTACACTGTAATACTATTATTTCAAAAGACGCCCATAACCCGGCGCAACAGGAGGACGCCCCGTGAATATGGACCTGTCAGAAGAGCATCAAGCAATCGATAGCGCAGTCAAACAGATCTGCGCTGATTTCGATGATGACTATTGGACAAAATGTGACTCTGACCCGCGATTTCCGGAAGAATTCTATCAGGCGATGGCCAAGGGTGGCTTTCTGGGCATTACCACCCCTGAAAACCTTGGCGGTTCAGGGCTTGGCGTCACCGAAGCTGCAATCATGATGCACGCGGTCGCCTCTGGCGGTGGGGGCCAATCGGCGGCCTCATCGCTCCATATCAACCTCTTCGGGCCTCACGCCATCATCGTGCACGGCACCGAGGCGCAAAAAGCCCGCATTCTGCCGCCGTTGATTGCTGGCGAACAAAAGGCCTGTTTCGGCGTGACCGAACCCGATGCCGGGCTGGACACCACCAGCATTTCGACCTTCGCCACCAAGGTCAAAGGCGGCTATCGCATCAAGGGCCGCAAAATGTGGACCTCGACCGGGCAGATCGCAGACAAGATCCTGATTCTTGCGCGCACCAAAAAGAAAGAAGACTGCAAACGCCCGACCGAAGGCATTTCGCTGTTCTTCACCGACCTCGACCGCAAAAAGATCGAGGTGAACCGGATCAAGAAACTTGGCCGCAACGCCGTTGATTCCAACGCCGTGTTCATTGACGATCTGTTCGTGCCCGATGATGACTTGATCGGCGAAGAAGGCCGCGGCTTTTCCTACATCCTCGACAGCCTCAACCCCGAACGGGTTCTGGTCGCCATCGAGGCGATCGGCCTGGGCCGCGATGCCCTGCGCCGTGCCTCTGACTACGCCCGCGAACGTGTTGTATTTGGTCGCCCGATCGGGATGAACCAAGGCATTCAACACCCGCTGGCCGAATGCTGGGCAAAGCTCGAATCCGCCTATTGGATGACCCTGCGCGCTGCCAATCTATACGACAATGGCAAAAGCTGCGGAGCCGAGGCGAACGCCGCGAAATTCCTCGGCGCGCGCGCGGCGTTCGATGCGGCCACGCAGGCGGTGTTGACCCACGGCGGCATGGGCTATGCCCGCGAATATCAGGTCGAACGCCTGTTCCGCGAATCCGTCTTGCCACGGATTGCGCCGGTGACTGAACAACTGATCCTGTCGTTCATCGCCGAAAAGGTCCTCGACCTGCCGAAATCCTACTGACCGAACCTCATCTAGGGGCGCTTCATCGCGCGACAAAATCCAAGTTCGGATTACCCAAAGCACCCCTAGGTTTGCTCATGTTGGCCACCCTGTATGAAATTTAATACACAAACATATTTTGTGCTAGTAACGTATTTTCGAAACACCGGGGAGGGCCACGATGAGTCTGGAAAACATAAGTCCGTGGAAAGTTGCTGAAGACACACCAGACAAAGTTGCGATCCTCTTCGAGGATACAGGTGGCAGCCAGACTTACGGTCAGATGGTTTCCAATGCCAACCGTCTGGCCAATCACCTGATTTCCAGCGGCCTCAAGCAAGGCGACTGCATTTCGATCTTCCTCGAAAACAACCTGCGCTACCTCGAGGTGGTCTGGGCCGCCAAGATCGCCGGGCTGTATTATGTATGCATCGGTCGGCAACTGAATGCCCCCGACGTCAGCTATGTCGTGCAGAACAGCCTGTCCAAGGTGCTGATCTCCTCGGCTGAAATGGCCCCCGTCGCGCTTGAGGTCGCCGCCGCACTGAATGGCAAGGTCGCGCTGCTGATGATGGACGGTGCCACAGCCCCCTATCAATCCTACGAAGACGCCGTTGCCGCGCAACCCGACACCATGCCCACAGGCCGCGTGCGCGGGGCCTCAATGCTTTACACGTCAGGCACCACGGGTCGCCCCAAAGGCGTGCGGCATGATTTGACCGACGCCTCGCCCCATACCGCGCCACCGCGCCATACCATGCTGATTCAAGAGTATGGGTATTCACCGCAAACCGTGTTCCTGAACCTTGGGCCATTTTATCACACCGGCCCGCTGCGGATCATGATGCATGCACAACGCACCGGGGCCACGGTGGTTGGGTTCAAGAAATTCAACGCCTCGCGCGCGCTGGCGGCCATTGGCAAACACCGGGTCACCTTTGGCCTGTTTGTGCCCACGATGTTTGTCCGCTTCCTTGCCCTTCCCGAGACCGAGCAGCAGGCCGCAGACACCTCCTCGCTGACGTATGCGCTGCACATCGCCGCCCCATGTTCTATCGCCGTCAAAGAGCGGATGATCGAATGGTGGGGGCCAATCATCTATGAAATGTACGGCGGCACGGAATCCATCGGCACCACCACAATAAATTCCCAAGACTGGCTGACACACAAAGGATCAGTCGGGCGCGCATCGCTGGGCACCGAGGTGCATATCGTCGGCGAAGACGGTCAGGAATGCCCCCCAAACACCCCCGGTCTGGTTTACCTAACCAACGGCAAGACGTTCGAATATTTCAATGATCCCGGAAAAACCGACGAAAGCCGCCACCCCAAAGGCTGGAACACGTTGGGGGACATCGGCAAGCTGGACGAAGATGGCTTTCTCTACCTGACTGATCGCAAATCCAACCTGATCATTTCGGGCGGCGTGAACATCTATCCGCAGGAATCCGAAAACGTGCTGACCGGCCACCCAATGGTGCGCGATGTGGCGGTTATCGGCGTGCCCAACCCCGACTTCGGCGAAGAGGTAAAAGCCCTTGTCGTGCCCAATTTCACCCTTGCGCCGGAATACGAAACCGCCTTTGCCGATGAATTGATCGACTACTGCCGGTCGCACCTCAGCAAGGTGAAATGCCCCCGCTCGGTCGATTTTGTGCCCGATCTGCCGCGCAGCGAGGCCGGCAAAATCCTCAAAGCCGAATTGCGCAAAACCTACTGGCCCGAAGGGCAGTCCCTGGTTTTGTAATCCGCGCCCTCTGCCCCGACCGTCAGCCGACACCAACAGAAATATGACCCCAAGAAAGGCCGCCATCATGGATCTAAGCGTTATCAAGGGGCTCAAGTTCGAGCCGATCAACCACTGCTATACTTTCAAAGACACCATCCTCTATGCGCTTGGGCTTGGCTATGGCAGCAACCCGGTTGACCCCGCCGAGCTGGAGTTCGTCTATGAGGAAAACCTCAAAGCCGTGCCCTCGCTCTGCGTTGTGCTGGCGCATCCCGGCTTTTGGGCGAAGGACCCGAAATACGGCATCGACTGGGTGAAAATCCTGCACGCCGAACAGGATTTCGAGATCCACAAACCTCTTCCCAAAGAGGGCACCGTGCGCGGCGAATACGAGATCGAGGCCGTGGTCGACAAAGGCGCCGATAAAGCCGCGATGCTGTACCAACTCAAGAAACTCTACGACGCCGAGGACGATCTTGTCGCCACCGTGCGCAGCGTACTTTTCATGCGCGGTGACGGCGGCTGTGGCTCGTTTGGCGCGGCGCCCGCCATGCCCGGCGCGATCGAGGCCACGACCCCCGATCAAGTCGTCGAAATTGCAACGCTGCCACAGCAGGCGCTGATCTATCGGCTGTCGGGCGATTTCAACCCGATCCACGCCGATCCCGCCCCCGCCAAAAAGGCCGGTTTCGACCGACCGATCCTGCATGGCCTGTGCTCGATGGGCATCGCCACCCGCGCACTGCTGCAAACCTATGCCCCCGGCAATCCTGACAAACTGAAATCGATGTTCGTGCGATTTTCCAAGCCGGTATTCCCCGGCGAAACCATCGTCACCGAGTTCTTCCAGAACGGAAACGAGGTGCGCTTTCGCTGCCGCTCGAAAGAGCGTGATATCGTCGTGCTTGATCGCGGCCATGCCGTGTTCCACGCTTAAGCCATCACGAAAGAGGGGATTTGACGATGTACTTTCCGACCGAAAACAACCGGGTTCTAAGTGAATTGGTCGACGGTGTTCTGTCAATCACCTTCAACCGCCCCGACTTCCGCAACGCGTTCGAAGCTGGAATGTCGGCCGAAATCGCGGGCCTTATGCGCAAAGCCCAAGACGACACCGCCGTGCGCTGCATTGTCTTCAGCGGCGCAGGCGCACATTTCACCGCCGGGGGCGACATCGCGGGTTTCAAATCGAACCTCGCCTTACCGCACGATGACCGCAGCGCCTTGTTCCGCGACTTGCTGACCGGCACGGCCAACCGGGTACAGGCCATCATGGCGTTTGACCGCCCGATCATTGCCAAGGTCCGCGGCGGCGTCGCCGGAGCCGGGTTGATGTTGCCACTGGCCGCCGATCTGGTGATTTCCGATGACACCGCGATGTTTGTCTTCGCCCACCAACGAGTCGGCCTGCCACCCGACGGCGGCGTTTCATACCTGCTGCCGCGCGTTGTCGGTTGGCGCGCCGCGCGGCGGCTGGTCCTGACCGCCAGCGTCGTCAAGGCGGACGAGGCTCAGACCCTTGGGATCGTTGATCAGATCGTCGCCAGCACCGATCTCGACAGCACTGTCGCCAAGGCCGCCACGCGCTTTACAAAAGCACCCCAAGCCGCGATGCGTCGTGCCAAGCAGATGATGGACCAATCCCTGTCCAACAGCCTGGCAGCGCAGCTGGACATGGAAACCGACGCCATCGCCGCCTGCGTTGCCAATGATGACTTCGACGAGGGCGTGACCGCCTTCATCGAAAAACGCGAAACCGCATTCCCCTCGGCGCAATGACCTGCGCCTCCCTTCGCGGGATGGGCAGTACCACGTTACCTGCCACAGCGCGCACCAAAATCTGCGCATCAATGGTTTGACTCGCTTGCTAACCTTTCGTTAACGTACCATATAGAGGCAGGAAAAACGTAGCGCCGCAATCAGCCCAACCGGGCATGCGGCCAACGCTTGTGTCTAAGTGACATATTCTGGGGAGGACAAAATGAATACATCCATCAAAGGCAAAATGCTTGCCGTAACCGTAGCGCTTGGCGCCGTGTCCACTGGCGTGCAGGCGGCGAATTTGACCGTGGTCAACGGGCTGCCGGAAAAGCATGTGATTTCCGTTCAGGGATTTGAAACCTGGATGAACTGCGTCAGCGACAAGGCGGGCGACGAGGTCAGTTTCAAATATTTTCCCGGCGGCCAGATCGCCAAAACCAAAGAGCTGCTGGACGCGATGAACAACGGCATCGCCGATGTGTCGACCGTTCTGGTCGGCTATGTCAGCGCCAAAATGCCGCTCAATGGCGTCTCGATGCTTCCAGGCCTGGGCAGCACGGCCACCGGCATCATGAAAGCCTACACTCAGGCCGTGCGCTCCGGCCCGCTGGCGGCTGAATTCACCGACAACAAAGTTCAGCCGATCTTCGTGATGGCCCTGCCCGCCTATCAGATCATCTCGACCAAAGGCGCCCTGCGCAACGAGGCTGACTTCGCAGGCAAGGTCATTCGGTCGGCAGGCGGCACCATGAACCTGACCATCGGCGCGCTTGGCGCTTCGGCCGCCGAAATCCCCAGCTCGGACATGTATGTCGCGATGGAGCGTGGCACGATCGACGCAACGCTTTCGGCCTATTCCAGCCTCAAATCCTATAGCATCGAAACCCTGATGAACGCCGCCAGCACCAATGGCGAATTCGGCGGCTTCACACTGGTGATGTCGATGAATCTGGACAAGTGGAACGCCACACCCGCCCCGGTGCAGGACATCATGATGACCTGCGGCGCCGAGACCGAAGCCAGCTATGCCGCGCATCTAGACGGTCAGACATCCGAACTGCAGGCCGAGTTCAAAGCGGCGGGCGTCGATATCTACGACTTCACCCCGGCAGAGCTTGAAGCGATCAATGGCAAGCTGTCGGCCGTGACCGCCGACTGGGTTGAACGCCTCGGCGCGCGCGGTTTGCCTGCGGCGGAGGTGCTGGAAAGCTACGCCGCCCTGATCCGCGCATCGAAATAACGCGAAATGATCCTGCACTCTGTTCATGGCCGCCTCAACCGGGCGCTTTGCCTTGCGGAAAACCTCTGTGCCATCCTCGCGGGTGGTGCAGCGGTTGCGGCCATGCTGCTTGTCTCGGTGGATGCGATCATGCGCTACGCGTTCGCCAGCCCGCTGACGTTTCAGCTGTACCTGACCGAAAATTACCTGCTGGTGATGCTATTTGTCATGGCCATGTCCTGGGGCTTTCGCACCGGCGGCTTTATCCGTATCGACGGTCCGCTGCGCCGCCTTCCCCCGGTGCTGTGCCAGATCGTGATGCGCGTGGGGCTGGCCGCCAGCGCGCTCTACATGGGCTACCTGACCCGACAGGGGTTCTACAAATTCCTCGATGTCTTCGCCTCGGGCGAGGCTGATCTGGGCGTGATCGATTGGCCTGTCTGGCTGTCGTGGGTCTGGATCCCGATCGGTTGCGGCTTGCTGACCCTGCGGCTGGCGCTGGATGCAATCGATCCCAAATCACTTGCCCTGATCACTGACCACCCCGGCGAAATGGATTCTGTCGTATGATTGCACTTTACGGACCGGCTATCCTGATCGCCCTGATCATTCTGGGCCTGCCTATCGGCTTTGCCCTTGGCATCGCTGGCGTACTCAGCCTCTCACTGATCATCCCTCCCGCCGTGATCTCGGCACAGATGAGCCAGATCGTCCTGCAAACCACCTCGCACTACGTGCTGCTGACGATCCCGATGTTTGTGCTGATGGCCGAACTGCTAAGCGCGGGCGGCATTGCACAAGACCTGATGATCGCCTGCAACCGCCTGCTGCGTCGCATTCGGGGCGGGCTGGCCATTGCCTGCGTGCTGACCGGTGCAATCCTTGCTGCCGCGTCTGGCAGCAGCACCGCCTCGGTCGCCAGCATCGCCCGCGCGGCGTACCCCACGATGGAGAAACTGGGCTACGACCGCTCCTTCTCGCTCGGGACGATCTCGATCTCGGGCACGCTGGCCATTTTGATCCCACCGTCGGTCGCCTTTGTCGTCTATGGGCTGATGACCGAAGAACCAATTGGCAAACTGTTCATCGCCGGGTTGGTCCCCGGCCTGCTGACGACGATCGGCTATCTGGTCACCATCGCCTATATGATCCGCCGCAATCCGAAACTGGTGCCGGACAACACGGTCACAGACACCCCGACGCTGGCCCAAACCGGGCGCGTCTGGCCGGTGGTCCTGCTGATCACGCTGGTGATGGTCTGCCTCTATGGCGGTATCGCCACCCCGACCGAGGTCGGCGCGCTGGGGGCCGTCGGCGCGGGCATCATCGGCATGGCCCTTGGCCGCCTGGGATGGGATGCCAGCGTTGCCGCAATCGGCAACACCCTGCGCACCAGCGCAATGATTGTCACCATCATTTTCGGCGCCAGCCTGTTCGGCTTCTTCATCTCCTATACCCAAATCACCAATGATCTGCTCACCTGGATCGCTGACAGCGGCATGTCGCGCTATGCGGTGCTGGGGCTGGTGGTGCTGATCTACTTGCTGCTCGGCATGGTGATGGACCAATTCGCCATCATCATCCTGACCGTGCCGATCTCGCACGCGCTGATCACCGGGCTGGGGTTTGACGGCATCTGGTTCGGCGTGATCGTGGTCAAAACAGCCGAAATCGGTCTGGTTTCACCGCCGCTGGGGCTGAATGTCTTTATCGCCTCTGCGGCAGCCAAAGTCAGACCAAACTATGGCTTTGCCGGTGTCATGCCCTTTGTCGTGACCGAGATGATCATTCTCGCCATCCTGCTTGCCTTCCCGGCCCTCGTGATATTCCTGCCCAACATTCTGTGACCCGAACGCGGCGTGCGCAGCGCCGCGTTTACCCGAACAAAGCCTTCAGCTTCAGCTTTTCGATCTTGCCGGAAAAACTGCGCGGAACCTCGTCGATCACCGCCATCCGCGTGGGGATTTTGTACCCGCCCAACTTGTCCCGGCAAAACCCCCGCAACGCCTCAAGCGTCAGCTTGGCACCGTCCTCAAGCACAACCGCCACCGCAACCGTTTCGCCCCACTTGGGGTCGGGCACACCCAGCACCGCCAGATCGCGCACCGCCGGATGCGACAGAACCACCGTCTTTACCTCGGCGGGATACACGTTCTCGCCCCCCGTCTTGATCAGCTCTTTGCTGCGATCCATAAAATGCGCGTAACCCGCGCCATCGCGCCACGCCAGATCGCCACTGCGCAACCAGCCGTCCTTGTACAGCGCCGCACTCGCCGCCGCATTGCGCCAATACTGCGGGATACATCCGGGCGAGCGGAACACCATTTCGCCCACCTCACCATCCGGCAACGGGATGCCTGCGTCGTCCCATATCTGCATCTCGACACCCGGCAACGGCTTGCCGCAACTGGTCGGGCGCTTGGTATACTCTGCCGCGAAAATACCGGTCACGGCCCCCGTCACCTCGGTCTGACCATAGATCCCCATATAGTCACAGCCCGCCTGCGCACAAAACGCAGCGACCCGCGCCGCATGTTCGGCGCCAAGCCCGCCCATGCCAATCACCAGCCGCAAACGCTCCAAACTCAGATTGTCGCGCGCGGCGATTTCGACCAGTTTGCTGTCATAAGGCGGCACCAGCATCGTGATGCTAACGCCCTTGTCGATCAGAAACCGCGCCACGCTGTCAGGGTCGGGTTTGTCCATCATCGCACTTTGGCCGCCACCCGACAGAACCGCTCGTGTGCGGATCAAACCCGCCTGATGGAAATACGGCATGAACGCGAAATAGATGTCGTCGGGCGTGACACCATACTGCCCGGCCGCCATGGTATCGGCATAGACCGAACCGCCATGGGTCTGACATGCCCCCTTTGGCCGCCCCGTCGTGCCGCTGGTGTAAATCAGCAGTGCCGTATCGCCCTCGGACACCCGCGCCAATGGCTCAGCCCATACGCCCGTGGCGATCAGATCCTCGCTGGCATAATCAGCCCCCGATACCGACGCAATACCGACGCTAAACTGCAAAGTTTTGCACCCTGCACGCAGCTCATCGTGCAGCGCCGCAAACCGCTCGTGAATAATCAACGCCGAGGCCTCTGCGTCATTCATCGCAAAGATCATTTCAGCGGCAACATGGCGCGTGTTCAGCACGTGCAAAATCGCCCCCAACGATGCCGTGGCATAGTGATAGGTCATATAGTCGGCGATGTTCGGCGCCAGTATCGACACCCTATCGCCATGGCGAATGCCCAACGATTGCAACGCACCTGCAGCGGCCCGCACGCGATTGGCAAAGGCCTCGAAAGAATACACGCCATCAGGCGCATCAAACGCAGTGTTGCCGGGAAACTTATCGGTAGCCCCCCAAAGAACGTCTTGTAAAAGCAATGTTTTCCCTCCCGGCACCTTCCGCACGCGACATAGAATTGCCTGTTTCAAATTCGGAACATAAGCCTATAGTATGCACGTATATCATTTTGACTTCCCGTCTGCACCGACAATATGCGCGTGCCTACGGCCTTGCTCAGGAACTGCACATGACCATGCCAAAGCCGCTCGATGGCGTTCGGGTTCTCGATTTCTCCAAGGTCCTCGCCGGTCCGCTGTGTACGCAGTACATGGCCGACATGGGCGCCGATATCATCAAGGTTGAACCGCTCGGACTTGGCGATGAAACCCGCGCTTGGCCACCGTTCGAGGCCGACATGGGCACCGTTTTCCTAAGCGCGAACCGCGGCAAGCGCAGCCTGTCCGTTGATATGAAGTCTATCGAAGGCCAAGCCCTGATCCGCCGCATTCTGCCCACCTGTGATGTGGTCATCGAAAGCTTCGGCACCGGCGTGTCCGAACGGCTTGGCATTGATTACAACAGCTTGCGCGCCATTCACCCCGACGTCATCTATTGCTCGATCTCGGGGTTCGGACGGCGTGGCCCGATGAAGAACGCGCCCGGCTATGACGTGATCCTGCAAGCATTCAGCGGCGTCATGTCCCTGACCGGCGAAGAGGGCGGATCGCCGATCCGCAGCCCGATTTCTCCGATTGACCAGACCACCGGCATCCACGCGCTGACCGGCATTCTGGCCGCGCTTTATGCCCGTAAATCCGGTCAGGGTGGCCAAATCGTCGAGGTGTCGCTGTTTGAAACGGCGATGGGCTTGCTGGCCTATAATCTGCAAAGCTTCTGGCAGCGCGGCGTACAGCCGGACAAATGCGGCTCCAGCCATGAATCGCTCTGTCCGTATCAGACCTTCGAGGCCTCAGATGGCATCGTGATGATCGGCGTGGCCAACGACAACCTATGGCGCAAATTCTGCGCGATTGCCGACCTCGACGGCATCCGCGACGATCCGCGTTTCGCCACCAACCCCAACCGCGTCGCCAACCGCGCCGAAACGCTGCGCCTGGTGCAAGACGCCATCGCCAAACAACCGGTTTCCTATTGGGACACCGAACTGGCCAAGGTCAAGGTGCCCTGCGCGCCCCTAAACACTTTGGCGCAAATGCTTGATCACCCTCATACCGCCGCCACGGGCATGGTCATGCCCTATGACCACCCCGCCGCCGGGCCGCTGAATGCCGTCGCGCAACCCGTACAGTTCGGCGGCAACCCACGCAGCGTCGTCCGGCACCCGCCGCAATTGGGCGAACACACCGCTGAAATCCTGCAAGAGGCCGGGCTGACCGAGACCGAGATTGCGTCGCTTCAGGCCTCCGGGATCGTCAAAATCCGCCCCTAGGCGGCTGCGATCAGGATCCAGACCGCGACAAGCCCCATCCATGTCAGCGCAAATTTCAGGTTCCAGCCCAGACAGATAAGGTTCACTGGCCGGTCAACACAGGCCGCCAGCAACCGCGTCACCGCCATGAATGACGAAATGCTCAAGCTGCCGGCCCACGCCATCATCAACGCCAGCGCGGTCACATAGGTCGGCACCCCGAACCCTTCGACATGAGACAACGTAGAAGCCATCAGCATCGCCGTCAGAAACGGGCTGACGCCGACGGCAGCCAATGAGAAAACCAACAGACTGACGCCCAACAAAAGCACATTGGACGGCACCCCCATGCCCAAAAGCTGCGAAATCATGCCGTCGATATCGAACAACGGCCCGATCAGCACGCTCATGACCCCTGCCGCCAGAAAGATCCCGACCTCGGGACGCATCTGTTGGCTTGTTCGCGTGAATTCTCGTTGCACGACCCCGCCGAGCGCCGCAATCGGGCGCGGCTCGCCATCAGACAGGATTTGCATCAACAGCCAGATGGCCGAACTTAACGGCACCGATATTGTCAGCGCCAGAATGTTCGAAACCCCAAGCACCTTGGTCAGAACCCACGCAAACAGCGCGATCCCGAAAATGATCGGCATCGCCCGCAAGAACACCGCTCCCAGACCCGGCGATGGCACGGCCTTGCGGGCAACAGCTTCACCCGTGCGCGCCGCGCGGTCAAAGATCCAGCCAAGACCGACAAACGCCGCCGTCGCGCCAAGCGCATAGGGCAAGAATGTATACCACGTCAGATCCGGAAAGGTTTCGATGATCACGATCAGTGTGACCGAGGTTGGCGACCAAATCGCAAGCGGGGCAAAGCCGCGCAAAATCGAAAGGGTCATTTGTTTCAACCGGGCTTGATCAACGTCGCTTTCAACCCCGTCCGGCCCCGGGTTGACTGACCGCCGCGCCGCCGTTCCCAACAGGCCGATCGCGCCGATATTCAGCAAAACCCCAAACAGCTGCGCCCCGAATGCCATCGACAAATAGCGCCGCCCTTCGGGTTGCTGCACGATCGAATTCCCAAGGTTAAGGATGATCGCCGACCGCTGGCACGGAATACGCAATGTCGTCAGGCTGATCACGAAAAACGCGATAAACGCCCCGCGCTCGAAGGCAGGCAAGAAGATATCCAGACGCGGACCAAAAACGACAAGACTGGCAATGACTGTCGCAAGCATGGCAAACATCATCATCCAGACGCTGGCCTTTATTGACCGAAGATCAAGCGCCAGATAAAGGATCAGAAAGACGAAGGCGAAGAAGACCGGCCAGTTCGCCGTCAGGAATTCGTGCAAAACGGTTAGAAAGCAAAACCCTGCCAGCAATGCCGCGCCGAAAATATCCAGCTCCGGCCTAATGTTCCGTACTTGCACGCCCACTCTCCTCATCTGACCGGCCCGCATGGCTGATCACGTCCGAGGCAAGTATGGTTCGCTATCACTCTTTATGCAAGCGCACTAAAATTCAGCGCCTTTTACAGACTGGCGCGCGGCTGTTGCAAGCCGCACCACCATAAAAACAACGCCTGATCAGGTGTCAGCCGTTCATGTCTGGCCCCAAGATAGCGCGGATATTGACCTTCATTTTCGCCAAGACACCTTCAGCCGCCCGCAGTTCTTCTGGCGAAATCCCGTTCAACGTCTGGATGTTCAGCTCATGTCCGACGCCGACCATGCGATCCAACACTTCATGGCCCTGCTTCGTGATGCTCACCCGCTTGGCGCGCCGGTCATGTGCATCCGGAACCCGCACAACAAAGCCGCTCGATTCAAGCCGGTCGATCAGCCCGCCAACGGTCACTTTCCCGACTTCCATGATCCGGGCCAGATCGCTTTGCAGGATGTCTTTGTTTTCATTCAGCGCGGTGCTGCGCGACAATTGCGCCAGCGCCCACCATTGCGACCGGGTAATGCCCAGCGGCTTCATGGCAGTGTCGAACAGCGTCCGGCGCATCCGCGAAACGTCATGAACAAGGAAGCCGATCCTGAATTCCTTTGGTCCGCTTTCACCGGTGGCCCGGGGTCGATCTGATGCTGTGTTTTTGTTTTTGCTTGGCATTTTTAGCTCCGTTCTCGTGCGGATTTCCCAAAGGCGATCACGACATGTTACCCGTAAGGATTGCATATCTAACATACTATACACACGATTAATGTAAAGATCCCGGGATATTGGCCAGATCATACCACACAAATCGGGCACGGCCTGACCAAGCGGCAGAGCGGACAAACATATTCAGCGCGTGGAAAAGTGCGAAAAAGCCTACAAAGGATCATATCCACAAGGCTTTTGGCCCTCACCCCGAACCGCAGATCGGGCGAGTGTAAACGGTACAATCGGCCATATTTCAAGCCGTCTGGCGGTGCACATTGCCGCCAGACGGGTGCATTATGCGGTGAACGTTACGTCAACCAAAGCGACAGAGCCGGGAAAGCCAGCAACAGCCCCAGCACCACCAGATCCATCGCAAAGAACGGCGTCACACCGGCAAAGATTCGACCCACCGGCACTTTCGGCTCGGTCACGCTGTTGATCACGAACACGTTCAGACCAACAGGCGGGGTGATCAGGCCGATCTCAAGCAGCTTCACCACGATCACGCCAAACCAGATCAGGTTATAGCCATTCTGCTCCATCAGCGGCAGCACGAACGGCAGGGTCAGCAACAAGATTCCCAACGGGTCAAGAAACATCCCCATGATGAGATAGATCACCGCAATGCCGATCAACAAAACGGCCGCGCTTGGGTCATAGCTTTGCACCAGAACAAGCATGGCATTGGTGACGCCGGTCAGCGACACGAAGGTCACAAATATCTTGGCCGCCCCGGCAATCAGAAAGATCGCCGCCGTCTGATATGCGGTCTCCTTGATCGCTTCGAAATACTCCTTCAGCGTAATCCGCTTCGTCACAAACGAGATGACCGTCACGACGACAAAACTGACCCCGGCCGCCTCGGTCGCCGTAAAGATACCGCCATAGATTCCGCCGATGATGATCAAAAAGATCAGCAGCGCAGGCCAGGAATTGACCAGCGCCATCATCCGCTCGCTCATGCGAAAGGTCTGGCTGCCGCTGGCCGCGTCTTGCGGGCGCACCGACGCCCAGATCGCGATTACCAACCAGTATCCCGCCATCGACAACAGGCCGGGAATGACCCCCGCGATGAACAAGGAGCTGATCGATTCCTCGGCAAACACGCCGTAAAGGATGAACAGAATGCTGGGTGGGATCAGTGACCCAAGCGTTCCGCCAGCCGCGACCGACCCAGTGGCCAGCGCGTCGCTATAGCCATGCTTTTGCATCTCTGGCACCGCAACCCGGCCCATCGTCGCCGCGCAGGCAAGGCTGGACCCCGAAATGGCCGCGAACCCCCCGCAGCCGATGACCGACGCCATCGCCAACCCGCCCGGCACCCGGTTCAACCAGGCCCGCGCCGCGAAATAGATGTCACTGGTGATCCCGGCCTTGTAACTGATGTGGCCAAGCGCCACGAACATCGGGATCGCGCTCAGGCTATAGGAATGAAACAGCTCGAACATGGTGCCGGTCGACAGCGTCAGCGTCGGTTTGATCGCACGCTGAAGGTGCATCCCGCCGGACGCGGGAAAGGCGAAAAAGATGAAAATACAGGTGATCGCCACCGCGCCCAATGCAAAGGCAATCGGGGTGCGTAGCGCGATAAGAAGCAGGGCAACGGCCAATCCGATGATGCCGACGAGAGTTGGGTCCATGAGGGTGCTCTTTGCTCTATGAGGAAGGGAGGGTCAGGCCGCGATATCGGCGTTAATGTCGGTGGATCGTTCCAGATCTGCCCCGGTTACGCGCCTCATGAAGATCATGATCAGACGCAACGACAGAACCGCAAACCCAAACAGGAAAATTGCGCGCGTCGGCCATTCGGGAAACTGCAATTCACCCGCGTAATACCGTCCGGTCCGGAACAGCTTTTCGACGTCGTGAATGGCCCAATAGGTGATCGGAACAAAGGCAATCAGACCGGCCACCACCGCGATACTGTCACAGAATCTCTGAAACCTGCGGCCAAAATGCACATAGAACAGATCAATCGCGATATGCGCATTGTTGTTCGTCACATATCCAAGCCCAAAGGCAATGCTGACCACCATCAGCTGTGCGATAATCTCGGTGTCATCCGGAATACGAAACGGCAGAATTTCACGCGACCCGATACCGATCAAAACGATGATCGCAGTCAACAGAATCGCGCCGACGGCAATTCCTAACATGAACCGCTCCAGTCGCGCCAACGCACGATCAGCGGCATTCAAAAGATTTACAAACATTGGCCCCACTCGCAGATGAACTGCCGCCTGAGTTTCAGGATCGACAGAAGAAGAATTGGGTAAAGTGGGCAATGCAAACTCCCCGCATTGCCCACGCGTTCACTCGGGATCAGTCCTTATAGATCTCAAGGTTCTTCGCCAGACGCATTTGGAACTCGTCCAGAAGCGCCTGACCGTCATACCCGTTGGCGTTCGCCTCTTCGATCCAGGCATCGACCGAGGCTTTGCTCGCCGCATGCAGCTTCACCTTGGCCTCGTCGCTCAGATAGCTGACATTGACAGAATGGCCGTCGACACCTTCCTGCAGCTTTGTGATCGCGGCTTTGTTCGCCTTGCGCGTGTCCATAGCGTTGTTTTTGGTCATCTCGGTGCCGACATCGATCAGGATCTTCTGATCGGCCGCATCAAGTGCCTCGAACGCGTCCTTGTTCATCACCATCGCGTTCGTCTGCAATGTGCCCTCGTCAAAGATCACATACTGGTTGGTCACTTCGTACAGCTTATAGGCCAGGATCAGATACCCATACGCCTGCGAACAGTCGATAAGACCGGTATCCAGTGCCTGATAGGCCTTGGAGACCGACAGCGAAACCGGGATCGCACCGAACTGAGAAAGGATATTCCCGTACTCGCCCGCATAGCGCACTTTCAGGCCATCGAAATCTTCCAGCGTTGTGATCGGGCCACTGTTGCAGATCATCTGCGCTGGTCCAACGCTATAGCTGCCCAGATACTTCAGGTTCTGACGGTCGAACTCCGCGATCAGGCTTTCGTTGTTCACCATCATTTCATGCATGGCCATCGCGCCCGCGATCTCATTCGGATTGACAATCGGCAAGTCGCCTACACGCCAACCGGTGAATTCTCCGGGATAAAGCGACCCCATCAACGTCCCAAGCGACGCAACATCAGATCCGATGCCTTCCAGCATCGCCTTGGCGCCCAGCAAAGCACCAGCCCACTGCTGGTCGACCACGATTCGGCCTTCGGTGCGTGCTTCCACTTCGCTCAGAAACCATTGCGTGCTTGCGGCACGCGTCCCGCGGTTGGGGCCATGATCAGCATAAAGCATCGCTGTTTGGGCTATCGCAGGCGTCACAAAAGCCGCCGCAGACACCGCCGCAGCCACCAGAATTCCGTTTAATTTTTGATACATTCAGTTCTCCTCCACTAAATTGCATATGTCGTTTTCTCTTCGCAGCCAGCCCCTCGGATTCTTTTGCCCGAATGATGCCCGCAGCGTGAAAATCTCACACCCTTTTCTCAACTCCTCGCAGGCACCGAACGGAAACCAAGGGCCCCGGGCGCGCCGTAAAATCCAAAAAGGGGTCTGTGCCTCCCACGTGACCGCAACGCATTCCACTATTGTTTGCCTGCTTATCATATGCAAGACTTTATTACCCGCTCATCAGGCCTCGGCCAAGTTTTGCGCTGGAGTCGAGAAAATTGGTTCGCTGGGAGGAGCCCAAAAATGCAAATCGGATCGCTCATACGGCGAAGCGCGCGCCAATACGGCGACGCGCCATGCCTGACCGAAGGAAACCGGACAATAAGCTTCCGCGAATTTGATCAAGCGACCGATCGTCTTGGCAACGCGCTGCTTGACCTCGGGCTGCGCCCCGGCGACCGGGTTGGCGTGGCGATGCCCAACACCATCCAGTGCCTGATCGCTTACTTTGCGCTTGCCAAATCCGGCCTTGTGCGGGTCTCGATCAACACCCGTGAAACAGTTCACGACCTCAATTTCAAGCTTGACCGCGCCGGGGCGCGCGCCGTCATCCACAATGGGATCAACGGGCTAAAGGCTGAATTTTCGGTTAACAGACAACAGCTTACCGATATGATCGAAAATGGCCGCACCACCCCCTGCGATGTTGATCGCGCGCTGGATGATGTGTTCCGCCTTGCCTTTACCGGCGGCACGACCGGCAAACCCAAGGCCGTCACCCTGTCCACGCGCGGCGAGCTGGTTGAAACCAATTGCATCATGTCCGAGCTGTTGCCCGACGTCCGCCAAGGCGATATTTTCTTGCACGGCGCGCCGATTGCCCATGCCTCTGGCGCGCTGTTTCTGCCAACATTCCTGCGCGGCGGGCACTCGGTTGTGATGCCCAAATTCGACACCACTGAATTTCTGCAACTGGCCGAAGAGACCGGCGCCACCCTCACTTTTCTTGTCCCCACAATGATCGCGATGATTCTGGAACATCCCGATCTGGCGTCGTTCAAGACCAAGTTCACCCGCATCACTTATGCCGCCTCCACGATCTCGCCGTCGGTTCTGGCCCGAGCCGAGGCGCACTTCGGCCGGGTCTTCGCGCAAACCTATGGTCAGGCCGAAAGCCCGATGGTCATCACTTGCCTGCAACCCGAAGATCACGACCGGATCGGATCGTGCGGGCGCCCCTATGCGGTGGTCGACGTGATGGTCTTCGACGAAAACGACAGCCCCCTGCCCCCCGGTGAAATTGGCGAAATCGTCTGCCGTGGTCCGCAAGTGATGGATCGCTACTGGGAAAACCCCGACGCCACCGCCGAAGCCTTCCGCAACGGCTGGCTGCACACGGGCGATCTTGGCAAAATGGACGACGACGGATTTTTCTACATCATCGAGCGCAAGAATGATCTGCTGGTGTCGGGCGGCTTCAACATCTACCCGCGTGAGATCGAAGATGTGTTGATGGGCTACGATGGTATCGTCGAGGCTGCCCTGATCGGCCTGCCGGATGAACGCTGGGGCCACCGGTTGCACGCGGTCGTATCCGGCCAGCCAACACTCGACGCCGAACAGATCATGACCTTCGCGCGCGAAAACCTCGCCGATTTTAAGCGGCCAAAATCGATCGAGATCTGGCCGGAACTTCCCAAAAGTGCCGCCGGGAAAATCCTGCGGCGCGCCGTGCGCGACCGGGTTCTGAACGCGACCCCAACCACATAACACCCGGCGCACTTACGGCAAAACACACGCCGGGGATTTCCACCAAGCGCTGGCAAATATTTCCACGGCGCGCCACTTGTGCTTGCTGATCATATGCAAGCACACCATAATGCACACCAAGCCCGAAATACCGGGCAGTTGGAATTGTGAACAAAGCAGGAGAACGGAATGAAACTCGTAGAAGGCCGAGTGGCCATTGTGACCGGCGCCGGTCGTGG
Source organism: Thalassovita taeanensis (assembly GCF_900110775.1). Classification (GTDB taxonomy): domain Bacteria; phylum Pseudomonadota; class Alphaproteobacteria; order Rhodobacterales; family Rhodobacteraceae; genus Litorimicrobium; species Litorimicrobium taeanense. The sequence goes on along the minus strand of NZ_FOEP01000003.1, from coordinate 16,581 downwards.
CCTTGGCCGCGCCCACGCGCTGATGCTGGCCAAACACGGCGCCAAAGTTGTCGTCAACGATCTGGGCGCAAGTGCAGCAGGCATCGGCACCGATGCCTCGCCTGCCCAGGATGTCGTGGATGAAATCAAAGCAATGGGCGGCGAAGCCGTTGTGAACGGTGGCAATGCCGCGTCCTTCACCGATGCCAAAGGCATGGTCGAACAGGCGATGGACACCTTCGGCAATCTTGATATCGTCATCAACAACGCCGGCATTCTGCGCGACCGCATGATGGTAAACATGACCGAAGAGGAATGGGATTCGGTCGTCACCGTGCACCTGAAATCAACCTTTTCCGTCTCGCACCATGCGGCCAACATCTGGCGCAGCCAAAGCAAGGCCGGCACTCAGCCCGACGCCCGCATCATCAACACCTCGTCGCATTCGGGTCTGTATTGCAACATCGGTCAGGCCAACTATGCCGCCGCCAAAGCAGGCATTGCCAGCTTCTCGATCGTGACCGCGCGCGAATTGCAACGCTACGGCGTGACCGTCAACGCCCTGTGCCCTCGCGCTACCACCCGCATGACCGAAGGCCTGCGTGAATGGAGCGAAGAAGCGCTGAACAACCGCAAGCCCGACTGGACCGCCGCACTGGCGACCTATCTGGCCAGCCCCGACGCCAAAGACATCAGCGGCCGCGTTTTTGAGACGTGGGGCTATGGGTTCACCATTGCCGAAAGCTGGCAACACGGCGACACCGCGCCCGCATCTCTGGACCCGAACGAGATCGGCGAAGGCTTGAAAGTGGCCATCGGCAACTCCAAGAAAAACGCCGGGCTCAACTTGGGCGAATGGCTTGATCCCTAGACCACGGCGTCACCGACGACAGCCAAAAGGCCCGGAGCATCACCGCTCCGGGCCTTTCTTTTGTCCGTAAACCGATCCGGGAAAATCACCCCGAGGCGCGACGCGACAGCCAGCCGTTATTGGCCCGACGCCTGCACCGCATTGCGCAGCTCGCGCCGCAACAACTTGCCCGCAGCCGAACGCGGCAGCTCGTCCAGAACATGGAACTCCCGCGGTTGCTTTACCCGCCCCAACCGGGTCGCGCAAAATGCCTTGACCGCATCGGTTGCGCTGACCTTGTCGGCCACGCCCGACCGCAGCACCACAAAGGCCACCGGCCGTTCGCCAAAATCCTCGTCGGGAAATCCCACGACGCCGCAATCGGCAACATCGGGGTGTTCTTCCAACGCCTGCTCGATCTCCATAGGATAGATATTCACCCCGCCCGAGTTGATCGTATCGTCCTGCCGGTCGGACAGGAAAAGATATCCATCCTCGTCGATCCGCCCGATCTCGCCCAGCGTCTGAAACCCTTGCGGGCTGGTTCTGGCCGCCGTCTTTTCCGGCTCGTTGAAATACGAAAACTTCGTCGTGCCGCTGAAATACACCATGCCGGTTTCATTCGCGCCCAACTCTTCATACTCGGGCGACAGAATACGGATCACGCCCTTGTACGCCTTGCCAACCGACCCTGGCTTTTGCAGCCATTCGGCAGTGTCCAGCTTGGTCAACCCAACGCTTTCGGTCCCGGCGTAATATTCCTCAAGGATCGGCCCCCACCAATCAATCATCGCCCGCTTGATTTCGACCGAACAGGGCGCGGCGGCATGGACTGCCTTTTTATGCGCGGGCGCATGATAGGCCTCCCTCACCTCCTGCGGCAGATCAAGCATTCGCTTGAACATCGTCGGCACCCATTGCGACACCGTGATGTTTTCGGATTGGATCAGCCCAAGCGCCTCTTCGGCGTCGAACTTCTTCATGATCACCGCTGTGCCGCCTGCGGTCAGAACGCCCAGCGTCCAGCGCAGCGGCGCCGCGTGATACAGCGGAGCGGGCGACAGATAACGCGTGTCGGCCTCATAGTGGAAAATCTCGATCAGGTCGCGTGCATAGGGCGGCGCCCCGTCGCCGACCTGTTCGGCGGTGGGCAACGGGCGGCAAATCCCCTTCGGCGCGCCCGTGGTGCCCGACGAATACATCATCAACGCGCCCGGCGATTCATCGGAAATCGGCGTGCCCGGCAGGGCGGCAAGCGCAGACGGCAGATCAGAAAACCCCGCGATTTCGCCCAGCGCATACAGATGCGTCGCACCGGACGGCGCGTCACTCAGGCTTGCAACCCGATCGACATATTTCGCGTCGCTGATCACCACCTTGGCCGCGCAGTTTTCAACGACATAGGCAATCTCGGGCTCTGAAAACGTGTTGGCTACCGGCGTCAAATACGCCCCGGCGCGGTACGCTCCCAAAACCGCCGCAAGGATATGCGGCCCGTTGCCCAGAACCGTCGCCACATGGTCGCCGCGCACAACCCCACAGCGCCGAAACAGATGCGCAAACTGGTTTGCCATGACTTCCAGTTCACCAAATGTAACGGTTGGCTGATCGGTAAACTCCAACGCATGCCGCCCCGGTTCGCGTTTCGACCAGTCTCGAATTCCAAATTCCATCGTATCCCCTCCCTGCGGAAGATATCCCGCACCTCATGCAAAAACCTAGCGTAAAGTAATCTACGCTACCAGTTTATTTCCCACCCCACGCTGCCTTCTCATTTCCTCGTCTGAAAGCACCCAAAGCATCGCGTCTTGAAATCGCGAATATTATAGTACTAAAGTGAAACGTTCGCTTCAGTATCAATGCGCAAGGGGGGAAAATGCAAGACGAGAATGACCAATCACCATCAATATCTCCTACGGGGAAGCCGACAGTGAATATCGGGCGCATTGCTTGCCAACCGCTGACGCACATCACATTTCAAAACAAGGGAGAACGGCATGGGATTGCTGGATAACAAAGTTGTACTGGTCACAGGTGCAGGGCGCGGCGTTGGCCGCTGCATCGCGCTCGAGGCTGCCAAAGCCGGGGCCAAGGTTGTGGTCAACGATCTGGGCGCCAAAGAAGACGGCACCGGAGGCGAGGTCGGCCCAGCGCAATCCGTCGTGGATGAGATCATTGCCGCAGGCGGTCAAGCCGTCGCCGACACCCATTCGATCGCCGACTGGGATCAGGCGCAGGCCATCATTCAAACCGCCATCGAGACCTATGGGCAACTGGACGGCGTGATCAACAACGCCGGCGTGCTGCGCGACGGCATTTTCCACAAGATGAGCGAAGAAGACTTCGACGGCCTGCTGAAAATCAACCTCAGCGGCTATTTCTATGTCTCGCGCGCCGCCGCCCCCGTGTTCCGCGCTCAGGGGCATGGCGCCTTTGTGCATATGTCCTCTACATCCGGGCTGATCGGCAACTTCGGGCAGGCGAATTATGCGGCCGCCAAGCTGGGCGTCGTTGGCCTGTCGAAATCCATCGCCATGGATATGCAGCGTTTCAACGTGCGCTCGAACTGCATCGCCCCCTTCGCCTGGACCCGCCTTGTCGGCACCATCCCCGACGCCACCCCCGAAGAGAAAAAGCGTGTCGAGGGCCTGAAGAAACTCAAGCCCGAGCTGATCGCACCCTTCGCCGTGGCCCTGCTGGCAGACGAGGCCGCAGATGTGAACGGTCAGGTCTTCGGCACCCGCGCCAACGAGATTTTCCTGTTCTCGCAGCCACGCCCGATTCGCAGCGTACACACCGCCGACGGCTGGACCCCGCAAAGCGTGGTCGACACCGCCATTCCCGCGCTCAAGGCCTCGTTCTATCCGCTGGATCGTTCCGGCGATGTCTTCACATGGGATCCGATCTAGGGCTTAATCCGGCAGCTGATCGCGGATCGGCTCAAACTCAGGGTTGCGGATCGACCGGTTCAGCCGGTCGCCGCCATCAATCACAAACATATGCCCGGTGACAAACGCGGCATAGGGCGAACACAGATACGTCGCAGCCCAGCCCAGCTCCTGTGTCTTGCCGACGCGCCCAGCGGGAATGCGGGTCTTTTCCGCCTCATATCCATCGGGTCGACGGCTGCGCATCGCGGGGGCATGATCGTCGTGCGGAAACAGCCCCGGCGCCAGCGCATTCACTCGAATGCCATCGGGTGCCCACTCAATCGCCAGACTTTCAGTCAGATTGCGCACCCCCGCCTTGGCCGCCGCACTATGGGCATGACCCGGCGCGCCGCCATCAACATATGTCGCCAGAATATTCAGGATCGCACCGCTTTCGCCACGCGCAACCCGCCGTGCGGCAAACGCCTTGCTGCACAGAAACGTCCCCGTCAGCACAATGTCCACCACCGCGCGCCAGCCATTCGGGCTCAACTTCTCGGCGCGAACCGGGAAATTCCCCGCCGCGTTGTTGATCAGAACCTCAACCGGCCCCAGCCGTTCTTCGACCGTATCAAACGCCAGCGCCACCTGATCCGCATCGCGCACATCCAGCGCGATCCCTTCCGCGATACCGCCCTCGGCCCTGATCGCCGCGACCCCCTTGGCGCGGTGTTCTTCGCTGCGGCTGGCAATGGCAATCCGCCCACCCAGCCGGGCAAACTCGCGCCCCATCGCCAGACCAAGCCCGGTGCCGCCGCCGGTCACCATCACGGTTTTTCCGGCAAAGGTTCCATCGGGCAGCATCGCCAAACCGGCGGCAAGCGCTGGGGGTAATCCGTTCAAATCCAATCCTCCGACAGGTGCGCAAATTTCTATCTACTTTTGAATTATAGTGTATGATACACAAGCTAACAACTAATTCATCACCACAGATCGGACCTCCCAGATGACGCGCCGCACCCTGTTTGACGCCACCCACGACATGTTCCGCGAAACCGTGCGCCGCTTTATCGAAGACGAGATCGCCCCCTTCCACGATCAGTGGGAACGTGACGGCATCGTCCCCCGCGCCCTCTGGCGCAAGGCGGGCGCATTGGGCCTGCTTTGCACCAATATGCCCGAAGAATACGGCGGCGGCGGCACCGACTGGACCTTCAACGCCGTTCTGATCGAAGAGATGTGGCGCGCGGGCGTCAGCGGCCCGGCGGCAGGGTTCATGATTCAGTCGGAAATGGTGGCGCCCTATATTCTGGCCTGGGGCAGCGAAGCGATGAAACGCCGGATACTGCCCCGCATGGCCCGCGGTGAACTGGTCGGCGCGATTGCCATGACCGAACCGGGCGCCGGCAGTGACCTCAAGGCGATCACAACACGCGCCGTGCGCACCGGCGATGACTACGTCGTCAGCGGCCAAAAGGTCTATATCTCGAACGGGCAATCCTGCGATGTGATCGTCATGGCGGTGAAAACCGACGCCAGCAAAGGCGCGGCAGGGGTCAGCCTGATACTGGCCGAGGTCCCCTGCGACGGGTTCGAACGCGGGCGCAACCTCGACAAGATCGGGATGCACGCACAAGACACGTCCGAGCTGTTCTTCGACAACATGCGCGTGCCCGCCGCCAACCTGCTGGGCGACGAGGGGCAAGGCTTTGCCATGCTGATGACCAAGCTCGCACACGAACGGATGAGCCAGGCCGTGCGCAGCGTCGCAGTGGCCGAGGCAAGCCTGCGTAACACCATCGAATACACCAAAGAGCGCCGCGCCTTTGGCGGCACCATCGCCGATTTCCAGAACACCCAGTTCGTGCTGGCGCAGCTTGATGCCGAAATCACCGCAGCGCGGGTTTTCACCGATTGGGCGGTGGAACAGTTCATGCTCGATGCGCTTGACCCGCTCGATGCCGCCCGGCTGAAACTGGTGACCTGCGAATTGCAGGGCAAAGTGGTGGACCAGTGCCTGCAGTTTTTCGGCGGCTACGGCTATATGACCGAATACCCCATCGCCCGCGCCTTTGTGGACGCGCGGATATCGCGGATCGCCGGCGGCGCGGTCGAGGTGATGAAACACATCATCGCCCGCGACGTCTTCAAATAAGCACAGCCCTCGAAAAGCAACAGCAAGGCGGGGCACAGACCGCACAACACAGCGCGCCGCGCGATACGCCGTTGAAACCCCCGAAGCGTATTGCTAGGCATACGCAAACGAAGCTTGGGAGCGGATAACCTTTTCTGGGCGCCATTCTCTCCAAACCGGGGCCGGGAATGACCAATCACCTCTATCGCAACGACCTACCTGACGATCTTGACCTTGGCCCCGTCGTCGCCATCGATTGCGAAACCATGGGCCTGAACCCGCTCCGCGACCGATTGTGTGTTGTCCAACTCTCGGGCGGCGACGGCCACGCGCATTTGGTGCAGGTCGCCCCGGGCCAGGCCGAAGCCCCCAACCTGTGCCGGTTGCTGCAAGATCCCGATGTGCTGAAACTGTTCCACTTCGGCCGGTTCGACATCGCCGCAATGTACAACGCCTTCGGCGCGCTGACCGCTCCAGTCTATTGCACCAAAATCGCCTCTCGGCTGATCCGCACCTATACTGATCGCCACGGGCTAAAATTCCTGCTTCAGGAACTGCTCAGCGTCGATATCTCGAAACAGCAGCAATCCAGCGATTGGGGCGCGGACACTCTGACCAAGGCGCAGCTCGACTATGCCGCCTCCGACGTGCTTTATCTGCACAAGCTCAAGGCCGAACTGGACCGCATGCTGGACCGCGAGGGCCGGACCGAACTGGCGCAAGCGTGTTTTGATTTCCTGCCCGCTCGTGCCAAGCTGGATCTGGCCGGTTGGCCCGAAATCGACATTTTCTCGCATTGATGCCGAAACCGGGCGCCATTGACCGCGGCCCCCAACAACAGGACCCCCATGTGGCGTGACCGTTTCCATTCAAGGATCGTAGCCTGGCTGAAGATAATTCTGCCACTGGCCGCCCTTGTGCTGCTCTCCACCCTGTTCCTGCTCTCGCGCAGCCGCGATCCCTCCACCACGATCCCCTTCTCGCAAATCGACCTTCAGGAACGTGCCCGCGACGAGATCGTGACCGAACCGCAGTTTTCCGGCGCAACCGCCAACGGTGATCTGATCTCGTTCACCGCCGCCTCGGCCCGCCCCGACCCCACTGATAACAACAAAGCCCTGGCACAGACCCTCTCTGCCAAGATCGACCTGACCAGCGGTACCCGCATCACCTTCACCGCCGAAAGCGCCCGACTGGACACCAAACGCGAAATGGCCGAACTGACCGGCGGCGTTATCATCAGCAGCTCGACCGGCTATGTGGTGCGCACCGACACACTTATCACCAGCATGAGCGAAATCGGTGCCGAAACCATGGGCACTATCACTGGCGAAGGACCTGTCGGCACACTATCTGCTGGAAAGATGCTTCTGACCTCGAACCGCGATACGAATGAGGCCCAATTGCTTTTCACAAACCGTGTAAAGCTGGTATATCAGCCGTAACCCAAGGAATTTACCCCGTGCTTGCCTTTCGCCCCCTTCTTGCCTCCGCGCTTGCCGCGCTTGTGATCGTGACGACACCGGCCCTTGCCGCAGATGTGGCCTTTGGCAAATCACGTCAGGACAGCAACCTCCCGGTCGAGGTCGAGGCTGACAACCTTTCCGTCAGCCAGGAAGACGGCACCGCCACCTTCACCGGCAATGTCGTGATCACGCAGGGCGAAATGATCCTCTCCGCCACCGAAGTGCTGGTCGTCTATGCCGAAACCAACAAAAAGATCACCCGGCTTCTGGCCACCGGCGGCGTGACCATGGTCAGCGGCGTTGACGCAGCCGAGGCCGCCAGCGCCGACTACAGCATCGACGCGGGCACCGTGCTGCTGAAAGGCAACGTGCTGCTGACACAGGGCAAGAACGTCATGACCGGCGATCAGATGACCATCAACCTCGACACGGGCACCGCGCAGATCGGCGGGCGGGTCAAGACAACCCTGCAAAGCGGGGATTAGCGGATGGCAAAACCCGAACTGGAAGTCACCGACGGAGCCTCGGGGCTGCGCGTCGTCAGCCTGCGCAAAAGCTATAAATCCCGCGTCGTGATCCGCGATTTCAGCATGGACCTGAACCGGGGAGAGGTCGTGGCCCTGCTCGGCCCGAACGGTTGCGGTAAATCCACGACCTTCTATGCCATCTGCGGGCTGATCTACCCCGAAGGCGGCCATGTTCTGATCGATGGGCGCGATGTGACCGGCCTGCCAATGTATCGCCGCGCCCAGTTGGGCATCGGCTATCTGCCGCAGGAAATGTCGATCTTCCGCGGCCTCAGCGTCGAAGACAACATCGGCGCCATCCTCGACATCTCGGAACCCAACCGCCACAAACGCCGCGAACGGCTTGAGGAGCTGCTGTCCGAGTTCTCCATCGAACACCTGCGCCGCGCCCCCGCGCTGGCGCTGTCGGGCGGTGAACGCCGCCGCGTTGAAATCGCCCGCTGTCTGGCCGCTGACCCGAAATACCTGCTGCTCGATGAGCCCTTCGCCGGGGTCGATCCGATTTCCGTCGGCGATATCCGCCACCTCGTCGCCGACCTTAAAAAACGCGGCATCGGCGTGCTGATCACCGATCACAACGTGCGCGAAACCCTCGAAATCGTCGATCGCGCCTATATCCTGCATGATGGCAAAGTGCTGATGTCGGGCACGCCCGAAGACGTTGTTCAAAACGAAAACGTGCGCCGCGTCTACCTGGGCGAGAATTTCCGCTTCGGATAAACTCCGCTGGTTTTGGACAATGCCACGCAAAATATTTGCGCAGGTCGATTGACAGACCCCCACCCGCTGGCCTCAAATGGGGGCATGACATTCTTGGATTCCACCTCGCTCCCGCCCGTGGTCTTGTTGCCAAGGCCGGATCGCGAACAATCCATTGATATGTCACATTCCAGCATTCGGGCATAAACAAACTGGGGCACAGAACGCACCCGGAAAAATCCCGATTTGTCACGCAAAGGAGACAAGATGCGCTACCAGATCAGTGGAAAACAGATTGATATTGGCGAAGCCCTGCAAAAGCATGTGAAAGACGAACTTGGCGTCGTCGTTCAGAAATATGCCCAGCGACCGACCGACGCGAATATCATCTTCTCTAAGTCCGCCTATGAATACGTCTGCGAAGCGACCGTGCATCTGTCCACAGGCCTGACGGCACAGGCCAAGGCTCACGATACTGAAATCTATGCCGCCTTCGACAGCTGCAATCAGAAAATGGAAAAACAACTGCGCCGCTACAAGCGCCGCCTCAAGGACCACCATCGCGATCGTGTCGAGCCGGTTGAACTCATGGGCGGGTCCTCGTATATCCTCGCCTCTGAAACCAATGACGAGGATTCGGAGCCCGAAACCCTGCAACCGATCATCGTCGCCGAGATGGAAGCAAAGATTCAGTCGCTTTCGGTGGGCGAGGCTGTCATGCAGATGGAATTGGCCGGCGCGCCGGTTCTGGTATTCCGAAACGAAGGTAAAAACGGGTTGAACGTCGTGTATCGCCGCGAAGATGGCAATATCGGATGGATCGACCCTCAATAAACAAGTGACCGGGGTCCCCCCGCAGTCGGAGCAACGAACGCAATATGGATATTTCGAAACTCCTCAAGCCGGGAGCCGTGAAAGTAATAAGCTCGGCCTCCAGTAAGAAACGTTTGCTGCATGATCTGGGGGATCTCGCCTTTTCTGCCTATGGCATCAATGCCTCGACTGCGGTCGAGGCATTGATCGAACGCGAAAGCCTTGGCCCCACCGGTGTGGGCCACGGCGTTGCGCTGCCGCACGCGCGCCTGCCCGGCCTGGATACCGTCGTCGGCACCTTCATCCTGATGGAAAAACCGATTGATTTTGATTCCATCGACCGTCAGCCCGTCGATCTGATCTTTGCGCTCTTCGCCCCCGAAGACGCAGGTGTTGAGCACCTCAAGGCCCTGGCGCTGGTCTCACGTACCCTGCGCGACCCGGCCGCCTGCGCCAAACTGCGCGCCAACGCCGACCCGGCCACACTCTACACCATCCTCACCGAAGGTCAGAGCGCTCAGGCCGCCTGACCCGGCCAGCGGCCAAACCCAAACCCGATATAATCTTTCTGATAGATCGCGCTGACCATCTGTTCGATCTCCGCGTCATAGATCGCAGACAGCGGCACCGGCTGCTCGGGCTTTGCATCCTCCAGCGCGGGCGGCGCGTCATACCCCAGCTGCTGCGCCATCGCGGGCAGATATGCGCCCGCCTCGGTCTCGCGCAGGATGAAATCAGGCACCCCATACTCGGAAAACCCCTGAAGGATCTGCGCCTGCGAGGCCCAGCTTGCATCCACCCGCAGCCCGGTCTGCCCCGACAGGCTCGCCTTCAGAAACTCCAGAAACCCGACAAACGCCGCCCGATGCGCCACAGTATCGTAACTGCCGTCAACCTCATCCGGGATCGGCACCTTATAGGCCCGCTGCAACGTCTTGCGGATCTTGGCAAAGCTTCCCGGTCCCATCGTCAATATCCGCTCGCAAAACGCCGCGTGCACCCGTGCCACCGGGTGACGGATCACCGTAAAACTGCGATGCCCGACGTGGTCGCGCTTCCATTGCCGCAGGCTCTTTTGGGAAAACCCGCTCAGCAGCGCCTCTTCCGTCTCCGCGTCCAGCGCCGCCATCCAGCGCATGACCTCGCGCTCGGGCCCCGATCGCACCGGCATATACAGCAGCCCCGCCTTCGCCGCCGCGATGTAACTTGGCACCGCCGCCCCGCGCCGTGGCTCGAAATTCGGCGTGCGCGTCAGGTTGAACTGGTCCAGCCGCGACAGCGCCTGCTCCATCTGGTCGAAATTCCGAACCTTCTCGGAAATCGGCTCGGGGTTTTGCTTCTTCAGCTTCTTGTCCAGACTGTCCAGTTGATCGTCCTGACCCAACCAGCGCGCCAACCCGTTCATCACCGCGACGTCCTGCAAATCCTCATAGGCCACGTAAAACGCCGTCTGCCCGCTGACCTGCAACGCATTCAGCAACTGCACCTGAAACGCCTGCAACTCCGCCAGATGCGTCTCAAACTCCGCCCGGTTGAAATCCGCCAGCCCATCGCGGCGCTTTTTCACATCGGTCAGCTTCCACTGCCCCGTCGCCTTGGCAATCTTCCAACTGACATAGCTGTCCACCGGATTCCGTGTCAGAATGATCTTGGCACAGCGCGGATCGGCCAGAAAAACCTCCAGTGCCCGTGGGTCATGATCGTGGAAAAACCGGAACCCGCCCAGCCCCGGCGTGCCCGCCTTGATCGTCTCGATCAACCGCCCCGGATCGGCCTCGCGCATGGCCTGCGTGATCCCCAAAATCTCGGTCTTGTTGGGATAGCCGATGAAATGCGGATTATATGCCTCGCCGTGGCAGGTCAGCCCCGGAAAGGCATTCAAATTCGCCTCCAGAAAATTGGAGCCGGTTCGCATTTCGGCCAACACCACGAAGTAATCGAACTGCTTGTTCATGCTGACTTATCGCACCAAATAGGGTTTGCGTTTGGATTGCTGACCAGAGCTACCTTCCCGTGCAACCGGGAAATCCCCCATCAGATAGGGATGCATCCCCTGATTTTTCAAATTCTGAAGGAACTGACCAAAGCCCGTCAGATCCGCCAGTTTCGGTGCCTCGGCCAACCGCCGCTGGCTCTTGTTGCCGATCTCGTCGATGATCGTCTGCAGCGGCTCCATTGGCGCCTCGATGAATTCCGCCATCGTCCAGATCCTGATCCGCGCCTTCGAATATCCCGACCGCAGAATGTTCAGATGCTCTCGTTCGATCTTCTGCAACTGCGCCGCCTCTTTGCGGATGTCAGCGAAATTGCTGTTCGATTTGAACAACGGCACGGCCCAGGCGCCGGTAATCACCGAAATCTGCGCATTCGGATCTTTGGCCAGAAACCAGCTGATATCCTGCGTGTCATGCGGGCCGAACTGGAAACACTGCCGTTCGCCGCGCGAGTTCCAGATCAGGCTGGTCAGAAACGCCCGCGGGTTATAATCGCGCAGCGGCGCACTGTCGGACAGCGCGCCATTCATCACCGCCTGCTGGTCGGCATATTCCACCCGCTCGGGCGCAAACAGATGCCCATGTACCCGCGATCCCGTCGTGTTCGTCAGCCAGCTGTCGAAATTCTCGAACAGATCAGCAAAGCCCTCGAACACCGAATACCGCCCCGAGGTAACACCGTTTTCCCAGCCCTCATTCGGGAACCGGCTTTGCATATACAGGCCGGGCCGTCCCCGCGTCCGCCGCACCACCGCCTTGGCAAAAATCCGGTCGATCTTGCCGGGGTTCGGCTCGGTCCGCTTCATCGCGCCCTCGGTATCGGTCAGAAACGCCTTGTACAGCCGGTCCGCATGGGGCCAGATCTTACGCGCCACAAAGCAGTCCGACCGCCGTAGCAGCTGCAAATGATCGTCATAGAAAATATGCGGCTTGCCCTGAAAATCGAACTTCGACAGCGTCAGCGACCGGCTTTCGATATTCGTCGCATACAGCCGCACCCGCGTCTGGAAATAGCTCTCATCCGGGATCCAGACCTTGCGGAAATACCGATCAAACTCGGCCCGCTCCGGGTCTTGCAGGATCGCCGACAGCGTCTGCCGGGTCAGGCACCACCACTGGCTGCCCATATGCGGCACGATCCCCTTGGGGATCCGCCGCTTCACGCCCAACCGGCGTTGCACCGCGACCCAGCGATCAAACAGATACCGATGCTTTTTCCACGAGAACGGAAAACTCATGGTAAAGCGTTCTTCGTCCAGCCCGCCCACCGTCCACGGCACATCCGCCGTCGTCACGCTTTCGATGAAATCCGTGCGCGGGCGCTCTGCCAGATAGTCAATCAGCTCCTGCACCGGGCGCAGCGGCAGGCACGACCCCGACGCCAGATAGACATGGCGCACCTCGGGAAACCGCTCCAGCATCACCTCGGACGCGCCTTGCGACGCGGCCACAATGCCCCAGGTGCCCCATTCGCACCGATGACGTTTGCAAAATATCACATCCGGCAGGTCCGCCAGCGCCTTGACCAGCACATCATTGGTCCAGCGCGGCACATTGCGGTCGACATGAATCACCACCGGACAGCCCGCCGCCGCCCAGTGACGGGCGACCTGTTCGGCCCGTCCCAGTGCATTGTGCACCAGCATGACAATTCCTACCGTCACCCGCGTGCGTCCTTTCTCATGCCCAGTTGCCTTTGGACATCAGCCCCAGAATCTCCAACTGGCGCCAATTGATGTATTTTTCCGACCACTTGCACCACAGCTCCGGGTCATCCTTCAGCTGCTTGGCATAGACCTTGTATTCCGCACCGCCCGAATAATGCTGCTTGCGCTGCAATTCTTCCTCGGCCTTGGCGCCGAACGTGTCCAGAAACTTGGTATGCAACAACACACCACTGGCCTTTTCGCCGCCCCATTCATCATACACCTGATTCAACCCACGCGGCAGTATCATATGTGTCGAGCTGGAATAGGCGTATTTTCGATCCCACTTCACCAGCGGGATCTTGTTCAGCGCCGGTGCCTTCTTGGGCTTGTCGGGGAAAAACACCCGCGCCCGTGGCCCGCCCTGTATCCACAGATTTCCGAACACTTGGTTTCGCGTGATCATGTAATTGCCGGAATCGAACCAGTTCGCAATCTCCAGTGGGTCCTGCCCCTCGCGGTACGGCTGCGCATCCAGCCGCCCCTTGGGATACATATCTAGCAACATCGCGCCGAAACTGCGGATCGAGGAGTTATCAAGCCAATCCGTCAACGCCCGGATCGGCCGCGTGTCGCAGAACGGATATATGAAAAACTCGTCCGGATCGACCACCAGCGTCCAATGCCCACTGGCATATTTACGCTGCAGCCAGTTCATCCAGTCCACACCAAAAGCCGCCCGCTTGTAGCTTGCTCTGGTGTGCCAGACAGACACATCCGGCTGCCCCGCCACATAATCCAACGAGCCATCGGTGCTGTCATTGTCCACAAATAAGAAGTGATTCACCCCCATATCGCGATAATATTGCAGGAAATACGGCAGCCTGACCCGTTCATTGCGCATGGTGCAGACCAGCAGAATATCCCCTGGCCGTATCCGGTCAGTGTGATTCTGAACCACATTCAATTCGTTGGATTTTCGAATAGCGCGAATAATCCGGCGTCGACGCCGGACCCGCATTCGATAAGACTCCCAAAGGCTCACCTAGACATTCCAATCCCGCAGCGTCGCGATCCAGCGATGGCTGATCACACATGCACCAGCCTTTCGCGCAATATGTCACGTTATTCTTCTATGAATCAATGCGTTTAGATAAAGTTACAAATGGCAAACGTATATCACAGATGGCATCGGCTCAGGGTGCGCGCGCCGACACTCACCACGCGGGCGACTGCATCAGCCCAAGCTCTTCCAACTGCGCCGCCCCGGTCAGGCGCACTGATTGCGGGGCCCACAGATCGGGGCCCTGAACGATGCGGTCATAATAATCGCCAAAATCCGACGGGGTGTGGAAATGCTGCCCACGCTGTTTTTCCATTTCTGATTTGGAAACAATCTCGGGCAGAAACTTCGTGTGCAGCAACACCCCGGATGGCGCTGTGCCCCCCGGCCCGTCATATGCCGCATTCAGCGCGGGCGGCAGCATCGAATGGGTCGAGTTCACATAGACAAAGCGCCGATCCCACTTCACCAGCGGCAGCTTGTTCAACGTCGGCGAACGCTCTGGCTGATCCGCGAAAAACGCCCGCTCGCGCACGCCGCCCTGCACCCAAAGATTGCCAAGCGGCGCCTGCCGCCGCGCGCGGTACGGCCCCGCATCGAACCAGCGCAACACCTCGGTCGGGTCTTGACCCGCGGCGTAACTCTGCGCGCCCAGCGGCCCCTTTGGGTACAAGTCCAGCATCAACGCCCCAAACGCCGCGCGCCCGTTCCGGTCAAGCCACGCCGTCAGCTCGGGCAGTCCATGCGCCTCGTGCTCGGGGTAAATCAGCACCTCGTCCGCATCCACCGTCAGGCACCAATGCCCGTGCGCGTGGCGGATCTGCAACCATGTCGACCAGTCCAGCCCGAACCGCGCGTCCCGATACCCATGCGTGCTGCGCCACACCGAAACATCGTCCTGCGCGGCAAGCATCCGGTCGCTGCCGTCATCGCTGCCGTTGTCCACCACCAGAAAATGCGACACCCCAAGGCGGCGATAATGCGACAGGAAATACGGCAGGCGCGCCGCCTCGTTGCGCTGCACGATCACCGCCAGAATATCATCCGGCCGTATCTGCGCGGTGCGATCGGCCACCACCGACAATTGCCGCCGCGCCCGAAACGCCCGCCACAACAGCCGCTTGCGCTTCCACCTCAAGCGATAGGCTTCGGCCCGCGTCAGGGCCCGTATCGCGGGGGCGGGGCTGTTCATTTCACTTGTCGTAATGCCCGGTTTGATGCCACCGCCACGCGTCCGCGATCATCCGGTCCATCGTTGACCGCTCCGGCCGCCAGCCCAGCTCGTCCCTGGCCCGCACCGAGCCCGAAACCAGCTTGGTGCAATCGCCCGGCCGCCGTGGCCCCTCGTTGAAAGGCACCGCGCGCCCGGTCACAGCCGTGGACCGCGTGATCACCTCGCGCACCGAAAACCCGCTGCCGGTGCCCAGATTGAACACCCGGCTGCCCTTGCCATCCTCAAGCCATTTCAGCCCCAGAACATGCGCATCAATCAGATCGCAGACATGCACATAGTCACGAATACAGGTCCCATCCGGCGTGTCGTAATCGGTGCCGAAAATCGTCAGCGCGTCCCGCTTGCCGTCGATCGCATCCAACACCAGCGGGATCAGATGCGTCTCGGGTTGATGGAATTCGCCGACCTCAGCCGCCTCATCGGCACCCGCCACGTTGAAATAGCGAAAGATCACCGAGTTCAGCCCGTGACTGGCGCCAAAATCGCTCAGCATATCCTCGATCGCGCGCTTGCTCGCGCCATACGCGTTGATCGGCATCTGCACACTGGTTTCATCCAGAACCACATTGTCCTGTTCGCCATAGGTGGCACAGGTCGACGAGAAGACAAAGTTCAGACACCCCGCCGCCACCGCCGCCTCAATCAGATTCAGCGACCCACTGGCGTTGTTCAGCCAGTATTTGCCCGGATTAGACATGCTTTCGCCGACCTGAGACAGCGCTGCGAAATGCATCACGGCGATGGGCTGATAGGCGGCAAACACCTCGTCCAACCGGCCGCGGTCCATAAGATCGCCCCGCTCGAACGGGCCGAACTTTACCGCGTCCTCCCAGCCAGTGCACAGGTTGTCGAAAACCACGGGCACATAGCCCGCCGCCTTCAGTGCCTTACAGGCATGCGAGCCGATATAGCCCGCGCCCCCCGTCACCAGTACATTGCGCACGTTCGACTCTGCTCCTGCTTATTCTGCGGCTTTGTCCAACGAGATGATTTCGCGCAGATAGCGCGACAGCTCGTCTTTCAGCTCATCGCGTGCCAGGCCGAACGATACGGTGGCCTGAAGGAACCCGGCCTTTGATCCGCAATCGAACCGCTGCCCGCGGAAGCGGAAGCCGTATACGTCGCGGTCGTTGTTGATTTCCTCGGCAATCGCGTCGGTCAGCTGGATTTCTCCGCCGGCCCCGGATTTCATCTTGTTGAGGTTCTGCAGCACCCGTGGCGACAGGATATAGCGCCCGATCACCGCCAGATTCGACGGCGCGGTGCCCGGTGCGGGCTTCTCGACCATGCCGTTGACGGACACCAT